>NZ_CP081950.1:0-1416 GCF_019823085.1 Pseudomonas sp. DR48 | reverse complement strand
GCCCACTAAGGGTCCTTCGGTTTTTCGGGTTAAATGTGGGAGGCCCCAACCGTGTGGTTGGGGCCTCGACCATTAATAGTTGTTCCGGCGGTGACCTACTCTCCCACACCCTCCCGGGTGCAGTACCATCGGCGCTGTGGGTCTTAGCTTCCGGGTTCGGAATGGGACCGGGCGTTTCCCCCACGCTATGACCGCCGTAACCCTTGTACCCGGCCAACCCTGGGGGGTTGGTGGGAAGTCTTGTGGTTACAACATGGTGTGTGTTGTTATTTAGTTGTGGTGGTTCCGTGCCGTATCAAACCCGTGTTGGGGGGTTGTTGGTTGGGAACCACATAGTGGACGCAAGCAGAGTTTTGTATGTATCTGTGTGGTGTAAGTTGTTGGCCTATTAGTACCGGTCAGCTTCACGAGTCGTTAGTCCTCGCTTCCACATCCGGCCTATCAACCCAGTGGTCTGGCTGGGGGCCTCTCACACATAAATGTGTATGGAAATCTCATCTTGAAGCGAGCTTCCCGCTTAGATGCTTTCAGCGGTTATCCCATCCGAACGTAGCTAATCAGCGGTGCACTTGGCAGTACAACTGACACACCAGAGGTTCGTCCGTCCCGGTCCTCTCGTACTAAGGACAGCCCTTCTCAAATTTCCTGCGCGCGCAGCGGATAGGGACCGAACTGTCTCACGACGTTCTAAACCCAGCTCGCGTACCGCTTTAATGGGCGAACAGCCCAACCCTTGGGACCTACTCCAGCCCCAGGATGCGACGAGCCGACATCGAGGTGCCAAACCATGCCGTCGATATGGACTCTTGGGCAAGATCAGCCTGTTATCCCCGAGGTACCTTTTATCCGTTGAGCGACGGCCATTCCACAATGTACCGCCGGATCACTAGTCCCGACTTTCGTCCCTGCTCGAGATGTCTCTCTCACAGTCAAGCTCCCTTGTGCACTTACACTCGACACCTGATTGCCAACCAGGCTGAGGGAACCTTTGGGCGCCTCCGTTACTTTTTAGGAGGCAACCGCCCCAGTTAAACTACCCATCAGGCACTGTCCCTGACCCGGATTACGGGCCGAAGTTAGATGTCCAAAGTGACCAGAGTGGTATTTCAACGATGACTCCACCCGAACTGGCGTCCGGGCTTCAACGTCTCCCACCTATCCTACACAAGCCACTCCGAACACCAATACCAAACTATAGTAAAGGTCTCGGGGTCTTTCCGTCCTGCTGCGCGTAACGAGCATCTTTACTCGTACTGCAATTTCGCCGAGTTTATGGTTGAGACAGCGGGGAAGTCGTTACTCCATTCGTGCAGGTCGGAACTTACCCGACAAGGAATTTCGCTACCTTAGGATGGTTATAGTTACCACCGCCGTTTACTGGGGCTTAAATTCTCAGCTTCGCCTTGCGGCTAACCG
>NZ_CP081949.1:0-1587 GCF_019823085.1 Pseudomonas sp. DR48 | reverse complement strand
CTGGACAAGTCCTTCACCGAGGACCTGGACATCGACTCCATCTCCATGATGACCATCGTGGTCAACGCCGAGGAAAAGTTCGGCGTGCGCATCCCGGACGAAGAGGTCAAGAACCTCAAGACCGTCGGCGACGCCGTCAGCTTCATCGCCGGAGCCCAGGCCTAACACCAGGCTTTTCGCCGTCTTACGGCTTGGCAGGGCTGCCGGTCCGGAATGACCGGACCGGCAGCCCGCCGTTTTTATCCGGCGCAGAACCCCGACCGGGACTGGCCGATCATCAATATGTGCGGGACCCTGCGACAGGTGCAGGCGGATTCCCCACCGACGAAAGAGTGATCCCATGACGCGCAAAGTAGTCATTACCGGTCTGGGTGCCACCACGCCCATCGGCGGCGATGTACCCACGATGTGGAACAACGCCCTCAAAGGGGTCTCCGGTGCCCGCACCCTTGAGGACGACTGGGTCGCCAAGTACGAGCTCCCCGTCCACTTCGCCGCACGCTGCAGCACCCCTGCGCTGGACGTTCTCAGCCGTGTCGAAGCAAAGCGGATGGACCCGTCCACCCAGTTCGGCGTCATCGCCGCCCGCGAAGCCTGGGCCGATTCGGGCATCACCGAATTCGACCAGGACCGGCTGGCTGTCGCGTTTGCCACCGGCATCGGTGGCGTCTGGACGCTTCTTGATGCCTGGGACACGCTGAAGGAAAAGGGCCCGCGCCGGGTCCTGCCGATGACGGTGCCCATGCTGATGCCCAACGGTGTTGCCGCGGCCGTCAGCCTGGACCTCGGTGCCCGCGCCGGCGCGCACACACCCGTCTCCGCTTGCGCTTCCGGTACGGAAGCCATGCACCTGGGCCTGGAACTCATCCGCTCCGGCAAGGCGGACGTGGTGATGTGCGGTGGGGCAGAAGCAGCCATCCACCCCATGCCGCTGGCGGCCTTCGCGTCCATGCAGGCGCTCTCCCGCCGGAACGATGATCCCCAGGGCGCTTCCCGCCCCTACGACACCGCACGTGACGGCTTCGTCATGGGTGAAGGGGCCGGAGCCCTGGTCCTGGAGGCCGAAGAGCACGCCCTGGCCCGCGGCGCACGCATCTACGCTGAACTGGCCGGCACGTCCGTGACCGCCGACGCCTACCACATCACCGCCCCGGACCCCGAAGGTCTCGGTGCCACCCGTGCACTCAAGGCTGCCATGTTTGACGGCCGCATCCAGGCTGAAGACGTGGTGCACGTCAATGCGCATGCCACCTCCACCCCCGTTGGCGACAAGCCCGAGTACACGGCCCTGCGTGCTGCGCTGGGCACCCACGTGGACAACGTGGCCGTCTCGGCCACCAAGTCGCAGATGGGCCACCTCCTGGGTGCTTCCGGCGCGGTCGAGGCGGTCCTGACCGTGCTGGCCGTCCACGAGCGCAAGGCACCGGTGACCATCAACCTTGAGAACCAGGATCCTGAGATCCCGCTCGACGTTGTCACCTCCGCCCGTGACCTGCCTGCCGGCAGCATCGTGGCGCTGAGCAACTCGTTTGGTTTCGGCGGACACAACGCCGTGGTGGCCATCCGCAGCGTCTAGCCATGTCCGGG
>NZ_CP081948.1:0-10050 GCF_019823085.1 Pseudomonas sp. DR48 | reverse complement strand
GTCCGTGACATGGAGGCGCGGGGCGTCATGTTCCAGGACTACGACCTGCCCACGCTGAAGACGGAAAACCACATCTGCACCACGGCATCCGAGAAGTGCGCATGGTTCATGGACACCGAGCACAATATCCTCTGCGTCCACCAGAACCTGGGCAGCGGGCCGGAGTACCAGGTCTAGGCATTCGGCACGCTAACAAAAAAACAGCAGGGGCGCCCCGGTCGGATCGGGGTGCCCCTGCTGGTTCACTGTCTGCCGACGTTAGCTCTCGGCGCCGCCGTGCAGGCCGTCGTCGCTGCTGTCATCCTCGCGGCCGGTGCCGTGGCCGTCTTCGCTGCGGTCGGAGAGGTCCATGTTGCCGCGGGCCTCGTCCATGGTGGGGCCGCCCGGCGGGACGCTGTAGGTGTCGGGGCGGATTCCGTGCGACTGCTCCTCGATCAGGGCCTGCTCTTCGCTGAAGCGGATTGCGTTGGCCTCGTCGCCGGCGTCGCCGGGGATGTCTTCGCGGAGCTTTGACGGATCCGGGATGATGAATCCTCCGTCGGGCTCTTCTTTATGGGTGCTCATCTTCCCTACCTCCGTGGAATCACTGGTTTCCTACCACCGTAGCCGGGGAGCCGCTAAATACCAAGCACGCTTAGTACTTTGCTGCGTCCCGGGGCTGCGCGGCCTATAAGTCTGCGTGCAGGCCGTCGAATGCCATGGAGATGACGTCGTCGGCCAGGCGCTGCGGGGAGAGGGGACCGCCCGGCTTGTACCACTCCACGATCGAGTTGATCATGCCGAACAGGAGCCTCGTGACGGTGCGGGGATCGATGTCCTGGCGGAGCGAACCCTCGTCTCGGGCGGCCGAAATCAGCACGGCCACCTTGTGGTCGAAGGTCCGGCGGCGTTCCAGCGCGTCCCGCTCGATTTCGGTGTTGCCGCGCAGCCGCAGCAGCAGCGTGACGAAGGGCAGGCGGTCCACCAGCACCGCCACCGTTTGGCGGAGGACAAACTCCAGCCGGGCATCCGCGGCCCCTGAGGCGGCCTCCGGCTGCTCAAGGATGGACTCAAGGCCGCCGAGCGCGTGGTCAAGGGCAAGCTTGAGCAGGTCGCCCTTGGACGGCACGTGGTGGTAGATCGCGGACTTGGAGATGCCCAGGTTGTCCGCCAGGATCCCCATGGACGTGGCGTCGTAGCCATGGCGGTTGAAAACGTCGACGGCGATGCGCAGCACGGACTGCTGGTCGTATCCGGGACGGCCGCGCTTGGCGGCGCCGCCGACGGCGGGGCTGGTGGTGTGGCTGGTGCTGGGCATAGTGGCTAGTTTCTCACGAACGGTCGGTCGGTCCGGGAGCCCGGGCCGGCCGGGAGGTACCCCGGCCGGCCACGCCCCGCAGCATGTCTCACTACGCCTTGGGCCGCATGTCGTAGATACGGCGGAGCTTGCCGTTGGACCGCTCCAGCGAGCCGGGTTCCACCACGTTCACGGTGCACGAAGAACCCACGTGGATCTTGATCTGTTCCTTCAAGGTGCGCGCCGCCGTCGTGCTCTGCTCAACGGTGACCGCGTCCCGGCGCTCGATCCGGACCGTCAGCTGGTCCATGCGCTGGCCTTCCGGGCGGGTCAGTTCGAGCTGGAAATGCGGGCTCAGCTCGGGGATGCGGAGGGCGATTTCCTCGATCTGGGACGGGAACAGGTTCACGCCGCGCAGGATGATCATGTCGTCGCTGCGGCCGGTGATGCGGCCCATCCTGCGGTGCGCCGGACGCGCCGATCCGGGCAGCAGGCGGGTGAGGTCCTTGGTCCGGTAGCGGATGATGGGCAGCGCTTCCTTGGTGAGCGACGTGAAGACCAGCTCGCCGTGCTCGCCGTCGCGCAGGACGTTTTCCTTGCCCGGGGCCGGGTTGAAGGCGTCGATGATTTCGGGGCGGAAGTGGTCCTCCCAGATGTGGCTGCCGTCCTGGGTTTCAACGGCCTCGCCCGCCACGCCCGGGCCCATGACCTCGGACAGGCCGTAGATGTCGCACGCCTTGATGTTCATCATCACTTCGAGTTCGTGGCGCATCTCCTGGGTCCACGGCTCGGCGCCGAGGACGGCGAACTTCAGTGAGGTGGAGGCGGGGTCGATGCCCATGTGTGCCATGGCGTCGGCGATGGTGAGCAGGTACGTGGGCGTGGCAAGGATGGCGTCCGGTTTGAAGTCCTGGATCAGCTGGATCTGGCGCTCGGTCTGGCCGCCGGACATGGGGATGACGGTGCAGCCCAGGGCCTCGGCCCCCGCGTGCGCGCCGAGGCCGCCGGTGAAGAGGCCGTAGCCATAGGCGTTGTGGACCTTCATGCCGGGGCGGATGCCGGAGGCACGGAAGCTGCGGGCAACGAGTTTGGCCCAGTCGGCCAGGTCCTGCTTGGTGTAGCCGACGACGGTGGGCCGGCCGGTGGTGCCGGAACTGGCATGGATCCGGGCTACTTGGTTCTGCGGCACCGCGAACATGCCGAACGGGTATTCCTCCCGCAGGTCGTCCTTGGTGGTGAAGGGGAAGTTGCCAAGGTCCTCGAGTTCGCGCAGCTCGCTGGGGTGGATCCCGGCTTCGTCGAACTTGCGCTTGTACAGCGGCACGCGCTCATAGGCGTAGGCCACGGTGTGCTGGAGGCGGGTGAGCTGGAGGGCCTCGAGCTCGTCGCGGGAGATGGTCTCCTCGCGGTCCAGGCCAGGATCGATGCCGGCAGCGGCGGGGGTTTCGGGGGCATGCAGGGTCATGATTTTCCTACTTCTTAGGGATGGTGCGGCTGCGTCCGCGGAACTCGGCGATGAGCTCGCCCGGGCTGCTGGAACTGGGCTGGCCTTCGGGAGCCGGCGCACCGGCGTCGGCGGCGAAGATTTGGATGTCGTAAAGTCCGCTGCGGCCGGCGCTGGAGCGGCGGTCCGCGACGGCGGTGAGCACCTGGCCGCGGAAAGCGGGCTTGAGGAAATTAATGTCGACGCCGGAGGCAACGGTGATGGTGTTTTCCTCGCCGGGTGCAGGGTGGATGGGGTTGCACGCCAGGGCGAAGGCAGTGTCGCCGAAGGCGAAGATCATTCCGCCGTGGGCCATGCCGAAGCCGTTGAGCATTTCCTGCCGGAGCGTCATCCGGATGGTGGCGTGGCCGTCGCTGAGGGCGAGGACCTCGATTCCCATCCACTCGGAGGCGTAGTCGTTTTCCAGGATGGGGTGGGTAGCCCCGGAAAGTGTAGTTTCAGCCATGCGTCATTGCCTCCAGCTTTATTTACCGAATGTTCATTAGGTAATCCCATGAGGGGGTCCGGTGTCAAGGGGAGGCGCCCCGCGGGCGGGCCTTCCCGCCCTGTTGCCCGGCCCGTCTTCCGCACCAAACCGGGGACACGCCGTCGTCCGCGGCGCGCCGCACGGTGCCTAGGAAAGCAACTGGGCTGGAAAGCACGACGGCGGCACGCACCTTCCGCTGCAGACTTCCGCGGGATGGCACCTCACGGCAGTTCCCGGGCGTGGACACCACCATCAAGTGCCATCTCGCGGGCTGGAAGTGCAAGGATTGGAGGGACCGGCACCAAGAGCAAAGGGCGGACCATGGCCACAGGCATCTATGTCAGCGCAACCACCCCCGGGTCGGGCAAGTCCCTCGTGGCCCTGGGCCTGGCGGACACCCTGCACCGGCATGCGGACAGGATCGGCTTCTTCAAGCCGGTAGTCCACGGGCCCTTGGCTGCCGATGACCCCATGGTGGCGCTGATGAAGGCCCGGTTTGCCCTGGAGGACGAGCGTTGCCGCGGCGGCCTGACCCACGAAGAGGTCCGCACCCTGCTCGCAGAAGGAAACCGGGCGGAAATCGATGCCCGGTGCGTGGAGATTTTCGCGGACATCGCCCGGCGCTGCGATGTGGTGATCGTGGAGGGGACGGACCTGGTAGGGCAGGACTCCGCCGTCGAATTCGACCTCAACGCGCGGCTGGCCAACAACCTCGCCACGCCCGTGGTGGCGGTGGTGGGCGCCAAGGGGCGGACCGTCGCCGAGACCGCTGCCGCCGTCGAAGTTGCCCGCAAGGAACTTGCCGCCGAACGGTGCGCACTGCTTGCCATCATGGTCAACCGGGCCGCCGCCGGAGACCTGGACGCCATCGCGGCAGCCCTGAAGCCCGGAGCTTCCGGCCGCCCCGTTTACATCCTGCCGGAGCTTGAGGAAATCGCCCGCCCCACCACCGGTGAGGTGGCCGCGGCGCTGGGCGTCCGCCAAATTGCTGGAACGCCGGACATGGAACGCGACGTCAGGGACATCAAGGTTGCCGCGATGAACGTGGGCAACTTCCTGAACGTACTGGACGAGGGCGCCCTGGTGATCGTGCCGGGGGACCGGGCGGACGTGATGGTGGCCTGCCTGGCCTCGTCCTTCTCGCCCGAATTTCCCGTGGCCTCGGCGCTCATCCTCACCGGCGGCCTGGCGCCGGACGCCAACATCTACCCGCTCCTGGCGCAGGCACCGTTCCCTGTTTTTGCCGCGGACGAGGACACGTACCAGACCGCCCGACGGGTGTCGGAGGTGCGCAGCGAAATCTGGTCCGGGCACCGGCGCAAGGTGGCCTCCGCGCTGGGCCTCTGGTCCCGCCGCGTGGACGAAGCCGAGCTGGTGGAGCGGCTGCACCTTCCCAGGGCGGAACGGATGACCCCGCTGCGGTTCCTGCACGACCTTATCGAACGGGCCCGGGCGCAGCGCCGCCACGTGGTACTGCCCGAGGGGACCGACGTGAGGATCCTGCGGGCCGCCGAGATCCTGCGCCGCCGGGACGTCTGCGACCTGACGCTCCTGGGCCCGGAGTCCGACGTCCGGGAGCTGGCAGCCGCCAACGGCATCGACCTGTCCGGCATCACGGTCATCGACCCCGCCACTTCAGACCTTCGGCCGAAGTTCGCCGAGAAGTACGCGGAACTGCGGGCGCACAAGGGCGTGGACCTGCCCAAGGCGCTGGAGATCATGCAGGACGTCAGCTACTTCGGCACCATGATGGTCCAGCTGGGCGTGGTGGACGGGATGGTGTCCGGTGCGGCCCACACCACGGCGCACACCATCCGGCCGGCCCTGGAGTTCGTGAAGACGCGTCCGGGGGTGAAGATTGTGTCCTCGGTTTTCCTGATGCTGATGCCGGACCGCGTGCTGGTCTACGGCGACTGCGCAGTCAATCCGGACCCCAACGTGGAGCAGCTGGCGGACATTGCCCTGGCGTCGGCCGAGACCGCGGCCCAGTTCGGGGTGGAGCCGCGGGTGGCCATGCTCTCGTACTCGACCGGCGGCTCGGGCGCGGGTGAAGCCGTGGACGAGGTGCGGCAGGCCACCGAACTGGTGCGCCAGCGCCGCCCGGACCTCGCAGTGGAAGGCCCCATCCAGTACGACGCCGCCGTGGACGCTTCGATCGCCGCGTCAAAGATGCCCGGCTCCTCCGTGGCCGGCCAGGCGACGGTGTTCATCTTCCCGGACCTGAATACCGGCAACAACACCTACAAGGCGGTCCAGCAGAGCTCCGGGGCTGTGGCGGTGGGCCCGGTCCTGCAGGGGCTGCGGAAACCGGTCAACGACCTCTCCCGGGGCTGCACGGTGGAGGACATCGTGAACACGGTGGCCATCACGGCCATCCAGGCGCAGGCACCAGCCCCCGTGACCCCGCTGCAAAAGGACGATGCCGGCACTTAGGCAGATGCGGGCGTCGCCTAGGGTGATCACATGGACCAGCCGCTGATGGCCACCAAGCTTTACGTTCCTATCCCTCCGCGGGGCCTGGTGGCCCGGCCGCGCCTATTCGAAAAACTGGTCCACACCGAAGGCGCCGCACTGACGCTCGTCTCCGCCCCGGCAGGCTTCGGGAAGACCGCGCTCCTCGCTGACTGGCTCGCAGACACCACGGAGCAACAGCGGAGCGTCGCCTGGCTTTCGCTGGAACCGGCGGACAGCGACCCGGCCACATTCTGGGCTTATGTCATAGCTGCCTTCCGGAAAGCACTCCCCGGTATCGGCGCCGCAGCGCAGGAGCTGGTCGCGTCCCCACCATTGGCAACCGAACTTGTCCTGACCGTGCTGCTCAATGACCTCGCCGCAGCCGCCCATGACACCTGGTTGGTCCTGGATGACTACCACGCAGTGGACAGCCCTGCCATCGCTGACGGTATTGCCTACTTCCTCAAACACCGTCCGCCCAACGTGCACGTGGTGATGTCCACGCGCTCGGACCCTGGCCTGCCCCTTTCACGCTGGCGGTCACGGGGAGAGCTCCTGGAGATCCGGGCAGCAGACCTGCGGTTCACCCGGGACGAGGCTGCGGCTTACCTCAACGGCGCGGCCGGGCTCGGACTGGCCGACGCCCAGGTGTCAACGCTGGAGCAGCGGACGGAGGGCTGGATTGCCGCCCTGCAACTTGCCGCACTGTCCATCCGGGACCGGCCGGACCCCGCTGGTTTCATTGAGGGGTTTGCAGGGGATGACCGGTACGTCGTGGATTACCTTGTGGACGAAGTCCTGCGGCACCAGACGGACAACGTCCGGAGCTTCCTGGAGCGCACCGCAGTCCTGGACCGTCTGACGGGTCCCCTGTGCGATGCCGTGGCTGGAACGCAGGACGGCGGCCGCATGCTGGCAGACCTGGAGCGGGCAAACCTCTTCGTCATTCCCCTCGATGACAGGCGGGATTGGTACCGCTACCACCACCTTTTCGCCGACGTCCTTCGAAACCGGCTGCTCAGGGACGATCCTGGGCGCGTTCCGGTACTCCACCGGCGGGCCAGCCGCTGGCATGCGTCCCACGGTGGCACCGCCGACGCCGTCCGGCACGCCCTCGCAGGCCAGGACAACGAGTTCGCGGCCCTGCTCGTGGAACAAGCCGTGCCGCTGCTCCGGCGCAACCGCCAGGATACGGTGCTGTTCGCGTGGCTCCGGAAACTCCCTGACGGCTCCATCCGCCGAAGCCCGGTGCTTACCGTCTTTTATGGGGCGATGCTGATGGCGGAGGGCGACCTGCGCGGCGTGGAGCAGCGTCTTGCCGACGCCGAGGAAATGCTCGCGGCCGCGGCTGCCGTCCGTCCAGAGAATCCGGACATGCCGCCGGACCCGGAGAACCTGGAGCTTCAGGCGTTACCGGCGACAATCGCCACCTACCGCGCAGCACTTGCCTTGGCCCGGGGAGACACGGCCGGAGCTGCGGCGTACGCGCGGGAGGCCCTTGAACGCGGGCGCCCGGAGGACCACCTGTCGCGCGGTGCGGCGGCGGGTTTCCTGGGACTCGCTGCCTGGGCTGCCGGGACGGTTGATGAAGCGCGGCAGATCTTCACGGAGGCTATAGCCAGCCTTCATGCCGGGGGCAACCTTCTCGACGGGTTTGGCAGCACCGTGATACTGGCGGACATTCTGCTCACGGCGGGCCGGCCCGGTGAGGCGCGCCGGATCTGCAATGTTGCGCTGCAGGCTGCCGCAGATCATGGGGAATCGCTGGTGCGCGCCAGCGCCGAACTGCACGTGGCTCTCAGCGAAATGTGCCGGCAGGCCGGAGAACCTGGCGCGGCAAAAAGCCACCTTGATGCCGCCGCAGAGTTCGTCGAACGCGGGCCGATGACGGAAAGCCGCTACCGCTGGTTCCTGGCCGCTGGATTGTTGGCGCAGGATGCGGGCGACGCTGGACGGGCTGTCAGCTGCCTGGACCGGGCAGAGCAGCTGTACCGGCCGGGTTTCTTTCCGGAGGTCCGCCCTGTTCCCGCAGTCAGGGCACGCCTCTGGATACGCCAAGGCAACCTCGCCGCCGCCGGTGCCTGGGCCCGTGCGCTCGGGATCACAGCGCATGACGACCTCGGTTACCTTGGGGAGTACAACCAACTGACCCTTGTCCGCCTGATGATCGCCGAGCAGCCGGCCGATCCTGCTGCCGCTCTTGATGCACCTGACCTCCTGGACCGGCTGGCCACCAATGCCGCGGCATCAGGCCGGGCGGGCAGCCTGATGGAAATCAGGATGCTCCAGGCCTTGGCCCTTGCTTTGTTGGGCCGGCGGGCGCAGGCGCAGGAGGCGCTAAGGGAGGCCCTCACGGCGTCACCGGAGCCGGAGGCCTACGTGCGGTTGTTCCTCGACGAAGGGGAACCACTGCAGGCACTTCTGCGCGAGACCGTACGGTCGGGTGACGGGACGCACCACGGCGCCGTTGCAACCGCCCGGCACCTGCTCGGCTTGGCTGCCCCATCCGGGGAGGAGCCGGCACGCTTGGGGGAGGAGCCGCCGGCCGTCATTGATCCGCTGAGTGAGCGCGAACTTCAGGTCCTCCGGCTCCTGGGCACTGAGCTCAGCGGCCCGGAAATTGCCCGGGCCCTCTTCATTTCGCAGAACACCCTCCGTACCCACACCAAGCACATCTTCACCAAGCTGGGCGTGACCAGCCGGCGGTCGGCGGTCGCCCTTGCGCGACGTCATGGCCTGGCCTGACTCCCGGATCACCCTCACGAATCACATCATCGGGTGATGCCCGCTCACCCAACGGATTCCTATCTTGGACTTATCCGGCAGCGCTCCGCAGCCGGAACCCGGAAACCCCAAGGCCTAGGAGCCCAACATGTCCATCACCACCACCCGCCTCACCCGTTGGGCCGGCGTCAGCGCCGCCGCCGCGGGTGCACTGTTCATCGGTGTCCAGATCAACCACCCACACTTGGACGCCGAGTTCGCTGTCACCACAGAGTACGCCGTACGCCAATCCCTCAAGATCCTCATGGCCTGGCTGTCCCTGATCGGCATCACGGGCATCTACCTTCGTCAGGCTTCACGGGCAAGCGTCCTGGGGCTGGTGGGATACCTTGTATTTGCGGCGGGCTACCTCATCATGACCGGCATGGAACTGATCGGACTTGTGGTCCTTCCAACGGTGGCCCGGACCAATCCCGGCTACGTGAATGACGTCTTTGCCCTGATCCTGGGTGAGCCGGTGCACGGCGATGTGGGCCTGATGACGGTGCTGAACCTGGCCGGTGCGGCCACGTTCCTGGGTGGCGGCCTCTTGTTCGGCATCGCACTGTTCCGTGCCCGGGTCCTGGCCCGCTGGGCCGCCGCACTCCTGGCCGCAGCCTCGGTGGCAACCCTGGCCATACCGTTCCTGCCGCAGGTCAACGAGCGGCTCTTCGCCATTCCCACCGGTGTGGCCATGATCGGCCTCGGTTACTCCCTCTGGCGCGGACTGAAGCCCGCGGGCGAGTCCCCGGCCCCAACCGCGGTACTGGGCCAGGTCGGTATGCCGTGACCGCGGACCCTCGACAAGATATGCCCGGCCGGTACCGCATCCGTGTCGGAGGGCACCTTGACCGGAACTGGTCTGCGTGGTTCGGAGGACTGGCGGTGACGCACGACGACGGGGGAACCACCTCCCTAAGCGGGACGGTCCCGGACCAAGCGGCCCTTCACGGGCTGCTTGCCAAGGTCCGTGACCTTGGCCTCGTGCTCATCTCGGTGGAGGCGGAGGGAACGCATGACGGCGGTACCGGGCTTTTCCGACAAAGCCCGGTACCGCCGTCGAACGCCTAGCTGTTGTCCGGCTTGGCGGGGCTCTCAGGGTCCTCCTGCTTTGCGGGTTCGTCGGAGAGACCCTGCGGCGTGAGGTCCAGGTCTTCGGGGTTCTCCGGTGCTTCCGGCGCTTCACCGGTTTCCGCAGCCTTAAGGTTTCCGGTATCGTCCAGCGCCGGGTTGGCGCCCTCAACGACGGTCGGGTCCTTGGAGCCGGACCCGGAGCCGGATTGAAGCGGCGCCGTGCTGCTGGATCCGGTGTTGGTGGGATCGTTCTCTTCGCCCGAAGTGGGTTCGTTCGTCATTCGGAAAGTCCTCTCGACGTGGGCCAGCCTTGTCCGCCGACCATAGGCACAGCCGGGGTGCATGCGCAAGGAAGGAGTGCACTCCATCCGTTACCATCACTGGCATGCCCGGTACAGCCATCACCACCGCCTTCATCCCCGTCCGCGACCCTCACGCGGCGGCCCACTGGTACAGCCGCATGCTGGGACTCGCCGTCGCAGACACGAACAATTTCTCGGCACTCCTTACTGG
>NZ_CP081947.1:0-19029 GCF_019823085.1 Pseudomonas sp. DR48 | reverse complement strand
CATGGCGGCGGCAAGGGTGTGGTGGATGCTGCGCGACGCCGGGCTGGCGGAGGTGTACCTGCTCGACGGCGGCCTGGGCGCCTGGCGTGCCGCAGGCTTGCCGCTTGAGGCGGGACCGGTCCATCCTGTCCCCGGCGACGTGGAGTTGGGCAGCGGGCAGATGCCCGTAATCGACGGCGGTGCTGCCGCCACCTGGCCGCAGGGCGGCCTGTTGCTCGACGCAAGGGCGGGGGAGCGGTACCGGGGCGAGGTGGAACCCGTCGACCCCCGTGCCGGCCACATCCCCGGAGCCGTCAGCGCTCCGACCGCTGCGAACGTGGATGGTTCCGGGCGGTTCCTGCCGGCGGCGGAGTTGCGGAGGAGGTTCGAATCGCTGGGGGTCCAGGACAGCCGGCCGGCAGCTGTCTACTGCGGCTCCGGCGTCACGGCCGCGCACGAGGTGGCCGCGCTGGAACTGGCCGGGTTCTCCGCTGCCCTCTACCCGGGCTCCTTCTCGGAGTGGTCAAACCGCCCGGAGCTGCCGGTGGCCACGGGCCCGGAACCGGGAACCGGCCCGGGCCCGGGTGGAAACTCCGGTGGAGCCGGGGGTAGCGTCGCACTATGACACCAGGACGTCCGGTACCACCGCCCCTAGCCAATCCCATCCCACCCGCACCCGCAGGCTCCGAAGCCGGCATTCGCGCTGCCGCCTACGGCGCCGTGTCCGGCGACAGCGGGTTGGTGCCGCTGACAGTCGCCCGGCGCGCCCCCAAGCCGGACGACGTGGAGATCGCCATCGAGTTCTGCGGGCTCTGCCATTCGGACGTCCACGCCACCCGTGGAGAGTGGGGCGGCCAGACTTACCCGTTGGTCCCCGGCCACGAAATCGTGGGAACGGTCAGCAGGACCGGTTCGAACGTCACCGACTTCGCCGTGGGCGACCGCGTCGGCGTTGGGTGCATGGTGGACTCCTGCCGGGAATGTGAGAGCTGCCTGGACGGCCTTGAGCAGTACTGCGAAAACGGCATGACCGGCACCTACGGCGCAAAGGACCGGCGCAACGGCGACGCCATCACCCAGGGCGGCTATTCGTCGTCCATCGTCGTGGACCGCCGCTACGTCCTTCGTGTCCCGGACTCGCTGGACCCTGCCGCCGTCGCGCCGCTGCTGTGCGCCGGTGTCACCACTTTCTCGCCGCTGCGGCATTTCGACGTCGAAGAAGGCGACGTCGTGGGCGTCGTGGGGCTGGGTGGGCTCGGCCACATGGCCGTCAAGCTGGCAAAGGCCATGGGGGCAAAAGTGGTGGTGTTCACCACCTCCGAATCGAAGGTTGCGGCCGCCCTGGAACTTGGGGCGGACGATGTTGTCCTGTCCCGGGACGAGGCAGCCATGGCCGCCGCGAACCGCACCATCGATCTCATTATCGACACCGTCGCGGCACCTCACGACCTGAACCCCTTCTTCCGCACCTTGCGCGTGGACGGAGCACTCTTCCAGCTGGGGCTGCCCTCCGACGCCATGCCGCCGGTCAATCCGGGTGCACTGATCCGGCGCCGCATCGCCTACGCGGGATCACTGATTGGCGGGATCGCCGAAACCCAGGAAATGCTCGACTTCTGCGCGGAGCACCGCGTGGTTGCCGACATCGAGGTGGTGGCCGCCGGCCAGCTGAATGAAGCCTACGACCGGATGGTCGCTGGGGACGTCAAGTACCGGTTCGTGCTGGACACCAGCACGCTGCAGGCAGCAGCCGAGGAGGCAGACGCATGAGCACGCTGTTCACGAAGATCCTGAAGGGCGAAATTCCCGGCCGGTTCGTCTGGCGCGAGGACGACGTTGCGGCGTTCCTCACCACCGGCCCGCTTGCCGACGGCCACACCCTGGTGGTCCCCACCGAAGAAGTGGACCGCTGGACCGACGCGTCGCCGGAGACCCTGGCCCGGGTCATGGAAGTGGCGCGGCGGATCGGTGCGGTCCAGGTGGATACCTTCGGCGCCAGGCGTGCCGGTCTGATCGTGGCGGGCTACGAAGTCAACCACCTGCATGTACACGTGTGGCCGTCGCAGAGCATGGCCGACTTCGACTTCGGCTCAGCGGACCAGAACCCGGATCCCGCCGTGCTGGACGCCAACGCCGAGAAGCTGCGCGAAGGGCTCCGGGCGGCCGGTTACGGCGAATCCGTTCCGGCGGCCTGACGGCGGCTTTCTGCTGGGTGCCCGGCCCTTGCAGGCCGGGCACCCAGCAGGGCACACGGGGCGCCGCTCAGGCTGGGGCCAAGGCCTTGTTGAGCACGGTCCGGATCCGCTTCTCGGACACGGAGTAGGCAGTTCCCAGCTCGACGGCGAAGAGGCTGACCCGGAGCTCCTCAAGCATCCAGCGCACCTGGGTTAACTCCTGTCCGGCACGTCGTCCGGGCAGCAGCGCGGACACGGCATCGTCATAGTCGTCCTCGAGCCGCTGCACCACCGCCATGTTCAGGGCATCGCGCTGGACGTTCCCGGGCAGGCGCTCCAGCCGCTTCTCGATCGCTGCAAGATACCGCGGCAGCTGGCTGAGCTGGGCGTAGCCCGTGCGTGCCACAAAACCTGGATAGACGAGCTGCTCCAGCTGGCTCCTGATGTCGTTGAGCGCGCTGATCAGGGCGAGGCTCGTGGTGCCCTTGAGCTGCTTTTCGATCCGCCGGGTGCTGGCCAGGATGCGCTCGACGACGGCGGTGACGGAGAAGACCGTGTCGATCAGTTCCGCGCGCACCACCTCATACAGCGCATCGAAGGCCTTGCGGTCCCAGGGGAGTTCAGCAGGGGTGAGCTTGTCGATGGCCGCCAGTGCGCAGTCGGCGATCAGGGCTGCCACCGAGCCGTGCGGGTTCTGGCTGAAAGTGAGTTTCTCGGTATTGCTCAGGTGCTCCAGGACATAGCGGTCCGGTGCCGGAACGCGCAGGGCCAGCAACCTGATCACACCGCCGCGCATGGCGTCGAGCTGTTCCCCGGCCGTCTGGAACACGCGCAGGGACACCGACGTTCCCTGGTCCACCAGCGCCGGATATCCGGTGACCGTGTGGCCCTTGACCATGCTGCTCACCTGGCGCTCAATGGTGCCGACGGTCCATTCGGTCAGGCCGTCCTGCTCGACGAAACCCGCGCCGCCCGGCATTCCGGTGCCCTGCTGACCGGCCGGCGACCCGGCGTCGGACGCCTTGCCGTTGCGGCGCTGCGCAGTGCTGCCGCCGCCCCGCACGGTGGAGGCGGGGGTGGCACCAAGTGACTCGGCGATGGCACGGCGGGTGGCGGGCGCCAGCTGCTCCTGGAGGCCGACGAGGTCCTTGCCTTCGCCCAAGACCTTGCCCTTGCTGTCCACCACCTTGAAACTGACGCGCAGGTGCGGGGGAACGGCGTCCCAGTTCCATGAGCCGGGTGGGATGACCGCTCCGCGGATCCGCCGCAACGCCAGTTCCAGCGAAGGTTCCAGTTCGTCCGTGGCGGGATCGAAATCGGACTCGAGCACGGCAACGGCCTGCCGGGCAACATCGGGCGCCGGGACGAAGTTCTTGCGGACCTGCTTGGGCAGCGACTTGATCAGGGCGGTTACCAGCTCCACCCGCTGGCCCGGGATGAGCCAGCGGAAGGGGACGTCGTCGAGCTGGTTCAGGAACAGGACGGGCACCTCGGCCGTCACGCCGTCGGAAGGGTCGGGCGCGGACCCAGGTGCCACCGGGTGGAATTCGTATGTCAGTGGAAGCTCGAAGCCCTTGTGCAGCCACGTCTTGGGGTAGGCGGACTCGTCCAGGTCCTCGGCGTCGTCACTGAGCAGCAGCGACTTGTCGTAATCCAGGAGGTCCGGGTCCTCCCGCCGGGCGTCCTTCCACCACTTGTCGAAGTGCCGTTCGGAGACAACATCGGGGCCGATCCTGGCGTCGTAGAACTCGAACAGCGTCTCATCATCCACCAGCAGGTCCCGCCGGCGCATGCGGGCCTCAAGTTCCTCCACCTCGTGCAGGAGCGCCCGGTTGCGGTGGAAAAACTTGTGGTGGGTGCGCCAATCCCCTTCCACCAGGGCGTGCCTGATGAACAATTCACGGGCAACCACCGGATCCACCCGGCCGTAATTGATCCGCCGCTGGGCGATGATCGGAACGCCATAGAGGGTGACCTTTTCATAGGCCATGACTGCGCCCTGTTTGGTGGACCAGTGTGGTTCGCTGTAGCTGCGCTTCACCAGGTCCGGGGCTACCTGTTCGGCCCATACCGGATCGAATTTGGCGGCCACCCTGGCCCAAAGCCGGCTGGTCTCCACCAGCTCGGCTGCCATGACAAACGTGGGGGACTTCCTGAACAGCGCCGATCCGGGGAAGATCGCGAAGCGGCTGCCGCGGGCGCCGGCATATTCGCGCTTGCGCTCGTCCAGGATGCCGATGTGGCTCAGGAGTCCGGAGAGCAGGCTGATATGGATGCCGTCGTGGTTGCCCACGGGATCCGCCAGGCGCTTGTTGTCCAGCGTGATCCCCAGCGGACGGGCCAGCTGCCGCAGCTGGGTGAAGAGGTCCTGCCATTCCCGCACGCGCAGGTAGTTGATGAACTCGGCCCGGCACAACCGGCGGAAAGCCGATGACGACAGCTCCTGCTGCTTCTCCTGCAGGTAGTTCCAGAGATTGAGGTAGCCGGTGAAGTCCGAGTTTTCGTCCCGGAAGCGGTTGTGCTTTTCCGCAGCCAGCTGTTGCTTGTCGGTTGGCCGTTCGCGCGGGTCCTGGATGGTGAGCGCGGCCGCCAGCACCATGACTTCGCGGACACAGCCCCTCTTTCCCGCTTCCACGATCATGCGGCCCAGGCGGGGATCCACGGGGAGCTGGGCAAGTTTCTGCCCGACGGCGGTCAGGCCGCCGCCCGTGGTTCCGCCCCGGCCGGCGGCTGATTCAGGCTTGGTGCCGGTGCCGTGGGCTCGAGGGGGTGCCAGGGCGCCAAGCTCGCGAAGGAGGTTGACGCCGTCGTTGATGGCGCGGGTTTCCGGCGGTTCGACGAAGGGAAAGTCCTCGACGTCCTTGGGACCCCTGGCCACGCCCATGGCCGTCATCTGGAGGATGACGGCTGCGAGGTTGGTCCGCAGGATCTCAGGGTCGGTGAACCGGGGCCGTGATTCGAAGTCTTCCTCGGAGTAGAGGCGGATGGCGATGCCGTCGGAAACACGGCCGCAGCGGCCCGAACGCTGGTTGGCCGATGCCTGCGAGACGCGCTCGATGGGCAGGCGCTGGACCTTGGTGCGGTGCGAATACCGGGAAATGCGGGCGGTGCCGGTATCGATGACGTACTTGATGCCGGGAACCGTCAGGGACGTCTCCGCCACGTTGGTGGCCAGCACGATCCGGCGCTTGCTGCCGGGATGGAACACCTTGTGCTGCTCCTGCAGGCTCAAGCGCGCAAAGAGCGGAAGGATCTCGGTGTTTGCCAGCCTGCGGTTGGACTGGATGCGGGCCTGCAATGCTTCTGCGGCGTCCCGGATTTCGCGCTCGCCCGAGAAGAACACCAGGATGTCACCCGGGGCTTCGGCGGCAAGCTCGTCCACGGCATCGCAGACGGCGTCCAGCGGATCCCGGTCCTCTTCAAGTTCATCGTCCGAGGCGTCTTCTTCGTCCTCTTTCGGCTGCGAGAGGGGGCGGTAGCGGATTTCCACCGGGTAGGTCCGGCCGGACACCTCAACAATGGGGGCCGGGTCTTCCGGGGTGCCGAAGTGTTTGGCGAACCGTTCGGGATCGATGGTGGCCGAGGTGATGATGACCTTCAGGTCGGGCCGCTGGGGGAGGACCCGCTTGAGGTAGCCCAGGATGAAGTCGATGTTGAGGCTGCGTTCGTGGGCCTCGTCAATGATGATGGTGCTGTATTTCCGCAGCAGCTTGTCCCGCTGGATCTCGGCGAGCAGGATGCCGTCGGTCATGAGTTTGACCTTGGTCGCCTTGCTGACCTCGCCCGTGAAACGGACCTGGAAGCCTACTTCCTGGCCGATCTCGACGCCGAGCTCCTCCGCGATGCGCTCCGCTACCGTCCGCGCTGCCAGCCGGCGCGGCTGGGTGTGGCCAATAAGGCCATGCTCGCCCAGCCCCAGCTCCAGGCACATCTTGGGGATCTGGGTGGTCTTTCCGGAGCCGGTTTCGCCGGCAATGATGGTCACCTGGTTGGCGGCGATGGCGGCCATCAGGTCCTCGCGGCGCTCGGAAACCGGCAGCTCAGCGGGATAGGAGATATGAAAAGTCATGGCTGCAGACAGTCTACTGCCGTGGGGAACCGCCTCCTTCGGCTCCGGGCCGCCGGCCGCCTTCAGGCAGGGCCGCTGCCAGCACCGGGAAGCGGTCCGCCGGCTTCCTCCGCGGCGGCCCGCGCGGTGTCAACCAGGATGCGCCAGGGTCCGGTGAGGGCTTGTTCGGGGAGGGCAGCCCGGCGCTGCCCTGCGGTGATGGAGTAGATGAAGCGGTCCGGCTGGGGCGGCGCGAAGGCCGCCGCTGCTGCCCGTGGGGTGCTGGGAACCGCATCCCACGGGCAAGCCTCGACGAGGGGCTGCCACTGGCTGAGGTCGCTGTCCGTCCGGGCGTCCACCGTCCATACCCGCGTGATCGCCGCGATTCCGCCCGTGCGTTCCACCTTGATCTTCATGGCCTGGCCCCTGGGCTTCCATCCGGACCCGGAGCCGATGGAGGGGGCGCCGGGGCAACGGTTAAAGTTTGACCTTTACAGTTTCCCACGCCGCCCCTACGGCGTCATGCTCCGTGGACCCGGAACCGAACAGGTCCGTGGCGGCACTCACCGTGGCACGGGCGAAAACGCTGAAGGTTGCCGACGGTGGCAGGGAACCGTTGGTCAGGGTCTCGTACCAGATGCGGCCCGGGGCCTCCCACGCGTAGCCGCCCAGCGCGTCCGCCACCAGGTAGAAGGCGCGGTTGGGGATGCCTGAGTTGATGTGGACGCCGCCGTTGTCTGCGCTGGTCCGGACGTAGGAGTCCATGGAGTCAGGCTGCGGGTCCTTGCCCAGGACGTCGTCGTCGTATGCGGTCCCCGGCGCTTTCATGGACCGCAGCGCCTGTCCCTGGACCTTCGGCGTGAAGAGCCCTTCCCCGATCAGCCAGCTGGCCTGCGCTGCCGTTTGGTTCTCCACGTGCTGCTCAACGAGCGCGCCAAAGACGTCGGACATGGATTCGTTCAGGGCGCCGGCCTGGTTCCGGTAGGCAAGCCCGGCCGAGTACTGGGTGACGCCGTGGGCCAGTTCGTGCCCTATGACGCTCAGGGACTTGGTGAACCGTTCGAAGACATCTCCGTCGCCGTCGCCAAAGACCATCTGGCTGCCGTTCCAAAAGGCATTGTCGTACAGCTTGCCAAAGTGCACCGTGGCGTCCAGCTTCAGTCCGCGGCCGTCCACCGAATCCCGCCCGAAGGCGTCGGCATAGAGCCGGTGAGTGGATCCGAGCCCGTCATAGGCTTCGTCAGTTGCGGCATCTCCCGTGGCGGCTCCGCCTTCCTTGCGGACAGGATTGCCTGGGAGGGTTTCCTCGCCGCCGGCATCGTAGATGGCCCGCTTGACCGGCCCCGCCTTGTCCTGCCGCAGTCCGGGCGGAAGGGCCGGAACAGCCTGTGAACGGGCCGCCTGGAACGAATCGACGTGGACCAGTGCTTTCCTGGCGGCGCTGGCCGCGGAAGAGAACTCCGGCGCATCCTGCTGCGCCAGCCGCCGCAACATGTACGGCGGAACGATTGAACAGAACGGAACGTGCATGGCGTACCCCCTCATCTAGGTGGACCCAGCCTACGAGCAGGCTCCGACATTGGGAGGGACGCCACCGCCAGGAATTCGGCAGCCTGCAACGGGCTGCAGCAGCCAGCGCTGGGTACGGTAGGCGCATGGCTGAATCCGAAAAGCGAACCAAGTCCAGTTCCACCCTGCTGACGGTCATCATCGCCTTCGTGGCGAATGTGCTGGTGGCGGCGGCAAAGTCGGTGGCGGCCGTCCTCTCCGGCTCGGCTTCGATGGCGGCGGAGGCGGCGCACTCCTGGGCGGACACGGGCAACCAGGTGTTCCTGTTTTTCGCGGAACGGCGGTCAGCCCGGCCCCGGGACAAGGGGCATCCCATGGGATACGGCCGCGAAGCCTACGTCTGGTCGATGTTCGCCGCGTTCGGCCTCTTTACGGCAGGTGCGGTGGTGTCCATCATGCACGGCATCCAGGAAATAGTTTCCCCTGAGCCGGCCGCCGACTTCATGGTGGCCTACATCGTCCTGGCGGTGGCTTTCGTCTTCGAAGGGATCTCCTTCGTCCAGGCGTTCCGCCAAACCCGGAAAGCGGCGCACGAACTGGAACGGCACACCCTCGAACAGGTCCTCATCAGCTCTGATCCCACGCTGCGCGCCGTCTTTGCCGAGGATGCCGCGGCGCTGATCGGCCTTGTCATAGCGTTCGTGGGCGTGTTCCTGCACCAGGTCACCGGGTCGCCGCTGCCCGACGCCATTGGTTCGATCGCCGTGGGCGTGTTGCTCGCCGTCGTCGCCGTGGTCCTGATCGACCGGAACCGGCGCTTCCTGGTGGGCCAGGGCGTCACGCCCGATATTGAGCGTTCCATGGCGCGGCGGGTGCTGGAGCACCGCGACATCGCCCGGCTCACCTACCTGCACCTGGAATTCGTTGGTCCGCGCAAGCTGTACCTCGTGGCGGCGGTGGACCTGGAGGGGGACCATCCGGAGCATGAGGTGGCAGTGGCCCTGCGCAGGATCGAGCGGGAGCTGGAGGACCACGCAACGGTTGAAGAAGCCGTGCTGACCCTGGCAACCCTTGATGAGCCGGCACTGAATTTCTGACCCTGTTCCGGGGGTGATCGGCGCAGGGCGGGGGGACCCCGGGGAACGAAAAACCCCCGCCGCTTCAAGAAGCGGCGGGGGTTTCCATGTGCCCTCGGTAGGATTCGAACCTACGGCCTTCTGCTCCGGAGGCAGACGCTCTATCCCCTGAGCTACGAGGGCAATTTTCCGGATTCCTGCCGTTCGCGGCGGGACGTCCTAGAGCTTAGCAGGAAGGTGGCCCGCAAGGGAAAACAGGCGCAGGGTCTTGTCCGCGGCGGCTGCCGGCCAGGCCTCAGTAGCCGGCGAAAGAGTCGGTTCTGACCCTGCGCGCACCTGCGCGCCGCGCTGCCCGGCGCAGGGATGCGACGCTTGCCGGGGAGCCGGAGACGTAGACCTCCCGGCGGGCAATGTCCGGGACAAGCGCTGCAAGCGCCTTTCCATCCAGCCGGCCGGGAGCGCCGGGCTCGCCGCGCGCCCCGGGTGAAGCTGAGGCCAGGCCCGACGGCGGCCGGGAGCCGTCTGCCAGCATCACCATCACCGGGAGGCCGGATGACCGGAGTTCGTCTGTGTAGGGCACTTCGTCAGCGCTCCTGGCCAGGAGCAGGAGGATGGCATCCCGCTCCCGCAAGGCGCCGGAGGACAGTTGGGACACGAATGGCGTGATGCCGATGCCTGCGGCGATGAGCAGTACCGGCCGGCGGGGATCCCGCGGCAGGACAAAGTCGCCGCCCACCGCCGTGGCCGTCACAGGGTCGCCGGGCCGCAGTGCCAGGAGCGCCTCCTTTGCCGCAGACACCGGACCGGCCGTGCGGACGCCAAAGGACACCAGGCGCCCGCCAGGGGAACCGGTCAGGCTGAACACGCGGCGCCGGCCTTTCCCATCCGGCCTGGCGTGCGGGAGGTCCAGCTCCATGTATTGTCCGGGGAGGAAACGCACCGGCCTGGCGGCCTCGAAAGAGAACTCGGCAGTGGTGGGCGTCAGCGGGCGGTTTCCAGCAAACCGGAGCTTCACGGCCCCGCGCTGGCCGGACAGGAAGGCCAGTAGGTTGCCCGCAAGCAGCGCCGCCTCGGGGGAGTTCGCCACAGGACCCAGGTTCCACGGGAGCGCGAAGAGCACTCCCACCACGCCGGCAAGGACCAGCTGCTGGCGTCGCCGCGGCGGCAGTGTGAGGGGCTCGGTCAGCATGAAACCCACGAAGAAGAGCACCGGACGCTGCGCGAGGGCCTGCCAGAGGCCCATCCCGGCGGTCATGCCGGAGCGAAGCAGCTCAACGTTGATGATGGCGGTTGCAACGATTGTGAACATGGCTGCCATCAACAGCTTGCGCGTGCGGTGCAGGACCAGCAGCACGCCCGGCACCAGCAGCCAGAGCATGGCCGGAGTGGCCGCCCACCAGGTGGCGACGTTCAGCCCGGTCAGGCCGGTGGCGAAGGCGCCGGCCGCGGCAGGATTGAAGATGTGCCGTCCGCGCCACGCCAATGCGTATTTCGACGCCGACGCCAGGACGCACGCCAGCGCCACCCCCGCCAGGTCCATCGGCTGCAGGGAGGGCCAGAACAGGAAGTAGAGCAGCAGTCCTGTGATCAGGGAAGACTCGGTGTGGGGATTAACCCGGAAGAGCGCCGCAAGCGCCCGGTTGGTGGCCCAGGTCAGTCCCAGGCACAGTGCCAGGTGTCCCAGCATTTCGGGGATGCCGAACGTCAGCCAGCCCAGCACGTCAAGAAGCAGGCTGTAGGCGGCAAGGGCGGCCAGGACCAGGAGGATAAGCCGGTACATGGTGAACCTGCCCACGGCTGACCCTATTCGTCCGCTGAGGGAGGGAACCGGGCCGGTTTGGGGTGTGTCCACGGAACTCATGAGAACAGCTTCCCTTCGAATTCGGCTGAGTAGGTCGCACTGCCGTCGGAAAAGACTGTCAGCCAGGAAAAATCGAACGTGTCCGCGAGCAGGGCGCCCGGAACGAAGAAGAGGGCGGTGGCGAGGGCATCGGCGACCATGGCTGTTTCCGCCAGCGCCCAGGTGGCGACGGCGGTCCGCACCGGCTGCCCGGTGGTTCCGTCCAGGACGTGGTGCAGTCCGTCGCCCCAGGCACGCCGGTTGGCCGCGGAAGCACACAGGGCCCGCCCGTCCAGCTCCACGACGCCGATGGCCTGGGCCGGGTTGTAGGGGTGTTCGAGGGCAACACTGACGGGGTCCGGGCCGCGGACCAGCAGGTCGCCGCTGGCATCAATGATGAAGGATCCGGTGCCGGCGCCCTCCAGTTCGGCGGCCAGCAGGTCCACCAACAAACCCTTGCCGGCGGCGCCGATGTCCAGCACCACCGGCTCACTGGCCGTCAGGGTGGTCCCGGACCAGCTGAGGGCCGACTCCCAGGCGGGCGCCGGGAGTGGTGGACCTGCCGGCCGGAGCGAGTAGGCGGGATCGTACCCCAGCCGTTCCAGGCTGCTGCCGATCAGCGGCGTCATGGCGCCGTCGGTCAAACCGTACAGGGTGGAATACAGCGGGCCGAGCGCTGCGGCCTCGTCGGGAAACCGGTAGCGTCCCGGTGCGCGGGCCATCGCCGCCACCAGCGAGTCGGCCCTGAACCGGGACCACGCGGCGTCGAACCTTTCAATGTGGTCCAGGAGGCTCTCCCGCAACGCCGCCGTCAAGGGCAGGTGAGTGGAGACCTCCCAGTCGGTGCCTATCCCCTGGAACGCAAAGCCCTCCCAGTCCGTGCCGGACACCGCCTACTGCGCCTCCGACTTGATCTTGCCCACGGCCTGGTTGAAGCCTCCGCTGGTCAGGGAGGAGCCGGCAACCTTGGAAACGTTGAGCTCGTCGAGGTTCTTGCCCACCACCTGCGCCGCGATGCCGCCGGCGAACTCACCCTGGAACTTGCGGGTATTCGGGTTGGACGGGTGCTGGGTGATCTGCACATCGGTGACTCTTCCCGCGGCGAGGGTCAACTGCACGCCGACCGTCTCCGTGCCGTTGGGGGAAACGTAGTTGCCGTCCGCGCTGTAGGTGCCGTCCTTGTAGCTGCCACCGCTGCCGGCCAGGGCGGTGGAGCCGCCCGATGGCGCGGCCGAGGCGTTGCCGATGGCGCCGTTGGTGGCCGACGGGGCTTCGGCTGCCGAGGGTGCACAGCCCGCCACGGTTCCGGCCAGTGATAAGCCGGCGATTCCGGCGTAGAGGGTCCGGCGGAGGGCGACGCCCGCTGCCGGGGAGCCTGAGGATATGGACGGGCTTTTGCGGGTGGAGGGTCTCATGAAGGCTCTCGTTTCACTCGGAGGTCATGCCGTGCGGCAGTGGCTACGCTCTGCACAACGCCGGATCTGCCCGAAAGGTTCACCCCGGGGCTTCGGCCGGCGTTAAATTCTTTGCTGTCACTGGCCCCCGGTAGGCTAGGGGGGTGACTCCCGAAGAACTTTCCCTCGCCATATCCGCCTGCCTCAAGGACGCCGTCGCCGCCGGCGAAATCGCCCTTGCGGAATCAGCAATTCCTGCTGAGGTGCGCGTGGAGCGACCCAAGAACAGGGACCACGGCGACTGGGCCACCAACATCGCCCTCCAGCTCGCCAAGCCGGCAGGGACCAACCCGCGTGAATTCGCTGCCATCCTCAGTGCCCGGCTGAAGTCCATCAATGGTGTTTCCGCCGTGGACATCGCCGGCCCGGGTTTCCTGAACATCACCGTTGACGCCGCGGCAGCCGGTGCCCTGGCCAAGGTCATCGTTGAGGCCGGCCGGAGCTACGGCACCAATACGGCGCTCGCCGGCCGCACGGTCAACATGGAGTTCGTGTCCGCCAATCCCACCGGGCCGCTGCACATCGGACACACCCGCTGGGCAGCCCTGGGTGACTCGATTGCACGGGTGTTGCGCGCCTCCGGCGCCGACGTCACTGCGGAGTACTACATCAACGACGCCGGCTCGCAGATGAACACCTTCGCCACCTCCGTCTACAACCGGCTGCACGGCCTTCCCGTGCCCGACGGCGGCTACCCCGGGCAGTACATCGCGGACCTTGGCCACGAAGTGCTCACCGCCCACCCCGACATCCGCGAGCTCACCGAAGTTGCGGCCCTGCCCGTCATCCGGGCCGCGGCCTATGAAGCCCAGATGAAGGACATCAAGGCCACGCTGGCAGAGTTCGGCGTCGAGTTCGACGTCTTCTTCTCCGAGCAGGAACTGCACGACGCCGGCGCGATCGAGAGCGCCGTGGCGCGCCTTCGCGAGCAGGGCCACGTGTTTGACGACGGCGGTGCGGTCTGGCTGCGGACCACGGACTTTGGCGACGACAAGGACCGCGTGATGATCCGCGCCAACGGCGAGCCCACCTACTTCGCCGCGGACGCCGCCTACTACCTGTCCAAGAAGGACCGCGGCTTCACGGAAAAGATCTACCTCCTGGGCGCCGACCACCACGGCTACATCAACCGGCTCAAGGCCATTGCGGCCGCGGCCGGGGATGATCCAGAAGTCAACATCGAGGTGCTGATTGGCCAGCTGGTTTCGGTAAATGGAGCCAAGCTGTCTAAGCGCGCGGGCAACATCATCGAGCTCAAGGACCTGATTGAGTGGCTGGGCAAGGATGCCGTCCGCTACTCCCTGGCCCGTTTCCCCGCGGACTCGCCGTTGACGCTTGATCCGGAGCTGCTGAAGAAGCACAGCAACGAGAACCCAGTGTTCTACGTCCAGTACGCCCACGCCCGTTCCCGCGGCGCCGCGCGCAACGCGGTGGCTGCCGGCGTCGAACGCCAGGTGGACGGCCAGGACAGCTTCGACGCCTCGCTCCTGGACCACGCCACGGAAAACGAGCTGCTCTCCTACCTGGGCAGCTACCCGTCCATCGTGGCCAAGGCCGCGGAACTGCGCGAACCGCACCGCGTGGCGCGCCACCTCGAGGCCATCGCCGGGGCCTACCACCGCTGGTATGACGCCTGCCGCATTGCGCCCATGGGTGAAGAACCCGTCACGGACCTCAACCGCACCCGGCTCTGGCTGAATGACGCCACCAGCCAGGTACTGGCGAACGGCCTTGACCTCCTGGGCGTTTCCGCGCCGGAACGGATGTAGGACCCATGACGCACGCAGGAGCACAGGGATCTCCGCTTGCCCCGGAATGGCTTACCGTTCCGGATGACCTCAATGCCCTCCACGAACCGATGTGGGCCGGCGACGCAGCACGCAACGGGGACGGTGAACTCAGCATCGGCGGCATCCCCGTCAGCGAGTTGCAGCGGCAATACGGGACCCCGCTTTTCGTGATGAGCGAGAACGACTTCCGTGCCCGCGCCAGGGCATTCAGCGACGCCTTCAATGACGCCTTCGCGGATATCTGCGGGGGAGTGGATGTCTACTACGCCGGCAAGTCATTCCTCTGCACCGCGGTGGTGCGCTGGGTGGAGGAAGAAGGGCTGCGGCTGGACACGGCCTCGGGCGGCGAACTCGCCGTGGCCTACCGGGCTGGAATTCCCGGCGCGGACGTAGCCCTGCACGGCAACAACAAGTCCGACGGCGAGATCCACCGGGCGCTTGACATGGGCCTGGGGCGGATCGTGGTGGACAGCCTCGATGAGCTCGTGCGTGTCGGCGCGATCGCGCAGGGGCGCGGGGAGCAGGCGAAGGTCATGCTGCGGCTCACCCCCGGCGTGCATGCCCACACGCACGAATTCATCGCCACCGCCCACGAGGACCAGAAGTTCGGCCTCTCGATGGCAGCCGATACCACCGATCAAGCCGGGATCTCGGCTGCCGAGGAAGCGGTGGCAGCCGCATCAGCGCATCCTGGCGTCGAGCTGCTGGGCCTGCACTGCCACATCGGCTCCCAGATCTTCGAGCCGGACGGGTTTGCGCTGGCCGCCGAGAAACTGCTGCGCTTCCTGGCCGCCATGCAGGAAAAGTACTCCATCACCCTGCCGGAACTGGACCTTGGCGGCGGCTACGGGATCGCCTACACGCCAGTGGACACCCCCCGCCCCGCCGCGGAGATCGCCAACGCGATGGCCGCCGTCGTGCGTTCCACCTGCGCCGAGCTGGGCATCGACGCGCCGCGCATCTCCATCGAACCGGGACGCGCCATCGTGGGCAGCACCACCTTCACGCTGTACGAAGTGGGCACGCTGAAGACGGTCCGCGTGGACGCACCCGGCATCTCCGGCGACGGTGACGCGGGCAACAACGTTACGTATCCCCGCCGGTATGTTTCGGTGGACGGCGGCATGAGCGACAACGCCCGCCCGGTGCTGTACGACGCGGATTATTCGGCCGTCCTGGCCTCGCGGACGTCCGGCGCGGCCCCGCAGCTGTCCCGCGTGGTGGGCAAACATTGCGAGAGCGGCGACATAGTTGTTAGAGATGTATATCTGCCCGAGGACGTGGCAGCCGGTGATCTGCTTGCTGTACCGGGAACCGGCGCCTACTGCTGGGCCCTCTCGAGCAACTACAACTATCTGGCCCGGCCGGGCGTTGTCGCGGTGCGCGACGGATCTTCCCGGCTGATTGTCCGCGGGGAAACCGAAGAAGACCTGCTGAACCGCGACATGGGAGCCTGAATGACGGAAATGCGAACGCTGAAAGTAGCCCTGCTGGGCTGTGGCAACGTTGGAGCCCAGGTTGCGCGGATCCTCATTGAGGACGCGGACGCCCTCGCTGCCCGCGCCGGTGCCCGCCTGCAGCTCAGCGGCATCGCCGTGCGCAACGTCAACGCCCCCCGCGACGTGGACCTGCCGCAGGATCTTTTCACCACCGACGCCGAAACGCTGGTCAAGGACGCCGACCTTGTCATCGAGTTGATGGGCGGCATCGAGCCCGCCCGCACGCTGATCCTCTCCGCGCTGCAGAACGGCGCCTGCGTGGTGACCGGAAACAAGGCACTCCTGGCGCAGGATGGCCCCACGCTCTACGAAGAGGCGGACCGAGCCGGCGTCCAGCTGTCCTACGAGGCCGCCGTCGCCGGAGCCATCCCGATCCTGCGCCCCATCCGCGACAGCCTCTCGGGCGACCGGATCACCCGCGTGCTGGGCATCGTCAACGGCACCACCAATTTCATCCTCGACCAGATGGACACCACCGGCGCCCAGTTCGCGGACGCCCTCGCCGAGGCCCAGCGCCTTGGCTACGCGGAAGCCGATCCCACGGCCGACGTCGAAGGCCACGACGCCGCCGCCAAGGCTGCCATCCTGGCCTCGCTCTCCTTCCACACCCGCTTCGCCCTGGAGAACGTCCACTGCGAGGGAATCTCAAACGTCAGCGCTGCCGACATCGCCGCGGCCAAAGACGCCGGCTTCGTCATCAAGCTGCTGGCCATCGCGGAGAAACTGACCGACGTTGACGGCAAGGAAGGCGTGTCCGTCCGTGTCCACCCCACCCTCCTGCCGCGCGAACACCCGCTGGCGGCCGTCCGCGGCGCCTTCAACGCCGTGTTCATCGAAGCCGAAAACGCCGGCGAGCTGATGTTCTACGGCCAGGGCGCCGGCGGAACCCCCACCGCGTCCGCCGTGATGGGCGATCTCGTGTCGGCCGCCCGCCGCCTGGTCCTGGGCGGACCCCAGCGCACGGAAACCACCACCGGCCACGTCCCGGCGCTGCCCATCGAAGCGGCCACCACCAGCTACTACATCGGCCTGGACGTTGCAGACCAGCCCGGCGTGCTGGCCCGGATTGCCCAGCTGTTCGCCGAGCACGGCGTCTCCATCGAAATCATGCGGCAGACCATCCACCGGGATGCGGAATCCAACGTGGAATCGGCCGAACTGCGGATTGTCACCCACCGCGCATCAGAGGCTGCCCTTGCAGCCACCGTCCAGGCCGTAAAGGGCCTTGACGTCATCAATTCAGTTACATCCGTTCTGCGGGTAGAAGGAGTCTAAGTGGCTCACCAATGGCGCGGCGTCATCCGCGAATACGCTGACCGTCTGCCCGTGACGGAGTCCACCAGGGTGATCACCCTGGGCGAGGGCGGCACCCCCCTGGTTCACGCGCAAAAGCTCTCAGAACTCACCGGGTCCGAGGTCTACCTGAAGGTGGAGGGCATGAACCCCACCGGCTCCTTCAAGGACCGGGGCATGACCATGGCCATGACTGCCGCGGTGGCCTCCGGCGCCAAGGCCGTGGTCTGCGCTTCCACCGGCAACACCTCCGCGTCCGCCGCAGCCTACGCCACGGCCGCCGGCCTCAAATGCGCCGTCCTGGTGCCCGAAGGCAAAATCTCCATGGGCAAGCTCAGCCAGGCCATCGCGCACGGTGCCACCTTGCTGCAGGTGGACGGCAACTTCGACAACTGCCTGGACATCGCCCGCAAGCTGGGGGAGTCCTACCCCGTCTTCCTGGTCAACTCCGTCAACCCCGCCCGCATCCAGGGCCAGAAGACCGGCGCCTTCGAAGTGGTCGATTCTCTGGGTGATGCACCGGACATCCACGTTCTGCCCGTGGGCAACGCCGGCAACATCACGGCCTACTGGAAGGGCTACAAGGAGTACTGCGCCCCCTTCGAATCGGACACCGCCGGCACGCTTCCCGCCGTATCCACCAAGACGCCCGCAATGTGGGGCTTCCAGGCCGCCGGTGCCGCCCCGTTTGTCGCAGGCCACCCCATCACGGAACCAGACACCATCGCCACCGCCATCCGCATCGGAAACCCGGCGTCCTGGGATGGTGCCGTAGGCGCCCGTGACGAATCCGGTGGGCTCATCGAAGCCGTCACCGACGAGGAGATCCTGAACGCCCACCGCTGGCTGTCAGCCAAGGAAGGCGTCTTCGTGGAGCCCGGATCCGCGGCCGGCGTGGCGGGCCTGCTCAAGAAGCACGCCGCCGGCGAGGTCCCCAGCGGAAAGACCATCGTCATTACCGTCACCGGCCATGGCCTCAAGGACCCGCAGTGGGCCCTTCGCACCGAAGACGGCAACGACGTCCAACCGGTCAAAGTTCCGAATGACGTTGTCACAGTGGCCGCTGAGCTGGGACTGGAAGAAAAATAGCCTTGGACACCACCTCGCAGGCCGCCGTTGGACTGCAACTGATCGAGCCGGGCCAGCGCGTTACCGTCCGCGTCCCGGCCACGACGGCCAACCTAGGCCCCGGATACGACAGCCTGGGACTGGCCCTGGCGCTGCACGACACCCTGACCGTGGAAAGCCTGGACACGGACGAACTCGTCTTCGAGCTCAGCGGCGAGGGCGCAGACACCCTTCCGCGGGATGCCAGCCACCTGGTAATCAGGGCCATGGACGCAGCGTTTGAGCGGCTTGGCTACCGGCACGGAGGCCTGAAGGTGACGGCCCGCAACGTCAACCCGCACGGCCGTGGGCTGGGCTCCTCCGCATCAGCCGTGGTGGCCGCAGTCTCGGCTGCCAATGCCATGGTTCCGGCCGAAAGCCGCCGCGGAAAGGACTGGATCCTCCAGCTCACCAGCGAGATGGAAGGCCACCCGGACAACGTCGCACCCGCGATTTTCGGCGGACTGGCGCTGTCATGGCAGGACAGTGAGCAGTACAGCAGCACCAGTGCCACAGTTGCCGGATCCGTGATCCCCGTCGTGGCGGTGCCCGATTTCGAACTCTCCACCGAAGGTGCCCGCGCCCTGCTCCCGGCTTCTGTGGGACACCACGCCGCCGCCATGAATTCCGGCAGGGCAGCGCTGCTGATCCACGCGCTCACGCAAAAGCCGGAATTCCTGGTGCCGGGCACCGAGGACTACCTGCACCAGAGCTACCGCGCGGAGGCCATGCGGCCCAGTGCGGCACTGATCGGCGCCCTCCGCAAGGCAGGCTATGCCGCAGTGGTTTCCGGCGCAGGGCCCACCGTCCTGGTGCTGGCCAACGGAGAGGCGCAGGGCACGGACGCCGTGGCCTTCATCGAAGCCTTTACGGCGGAGAACACGCCGGACATCGGCTGGCGCGTGCTGAAGCTCGCAGTGGACGTTGAAGGTGCTAAGGTGGACGTGCACCGGCGGTAATTCCGCCTATCTGATCTGCTCCTGCATTCAGTTGCTGTTTGATCTACCACTGTGAATGTATTCCGGTGCCACCTGCTTGGTCTGTCGCAGGAATCTGCAGCATCCAACTGCCCCTGAAGCGTCAGTCAGGCGTTGCGCCGTGGGCGCAGCGCAAGGTGAATCAGTATCCGGCCCTGCTGGCCGAAATCCAACCGGCAAGGCTGAAATCCGGCTGCAGATCTGAACTGCAGCCCAGATCAAATCATCGCGTCCAGCTCCCAGTCTGGACGCCGTCGAGGGGGAAGGATCCTTCGTGACCGAA
>NZ_CP081946.1:5680000-7219595 GCF_019823085.1 Pseudomonas sp. DR48 | reverse complement strand
GGCCGAGCATGCCGTGGCGCACCTCGTTCATGCTCGACGCCAGTCGTGCGGCACCAACATCCAGTTGCCGGGCGGTGCTGGCGACCGTGTTGACCACGCGCTGGTAACCGGCCTGCATCGCGTTGAACGCGTTGGCCATCTGCCCGACTTCATCCTTGCCCGCCAGCGGCACGCGCGCCGACAGGTCGCCGGTTTTCTCGACATGGAGCATGACGTCTTTCAAGGTATTGAGCTGGCTGAGCAGGAAGCGGATCAACAGCTGCGAGGCGCCAAGCATTGCCAGCATCAGGATGAACACCGCTGCCGCGTAGTTGGAAAAGCGCTCGGCAAACACCTGGCTCAGGCTCGGGCCATAGGCGATTACCGCGACGCGCTGCCCATCGTTGCGGGTCAATACCTCGGCACCGCTTAACGGGTTGTCACCGAACAGCGGCATTGAATTGATCTCGACCCAGCCATTGGCATCGGCCAGTTCCAGCAGCGGTTGCCCGTTCAGTAACGGCGCCTGGTTGCGACTGAAGGTCAGCAGATGATCGGCCTTGGGCAGCGGTTGTCCCGCAGGCCAGGCATTGAGCAAGCGCGCCTGAGCCTGGGCCGACGCTTGAGCGGCGTGGCTACGCGCCTGTTGTTCGAGCTGTACGGCGTACAGCACCAGCAACAGGGTGGTGAAGAAGGCGACGGCATTGACCGCCCAGAATTTGTATTTCAGCGAGATATTGCTAAGCCAGGCACCCATGGAGGTCTTCTCTGATAGCGGAAACAGCATTGGCAAGGTGCCAGCATTGTGCCGCTATGCAGGGATTCAGAACTTGATGTGGATCAAGGGTCACCACCAATCAAAATGTGGGAGCGAGCCTGCTCGCGATGGCGGTGTATCAGTCGATATCAGCATTGACTGTCTCACCGCTATCGCAAGCAGGCTCGCTCCCACAGGGATTTGCGGTTACTGGGGGATTGAGGGCAGGCCGTAGAACGCCCGTGCGCAGGCAGTGGTGTGAGCCGCCAGGTCTTCTTCCGTTTCCCCACGATGCAACGCCACCTCGCGCAGCACCTCGGTCAGGTACGCCGGTTCATTGCGACCGTTCTTCGGCTTGGGGCGCAAGCTGCGTGGCAGCAGATAGGGCGCATCGCTCTCGAGCATCAGGCGTCCGCGCTTGATCTCCTTCACCAGTGGATGCAGGTGCGTGCCGCGGCGTTCATCACAGATCCAGCCAGTAATGCCGATGTGCAAATCCAGATCCAGGTAACTGAACAGCGCTTTCTTTTCGCCGGTGAAGCAATGCACCACCGCTGCCGGCAACTGATCACGGTAATCGCGCAGGATTTCCAACAAGCGCTGACTGGCGTCGCGCTCGTGGAGAAATACCGGCAATTGCAAATCGACCGCCATCGCCAGGTGCTCTTCCAGCACCTTTTCCTGCTGCGGGCGCGGTGAGAAATCGCGATTGAAATCCAGCCCGCATTCACCCACGGCGACCATGTTGGTTTCCTTGAGCAAACTGCGCAGACGCTGAGCGCTGTCGGCATTCCAGTCGCTGGCTGAATGAGGGTGAATGCCTGCGGTGGCGAACAGTCGTTGCGCGGTTTCATCCTGTTGCCGGCATAGCTCCAGCGCCTGTTCACTGCCCTCGACACTGGTGCCGGTCAGTACCAGTTGGCAGACCCCGGCGGCATACGCGCGCTCGAGTACGGCCTGGTGCTTGTCGTCGAAACTGGGGTTGGTCAGGTTGACGCCGATATCGATGAGTTGCATGGTGCTACCTCGGACCAAAGGCCGGAAAGCATATCAGAGCTGTAGATTTATAAGAAAAGCCAAGAACTACAAAGAGTTAAAGCTGTCTGTTGATGCCGCGAGGCAGACGTGATGGTCAATATGCCATCACTGTGCCAGTCTTTCGCGTCTTGCCAGCGCTCAAAGCGCTCTGTTTCTGTCGTTCGGTTTCAAGAAAATTCTTGAGATCGGCCCAGTATTCTTTCCGGAGAGTGGATGACACGTCCCTCGATTTTGCTGTTGCTGTGCTGTTCGTTGCTGCTGCCGTTGCCGGCGGTTGCACGCCTGGCTGGGCCGTTGCAAGCCGTGCCGGCGACCAAGGTTCGCGACCTGGCAGACATCCGCAGCAGCCGAGTATTGCGAGTGCTGGTCAACCAGAGCCGCAACAGCTCCGGCGAAGTCCAGGGACAAGCCATCGGCGTCGAATATCACCGCTTGCGTGCGTTCGAGCAATACCTCAACGGGCACGCCCGTGACGGTCAGGAAATCACCCTCAAGATCATCCCAAAGTCCAAGGATCAACTGCTCGGCGCGTTGCAGCGTGGGGAAGGGGATCTGGTCGCCCCGGGAGAACTGCTCGATTTGCAACCGGGCCATGCTGTCAGCAGCAGCGAACCGATTGCCAGCAACATCCCGTTGGTACTGGTGGGAATCAAGGGCGAGCGCCGCTACACCCGGGTCGAACAACTCTCGGGAAAAACCCTGGCATTGCCCACTGGCAGTGCGGCGGGGGACGCGGTCAGTCAGATCAATTCAAAGCTTGCGCTGCACAAACTGGCACCGGTGAAAGTCGAGTGGGTCGATCCCAGTCTTGCCGTCGAAGATGTGCTGGAGATGGTCCAGGGCGGGATCTTTCACCTGACGATTGTCGAGCAACCGATAGCCGAGCGCTGGGGCAAGATCCTGCCCAAACTGCGAGTGGACAAACAGCTGTCGATCAGCGCCCCCGGCGAAGAGTTCTGGTTTGTCCGCCGCGACGCCTCGATGCTTCGGGCGAGCATCGACCGCTTCCTGACCACCTACAAAACTCCGTCGGACCAGGACGCAGCGTTCCTGCGAATCTATCGACGCCTGTATCAAGTGCACTATCCATTGGCCAAGGCTGATCGGCAGCGCCTGGAAAAACTTCGCCCGGTGCTGCAAAAGCACGCTGATGCGCAAGGCATGGACTGGTTGAACCTCGCGGCACTGGCCTTCAAGGAGTCAGCGCTGCAACCCGGCAACCGCGGTGGCGGCGGCCCCACCGGGCTGATGCAGATCACTCCGACCGCGGCCCAGCGTGTGGGCGTCAACAACATTCAGGACCTGGATGCCAATGTGCAGGCCGGGGCCAAGTACCTGGCGATGATTCGCCGCAAGTTCTTCGCCAGTCCCAAGCTCAATGAGCGCGAGCGCATGGCATTTGTGCTGGCGGCCTACAACATAGGGCCCGAACGGGTCCAGGGCATGCGCGCCGAAGCCCGGCGCCGCGGCTTGAATCCCAATCAGTGGTTCTTCCAGGTCGAACGAATTGCCATGGAGCAGGTGGGGATGGGCCCCGTCAGCTATGTTAATAGCGTGAACAAGTATTTCCTGGCGTTCGAGCGTGAGCGGGAGTCGTTGGAGCCCCAGGGGCAGAAACTTGCCTTACGGAAATGATCGACTAAATTGATTGTTATGTCGCAATAATTGCGCTTTTAGCATTACATTTATTGATTAATATAGCGGCCAACCACACACACTCACAATGAATGGATGACACAGCATGAGCTCACTGATCAACAAGGTAATGTTCACCCGCGCCAGCTACGGCCTGACCGTCTTGCGCGTCTTCGTCGGCATTATCTTCGCCGCTCACGGTTCACAAAAACTGTTTGGCATGTTCGGTGGCTACGGCATCGCCGGTACCGCGCAGTACATGGAAAGCCTTGGCCTGGCACCGGGTCATCTGATGGCGATTCTGTCGGGTGGCACCGAGTTCTTCGGCGGCCTGGCACTGATCATCGGTCTGCTGGTGCGTCCGGCAGCACTGGGGCTGACCTTCCTCTCGCTGGTCGCCATTTTCACCGTGCACATCAGCCACGGTCTGTTCATGGCCAACAACGGTTATGAATTCGCCCTGGCGCTGCTCGGCGGCAGCATCGCCGTACTGATCGAAGGCGCCGGCAAGCTGTCGGTCGACCGTGCCATCGCAGGCTGACCGCTCTGCCTCAACGAAAAGGCCCGCATTGTGCGGGCCTTTTTTGTTGCGCGTCATTCTTGACACTGTCCGGTCAGCTTCTCTAGGATGCTGCTCATGCGCCGATTTAAACAGCTACTTGCGGGGCGCCAGGTGACTCATACAGTTGCCGATAGAAGCCTGGAACAGGCTTCGAAATACCGCTAAAGCGCTGGTTCGGTGTTGCCTCTCACCTGCCATGCAGACTTTTGAGGCAGAGATACGACACGATGAATGCACTAAGCCCCGTTGTACGCCCCGCGCCGATCACGGCACACCTCACCCAGCGCAATCCAAAAATCCTGCTTGGCGGTAAACATCAGCCGACGCTGTTGCGTTATCTCGATGGCTGGCCACGTCGCACCGGCGGACCCGCCGCGTTCCTGATCCAGTTTGTCGAAGACGGCGAATCACTGGCTCGATTTGCCAGCGACAGTTTCGATCTGGCAGTGATTCAATCGCCCAACGCCGAGGATGCCTTCGAAGTGATCAAGCAACTGACGCGCGTCGCCCGACAAGGTCTGATCACCCGCCGCTAAGCATCGGGGCGCAGTGGCTCACAAGTATTCGATCGCCACGGTATACACGCATTGCTTCACCGAATTAACTGAATCTTATAGCGATGCCCTAACCACCAAAGGACAATCAACTGGCTGGGCTCCCGATACGTCGAGGGTCTCGATCAGGTGACGTGCTGCCTTGCGACCTATCTCGTAGTACGGCAGTTGCACCGTGGTCAGCGGCGGGATAAACAGCTCAGCAATACCGATCATGTTGTCGTAGCCGAGCACGGCAACATCGTTGGGGATTTTCAGACCACGGCCCAACAACAGCTGATAGGCACAAAAGGCAATACGGTCGTTGCCACAGATCAGAATGTCGAATTGGGGGCGCCCCTCAATGATGTGCCGGTCGAGGATGGCTGCGGTTTCACGTATTTCCCTCGGTGCCTATCTTGAAATTGGTTTTGGAGATGCTCGCTCTTTGCGTGATGTTGAGACAGCACTGGTTTTCCAGCGTCTTTTCGTAGCGCCGCGCCGATCTATTTAACCACTTAGAACCAATAATGCAGGCCGAGCATTAATGACTGGGCGCTGTAGTCAGTGCGCACATCGCCTTGGGGTAGGCCCTGAATGTCACCGAAGTGCGCATCGCGCGTCTTGATGTATCGATAATCCATGGACATGGACCATTGTTCGGTGAGTTCGAAACCTACCCCGGTTCCGAGTTGATAGGCCGATACGGTGTCGCGGTGAGTGCCGCCGAACTGGACTCCGCCGGCTTCCAGGCCACTGACCGACAGGGTGGTGTAGCCCAGGCCCGCGCCAATGTAGGGGGTGAACCGATTGAAGGGGGCTGGCAGGTTCAAGAAGTCATACCAGAGGTTGGCCATCAGGCTGGTGGCTTCCTCTTTTCCTTTGCCATCGATGCTCCCGCCGCCTTCGTATACTCGGTTATTGAACTGGGTCAGGGTATTTTTGCGGTAGCTGAGTTCCAGTTCAGGCCTGAGCCCGACTGGGAGTCGCCAGCCCAATGCCAGTCCAGTGGCGTAGCCGGAGTCTAGTGGGTGGTCGAACTGCATCTCGACAAAATCGAGGTTGTTCTGGTTAAGGTCTTGCGGGGCAACCCAGTTCAGTCCGCCCAAGACACTGATATAAGGGCCGAGCGTGTCGGCGGAACTGGACGCGGGGTTGATAAAGCCCATGCCAATGACGCCCATCACGAGATACTGAGTGCTTTTTAGTAGGTTCATGCTCAATCCGAAGTGTGCCGTTATCGATAAGTAAGCGAAGCGTGCTCAGGCGCGGGCGCTCAACACGCCCGTTCCCGGGATGTTTCAATAGTGCTGCTGATGCGTGCCAGCCGTGTCGAACACGAGGTTGCTCATCGTATTCACCCGTTGTTCCGCCAGAGTTCGCAGGTTGTCCAGTGCCGTGGTCATTGCTGCCGTCAGCATTTTTCGTAACAGCCTGCGGTATAGAAAACTTAGGGGGCCGGAGATCTTCGCGCTGTGGGTGACCTGGGTTTCATGCGCGGAAAGTCTGTGCATCTGGTGATCGAACTCGAGGTCGATCCAAAGCAGTCGCGTAGTGTTCCGATAGCTTTCATGCAGCCTCACTGCTTCCAGTTTCAGTGGCATGCTCAGGCCATTCTTGAGGACACACTTGCCCCGCGTGCCAGGCTGGAACGGGCCATCGAGTTCACAATGGCTAACGTCGGTATCCCATAAAGGCGCTTCTGAGAAGTTGCTCCAGATCTTCCAGATTTCAGAGGGCGGCGATTTGACTCGGACTTGCACATTTACATCGTTCACGGCGACACCTTTGTTGTGTGGGGCGCTGTCTTGTCGGCGGTTGAGATCAATTCAATACCTCACGCAGCTGGCGCGGATTGACTCAGCACTTGAGCGGTAATACTGGCCTGACCGATTTTTTCACCCCGGTTGAACAGGTCGATGTAGATCCGGTTCGTTTTGAAGGGCTGATCCTGAGCGTCAAAACCGGCTTGCGGTGCCAACGACAGCGGGCTGTTCCTGGGGATTGGCCGATCGAGAGTGAAACTCAAGGCCAGCAGGTTCATTGGGGTATTGAGTGGGATTCGTAGATGGCTGTGGGCAATCTGCATGTAGCACTGACGGGCAACTTCGAGGAAATAGACCATCGAATAGTGCTCGGGGTCGCCCTCCTGGAAAATGTGCTCGTCCGGCAGTTTGAGGGTGTCCACGCTCAAGCCCTGGGCGATACCGCTCATGTCACTGACGATGATGTTTTCTTCTCTGGTCTTGTGCAGCAAAGCCTTGTCGCGGCAGCGAACAGCCGTGAACTCGCCGGCGGGCGATGTCTCGAACGCTGAGTTGTAGGCGATGCCAAGGACGCACGTGCACATCAGCTTACCGGCCTGCATGACCCTGGCATTGAAGACCTGAGGGTCTTTGTCTTGTTCCAGATGAAGATCAATCGCCCCCTGCTTCTGTACGTATTGCTGGAACTTGATACTCAGGTTTTTGACATAGGCCACTCGGCCGCTCAGTGGCGGTATGGCGAGTTCAATCAGTTGCAACACGCCCTCGAGCAATAAAATGCCGGGGATGTGATCAAGGGGATGGTCGAAGAAGTAAGGGTGCGCTTCATTCACTACGAGCTGGGCGTGCAGTGACTGAGGGCCACGCTTGACGTTGGTGATCACGATATTTTCCGGGCGACGTTTCCAGTGCTCCGGACGCGAGGCTTCAGAGCCACGGTGCAGGGCGAAAAGCCCCTCCATGGCGCGAGTTCTGACACGCAGCCCTGAGAGCAGGGTGCTGGTCAGCAATTCGCTGAGTTCCAGCACGTCGACGCCGTCGTGTCGCGGCTCTCTGACCAGGCTGACAGGTCGGGCAGGCAGGATGACCTGCTGCAGTTCCTGGGGCGTCGAGTGAGCGAAACGCAACGTGAAGGGATGCTTGATGGCAGCGGCGGGTTCGGCTGCGGCCGGGCGCCATTCCTGAAGCTTTTCAGTAAATAACCACATCACTGCCTTGCCGGCCTCACGCACCTCTATCACCGTGTGAACCGAGGTACTCAAGAGCACCGCCAACAGGGTTTCGATACCGCTGGCTTCAGCCAGGAAGCCGGTAATCTCTTGCAGTGAGCTGCTTGCATGAGTTGCATCAGGCCGCAGCTCGCAGACTTCAATGTGCTGGTGCTGACTCCGCTCTTTGCCCAGCAATTGGCAAGCTTCTTCCAGCGAGTTCGCAGCATGGGCCAAGACTGCCGCGCGGATCACCAGTAAAGGCTTGTCATTGGAGCTTGGTCGATAGGGGCGCAGGGCAAGTATCCCCAATCCTTCGCCTTGCAGTGTCGCGGAGTGCCGGGCGCGGTCGATCTCTATTTCGCCACTGATAAAGCGCCCTGCACCGAGCAGTAACGTCGTCACGCCGTCCTTGAACCATTGTTGCGATGCCAGCAAGGTTTGCCAGAACAAACCTGGGGTGCCGACCAATGTTTGATGGAAGCCTTTGAAGTCGAAAATTTTCGCCGGGTAGCCGGACAACATATTCGGCAACATGGTTGCCACGTCCGTCACCTCTACACCCGGTGCCATGCCTTGACCCTGTGAATAGAACTTGTGGGCGCCGCTATACGCATTGCTGAAACGCTCCCCACCCATGTTGCAGCACATGACCATCGCGGTGCCGGATGAGCCGGCCACACCCGGCAGGCGTTGCAGCAAATGATTGACGCGATCGGTGATCAATAGCTTGAACGGATCGACATGGGCCAAGGGCTTGGGACCCATGCCGAAACCGTCGATATCGATGACGCGATCTTGTGCCAGGAATTTTCCCAGTAAAGGTTGGCCCGCAGCGGCGGCGCAATCAACGAAGCGCCCATAAGGGAAGCTGACTGACGGTGCTGCGGGCTGATCGAGTTGTTGCTTGAGCGCCTGTAATGAGAAGTGACTGCCGATCGCCGCTTCAGCCTCGACAATGGCGAGGTCCAGCATCAGTACGCCAGGGGCGACGCGTGGGATGGCAGGGCGGTTGTCGGGAATGTACTCATCTACCACCAGGTGCGCATTGGCGCCGCCAAAGCCAAAGCTGGAAATACCCACTCGGATCGCTGACTGACGATCAGCAAGGGGCTGTATATGCGATGTGGCCAACTGCAGACAGGTCTCATCGACTTTTGCGCTGGGGCGATAGTCGGGCTGAGGGGGAATACCTTTGTGACGCAATATCATCAGCGCCTTGGCGAGCGACGCACCTCCGGCGGCGGCCAATGGGTGACCGATGACGGATTTGATCGAACCGATCACGATCGTTTTGCCGTCCGCGCGATGAGGAGCGAAGAAGCTGTTCAGCGAGTCCAGCTCTGTCGCATCCCCTAGCGGAGTGCCGGTGCCATGAGTCTCGATGTAGTCGACGTCGTTGGGGTCAAGACCGATATAGGCACGCTCGTAAGCCGTGCACTGAGCCTGTTTGCCAGGGGCAAACACCGAGCCTTCGGCGCCATCGGCCGAAAGTCCCAATGCACGTAAAACACCCAGTGGGCGACGCTTCGCAATCAGAGCCTGCGATACGGGCTCGACCAGAAAGGCGACCGCACATTCGCCCGGCACAATGCCGTCAGCGTCCTGTCCGAACGCCTGCATCTGGGCCCGGGAGGAAAAGGCAGTCAACTGCGAGAACCCCAGAAACAGCGCCGGCGGCAGTACGGTGTTCAGCGCCATTACAATCGCGTTATCCGCCTGACCGCTGTTGACCAGTGCTTGAGCCATATCGATTGCATAGGGGAACGAACTGCAGGCGGTGTCTACCGATAACGCAGGGCCACCCAGGGCAAAAGCCGCCGCCAGTTCAGCGACTTGTTCACCTGGTGTATATCCGCGGGTTGTATCGGCTGTTGCGCAGGCTCCCGTAACGAAGTAACTCTCGTCACTCCAGGACGTCGCAACCACTAACGCAGTGCGCTCCCTGATCAATACCGAACCTTGTGCGACAAGCTGGGCGAGAAGTGTCTGGAGTACTTTCTTGCCGATGGCAACCTGCCGTCCTTCATGGCGTGAAGGGGTTGATGCGTCATCGGCCAGGCAATAAGCACTGTCCAGGTAAGTGCGATCCTTTTCCCCTTTCTTTGCTGAGTAGATTGACGCCTTATTCAGCTCCCAGCGTGCCAGCATCGAATGGATGGGCGCTACCTGTCCTTGCGCGAGCAAGTGCCAAAGCGCATCCGTCGAGGGTGCCCCAGGAAACTCTCCGGCCATTGCACTGAAGCAAAAATCACCCACTGTCGCTACCGCGCCACTCATACCCTTTCTCCTGGTTGTCAAAACGCTGGGTGATCGTTGCGATCACCCGGATTCCATTCCATTTTTGCGGCGGCTCAGCCCAGTCTTGTCAGCAGCGACATGGCGTCTTGCGGCGTACGACGCGACATCAGCGCCTCGCCGGCAAATTCGCTGACAGGGCACTGTTGCGCCATTGATTGGCAGAGGGTTTCTCGGGCAAAACCGCTGAGCCCCAACTGTGCGAAAGGCGTGTCGATGTCGATCGATGTTGGGGCGTCGGGTATCAGCGGTGACAACGCGCTTAAAAGCAGGTTGCCGATCTGCTCTTGGGGGGCTGTTGTGCTTGTTGGTTGAGCTTCGCTGAGTATGACCGAAGTCGACTTGGGAGCGGCAAGGGCGGCTTTAATCAGTGCGATTGTTTCCTGTGGACACTTGGCGTTGACCAACTCAGTGCTGTTGGCCTTGAGTGCCGGCCACCGCGCGACTACCGCTTCCTGGAAGTCCAGTTGCACCAGGGAGTCCAGGCCCAGGCTTTCATAACTTTGCTTCTGGTCGATCTGGTCGACCGTAAAACCGGTGATCGTCGCCAGTTGTTCAAGGACCCATGCTTCGACATCCACGACAGGTGCCTGCGGATTGGCTTCAAGGCGGGCCAGCAAGACAGTAGGCGAGGGCGCATCAAAGAGCGACGAGGTGAGTTCTTTCTTTTCGGGAAAGTGTTGAGCCAGGGATTCAAACATATCGACCAATCCCAGGGAGTCGATACCCAGACTCTCAAAACTTTGATCGAAGTCGATTTGCTCCTTTTTGAAGCCAGTGACCTTACTTATCTCTGCACGCAGCCATTGCCCGTAGCTGAGCGCCGGCGTTTGTTGCGCAACGGGGGCCGATGCCAGCACTACCGGGTTCGAGTGTACGGGCTCCAAGACTGGCAGGCTTCGATTGACAGGCGCTTCAACGCCATTGGCGTAGACGCCTTCCAGGACTTGTTGATGAGCATTGAAGTAATGCGCAGTGACCGATTCGGCCTGCTCGAGCATACGCATCAATATTGATTCTTTTTCGATATTGGAATCGCAAAGTGAATCAATGATTTTTTCTGAAAGAGAGAAATAGCTGTGCGCTATTTTTCCATTGGACACGATGAATTCCTGCACAACATCGTTGAGTTGGACGCGCATGAGGTTCTCCTAACCAAAGTCGGTATATGTTTTCTATCAACACGTAGTCAAAAGTCATGGCCCAGGGCTGGGCCTTGTGTCATTCAATGAAGCAAACCGGCAGTAGCCATAGAGAGACTTAAAGTTGGAGTTCCACTGCATTGATCTCGGAAGATGTTGTTTTTCTGGCTCCTTTGAGCAGTCCGGATCTAACGTTCAGATAAGTAACGAGTGTGATTGCATCCGCCCCCTGGAAAGCGATATAGCCGTCAGGACGAATGAGCATCAAAGTGCCCTCTTTGGCATGGTAGCGCTTGTGCAGCCGCCAATCGGGGTCCAACAGCGTTGAGTGCCAGAACGGCAGCTCGGAGCTACTCAGCGCATCAATAACGCAATAAGCCTTGATGCCTGGGTAATCCTTTTCTACCGACTCGGCCAGTGAGTAATAGCCCGGTAACAAGGGGGAAAACTGATCGGCTGCGCTAAAAATCAGGAGCGTGAACGTTCCCTGGAACAAGTCGATCAAGCGTTTTGGCGGCAAACCTTGCAGTTGCCACAATTCCACATCGGGAGCCAGTTGACCTGCGCGAGGCGCAGACGTGTGAAATTCGGGTTTCTTGCCTTTTTTCTCCCAATTCATGCGCTGCTTTTTCGTCAACGATTCTTGAATGTAATCGCTTTTTCCGTAGTGGTACTGATGACCGGAAATCATCGTGGGCAACTTGCGTTGAATCTTGCGGCGGTTGCTCAGCAATGGCAGAACATTGTCGCGCAGCCAAACGAGGCCGCGATGCCTGAGGGTTATCAGCCCGGTCAGTCGGTGGGCTGTGTTCTCGACCTCCAGGGCAACCGGGTAGCGTTCTTCGTTGTAGCTTTCCAGCAGTGATTGGTCCGCCAGGCCTTGATCGACATAGGCCATTTTCCACGCCAGGTTGTAGGCCTCGGAAACCCCCAGGTTCATCCATTGTCCGCCGATCGGGCTGCCGATATGAGCGCAATCGCCCACCAGAAACACAGAGCCTTGTTGCAGCGACTGCACGCGACGATGTTGAAAAGAGGCGATGGTGGTCGACGAAATATTGGACAGCGTCATCTTTTGCCCGCGCCCTTCGCACAACCGCTGAAAGTTCTCCAGGCTCAAGGATGGGCGTTCACCTTCTGGCGGCAGGTCGTAGGGCATCTCGATGAACAGACGATAACGTGATTGCGCGCTGATCGGTGCGACCGCCACATAACCGTCCTGCGCACCGAGGAAGAAAGCCCCTTCGTCCTTGCTACCAGGCCACTCGATATCGGCATCGGCCAGCATGAAGAATCGGTCGTAAGACGATCCTTCGAAGGTCATCTCAAGACGTTTTCTGATGTTGCTGCGAGCACCGTCGCACGCGACCACCCACCGACTGCTGAAGGATTCGTCGTCGCCGTCCGCATGATGAAGCGTCATTCGCACGGAACCTGGCTGGTTTTCTATATCGACCAGTTCGGTATTCCACTCAACGTCCACCCCCAGTTTGTTAAGTCGCTCGAGCAGAATCTTTTCTGTTTGCGGCTGCGGCAGGCTGAGGAGTAGGGGATAGGTCGTATCCAGATAAGAAAAGTTGTAGTTCAGCACCCGTTTGGCGTTCGACTGCACCGAAAACTGGTTGATGGTGAACCCGTCGCTGATGGCCTGATCAGCAACACCCAGGTCTCGAAAAATTTCCAGGGTTCTGGAATGGATAGCCATCGCTTTGGTAGCAGTTGAGGGGCCGGCATTCTTTTCAATAATGCGAAAAGAGACGCCCCACTTTTTCAGCATGATTGCCAGGGACAGGCCAATTGGACCGGCACCGACGATCATGACTGTCGGAGTGTTACCGGGACCGAGGTGCTTGGGGGCCAACGTGCTCAGAGTGTTCATCTGTCAGTACCAGTTTCTATAGAAGGGAGAGTTGGCAATGCCAAGCAGGGCATCGTCACCAGATGAATCGCCGTAGGCATAAATGTAATAGTCATCAAGGTTGCTCAAACAACCTTTCAGCCGTGCGACTTTTTCTCTCTCAACACAGTTGGTGCCTGATATCCCGCCGGTCAGTTTGTTCTTCGCCTCCGCCAGGCGAGTGCCGCATACATAGTCAAAACCTGCTGCCTTACCCCATGGAATCAGGTAGTTTTCCGGCGAATTGCTGACCAGCGCCGTGACATGTCCCATGGACTGGTGCCATTGCAGCCGGCGCAAGGCCTCGGGCCTGAGCCAGAGTGGTAGCTGTTCGGTAATGAAATACTTCGCATGCTCGCGTTCTTGCTCAACTGACAGGCCACCCAGATAACAGGCAATAAACGCCAGGCGTGCTTGCATCAATGGTGTGATGCCGAGGATCACACTGAGCATTTTGGGCAGCAGGGGAACGATCCTTAGCCAAAACAACCGGGTCCCCACGATAAAACGCATGTAGCGCCAGAACGTATGCCTGTCGGTCAATGTGCCGTCAAAGTCGAAAACGGCCAGTACCGGTTGTGTGTTAGTTGCTTGCATGGATCTCTTCCTTGAGAGAGAGAATCTCGATGGTTCTGGGCAGTTTGAAGCCTGAGAGGTAGCGCGAGAGCAGGGTGGAGATAGCGCTCTGGGTCAGGTTGCCGCTCCCTTCAACGCACAGGTGCAAGACGTTGACCTCTTTGTTGTCGGGGATGATGTAAGCCTTCGCGCGCACCACGTCTGGATGCTTCAGGGCAATGGATTCGATTTCGGTCAGATCGACCATTTGCGCTTTAATCTTCGAGATTCGCAGGCGTTGGCAATAGAAGAACACATGTCCATCGTCGTCCCGCCACACCAGATCCCCCGTGTGTAGCCAGCCATCACGGAAGAACCGGGTATTGGCGTCCGCTGCATCGTTGTATCCGTCAATCACCATCGAGCCGCGTATCAGCAGTTCGCCGATACGCCCTGGTGCAACGTCTCGCCCTTGAGCATCGACGACCCGCAGCTCTACGCCGCGAATCGGTTGCCCCATGGCGCCGCGATGAACCTTTCCAATCGAACTCTGGACAATTACCGGCATGCTCTCGGTCAATCCATAGCCTTGCAGCACCGGATTGCACCCCAGCAGCCTTCCCAGTTTCTCGGCTTCGTCCGCCGGTAGATGGCTGCCACCCGAATAGATCATCAATTGTGGGTGCATTGGCAAAAGCGCGCCTTTGCGTTTGGCCAGTCGCGTATTGAAGTAGCGAATGACGTCGGGCACCAGGCAGGCAAAGGTAACTTGATGCCGGGACAAGACTTCCGCCAGATCCCTATTGAGCAGGGAGTTGGTCATTAACAGGGTGGCGCCCACGCTCAATGGAAAAACCATCATCACGGACAGCCCGAAGATGGCATACAGCGGCAGCGTCACCAGATGAACCGATCCGACCCCTTGAAGATGAAACTGCTCATGCAGCCCATCGCTCGATTGCGTCAGGTCAAAGTAGCGGTGAGCAACAGCCAGGGGTTGGCCGGTGCCCCGATACGTGAACTGTATCGAGACGATCGGATTGCCATCGGGCAGTAACAAAGGTTCGGCCTGTCGAGGAAGTCGAGAGTCGGCCGTTGCGTTGTCGGGTAAGGGAGAGGATGGCTCGCTTGTGGTGTTCAACAGCAAGGAGTGACGAACGCCGTAGGCCGGCTGAAATGTCTCGCGATGTTGTTCGAATAGCGTTTCGGTGGTCACGATCAGTGTCGGCCGGGCAATACGGATGACGTTGCTCATTTCGAATGGCGTCAGTTTGTAGTTGAGGATGACCGGAGTCGCCCCACGCCCGATGATCGCCAGGTAATAAGCGATGAACTCCACCCCATTGGGGAGAACAACCGCCACTTTGTCGCCTGGCAATACACCTAGACTTTTGAGTGCGCCGTTGCACTCTTCAGCCTTTACTCGCAACCCACGGTAAGTGACGGTCTCTTCTTCCGCGTCCAAATTCCTGATGGCAATGTGGTCCGGGAAAGATTCTGAAAAACCGACGAACCGATGCAGAAAACCTTCTTTATATGAAAGGCTTTTCATTTACCAACCTCTCTCAATCCTTGAAGTAATGGTTAGACAAAAAAATACTACAGAGGCAGGCTATATATAAATCGTTTCAGTTACGCATTTATGTAGTTGTTTTTCCGATACCAATCCAGGGTGTCGGTCAGTGTTTCCGCTACGGGGCGGAACTTGCACTCCAGCTCTTTCAGGCTTTTGTTATGACTGAAGTGAGTGCGTCCTTGCTCCTGCTCCATAAGTTTGACGGTGGAAGTGCTGATGAGTACCGGCTTTTTCGTGACTCGGTAATAGCCTTCATATATCAAGGCAATTATCCGCAGCATAAACAGCGGTATTTTTCGCTCCGGCGCTTTGACGCCGCTAACACTGGCGAGCGCCTGGAAAATACTTTTCATGTTCATATGATTGCCGGCTGCCAGATAACGTTCTCCGGATCTGCCGCGCGTAATGGCTGCGAGCTGATGTTCCGCTACATCTCGGGCGTCTACGACAGAAAAACTTCCAGGCAGTACGCCAGGCAATTTCATTCCGACAAAGTCGAGCAGGAACTGTCCTGATGAAGTCGGGCCGATATCCCCCGGGCCAAACATCCAGCCCGGTAATACCATCGCGATAAACATGTCCGGGTGTTGTAACAAGAACTCCTGGACTTTTTGCTCGGACTGTATTTTGCTCAAGTAGTAATCGTCAGCTTCCGATTCACTGCGGGACATCGTTTCATCGATCAATTCGTCTTTGTTGCCCTTCAATACGGCAATGGATGAAGTATGGACTGCACGACGAATGCCGGCGGCGTAGGCAGCTTGTAATAAGCGCTCGGTTCCGGTGACATTGGTGTCATACAGTTTTTGCCAGTGTTTTCCGCCTTTGTAACTGTCGCGAAAGTAGGCGGCGGTATGAAACAAGGCATCACAGCCTTGTAGGGCATGACTGAAGGCGTCGACATTGAGCATGTCGCCTTCGATAAATTCGACAGGCAGATTGCCGAACTGTTTCCTGGCTTTTTCTACGGAACGAACCAGTGCTTTTACTTTGATATTTCGCTTTAAAAGCGCACGAACCAAATTATTACCGAGCAGGCCAGTAGCGCCTGTAACAAAGGCATATTCCATTAAAATCCAACTCCTGTGGGGTAACCTGATGCTGCGTTGAGATTGGTGTTGCTCGTCTCGATGCTCTGATCAGGTGTCGGATGAACCAACGACGCAAGTAAAAACCATCCGGTATCTGAAAATCAAGTGGTATTTCGTTATGAGTATGGAGCTGGCGTTCAAGGTGCTAAGGTAAAATCAATAAAATCAATAGGTTAAAGATTATTTGTGGCAGGGGGTTCACTTGGGGTGGAGGGATTAAGCTCGGGGGGAGAAATTTTCAGCCGCGCCTCATCTGCCTCTCGGAGGGTGCACACAACCACCTTTTCGATTCAAACGATCGGGTCGGCTACGCGTGAAGCTGGAAACCGAAGTGCCCGAGCGTGCTGGAGTTGACGCCTCTTTATGAATTGCCAGCGCTTGCAATGCCAGCGCTGCGTATCTCGCCACTGCTCCCAAATATGGCATTTATATGGCACTCTAAGGCTTAAATGTAATTTGATTAAGCTGGGCCAGTGTAAGGTATAGTAGTTAAATCTGTATTTTGCAGTGAATGGCAAGCCCATTACATTCAGTTGCAAATAGATATTTTTTGTTTGGCCAGAGGAGCCGGAGTTGTGATTAAGAAGAGATTAGGTCGCGAAGAAAGTCAGCAAGTAACAAGGGATAAGTTGTTCGATACCGCCACTGATCTTATGGTTAGGAAAGGCTTTCATGCCGCCAGTGTCAATGCTATATCCGAGGAGGCGGGCTTTTCAAAGGGCGCTTTTTTTTCAAATTTCACAAGTAAGTCAGACTTGCTTCTACAATTGACCCAGCGATTCAAGCGAGTTGAAATCGATCGATTGGGCGTCACGCTGGCTGCTGGATATTCATCGGAAGAGCTGACGCATGGATTGAATGCTTATATTGATACCCTCAAGAACAATGCCAGTTGTGCCATTCTGGATGCTGAGCTACAACTGATTGCTTTGCGCGATGAGGAGTTTTCAACGCATTACTATGCTCTGCATCAGGAGAATAGTGAGGCCTTGGGCAAGTTGATTACGATTATATTTAATCATGCAGGTAAGAAGCCTCCTATGGCGTGCGCCACTCTTGCAATGACATTCACCGCACTGTCGGAAGGGTTGATACTGCAAGGTCATAAAGACCCGGCTTCTGAAATAAAATTGGTATTGAACTCGCTTATCCAGACAGCAGAGCCCCTATAGTGTATTTGCCATCTGGCGTGTATGCATCATTCACATGTCCGAGGCTCAGATCTCGGACAGAGCTTGAGTGCTTTTCCTCTGTGTTCCTACAACTTTTTGTTGCTGCTTTCGTAAACTAACAAGCCTCCATTGGTGGTGGAGCATTGCTGTTTTATACCTTTTAAAATATGTACTGGAACGCACCGCGAAAAAGCTGTGAAGGCCCCGATCCAAGTGCGGACCATTCTGAGCAATTATCTCTTTCCAGCTCCTTCAATTATTGGATCAGCACTTCGTAGGTCACGCCGCTAACCGCGTGGCGTATCCGTTTATCACGGGGTCTAAGGAAGCGTTCTGCTGATAAGTATCCATCCCAACCCTTGTTCTCACCTCGAGTGAGGCTCGACCACACCTCGTCGAGTGGGAAATGACTCTTCTGATAGGCTGCGGGGATGGGCGTAAACTTACGCTTGAGCGGTACTGATTGCCCGCCTGCCAAATGCCTCGCAACATGCTGCCAATGGGGTAGCACATCCATCGAGGCGTTCTATCTGAACGGTTCGTGCTGCGGCTATGATACGGCCGTACTGGACTGGACTGGACTGCACACATCGTTTTGGCCATATGGATTGGTAGCCGAGCATTTTTGACCCGCTCTTGCCTTACTGGAGTTAATCGTTAGTGAGACATCTGACTTGAGTACCAACATCATCACAAAGGAAGGTCATGAGGCCCTGAAGCAAGAGCTCGACTACCTTTGGCGAGAGAAGCGTCCCGACACTACTAAGAAGGTTACCTGGGCAGCGTCGCTGGGTGACCGCAGTGAGAATGCGGATTACCAGTACAACAAGAAGCTGCTCCGGGAGATTGATCGTAGAGTCCGATACCTTCGTAAGCGGCTTGAGGACGTACGGGTAGTCGAGTATTCGCCTGAGCAGGAGGGAAGGGTCTTCTTCGGAGCCTGGGTCGAGATTGAAAACGAGGCGGGCGAAATCAAGAAATTTCGGGTTGTGGGATACGATGAAATTTACGGTCGCAACGATTACATCTCGATTGATTCGCCGATGGCGCGCGCGCTTTTGAAGAAAGAGGTGGGCGACGAGGCCGTTGTGCAGACTCCGGGCGGAGAAGTGTTGTGGTGGATCAACGAAATTTTTTACAAAAAATAGTATGGTTTTTTGAGTATGACTACTATTTGCGGACGCCCGAATTCAAAGGCTTGTAGGGTCAATAGTATGGGGAGGGCGATAACGGCTCATGGCACATTCTTTTGATTGAGAGTGTTTGAGTCTATCAACCCTCGCGTAAGACAGTCAGGGGGCTGGCGTTCAGTGCGCGTCGAGTGCCGAATACGCCGGCACCGCCGATCAGTACCGCACCGATCAGTGGCAGCACCAATAACCACGGATGCGGGTGCCACGGCAGGTCGAAGGCGTAACGGTAAAGCACCAGGCTCACCAGTTCCGATCCCAGGGCCGCCAGCAAACCGCTGACCGCACCCAACAAGCCGAATTCGATCCGCCGGGCCTTGACCAGTAATTGTCGTTCGGCCCCCAGCGCTCTGAGCAGCGCGCCTTGACGGATGCGCTCATCGAGCGTCGCCTGCAAGCCGGAGAACAGCACCGCCATCCCCGCCGCCAACACAAACAACAGCACATACTCCACCGCCAGGGTGACCTGGGCGAGGATGCTGCGCAGCTGTTCCAGCAGGGCCTCGACTTGCAGGATAGTCACTGCCGGGAAGCTGCGCGACAAGTCGACAATCTGCTGATCGTGACCCGCTGCCAGATAGAAACTGGTCAGGTAAGTCGCAGGCAAGTCCTTCAACGTGCCGGGCTGGAAGATCATGAAGAAGTTGGGCTGGAAGTTGTCCCAGTTGATATCCCGCAGACTGGTGACCTTCGCTTCGCGATTGACCCCGCCGACACTGAACACCAGGTGATCGCCGAGCTTGAGCTTCAGGCTTTCGGCGACTTTGCCTTCCACCGACACGCCGGGAATATCGTCGGCAGGCTGTTCGCTCCACCAATTGCCTGCGGTCAGTTTGTTGCCAGCCGGCAAGTCCGCCGCCCAGGTCAGGCTCAGGTCGCGCTGGATCGCCCGGTCACCGGCCGAATCCTTGCTGACGATTTGCTGCACCGGTTCGCCATTGATGCTGATCAGGCGTCCCGGCACCACCGGGTACATCGGCGCCGATTGGGCCGAGAGCTGGATCAGGCGATCGGTGAAGGCTTGTTTGTCGGCAGGCAGAATATTCAGCGCAAAATAATTCGGCGCGTTTTTCGGCAGTTGGTTTTGCCAGGTGTCCAGCAGTTCACCGCGCAACAACGCAATCAACGTCATCGACAACAGGATCAAGCCGAAGGCAAGGGCTTGTCCGGCGGCCGCCAGCGGATGACGCAGCAACTGGCCCAGCCCCAGGCGCCAAGGCAGTGAGGCGCGCGCCAGCATCCGGCGCAGGCTTTGGAGCAGTAGCAATAACAGGCCACCGAGCAGCAGCGCGGCAATCACGCCACCTCCGAGCAGGGCGAAGGTCAGCAGCAGATCAAGGCTCAGGCGCCACATGATCAGGCCTAGGGCAGCCAGTGCCGCGCCATAGACCATCCAGGTGCTTGAAGGAATCGGCAGCATGTCTCGACGCAACACGCGCAATGGCGGTACCCGGCCAAGCGCCGCCAGTGGAGGCAGGGCGAAACCGGCTAACGCGACCAGCCCGGTGCCGATCCCGGCAATGGCCGGAAACAACCCACCCGGTGGCACGTCGGTCGGCAACAGGTCATGCAGCAACGCAAACAATCCAAGCTGGGCCAGCCAGCCGAGGAGGGCGCCGCTGATGCTGGCGAGCAGGCCGAGTACCGTCAGCTGCAAACTGAACAGCACCATGGTGTCCCGACGGGACAAACCCAGGCAACGCAGCAACGCGCTGGCATCGAATCGGCGTGTGGCGAAGCGCGTCGCCGACAGCGCCACGGCCACACCGGACAGCAGCACCGCGACCAGACTGGCCATGTTCAAATAACGCTCGGCCTTGCCCAAGGCGCCGCCGATTTGTCGGTTGCCGTCGCGGGCATCCTGAATGCGCTGGTTGGCGGCCAGTCCGGGTTTGATCAGTTGACGATACGTTTCCAGCGCCTCGGGCGTGCCGCGCCAGAGTTCGCGGTAACTGACCCGGCTTCCGGGTTGCACCACGCCGGTGGCGGCGAGGTCGCTGAGGTTGATCAGCACGCGAGGGGTCAGGCTGTAGAAATTGCCGGCGCGGTCGGGCTCGTAAGTGAGGACGCGTGTCAGTTTCAGCGTCCGCATGCCGACATCGATGCTGTCACCGATCTTCAGATTCAGCGCCGTCAGCAAACGCCCTTCGACCCAGGCTTCGCCGGGTTTTGGTCTGCCCCCGGGCTCTTCCGGGGCAAAAGGGGCCGGGGCACTTTTCAGTTCGCCACGCAGCGGATAAACGTCGTCGGCCGCCTTGATGCTGGACAGCTGAATGCCGTTGTCGGTGGCGATGACGCTGGAGAACTCCACCACTTGAGCGTGCTCGAGTCCCAGTTCCATGCCGCTTTTGATCTGTTCGGGGCGAGCGGGAGAGCTGCCCTCAAGGAGCAAGTCCGCGCCGAGGAATTCGGTGGCGCGCAACATCATGGCGCCATTCAAGCGGGCGCCAAAGTAACCGATGGCGGTGCTCGCCGCCACGGCGACCACCAGGGCGAAGAACAACACGCGCAACTCTCCGGCGCGGGCATCGCGCAGGAGTTGGCGGATGGCAAGGCTGAACAGGCGCAGTAGCGGCAGACGTGCCATCAAGGCTCCAGAGGGGCGACCAGCAGGCCGGCTTCAAGGCGAATCAGACGCCGGCAGCGATGTGCCAGGCGTTCGTCGTGGGTCACCAGCACCAGGGTCGTGCCCCGTTCCTGGTTGAGTTCGAATAACAAATCGCTGATGCGCTCGCCGGTGTGGCTGTCGAGGTTGCCGGTGGGCTCATCGGCGAACAGCACATCGGGTTCGGCAGCAAACGCTCGGGCAATCGCCACACGTTGCTGTTCGCCGCCGGAGAGCTGGCGCGGTGAATGGGTCAGGCGTTGCCCCAGGCCGACTCGCTGCAGCAGTTCGGTGGCGCGCTCACGGGCATCTTTGCGGCCGTCGAGTTCGAGCGGCAGCATGACGTTTTCCAACGCGTTGAGACTGTCCAGCAACTGAAACGACTGAAACACAAAACCCACGTGCTCGGCGCGAATGCGTGCGCGCTGGTCTTCATCGAGATTGCTCAGGCCTTGGCCGGCGAGGGTGACTTCGCCACTGCTCGGCAGGTCGAGGCCGGCGAGCAGGCCGAGCAGGGTAGATTTGCCGGAACCGGAGGCGCCAACGATGGCCAGGCTGTCGCCCTTGTTCAGTTCCAGACTGAGTTCGTGCAGGATAGTCAGTTCACCTTCCGCGCTGGGAACCACTTTGCTGAGGTTCTTCGCGGTGAGAATGCTTGCGCCCATGGAGAATCCGATGCGTGTGTGGTTTTTGAGTGCTGGCCTGGCCTTGATGTGCATGGCCCAGAACGCAGCGGCGGGTACTGTCCTGATCGTTGGCGATAGTATCAGCGCCGGTTTCGGACTGGATACCCGCTTGGGGTGGGTCTCGTTGCTCGAGCAACGGCTCAAGCGCGAAGGTTTTGACGACAAAGTGGTCAATGCCTCCATCAGCGGCGACACCAGTGCCGGAGGCCAGGCGCGCCTGCCTGCGCTGCTTGCAGAGCATAAACCGGAGCTGGTAATCCTTGAGTTGGGGGGCAACGACGGACTGCGCGGAATGCCTCCGGCTAATTTGCAACAAAACCTTGCATCAATGATCGACAGCTCCAAAGCGAGCGGTGCGAAGGTGTTGCTGCTGGGCATGCAGTTGCCACCCAACTATGGCAAGCGTTACACCGAGGCATTTGCCGAGGTCTACGGCAAATTGGCCGAGGAAAAAAAGATCCCGCTGGTGCCCTTTTTTCTCGACGGTGTGGGCGGCCATCCAGACCTGATGCAGGCCGACGGATTGCACCCGGCTGCCGGGGCTCAGGACAAGTTGCTGGAAAATGTCTGGCCGACACTGAAACCGCTGCTTTGACGCTTTTCTAGCGGCGGTGTTTCGGCTAAGGTGGCGCCCCCGATTTGGAGCCCCCGATGCCGCGTCCCGCCTGGTCCCTTTTTGCCTACCAACTGATCGAGCCTGACGAACAGCTGGATCTGTTCGCCTGCCAGGAAGTGCGGGTACATCTGGTGACCCGTCAGCTGGAGCTGGGCGGCTCGGCCGATCGAACCTTGTGCGGCAGCCTGCTGCCCGCGCAACCGCGCTGGTCGAGTGTTGACCGGCGCGTGTTCCAGGACCAGCGCCTGTGCTCGCTGTGCCGGGCCATCCTGGAATCGCAAAAACGCGGCACCTCGCCGATCTGGCCAGAGCTGCGGTTCGAGCTGTAAAGCAACAAAGATAGCGTGCTATCGGCCAACTCCCCGAAGTTCCGGATGCCGGTGTACAATCCCGTTTTTATACCCTTGTCGATCATGCGAAGGACTTTCCGGATGTTGCCGCGTTTTCCTGCCGTCACCCGCTGCCTGTCTCTTGCCGCCCTTTGTGTGGCGGGTCCCGTAGCCGCATTGGAGCTGCCCCTGCCACCACCTGGTGAAGACATCATCGGTCAGGTGCAGGTCATCAAGGCCAAGTACGAAGATACCTTCGCCGACCTTGGCACCACCTACGATCTGGGTTATCTGGAAATGGTCGCGGCCAACCCGGGCGTCGATCCGTGGTTGCCGGGCGCTGGCACTGAAGTCATCCTGCCAACGCGCTTCATCCTGCCGCCGGGCCCGCGTGAAGGCATCGTCATCAACCTGGCTGAATACCGTCTCTACTACTACCCGAAAGGCCGGAACGTGGTGTACACCTTCCCGCTGGGTATCGGTCGTGAGGGCTGGGGCTCGCCGATCGCCCACACCACCATCACCGCGAAAACGCCGAACCCGACATGGACCCCTCCAGCGTCGATCAAGGCCGAGCACGCCGCCGACGGTGACCCGTTGCCGAATGTGGTGCCGGCCGGCCCGGACAACCCGCTGGGGCCGTTCAAGTTCAGCCTGGGCACTCCGGGCTACCTGATTCACGGCTCGAACAAAAAGTTCGGCATCGGCATGCGCACCAGCCACGGCTGCTTCCGTATGTTCAACAACAACGTGCTTGAAATGGCGAGCATGGTGCCGGTCGGTACGTCGGTGCGGATCATCAATGACCCGTACAAGTTCGGCGTCAGCGGTGGCAAGGTTTACCTGGAAGCGCACACGCCGCTGGACGACAAGGGCAACCCGTCGGTGGTCGACAAGCACACCGCCGTGATCAACGCGATGCTCAAGCGCGAAGACATCACCAACAACCTGCGCATGAACTGGGACGTGGTGCGTGATGTGGTTGCCGCTGAAGATGGCCTGCCGGTGGAAATCGCCGTGCCGAACACTTCCGCACCGCTGGTGACGAGCGCGCCGCTCGACCCGCTGCAGTAAGGCTTGTACAGAACCCGCCGATGCAGGCTGCATCGGCGGGTTTTTTATGGCCGGTGCAAAACCACAGGCAATAAAAAAGCCGACCCAAAAATGGGTCGGCTTGATAACAATCCCGAAGGACTATTACTTGCGGCTAGCTTTGTCCAGCATGCGCAGAGCACGCTCGTTAGCTTCGTCAGCAGTCTGTTGTGCTTTTTGAGCAGCAGCCAGAGCTTCATCAGCTTTACGGTAGGCTTCGTCTGCACGAGCCTGGGAGCGAGCTGCTGCGTCTTCAGTAGCGGTCAGACGTGCTTCGGTTTCTTTCGATACGCTGCTGCAACCGGTAGCCAGAACTGCGGCCAGAGCCAGAGCAGAGAATTTCAGAACGTTGTTCATCGTGTTCCCCTTCAAGGACTTTCAATTAAGTAGCTGTCTCCTCAGAGTGAGGAAATGGCCGGCGTACATACTACCCATTACTTCTAGTAAGTAAACTGACGTGTAGCAAGAAGCATAAAAAATTGTAGGCGTTGATTCTTTTTCGAGCAACTTTTAACTGCATTGTTTAAAAAATATCCAGCCAGGAAGCCCGATCCTGAGCGAGCCGCCGAGAAAAAGTTTCCAGCACTCGTCGCTGTTTTTCTCAATCTTGGCTAAAGTCTGTCTACATGGATTCGTCCATACTTGTGCGCGGATTTTGTGCAGTGGCTCTCATAATCTTTATCCATCTTGGTGGTGACTTTAAGAGGGCGGGTTCGTCTTAAGTCTCAACATCCGGCAATGTTCAGGCTATCGACCCGGGATACCTTTGGTCGAGCCTTCTCTGCGTGACCCGGAGCAGCACCCGTTAACCTGAGCGCGATGACGAGCGTACCTTGAGCATTTCTGCCAATGGTGCCTACTATTTGATACGTGCTCGGTTGCGCGAGATTGGTGCAGCTCTTCTCAGTGTCCATTCAGGCACGAGGTGGCGTAGATGTTCCTTCGCCGGAAAAACATCGGTAAGGTAGGGGTCAGAATTCAAGACCCGCGAGGAGTAGTGATGAGCGAGGCGTTGTCCATCCACCATGACCAGGCTGGTCATCAGTTCGAGACCAATGTGGACGGTCATCGTGCCTACCTGACCTATATGGATCTGGGGAAACAGACCCTGGATATCTATCGTACGTTCGTGCCAAACGCACTGCGGGGCCGTGGCATTGCCGCGGCGTTGACCGAGCAGGCGCTGCAGTACGCTGAGGAAATGGGCTACACCGTCATTCCGTCGTGCTCTTACGTCGAGCGCTACATGGAACGTCATCAGCGCCATGCCGCCAAACTGAGTCAGTGATTTTCAGTAAAACGAACGCATAAAAAAACGCCGGGTAAAGCCCGGCGTTTTTGTGTGCGGCGAAAGGCGATCAGGTGCGATCGCGTTTGGGCAGCACATCCTTGAGCTTGGCGTGCATGCTGCGCAAGGTGGTTTCAGTGGCGGACCAATCGATGCAGGCATCGGTGATCGACACGCCGTATTGCAAGTCGGCGAGGTCTTTGGGAATGGCTTGGCAGCCCCAGTTCAGATGGCTTTCGACCATCAGGCCGATGATCGACTTGTTGCCTTCGAGGATCTGGTTGGCAACGTTTTCCATCACCAGCGGTTGCAGGGCCGGGTCCTTGTTGGAGTTGGCGTGGCTGCAATCGACCATGATGTTCGGTTTGATCTTCGCCTTGTTCAGCGCTTGCTCGCAGAGCGCGACGCTGACCGAATCGTAGTTCGGCTTGCCGTTGCCGCCGCGCAATACAACGTGACCATAGGCATTGCCTTTGGTGGTGACGATCGACACGCCACCTTCCTGGTTGATGCCCAGGAAGCGGTGCGGGCTCGACACTGACTGCAGAGCGTTGATCGCCACGGTCAGGCCGCCATCGGTGCCGTTCTTGAAGCCGACGGCCGAGGACAGGCCGGAAGCCATTTCACGGTGCGTCTGGGATTCGGTGGTGCGCGCGCCGATGGCCGACCAGCTGATCAGGTCCTGCAAGTACTGCGGGGAGATCGGATCGAGGGCTTCAGTCGCCGTTGGCAGGCCCATTTCGGCCAGGTCCAGCAGCAATTGGCGACCGATGTGCAGACCGTCCTGAATCTTGAACGAGTCGTCCAGGTATGGATCGTTGATCAAGCCTTTCCAGCCGACGGTGGTGCGTGGCTTCTCGAAATACACGCGCATGACCAGATACAACGTATCGGACACTTCGGCGGCAAGCGCCTTCAGACGCTCGGCGTATTCGTGGGCCGCCTTGATGTCGTGGATCGAGCAAGGCCCGATGACGACGAACAGGCGGTGGTCGGTGCCATCAAGAATGTTGCGAATGACTTCGCGGCCCTTGGTGACGGTGCGCAGGGCAGCGTCGCTCAGAGGAATATCACGCTTGAGCTGATCGGGAGTGATCAGCGTCTCGTTGGAGGCGACGTTTAGGTCGTTGATCGGTAAATCAGCCATCGTTTACTCGTCAGGTCACGGGTGCCGGCCGCCAGCGAACCCGCGCGGCGGAGCACAGCAAATTAAGCGCGTCGGGGAGCCGAACCTTAGCGCGTTAGGCGCCTGCTCGACAATGGGCAGACGCCGGTTTAGGGGGCATTCTCACGAATTGAGAGCGCCACCTAATCCAGCACAGCCTGGGCAAAGGCCCTGCGAACCGTGTCGTGAGAGAACTCGTCGGCATGCTGCTGGACCCATTCAAGGGCCAGGGCCTGGGTTTCCTGCAGGTCATTGTGCGAGTCATGCTGGCGACAGTAACGTTCGATCTGGCACACCTGCTCACCCATGCGGGCGCTGAACATCATCTGCTCGTCAACGAAGGCGATGCCCACAAGATAGCCGCGCTTTCGGCGCAAGCACCAGGCCACATAGCCCAGAAAACGCAAATCGGGATTGAGGGTCGGCATGCGAACTTCAAGCGCCGTACCGTGGCGCCACGCGCGGTGGTAATTGCAAGCCATGCCGCCCAGGCTGATAGTGTGCAGCTGTTGCCGTGAAATACACTCAGGTTTGAGTAACGTTAATTCAACAGGCACATCGTCAGGATGAGGAATAAAACGTCCCATGAGCACGGACTCCATGTGTCGGCCATCTGACATTGTTCTCCCCAGTATAGTGGTCGAATGGGATCTGACTGATTTCGACGCCGACCAACGGCTGCTGGCATCAAGCGGTGTTTCGCTGGTGATTTTCACCAGTGTCGGCTGCGCCTCCTGCCGGTTTGCACGAGAGCAATTGCCAAGACTTGATCTGGCGATCGACCGGCTGTGCTGGATCGATGCCGGGGACAATGGCGGGTTGGTCGAGCGTTATCAGGTTTTTCATTTGCCGGCGCTGTTTGTGGTGCGCGACGGCGAGTTCTTCGGGCCAGTACAGTCGCGCCTGACCGGCCTCGAGCTCAACGAGGCCGTGGGGCAGGCGCTCAATCGAATTGCAGAGGAGTTGCCATGATGGGGGCAGTTGCCAAACCGACAATCGGTATTATCGGAACCGGGGCGATCGGCGGGTTCTACGGGGTGATGCTGGCGCGTGCCGGTTTTGATGTGCACTTCCTGTTGCGCAGTGAATTCGCCGCGGTGGCCGAGCGCGGTCTGCAACTCAACAGTGCCGTGCATGGTGCGCTGACGCTGAATCCGGTCCAGGCCTACTCGTCGGCTGAAGACATGCCCGCCTGCGACTGGTTGCTGGTTGGCGCAAAAACCACCAGCAACGCGGACCTGGCGCCCGCCATCATTCAGGCTGCGGCCCCGAATGCCAAGGTCCTGCTGCTGCAAAATGGCCTGGACGTCGAAGACAGCTTGCGCGAGTTGCTCCCCGATTCGCTGCACTTGCTGGGCGGCCTGTGCCTGATCTGCGTCCATCGCGAAGCCCCGGGCGTGATCACCCATCAGGCGCTCGGCGCGGTCAACATCGGCTATCACAGTGGTCCGGCTATCGACGATCAGGCGCGCATGGCGATTGTCGAGGAGGGCGCAGGGTTGTTTCGTGCAGCCGGCATCGACTCCCAGGCCATGCCGAACCTGCACCAGGCGCGCTGGCAGAAACTGGTCTGGAATATCCCCTACAACGGTTTGTCGGTATTGCTCGGGGCGAGTACCGCGCCGTTGATGGCCGATATCGATAGCCGGGAACTGATCAAGGCACTGATGGCCGAAGTGGTGCAGGGGGCAAAGGCCTGCGGGCACGATATGCCGGCCGGTTATGCTGATTACCTGTTCATGATGACTGAAAAAATGCCCGACTATCGGCCGAGCATGCACCACGATTTTCTGCACAAGCGGCCGCTGGAACTGCAAGCGATCTACGCAAGGCCGCTGGCGGTCGCCCAAGCGGCGGGGTGCGAGTTGCCTAGAATCGAAGCTTTGTATCGCAGTTTGAGTTTTATCGATCGACGCAACAGGTGAGTCGATCAATCTGAGGGGGAAGGGCATGGCAAAGACTATCGACGACAAACTGGTGCTGGCGATTTCTTCACGGGCACTGTTCGACCTGAGTGAAAGTCACAAGGTCTATCTGTCGAGTGGCGTCGAGGCCTACCGGCAATATCAGATTGAACACGAAGACGAAATCCTCGAACCCGGCGATGCCTTCCCGCTGGTGGAAAAACTCCTGAGCCTGAACACCCGCCTCGGTCGTGCCCGGGTCGAGGTGATCCTGGTGTCGCGCAACAGCGCCGACACCGGCCTGCGGGTGTTCAACTCGATTCATCACTATGGCCTGGCGATTTCCCGCGCGGCGTTTGTCGGTGGACGCAGCCCTTATCCATACCTCAAGGCTTTTGGCTGCGACCTCTTTTTGTCGACCCATGCCGAAGATGTGCGCAGTGCTCTGGACGCCGGCTTTGCCGCCGCGACGATTTTGTCGGGCGGAGCCAGCCGCGCGGCCAGCGATGAACTGCGCATTGCCTTTGACGGTGACGCGGTGCTGTTTTCCGACGAGTCGGAACGGGTCTATCAGTCCGGCGGGCTGGAAGCGTTTCAGGCCAGCGAGCGCGAATCGGCTCGTGAACCGTTGCGGGGTGGCCCGTTCAAAGGCTTCCTCGCCGCCCTCAATCTGTTGCAGCGCGAGTTCCCCGATGACGCTTGTCCGATCCGCACCGCCCTGGTGACGGCACGGTCGGCACCGGCCCATGAACGGGTGATCCGCACCTTGCGCGAGTGGGATATTCGTCTGGACGAGTCGTTGTTTCTTGGCGGCCTGACCAAGTCGGCATTCCTCGAAGCCTTTGCCGCCGACGTGTTTTTCGACGACCAGGCGGGTCACTGCGAACTGGCCCGCGAAGTGGTTGCCACCGGTCACGTGCCCCATGGCATAAGCAATGAGCAAAAAGTTTAAGCCCACGGTTCAATGTGTTACGTCAGACGTCGTACTCGCCACGGCGCTGCTAAGCTGAATCAAATCTCCGCCATTTTGGCACGCGAGGAGGTCATATGATTCGTTCGATGCTGTATGCCACTGACCTCGGTCTGTACGCACCGTTGGTGATGCAGCATGCATTGGCACTGGCGCAAACCTTCAATGCCGACCTGTATGTGGTGCATGCGGTTGAGCCGATGGGGTTGTTTGCCGAATCAGTACTTCAGAGTTACCTCGATGAGCAGGCCTTGAACGAGTTTCACAGTCAGGGCCTGAACACGGTGATTGCCAATATCGAGAAGCGGGTACTCGACAGCTTTCGCGAAGAACTGGGAGATGAAGGAGAGCTGGACCTGGCGCGGATTCAAGCGGTGCGGGTGCTGCAGGGCGATCCGTCGCAGGTGATTCTCGACCAGGCGCAGAAACTCTCCGTGGATTTGTTGATCGTAGGTAGTCATAGCCATGGTGCTGGCGCGGAAACGCCTCTGGGCAGGACCGCTGCGCGGGTGTTGCAACTGTCTCGGGTGCCGGTGTACCTGGTGCCGCTGGTAGAGCGTCGTCGTAAAGGGGATCGCTAGAACACGAATAAATAGTGTCAGTCTGATAAAAAAGTTCTAGATTTATTCTTCAAACCTTTAATATAGTTATATACCGTCGCTGATGCCCGTGGCGTCTACCTGCTTTGAGGGATTCATATGAAGCTTCAACAACTGCGCTACATCTGGGAAGTGGCGCACCACGACCTCAACGTTTCCGCTACCGCCCAAAGCCTTTACACCTCGCAACCGGGCATCAGTAAACAGATCCGTCTGCTGGAAGACGAACTCGGCGTTGAGGTATTTGCCCGCAGCGGCAAGCACCTGACCCGCGTCACCCCGGCCGGCGAGCGCATCATCACCACCGCCGGCGAGATCCTGCGCAAGGTTGAAAGCATCAAGCAGATTGCCCAGGAATTCTCCAACGAGAAGAAAGGCACCCTGTCGATCGCCACCACGCACACCCAGGCGCGTTACGCGTTGCCGCCGGTGATCAGCAATTTCATCAAGCAATACCCGGACGTCGCGCTGCACATGCACCAGGGGTCGCCGATGCAGATCGCTGAAATGGCGGCTGACGGTACGGTGGATTTTGCCATCGCCACCGAAGCGCTGGAGTTGTTCGGTGACCTGGTGATGATGCCGTGCTATCGCTGGAACCGCTGCGTGGTCGTGCCTCAAGGCCATCCGCTGACCAAGCTGTCGAAGCTGACCCTCGAAGCCCTGGCCGAATACCCGATCGTGACCTACGTGTTCGGTTTCACCGGGCGTTCGAAACTCGACGAAGCGTTCAGCCACCGCGGCCTGACGCCGAAAGTGGTGTTCACCGCCGCCGACGCCGACGTGATCAAGACTTACGTGCGCCTGGGTCTGGGTGTGGGCATCGTGGCGAAAATGGCGGTCGATGCCAAACTCGACAGCGACCTGGTGATGCTCGATGCCAGCGATCTGTTCGAATCCAGCATCACTAAGATCGGTTTCCGTCGCGGCACTTTCCTGCGTGGTTTCATGTGCGACTTCATCGAGAAATTTGCACCGCACCTGACCCGCGAAGTCATGGCCAAGGCCATTCAGTGCCACAACAAGCAGGAACTGGAAGAGCTGTTCGACGGCGTCGAACTGCCGGTCCATTAATCTTCCTTTCTAGACCACCTCGGTAACAGCAAACTGTTGCCGAGCGCCTGCCACCAGAATCTCCACCTCGTCCCCTTCGAACTTGCCCAGCAGACTTTTGCCCAGCGGTGAACGAGGGGTGATGACGGTAATCATCTGCCCCACCAGATCGACCTTCAAACCCGCCGCATCGGGGGCCAGGAACAACCATTGTTCGCGACCCTTTTCGTCTTCCAGACCCAGCAGGGCGCCCACTTCGATCCCGCGTTGTTCGTCATACGGACGCAAGGTCAGGTTCTGGCAAAGTGCGAGCGACTGTCTGATTTCTTCCACCCGTTTAGCCTGTCCAGCTGCCAGATAAGAGGCTTCCAGGCCCAGGGTGTCGTATTTGTTTTCGGCGATGTTTTCTTCGTGAGTCGCAGTTTCGTACGCGGTTTGCGCGGCACGCTCGGCGATGTCGAGATCGACGCGCAGCTTGGCCAGAATCAGTTGGTGGACAGAGTGTTTATTCATGATCAGTCGCAGAATTGCAGGACGTTGGCGCGGCTTTTTTCGCTCGGCGCGGTCTGGTCCTGTTGCAGCCAGAACTGGCATTTCGGATTGGACAGATTGCGGCTGCTGCTGCGGGCCTGATCCATGCGTTGCTGCTGCTCGTTCTTGCGCAGGTTCTCTTCGTATTGTTGAAATATCGGGCTTTGCGGCGGGATGTCCGGCACCGGGCGCGCTGCTTCCGGCGGTTTTGCCAATTGCTCCACCACGGCGGCCACCGGCGCGAGTTGCTCGCTGAACAGCAGGCGCGAGGCGAGCCAGCAGGTCAGCGCGATGGCGATGAACCCCAGCCATACACCGAGGGCTATGCTACCGCTGAGTTGCAACGCGTTGAGCTGGACCGGCAACGGGCGGCGCGGGTTGGGACGGTAGGGCATGGCTGCCTCCTGGCGGGTGTTCGCGGGGGAATGGCGATTGTCGCACGAAGATTAATCGCCGTCGGCTCTTCTGCACGAGGTAATTTATGCGGACAATCGGCGCCTTTGCCAACGGGAGCCTGGAATGCCTGAAATGCCTCAAGTGAAAAACCGCTGGCGCTGGGATATTTTTTGCACCGTGGTCGACAACTTTGGCGACATCGGCGTGACCTGGCGCCTGGCCCGACAACTGGTGGCCGAGCACTCGGTCGCGGTACGTTTGTGGGTCGATGATCTGCGCGCCTTCGAACAGATCTGTCCGGAAATCGACAGAGAAGCTTCGCAGCAGTGGCAGCAGGGAGTGGAAGTGCGTCATTGGCCAACCGAAACCGACTGGCCATCCACCGAGGCGGCGGACGTAGTGATCGCCGCGTTCGCCTGCCAATTGCCAAGCGCCTATATGGATGCGATGGCTGCGCGGGAAAAGCCGCCGCTGTGGATGAACCTCGACTACCTCAGCGCCGAGGACTGGGTGATCGGCTGCCACGGTTTGCCGTCGGTGAAGTACAAGAGCGTGCAGAAGTACTTCTTCTTCCCGGGCTTTCAAAAAGGCACCGGGGGGTTGCTGCGTGAAAGCGGTCTGCTTGAACGACGTAGGCAATTTCAGCAAAACCCTCAAGCTCAGCGTGAATTCCTGCAAGGCCTGGGGATTGATCGAGCGCCAAACGCCCAACTGATCTCGCTGTTCGCCTATGAGAATACCGGGCTGGCCAGCTGGCTCGATACGATGGCCGCTGATTCGACGCCCACGCATCTGCTGGTGCCTGAAGGCCGGATCCTGGGGGATGTTGAACGCTGGCTTGGCATTGACGGGTTAGCGGCGGGCGCGATGCACGTTCGCGAAGCCTTGACCGTCCAGGTGTTGCCGTTCGTCCGGCAGGATCAATATGACCACCTGCTGTGGTGCTGCGATTTCAATGCCGTGCGCGGTGAAGATTCCTTTGTCCGCGCGCAATGGGCCGGGCGGCCGCTGCTTTGGCACATCTATCGGCAGGACGAAGACATCCACCTCGACAAGCTCGATGCCTTCCTCGCGCTGTACGTCAAGGGCCTGTCCGAGCCTGCCAGCGAGGCGATCAGCGGTCTTTGGCGAACGTGGAATGCAGGTCATGATATGTCTGACCACTGGCTAGCGACCCGTAAACACTGGCCCGAGCTACAAAAACATGCCGAGGTGTGGTGTCTGGAACAGGCCTTGCAGGCCGATCTTGCCGCAGCGCTGGTACAGTTTTATGTAAATTGGATATGATACGCGGCCTAGATTTTTGTAAATCCCATCCAAATTCGGATATTCGCAATGAAAACTGGTAAAGAACTGAAACCCGGTACCGTGATCCGTCTCGAAAACGATCCTTGGCTGGTTCAGAAAGCTGAATTCACCAAATCCGGTCGTAACAGCGCGATCATGAAGACCAAGCTGAAAAACCTGCTGACCGGTTACAAGACCGAAATCGTTTACAGCGCCGACGACAAACTGGACGACGTAATCCTCGACCGCAAAGAAGCGACCCTGTCCTTCATCAGCGGCGACACCTACACGTTCATGGACACCACCGACTACACCATGTACGAGCTGAACGCTGAAGACATCGAAGCCGTTCTGCCTTTCGTTGAAGAAGGCATGACCGATGTTTGCGAAGCGATCTTCTTCGAAGAGCGTCTGGTTTCCGTAGAACTGCCGACCACCATCGTGCGTCAGGTTGACTACACCGAAGGTTCCGCTCGTGGTGACACTTCCGGCAAGGTAATGAAGCCTGCCAAACTGAAGAACGGTACCGAGCTGTCGGTTGCTGACTTCATCGAAATCGGCGACATGATCGAGATCGATACCCGCGAAGGCGGTTCCTACAAAGGCCGTGCTAAATAAGCACTGCTTCAGGAATGAAAAAGCCCGACCATTGAGTCGGGCTTTTTTGTGCCTGCCAGAAACACACAGGCCTCTGCGGGAGCGCTAATTCTTCAGGTGTTGCTTGAGCTCTTCGCAGACTGGCTAACCACTTCAGCGCTTAGACAGTCACGTGCAGGCGCACGTCGACGTTGCCACGGGTGGCGTTCGAGTACGGGCAGACCTGGTGGGCGGCGTCGACCAGGCTTTGCGCGTCGGCTTGTTCGAGACCCGGCAGGCTGATGTGCAAATCGATGTCCAGACCGAAGCCGCCAGGGATCTGGCCGATGCCGACATGGGCGGTGATCGATGCGTCGTTGGGGATGCTGCGCTTGGTCTGGCTGGCGACAAATTTCAGTGCGCCGATGAAGCAGGCAGAGTAACCGGCGGCGAACAGTTGTTCAGGGTTGGTTGCTGCGCCGCCGGCACCGCCGAGCTCTTTTGGCGTGGCGAGTTTGACGTCGAGGATGTTGTCGCTGGAAACCGCACGACCGTCACGGCCGCCAGTGGAGGTTGCGATTGCGGTGTAGAGAGTTTGCATGATGTGAGCCTCGTTCGGGTTTGAGTGTTCTGCGCTAAATGTTTGCGCGCTAAGTAAGTGCGGAGTGAATGTATCGCGCTAATAGTTAGCGCGCAAGATAAATTTTAAAAAAAGTTTTGGTTTTCAGGCGGGTGTTGGTTGGGAGTACTGAGATAGAGCTGTCGCAGCCAGATTTTCGACGAAGGTTTTTTAAGTGGCGCGGGGCAGAGAGGACTGCGCAAAACAAATGTGGGAGCGAGCTTGCTCGCGATTAGCGGTGTGTCATTCAGCATTGATGTTGACTGAAGCACCGCTAATCGCGAGCAGGCTCGCTCCCACAGGGGATTTGTGGGGGGTTGAGATTCAGAGGCTGTCTTGCAGATTACTGCGCAGGTCCTGAAGCTCCGCTTGCAGCTTCTGCAGATGCTCCAGCGTCTGTCCGCTGGCAGCGAGGATGCACTGGGGAATGCTGCGTGCCTTGTCGCGCAATGCGCGTCCCTGTTCGGTGAGTTCGACAATCACCACCCGTTCGTCTTCACGACTGCGGGTACGGGTCAGCAGGCCTTCGACTTCCAGGCGTTTGAGCAGAGGCGTCAGTGAGCCGGGATCGGTCAGCAACTGCGAGCTGATTTCACCGACGGTCAATCCGTCCTTCTGCCACAACACCATCATCGCCAGGTATTGCGGATAGGTCAGGCCCAGCGCCTGCAATAGCGGCTTGTAGACCTTGGTCATCAGCAGCGAAGTGGAATGCAGGGCGAAGCAGATCTGGTTATCCAGCAGCAGTTGTTCGTAGGTGTCAGGGGTGTTGCGCTCGGTGTCCATTTCAAAACCTTGATCAGTCATCGTCATGAATCTAGCGGGCGAATCTTTAATGCGCCAGATAATTCTGGACTAGTGGCGATCCAGGTTGTTCTGTAATGGCAAATCCCAAGGAGGATGGGGTCGAAGCTGGTCTTCAGGTATTCGAGGGTTTCCACAGCTGTTGTGCCTTGCTTTGCGTTTCGCCGCCAGCGTCGACTGCGTAGGATGGGCGGCCTGACTAAAGGAAAATCGCTTGTGATTGATATCTTCATGTACCTGGCCTTCGGCGCAGCGTTGGGAACCCTGGGCGGCATCTTCGGCATCGGCGGCGGCTTGATCGCGATACCGTTGCTCGGTGTGTTGTGCGGTATGGATCAACAGATCGCCCAAGGCACGGCGCTGGTGATGGTGGTGCCCAATGTGATGCTGGCGCTGTGGCGTTATCACCAGCGCAATCGCATCGAAATGCGTCATGCGCTGCCGTTGGCCGCGATGGGGTTCTGCTTTGCCTGGCTTGGTTCGATCTGGGCCGTCGGGATCGACGCACAAACCATGCGAATCGGCTTCGTCGCCTTCCTGATTGTCCTGTCGGCTTACAACCTGGTGCGCATGTTTACCGCCAACGCACCGGCCTCTGCGCAGATGCGCTATTCCTGGCCATGGTTGGGAGTATTGGGTGCGGCATCCGGCACCATGGGCGGATTGTTCGGGGTTGGCGGTGCAGTGGTGGCAACGCCGGTGTTGACCAGCGTGTTCGGCACCACCCAGGTGGTGGCTCAGGGGTTATCGCTGGCATTGGCGCTGCCCAGCACCGGCGTCACCCTGGTGACTTATGCGGTGCACCATCAAGTGAACTGGCTGGTCGGTCTGCCCTTGGCGGTCGGTGGTTTGATGAGCATCAGTTGGGGCGTGAGGATTGCCCACGCCATGCCGGAGCGGCTGCTGCGCGGGTTGTTCTGCGGATTTCTGGTGCTGTGCGCGGTGATGCTCGCGTTTAAAGTTTGAAGCCTTCGACGATATGCTCGGCCAGACACTCGGTGATCGGTGACGGGTTGTGCAGGTTGCGCACCAGCATGATGCAGGCTTCCGGCAACAGCGGCAGCTCTTCGGCGGCACCGAGGATGCGCATGTCCGGCGTGATCAGGCTTTCCAGTTGCGCGGTGACGGCCAGACCGGCGCTGACCACGGCCATCAGTGCCGACAGACTCGAACTGTTATAGGCGATGCGGTAATCACGCCCCATCGCGTCCAGCGCATTACACGCCCATAGCCTGCAGAAACAATCACTGTTGAACATCGCCAGTGGCAGCGGCGTCTGCTCATGGGCGCTGAAGCATTGCGCTTCGGCCCAAACAAAGCGCTCCTTGCGCAGTAACTGGCCAATTTCGGTGCCCGGCTCCCGAGTGATGATCGACAGATCGAGGTCCTGACGCTGCAGCAACTGCTTGGTTGATTCGCAGTGAACTTCGATCTGGATCAGCGGATAGATCTTGGCAAAGCGCGACAAAATCCCAGGCAGGAAGCGCATCACGTAATCATCCGGTGTACCGATGCGCACCGTGCCGATCATGTGCGGCTCGCGCAGGGTATTGAAGACTTCGCTGTGGAGTTTGAGAATGCGCCGCGCATAGCCCAGCAGCACCTGGCCTTCCGCCGTCAGCTTGACCTGACGCCCGTCGCGCTCAAACAACTGGCGCTGCAATACGTCTTCTTCCAGGCGTTTCATCTGCATGCTGACCGCGGACTGCGTGCGGTTGACCAGTTCACCGGCACGGGTAAAACCGCCTTGATCGGCGATGGCGACAAAGGTGCGCAGTACATCGGTATCGATACTGGGGTACGCCGACATCCATCAATCTCCGAGATGGTTACCATCAGAAACATTCGTTGGATTGATCTTAGCGCTGGGGCGAGACTTGAGCCATCCCCAACGGAGGACATCAAGATGAAAGGTCATAACGAACATGTAACGGAAGAAAAATTCTCAATCCACGCGGTATCCGATCTGCTGCACAAGTTTAGTCGCTGGTACGAACTTCATCGTGAGCGTGAACTGCTGGCGAGCTTGAGCGACGAAGCACTGAAAGACATCGGCGTGAGTCGTGCGGATGTAGAGCATGAATCGGTCAGACCGTTCTGGGACGATCCAATGCATAAATGATGAGTTCATCGCTACTCAAACCCCTTCCCGGTGAGGTAGGTTGCGAGCAGACAGGGAGATGCTCATGCCCGCAACAGTGTCCTTTACCCTCAAACAGGCTCGACGTCTGGCGCTGGCCGCCCAAGGGTTCAACGGGCGGCAACCGCCAGCGGCGATCAAACCGGTTCAGCTCAACCGGCTGATCGAACGACTGGGCATTGTGCAGATCGATTCGGTCAATGCATTGGTGCGCTCGCACTACCTTCCGCTATTTTCCCGCCTTGGTAATTACCCTCCCGATTTGCTCGACCAGGCTGCCTGGAGTCAGGGCCGTCGACGCACGTTGTTTGAGTATTGGGGCCACGAAGCCTCGTTGCTGCCCTTGTCGATGTATCCCCTGATGCGCTGGCGCATGCAGCGTGCAACCCGCGGCGAAGACATCTATCAGCAACTGGCGCGATTCGGACGTGAGCAGCAAGACACAATTCGTCGGGTCCTGGCTTCGGTCGAGGAACTCGGTGCCTTGGGCGCAGGAAGCCTGTCGACCCGTCAAGAGCGGGCAGGGCCGTGGTGGGATTGGAGCGACGAGAAGCATGCGCTGGAATGGTTATTCGCCACCGGTGAAGTCACCGTCGCTGGCCGGCGTGGTTTCGAGCGCCTCTATGACCTGCCTGAGCGGGTGATTCCTTCGGCAATACTGCAACAGCCACTGCTCAGTGAGGCCGAGGCCCAGCGCGGGCTGTTGTTACACGCGGCGACGGCGTTGGGTGTCGGGACGGAAAAGGACTTGCGCGATTATTTTCGCCTGAACCCGGCGGACAGTCGGCCGCGGCTGGCGGAACTGGTGGAAGCGGGTGAGTTGCAGACTTGTGAGGTTCAGGGCTGGCGCCAACCGGCTTACTGCCTGCCCGAGCCGAAAGTGCCGCGCAAAGTCGAGGCCAGCGCGTTGCTGTCACCTTTTGATTCGCTGATCTGGGAGCGCAGTCGAACCGAGCGCTTGTTCGATTTCCGTTACCGGCTGGAGATCTATACGCCTCAGGGCAAGCGGGTCTACGGCTATTACGTGTTGCCGTTTCTGCACAATGAACAGATAGCCGCGCGGGTTGACCTGCGCGCTGAGCGAGCGTTGAGCCGCTTGGCAGTGCATGCCGTGCATGAGGAAGAGTCGGGGCTGGATGAAGCCGGGATGCTGGCGTTGGCGGTGAATCTGCGGCAGATGGCGGATTGGTTGGGGCTTGAGCGGATTCAGTTGAATTGTCAGCGCGAGAGTGCGGCGCGGTTGCGGGTGGCATTGGCTCGGATTGGCGGTGACTGACGTTGCCCCCATCGCGAGCTTGCTCGCGATGGGGGCGATGCGGTTTAGCGTCGAACCTGCTTCAAGGTCTCGGCAATCAGAAACGCCAACTCCAGCGACTGATCGGCATTCATCCGCGGATCACAATGAGTGTGATACCGGTCCGACAACCCGTCTTCAGTAATCGGCCGCGCGCCACCAATGCATTCGGTCACGTTCTGCCCGGTCATCTCGATGTGGATACCGCCGGCATAACTGCCTTCCGCTTGATGAACCTGGAAGAACTGTTTCACCTCGCCGAGGATCTGCGCGAAGTCGCGGGTCTTGTAGCCGCTGCTGGCCTTGATGGTATTGCCGTGCATCGGGTCCGAACTCCAAAGCACCTGCTTGCCTTCTCGCTGTACGGCGCGGATCAGTTGCGGCAAGTGATCGCCAACCTTGTTCGCACCCATCCGCGCGATCAGGTTCAAGCGACCTGGATCGTTGTCCGGGTTGAGCACGTCGATCAGGCGGATCAGGTCATCAGGGTTCATGCTCGGGCCGACCTTGACCCCGATCGGGTTGTTCACCCCACGCAGGAATTCGACGTGGGCGCCGTCGAGCTGGCGAGTGCGGTCGCCGATCCACAGCATGTGCGCCGAGCAATCGTAATAATCGTTGGTCAGGCTGTCGCGGCGCACGAAGGCTTCTTCGTAGTTCAGCAGCAAGGCTTCGTGGGCGGTGAAGAAACTGGTCTCGCGCAATTGTGGCGAGCTGTCCATGCCGCAGGCGCGCATGAAGGCCAGGGTTTCATCGATGCGATCGGCCAGGTGGCTGTATTTTTCAGCCAGCGCCGAGTTGGCGATGAAGTCCAGGTTCCATTTGTGCACCTGATGCAGATCGGCAAACCCGCCCTGGGCGAAGGCACGCAGCAGGTTCAGGGTTGCGGTGGACTGATGATACGACTGCAGCAGGCGTTCCGGGTCCGGCACGCGGCTCTTTTCGTCGAAGCCGATACCGTTGACGATGTCGCCACGGTAGGCGGGCAGGGTGACGCCATCGATGGTTTCGTCGTTGGACGAACGCGGCTTGGCGAACTGACCGGCCATGCGCCCGACCTTGACCACCGGACAACCGGCGGCGAAGGTCATGACGATCGCCATTTGCAGCAGCACTTTGAAGGTGTCGCGAATTTTCGCGGCGGAAAACTCGGCGAAGCTCTCGGCGCAGTCGCCACCTTGCAGCAGAAACGCGCGGCCTTGGGTCACTTCGGCAAACTGACGGCGCAACTCCCGAGCCTCACCGGCAAACACCAGCGGCGGATAACTGGCCAGGGTTTGCTCGACCTGCTGCAAATGTGCGGCGTCAGGGTAGTGGGGTTGTTGCTGGATCGGCAGGGCGCGCCAGCTGTCAGGACTCCAGGGTTGGCTCATCATGTTCTCTAGGTTTTTCCGCTCGGACCTCCATGTTATCAGCAAATTAGTGCGTGACCTGTTCCGGTCGCTTCGCGGACAATCGCGCCTTTGCCGCTTCATGTTGCGGTTTATCGCGTTGCCGGGCCGGTGACGATCAGGAGACGAAATGACTGAGGAGCGCGTCGAGCATCTGCTCGCCGAGGTACAGGATGAGTTCGGCGTGATTCGCGTGCTGGAAGTGGCCGATTACCGGTTTCTGGAGTTCGGTGATGCCATCGAGCAGAGCTGCGTATTTACCGCCGATCCAAGCTGGCTCGAGTACGATTACACGCGGGCAATGCTGATTGGCGCGCTGTGTCACGAACACCCGGAAAGTGCTTTGTTTCTGGGGCTCGGGGCCGGCACGCTGACTCAGGCGTGCCTCAAGTTTCTGCCGCTCGAAGACGTCGAAGCCATCGAGTTGCGCCCGGACGTGCCGCGCCTGGCCATCGAATACCTTGGGCTGGATGACGATCCGCGTCTTTACATTCGCGTCGGCGATGCACTGGAGCTGCTGGAGACGGCAGAGCCGGCGGACCTGATCTTTGTCGACCTTTACACCGATGTCGGCCCGGGTGTCGGGCATCTGGCGTGGGGTTTTCTGGAAAACTGTCAGAAACGCCTGAATCCGGGTGGCTGGCTGGTGATCAATCAATGGGCCACCGACGACGGCAAACCATTAGGCGCGGCGCTGTTACGCGGGCTCTATCACCGCCATTACTGGGAGCTGCCGGTGAAGGAGGGCAACGTGATTCTGCTGGTGCCTTCGGAACTGGACCAGGAGCTGGACATGGATGGGCTGATTGCCCGGGCTGAAGGGTTGGCGCCGCGGTTGGGCTATTCGTTGCAGTCGTTGATCAAGGCGATTCGCCCGGCGACATGATTGGGTGTCTGTGAAGGCCCTTCGCGGGCAAGCCCGCTCCCACAGTTATTTGCATCGATCACAAAACCTGTGGGAGCGGGCTTGCCCGCGAAGGGGCCTCATAGCCAACACATCCCTCAAATCCCTTTAAAGACGCCGGGCCGTTTTTCGATCATCGACCGCACACCTTCCTTGGCATCCTCGCTCGCCAACAGCTTCTTCACCAGCGGCGGTAACGCCTTTGCCGCCACGGTTTCCCCTTCATAACGAGCCTGGCGCGCAGACATCAACGTCGCCTGTACCCCCAGCGGGGCCTGCCGGGCAATGCGCTCAGCCAATTCAATCGCCCGCGGCAGCAGATCCTCGCTGGCCATGACTTCCTGCACCAACCCCAGGTGCAGCGCGTCATGGGCGTCGAATTCATCGCCGGTCAGCAGCCAGCGCATGGCATTGCCCCAGCCGGCGACTTGATGCAAGCGCAAGGTGGCACCGCCGAAGGGGAAGATCCCGCGCTGCACTTCTTTCTGGGCAAAACGGGTATTGCTGGCGCAGAGATTGATGTCGGCGGCCAGCATCAACTCGATACCGATGGTCAGGCAGTAGCCTTGGGCGGCGACAATCACCGGTTTGCTGACCCTGGGTCCGGCAAACACACCCCACGGATCGCAACCTCCGGGCGGCGCCTGCCAGCCTTCGGCCAGGGCCGCGCTGGCGCTGACCAGGTCGAGCCCGGCGGTGAAATGCTCGCCATGACCGAACACCACGGCCACACGCGCCTCGCTGTCGGCCTCGAACTCGCCATAGGCCAGGCTCAGTTCATTTAGCAGGTCGAGGTCGAACGCATTGCGCTTGGCCACCCGATCCAGGCCGATCATCAGGACATGACCGTGTCGCTCGCGGGTTACACGACTGGAGCCGGACTGATTCATGAAGCTTTTCCTCGGGGCGCAAAGGAGAGGTCAGACCGAAGGTCTGCATCGCAAGGGTGAACCGTTTTAGCGTCATCGTCAGCGGGGCCGGGCCTTTGAAAAATAGACCGTTGCACAAATATCCGCAAAGCCTGTGACACAACGGTGAATCCGTCAGTTTTCCGACAAATAATGCTCCCTTTTTGGGCGAATTCCGGTATAGTGCGCGCCGGCCTTTAACCGGGCCGCGTTTAGGTAGCGCAATTCCCCGAAGTCAGCTTCGGCTGCACGTCCGCACAGCGGACTCTCCCTTAACGAATCTTTTTCATTCATTCGTTTTCGCAAATCCCCGCCGACAAAGCAGCCAGGGCGACTCTTGAGTCTTACACGGCATGCGCAGCTTTGGAGCATGGGTCTTTGCGGATGCACTTAGAGGCAGACCCATGACCCAGGAAACCGGCGGCTTCGCCGCTTTTAATCTTAATCCGAATATCCTTGCAGCCGTCATCGCGACCGGCTACGAAGAGCCTTCGGCTATTCAGCAGCAATCGATCCCGATCATCATGGCCGGTCACGACATGATTGGTCAGGCGCAAACCGGTACGGGTAAAACCGCCGCGTTCGCCCTGCCGATCCTGCATCGCATCGATCCTGCAAAGCGCGAGCCGCAAGCCCTGATCCTGGCGCCAACCCGTGAGTTGGCGCTGCAAGTAGCAACCGCTTTCGAAACCTACGCCAAGCAAATGCCGGGCGTTACCGTTGTGGCCGTTTACGGCGGCGCCCCGATGGGCCCACAACTGAAAGCAATCCGTAATGGCGCACAGATCGTTGTCGCCACTCCGGGCCGTCTGTGCGACCACCTGCGTCGCGACGAAAAAGTCCTGTCGACCGTGAACCACCTGGTTCTGGACGAAGCGGACGAAATGCTCAAACTGGGTTTCATGGACGACCTCGAAGTCATCTTCAAGGCTCTGCCTCCAACCCGTCAGACCGTATTGTTCTCGGCCACCTTGCCGCAGTCTATCCGTGCCATTGCCGAACGCCATCTGCGCGATCCGCAACACGTGAAGATCCAGACCAAGACTCAGACCGTTACCGCGATCGAACAGGCTCACCTGTTGGTTCACGCTGACCAGAAGACCTCGGCTGTATTGAGCCTGCTGGAAGTGGAAGACTTCGACGCCCTGATCATGTTCGTGCGCACCAAGCAAGCGACCCTGGACCTGGCCAGTGCCCTGGAAGCCAAAGGCTACAAAGCCGCTGCGCTGAACGGTGACATTGCCCAGAACCAACGTGAGCGCGTAATCGAATCCCTCAAGGATGGCCGTCTGGACATCGTTGTGGCGACCGACGTTGCTGCTCGTGGCCTGGACGTTCCGCGTATCACTCACGTGTTCAACGTGGATATGCCTTACGACCCGGAATCCTACGTTCACCGTATCGGCCGTACTGGCCGTGCCGGTCGCGAAGGTCGTGCGCTGTTGCTGGTGACTCCACGTGAGCGCCGCATGCTGCAAGTGATCGAGCGTGTAACCGGTCAAAAGGTTGCCGAAGTTCGCCTGCCGGATGCCCAGGCTGTTCTCGATGCTCGCATCAAGAAGTTGACCAACAGCCTGTCGCCGCTGGTCGCTGATGCCGAATCGACTCACGGTGAACTGCTGGATCGCCTGACTGCCGACATCGGTTGCACCCCGCGTGCACTGGCCGCTGCTCTGCTGCGCAAGGCAACCAACGCCCAGGCGCTGACCCTGGCCGCGATCGAGAAAGAACGTCCACTGGTGCCGAACAACGCACCGCGTGGCGATCGTCCAGAGCGTACCGGTGATCGTCCGGACCGTGGTGATCGTGAGCGTCGTGCTCCGGTTCCACTGGCCGAAGGTCGTGCCCGTTGCCGTACCGCGCTGGGTGCGCGTGACGGTATCGCCGCCAAGAACCTGTTGGGCGCTATCCTCAACGAGGGTGGCTTGGCGCGTGAAGCGATCGGTCGCATCCAGGTGCGTGACAGCTTCAGCCTCGTCGAACTGCCTGAAGATGGTCTGGAGCGTCTGCTGACCAAGCTTAAGGACACTCGCGTTGCTGGTAAGCAGTTGAAGCTGCGTCGCTATCGCGAAGATTGATCCGCTCTCGGGCTGATTGATCGCACATAAAAAATCCCCGACTGGTTCGGGGATTTTTTTTTGCCTGCGATTTATGCCTGCTCGTGTAGGGCGTGAATCGGTTTACAGGTTATCCAAACCGGTAAATGTCCATGCCCAACGCTCCCATGGTGAATCCTTGATGGGCAATGTTGAACGCTCCGCCGGCACCCCGGGCAAAGTACAACGGCAGTAAATGCTCATCGCTGGGATGATTGCGCGCCGCGTTCGGTGCCTGCTGACGATAATCGTGCAGCGCGGCTTCATCGTTGGCCGCGAGTTTTTCAATCATCCAGTCACGAAAGGATTTCGCCCAAGGCTCCACGCTTTCCGGGCCGGCATGCCAGTCCAGTTCGCGCAGGTTATGGGTGATGCTGCCGGAGCCGATCAATAGCACGCCGTGTTCGCGCAGGCTTGCCAGCGCATGACCGACACGGGTTTGCAGGGCCGGACCGCCACGGGTTGGCAGCGACACTTGCACCACCGGAATGTCGGCCTGCGGGTACATCAATGACAGCGGCACCCAGACGCCGTGATCGAACGGCCGCTTGGCGTCGATGCGCGCCGGCAATTCAGCAGCCTTCAATAACTCGACAACCTCTGCCGCCAGTTGCGGATCACCGGGCGCGGGGTATTGCACCTCGAACAAGGCCTTGGGGAAACCACCGAAGTCATGCCAAGTGTCGGGCTGCGGGTTGCCGCCGACCAGCAGCTCGTTGCTTTCCCAGTGCGCGGATACAATCACGATGGCCCTGGGCTTGGGCATTTGTGCAGCCAGGCGCGCGAGAGCCGGACCGCTGGCACCCGGTTCCAGTGCCAACATCGGCGAGCCATGGGATATGTACAGGCTGGGGAACATGAAAGAGCTCCTGAGGGGTAAGATGGCACCATCTTCAGTCAGATCATTGATCTAAATCTAATATAAGTTTTAGAGTCTTTTGATCGAATTTTCGGGATTAATTATGCAGCCGGAGTTTTGGCACAAGCGGTGGACGTCGAATCAGATCGGCTTTCACCTGCCGCAAGTGAATCCATATCTGCAACGGTACTGGCCGCAGCTGGACCTGGAAGAGGGCTCGCGCGTACTGGTGCCTTTGTGTGGCAAAAGCCTGGACCTGCTGTGGCTGGCGAAATGCGGTCACGAGGTGCTGGGGGTCGAGTTGTCGGAAAAAGCGGTGGAAGACTTTTTCCACGAGCATCAATTTGACCCGGATGTCAGCGACCAAGGCCCTTTCACGGTCTATCGCGCAGGCTCGATCGAAATCTGGTGTGGTGATTTCTTCGCGCTGACGGCTGGCGATGTTGCCGATTGCAGCGCGCTGTACGACCGCGCTGCGCTGATCGCCTTGCCGCCGAAGATGCGTGAGCAATACGCCGAACATCTGAAGCGGATCGTGCCGAAGGATTCCCTGGGTCTGTTGATTACCCTGGATTACGACCAGGCACAAATGGAAGGGCCGCCATTTGCCGTGCTGGATAACGAAGTGCAGCGGCTGTTCGGCTCATCGTGGACGTTGAAGATTCTCGAGGATCAGGACGTGTTGAGCGAGAACGGGAAGTTCATCGAGAACGGCCTGACGCGGCTGGAAGAACGGGTGTATCGGGTTTCCAGCTGATAGGTTGTAGCCCCTTCGCTCGCAAGCCCCATTAGACCGTGCCCGTTTAAACGACTCGGTCAACTGTGGGAGCGGGCTTGCTCGCGAAGGCGCCCAGAAGAGCGCCACACTCATCATCAGACAAAAAAAGGCCCGCATCGCTGCGGGCCTTTTCTATTGGTGCGGAACCGATCAGCCCCGACGACGCAACGCGTCGATACGCTCTTCCAGCGGCGGGTGGCTCATGAACATGCGGGCGAACCCTTGCTTGATGCCACCATTGATGCCAAAGGCGTTCAAGGTGTCCGGCATGTGCACCGGCAGACCTTGTTCGGCCCGCAGGCGCTGCAGGGCCCCGATCATTGCGCCGGTACCGGCCAGCCGTGCGCCGGCTTCGTCAGCACGGAATTCACGTTTGCGCGAGAACCACATGACGATCGAGCTAGCCAGAATGCCCAGGACCAGTTCGGCGAAGATGGTCGCCACGTAATAAGCGATGCCCTGGCCTTCTTCGTTCTTGAAAATCACCTTGTCGACGAAGTTGCCGATGATCCGGGCGAAGAACATCACGAAGGTGTTCACCACGCCCTGGATCAATGCCAGGGTCACCATGTCGCCATTGGCCACGTGGCCGATTTCGTGGGCCAGAACCGCCTTCACTTCATCCGGCGAGAATCGCTCGAGCAAGCCCTGGCTGACCGCGACCAGTGCGTCGTTCTTGTTCCAGCCCGTGGCGAACGCGTTCGCCTCGTACGCCGGGAAAATCCCGACTTCGGGCATCTTGATCCCGGCTTCGCGGGACAGTTGCTCGACGGTCTGCAGCAGCCATTGTTCATGACGGGTGCGTGGCTGGCTGATGATTTGGGTGCTGGTGCTCATCTTCGCCATCCACTTGGAGATGAACAGCGAGAACAACGAGCCTGCGAAACCAAAGACCGCACAGAAAATCAGCAGCTGATTGAGGTTGAGATCAACCCCGTTGGCCGCCATGAACCCGTTGAAGCCGAAAAGGCTCAGGGTGATGCTGGCAATCAGCACGACCGCCAGGTTAGTGGCCAAAAACAGCAGGATGCGCATCATGGTTGTAGAAATCTCCTCATGCTAAAGATGTAGCGTACTGCGGGGTATATAAGGTGCTGCACCGGGCTATTCAACCGGGTGACTATTTCAAACTGTGTCCTACGGCAACAGTCTAGCTGCATGCAGGGCATTTCCGAGGTTGATGCGCGATGTGTTTGTCAGCCGATTCGCGTCCCGGACCCCGTCGTTGTTAGGCGCGGCCACGCAACGTGGCAAGAGCCAGCGTTGGCGGCGGTGATGTCAGGCGGGACGCAGAGATATGTTGCTGAATCAATCACCGTGCGACATTCGTAGGCGCCGCACGGTAACAGTCCGCTTACTGGCGATAGGTTTTGAGGAAGTTGCCGATCCGGCCGATGGCCATGTCCAGATCATCGACCCGCGGCAGGGTCACGACGCGGAAGTGGTCCGGCCAAGGCCAGTTGAACGCCGTGCCTTGTACCACCAGCAGCTTCTCGGAGAGCAGCAGGTCGAGCACGAATTTTTCATCGTTGTGGATCGGGCAGACTTTCGGGTCGATCCGCGGGAACGCATACAACGCACCCATCGGCTTGACGCAGCTCACGCCCGGAATATCGTTGAGCAGTTCCCAGGTACGATTGCGTTGTTCCAGCAGGCGACCTTGCGGCAGCACCAGGTCGTTGATGCTTTGGTAACCGCCCAGGGCGGTCTGGATCGCGTGTTGGCTCGGCACGTTGGCACACAGGCGCATGTTGGCCAGCATGTCGATGCCCTCAATGTAGCTCTGGGCGTGGTGTTTCGGACCGGAAATGGCGATCCAGCCGGAACGGAATCCGGCGACGCGATAGGACTTGGACAGGCCGTTGAAGGTCAGGCACAACAGGTCCGGCGCCAGGGATGCGGTGCAGATGTGCACCGCATCGTCGTACAGGATCTTGTCGTAGATTTCGTCGGAAAAAACCACCAGGTTGTGCTGGCGGGCCAGTTCGAGCATGCCCAGCAGCACTTCCCTGGAGTACACCGCGCCGGTCGGGTTGTTCGGGTTGATGATCACCAGCGCCTTGGTGTTCGGGGTGATTTTGGCCTTGATGTCAGCCAGGTCCGGCCACCAGTTGGCCTGCTCGTCGCACAGGTAATGCACCGGGTTGCCGCCGGACAGGCTGACAGCGGCGGTCCACAGCGGGTAGTCCGGGGCCGGCACGAGTACTTCGTCGCCATTGTTCAGCAATGCCTGCATCGACATCACGATCAGCTCGGAAACGCCGTTGCCCAGGTAGATGTCTTCAATGCCGACACCTTCGACCTGTTTTTGTTGGTAATACTGCATGACGGCTTTGCGCGCGCTGAACAGGCCCTTCGAATCGCTGTAGCCCTGGGCGGTCGGCAGATTGCGGATCACGTCCTGAAGGATTTCATCCGGCGCTTCGAAACCAAAAGGCGCCGGGTTGCCGATGTTCAGCTTGAGGATGCGATGGCCTTCCTCTTCCAGGCGTTTGGCGTGCTTGAGCACTGGGCCGCGAATGTCGTAGCAGACGTTGGCGAGCTTGTTCGATTTGCTGACCTGCATGGCGATGTGTTCCCGAAAATGAACGATCCAGGCGTCGTATGAACGACCGTGCTGGGAATCCTGCGTCTTCACACAGGTCTGACGCCTTGAGTCGCGGCATTCATAATCCGTTTGAATGCGCGTGGCGTGGCTGCCAGACTGGCGTTTGACGAGGCGCAATCATACGTGCCGCCTGATCCGTGGAAAAGATACAGATCGGGCTTTTTCAGCTGCTGAGGTGTGACGATGGAAAAGTTGGATAAAACCCTGGAAGAATGGAAGGCAATGCTCGATCCGGAGCAATACAACGTTTGCCGCCTCAAGGGCACCGAACGTCCGTTCTCCGGTAAATACAACGACACCAAGACCGACGGTGTGTACCACTGCATCTGCTGCAATGAGCCGTTGTTCGACTCCAAGACCAAGTTCGACTCCGGCTGCGGCTGGCCGAGCTTTTACGCGCCGATCGGTGACAGTGCGATGGTCGAGATCCGTGACGTCAGCCACGGCATGATCCGCACGGAAGTGGTCTGCGCCAAATGTGATGCACACCTGGGCCACGTGTTTCCGGACGGCCCGCCGCCGACCGGCCTGCGTTATTGCATCAACTCGGTGTGCCTGGACCTGGTGCCGCGCGAGTAAGAATTCGGGAGCGATCCATTGATCGCTCATCGGATTATTAAATTGCACACAATTCAATTGCTCGCTATGTTTAGCCCATCTTCCCTCATTCAGAGTCCGGACCATGAGCGACAATCTGCTGAGCATCCCTTGCACCACTATCACGGGTGAGCAAAAGACCCTGGCCGATTACGCCGGCAAGGCCGTGCTGGTGGTCAACACCGCCAGCAAATGCGGATTCACTCCGCAGTACAAAGGCCTTGAAGAGTTGTGGCAGACCTATAAGGATCAAGGTCTGGTGGTCCTAGGCTTTCCGTGCAATCAGTTCGGCAAGCAGGAGCCGGGCAATGAAGGGGCGATCTCCGAGTTCTGCGAGCTGAATTTCGGTGTCAGTTTCCCGTTGTTCAAAAAGATCGAAGTCAACGGCGCCGGGGCTCACCCGCTTTTTGTGCAGCTGAAAAAGCGCGCCCCGGGCGTACTCGGTTCCCAGGGCATCAAGTGGAACTTCACCAAGTTCCTGATCGGCAAGGACGGTAAGCTGGTCAAGCGCTTCGCTCCCGCGACCAAGCCGCAGGACCTGAGCCGCGAGATCGAAGCCCTGCTCAAATGAACACGTTGTCAGTCGATTCGCTCAAGCTCGACAGTCAGCTGTGTTTCAAGCTGTACGCTGCGTCGCGGGCGGTGATCCGTGCCTACAAGCCGATGCTCGATCAACTCGGCCTGACCTACCCGCAGTACCTGGCGATGCTGGTGTTGTGGGAATGGCAGGAAGCGGCTCCAGAACAGCCGACGGTCAAGGCGCTGGGTGAGCGTCTGGCGCTGGACTCCGGCACTCTGACGCCGCTGCTCAAGCGTCTTGAGCAGCTGCAACTGGTGCAGCGCCAGCGTTCGGCGCGCGATGAGCGCGAAGTGCACTTGAGCCTGTCACCAGCTGGCAAGGCATTGCGCGATCAGGTCGGGCCGCTCAAGGCTCGCCTGTTGTGTGACAGCGGCGTGGATCTGGATCGCCTGAGCGATTTGCGCGAGGGCCTGGATCACCTGTTGGGGCAAATCAAAGCACTGTCGTAGTCGGTATCCACAAGTCGAGCAGGGTGGCCAACTCTTCCCGGCGGAAGGGCTTGGCCAGGTAGTCGCTCATGCCCGCTGCGCGGCAGCGTTCGCGTTCCTCGGACATGGCGTTGGCAGTCAGGGCGACAATGGGTAATTCTGGCCAGCGCCCGCTGCGACGGATCTGCCGACTGGCTTCATAGCCGTCCATCACCGGCATGTTGCAGTCCATCAACACCAGGTCGAATTCACTTTGCTCGAGCTGATCCAGCGCTTCAGCGCCATGAGCGGCGACGACCACCTCGCAACCGAGCTTTCCAAGCATGCCCTTCGCCACCAGTTGATTGACCGGGTTGTCTTCCACCAACAGGACGCGCCCGCGTTTCAGGGCGGTGAGTGCTGCGACCCGGGCGCCGTTGATCAGGTTGGTTTCCGGCTGCAAAATTCGCCGCAATGTCTGGTAAAGCGCATTGCGCGCCAGAGGGCGCGCCTGCTGTTGCAAGGGCGCCAGGGCGCTCGCTTGTTCGCTCGGCATGAAATTGCCGTAGGCGGTCACCAGCAGAATCGGGGCATCCAGAGTAGGGCGCAGGCGGAACAGGCATTCGGGGCAGTCAGTAATCAGTACGTCGCAGTTCAGACCGATCAACGAGTCATCAATGGAACGCTGTTGATAGTCGAGTCCCCAGCCGGGCAACAGTTTTTTCAACAGTTCGGCCAAGCCGCTGCTGGCGGCAGTGATCGCGATAACCTTGCCGGGCAAAGGTACCGGCGGCATGGCCCGGGTGTGTGAGGGCAATGGCAGGTCGGCGCAGAACTGGCTGCCGAAGCCCGCTTCAGAGCTGATGGTCAGACGCCCCTGCATGGCTTCGCAGAGGTTGTAGGTCAGCGCCAGACCCAGACCGGTGCCGCCGAACTGACGGGTGATGCCAGCACCTGCCTGCGTAAAGGGTTGGAAAATCTTGACCTGGGCATCCTGGGCGATCCCGATCCCGGTGTCGCATACTTCAATGCGTACGCCGTCCTCGAACGTGGAAAGACGCACGTCGACGCGACCGAAGCGGGTGAACTTGAGGGCGTTGGACAACAGGTTGCTGACGATCTGCCGGACCCGGGTCGGATCCCCCATAACCAGCGCCGGAAAGTACGGATCGATCAGGCATGTCAGTTCGACGCTGGGCGCGGCGTTCTGCGACAACAGGTTGGCGGTGTCTTCGATCAGCGAGCCGAGATCGAAGGGGATGTGTTCGAGTTCGAGCTGGCCGGCATCGAACTTCGACAGGTCGAGGATATCGTTGAGCAGTTCCACCAGCACTTTGCCCGAGTCATGGGCGATGGACAGCTGTTGCTGTTGCTCGGCATTGAGCGGGCCGTCCAGCGAGAGTGCGATCATACCCAGCAAGCCGTTGAGCGGCGTGCGGATTTCATGGCTCATGTTCGCCAGGAACGCCGCACGCGCCTCGGCCATGTCCAGCGCGGTGCTGCGGGCGACTTCCAGTTCCTCATTGGATTGACTGAGCCTGGCGTTGATCGCCTTGAGTTCGGCGGTGCGGGCCGAGACGATGTTTTCCAGTTGCCCTAAATAGTCGGTGAGCCTATTTTCCGCGTTGCGTCGTTGCTGAATCTCGGTGGCAATGTTTTCGAACTGTTGATTGGCCACACTGACCAGGACGCCAATTTCATCGTTGGAGTGCCCGGCCGGGCATTCCAGTGAAGTAGGCTCCGCGCTGCGCGGATCGCGACCACTGAGTTCACGGATGACCCGCACCAGTGGCTTGGTCAGCATGACGTAGAACAATGCGAGCAAAATGCCGGTCAGGATCAGGCTGCGGGCGAAACCGTTGAGCAATGTCACTTCGGCGCGGCGCAGGAAGCGGCTGCCAAAGGCGTATGTATCGACTTGCAGCTGCAAGGTGCCCAATGATTCGTTCGGCAAGTGGTCGAGGTAAAGGCGGTCTTCAAATTGGCGGTTGGCGCCGAACAGGAAGTCGCTGATCATCCGGTAATTGTTTTGCATGGCCGGGCGTTTGACGCTGGCCAGCACTGTATTGTTGTTGTCGGTCAGTTTCGCGTTGATGATCGCCGGCGAGCGCAGCAGGCCCATGGTCAGTTCCTGGGCGAGTTCAGCGTCGATGTTGTAAGCGATACGCGATGCCGGGTTATGGCTGATTTCCAGCAAAGACAGTATTTCGCGGTTGATGGAAGCGTCTTCACTGGCATAATCGATGCCAATTTGCAGCAGGCTGAGCAGCGTGCCCAGAATGAATCCGACAAGCACAGTAAGCCTGGCTTGCTTGTATGACAGCCGCTGGGTGAACTTGATATCCATGGGGTGTTGAACCACTTCCGTTTCCCTTCGCTGCTCAAGCATAGTCGATCATGCATCGATACCGATGTTCTCGCGAGCCCTTGCATAACAAGGGATGCGCCGAACCCCGAACGCTGTGTTTCTTCGTTGTAATGCCATCATCACTGTGAACGTGCCCGAGGAGAAGACGTGGATTCCCGATTGAATGCTTTTCTTGAACGCGCCGATGCCGTTCTGGCCCGTATCGAGCCACTGCTGCCTGCGCCTCGGCAAGCCATCGACTGGACGCATTGCCTGGCCGCACGCTGGCAGCGTGAGGGGCGCAGCGGTTTTCTGTTGCCACTGCAAGTAAGCCTCGACACGCGCTTGTCCGACCTGATCGGTGTCGACCGCCAAGTGGAACAATTGGGGCGCAATACCCAGCAATTCCTCGACGGCATGCCCGCCAACCACGCCTTGCTGTGGGGCTCGCGCGGCACCGGTAAATCGTCGCTGGTGCGCGCCTTGCTGGCCGAGCACGCTCACGCCGGCTTGCGATTGATCGAGATCGAGCGCGATCACCTGGCGGATCTGCCGCGAGTGGTCGAACAGATTGCCAGGTTGCCCCAGCGTTTTGTGTTGTTTTGCGATGACCTGTCGTTCGAGTCGGGCGAGGGCGACTATCGCGTGCTCAAGAGCGTGCTCGACGGCTCGCTTGAACAGGCGCCGGATAACGTTTTGCTGTACGCCACCTCCAACCGTCGCCACCTGGTGCCGGAAAAGGAAAGCGATAACGAAAACTGGAAAAGGGTCGACGGCGAATTGCATCCCAGCGAGGCGGTGGAAGACAAGATCGCGCTGTCGGACCGTTTTGGATTGTGGCTGTCGTTCTATCCATTTACTCAAGAGCATTTCCTCAACGTCGTCGAACACTGGATCGGGCAATTGGCCGATAAAGCGGGCCTGGCGTGGCAGCGTGACGAACAACTGGACATCCTCGCGGTGCGCTGGGCCACGGGCCGAGGCAATCGCAACGGACGTTGCGCGTATCAATTTGCCCGCTATTGGGTCGGGCTGAAGTTGTTGGAGCAAAAAGCATGATCGATTTACAGAAGAGCGGCCAAGGCCTGGATGGTTACGGCATGTTGTGGGCGCAGTTGGAGTCGTTGCTGGCCGATGAGCGTGATTTTATCGCGAACGCAGCGCAGTTCTCGGCATTTCTGTTCAACCAGCTCGACGACCTGAACTGGGCCGGTTTCTACCTCAATCGCAACGATGAGCTGGTGCTGGGACCGTTTCAGGGGCAGATCGCTTGTGTACGGATTCCGTTCGGTCGCGGCGTATGCGGAACCGCTGCATCCACCTTGCAGACCCAGCGTGTGGAAGACGTGCACGCATTTGCCGGGCATATCGCGTGCGACAGTGCCTCCAATAGCGAACTCGTCGTGCCGCTGGTCAAGGACGGTCGCCTGATCGGTGTGCTGGACCTGGACAGCCCGAAGCTGGCGCGTTTTACCGTTGAAGATCAGGCCGGTATCGAGCAGCTGGCGGCGATTTTTCTGCGTCTGACCGATTGTTGATTATCCTTTCAAGCCTGCCTTTAGCAGCAGGCTTGAAGGGTCGACCGTGTCGATTTGCTGCGGGTCGAGGAAGCGCTCGGCGTACTGCTTATAGATGCCGGCGTTGATGAACAATCCAAACAACTCCGGATCGATATGGGCGTCACGGCACATGGTGGCCATGATGCCCAGCGCTTCGCTCAGGGTCTTGGCCTTCTTGTAGGGCCGATCGGCGGCGGTCAGTGCCTCGAAAATATCGGCAATCGCCATCATCCGCGCCGGCAGGCTCATTTCTTCACGCTTCAACTGTTTGGGATAACCGGTGCCGTCCATTTTCTCGTGGTGGCCGCCAGCTATTTCCGCGACATTCTGGAGGTGGCCAGGGAAGGGCAGGTGGCTGAGCATCAGGATCGTCTGCACCATGTGGTGGTTGATGATGTAGCGCTCCTCGCGGGTCAGCGTGCCTCGGGTGATGCTCAGGTTATAGAGCTCGCCCCGGTTGTATTTGTAACGCGGTACATCCAGTTTGAAGCCCCATGGGTTGTCCGGTGGAATCAGTTCGCTTTCGGCACGTTCGAACAGGTGCTCGGGTTTGTCCGCCAACAAGGGCTCACTGACAGGCAAGGTCGGCGCCGGGGTTCGTGCCTGGCGACGATTTTCTTCCCAGGACACACCCAGACGGTCATCCAGGGTTCGGGTCCAGGTCCGTTGGGCAATGCTGCGCAGGCGTTGCAGATCAGCTTCGACCATGGCCTCGCCGCCCAGATTGCAACGGGCGACAAAGGCGAAATCATCATCGAGCGCCGCCAGTGTGGTATTGCGCAATTCAGCCAGAGCCTGCTCGTCACCGCCAGAAGCGATGGCCTGCCAATAGGCGATCCAGGCATCGCGCTTGAGCACTTCGAAACGGGTACGAACCTCGTGAATGCGGTCGTTCAGGGTTTCCAGTTTGGTGGCCTTGTCGACCACGTACTCTGGTGTGGTGACCTTGCCGCAGTCGTGCAGCCAGGCTGCAATGTGCAGCGCCTCCCATTCGTCTTCGGTGGGTTGATAGCCGCTGAAGGCCGGTTCCTGGCTGTCAGCGGCAGCCTGGGCGAGCATCAGCGTCAGTGCCGGGACTCGCTGGCAATGACCGCCGGTGTAAGGGCTTTTGGAATCGATCGCGCCAGCGAGCAATTGAATGAATGAATCCAACAGCTGTTTCTGTTTGGCTTGCAGACGCTGACTCTCAATGCTCACGGCCGCCGCGCCGGAAACAGCCTGGAGAAACGCAATGCGATCCGGGCGGAGTTTGTCCAGGTCACTTGGCGTGCCGCTGTCGGCCAACAGCAGAATAAGCAAGCCCACGGTTTCGTTGTGTCGATTGTGCAAACGGATGCCGATCAGGTGAACCCGGGGACATTCCAGCGCGAGCAAGACTTTTTGCAGATCCCCCGCCTGTTCGAAACCCAGTCTGGTCACGACATTGTCGGCATTCGACAGCGACTGCATCCACTGAGGGCTCCGCGGGTCGTGAAGGTCGTGACCTTCAACAGCGAACGACGGCAATGCCTGTGACGTGTCGTTGATGACCAGGCCATGGGGCTCCATGCGATCGCTATCACGCTCGCGCAGGTAAATGAGACCCGCCTGGGCTTGCCCGATCTTCACGGTTTCAAACAGCACCCGTTGCAGCAAGGGCTCGAAACGGGTCTCGGCGCTCAGGCTGTCGGTAATCTGGAAAAAACTCCCCAGGGTGTCCTTCATCCGCGCCATCGAAACGCTCAGTTGGTCGACCTCGAGCACCGGCGAGCGATGGCCGACGGGAAAATTGAAATTGAAACTGCGCACAGCATCGGCTTCCTGCACCAGCGCACGCAGTGGCTTGACCAGGATTCTTGAGATCAGCCATCCCACCGGCAGGCACAACAGCAACGTCGTCAGGGTAATCAGCGCACCTTGCCAGCGCATGCGGTAGGCATCGACGAGCAATTCGTCCTCGGGCACCAGCAGCGCCAGTTGCAGTCCCTGGGGGCCGCCTTCCTGCATGCTGCTCCGCGCCACGATCCATTGACGGCCTGCGGCGTGCAGGCGCTTGCCGGTCGATGGGTGGGCGAGCAGGGCACTGAGACCGGGGCTCAGGTCGGCTGCCTTGATCAGGCGGGCGGTCTGGTCGTCGACGATCAGTTTGCTGCTGTCGGGGTAGGCAATCGCGTTGCCCTGGGCATCGAACAGTACGATTTCGGTATGGGGGGTGACCACATGCTTGGCCAGGGTTGCCGATAATTCGGCCAGCGTCAGGTCGGCACCGATCACTGCGTCTTCGCCACTGCGCCGGGCCAGGGTGGTGCCGATGTTGTGGGTGGAGAAAAAAATGTAGGGTTCTGTGGTGATCTGGCCCTCGTCGCCGCGCGCGCTGGGAAACCAGGCCCGAGTGCGCGGATCGAAGGTTTCGTCGGGATTGTCCTGGCGGCCGAGCAGGCTCAGGGATTGATCAAAAAACAATGATTGGGAGCGGGGTTGACCACCGTTAACGTCGTGTTCGATGCTCCAGACTTGATACGCCGCTGTATCCGGCGCCTTCAAGGCTGTCTTCAGGGCCGTGGTTCGCAGGGGCCGAACCATGAAAAAGTCGCCGTTGCTGTAGCCCAGATACAACGATGCCAGATTGGGATTGTCTTTGAGCGATTGGCTGAACGGCTTGAGCAATGCCAGGCGCTGCTCCAGATCCGGCGCCTGAGTCGCCGGGTAGTCCACCAGCAGGCTTAGCAAATGGCGAATGGGTTCATAGGTGCCTTGCAGGTCCAGGCGGACATCCTGCTCGATGCGGTTGAAGAGCTTTTCGCTGCTGGAAAGAATGATCTGAGTGGTCTGCCCGTAGTGGAAAATGCCCAGCACCACACCGGTCAGCAACAGCAGGAAGGTGAACATCACACTGATGTGAACGTGCAGGGGAAACCGACGTTCGGGGCGCAGTGGGCTGGGCATTGCGGTCTCTCCATGATGTTTAACACACTGCTCAGCGTCCAAGCATAGTTAAGGCTCCGTCGTTCTGCCTTTGTCGTTTTGCGCTATTTGCTGTTGCAAGGCATGCTCCAGTTCGTGCATGGCACGCTCCATGGCTTTGACGCAGTGAGCCACTTCATCGTGGTGAAACGCCGTGTGGCAGGCGGTTTCGAGCGCCTCGCAGCTGTCGATCAATCGGCAGGCCTGGACGATGCGCGCGGCACCCTTGATTTTATGGGCAACGTCGATGAATGACTGTCGGCCTTGTGAAGGGGCCAAGGCTTGCAACTCTTGCCGGTCCAGGCGGTTGCTGTTCAGTAGCTCGGACAACAATCGCTGGTCCAGGATCGGATTGCCCCCCGTCAACAGGTGCAGACCTTCCAGGCTGAAAGCCGGATCGCGGACCGTCGGTGCCCTTCCTTCGACCCACTGACTCAACGCGGTCAGACTAAGTGGTTTAAACAGGCAGTCGTCCATCCCGGCGTGTTTGCAGCGCTGAATTTCCTCCAGCTGCGCGTTGGCGGTGAACCCCAGAATGGTGCATGGCCTGGCCAGGGTTTGTTGTTCGTGTTGGCGAATGGAGCGAGCCAGTTCGTATCCATTCATGAGGGGCATGTTGCAGTCGGCAATCACCAGGTCAAACGCTCCGTCCTTCCACGCTTGCAGTCCCGCCTCGCCATCCGGTGCAGCGCTGAAGCGATGCCCCAGGAACTCCAGTTGCTGGCACATGAGCAAGCGATTGGCCGGATGATCATCGACCACCAGGACGTTCAACGCAGCCTGGGTGGTGTGGATCTGCGGGGCAGCGGCTTCGGGCGCCTGTCTGGGCGGTAGCGTTGCAAGGTGCAACGAGACCTGGACCTGAGTGCCAACACCGCTCTGGCTGCTCAATTGCAGGCTGCCGCCCATCATTTCGCACAGGTTGCGACTGATCACCAGGCCCAGACCTGCACCACCTCTGGCCGATTGCTCCGAATGATCAGCCTGGGCAAAAGGCTCGAACAGACGCTGTTGATCCTGTTCGCTGATCCCCATCCCGCTGTCCTGAACCTGTAACTGCAGCAGGACCCTGTCGGCGTCATCGGTGGGATGCAACTCGACCACGATCCTGATCTGACCCTGCTCGGTAAACTTGATGGCGTTGCTCACCAGGTTGGACAGCACCTGCTTGAAGCGCATCGGGTCCAGCAGGACGTCGCAGGGCGGGTTGCCAGGATCGAAGTCAAGCAGCAGGACCAGATTTTTCTGGCGCGCCAGACCGTCGAAAATACGAACGACCGATATCACCGTTTCACTCAGGTTGACGCGTTCCGGGCTCAGGCTCAAACGTCCGGATTCGATTCGCGCAATGTCCAGAATGTCCCCGATCAGCTCCAGTAACTCTTTGGCCGAGTGATAGGCCACCTCAATGCCCGGACGATCGCAATGGTTGTGATCGATGCGTTTGAGGGTGAGCTCAAGCATGCCGATAATCGCGTTCATCGGCGTGCGGATCTCATGACTCATGGTGGCCAGAAAGGTACTTTTGGCGCGGCTGGCCTCATCTGCACGCTCTTTGGCAGCCCGCAGGTCGTCGAACAGTTGTCGTCGATCGCTGATATCGATCCAGCCGCCGATAACGCCTTGAACCTCGCCGGTAGAGTCCCGGTAGGGAAGAATCCAATGATAAATCGTCAGCATGCGGTCACCGATGTGCAGTGGCCGGTCGAGAATCAGCGGCCTGCCTTCGGCCACGACGCGCTGGTAATCCGCTTGATACGCTCGCGCTTCGGAGGTGTTGTTCATGCTGCCCTGCGTGACATTCTTGCCCATCACGTCTTCGCGTTTCACGCCAAACGTTTCCAGGTAACTGTCGTTGCAGCTTTGCAGCAGGCCTTGGCGATCACGCACGTAGATCGGATGAGGCGTGCCATTGACCAGCGATCGCATGAATTCGAGTTGATCGTTCAGCGCCAGTTCGGCGGCTTGGCGCTGACGGATCTGGCGACGCATGTAAGCATTCCAGGTGACGGAAATCAGTAGCAGCACGCCGACGCCGATAACGATCTGATAGAACACTCGATGATAGTTGCGCCAGGTTTGCGAGACCGACGAGTAGCCTCGCCAACGGCTATTGATAATGCCCAGTTCTTCCGGCGTGATGCTCAGCAGCGCCTTGTCGAGGATCGAGTTCAATTCGTTGTCGTCGTGTCTGGTTGCCAGGGAGAACGCGGCTTGCTGGGTGCCAATGGTGGTGCTGATCTGGAGGGTGTTTTCGAAGATTCTGGAGGAGATGAAATAGTTGGCGATCACCAGTGAGTTCACGGCACCTTCAGCCTGGCCCTCGGCGAGCATTTCCACGGCACTGAAGGCGTCCGGGGTTTCTATCAGGTGGATACCGGGGAAGTCGCGACGAAGGTAATTCACCAGTGGATTGCCTTGGGCAATCGCCAGGCGCTTGCCTGACAGCTGCATCAGCGTGGTGGGGCTGCCAGCCGCCTTGCGCGTCAGCAGGACAATCGAGTTTTGCAGATAGGGGCGGCTGAAGTTCAGCTCCGTTTCCCGTTGCGTGCTTGGCAGCAGGGCGGCGATGAGGTCGGCCCGATGGCTGCTGACCTGCTCGATCATCTCGTCATCGTTGCGGCTGCGATGAATCTCGAAGCGCAAACCGGTGCGCAACCTGATCAGTTCGAGCAAGTCTGCGGTAACGCCTCGAAAGTTGGCGTCGCTGTCGAAAAAAGTCAGCGGTGCGTATGCCTCGTTGACCACGACGCGCACCACAGGATGTTGCGCCAGCCAGCCCTCTTCGCGGTGGGTGAGCTGCAACTTCTGATCGGTGAGCAGGATGTCACTGCCGGCACTCCAGCGTTTGGCGATGTTTTCCCGTTCATTGGCAGGGATGGCTTTGAGTATCGCGTTGATGATCTCAAGCAGTTGCGGGTTGTCTTTGTGCACGGCAAAGCTGAATCCATGGGCCTCGTGTTTACCGAAGTTGGCCATGCGGATGTTGTTCAGATAACCCTTGTTGATCATGTAGTGGGTTGAAATCGTATCGCCGAGGAACACATCGGCCTGGCCGAAGGCCACCGCATTGATTGCATTCTGGTAGGAGGGGTAGGCGGTGATGATCGCCTTCGGATACAAAGCTTTGACCTCTTCCAGCGGTAGATAGTGGTACACCATGCTCAGGCGCAGCCCGGCCAGGCCATCGCTCAGGGATCGGCTCTCTCCTTCGCGTGTCACCAGAACCGGTTGATCCACGGCATAGGGTGTGGAAAGCACAATATCGGCATTGCGAGCCTCAAAACCGTTGGCGCTACCGAGCAGGTCGACCTCGCCTTTTTCCAGTGCCTGGATCGCATCTCCCCGGGACGCGTAACGCTGAACCTTGACGGGTAACCCGATGGTCTGGCCCAGGATGCCCGCGTAGTCGGCGGTAAAACCTTCATAGTCGCAGCCACTGGCGGTCAGGTCGAAAGGAGGGTAATCGGGGGCAGACGTGCCCAGAATCAATTCACGCTTATTGTTAACCCATTGGTGTTGGGAATTATCCAGTTGGACTTCCATGTTCCCGATCATTGAACGACTGAGCAAGGTGAAGGCCTTGCTGGCGGTCGGCGCGGCTGGCGCTGAGGTGCTCAGGCATAAACCCACCGTCATCAATAGTAAATAATCCTTTAAACGACTGGGCATCCGGTCTCTCACACTAATGCGTTGCGTTTTGCCATATCAATAAGTTCAACGAGCGACTTGGCTTTGAGTTTTTGCATGAGGCGTTTTTTGTAGGTGCTGACGGTCTTGTTGCTCAGGAACATGCCCTTGGCAATTTCCTTGTTGGTGCGGCCTTGGGCAAAAAGTTGCAATACCATTAATTCCCGGTCGTTGACTGATTTGAATAACTCAAGGTCGGCGTATCGAATGTCATCACTTCGAACCGGGTTCAAGGCCTGGCTTGGGAAATAGTTGTAACCTGATAGTACCGCTTTGATTGCACTCACCAGTTCACTGAGATCCTCTTGTTTGCAAACATACCCTGACGCGCCGGATTGCATGCAGCGAATACCGAAAAGCGTCGGGCATTGTGCCGTTAACACTAGTGTTTTAAGGGGGGTACTCATGGCGTTGAATCGGGAGAGAACTTCCAGCCCATCCAGCTTGGGAATGCTGATGTCGAGAATGACCAGGTCGGGCATGCATTCACGCACCATCTGCATGGCGTCGACCCCGTTGTCCGTTTCGCCGACAACTTTGTAACCTTCGTGTTCGAGCAACATTCGGACTGCAAGACGGATGACGGGGTGATCGTCGACAATAAAAACGGAGTTCATAATCAGATCCCATACGAGCTCAAATAAAGCGCGCACCTTAGCTCAGATAGTTGAGGGGGCGCATGAACTGACTGGGCGATAGCAGCAATATAGGACAAATCCTACAAAGGAAGAAGAATCAGACTACGTATCAACTAGGTTCTGCATGAGGACTAGTGAAAGAGTTGCAGAAGTGTCTGCGTCGCTGGAGAACTGAGTTAGTCGTCTTGTTATTGTTGAATATAGTCTATGTTTGTTGGCGTGGTTTTACAGTGAGGCCAAGGTCAACAAGTTTCTAAAGTCTGATTGTTTCAATGGTTTTATCAAGTAGCCCAATAACGGTAGTCTGTGTTCGCAGGCCACTCTTTCAAGTTCGTCCAGTTCAATGGATGTCAGGCTGCTCAGCAGTATCGCTTGCCTGATCATTCCCCTCTGGCTCGCCAGTTCGATCAACTCCAGGCCGGGAAGATCGGGCAGGCATTGATCGCACAGGAGAATGTCGAAGGGGTGCGATGCATCGAACATCTGCTGCAAGGCGGATTCGGCGCTGTCAGTGGCGGTGAGTTGGGTGAAGCCGTAACTCTCAAGCAGATATTGGGTCGCCCTGAGCTGAAAGGGATGGTCTTCCACCAGCAGGATGCGCCAATCGTTTTTGAACTCAGGATTTTTCATACTTCATCTGTCGGGCAGAGAGGGCGCCCATTATTTCGCGATTCGCCCGTGCAATCGATCAGTCCGCTCTGTACAGGGTGTAGGGCAATTCGTTTGACGTTGAAGTGCGGGTGACTGTCGATCAGCCGTCGCCAGTCGTGACGGCTGATCGAAAGGTTCTCACCCGTGGCTGGCGCGACCGGTCATTTCCAGTGCCATTTCACTGGCATAGCTGTCGGTCATGCCGGCAATGAAGTCGATCATTCTCAGGAACGAGTTGTGTAAAGGACCATGAGGATCAGGCGCATTGTTGCCCAGCAGGTCCAGGATGCGGCGGCTCTTGAAGGACGGCGTCCGGCCGTTGTGTTGTTCCAGTGCCGCACCACAGAACGCGTTGAGCAGGATTTCCAGCGTGGTGTAAGCGCCGATTTCATGCAGTGTCTTGCGCTTGTCCTGGAAGATCTTTTTGCGCGCCATGTCTTTGGCATTCAAGACGCAACGTTTGGCCGGCCCGTGCATGTGTTCCACCAGGTCGCCGGTCAGCGTGCCAGCCAGCAGCGCGTCCTGTTGCTCGACGAAAGCCCGGGCTGCGGCATTGGTCAGGTGCTCGATGGCTTTGCCTCGCAGGATTGCCAATTTGCGACGACGCGAATCCAGTGGCCCCAATTGGCGATAGGTTTGCGGAAGATCGTCGCCCACCAGGTCAAGGAGCAGCGACTCGACCTCGGCGTACTCAAGCAGATCCATCTCCAGACCATCTTCCAGATCGATCAGCGCGTAACAGATGTCATCGGCAGCTTCCATCAAGTACACCAGCGGATGTCGCGCCCAGCGCTGTTCCTCCAGTTGGGGAAGACCGAGTTTCTGAGCAATCTGCTCCAACAGTCCAAGCTCGCTCTGGTAGCAGCCGAACTTGTGTTTTTTGTAGCCCAGTGAGTCGGCGTGTTTTGCCGTCCATGGGTACTTCAGGTAAGTGCCCAGGGTGGCATAGGTCAGTCGGGTGCCGCCGTCGAACTGGTGGTATTCCAGTTGGGTGAGCACCCGAAAACCTTGAGCGTTGCCTTCGAAATTAAGGAAGTCGTCACGTTCGACCTCGCTCATGGCGTCCAGCCAGCCCCGGCCTGCGGCTTGCTGGAACCAGTGACGAATCGCGTCTTCGCCGGAATGACCGAAGGGCGGATTGCCGATGTCGTGGGCAAGACAGGCCGATTGCACCACCATCCCCAGATCGCTCGGTTCGCACCAGTCAGGCAAGGCGCCGCGTATGGTTTCACCGACTCGCATGCCCAGGGATCGACCCACACAACTGACTTCCAGCGAGTGAGTCAGGCGTGTGTGGATATGATCGTTGCTGGAGACTGGATGAACCTGGGTCTTGCGCCCGAGGCGGCGAAAAGCCCCCGAGAAAATAATGCGGTCGTGGTCTTTGTGGAAAGGGCTGCGGCCGAGTTCTTCAGGGCTGTGCAGCGGCTTTCCGAGGCGTTCGCGGGTAAGCAGGGTTTGCCAATCCAAGGCTGGGCTCTCCGTCAGGTGACTGATGCTCTAGCTTCGGGGTTCCCGCCTGTGCCCGCAAGTGGAACTAGAGCCCGGCAGCGTCGATGTCGATGAGCAGCAGTCGCTCGCCGTTGTCAAAAAATTGCCCGGCGGTAAGGCAGTACTGATTGCTGGTGGCATCGCGGTAGGTGCTCGAGAGTGTCAGGCGCCGTTCTTCCCAGCCTTCGGCCAGCAAGTGATAAAAGTAAGGACGCCATGACCAGTTGTGACCCAGGTAGCGGTTATCGGCCTCCCAGCCGTTGTTGCGCCATTCCAGATTGGGCGTCAGCTGCGTGCCATGGCGGTCGCATTGATAGAAGCGCAACAGCCAGGGAAATGCGTCCAGTTGTGGCAAGGCGCTCAGCGGTGCACGGGCCTGGGCCCAGACTTGCAGAATGGCCATCAACTCGCAGAGTTGCTGGCGCATGGTATTCAGTCGGCTGCGTTCGTCCAGCTTCTGTTGAACATAGCGTTGGCGCAGTTGTGCGAAATGCTCGACGAAGGCATTGGAAGCGAAAAAGTCCGCTTGCGCCCGGGCAAACAGAAAACCCTGCACATAGCGTGAGCCGCACTCGAGGGCAAAATTCAGTTGGGCTTCGGTTTCCACGCCTTCGGCGATGATCCAGCAACCGGTTTTCTCGGCCATTTGCGCCAGTGCCTTCACCACGTCACTGCTGGGACCGCCCAATGCCGCAGCCTGGAACAGCCGCATGTCGAGCTTGAGAATGTCCGGCTGCAGGGCCAATACGCGATCGAGCTGAGAGTAGCCGGCACCGAAGTCATCGATGGCGATCCGTGCGCCGGCCTGTCGGTAGCGGGCCACGACATCGGCCAGACGCTGAATGTCGCCCCCAAGCTCGGTGATTTCGAAGACGATGCGTTGCGGGTCGACATCGTGCCTGACCAATTGCTTGAGGCTCGGTAGCGCCTGGTTCGGCCGCAAGCGGTTGATCCATCGGGGTGAAATGTTCAGGCTCAGAAACCAGTCCGCAGGCGCTTCATGCAGGCGGCTCAGGGCGTTGTCGCGAATCTGGCGATCAAGACGACGCAGGGCAACGGCGGGCGTTCGCGGGTCCGCAAACAGCGGTCCCACCGAGGCAAGTTGACCGTCGGGTTGTCGAAGTCGACCCAGCGCTTCGACACCCGCGATACGGCCCGTAGCGGTATCGATGAACGGCTGAAAGCAGGCGAGCGGTTGCCCGTCGATCACGAGGCCTCCTTAGTAAGGTCTTGTTTTTGGATAAACCTGCTCACCGGATAGGCACACAGGATTGAACCTCTCGATAAAGAGGTTAATCCCGGTGGTATTGCAAGAATGCAGCCAGATAAAGACTGTTCAGTCTTTGCGCGGAGAGTTTTGCAGGACGAGCTTGATCAATGGCCCAAGCGAGGTGCCCAGGCGAACCAGTCGAGTCAGGCTGCTCACACCACCGCTCTTGGCACCTTTGCCGGTCAGAAACCCGAGCAATGTCACGGCCGCCATGCCCCACAGCGGGGCGTGCTTGATGCCGAAGCCGTCCTGCAGGTTTTGCGTCATCCCGCGTACTCGCTGCAAGGGCAGCAGCAGTTGCGCCGATTCGTGGCGAATTTCCTGGCGATGCATTTCCATGCGCAGACGGATCAACGCCTTGCGCATTTCGGTGCGGGAGCTGTTATGGGGAAGTTCAGGCAGGCTCATGGCAGCAGGCGCTCCCGATCGTTGGCCAATTCTTCCAGGGTGCCGTGGAAGGGTGAGGACTCATCGAAAATGGCTGCCTTCAGGCGCATGGCACAGAAGATCGCCGCGAGCGTATAGAACACGCAGAGCCCGATGATCGCCGGCAAGCGGTAAGTGTCCCAGAACAGGATCAACACCAGCGTCGACAACCCCACCAGCAACAGCAAGGCAAAGACCAGCGCCAGGCCTGCGAACAGCAGCAGGCTTACGGTGCGCGCTTTTTGTTCCTGCAACTCGATGCCGAACAGTTCGACATGGCTGTGCAACAGTCCAAGGAAAGCGGCACCCAAGCGCCGCGATGAAGCGCTTGTGCCCGTCGCGGACGAGCTGGATTCACCGATAGCCATAATTAGCGCCGAGTAGCCAGCAGGCCAATCAGGAAGCCGACGCCCGCTGCGATCCCGACCGATTGCCATGGATTGGTTTGAACATAGTCTTCGGCAGCGGTGACGGCTGCCTGGCCGCGTTCGCGCAGGGAATCTTCGGTCAGCTTCAGGGTTTCGCGGGCGCGCAGCAGGCTGTCGTGAATCTGGCTGCGCAACTCGTCGGCCTGATCGCCAGCCAGCGTAGCGGTGTGCTCCAGCAACCGTTCGGTGTCGCTGACCAGTGTTTGAAAATCGTTCATCAGGATTTCTTGAGCAGTCTTTGCTTTGATGCTGGCCATTGATGATCTCCGTAAGTGGCTTCTGAAACGTTCGAGTATGAGCCCAGTGTGAAGGTTCAGTACAAATGAGTGGTACAACTTTTGCTATGTGATGGTGCGTTAATCCGTGCCACTGCGCTGTTGCCGGGCATGATTTCAGCAAAACCCTAACTCAAACAAACAAAACTCGCGTGAAGGTGACGACCTTGTGCGCCAAAGCGGTTCATCGCGACCACGCGTTGATCATGGCGAGCCGCAACTTGGTGCACGAACGACTCTGCGCGAACCGCTTTGGTGCTTTTTTAGCCTTCAGGTCTGCCAACTCCATGGAAAATCTGCAAAGCGCTGTGGACAGTCTGGTCCATAGCTCCAATACGTTGTTCATCCTCATCGGCGCGGTCATGGTGCTGGCCATGCACGCCGGTTTTGCCTTTCTTGAAGTCGGCACGGTTCGACAGAAAAACCAGGTCAATGCCTTGTCGAAGATCCTCAGCGACTTCGCCATTTCGACCCTGGCCTACTTCTTTATAGGCTATTGGATTTCCTATGGGGTCACCTTCCTTCAGCCGGCGGCGGTCATTAACGCCGATCATGGCTACGCACTGGTGAAGTTTTTCTTTCTGCTGACCTTTGCCGCCGCCATTCCCGCGATTATTTCCGGGGGCATTGCCGAGCGCGCCAGGTTTGTCCCGCAGCTGTGTGCCACGGCGCTGATCGTGGCATTCATCTATCCGTTCTTCGAGGGCATGGTGTGGAATGGCAATTTCGGCTTGCAAGCCTGGTTGCTGGCGCGTTTTGGCGCCAGCTTCCATGATTTCGCAGGTTCTGTAGTCGTCCATGCCATGGGCGGCTGGCTGGCGCTCGCGGCCGTGTTGTTGCTCGGGCCACGGCAAGGGCGTTATCGCGAAGGGCGGCTGGTGGCGTTTGCTCCCTCGAGCATTCCCTTTCTCGCGCTGGGCTCGTGGATTCTGATTGTCGGCTGGTTCGGCTTCAACGTCATGAGTGCGCAGACACTGCAAGGCGTCAGCGGTTTGGTAGCGGTCAATTCGTTGATGGCCATGGTCGGCGGCACGATGGCGGCGTTGATCGTCGGGCGCAATGACCCAGGGTTTTTGCACAATGGTCCATTGGCCGGGTTGGTGGCGATCTGTGCAGGTTCGGACCTGATGCACCCGGTCGGCGCACTGGTGACGGGTATCATCGCAGGCGCGTTGTTTGTCTGGTGCTTCACCGCGGCTCAAGTCAAATGGCGTATCGATGATGTGCTGGGTGTCTGGCCGTTGCATGGATTGTGCGGTGTCTGGGGCGGGATCGCTTGCGGCATTTTTGGCCAGAGCGCATTGGGTGGCTTGGGAGGCGTTAGCCTGATCAGCCAGTTGATCGGCACCGCTCTGGGGATCGTCGTGGCGTTGGCCGGCGGCTTTACGGTGTATGGCGTGATCAAGGCGTTCCATGGTCTGCGTCTTAGCCAGGAAGAGGAGTATTACGGCGCGGACTTGTCGGTGCACAAGATCGGTGCCGTAAGCCAGGACTGACTCACTGTTCTTCATCGTCGTCGGCTCCAGGATAAAAGCCGTGCAGCAGGCGATAACGATCATGGCGTATCTGGTCAGCCCGTTCCTGGACCTGGTGGGCGGGCAACCCCAGCATGATCAGTGCGTGGGAGGCCAGCATCAGGCTCGACTCCAGCAACTCAGGGACGACTTCACTGGCGCCGGCCGCTTTCAACTCGGTCAGCTGACTGTCGTCCCGGGTGCGTACCAGGATAGGAATCGTCGAGTTCAAGCGGCGAGCCTCCTTGAGAATCAGCAGCGCTATGTCGCTCTGGTCCACGGCGATCACCAGCAGTTTTGCGCGCGCCAGGCCTACCGCGAGCAGCAGTTCACCGCGGCGTGAATCGCCGTAATGCACGCAGCTTTCATTGACTGCGGCCTCCTGGACACGCACCGGATCGGTGTCCAGCGCAACGTAGGGTTGTTTGGCGTTGCGTAGGGCTCGGCCGATCGACTGACCGACGCGACCATAGCCACAAATCACCACATGGTTGTGCAAGTCGGCAGTGAGCGCGCTGATTTGCGCCAGTTTTACTTCTTCGTTCGGTTTGCGATGCAGGCGTGTCGCGAGGTGGGGCGCGGCGCGCAGCAATAATGGAGTGACCAGCATCGAGCAGAATGTCGCAGCCAGCAAAAGACCGCCGAAATCGGCGGGCATCATTTTGTTTTGCTGCATCTGTGCCATCAGCGCAAAGCAGAACTCGCCGCCCTGAGCCAATGCCAGACCACTGCGCCAAGCGGTTTCTCCATCGCTGCCGCGCCATTTGACCAGCAACGCAACGACCGTGCCCTTGATCGCCAGCAACCCAAGTGTCAGTCCAAGGATCGCCAGGCCGTGACTGGCAAACAACTTCAAGTCGATCAACATGCCGATACTGACGAAAAACACCCCGAGGAGAATGTCGCGGAATGGCCGGATATCGGCCTCGATCTGATGCCGATAATGGCTTTCCCCCAGCAGCATGCCGGCCAGAAATGCGCCCAGGGCCGGGGAGAGACCGAGCAAGTGAGTCAGCCAGGCAGTAAGCAAAACGATGACCAGCGCCAGCAGCACGAAAAGTTCGGGTGAGCGGGCGGCGGCGACTTCATGAAACAGGCGGGGCAGCAGCCAGCGGCTGGCCAGCAGCAGGCCGATAAACAGCACAATCGTCTTGCCCAGTGTCAGGGGCAAAGCCCAGTACCAGGCCTGGTCGCTGTTGCCGGCGAACACCGGCACCAGGGTCAGCAGCAACACTGCGACCACATCCTGGAACAGCAGCACGGCGATGGCATTCTGGCCGTGACTGCTGAAAATCTCGCCAAGGCTGCTCAGCTCTTTGCTGACAATCGCCGTTGAGGACAGCGAAAGGCCAGCGCCCAGTAACAGAGCTGGGGTGGTCGGCATGCCAAGCGACATCAGCAAGGCACCCAGCACCGCCCCCGTACCGAGTACTTGCAGGCTGCCCAGACCAAACACGACTTGGCGCAGCGCGATCATTTTCGACAGGGAAAACTCCAGCCCGAGGGAGAACAACAGGAACACCACACCCAGTTCGGCAAGGTCTGGCAGCTCTTCGCTTTCATTCACCCAGTTGAACGCCGTCGGCCCGATCATCAACCCCACGCACAGATAGCCGAGCACCGGTGGCAACCGCAGGCGCTGGAACAGTGCAATCACCACCAGTGAGGAGGCGAAGATGATCAACAGGTTGGCGAACACAAAAAACTCCGGTGCTGGGTTCTGGCTATTCAAGCGTAGAACTAAAAGAAACCTGAGCATCGCGTAAATGACATTTATGGCGACTGATATGAATCAGGGTTTTGCCGGTGTCATGGTGATTTGTGCGCCAAGACCAGAAGATTCAATGGCTCGACGGCTTTTGGGGGCAGGCCTAGAATAGTCATTTAATCTCTTAGGTTGAGCGCTCATGCCTCCTGAATGTCAGCTGTTCGGTACTCTTGGGTGCCATCTCTGTGAAGTCGCCGAAGCCGAGCTGATGCCGTTTGTCGAACATGGTCTGCTGGTTGAATTGGTGGATATCGCTGAAAGCGAAAGCTGGTTTGAAGCCTACAGCCTGCGTATTCCGGTGTTGCGTCGGATCGATACCGGGGCTGAGCTGGGCTGGCCATTCAGTGCCGATGAGGTGGTAGCGTTCCTGAGTTAATTGGTTTTTGCGACCTCACTTACCCGTCTGTCGAACTTTGCGATGGATCCCCTTGGCTTAATCGGTCCTCTTCGGATACTGTATGCGCATACAGCTATTCGTTTGTCTGACGGCGACTCCTGATTTTCTGGGGGGAGAGTCGGTTCGGGGCATGAGAGGGATTCATCGTGGTCAATGTCGAGCAATTGAAAAACAGCGTGAACAAGATGTCGGTCGATGTTGTACGCGAGGCTGTCCTCGAGTTGCGTCTGGACGGTCTGGTCACGGAAGGAAAAACTCCGTTCAACAAGCTGCATTTCAATACCTGTTTCGCCGAAATCGAGGCGTTGTTCCAGCGTGCGGGTTATCACCGGCAGCTGGATGTCGTGGGTTATCAGGGGTTGTTGTATGCGCTTTATGACCCTGGTCGCTGGGAAGCGGTTGATGTGCTGCGCTGGCTCAAGGAGTTCACTGAGGCCGCAGCGCGTACGCAGATACCGGCGTGAGGATTCTCTTCTAGGTGTGATCGGGCCAGTGCGGGATAATGCCGTCCTGCATTAAGGGTCAGAGCTTTCGTATGTCCACTTCATCTTTTTCTGCTGCACACCACCAGGCCAGCACGCTTTATTTGCCGCCGGGGCCGTGGCAGACCGTCCTCGATTGTTTGTGCGAACATTTCAGTGCAATCGGTCGTGAACAATGGCTGGCCCGAATTGCACGCGGCCGTGTGCTTGACGCGCAAGGGATGCCGATCGCACTTGATCTGCGTTACAAGGAAGGACTGCGGATTCACTATTTTCGTGAGGTCCCGGACGAAAAAGAGATTCCGGTGGTCGAGTCGATCCTGTACGCCGACGAACACCTGGTGGTGGCGGACAAACCGCATTTTCTGCCAGTGACTCCGGCTGGCGAGTATGTAGAGCAGACGTTGTTGCGACGGCTGATCCGTCGACTGGATAACCCGCATCTGGTGCCCTTGCACCGCATCGACCGGCATACCGCAGGGTTGGTGCTGTTTTCAGCGAACCCTCAGAGCCGTTCGGCTTACCAGTCATTGTTTCCTACACGACAAATCGAAAAACGCTACGAAGCAATTGCCCCGGCATTACCTGAGCTTTCGTTTCCACTGGTTCATAAAAGCCGGATGATCGATGGCGAGCCGTTCTTTCGCATGCAGGAAGGTCCGGGCGTCAGCAACACCGAGACAGCCGTCGAGGTCAGGGAGAGGAACGGTGACCTCTGGCGCTATGGGCTTTATCCCGTGACCGGCAAGAAACATCAGTTGCGGGTGCACATGACCGCGCTGGGCGCCAGTATCTGCAACGATCCGTTCTATCCACAGGTACTCAAGGATATTGAGGACGACTACGCCAATCCCTTGAAATTGCTGGCGCAGGGTTTACGGTTTTTGGACCCGGTCACCGGGCTTGAGCGTGAATTCGAAAGCGCCATCACCCTGCAATGGTGATAGCAGTCCTCCAGGCACGAAAAAGCCCGCATCAAGCGGGCTTTTTCGTATCCGGTAATGCCGTAAAGATTACAACTCTTTGACGGTACGGACCTGATCCTTGTTGATGCGAGTGCGTTTGCCATCGAGTTGTTCGAACTCGTAGAAACCTGACTTCTCATCGTATTTTGGCGCGTCGACGGCCTGGATTTCGCGACCATCATTCAAGGTGATCACTGTAGGCGATGCGCAACCGGCGAGGGTCGCAAGGCCCAAGGCGAGCATGAAAGAGGCGAGGGTCCGTTGAGTCATGAGTGTGTCTCCGAATATGAATTCTTTTGGTTACTGAGCTTGAGACGTATGCATCGTGCGCAAGTTCCTTCTTGCGTCAGTCTGACACAGTGTTGTGTGAGCTTAATAGCTCCGGTGTATTGAGGTTGGCCAGGCGAGGGTCATTTTCGGGGCATTGCAGGGCAGTAGCGCCCAGGTTGCGCATGATCCGCCCCGGACTGCGTTCACCCTCATTCCACGCCTTTTCGAAATCCACCAGGAGTGCCGTCGGGATAATGCAAAGCAAGGGTTCCCAGTGCTCGCCATGCCGCAGCATCAACGGTTTATCCGGATGCTGGTGGGCGGTTTCGCGCATGTCATGGAGCAGGGCGGCATCAATGCGTGGCACGTCGCAGGGCAACACCAGTAAAAAAACATGACGGGCAGCCTTGAGGCCGGCGCGAATACCCGCCAGCGGCCCCGGGAAATCACCTTCGTCGTCATGGACCAACTGGTCGGCGTAAGGCGCGTATTTTTCCATGTTTCTGTTGCAGGAGATGATCAGGTCATCGCTCAACTCACGGGTTTTGCGATGCAGATGCGCGATCAGCGGCTCGCCATGCCATTGCAGCAACCCCTTGTCCTGACCACCCATGCGTTGGCCTCGTCCCCCCGCCAGGAGCAGAATGGAACAGGGCGGTAAATCTGTATTCGGGGTCATGGCAAGTCTCCATGGGGGCGTCGAAAAAATGAGGCGCTGTGATATAACACCGGGCTGTTTATCCTACAACTGGACGAGCCTATGAAAGCCAAGGCTGATGTACCTTTCGCGCCGCTCAATATCGCGGTGTTGACGGTCAGCGATACCCGTACCCTGGAAACCGATACGTCAGGACAGGTCTTTGTCGACCGCTTGAGCGCTGCCGGGCATAACCTGGCCGCTCGGGTTTTGCTTAAAGATGACCTCTACAAAATTCGTGCACAAGTCGCCAACTGGATTGCCGACGATGTCGTGCAAGTGGTGTTGATCACCGGTGGTACCGGGTTTACCGGTCGCGACAGCACCCCGGAAGCGGTGAGTTGCCTTCTGGACAAGCAGGTCGATGGTTTCGGCGAGTTGTTCCGGCAGATTTCCGTCGCAGACATCGGCACTTCGACAGTTCAGTCTCGAGCTTTGGCGGGGTTGGCCAATGGCACGCTGGTCTGCTGTTTGCCCGGCTCGACCAACGCGGTGCGCACCGGTTGGGACGGCATTCTTGCCGAGCAGCTGGATTCGCGGCACCGCCCATGCAATTTCGTGGCTCATCTGAAACAGGCGGCACCCTGTGAATCCCGCGGGTAAGCCCGGCAAAACCGGCAGCCTCATGCCCGTTGAGGTAGCGTTGGCGCGTCTGTTGGAAATGGCGGAGTCGTCAAAAATACTTGAGCGTGTACGCCTGCCGTTGGCGCAGGCCGAAGGGCGCGTATTGGCCGAAGACCTGATCTCGACGCTCGATCTGCCCCCTTGGCCAAACAGTGCCATGGACGGCTATGCCTTGCGCATCGCTGACTGGACAGGAGAACCGCTGCCAGTCAGCCAGAAGATTTTTGCCGGTCAGGCGCCCGAGCCGTTGAAGCCAGGAACCTGTGCCCGGATTTTCACTGGCGCACCGGTACCTGCTGGGGCCGATTGCGTCGAGATGCAAGAGAACGCCGAGGTTCAGGCGGATGAGCGAGTCCGATTCATCGAGACCCTGAGTGTCGGTCAAAATATTCGGCCGCAAGGCCAGGAAACGACTGTTGGCGAACTTGTAATGCCCGCAGGTACGCGCTTGGGTCCAATCGAACTGGGCCTGGCGGCGTCGTTGGGACGTGCTGAGCTGGAGGTGGTGCGCAAGGTTCGGGTTGCAGTCCTGTCTACCGGAGACGAATTGGTAGAGCCGGGGCAGGCGCTTGGGCCGGGACAGATTTACAACAGCAATCGCGTGCTGCTGTGCAGCTGGTTGTGGCGCCTGGGTTGTGAAGTGATCGATGCCGGCATCCTTCCCGATGATTTATCAACCACCCGTGCTCGCCTGGAAGAGTTGAAGGATGTCGACCTGATCCTTTCTACCGGCGGAGTGTCTGTGGGTGAGGCGGATTTCCTGGGCATAGCCTTGCGCGAAGAAGGTGAGTTGTCCTTGTGGAAACTCGCCATCAAACCTGGCAAACCGCTGACAGTCGGACATTTTCACGGCGTGCCGGTGATCGGTTTGCCCGGTAATCCGGCGTCGACCCTGGTCACCTTTGCCTTGTTGACCAGGCCCTATCTCTTGCGCCGACAAGGAGTGAAGGAGGTTGAGCCGTTAAAATTTCAGGTGCCCGCGGGATTCGACTGGCCCAAGGCTGGCAATCGCCGAGAGTACCTGCGCGGACGCCTGGAAAATGGTCGGGCAATCATCTACAAGAACCAGAGTTCTGGCGTACTTCGCAGTGCCGCCTGGGCTGATGGTCTGGTCGAGGTGCTGGAAGATCGCACGCTGGTTGCCGGTGAATATGTGAGCTTCATTGCGCTGAGCGAGTTGCTGGTCTGATCCCTGTCATTGTGTAGTCGCGCAAACCCGGTTGCATCTACCGGGCCTTGCGTGATGTCTGAGGGTCAACGGGCCAGGAGTGTCACGACCTGTTCAAAGCGGCTGTTGGCGACCCAGCCCAGCAACCCAAGGATCACGGCTGTTCCGCCTGCCGAGTAGGCCAGTCGGTGTTTGATGGATTTAACGTCGTTACGCATTTCGTCCATGTCCCTGCGGATGTATTTGAGGTGTGTCTCCAGTTCAATGACGCGAGGTTCCATTTCAACTCCTCCAGTGGGCTTTGCACCGTTGTCAGATTCAGCTTGATGATTGATGCGACTTTCTGCGAACGGCGGTACCGCACCGATCGGCAACCTGAAGTCATGGCTTTGCATGGGCTGAAACGCTCCTTGCGTTGAAATCACTGGAGCGGCCGATCCCGTTGTCGATTGTGCTATTCAGGGCTTTTGCAGCGGGGTTGTTCATTGCATGCACGTCCTTGTGGGGTTGCTAATGATGATTGAGAACCACAGACACCAAGGTCTACTAATCACCCTGGCTGGTCAATTGAGCCGATTCCTCACGTTTCGTAAGAAAAATCCCAGGCCTGTAGGACGCCAACGCAGTGGCGCTGAAATAATTCAATTTCTACCGACTTTTTTCGGCACCCCTGAGGTCAACATCTCTCATAGGGATTTCAATCATGGGGGCGACAACAATGGGTGAGCGCAAGGCGCTGTTGATTCTGCACGGCAAGCAGGCACTCAACGAGGAGGTCCGCGCGGCCGTCGAAGGCAAACGCCAGCAGGGCTGGGAACTGGCCGTCCGCTTGACCTGGGAGGCAGGTGACGCGCAGCGACTGGTAGGAGAGGCGCTGAGTGCAGGGTATACGCACCTGATTGCTGGCGGCGGTGATGGCACCCTGCGTGATATCGCCGAGGCCATGGCGGTGCAATCGACCCAGGCCAGTCTGGTACTGCTGCCTTTGGGGACCGCGAACGATTTTGCCCGCGCCGCCGGCGTGCCGTTGGAGCCTGCGCCAGCCCTGGACCTGCTGGAGGCTGCTCCTCACGCCATCGATATGGGGGAAGTTGGGGGGCAGATGTTTCTTAACATGGCCACCGGTGGATTCGGTAGCCGGGTTACGGCGAACACTTCCGAAGACTTGAAAAAGGTACTCGGTGGGGCCGCCTATCTGTTCACCGGTTTGTCGCGCTTCAGCGAGTTGCATGTCGCCTATGGTGAGTTACAGGGACCGGACTTTCACTGGAGTGGCGAGTTATTGGCCTTGGGCATCGGCAATGGCCGGCAAGCGGGGGGCGGTCATGTGCTGTGCCCGCAAGCGCTGGCGGACGATGGTCTGCTGGATATCAGCATCTTGCCCGCGCCGCAGGAGGTGGTGAGTACGTTGAAGACCTTGCTGGCCGACGGATTCGGCATCGACAACATGTTTGTGCGAGCCCGCTTGCCATGGGTCGAGATCAAGGTTTCCGAAGGTCTGCACATTAATCTGGATGGCGAGCCCCTGGAGGGTGACAGCCTGCGCTTCAGTGCGCGCCCGGCAGCGTTGCGCGTGCATTTGCCTGAAGACTCGCCACTGCTCGGTAACTCGAAAAACGGCTAGTCGTCCAGGCTGATGATTTGCTCGCGTACGGCAAACAGGACCAGGCCTGCCACGTCGTAGATCTGCAAGCGCTTCATGATCTGCGAGCGATGGGTTTCAACGGTCTTGATGCTGAGGCCCAGGCCATTGGCGATTTCCCGGGTGGATTTTCCGCGGACAATCAGTCGCAGGATTTCCAGTTGCCGCGCGGTCAGGTTGTGCGAGTCCGTTACCTGCGGCTGCTGTTTCTGATTGCGGATCAGTGCCTGGTTGATCACCGTGTGAGCGATGGCCGGGCTCAGATAACGTTCGTTGTTACGTAAGGCGTCCAGGGCATGTTCCAGCTCGGTCGCCGTGGTGTCCTTGAGCAAATATCCGTGAGCTCCCGATTCCAGCGCTTGCATGATGAGCGCAGGATCTGTGTGCATCGAAAGGATCAGCACCTTGCTTTGCGGGCGCACCCGCTTGAGCCGTTGCAAGGCTTCAAGGCCACCGGTCTCCCTCATGGAGATATCCAGCAGAACGATGTCGGGGGACAGTTTCTCGACCATTTCCAGTAGTTGCGAGCCGTCGTTGGCCTCGCCGATTACCGCGTAGCCAGGAATGTCCAGCACCAGAGCGCGCACGCCGGCCCTGATAAGCGAGTGGTCATCCACCAGAAGTAAGTTACAAGTCAATGCATAACCTTATTCGAACTGGCCCGTTCAAGCGCTCGGGGCGCCCAGGGAAAAAGTGCTTCGATTTGAGTGCCTTTGCCCGGCTCGCTGGTCACGGCCAGGGTACCGCCCAGTTGCTCGATCCGTTCCAGCATCCCGGCCATCCCGCGTTGTCCCTCTCTGCCGGGGTCGGCTGCTGGCGCGAAACCCAGGCCGTCGTCGCTGATCAACAGCGTCAGGCCCTGGGGCAAACGTTGCAAGCGGACCAACAGATTTTTCGCTTCGGCGTGACGCAGAATATTGGTCACCGCTTCCTGGGTGATTCGAAAGGCGGCCACCGACATTTCCTCCGGTATTCCGGTCAGGCGCTGATGGCATTCCAGGCTCCAGTGTATGGAGGTATTGGCCAGGGTCTTGAGCAGGTGTGCCCGCAGGCTGGCTTCCAGGCCGAGACTGGTCAATTGTCTGGGGTTGAGGATGGCCGAGACATCGCGAACCTTGGCCAGGGTTTCGTCCAGTGTGTCGATGAGCGTTGAGCACTGGCCCTGCATTTCTTCCGGCATCCGGCGTTTGAGCCATTCACTTTGCAGTTTTGCAGCGGTCAGCAACTGGCCGATGTCGTCATGTAATTCGCGACTGAGTCGGTGGCGTTCGTTTTCCTGGACTTGCAGCAGGCGGTCCGCCAGTTCTTGCGGCTGAAATTTTATCGACTTGCGCGAGAAATGACCTTGCCCCCACACAACCGCCAGCACCACAAGGTTGAGGACCATCAGGCTCGCCGGCAGCGGTGTGGAAGTGCCGAAAATCAGCACACTGCCAAACGCCGAACACAGGCACAGCAAAAGCGTGAGCCGTCGCGCATTTTTTGCGGAGGGTGGCCATGGCGTGAGTGATTTGAGGCTGGCGTACATAGCGGATGGAGCCAATGAATGTTCGCTGCGGGCAGCTCCGCCATGGTCGTTGACGGGACTGTATTTGGAAATCTGTAGTGACTCGCTTCAAGCAAGGTGCGGTCCCGTGATTAAGAAAGCTTCGAACTTCCATGGGCGCTGTTTCTTGCTCTGGCGTCACTTCGCCATTAATTGGCGTCAACTAATGGTCGGCATAATAACACTTAAGATACCGTCGGTCGCGTTTGGTATATATGCCCATATGGTCAGGAAAATCGCTATTGGACGATAGTTCCACAATGGAAAAAGTATGCGGGAATGGGGAGTTTTTATTGATGTCAAACTGTCGTTGACAGGTATGAAATATTCAATTGCGACATGAGCGTACTCAAGTTACCGAGCAGCCTCATGGCAATAAGAATAGGTGACACGGCAGGGTATCAGGCGAATTAGGCCTGGCGTTCCGAATAAGCAACGAGCGTGAACGGTTTGGAATTAACCGATGGCTGAAATTGACGGTGTCCGACCTGAAACGCAAAGGCTTCGATCAGGGAAGTCTGTTCACTGTCATCCAGGCTGAGCTGGCCTGTGGTCTGATCGATAAGTTCGAGTTGCCAGGCCATCAACGTGAAGCAGTCCTTCAAGGCATCCAGCGCCTGTTCGTGCAGGTCCATGTGGTTTTGGGCGTGATTCAATAAACCATGAATATGCAGCGAAAATTCAGACACGGCTTCCAGTGCGAGGGCATCGGCCCTGCTCGCCAGCTTGAGCAGGCTGCTGAGGATGCAATCGATTGCGTCTTTGTCATTGCTGATGAGTTGCAGATGGCTGAGGCACTCCTCCGACTTGGCCAGGAGCGTTTCAGCTTCGACAAGGAACTCGGGTAGCCGCTGGGCCCACTGCTTGGGTTGGTTTGGCATGCTTATCTCCACAACGTCATGTCAAATGAGGGGATGTCGCGTGTGTCGACGCGGGCGTCCAGCGCCCTGACACTGCCATGCCGGCATGAGATCGCGCTCCGGCAAGCCTGGACGCAGGCTGGGGAACTCGAGAGGGTGGATGGCCACTTACCTGCGATCGCACACAAAAGCCTGACTCCGTTCATGCAATGAGAATGGCGTCACATTAATGGCTATTGGATATTGCGAACATCAGGTTGGGCCTGATTGTTACTAGGGGAATCCCTTACACGCGGGAACCGAACGGGCAAACCGAGGTCGCGCCGCAGGGAATGTAGCAGATGAAATCACGTAGTCAGTAAAGCATGATGTTAATGTGACATCAATGTTCGTTCGTGGCATTTTGTCTTGGGGTCAAGATCCGGCGATAACAGCCGATAACTCCCTTTAGTGAATTCATCAGAACAAGCCCAGGAGTCATTGATGGCCGGCATTCTCGACACGGTAGACCAACGCACACAACTAGTGGGTGAGAATCGCCTGGAAATTCTCATGTTCCGGTTGGCCGGCCGGCAATTGTTCGCAATTAACGTCTTTAAAGTGCAGGAAGTGTTGCAACTGCCAAAACTGACGTTGATGCCGCAGCGCCATCCCTTTGTCTGTGGCGTGGTCAATCTGCGTGGCCAGACGTTGCCGGTGATCGACTTGTCCCAGGCCATCGGCATGCGTCCGCTGGTGCCAAGCCCGACCAGCACGATTATCGTCACCGAATACAACCGCTCGGTGCAGGCGTTCCTGGTGGGGGGCGTGGATCGCATCGTCAACATGAACTGGGAAGCGATCCTGCCGCCTCCTACCAGCGCCGGCCGCCAGCATTACCTGACGGCCATCAGTAAAGTCGACGACCAGTTGGTGGAAATCATCGACGTCGAAAAAGTGCTGGCTGAAATCGTGCCTTACAACGCCAAGGTCTCCCGTGAAAAACTCGAAGACCCGGTGCTGGAACGCGCCCGTGGTCGTGAAGTGCTGTTGGTGGATGACTCCAATGTGGCCCTGTCGCAATTGCGCGACACGCTGGGTCAGTTGGGCGTGAAGATGCACATCGCCAGTGACGGCTTGAAGGCGCTGAACATGCTCAAGGCATGGGCCGATACGGGTGTGTCGATGACCGACAAACTGTTGATGGTGTTCACCGACGCAGAAATGCCGGAAATGGACGGCTATCGCCTCACCACCGAAATCCGCAACGACCCGCGCCTGCGTGGGCTTTACGTTGTGCTGCACACGTCGTTGTCGGGCAGCTTCAACGACTCGATGGTCAAGAAGGTCGGCTGTGACAATTTCCTCTCCAAGTTCCAGCCGGACAAACTTGTCGACGTCGTGCGTCAGCGCTTGATGCTCGACGAAGTCCCGGCCTGATGACAGCCCGACAGGCTGGCGCTGATGCCAGCCTTTGATTCGGCGATCAAGCTCGTATAGGGTGGCGTTTTTTGTCCACCAGGGAGCTGGCCATGCTGCGTCTGAGCGCGCTTTACCGTTATCCATTGAAATCCGGCAAGGGCGAGAGCCTGCAATCGATCGGCCTCGACAAACTGGGGTTGGACGGTGATCGACGCTGGATGCTGGTGGACGAGGCCAGCGGGCGCTTTCTGACCCAGCGTGCGGTGGCACAGATGAGTCAGTTGTCGGCGTTGTGGAACGCCGATGGCGGCTTGACCCTCAGCGCTGCAGGCCGCACACCCATCGACATCGCTTTGCCCGCCAGCGACGCGGAACTGCGTGGCGTGACGATCTGGCGCGACACCTTGCGTGTGCCGGATGCCGGCGTTGAGGCGGCGGCCTGGGTCAGTGAATTCATCGGTAAACCGACGCGGCTGGTGCAAGTGCCGCTTGATCGCGCGCGGACAACCCAATCGGGTTACGGCAAGGACGATGATCAGGTGGCGTTCGCCGATGGCTTCCCGCTGTTGCTGATCGGCCAGGCGTCCCTGGAGGACTTGTCGCAAAAGGTCGGACGCCCGCTGGAAATGCTGCGCTTTCGGCCCAATCTGGTAATCGAGGGCAGCGATGCGTATGCCGAGGATGGCTGGAAGCGCCTGCGCATTGGCGATGTCGAGTTCCGTGTGGTCAAGTCCTGCGCGCGCTGCATTCTGACCACTATCGACCCGCAAACCGGTGAGCGCAGTGAAGACCGCGAACCCTTGGCCACCTTGCAGAAATACCGTTCCGAGGCCGATGGCGCGATGTTCGGCCAGAATCTGGTCAACGACAGCACCGGCCAACTTGAAGTCGGTATGCCGGTGACGATCCTGGAGTAAAACGCCCTGAACGAAAAATGCCCGCGTCCCAAAAGGACGCGGGCATTTTTTGTCGCGGTGAAAACCCGGGGTTTTAGCCGCGGTATTCGCACAGGTAAGCGGTGTCGACGGCCACTTTCAGCTGGAACTTGCTGTTGGCGGGCACGTTGAACTGGCTGCCGGCGGCGAAGGTTTCCCAATCGGTGCTGTCAGGCAGTTTGACGGTCAGGGCGCCGGTCACCACGTGCATGATTTCACGCTGGCTGGTGCCGAATTCGTATTCGCCCGGAGCCATGACGCCGATGGTCGCAGGACCTTCAGCGGTGCCAAAGGCGATCGACTTGACGGTGCCGTCGAAGTACTCGTTGACTTTAAACATGGGCGATTCCTCGAAAAGGGCTAAAAAGGGCTGGCCAGTATGCACAAGGCCTCGAACGCCGTCACCTTTCGAGGGGGAGAACCTGTGGCAACAAACGCGCTGTATTACGCGCATCTTCCAGCGCCCGATGCTGTTGGCCATTGAACTGCATGCCCGCCATTTGCAATGCGGCGTTGAGTCCCAGCGGGCGCTCCAGGCGTCGGGCCTTGGCAAAGCGTTGTTTGAGATTCATGTGCGGCACGCTGCCAAGGGCGCTGTCCAGTTGCAGACGCTGCCACTCCTGCAGCAGTTGCTTGCGATCGTAGTCGCCCCAACTTGCCCAGCCCTCCAGAACCGACTGATGTTGCCCCAGCCACTGCTCGAACGACGGCCAGACCTCGCTCAGCGTCTGCGCGGCGTCGACGTTTGCCTGAGTGATGTGCGTCAGCTCCCGGCAAAACGGCGTCAGCAGCGGTCGTTTCAAGGGTCGAACGAAGCACTGGAAAAAATCCACTTCGCGCCCTTTACGATCCACCAGGGTGGCACCGATTTCGATTATTTCCATTTCTGTAACAGGCCAGCCACCGTCATCGGTGGTGGCTTCCAGATCGATTACCAGCCAATGAGGCATCGCAGGGTTCCTGGTATCCGCGTCCTGATAGGACTTGAGCGTAGCCAAACCCGACGGATCCGCCTAGCGGCTTATTCAACCTCCAACAAAATCTGACGATTTTTAACCTGATCGCCGACCCGGACCTGCAAGCGCTTGAGCACTCCGTCGATGCCGGACTTGAGCGGATGCTCCATTTTCATCGCTTCGAGCACCACCAGCAGTTGGCCCTTGCTGACCGGGCTGCCCTCACTGACCAATACATCGACGATCGCTCCGTCCATCGGTGCCTTCAGGGTGCCGTTGCTGACGCTCGCCTGAGAGCTGACCAGCGCCTGGGTCCGATCGATCAGCCGCAGACTGCCGGGACGGGTGGACAGCCACAGTTGGCCAGCGTCGAGACGGTAGGCATAGCGCTGACGAATGCCGTCGATGTCCAGCGTCGCCCAGCGCCCGTCGCACTGGATGACCTTCAATTGGAGGGTTCGGGCGCCGACCGTCAACCGGTAAGGCTGGTCAGGCAGTGCGTTCAGTTCCACCTGCCAGTCCTGATCCTCCACGCCGATGCGATAGTGCAGGGGCACACTGGCGTTGTTGCGCCAGCCGGCCAGTGGGGCGAGGTAGGCCTGGGCTGAGGCGTGATAGAACAACGCCACAGCGATGGCCAATTCTTCAGCGACTGGAACGTGCGGATGCAGGCAAGGATGGTCGGCGAAACAGCTCGGGATGAACCCGGTACTGAACTCGCCACTGATGAACTGCGGGTGTTGCAGCAAACTGGCGAGTAAACGCTGATTGCTTTGCACCCCCAGCAACACGTTGTCCTGCACGGCCCGCAGCAACTTGCGCCGGGCCTCTTCGCGGGTAGAGCCATGGGCGATGATTTTGCCAAGCATCGGGTCATAGAACGGGCTGATGGCCTGGCCTTCGATCAAGCCATGATCGATGCGCACACCGTCCTGCAACGCAAGCTCCCAGGCCTCGATCCGACCGGTTTGCGGTACAAAACCCTGCGCCGGATCTTCGGCGTACAAGCGCGCTTCCATGGCGTGCCCGTTGAGTGGCACCTGCTCCTGTTGCAACGGCAGCGGCAAGCCTTCGGCGACCTGCAGCTGCCAAGCCACAAGGTCCAGGCCGGTGATCAATTCGGTGACCGGGTGTTCCACTTGCAGCCGGGTGTTCATCTCCAGGAAATAAAACTGTCCGCGCGCATCGAGCAGGAATTCCACGGTACCGGCGCCGACGTAGTTGACCGCGCGCCCAGCCTTGAGCGCCGCGTCGCCCATGGCCTGACGCAACTCGGTGTTCATGACCGGGCAGGGCGCTTCTTCGATGACTTTCTGATGGCGACGCTGGATCGAACAGTCGCGCTCGCCGAGGTGGATCAAGTGACCGTGTTGGTCGCCGAACACTTGCACTTCGACATGCCGTGGATCGATCAGCGCTTGTTCGAGGATCAGCTCGTCGCTGCCAAACCCGTGCAGGGCTTCGGAACGCGCGGTTCGCAATTGTTCCAGCAGGTCCCCGGCGCTGTGCACCAGGCGCATGCCGCGTCCGCCACCTCCGGCGCTGGCCTTGATCATCAGCGGGTAACCGATGCGCTCGGCTTCGCGGCTCAGGGTCGCATCGTCCTGTTCAGGGCCTTGATAGCCGTCGATGCAGGGCACGCCGGCCGCAAGCATGGCGAGCTTCGACAGGCGCTTGCTGCCCATCAGCTCAATGGCTTCCGGGCTCGGGCCGATGAAGGTGATGCCGGCGTTTTGGCAGGCGCGGGCGAATTCGGCGTTTTCGGAAAGGAAACCGTAGCCTGGGTGAATCGCGTCGGCACCGCTGCGGCGGGCGGCCTCGAGGATGGCCGGGATGTTCAGGTAGGACTGCTGCACCGGGGCTGGGCCGACGTTGACGGCCTGGTCGGCCATTCGCACGTGCAGGGCATCGGCGTCGGCATCGCTGAAGACAGCGACGGTGCGGTAGCCCAGGGCTTGGGCCGTGCGCTGGATGCGGCAAGCGATTTCACCACGGTTGGCGATCAGGATTTTTTTAAGGGCGGGCATTGGGTCTTCTCTTAAGGTATGCGGTGACAGTGATGGCCTCTTCGCGAGCAAGCCCGCTCCCACATGGGTTCTGTGTCGTTCCAAAAAACCTGTGGGAGCAGGCTTGCCTGCGATGCTTTTAAGAAGCCCACCCCGGTTTGCGTTTTTGCACGAACGCCATCGTCCCCTCGATCCCTTCTGCACCAGTCACCGCTTCGCTGAACCACTCAGCCGCCTCATCCAGCAACGCATCGGATGGCTGGCCGGCGCTCGCCAGCAACAGTTTTTTCGTCGTCGCATTTGCCCCTGGCGCGCAGCACAACACATGGGCGAGCACTTCATCGAGGCGCTCGGCCAAGGCTTGCGCGTCATGCTCGACGAAATGCACCAGCCCCATACGCCGCGCCTGGATGCCATCGAACCGCGCCGCTGTCAGCGCCAGTCGACGTGCGTGGGTCAGGCCGATGCGCTGGACCACGAATGGCGCAATCTGCGCTGGCAGCAGACCCAGGCTGGTTTCCGGCAGGCCGAATTGCGCGTTGTGATCGGCCAGGGCAATGTCGCTGACGCACGCCAGGCCCAATCCACCGCCGAGCACCGCGCCTTGCAGCACGGTGATGACCACTTGCGGCGCGTGTTGCACCGCTTGCAGCAGCGAACCGAAGGCTCTGTTCAAGTCGCGATAGGCACTTGCCCCATGAGTGCGTGCATTGGCCATGTCCTTGATGTCGCCACCGGCGCAAAAATGCCCGCCGGCACCACCGATCACCAGTGCACGAACCGCTCGATCGTCGCGCACCGTCGCCAGCACCGCGCGCAGTTCGTCGACCATCTGCAAGCTCATGGCGTTGCGGCTGTCCGGGCGATTGAGGGTGATGTGCAGCACGCCGTTGTGTGATTCCAGCAGCAGGGTCTGGCAAGCAGGCAGGGCGCTCATTTCTTTTTCCCCGGCAGGATGCCCATGAGTTTGCAGATGATCCCCAGCATGATTTCGTCGGCGCCGCCGCCGATCGATACCAGCCGCACGTCACGGTAGGCGCGGGCCACCGGGTTGTCCCACATGAAACCCATGCCGCCCCAATATTGCAGGCAGCTGTCGCTGACCTCGCGACCCAGGCGTCCGGCCTTGAGTTTGGCCATCGAAGCCAGGCGTGTGACGTCCTGGCCTTTGATGTATTGCTCGGTGGCCTGATAGACCAGCGCACGCAAGCATTCGATTTCGGTCTGCAGTTCGGCGAGTCGGAAGTGAATGACCTGGTTATCGATCAGCGCGCTGCCGAACGTCTTGCGTTCCTTGCAGTACTCGATGGTGCTGTCGACGCAGTATTCCAGGCCCTTGATCATGTTCGCCGCGCCGAACAGGCGTTCTTCCTGGAACTGCAGCATCTGCATCATGAACCCCGCACCTTCGTGGCCGATGCGATTGCGCTGCGGTACGCGCACGTTGTCGAAAAACACCTGCGCGGTTTCCGAACTGCGCATGCCGAGTTTGTCCAGGTGCGAGCTGAGGCTGATGCCCGGGGTGTTCATCGGCACCATGATCAGCGACTTGTTGACGTGCGGTTTGTCGTCCGAGGTGTTTGCCAGCAAACAGATGAAGTCGGCGCTCGGAGAGTTGGTGATCCACATTTTGCTGCCGTTGATCACGTAATCGTCGCCGTCCTTGCGGGCGGTGGTTTTCAACCCGGCCACGTCGGATCCGGCGCCGACTTCAGAGACGCCGATGCAGCCAACTTGTTCGCCGGTAATTGCCGGGCGCAGGAACTCTTCGCGCAATTCATCGGAGCCAAAGCGGGCGAGGGCTGGCGTGCACATATCGGTCTGCACGCCGATGGACATCGGAATGCCGCCGCAATGGATGGTGCCGAACTCTTCGGCCGCGACGATCGAATAGCTGTAGTCGAGGCCCATGCCGCCAAACTTTTCCGGTTTGGAAATCCCCAGCAACCCGAGGTCACCGGCCTTGCGGAAGATCTCGTGAATCGGGAAGCGCCCGGCCTTTTCCCATTCCTCGACGTGCGGGTTGATCTCGTGATCGACGAACTGGCGGACGGTGCGACGCAGTGCTTCGTGTTCCTGGGTGAAGATCATTCTTATTGTTCTCCTGTGACCTGCGATCAGAATCTCGCGACGCCAAAACTGTTGGTTTGCAGCGGCCGTACGTCAGCCTCATGACAGATGTCCAGCAGATACCCGAGCAACGTGCGGGTATCGCGCGGGTCGATCAGACCGTCGTCCCACAGATTGGCGCTGCCATAAAGCGCCGTGGATTGGCTGTCGAGTTTTTGTGCGGTGACCTGCTCCAGCATGTCGAGCATTTTCGGGTCGGGCACCAGACCGTCCTTGAGCTGCTTGGCCTCGGTGACGATGCGCAGCACTTTGCCGGCCTGGGCGCCGCCCATCACCGCCGTGCGGCTGTTGGGCCAGGCGAAGATGAAGCGCGGGTCGAGGCCACGGCCGCACATCGCATAGTTGCCGGCGCCATAGGAACCGCCGACGACGATGGTCAGCTTGGGCACCCGGGCGTTGGCCACCGCTTGAATCATCTTCGCGCCGTGCTTGATCACGCCTTGCTGTTCCGATTCGGTGCCGACCATGAACCCGGTGGTGTTGTGGAAAAACAGCAGCGGTGTCTGGCTCTGGTCACAGAGCTGAATAAACTGCGCCGCCTTGCTCGCCCCCTTGGGCGTGATCGGGCCGTTGTTGCCGATGAATCCGCAGGCACGTCCCTGAATGTGCAAATGGCCGCAAAGGGTTTGCTGATCGAACTCGCTCTTGAATTCGAGGAAGCTCGAACCGTCGGCAATCCGCGCGATGATTTCGCGCACGTCATAGGGCTTTTTCGGGTCGTCCGGAATCAGCCCGAGCAGTTCGTCGATAGGGTAGAGCGGGTCTTCCCAATACCGGGCGGGCGCGGCGGGCAAGCGTTCGTTCCACGACAGCAGGCTGACGATTTCGCGGACCTGGCGCACGCCATCGGCGTCGTTCTCGGCCAGGTATTCGGCAGTGCCGGCGGTTTGCGCGTGCATCTCGGCGCCACCCAGTTCTTCGTCGGTCGCAACTTCGCCAGTGGCGGCCTTTAGCAGCGGCGGGCCGGCCAGAAACAGCTTGGCTTTGCCCCGCACCACCACCACGTAATCCGAGAGCCCCGGCTGGTAAGCACCGCCCGCCGTGGCCGAGCCGTGGACCACGGTGATCTGCGGCAGGCCCATGGCTGACATCCGCGCCTGATTGGCGAAGGTGCGCGCGCCTTCGACAAAAATCTCTGCCGCGTAATTGAGGTTGGCGCCGCCGCTCTCGGCGAGGGTGATCACCGGCAGTTTGTTTTCCATGGCGATCTGTTGCAGGCGCAGGGACTTTTTCAAACCGCTGGGGGATATGGTTCCGCCCCTGATCGCGCTGTTGTTCGCCACCACCAGCACCCGCGCGCCGGAGACATAACCGATGCCGGCAATCAGCCCGCCACCGGCCGAGCTGCCGTCCTTGTCGTCGTGCAATTTATAGCCGGCCAGGCTCGCCAGTTCGAGGAACGGCGCGCCAGGGTCAAGCAGCAGGTTGAGGCGTTCGCGGGGCAGCAACTGGCCGCGCTTGTCGAACTTGTCCTTGGCTTCGGCCGCTTTGTTCAGCAGATTGTGTTCGAGCTGGCGCACCTGCTCGATGCCGGCCAGCATTGCGACACGGTTGTGGGCGAACTGTTCGCTGAGCGGGTCGACTTGAGACTGGATGACCGGCATGGCTTATTCCTTGTCCTTAAGCACTTCGGGTAAGTAGGCGCGGTGGAAACCGTTGTACGACACACTGTTGGTGGCCTTGTGAATCGGCCACGCCCGGCCGCCCAGGCTCGCCGCGCCGTCGATTCGCAAGGTGCTGCCGCTGATGAACGCGGCGGCCGGGCTCAGCAGGAAAACAATCGCCGCGCTGACTTCCGATTCCGTGCCGATGCGTTTGAGCGGCACGTGTTCGCGCAGGGTCGGAATTACTGCTTTGAACGCGCCTTCGTAAGTGTCCATGCCGCTGGAGGCGATCCAGCCAGGCGCCACGGCGTTGACCCGCACCCCGGCGTAACCCCATTCGAATGCGGCAGTCTTGGTCAGGTTGTCCATGCCCGAACGCGCTGCGCCCGAATGGCCCATGCCGGGCATGCCGCCCCACATGTCGGCGAGCATGTTGACGATGGCGCCGCCGTGCTTGCTCATGGATTGATTGAACACTTCCCGGGCCATCAGGAAACCGCCCACCAGGTTGGTGCGCATCACGGTTTCGAAGCCCTTCTGATTGATCGAAGCCAGCGGCGAGGGGTATTGCCCGCCGGCATTGTTGACCAATCCATGAATCGGCCCGTGCTTGCGAATCAACTCGCTGACCAGGTGCGTGACCGCGTCTTCCTCGCGAATGTCGCAGGTGGCCCAGTCCGCCGTGCCGCCATCTTCGGCTATCTCGGCAGCGACGCTTTTCAACTTGTCTGCCTTGCGCCCGATCAACAACACATGTGCGCCGAGGGCCGCCAGTTCGTGGGCGGTGCAACGGCCGATGCCACTGCCGCCGCCGGTGACGATGATGGTTTGGCCGGCAAACAGATCGGCTCTGAAAATCGAATCGTAAACCATGGCGACAGTCCTCTAGTTGACCTGGTCGGCGATGCTCTGGGGCACCGGAATCTGGATCTCCAACAGCTGCTGGGCGAACGCCTTGCCTTGCGGATCGATGCGCAGGCTGGCCACGCCACCGCCGCCGAGCGCGTTCTCCAGAAGAAAATTGAAGCTGTGGGTGCCGGGCAAATACCAGCGTTCGACACGTCCGTGAATCGGGTCGAGGACGTGGCTCATCCAGTCGACCATCACTTCGGGCGTCAGGGCTTCGGCGATCCACGGCAGATACTCGGGCTCGCGGGCCATGACGCCGATGTTGCTGTGATTGCCTTTGTCACCCGAGCGGGCCACGGCGAGTTTGATCAGCGCCACGCTGGCATCGGCGCGGCCAGTGGGTTGTGGCGGATCGAACGGTACGGGCAAGTCAGCCGGGTCGAGTACATCGACGGCGGGCAGGGCGCACGGGTGGCGTTGCCCCTTGAGATCAATCTCCATCGTGCAGGCGGTTTTGTCGATGAGGAACGAGAACAGCCGGATCAGCGGATACACCGTCGGGCGGCCTCCGACAATTCCGGTCAACCCCGGCGCCATGCCCGTCGCGGCCTGGGCTATTTCCCTGGAGAACACAATCAAGGCTTGTTTGCTCGGATGGCGCACGGCGAGTTTGATCACCACTTCGCGACTGTCCTGGCGCTGGCCGTGCGGGCCGTAGGTGGCCTCGCTGCCGAGCAGTTCGATGTTCACTTCGCTGTAGGGTGCCCAGCCGCGTTGGCTGAAGATTTCCGAGGTCTTGTTGATGATCGCCTCGCTGACTCGACGGGCCTTGTCGACCGCGTCGATCCCTGCGATCAGGCAACTGGCGGTGCAGCGGAACCCGTCCGGGTACGTGGCGCTGACCTTGTACTGATCGGTGGGCGGCAGGCCTTTTGCGCCGTGCACCTGAACCGCGTTTACGCCTTGTTGCACCAGTTTCACTTCAGTGAAATCGCAGACCACGTCCGGCAAAAGATAGGCCTGCGGGTTGCCGATTTCATACAGCATCTGCTCGCCGACGGTCAGCGGCGTGACCAGTCCGCCCGAGCCTTCTGGTTTGCTGACGATAAATTGGCTGTCGGCACTGACCTCGACGATGGGGAAACCGATGTGTTCGTAGTCGGGCACGTCACGCCAGTCGGTGAAATTGCCGCCGGTGCATTGGGCGCCGCATTCGATGATGTGCCCGGCCAGGGCGGCCTGGGCCAACTTGTCGTAGTCGCGCCAGGACCAGCCGAATTCATGCACCAGCGCGGCGCTGACCACCGCGCTGTCGACCACGCGTCCAGTGATGACGATGTCGGCGCCTGATCGCAGGGCTTCGACGATGCCCGGTGCGCCGAGGTAGGCGTTGGTCGAGACGCACATCGGTGGCAGGGGCGCGCCGCTGAACATCTCCTGGACGCCAAGGCTGCTCAGCTGTTTGAACTGCGGTTGCAGGTCATCGCCCAGCAGCACGGCGATTTTCAACGCCACGCCGGCTTTGTCGCATGCGGCTTGCAGGGCGGCGGCGCAGGCTTGCGGGTTGATCCCGCCGGCGTTACTGATGACCCGGATCCGTTGTTCGGCGAGTTGCCCCAACAGCGGGCTGAGGACTTCGATGAAGTCCCCCGCATAGCCTGCCTGCGGGTCTTTCATCCGTGCGCCGGCCATGATCGACAGGGTTATTTCGGCCAGATAATCAAAGACCAGGTAGTCCAGGCGCCCACCTTCCACCAGTTGCGCGGCAGCGGTCGAGGTGTCGCCCCAGAACGCGCTGGCGCAGCCGATACGGATCGTTTTAGGCGCAGTCAATTCCATAACCTCCTCCGACAGAAGTGTATCGAGACTACCAAGCAAGCGCTTGGTTTGTAAACGGCTGAAATATCTTCTCCCCGAGCGCTTGCTTGGTAGCCGTTGCCAGCTTAAATTGCCCGCGCATCCCGCTGTTTTCGCGGCGAGCGGCGCATCTGATTGATCGACTGTAGGAGAGAACGGGTGGACGAGCAAAAAGCCCTGAGGGTCATGCGCGAATTGGTCGACAGCGGCCAATTGACCGACCCGGACAGCGCCCGTGGCAAATTGCTGCAAGTGGCGGCTCACCTGTTTCGCAACAAAGGTTTTGAACGCACCACCGTGCGCGATCTGGCCGGCGCCGTGGGCATTCAGTCGGGCAGCATTTTTCATCACTTCAAAAGCAAGGACGAAATCCTCCGGGCGGTGATGGAGGAGACCATCCGCTACAACACGGCGTTGATGCGCGCAGCCCTGGCCGAGGCGAGCAACGTGCGCGAGCGCGTTTTGGCGCTGATTCGCTGCGAATTGCAGTCGATCATGGGCGGCAGTGGCGAGGCGATGGCGGTGTTGGTGTATGAATGGCGTTCGCTCTCTGAAGAAGGGCAAGCGCAAGTGCTGGCCTTGCGTGACATCTATGAAGCGCTTTGGCTGCAGGTGCTGGGTGAAGCCAAGGACGCCGGTTTCATCCGTGGTGATGTGTTCATTACGCGTCGCTTCCTGACCGGTGCATTGTCCTGGACCACCACCTGGTTTCGTGCCGATGGCAGCATGAGCCTCGATCAATTGGCCGATGAAGCATTGATTCTTGTACTCGAAGAAAAACATTAAGCTTGTTCTAAGGTCGCAGGAAACTGGCTAAGTGGCCGAAACCGCCTAGCTTGAATGCATTGATGCGTATTTTTGGGGAGTGGGTTGTTTTGATGTCTTCGCCAATCAGGATGGCCTCGCGGCTTTTGCTGGCATCGCTTGCAGCGTTATGCGTATTGCCGTCCCAGGCTGCGCAATTGGTGCGGATCGGTGCCGCACATTTTCCGCCCTATACCGTGCGCCCCGAATCCGGTGCCGACACGGGCCTGCTCCCGCAATTGGCGGAAGCCTTGAATCGGTTGCAGAGCGACTATCAGTTCGTCCTGGTGCCCACGTCGATTCCCCGGCGATTCGGTGATTTCAAGCAAGGCCGGGTCGACATGGCGATTTTCGAGAACCCGGATTGGGGCTGGAAGGACATTCCCCACGTCAGTGTCGATATGGGGCTTGAAGACGCCGAAATTTTTGTCGCGCAACGCGAGCCCGATCGCCAGCAAAACTATTTTGCCGATCTCACCGGCAAACGTCTGGCGCTGTTCAGCGGTTATCACTACGAGTTCGCCAACTTCAACGCCGAACCGAAATTTCTCGCGCAAAACTACAACGCCACGCTGACCTATTCCCACGACAGCAACCTGCTGATGGTGCTGCGCGGGCGAGCGGACATTGCCTTGGTGACGCGCTCTTACCTGAGCGATTACCTGCTGCGTAACGAGAAGGTCGCCGATCAGTTGCTGGTGTCCCAGCGTATCGATCAGGTGTATCACCATTACGCCATCCTCCGCCCGGCCGCCCCCATCAGTGGCGAAGCGTTCGGCAAATTGCTGCAACGGTTGCGGGACAATGGCGAGATGCTGAAGATTTTCGATCCGTACAAAATCGCTGTGGTGCCGGTTCCAGGAAGCTGAAGCCGCGTCACAGGTCGCCCGGCTGCCGCCACGGATCTGTGTTCGCAGGATTCATGTGGGAGCGAGCCTGTTCGCGATGGGGGCGGCGCAAGCACCACAAGGTTGACTGCGGATCGCTGGCGGCACAGTCTTCCCGCTCCAGTTTTCAAGAGGAGACAGTCAATGCCTTTCGCCACGGTTGACGGACAAGCCCTTCACTACATCGATCAAGGCAACGGTCCGGCCGTTCTGCTGGCCGGCAGTTACCTGTGGGACCAGGCCATGTGGGCGCCGCAGATTGCTGCCTTGTCGCAGCACTATCGGGTGATTGCCCTGGACCTGTGGGGCCACGGTGAATCCGGTCCTCTTCCCGAAGGCACGAAGTCACTGGATGACATTGCCCGTCAGGCCCTGGCCTTGCTCGATCATCTGAACCTTGAGCGTGTCACCCTGATCGGCCTGTCGGTCGGTGGCATGTGGGGCGTGCGTCTGGCGCTCTCGGCGCCACAGCGAGTCAACGGCCTGGTGCTGATGGACACCTATGTCGGTGTCGAACCGGAACCGACTCGCCAATACTACTTCTCGCTGTTCAAACAGATCGAAGACACCGGCGTAATTGCCCCGCAACTGCTGGATATCGTGGTGCCGATTTTCTTCCGTCCGGGGATCGATCCACAGTCGGCGCTGTATCAGGAGTTTCGCGCGAAGCTGGCGGCGTTACCGCCGGAGCGGCTACGTAGAAGCATCGTGCCGATGGGGCGGATAACGTTTGGACGCGATGATCTGTTGCCGCGTCTGGGCGAGCTGAATGCCGCGAACACGCTGGTGATGTGTGGTGATCAGGACAAACCGCGGCCACCGAGTGAAACGAAGGAAATGGCCGAGTTGATCGGTTGCCCTTATGAGCTGGTGCCGGAGGCGGGGCATATCTCCAATCTGGAGAATCCGCAGTTTGTGACTGAGGCGCTGCTGAAGTTTCTGTCTGAAAGAAATTAGTCGAGCTTGCTGGCCCATCGCAGACTTGCCCACGATGGGCCAGTGAATTCACTTCGGCCCGAGAATCTTCGCCAGTTTGTCCGGCGACGGCGCACCTTGCTGTTGTTGCAGCTCGCCTTTGTCATCCATATAGAAAATCGCCGGAGTGGCCTGTAGCTCCAGGTCTTCCATCAACTGCATGTTGGCTGCGAGCTTGGCCTGAATCGCTGGCGGTACATCTTTCAGGGCTTTGAGCGAACTGCCCTTGCCAGACTTCTCGTGCTCTTCCAGTGCCTTGCTCGGGTCCTTGGCGGCGAGCAACGCGGCGGACTTGCCCGGGCTGTCTTCGCGAATGATTCCGACCATGATATGGCGCAGTTGCACCTTGCCGGCCTTGACCCACGGCCGTGCCTGTTCCCAGAACATGTTGCAGTAAGGGCAGTTCGGATCGCTGAACAGGTAGACGACACGCGGTGCATCCTTGGCGCCGTCACCGATCCAGTTGCTGGCTTCCATTTTCCCCCAGACTTCCTTGGCCATTGGCGCGTAGACCAGCTTCTGCAACGGGGCGTTGCTCAGGTCATTGCCCTCGGCGTCGTACAAACTTCCCAGCAGCACGTGTTTGCCATCCGGGGTCAGGTACAGCGCCATGCCACGGTTCTGGTATTGCGCCGCGTAACCACGCAGGCCATCGGGCGCATCGAACTGACCGACGATTTTGGCGCCCTTGGCTTCGATTTTCTTGATCGCGTCAGGCAATTCTTCGGCGGCCTGCACCGACGGCAGATGCAGAAGCGCAGCACCGAGGGTCAGTGTCAGCAAGTGGCGGAGGCGGGGCATGGCAGTTTCCTTGAAGGGGTGGCCGAGGCGGCAGGAAGAGGGGAGTCGAAGTTTTCCAGGGCGCGGGCCAGGCTGGCCTGCGAGAGTTCGCCCAAATGGCTGCCCAGCAGTCGACCGTCCGGGCTATAGAACAGCGTTGTCGGCAATGCCATGGAGCCCACGGCCTGGCCCAATCGACCGCTGCCATCGAACAGCACGTTGGCCAGGCTCAGGCCTTGGGTCTCCAGGAACGTGCTGACGCTTTGCATGCTTTCGGCTTGATTGACGAACAGGAAGGTCAGGTCCGGCCGCTGTTGCTGGGCATTTTCCAGCACCGGCATTTCCCGACGGCAGGGCGGACACCAAGTGGCCCACAGGTTGATGACCAACGGGCCGCCCTTATAGTCCGCCAGTTGCACGGTTTCACCAGCGGCATTGCGCAGGGTGATTTCCGGCAGGCGGGTGCCTTGTTCGTAAATGCTCAGCGAGAAGGTCGCCAACAGCCAGAACGCCAGGCCGCTGGCCACGCCAAAGCCAAGCGGACGGCGCAGACCCGGACGTCGCCAGCCGCGATACAACGCCGCGAGCAACAGCACCAGGACCCCGGGCCAGGCAAGGAAACCACCGTCACGCAGATCGATGATCTGCCACGGATTGTTGCGATATTGGGCCCAATAGGCGACCACGAAACAGAACCTGGCTGCCAGCAGGCCGAGTAAAAACAGGCTGAACAGCGCCGACTCCGGATTTTCGCCGCCGCGCTTGGCCACTCGCCAGCCGACAAAAGTCGCCAGCGCCAGCGCACTGATCAGCAGCAAATGGTTAAGCGCGATGGCAAAAGTGCCGAGGGTAAAAGTCAGCATTAACGAGCGTCTCGGGTGGTGGTCCAGCGTTGCAGGAATGTGTCGGCATCCACCTCACCGGTGATGCGCTGGCTGCGGCGCTCTTCACCGTCGGCGCCGATCCACACGAAACTCGGTGGCCCCGGCACTTTATAACGGCCGAGCAGTTCGCGGCTGGCGGCATTGTCGGCCGTCACGTCCAGCCGTAGCAAGCGCACATCGCTCAAGGCTTGCATCACGTTGGCCTTGCCGAAGACCGTTTTTTCCATGACCTTGCACGACACGCACCAGTCAGCGTAGTAGTCCAGCAGCACCCATTGGCCCTGGGCCTTGGCGGCGTCCAGTTCCTGTTGCAGCGCTTGTGGACTGTTTATTGTGGTGAACGCCTCATGACCGCCTGGGCGGGTGGTATTGCCGGAAGCTGTGGCGCTGTAGATCTGCAACGGTTTGAGCAGATCACCACTGCCTCCGGCGGCACCGATTAGCAGCAGACTGCCCCAGATCCCGAGCAACAGTGAGCTTGCGCCGAACAGATGGGCGATGCGGCCAAACCCTTGTGACTGTTTCCAGGCACTGAACGCGGCGATCAGCAGCAACGCACCGCACAGGCCGATCCACAACGACTCATCCAGCACCGGGCGCAACATCAGCAGAGCCGTCGCCAGGAACAGGAAACCGAACACGCCTTTGAGCAGGTTCATCCAGGCGCCGGGTTTGGGCAGGAAGCGATTGCCCACCGTCACCAGCAACAGCAGCGGCACACCGATGCCGATGCCCATGGCAAACAGAATCAGCCCGCCATGCAACGCGTTGCCGCTTTGCGCGATATAGAGCAGGGCGCCGGCCAATGGCGCGGTCATGCACGGGCCGACCAGCAAACCGGACAAGGCCCCCAGCACGCCGGCACCGATCAGGCTACCGCCACGCTGATTGCGCGAGACGTTTTCCAGTCGATCACGCACGGCCACCGGCAGTTGCAACTCGAAGAAGCCGAACATCGGCAATGCCAACAGCACAAACACCGCCGCGAAGCTGCCCAGCAGCCACGGGTTCTGCAACAGCGCCTGAAGGTTCGCACCGAGCATCGCGGCCAACACGCCCATCGCGGCATACACCAGCGCCATGCTGACGACGTAGCTGCCCGCCAGGGCAAACCCGCGTTTGGGCGCCGCGCCACTGCCGACGATCAAGCCAGCCAGGATCGGCAGCATCGGCAACGAGCAAGGGGTAAACGCCAGCAGCAGCCCCAAGCCAAAGAACACCAGCAAGCTCCAGCCCAGCGCACGTTGTTGCAGGTCACTGGCCAGGGCTTGATCCGGCGCCTCGCCGGTCGCAGCAATGGTCGATGTTGCGCCCAGATTCACAACCTGGGTTTGCGGTGGATAACATAAGCCAGCATCGGCGCAGCCCTGGAAGCCGACCTTGATCAGCCCGGTCACGCCTGCTGGAATCTTCAGTTCAAGGCCCTGGCGATAAACCTCTTGTTCACCAAAGAACTCGTCACTGTGGGACTCGCCTTCCGGTAAAACCGGATGGTGCTCAGTGGGCAATCCATCAAACTTCAGGCGTTTCTGATAAAGGTAATAGCCGTCCGTAATTTGCCAATAAAGCTGTGTTTCACCTGATTCGAGGCGCTCGGTGGTAAAGACAAACGCCTTTTCCACCGGCAAAAATTCAGGTTTGGTTTCGAACGGATTGGTCCCTGCCTGGGCCACACCCGAGATCAAGAGAACAAAAAGTAAAAACAGTCGACGCATGGGTAAGCCTTATCCCTGTGCAAGTGAGGTGCACAATGGGCAGCGGCGATTAACCGATGATTAACCGCAACGGCCTTGTGGCTGTGGTTCGGGGCATAATGTCGGCTTAATCGGCCAACGGCTTAATCAGCTTTTTTCTACGGGGCTCACCATGCATGTACTTGTCTGCGAAGACGATGAGCTAATTGCCAGCGGCATTGTCGCGGGGCTCACCGCCCAAGGTCTGACCGTGGAGCATGTCGCCACTGCCTCGGCTGCCAGGGCCATGCTCAAGGTCGCCGAGTTCGACGTGATGGTGCTCGACCTCGGCCTGCCCGATGAAGACGGCCTGAAGCTGTTGCAGCAGTTGCGACTGCATGGCCTGGAGATTCCGGTGCTGATCCTGACCGCGCGGGACTCGGTCACCGACCGTGTCGATGGCCTGCAAGCCGGGGCCGATGATTACCTGCTCAAGCCATTTGACCTGCGCGAACTGGCCGCGCGCCTGCACACGCTGTTGCGGCGAGTGGCGGGACGCAGCGTCAACCTGATCGAACACGGCCGTTTGACCTACGACCCGAGCAGCCGGGAAACCATGCTGGGCGGTCAGCCGGTGGACCTGTCACGTCGCGAGCAGTCGCTGTTGCAGGCCTTGCTGCATAACCGCGGGCGGGTGCTGTCCACCGAACAACTCAAGGACAGCGTCTACGGTTTTAACGACGAGCTGGAGAGCAACGCCCTCAACGTGCATATCCATCACCTGCGGCGCAAACTCGGCAATGGCATTGTCGAGACGGTGCGCGGCCTGGGCTATCGCCTGGGGCCGGCCGATGGCGGAGAAGAGTCGAAGTGATGAGCCTGCGTTTGAGCCTGAGCCTGACGCTCGGCGCCGCCTTTGCGTTGATCTGGGCCCTGGCGGCGGCCTGGATGCTCAGCGACTTGCGCAATCAGATGATGTTTTCCCTCGACCAGCGGCTGGTGGCGTCGGCGCGTATGGTCGCCGGCCTGATGGAGCAATTGCCGCCGTTATCGACCAAGGGCGAGGGTACGCATTTCAGCGCCGAACAATTGAACATCCCCGGCGGCATGGCCTGTCAGGTCAGTTCCTTGCGTGGCGAAATCCTCGCCCGCAGTCACAGCGAGCCGCAACAAACGCTGGAAGCCGAGAAACTGGGCTTCCACGACCAGATGATCGATGGTGCGCCATGGCGCAGTTTCACCCTGGCGCGCGGTGATCTGCGCATCACCACCGCCGATCGGCAGATCGAGCGTGAAGCCTTGAACATGTCGATCCTACTGGCCGCGTCGGTGCCAGTGGGCGTCGCGTTGCTCGGTTGCCTGTGCCTGCTCTGGCTCGGCATCGGCCAAGGGCTGGCGCCGCTCAACCGGATGCGTGATGCGCTGATGCGGCGCAGCGCCGACTCCCTTGAGCCGTTGCAAATCCAGCCGTTGCCCAGTGAGCTGCAACCGCTTTTGGACACCCAGAATCAACTGTTCCAGCGCATCGGCAAGACGATCGAACGCGAGCGACGCCTGACGGGTGACGCGGCGCATGAACTGCGCAGCCCGCTGACCGCAATCAAGACCCATCTGCAAGTGGCGCGCATGACCGACGGCGCCGCGCGGGATCAATCTCTGGCTCGGGCCGAAGAGGGCGCTGACCGCATGCATCGCACCTTGGAACAGTTGCTGTTGCTGGCGCGCGTCGAAGGCAGTCTGTCGTTCGATGACGGTGTGCAATGCAGCGCCGAGCAAGTGGCGAAACTGGCGATTCAGGATGCGGCCAGTGGTGATCGTCAGCGGATAAAATTCCAAACGCCTGCGAAGTTCTCCGCTGCACCGGTGCAGATGCCGGCCGTGTTGTCGATTGCGGCATTGCGCAACCTGCTGGACAACGCCCTGCGCCATACCCCGGGTGATGGGCCGGTTGAGCTGACCCTGGAAACCACCGGCAATCGGGCACGCTTTCTGGTCCGCGATCACGGCCCTGGCATTGCCGAAGACGACCTGCAACACCTGACCCAACGCTTCTGGCGCAACGGCCAGAGCACCGGCTGCGGCCTGGGCCTGGCCATTGTCCAGGCGATCGTCCAGCGCTGTGGCTGCACATTGCATTTCGACAGCCGGCCGGACGGGTTGCGTGTCGAACTGACCATGCCGTTGCAAACCCTCTAGCCAACACCCCAATCCCCAGTGGGAGCGAGCTTGCTCGCGATAGCGGCGTCACATCCAAATTGATGTGACTGACATACCGCCATCGCGAGCAAGCTCGCTCCCACAGGGGGCTATGTTGCACATCAAAAGTAACGTCTCTCCATTAGTCGCTGGGCTCGAACGGCGCTATCGTCCCCGGCAGCTTTTTCTCAATGGATTGAGGTACAGCGCCATGGATGCACCCCTGCATATCTGTCAGGCCACCCCCGCCGACGCCGGCATTATCAGCCGGATCGTCGAGCGTTCCATTCGCGTCGGCTGCGCGCTCGACCACCGTAACGACCCGCGAACCGTTGCCGCCTGGACCCGCAACAAAAACACCGAACACATACAGCCATGGCTGACCGATCAACGGTATTACCTGAACATCGCCCTGTTGCAGGACAAACCGGTGGGTGTCGCCATGGCGGCAATCAACGGCAAGGTTGCGTTCTGCTACGTGCAGCCTGAATGGTTTCGTCGCGGTGCCGGAGCGGCGCTGGTGCACGACCTTGAAGGCTGGCTGATCGAGCGGGGCGCACATCAGGCTCGACTCAACAGCACCCGCACCAGCGAGGCCTTTTACCGCCATTTGGGTTACCGGCCCTGCGCCGACACCTTCGCCGTGGCAGGTCTTCATGCCATCCCCATGCACAAGACGTTGGTGCCCCGTTTAGATACCCCACCCCAAAATATTCTTGAGTGAACAGCATGACCTGTGGGAGAGGGCTTTCATTCGATATGGATGTTGGCTGGCCCACCGCAATCGCGGGCAAGCCCGCTCCCATAAAGAACCAGTGTTCAGTTCAGGTTGGGATATTCCTCGATCCAACACGAAACATGGTTCACGGGATCACTGTCCGGCCATTGATGGGCAGGTCCGACTGCCTAAGATGGAGCGCAGACGCCTGAACCCCGCGAGCCCGAGCGAGCCTCTACATGACTTCAGCAAGAACCCTTTACGACAAACACATCGATTCCCATACGGTGTGTCGCCTCGATGACCAGGGCCACGTCCTGTTGTACATCGATCGCCAGGTCATCAACGAATACACCAGCCCCCAGGCATTCAGCGGTCTGCGCGAGGCCGGGCGCGGGGTCTGGCGTGCCGGCACCGCGTTGGCTGTGGTCGATCACGTCAACCCCACCGCACCGCTGCGCATCGCCGCCATGCCGGACCCCGGTGGTGCGCGGCAGGTGTCGTACCTGGCGGAAAACTGCCGGGATTTCGGCATCGAATTGATCGACATCCTCAACAAACGCCAAGGCATCGAACACGTGATTGCGCCTGAGCAGGGTTTCATCCTGCCCGGCATGGTGATCGCTGCCGGCGACAGCCACACCACCACGTATGGCGCTCTCGGCGCGTTCGGTTTCGGCATCGGCACCTCCGAGATCGAGCACCTGCTGGCGTCCCAGACCCTGGTCTACAAACGCCTGAAAAGCATGCGCGTGACAGTAGAGGGCGAGCTGGCACCGGGGTTGACCTCCAAGGACGTGATCATGGCGCTGATCGGCCAGATCGGCGCATCCGGGGCCACGGGTTATGCCATTGAATTTTGCGGCTCGACCATCAATGCCTTGAGCGTCGAAGCGCGCATGACCATTTGCAACATGGCGGTGGAGGCTGGCGCCCGAGGTGCCTTCATGGCGCCGGACGAAAAAGTCTTCGCCTACCTCAAGGACAAACCCCGCGCTCCTAAAGGTGAATTGTGGGAGCGCGCCGTCGAGAAATGGCGGGGCTTGTACAGCGACCCGGATGCGCAGTTCGACCGCGATGTGACAGTGGACGCAAGCGCGCTGGAGCCGATGGTCACCTGGGGCACCAGCCCGGACCAGGCCTCGCCCATCGGCGCCCGCGTGCCTGATCCGCAAGATGTCAGCGACTTGATCCTGCGCCAGGACATGCGCCGCGCGCTGAAGTACATGGGGCTGGAAGCCGGCATGCCGCTCAGCGACATCGTCATCAGCCATGCCTTCATCGGCTCGTGCACCAATGCGCGCATCGAAGACCTGCGCGATGCTGCCAGCGTGGTTCGCGGCAAACACGTCGCCGACCATGTACGGGCGATGATTGTGCCGGGCTCCACCGAAGTGCGCGATCAGGCCGAAGCCGAAGGGCTGGCGGCGATTTTTATCGAGGCCGGTTTCGAATGGCGCCAGTCCGGTTGCTCGATGTGCCTGGCGATGAACGACGACGTGCTTGCCCCCGGCGACCGCTGCGCGTCCAGCACCAACCGCAATTTCGAAGGCCGTCAGGGGGCTGGCGCCCGCACGCACCTGATGAGCCCGGCCATGGTTGCGGCTGCCGCCATCACCGGACGCTTGACCGATATCCGTCACTTTGGAGACCGCGCATGAGCCTGCAACCATTCACTCAAGTCACCGGCAAGGCGGCCCCGATGCTCGCGGCCAATATCGACACCGACGTGATCATGCCCAAGCAGTTTCTCAAGGGCATCGACCGCGCCGGGCTGGATCGGGGTTTGTTTTTTGATCTGCGGTTTTTGCCGGACGGTTCGCCAAATCCCGAGTTCGTGTTGAATAAGCCCGCATGGCAGGGCGCGAGCTTCATGGTGGTCGGGCCGAATTTCGGCTGTGGGTCGAGCCGCGAGCATGCGGTCTGGGGCTTGAAACAGATGGGGATTCGGGCGCTGATCGGCAGCAGCTTTGCCGGGATTTTCTATGACAACTGCCAGCGTAACGGGGTGTTGTTGATTACCCTCGAAGAAGCAGTGTTACAGCGGCTCGGGCAAGTGGTCAGCGAGCCGGACAGTGCGTTGATCAATGTCGTTCTGGACGCTCAGGAGATTCGCCTTCACGGGGGGCAGGTCATCCCGTTTGAAATCGACACCTTGCGCAAAACCGCGCTGCTCCTCGGCCTCGACGCCATCGGCAGCACCTTGCAGCGCAGCGAGAAAACCAAAGCCTTCGAGCGTAATCACCTGGCGGCCAACCCCTGGCTAAACTGAAACACACATCCAACTGTGGGAGCGGGCTAAACCGACAACCCCTTGAAGTGCTCCTGCAGAAACTCCACACACGCGCGCAATTTCCCGGAATACGCCAACCGCGTCGGGTATACCGCCCAGACGTTGGCGCTCTGGGTGTATTCAGGCAGTACCTGGACCAGCCGCCCTTGTTCCAGCAACGGTTTCACATCCCACAATGAGCGCAGCAACACCCCGCGCCCATCCAATGCCCACTGCAAGACAATCTCCCCATTGTTGGACGACAGCGGCCCGCTGACCCGCACGCTGTCCTGAACCCCGTCGCGTTCCAGGTTCCAGATGCCGAACGCGTTGTCGCGCTCCTTGATCACCAGGCAATGCTGCTGTTCGAGATCCGCCAGCGTCTGTGGCGTACCATGGCGCTCCAGGTAAGCGGGGGCGGCGCACAACACCCGCCGGTTGCTCACCAGATGCCGGCCAATGTGCTGGCCGGGAATGTCGTCGCCGACACGGATCTCCAGATCAAAGCCTTCGTTGACGATGTCCACCACTCGATCGAACAGGTCCAGGCGAATCTCCAATTCCGGATAACGCTCGGCCAGCAACGAGAGGGCCGGCGCCACATGGTTACGGCCGAAACCGAAAGTGCTGCATAAATGCAGGCGCCCGCGAGGGCTGTCGTGGGCGTCGGAAAGTTCGTCGTGCAGTTGCTGGAAGTCATCGAGAATGCGCAGCGCCCAACGCTGAACCCGCTCACCGTCCTCGGTCAGGGCGATGCGCCGGCTGGTGCGATGCAGCAGGCGCGTGCCGAGGGTGGTTTCGAGAATCTGGATGCGCTTGCTGACGTAGGCGGGCGACAGGCCCAGTTCATCGGCAGCGGCGGCGAAACCGCTTTTGCGAATGACGGTGAGTAAAACACGCAAGTCTTCGGGTAAGGGCACGGTGTCTTTCTTGAGGGTCATGACAGAACGGGCACTGGCGGCATGAGCCGCCAGCATAACATCGCGGGGAGAGGTTCTTATTCAGCGGATAGCTTGGCTGCGGCCCGGGCATGGCGCCCACGCTTGAGGGCAATCGGCGCCATTTTGCTGCGGTCCAGTTCACCTTCCCACGCCGCTACCACCAACGCAGCCACCGCGTTGCCGATGATGTTGGTCAGGGATCGGCATTCAGCCATGAACCGGTCCACGCCGAGGATCAAGACCATCGCCGCCACCGGCACCGTTGGCACCACCGCCAGGCTCGCCGCCAACGCCACGAACCCCGCGCCAACCACCGCGCCCGCGCCTTTTGAGGTGAGCATCGCCACCGTCAGCAAGGTCAATTGCTGCTCCAGCGTCAGGTCGATATTGGTGGCCTGGGCCAGAAACAACACCGCCAGGGTCATATAGATATTCGTACCGTCGAGGTTGAACGTGTAGCCGGTCGGCACCACGATACCGACCACGCCCTTCGACGCGCCGAGGCTTTCGAGTTTCTGGATTAACTGCGGCAGCGCCGATTCCGAGGAGCTGGTGCCGAGCACGATCAACAACTCAGCTTTTATGTATCCCAGCAGTTTGAAAATGTTGAACCCGGCATAGCGGGCGATGCTGCCCAGCACACAGGCGACGAAGATGAACGCGGTGAGGTAGAACGTGCCGATCAGTTTCAGCAGCGGCAATAACGAGCCGAGGCCGTACTTGCCGATGGTGAAGGCAATCGCGCCGAAAGCACCAATCGGCGCCACGCGACTGATGATGCCGACGATGCGGAAAAACACCTCGCTGGCCTGGTTGATGATGCCAACCAAGGGCCGACCCTTTTCGCCGACCATCACCAGCGCAATGCCGAACAACACAGAAACGAACAGCACCGGCAAGATTTCGCCCTGGGAGAACGCCTCGAAAAACGTCGTCGGAATTACGTGCAACAGGAAGCCGGTCACGCCTTCGCCGTGTTGCGCCTGGCCGACAAAACCGGCGATGGCGGAGGTGTCGAGGGTCTTCACATCAATGTTGAAACCGGCGCCCGGATGCAACGCATGGGCGGCCAGCAGGCCGATCAACAGCGCGACGCTCGAGACCACTTCGAAATACAGCAACGCCTTGCCGCCGACCCGACCCACCTGCTTCACGTCGTGCATGCTGGTGATCCCGGAGACCACGGTGCAGAAGATAATCGGGCCGATGATCATCTTGATCAGCTTGATGAAACCGTCGCCCAACGGCTTGAGGTCGATGCCGACTTGCGGCCAGTAATGCCCGATAGCGATGCCCAGCGCGATGGCGATAAGCACCTGTACATAGAGGGTTCCCAGCAGTTTTCTGATTGTCATTTTTATTATCTCCAGACGTTTTTTGGGCGTGACGATCCCGCGCAGGCCAGTGACGGCCCGCGGTGGGAATGGACTCAGGTCAGTGAGACGCGGCGATCAGCGCAGGAAGCCGAGGACTTCGGCGAGCAGCAGTTCGGGGGCTTCTTCGGCGATGTAATGGCCGGCGGGCAGGGCTTTGCCGCGCACGTCGGAGGCGACGAGTTGCCATTCCTTCAGCGGCTCGAAACAACGTCCGACCGTGCCTTCGGCGCCCCACAGGATCAGCAATGGCAGGTGCAGGGACTGGCCGCCCGCGATGCTGGCCCGGTCATGGTCCAGATCGATGCTGGCGCTGGCGCGATAATCCTCGCAGATCCCGCGCGCGGTGCCCGGCAGTTTCAGGCAGCGCAGGTATTCGGCGAATGCTTCAGGCGTGAACGGTTTGAGCCCGGCGCTGCGGCTGCCCATGACGCTGCGCAAGTAGGCTTCAGGATCGGCTTCGATCAGGGTTTCCGGCAGCGGCGCCGGGCGAATCAGGAAAAACCAGTGCCAATAGGCACGGGCGAAGGCTTCGTTGGTTTGCTCATACATCGACAAGGTCGGAGCGATGTCCAGCAGCACCATGCGTTGCACGCTATCGGGATGATCCAGCGCCAGGCGATGGGCCACCCGGGCGCCACGGTCGTGGGCCAGCACCGAAAAGTGCTCGAAGCCCAGGGACTGCATCAACTCGACGCCATCCTTGGCCATTTCGCGTTTGCAATAGTTGGTGTGGTGATCATTGGCGGGTGGTTTAGCGCTGTCGCCGTAACCGCGCAGGTCGGCGGCAACCACAGTGAAATGCTCGGCCAGTTGCTCGGCGACCTTGTGCCAGATGACGTGGGTTTGCGGGTGACCGTGCAGCAACAGCAAGCCCGGCCCGGTGCCGCCGATACGGTAGGCGATGTCCACGCCGTTGACGTGGCGCTGGTCTTTCAGGAATCCGGCGAACATGGGGAATGACTCCTTGTTGTAGTTGCCTGCATCCTGGAAGTGTTGTGCGGTTAGGGCAAGGCGCAAAGCGTGTAGGGCTTGTTCATGAAGTGTGTTCCGGTGGCGTTGCTGATGGCCCCATCGCGGGCAAGCCCGCTCCCACAATGATTTGTGTACGCCTGCCCATGTGGGAGCGGGCTTGCCCGCGATGAGGCCTGATCAGACAGTGAAAATCTCAGCCCTGCTGAAACATCTCTTTGGCCCGCTGCTCAATCTGCGCCTGGGTCAAATCCTCCTTGCGCGTGGCCAGAAACCACAGATGCCCATAGGGATCTTTCAAGGTCCCCGAGCGATCGCCATAAAACTGATCCTTGACCTCGGACACCACCGTGCCGCCGGCCGCAATCGCCTGTTTATAGGACTTGTCCACATCGTTCACATACAGATGCAGGCCCACAGACGGCGACTTGTCCGGGTTGCTCAACGGCCCCTGATCACACGGCGTGCCCAGCATGATCGGACAATCGCCAATCCTCAGCTCGGCATGCCCGATGCCACCATCCGGCATGGACAGGCGCATGACTTCGGTGGCACCAAAGGCTTTCTTGTAGAACTCGATGGCTTCGGCCGCTTTCTGAATGCCCAGATAAGGCGTGATGCTGTGATAGCCCTCTGGAATGGGTTTGACGCTCATGACGGTTCTCCCTTGTTGTTGTGAATTGAAGGTGTTCCTTCGCCGATTTCCGGTCGGATAACTATAGGTCAGCGCCTTTACTGCGACCGAGTGCCCGACGAGCAGCACCACTGTTCAGCGATCAGTAAACCTTCAAAATAAAGGTCATCGGCTGTGTTCACAAAGCCCGTGTGGGATCGGGCTTGCTCGCGAGGGGGCTCAATTCGTCCCCGGACCAGCCTTCGATTCCAGCAGCTGCGCCCCCGGCCCTTGCTCCCCGAGCACATCACCGAAGTTACGCAATGGACACGCCTCCATCGACAAACACCCGCACCCGATGCAGCCATTGAGCTTGTCCCGCAGCAACGTCAATTGATTGATTCGCTCATCCAGATCCCGGCTCCACTGCGCCGACATTACCTTCCAGTCCGCCGCCGTGGGCGCGCGGTTATCCGGCAAGGCTTGCAATGCCTCGCCAATCTCCGCCAACGGAATCCCCAAGCGCTGGGCCACCTTGATCAACGCCACCCGCCGCAACACTTCCCGTGGGTAACGCCGCTGGTTGCCCTGGTTGCGATTACTCTTGATCAGTCCCTTGGACTCATAAAAGTGCAGCGCCGTGACGGCTACGCCACTTCGCGCGGCCAGTTGGCCGACGGTGAGTTCCTTGTGCATGTTTTGCGCGGTGATCATTTAGAAAATGCCCCTTGACCTCTAGTTAAGTCGAGGTTTTACCCTGCAGGCCTTCGGATCGCAAGCTCCGGCATTCACGTAACTGGGGATTATTCATGCAGACGCCAGAGAAAAATCGCGGCTTTACCCAACTGATCGAATTCGAGATCGAACCCCATCAGCAACCCGCGCTCGTATCGGCCTTATCGAGACAGACTGAACGTCTGGCCCAGTGCAACAGCGGTTTTCTCAACGCCAGTATCCAGGCCAGCGAGGATGGCAGGCGTGTGCTCAACTACCTGCAATGGCAATCTCGCGAGGCGGGGGAGGCCGCGTTTCATAGCTTTGAAAGCGGCGAGCAGGATTTCTGGCAGTTGATTCGCGCGCACCGGGCGAAAGCCGTGACGTTCGGCTCGTTCCAGGTGTTGCACAGCCTGGAACGCAGCCACGACGACGCACTGCACTGCACTCTGGTGCATCAGGGGATAGGGGTCTAAATCGACAACTGCATCAAGCGCTCACCCTGCACGTTTTCCGTAGGCCTGCGCTTGTTCACCGCCAGCTCGCCGATCTTGATCAGGCGCGTGCGCGTGACGTTGCGGCTCAAGCCGAGCAGGGCGGCGGTGTGTACCTGGTTGTAATGGCTGAAGCGATAGGCGGCCCGCAACAAGGCGTCTTCGACTTTCTCGTGCAGCGCACCAGCCTGTTGCTCGAAGAGCTTTTGAAAGGCCCGGTCGAGCAAGGCTTCCGGTGAGTCGTCGACATTGGTGTGGTAATCGTCCTGACGCTCGATACGCATGTTCGACAAGCGCAGGTCATCGCGTTCGATCACACCGTTGCGGCAGATCAGCAGGGTGTGGTGAATGACGTTTTCCAGTTCGCGGATGTTGCCTGGCCAACTGTAGCTGCGCAGTTTCAGTTCGGCTTCTTTGCTGATGGTAACGGTGCCGTAGCCGAGACGCTGGCTGTAAGCTTCGACGAAGTGTCGGGTCAGCGGCAGGATGTCGCCGGGGCGGTCGCGCAGCGGGCTCAGCTCCAGGCTGACGACGTCGAGGCGGTAGTACAGGTCCTCGCGGAAATGCCCGGCGTTGATGGCTTTTTCCAGCTGCACGTTGGTCGCCGCCAGCACCCGCACATCGATGGGGATACTTTTGCGCGAGCCCAGGCGCACCACTTCGCGCTCCTGCAACACCCGCAGCAATTTGACCTGGATCGCCATCGGCAGATCGCCGATTTCGTCGAGGAACAAGGTGCCGCCGTCGGCCTCTTCGAACCAGCCGGCCTTGGCGCTCAGCGCGCCGGTGAACGCACCTTTCTCATGGCCGAACAGCTCCGCTTCCACCAGCGATTCGGAGAACGCACCGCAGTTCACCGCCACGAACGGTCGGTTGCGGCGGGCGCTGAGGTTGTGGATATGTCGCGCGACCAACTCCTTGCCGGTGCCGGTTTCGCCGATGATCAGCACGCTGGCTTCACTCGGCGCGACTTGTTGAATGTGGGCCAGCAAGGCTTGGGATTTTGGGTCTTCGAACACCTGTGCGGTAGCGCGGATCGAAGTGGCCAGAGCGGGCGAGGGTGGTAGGGTCAGAAGTTGCATTGGGCAGGCTCCAGCAATGGAAGGCTATGAATAAAAAGTCGGGATAGGCAGCGATTGATTCAACGCCCAATCGCCCAGTTCATGGAGTTTGTAATCCACCGGATCGTGCAGGGTTTGCGTGCGCAGGTTGCGCCAGTGACGGTCCAGTCGCAGGGAGGCGTGAGTCGAGCGTGCGCCGGTGACTTCGAACAATCGGCTACAGATGTCCAGGCCGTTGCGCGTTGCCGCGACCTTGGCAGTGGCGATGGCGGTGGCCAGGTGTCCGCGCTCTTCGGCGCTCAGACTCGGGCCTCTCGCCCATGCCTTGTCTAGCAACTCGGCGGCGCGTTCCATCAGCAAGCGAACGCCTTCGAGGGCGACCCAGAATTCGCCGTAGTGACCGAGCACATAAGGATCCTGACGCACATCCTGCGAACTGGATTTGTGCCACGCACGGGTTTCGGTCAGCGTGTATTGCCGCGCTTCTTCGAAGGCACCTTCGGCGATGCCGAGGAACATATGGGTAAACGTCAGCTGGGCAATCAACGGTCGCAGGCAGGCAAACGGTGTACTCAGGGGACCAGGGTCGAGGAGCAATTCCGATTCCTCGACCCGCACCCGTTCGAACGTCGCGCTGCCGCTGTCGGTCTGGCGCTGGCCCATGTTGTTCCAGTCGTTGTGCAAGGTAATGCCGCTGCGACCGCTGGGAATCGCGGCGATCAACAGTTTGCCGCCGGCGCTTTCATCCACCGCCGAGGCAATCAGCATTTCTGAATCGCTGGCGCCGGAGCAGAAACTTTTCTTGCCGGAAAACTCACGCCAGCCGCCAAGGTTTTTCACCACTGTGCGGGTGTCCAACGGGTTGAGGGCGTTGCCCCAGAACCAGTTTTTGCGCGCCGTCTGCTCGAACCAGGGTTGCCACTGTTCGGGCTTGGCGAACAGGCGCACGGTCGCGAGCATCAAGTGATGAAAACCGAAGACATGGGCAATCGAGCTGTCGACCTTGGCGAACTCGCGCACGATGCTCAGGGTGTCACTCCAGCTGGCGCCGAGGCCGCCGTACTGGGTCGGAATGCTTAACGCGAGCAGACCACTGTGGCGCAGCGCGTCACGCTCGGCCTTGGGCGTGCCGCCACGCTCGTCGCGCTCGACGGCGGTCAGGGCAAATCCGGCGGCCAGTTGGCGGGCAGTCTGCAAGGGTGATAACAGGGCGCTTTGCGGCTTGGCAGTCACGCGGGGTTCCTCATTACTGACGACATACGCTGATCGTTCCCACGCTCCGCGTGGGAATGCAGCCCGTGACGCTCCGCGTCACTGGACGCGGAGCGTCCCTAGAGGCATTCCCACGCCGAGCGTGGGAACGATCAGCAGGAGAGGTTTTCAAGCCGTTGCTTTGGTGGGCAGTACGTCATTGGCGATCATTTCGCCAAACGGCCCGGTGAGGTTGGTGACGCCACGTCCTGCCAGGCTCGCGTACGGCTCAGGCAGTAGCGGGAACACCAACTCGGCAAAGCGATACGCCTCTTCGAGGTGCGGGTAACCGGAGAAGATAAAACTCTCGATGCCCAGGTCCGCGTATTCCTTGATGCGCGCCGCCACTTGCTGCGGATCACCCACCAGCGCAGTCCCGGCACCGCCACGCACCAGGCCGACACCGGCCCACAGGTTGGGCGCGATTTCCAGGTTGTCACGACGTCCGTCATGCAGCGCCGCCATGCGCCGTTGGCCTTCGGAGTCGAATCGCGAAAAGGACTTCTGCGCAGCGGCGATGGTCTCGTCGCTGATGTGCTCGATCAGTTTGTCGGCGGCTTTCCAGGCTTCCTCGGCCGTCTCGCGAACGATCACGTGCAAGCGGATACCGAATTTCACCGTGCGACCGTTTCGGGTCGCCCGCTCACGCACATCGGCGATTTTTTCCGCCACCGCGGCCGGCGGCTCGCCCCAGGTCAGGTAGACGTCGACCTGCTCGGCGGCGAGTTCATGGGCCGCCTCCGAAGAGCCGCCGAAGTACAGCGGCGGATACGGTTTTTGCACCGGCGGATACAGTGCCTTGGCGTTCTGCACTTGCAGATGTTTGCCTTCGAAATCCACCGATTCGCCTTGCAGCACGCGGCGCCAGATCTGCAGGAACTCGTCGGTGACTTCATAGCGCTCGCTGTGATCGAGGAAGATCCCGTCACCGCGGTTTTCATCAGGATCGCCGCCGGTCACCACGTTGATCAGCAAACGTCCGTTGGACAGTCGATCCAGCGTGGCGGCCATGCGCGCCGAAACCGTTGGCGAGATGATCCCCGGACGGATCGCCACCAGATAACGCAGGCGTTCAGTCAGCGGCACCAACGCCGAGGCAATCACCCACGAATCCTCGCAGGAGCGCCCGGTCGGAATCAGTACGCCGTGGTAACCGAGGCTGTCAGCGGCCTGTGCCACTTGTTTGAGGTAATTGAGAGTGACCGGGCGGGCGCCCTGGGTTGTGCCCAGGTAATGACCGTCGCCGTGAGTCGGCAAAAACCAGAAAACATCCATGAAGAAATCCTTAAGCGATTTTCAGCAGATTTTTGGGGTGCACGCCAAACAACGGCGCGGCGCGTTCTGCAGCAAGGCGAATGCGGGCCTTCAAGGGCTCACTGGTTATTTGGTAATTGGAGAAATCGGCTTCGGTGGCATAGACGCCGATCGGCAAGGTCAAGGCCTGGAAGAAACTGAATAGAGGCCGCAACTGATGATCGAGCATCAGCGCATGACGCTCGCTGCCACCGGTGGCGGCCAGCAGCACGGGGGTGTCGATCAGCGCGTTGAGATCGATCAGGTCAAAGAGGTGCTTGAGCAGGCCAGGGTAGGAACCGCGATACACCGGCGCGGCCACGATCAGCAGGTCGGCGTTCTCAATAGATTGCAGTTCGGCCTCGATCTCGGCGCTCAGTTCCTGACGTGACGGGGCGGCGCCCAGTGGTCGGGCGATGTCGCCCAGTTCGATCAACGTGCTCTCGATCGGCAAATGTTCAGCCAGCTCGGCCAACAGTGCCTGAGTCAACACCAGGGTGCGGGACGGACGCCAGGTTCCGCCGGAGAGGGCAACGACTTTCAATGGGCGCGACATGATCAGTTCCTTTTTAAACAGTTGCTCTGCGAGCAGTGAGTAGTCACTGGGCTTGAGCAAGAGCTGTACCAATCCTTCAAAGCCCCGTTTTCCGGGGCTTGCAGCGTGTTGAACCGCAGGCACTGTTCAATTGTCGAGGCTGTTTGTTGAAACGCTGTTGCCTGACAAACAGTTGCCTGGACAACAGTTGCGCTGGCACTGACGTTGTTTATAAAGGCTGATCGTTATTCCGCAAAAGACCTTAAATTAATATTTATAGATCGTTTAAATATATAAAGTGCTGGAGCTGACTGGCATTAGTCGTAGTCGATAGCGACTATCGAGAGCGTTGATTTCTGCCCGTCGAGGAGGCCGGGTAGCCTGTGTTCATTGACCCGAACCCAGATGCCAGGACGCCCGACATGAAACCTCTGATCGCCACTTTCTTGATGCTCGCAGTCTCCGTTCTCGCCGGATGCGCCAGCCATGTTTCGCCGGAATTGCGGCCGTACACCGCCGAAGAAACCAGGGAATTGGCATTGGAAGACCTGAATCGCCGCGGTCTGTCCTTCGAGGAATACCACGCGAAAAAAGCTCAATTGCTCGGCCAGCCGCAGAAGTCGCTCAGTTTCGACAAACAAGGTGAAATGAACGCCGGGCGTGCTGTACAGCTTCACGGTCGCCCAAGCTGATCGAAAACTGTACCGCTTGAAGTTTTACCCAACTGTCCGTGGGTTTCCGTCGGGGCGTGCGATAGGGTCAATCTCTGACTGACCCCGATGGACTGCCGCTCATGACCCTCTCATTCGATCTGCTGCTGGGTTTCGCCCTGTTTGCACTTGTCACCTCGATTACGCCTGGCCCCAACAACACCATGTTGCTGGCATCCGGTGTGAACTTCGGCTTTAACCGCACCATTCCGCACATGCTGGGCATTACCTGCGGTTTCTTCGTGCTCGTCGTGGCGGTCGGCTTTGGCCTGGGTGCAGTTTTTCAAACCTATCCAATGCTCTATACGGTTCTGCGTTACGTCGGTGCCGCGTATTTGCTGTACCTGGCATGGAAGATCGCCCATTCCGGGCCGGTCTCGGAGAGTGAAAAGGGCGAGAGCCAGCCGATCAGCTATCTGGGCGCGGCGGCATTTCAGTGGGTCAACCCCAAGGCCTGGATCATGGCCATTGGCGCGATCAGCACCTACACGCCGATGCAGGGTTATTTCACCAACGTGATCGTGATTGCGGCGGTGTTCGCCTTGATCAACTTGCCGAGCGTGAGTGTCTGGGCCGGGTGTGGCACGTTATTGCGCAACGTGTTGAAGGATCGCCGCTGGTTGCGGCTGTTCAATTGGGGCATGGCCTTGCTGTTGGTGGCTTCGCTGTATCCGTTGTTGATTGAAGGCTTTAGCTGACGCATTGCTTCAACCGGTCGCCCGATGCCTGTTAAGCTCGACTTCAGGAGCGTTCCTACGCACTTTTAAATGAAGTTGTTCTTCTTTAACGGCCTCCGATCAGGTATTTCTAACGCTCTGAAATATCAGCGCAGCTCACAAGGCTGCGCTTTGCCGTTTCAGTGACGAGCTTCCTGATCCCGGAACACGCTCTGCGAGTCTTATATGAATAAACGTCCTCTGTATTTCGACTACGCCGCCACCACGCCGGTGGATGAGCGGGTCATCAAGGTCATGGTCGAGTGTCTGGGTTTCAACGGCAATTTCGGCAACCCGGCGTCCAGCTCCCATGCATTCGGCCAACAGGCCCGGCAAACGGTCGAGCACGCGCGGCTCCAGGTCGCCGAACTGGTAGGCGCCCAGGCTGAGCAGATCGTCTGGACTTCCGGTGCGACCGAATCCAACAACCTTGCACTCAAGGGCGTGTCCCAGGCGCGCGGCGTGTCCGGCGGCCACATCATCACCAGCCAGATTGAACACAAGGCGATTCTCGACACGGCGAAACAGCTACAAGACACGGGCGTCGCCGTGACCTATCTGGTGCCGGACGCCGAAGGGTTGATTACCCCGCAAGCGGTCAGCGAAGCGATGCGCGAAGACACCTTTCTGGTGTCGCTGATGCTGGTCAACAACGAGTTGGGCACGGTCAACGACATCGCCGCCATCGGCCAGGTGGTGCGTGATCGCGATGCGTTGTTTCATGTCGATGCAGCCCAGGGCGCGGGTAAAGTGGCGATCGATCTGGCCCGGTTGCCGGTCGACCTGATGTCGTTTTCGGCGCACAAGCTCTACGGCCCCAAAGGCATCGGCGCGCTGTATGTCGGCCCTCGCGCGCAGCAGCGCTTGCAGGCGCAGATTCACGGTGGCGGTCACGAGGGCGGTTTGCGTTCAGGCACCCTGGCGACTCACCAGATCGCCGCAATGGGCGTTGCATTCGCGTTGGCGGGCGCCTCGTTCGAAGATGAACAGGCCAAGATCGTGCGGCTGCGCGAACGCTTGCTTGATCAACTGCTGAGCATTCCCGGCGTTCGTCTGAATGGCAGCCCGACCCAGCGCATTCCCCATACTCTGAGCCTGACCTTCAACGAAGGCGAGTTCAATTCCGCGGTGTTGAGCCAATCGATCGCGTTTTCCGCGACCTCGGCCTGCAACTCGGCCAGTAATGCTCCGTCCCATGTGCTGCTGGCGCTGGGGCATGATGCCCGCGCGGCAGGTCGCACCATTCGCTTGAGTCTCGGCCGGTTCACCTCCGACCAGGACGTCGACCAGGCGGCACAACTGATTAAAGCGGCCTGCGCCAGTGCTCCGGCATTTTGGCAGTAGGGCCTGAAAGTGCCGGCGTTTGATCGGCACTCAACAATAATGATGCAGTGATGAGCAGGAGACACGATGAGTACGCAGCCTTCGATCAATGGATCGGTGCCCGAACGCCTGGCGCAAACCCGCGAACTGATGAGCCGGGAGGGTATACATGCCCTGCTGGTGCCGTCGGCCGATCCGCACTTGTCGGAATACCTGCCAGGCTATTGGCAAGGGCGGCAGTGGCTGTCGGGCTTTCATGGCTCGGTCGGCACACTGATCGTGACGCCGGATTTTGCCGGTGTCTGGGCCGACAGCCGTTACTGGGAACAAGCGACCAAGGAACTCAAAGGCAGCGGCATCGAGCTGGTCAAGCTGCAACCGGGCCAGCCCGGCCCGCTGGACTGGCTGGCCGAACAAACCCCTGAAGGTGGAGTGGTCGCGGTAGACGGTGCGGTGATGGCCGTGGCTTCGGCGCGTACGCTGGGTGGCAAGCTCGAAGAACGCGGCGCTCGCCTGCGCACCGACATCGACCTGTTGAGCGAAGTCTGGCGCGACCGTCCGACACTGCCGAACGAGCCGATTTATCAACACTTGCCACCTCAGGCGACTATCAGCCGTGGTGAAAAACTCGCGAAATTGCGTGAGGTCCTGAAAGACCGCGGTGCCGACTGGCACTTCATCGCTACCCTCGACGACATCGCCTGGTTGTTCAACCTGCGTGGTGGCGACGTGTCGTTCAACCCGGTGTTCGTTTCCTTCGCCTTGATCAGCCAGGACCAGGCCACCCTGTTCGTGGCCCTGAGCAAGGTCAATGCCGAACTGCGTGCTGTCCTCGAGCAGGATGGCGTGACCCTGCGCGACTATAGCGAAGTGGCAGCTGCCTTGAGTGCCGTGCCGAGCGGCGCGAGCCTGCAAGTCGATCCGGCGCGGGTAACGGCCGGTTTGCTGGATAACCTGAACAGCGGCGTGAAACTGGTCGAAGGCCTGAACCCGACCACCCTGGCCAAGTCGCAGAAGAGCCTGGCCGATGCCGAGCACATTCGCCAGGCCATGGAGCAGGACGGCGCAGCGCTGTGCGAATTCTTCGCCTGGCTGGACACGGCGTTGGGGCGTGAGCGCATCACCGAGTTGACCATCGATGAACACCTGACGGCCGCGCGTACCCGCCGTCCGGGATATGTGTCACTGAGTTTCAACACCATTGCCGCGTTCAACGCCAACGGCGCGATGCCGCACTACCACGCCACCGAGGAAGAACATGCGGTGATCGAGGGTGACGGCTTGTTGCTGATCGACTCCGGCGGTCAATACCTGGGTGGCACCACTGATATCACGCGGATGGTGCCGGTCGGTACGCCGACCGCCGAACAGAAACGCGACTGCACCCGGGTACTCAAAGGCGTGATTGCGCTGTCCCGTGCGCAATTTCCGCGTGGCATCCTCTCGCCGTTGCTCGATTCGATCGCCCGTGCGCCGATCTGGGCTGAAAGCGTTGATTACGGTCACGGCACCGGTCATGGCGTCGGCTATTTCCTTAACGTGCACGAAGGTCCGCAGGTCATCGCCTATCAGGCCGCTGCAGCACCGCAAACCGCAATGCAGCCGGGCATGATCACCTCCATCGAGCCAGGCACTTACCGCCCGGGTCGCTGGGGTGTGCGGATCGAGAACCTGGTGTTGAATCGCGAAGCCGGCAAAAGCGAATTCGGCGAGTTTCTGAAGTTCGAAACCCTGACCCTGTGCCCGATCGACACTCGCTGCCTGGAACCTTCGCTGCTGACGCCAGATGAAAAGCAGTGGTTCAACGCCTACCATGCCGAGGTGCGCGAGCGCTTGAGCCCGTTGCTTGATGGCGCGGCCCTTGAGTGGTTGAACACCCGTACCGCGGCTATTTGATCGCAGCCGTTCAGGCGCCCTTTCGCGGGCGCCTGATTATCGGGAGTTAACTCAGGGCTTCAAGGATGAAGTCCAGCCGATCCTGACCGAAGAACATCTGGTCACCGACAAACATGCTCGGTGCGCCAAACACGCCTCGCTGAACCGCTTTCTCGGTATTGTCCTTTAGAGCAACTTTGACTTCCTCATCGGTGGTGAGCGCCAACACCTGGTTTGGGTCGAAGCCGTTTTGCGTTAGTACTGCCGCGACAGTCGCCGGATCATTGAGATTTCGCCCCTCAACCCACAGCGCATTGAACAGGCAATCGATAAACGCCAGGAAGCGCTCGGGATGGCGCAGCTGCATGCCCATGACGGCGCGCATGAGCATCAGGGTATTGATGGGAAAATCAGCGGTGAACTTCAAAGGCACGCCGTAGCGTTTGGCGTAACGGTCCAGATCCTGAAACATGTAGCGACCCTTGGCCGGAATGGTTGCCGGTGAGGCGTTGCCGGTGGCTTTGAACACACCCCCCAGCAGCATCGGTGTGTAGATCAGCTGACTGTCGGTCTGCGCGCAGATTTTCGGCAGTTGGGTGTAGGCCAGGTAGGTGGCGGGGCTACCCAGATCGAAAAAGAACTCCACGGTTTTGCTCATGGTCGGTGCGCTCTGCTTATTGTTGTAGGGGAGGGCTTACCAGCGTTCATTCCAGGGGCGCAGATCCAGCTCGAACGTCCAGGCGTCCCGAGGCTGGCTGTGCAGATACCAATAATTCTCGGCGATGTGCTCGGGGTTGAGGATGCCATCTTCGTCCTTGGTCGCGTACTTCTCCGGAAAACTCTCGCGGATGAAGTCCGTATCGATGGCGCCGTCGACTATGACGTGAGCAACATGGATGTTCATCGGTCCCAGTTCGCGGGCCATGCTTTGGGCCAGTGCGCGAATGCCATGCTTGGCGCCGGCAAAAGCGGCAAAGCCGGCGGCGCCACGCATCCCGGCGGTGGCACCTGTGAACAGAATCGTACCTCGTTGCCGTTTGGCCATTCGCTTGGCGACTTCACGTGCATTGAGGAAACCTGAGAAGCAGGCCATTTCCCAGATCTTGAAATACTTGCGAGCGGTTTCTTCGAGGATGCTGCACGGCACGTTCGCGCCGATATTGAAAACGAATGCTTCGATGGGACCAATGCGGGTTTCGATCTCCTCGACCAGCGCAATCACATCGTCTTCCTTGCGCGCATCGCAGGCGAACCCGTGCGCATCACCGCCATTAGCCTTGATCGCATCGACCAACGGCTGGAGTTTGTCCGCGCTGCGGCGCGTGACACAGGCAATGTAGCCTTCCTGCGCAAAACGCTTGGCAATGGCGCCACCAGTAGCGTCACCCGCGCCGACAACCAGTACGACCTTCTTGTTATTCATGGGTTGATCCCTTTGATGAACGATCGTTAACTGAACGAACGTTATGCTACGATTTGGTAGGCGTCAAGGCGATCAATCCTGAGGGCAAGGCAATGCGTTACTCGGCCAGTCACAAGCTGGAAACCAAAGAAAAGCTGTTGCAGAGCAGCGCGGTGTCGGCGAAGAAGGCCGGTTTTTCGACCGTGGGCGTGGATGGCTTGATGAAGGCCATTGGCTTGAGTGGGGCGGCTTTCTATAGCCACTTTACGTCCAAGGACCAGTTGTTCGCGTCCATCGTCGAGCGTGAGCTGAGTCAGAGTCTCGAGCGATTAGGCGCTGATCAGGACTGCGACAAGCTCGAACGTTGCTTGAAGCAATACCTGAGCATGGCCCATGTCGAGCATCCTGAGTCCGGTTGCGCGTTACCGACATTGGGGGCCGAGATCGCCCGATCAGATGTTCTTGTGCGCGAGGAAGCGCAGGTCTGGATTTGTCGTTTGCAGGAGAGTTGGGCGAAGATCCTGCAAAGCGACAGTCTTGCCTGGGCCATTCTGTCGCAATGCGTCGGTGCGCTGGTCGTGGCGCGAATGCTGGCCTCGACGGATATTCAACGTACGGTGCTGCAATCCAGTCACGATGAGATTGGCCGCCAGATTGCCGGGCGGCATCAACCTATTTGCAAATGACGATCATGCTACGGCTGGTATAACCGGCAGGGTTGAGGCCGAACGGATAATCGCCAGGTTCTTCCACAGCATCCCCGGACTTGGCAATGACCTTGTAGCCCTTGGGTGCACACGAGTTGGCGGCGCTGGTGTAACACTTGTCCCAGGACGAGGATAGTCCGGAACAGTTGATATGTAGCCCTTTCTTGCCATGCTTGACTTGGGTTTTCGATGTCGCCGCACAGCCCGCAACTGCGAGCACGGCGATCAGTAGCAAAATTCGTTTCATTGCTGTCCTTATAGCGTTCCCGGATCTTGTGTCCGGGTCTGGCTGCATTCGCTTTCACTTTAAGCGTTCTGATATCCCTATCCTGAAAAATCCATGCCTGGCACTGGGTTGCGGGCCTAAACATGGCCTAATTGAGCGGTAAATACCAGACCTGCGTGAAATCCGGTATCAATCGGCGGCGACCGCAGTCTTGGCGGCGCTGCCCATGGTCATGGTCGCACCGACAGACGCCAGAATGATGCATATGATGGCCATCCACTGTGACAGTGAGAGGTATTCATGGAGGAACAGCAGGCCTGAGAGGGCGCCAAACGCAGGTTCGATGCTCATCAGGGTGCCGAAAGTCCGGGCTGGCATTCGGGTCAGCGCGACCATCTCCAGTGTGTAGGGCAGGGCGGTCGACAGAATGGCCACGCCGATGGCCACGGGGATCAGTGATGGAGTCAACAGGGCTGCGCCGGCATGGACGATACCGATAGGGGCGACGAACAACGCGGCGATCATCACGCCCAACGCAGCGGTCTGCACGCCGTTGTCCGCTCCGGCTTTCTGGCCGAACAGAATGTAAAGCGCCCAGCAGGCGCCTGCTCCCAAGGCATAAGCGGCGCCCATGAGATCAATTCCCGCGGTCGTTGCACCTGTCGGTATCAACAGCAGCAAGCCGACGGCTGCCAGGGCTATCCATAAGAAGTCGATCGCACGGCGTGAGGCATAGATTGCCACCGCCAACGGTCCGGTGAATTCAAGTGCGACGGCGATACCCAGGGGGACGGTGCGTAAGGACATATAGAAGAGGAAGTTCATGCCGCCCAATGCCATCCCGTAGACGATGACAGTGCGCAGGGATCTTGCGGTGAGCTTTGCCCGCCATGGGCGCAGCAAGACAAGCATGATCAGGCTGGCGAAGATCAGTCGCAGGGTCGTAGTCCCTTGGGCGCCGATGATCGGGAACATGCTCTTGGCCAGCGAGGCTCCGGACTGGATGGATGCCATGGCTATTAATAGCAGCCCGACCGAGAACAGGGTCGAAGCAAAGCTGCGAGGCTGGTCATTCATTGCGTGGCATCGTCCGAAGGAGTGAGGAAGTAATGTACGTTGGGCAATATACTGCGCATTCGCGACGGGCGCGTCTATATATAAGCAATGATTTCGACGATCCTGATAGAAAAGCAAAATCAGGGGTTGACGGCAGATTCTGGAAGTCTATAATTCGCCCCACTTCCGGCGCAGTCGAAACGGAAAACTCCTTGGTAAACAAAGAGTTACGCAGTTTTCGACAGCGAGTTGCTTCAGGTCATCGAAGCCCAGAAGGAGTCGGTAAGGCAGGCGGGTTTGGCCTTATGGACGTTTCGATCTTCTCGGTCGAAAGCGGAGAAAAAGAGGTGTTGACAGCAGCGAGTAACGCTGTAGAATTCGCCTCCCGCTAACGAGAGATCGGAAGCGCAAGTGGTTGAAGTTGCAAAGGAAACTTTGAAAACTTCTGAAAATAACCGCTTGACAGCAACAGAGGCTGCTGTAGAATGCGCGCCTCGGTTGAGACGAAAGATCTTAACCAACCGCTCTTTAACAACTGAATCAAGCAATTCGTGTGGGTGCTTGTGGAGTCAGACTGATAGTCAACAAGATTATCAGCATCACAAGTTACTCCGCGAGAAATCAAAGATGTAACCAACGATTGCTGAGCCAAGTTTAGGGTTTCTTAAAAACCCAAAGATGTTTGAACTGAAGAGTTTGATCATGGCTCAGATTGAACGCTGGCGGCAGGCCTAACACATGCAAGTCGAGCGGTAGAGAGAAGCTTGCTTCTCTTGAGAGCGGCGGACGGGTGAGTAATGCCTAGGAATCTGCCTGGTAGTGGGGGATAACGCTCGGAAACGGACGCTAATACCGCATACGTCCTACGGGAGAAAGCAGGGGACCTTCGGGCCTTGCGCTATCAGATGAGCCTAGGTCGGATTAGCTAGTTGGTGAGGTAATGGCTCACCAAGGCGACGATCCGTAACTGGTCTGAGAGGATGATCAGTCACACTGGAACTGAGACACGGTCCAGACTCCTACGGGAGGCAGCAGTGGGGAATATTGGACAATGGGCGAAAGCCTGATCCAGCCATGCCGCGTGTGTGAAGAAGGTCTTCGGATTGTAAAGCACTTTAAGTTGGGAGGAAGGGCAGTTACCTAATACGTATCTGTTTTGACGTTACCGACAGAATAAGCACCGGCTAACTCTGTGCCAGCAGCCGCGGTAATACAGAGGGTGCAAGCGTTAATCGGAATTACTGGGCGTAAAGCGCGCGTAGGTGGTTTGTTAAGTTGGATGTGAAATCCCCGGGCTCAACCTGGGAACTGCATTCAAAACTGACAAGCTAGAGTATGGTAGAGGGTGGTGGAATTTCCTGTGTAGCGGTGAAATGCGTAGATATAGGAAGGAACACCAGTGGCGAAGGCGACCACCTGGACTGATACTGACACTGAGGTGCGAAAGCGTGGGGAGCAAACAGGATTAGATACCCTGGTAGTCCACGCCGTAAACGATGTCAACTAGCCGTTGGGAGCCTTGAGCTCTTAGTGGCGCAGCTAACGCATTAAGTTGACCGCCTGGGGAGTACGGCCGCAAGGTTAAAACTCAAATGAATTGACGGGGGCCCGCACAAGCGGTGGAGCATGTGGTTTAATTCGAAGCAACGCGAAGAACCTTACCAGGCCTTGACATCCAATGAACTTTCCAGAGATGGATGGGTGCCTTCGGGAACATTGAGACAGGTGCTGCATGGCTGTCGTCAGCTCGTGTCGTGAGATGTTGGGTTAAGTCCCGTAACGAGCGCAACCCTTGTCCTTAGTTACCAGCACGTTATGGTGGGCACTCTAAGGAGACTGCCGGTGACAAACCGGAGGAAGGTGGGGATGACGTCAAGTCATCATGGCCCTTACGGCCTGGGCTACACACGTGCTACAATGGTCGGTACAGAGGGTTGCCAAGCCGCGAGGTGGAGCTAATCCCAGAAAACCGATCGTAGTCCGGATCGCAGTCTGCAACTCGACTGCGTGAAGTCGGAATCGCTAGTAATCGCGAATCAGAATGTCGCGGTGAATACGTTCCCGGGCCTTGTACACACCGCCCGTCACACCATGGGAGTGGGTTGCACCAGAAGTAGCTAGTCTAACCTTCGGGAGGACGGTTACCACGGTGTGATTCATGACTGGGGTGAAGTCGTAACAAGGTAGCCGTAGGGGAACCTGCGGCTGGATCACCTCCTTAATCGACGACATCAGCTGCTCCATAAGTTCCCACACGAATTGCTTGATTCATTGAAGAAGACGATAAGAAGCAGCCCGAAATTGGGTCTGTAGCTCAGTTGGTTAGAGCGCACCCCTGATAAGGGTGAGGTCGGCAGTTCGAATCTGCCCAGACCCACCAATTTTTGTGTGGGAACCTGTAGCAATACGGGGCCATAGCTCAGCTGGGAGAGCGCCTGCCTTGCACGCAGGAGGTCAACGGTTCGATCCCGTTTGGCTCCACCACTCACTGCTTCTGTTTGTTGAAAGCTTAGAAATGAGCATTCCATCGTGATGATGGTGAATGTTGATTTCTAGTCTTTGGCTAGATCGTTCTTTAAAAATTTGGGTATGTGATAGAAAGATAGACTGGACGTTACTTTCACTGGTAACGGATCAGGCTAAGGTAAAATTTGTGAGTTGCTCTTAATTGAGTATTATCGAATTTTCGGCGAATGTCGTCTTCACAGTATAACCAGATTGCTTGGGGTTATATGGTCAAGTGAAGAAGCGCATACGGTGGATGCCTTGGCAGTCAGAGGCGATGAAAGACGTGGTAGCCTGCGAAAAGCTTCGGGGAGTCGGCAAACAGACTTTGATCCGGAGATGTCTGAATGGGGGAACCCACCTAACATAAGTTAGGTATCTTAAGCTGAATACATAGGCTTAAGAAGCGAACCAGGGGAACTGAAACATCTAAGTACCCTGAGGAAAAGAAATCAACCGAGATTCCCTTAGTAGTGGCGAGCGAACGGGGACTAGCCCTTAAGTGGCTTTGAGATTAGCGGAACGTTCTGGAAAGTACGGCCATAGTGGGTGATAGCCCTGTACGCGAAAATCTCTTAGTCATGAAATCGAGTAGGACGGAGCACGAGAAACTTTGTCTGAATATGGGGGACCATCCTCCAAGGCTAAATACTACTGACTGACCGATAGTGAACTAGTACCGTGAGGGAAAGGCGAAAAGAACCCCGGAGAGGGGAGTGAAATAGATCCTGAAACCGTATGCGTACAAGCAGTGGGAGCCCACTTTGTTGGGTGACTGCGTACCTTTTGTATAATGGGTCAGCGACTTATTTTCAGTGGCGAGCTTAACCGAATAGGGGAGGCGTAGCGAAAGCGAGTCTTAATAGGGCGTCTAGTCGCTGGGAATAGACCCGAAACCGGGCGATCTATCCATGGGCAGGTTGAAGGTTGGGTAACACTAACTGGAGGACCGAACCGACTACCGTTGAAAAGTTAGCGGATGACCTGTGGATCGGAGTGAAAGGCTAATCAAGCTCGGAGATAGCTGGTTCTCCTCGAAAGCTATTTAGGTAGCGCCTCATGTATCACTGTAGGGGGTAGAGCACTGTTTCGGCTAGGGGGTCATCCCGACTTACCAAACCGATGCAAACTCCGAATACCTACAAGTGCCGAGCATGGGAGACACACGGCGGGTGCTAACGTCCGTCGTGAAAAGGGAAACAACCCAGACCGTCAGCTAAGGTCCCAAAGTTATGGTTAAGTGGGAAACGATGTGGGAAGGCTTAGACAGCTAGGAGGTTGGCTTAGAAGCAGCCACCCTTTAAAGAAAGCGTAATAGCTCACTAGTCGAGTCGGCCTGCGCGGAAGATGTAACGGGGCTCAAACCATACACCGAAGCTACGGGTATCACTTAGGTGATGCGGTAGAGGAGCGTTCTGTAAGCCTGTGAAGGTGAGTTGAGAAGCTTGCTGGAGGTATCAGAAGTGCGAATGCTGACATGAGTAACGACAATGGGTGTGAAAAACACCCACGCCGAAAGACCAAGGTTTCCTGCGCAACGTTAATCGACGCAGGGTTAGTCGGTCCCTAAGGCGAGGCTGAAAAGCGTAGTCGATGGAAAACAGGTTAATATTCCTGTACTTCTGGTTATTGCGATGGAGGGACGGAGAAGGCTAGGCCAGCTTGGCGTTGGTTGTCCAAGTTTAAGGTGGTAGGCTGGAATCTTAGGTAAATCCGGGATTCTAAGGCCGAGAGCTGATGACGAGTGTTCTTTTAGAACACGAAGTGGTTGATGCCATGCTTCCAAGAAAAGCTTCTAAGCTTCAGGTAACCAGGAACCGTACCCCAAACCGACACAGGTGGTTGGGTAGAGAATACCAAGGCGCTTGAGAGAACTCGGGTGAAGGAACTAGGCAAAATGGCACCGTAACTTCGGGAGAAGGTGCGCCGGTGAGGGTGAAGCATTTACTGCGTAAGCCCATGCCGGTCGAAGATACCAGGCCGCTGCGACTGTTTATTAAAAACACAGCACTCTGCAAACACGAAAGTGGACGTATAGGGTGTGACGCCTGCCCGGTGCCGGAAGGTTAATTGATGGGGTTAGCTAACGCGAAGCTCTTGATCGAAGCCCCGGTAAACGGCGGCCGTAACTATAACGGTCCTAAGGTAGCGAAATTCCTTGTCGGGTAAGTTCCGACCTGCACGAATGGCGTAACGATGGCGGCGCTGTCTCCACCCGAGACTCAGTGAAATTGAAATCGCTGTGAAGATGCAGTGTATCCGCGGCTAGACGGAAAGACCCCGTGAACCTTTACTATAGCTTTGCACTGGACTTTGAATTTGCTTGTGTAGGATAGGTGGGAGGCTTTGAAGCGTGGACGCCAGTTCGCGTGGAGCCAACCTTGAAATACCACCCTGGCAACTTTGAGGTTCTAACTCAGGTCCGTTATCCGGATCGAGGACAGTGTATGGTGGGTAGTTTGACTGGGGCGGTCTCCTCCTAAAGAGTAACGGAGGAGTACGAAGGTGCGCTCAGACCGGTCGGAAATCGGTCGTAGAGTATAAAGGCAAAAGCGCGCTTGACTGCGAGACAGACACGTCGAGCAGGTACGAAAGTAGGTCTTAGTGATCCGGTGGTTCTGTATGGAAGGGCCATCGCTCAACGGATAAAAGGTACTCCGGGGATAACAGGCTGATACCGCCCAAGAGTTCATATCGACGGCGGTGTTTGGCACCTCGATGTCGGCTCATCACATCCTGGGGCTGAAGCCGGTCCCAAGGGTATGGCTGTTCGCCATTTAAAGTGGTACGCGAGCTGGGTTTAGAACGTCGTGAGACAGTTCGGTCCCTATCTGCCGTGGACGTTTGAGATTTGAGAGGGGCTGCTCCTAGTACGAGAGGACCGGAGTGGACGAACCTCTGGTGTTCCGGTTGTCACGCCAGTGGCATTGCCGGGTAGCTATGTTCGGAATAGATAACCGCTGAAAGCATCTAAGCGGGAAACTAGCCTCAAGATGAGATCTCACTGGGACCTTGAGTCCCCTGAAGGGCCGTCGAAGACTACGACGTTGATAGGTTGGGTGTGTAAGCGCTGTGAGGCGTTGAGCTAACCAATACTAATTGCCCGTGAGGCTTGACCATATAACACCCAAGCAATTTGCTGACCTGAGAAGGCACCAGATTGCGGTGTGTGAAGACGAAACGAACCGAAAGTTCGAGAAGACTCGCAAAACACCGACAGCTATCACATACCCATTCGCTGGAGCGTGACCTCGCAAGAGAGCACGAGCTGGCTACCGAATTTCTTGACGACCATAGAGCATTGGAACCACCTGATCCCATCCCGAACTCAGCAGTGAAACGATGCATCGCCGATGGTAGTGTGGGGTTTCCCCATGTGAGAGTAGGTCATCGTCAAGATTAAATTCCGAAACCCCTATCTGCGTATGCAGGTAGGGGTTTTGTTTTGCCCGCAGGAAAGTGCGGCGAAGGGAAGGGCAGCCTTGAGGCTGCCCATGGATCCCCCGCCACTTAATGAAACTTCGGCAGAACGTGCTCGGCGATTTCTTCAATCACTTCTGCCACAGGGCGTTCGCTACGACGCAAGTGCAAGCCAACGTGTTGTACACCTGCCTCGCGCAATGCCTGAAGCTCATCGATCAAGGCCAACCGTCCGCAGCTTCCACCGAAGCGCACGCGCCGCATGGGGGCATGAGGATTCGCTGCCAGGTCCAGGTGTACGAAGCTGATATAGGGTTTGTCGCCCCCAACTTCCCGCCACAACCCCACTCGCCGACGATGCTCATCGGGCGTGCCAGGGTAGGCAAGCCAGCCATCCATGTGTTCACCGATCCAGGCGGGTGATTGCTGACCCAGGCCTGCCACCAGTAACGGTGCAGACTGCTTGCGCTCTGGAAGCAGACGAGCCCCCTCAGGTAAACGACCTTCGCCCTGGCTGCGTATCAATTCAACCGTGTCGCGAAAGACCTCCCCTCGCTGAGCGTAATCCACCCCAAACAACGGGTATTCCATCGGTCGGTCACCACTGGCGACTCCCAATAGCAAACGTCCATCACTCAACTCATCAACACTGTTTGCGGCTTTGAGGGTTAGCCAAGGTTGACGCAATGGCAGCACCACCGCCGCGGTACCCAGCATGATGTGTTCTGTAATTCCGGCGAGATACCCAAGGTAGGAAAAGGTCTCGAAGACCTGTGCCGCATCGCCAAAGTCAGGGTCGTAAATCGGCACATCGCGCACCCATAGGGCTCGAAAACCTGCTTTGTCAGCCAGGCGAGCCATCGTGGCGTGCTGCTTTAAATCGGGAACACCGAAGGGACGATTATCAGCCATCCGACTGCGCTGCCCATCACTGGACCAATCATTATCCAGTGGGAGTTCAAGCCCAATGGAAAATCCGTTCGAGCCAAGTAGACGTTGAAAGCGTGGATGCATGAAAAGACTCCCAAAACATAAATGGAATGACATGCACCCAGTATCTATAGGCGGATCAGCAAGAAAAATGCATGAATCGGAATATCAGTCTTGAACAAAACGCACGAGTCGGCGCAACACCGACTGTCGTTTTGACCTGTGAAGGACAACCCTTATAGGAAATCGCACTAAAGTGACCGTATGGTTTTTGGTATGGTGCAGCTCGTTTTTTAACGGACTGATTTCAGGCCCACGGATCGGCGCCCTTTTTATCGTCATAGAGTTGCTACAGAAATGCCTGAACCCATACCCATCAAGGACCACGAAAAAGAGAAGCATCTGGTCAACAAACGGTTGATCGCCTGCGCCTTGTTCGTCGTCGCCATATCCTGCGCACTCGTGGTGCGCATGTATGTGTTGCAGGTGGTCGAGTTCGACTATCACTCCACCATCTCCGAAAACAACCGTGTCCATGTGTTGCCAATCACCCCTACGCGAGGGCTGATTTTCGACCGCAACGGTGTCGTCCTCGCAGACAACCGTCCCAGCTTCAACCTGACCATCACCCGCGAACGCGCCACCGATGTCAAAGAAGAACTGGATGAAGTGGTCAACCTCCTGCAGCTTCCAGCGGAAGACCGGACACTGTTCGACAAGGCCATGAAGCAGGCGCGTCACCCGTTCGTGCCGGTCACCCTGTTCTACGAGCTCAGTGAACAGCAAATCGCTGTACTCGCGGTCAACGAGTTCCGTTTGCCGGGGATCGATGTCGAGCCACAATTCGTCCGCCATTACCCGATGGGCGCGCACTTCGCCCATTCGATCGGCTATGTAGGTCGCATCAACGAAAAAGAATCCAAGACCCTCGATAACGTTGAATACCGTGGCTCCCAGTCCATCGGTAAAACCGGTATCGAAAAGTTCTACGAGTCAGAGCTGCACGGTCACGTCGGCTACGAAGAGGTTGAAACCAACGCCCAGGGCCGCGTATTGCGAGTGCTCAAGCACACCGATCCGATCCCTGGCAAAAACATCGTGCTGAGCCTGGACGTCAAACTTCAGGAGGCGGCCGAGGAGGCATTGGGGGATCGTCGCGGTTCAGTGGTCGCGCTCGATCCATCGACCGGCGAAGTATTGGCCATGGTCAGCAAGCCGAGTTTCGATCCGAACATGTTCGTGACGGGCATCAGCTTCAAGGAATACGCAGCACTGCACGATTCCATCGACCGGCCGCTGTTCAACCGCGTGCTGCGCGGCCTCTACGCACCAGGTTCGACCATCAAGCCTGAAGTGGCAATTGCGGGCCTCGATGCCGGTGTCGTGACCCCGCAGACTCGTGTCTTCGATCCCGGTTACTACCAGCTCCCGGACTTCGATCACAAATACCGCAACTGGAACCACAGCGGTGACGGTTGGGTGGACATGGACGCGGCGATCATGCGCTCCAACGACACCTACTTCTATGACCTGGCGCACAAGCTGGGCATCGATCGCCTGCATGATTACATGGCGATGTTCGGCCTCGGCGAGAAGGTCTCGCTGGACATGTTCGAAGAGTCTGCCGGCTTGATGCCGTCCCAGGCCTGGAAGCGTGCCACGCGCCGACAGCCGTGGTTCCCCGGTGAGACCGTCATCCTCGGCATCGGTCAGGGCTATATGCAGGTCACACCGCTGCAACTCGCCCAAGCCACTGCGCTGATTGCCAACAAAGGCATCTGGAACCGGCCGCACCTGGCCAAGACCGTGGATGGTGTGGCGCCCGTGGACGAGCATCCGATGCCGAACATCATGCTCAAGGATCCGCGTGACTGGGAGCAGGTCAACCACGGCATGCAGTTGGTGATGCATGACCCTCGAGGGATTGCCCGAGCGGCAGCGCTGGGCGCTCAGTACCGCATCGCCGGCAAAAGCGGGACCGCGCAGGTGGTGGCGATCAAACAAGGCGAGCGCTACAACCGGGCGAAAACCCTGGAGCGTAACCGCGACAACGCCTTGTTCGTCGGTTTCGCCCCGGCCGAACACCCCAAGATCGTTATTTCGGTGATGATCGAAAACGGTGAGGCCGGTGGCCGGGTCGCCGGCCCGGTGGTCAGGCAGATCATGGACGCCTGGCTACTTGATCAGGACGGCCACCTCAAGCCGCAGTACGCCACGCCAGCCAAACCGCCGGGCGACCCTCACGTCTAAGTGATCAAAGCTTCACAGCACAGGCTCACGGATGCTGAGCATGTGCTGGAAGCTTTCGTCGACCGAGTTCAAACGCAGATTTGTGAACGACGCAAACCCTGTGGGAGCGAGCCTGCTCGCGATGAACGATTACTCTGTCCTGCGAATAAACCACAAACGCCGTAAGGCACTTGCCATCGCCCTTACGTTAACGTAAAGATTGCGGCAGGGCGCTGAACTTAAAAAAAGCGCAGGGCGGACCGATCCGGAGCGCTTTGATGACGCTAATAAAAACAACTCCACCCAAGCTGCACCGCGAAGCCCGGCTGGCCCGGGAAAAGCTCCATCTGGAGGGCGAAGTCCCCGATGGCGTGTTGCGCGCGGAAATCGATGCCTCGTGGCGGCGCAGCCTCAGTCACGGCGTGCATTTCAATGGCAAGTACGAACTGGCGCTGGAGTCGGGCGCCAGCCTCGACGTCCTGCTGGCGAGCAATCGCTTGCTGATCGACGCGGCCTTGCCGGCAATCGATTACCTGGCCGAACGCCAAGGCAAGGAAGGCCTGATCATCCTCGCCAATTCCGATGCCACCATTCTCGCCGTCGAAGGTCGCGCCGATCGACTCAAGGGCAGCGGTCTGCAAGACATCACCCTTGGCGCCTGCTGGAGCGAAGCGGCTCGCGGCACCAACGCCCTGGGCACCGCGTTGGTCGAGTCGCGGCCGACGATGATTGATTGCGGCGAACACTACCTTGATCGCTTGACCGATTTTTCCTGCACCTCGGTGCCAATTTATTGCCCTCAGGGCGACATCCTCGGCGTGCTCGATTTGACTCGCGAGGGCCCGCTCGGCCGCGTTCATGACAGCACCGCGTTGTTGTCCATGGCCGTCAGCCAGATCGAAAGCCGCGTGTTCAACGCCAGTTATCCGAACGATATCGTCCTGGCTTTCCACAGTCGTCGGCAATACCTGGAATCGCCTTGGCAGGGCCTGTTGGCGGTGAGCCTTGGCGGGCAGATCCTCGCAGTCAGCGTCCAGGCCTGCCAGTTGCTGCACGCCGAGCGTTCAGCGCTGGTGGGGCGGCGTTGCGAAGAGTTTCTGGGCGTCGACGGCTTGCAACTGCTGTCGCGGCTGCATCAGGGTGGCGTCGGCAGTTTGCAGACCGCCAAAGGTGAATTCTTCTACAAGGCCCTGCGTGCGCCGCAGCGCTCGATCAACGTCAGCACACCGCCGCGCAGCACGGCCAAAACGGTCAAGCCACCACCGGATCTCGAAGCCTTGGCCGGCAGCAATGTGCGTTATGCCCGCGCCCTGCGCATGGCCCGCCAAGGCCTGGCCAATGAGCTGCCGGTGTTGCTGCTGGGTGAAACCGGCACCGGTAAAGAAGTGATTGCCCGTGCCTTGCACATGGCCGGCAGTCGCTGCGACAAACCTTTCGTTGCGGTGAACTGCGCAGCGATTCCAGAAGGCCTGATCGAGTCGGAGCTGTTCGGCTACCGCGAAGGCGCGTTCACCGGATCGCGTCGAGGCGGCATGATCGGTCGCCTGCAACAGGCCCACGGCGGCACCTTGTTCCTCGACGAAATCGGCGACATGCCGCTGGCCTTGCAGGCACGCCTGCTGCGGGTATTGCAGGACCGTAAAGTGGCACCGCTGGGCGCTGGCGAAGAACAAGACATCGACGTCGCGCTGATCTGCGCCACCCACCGCGACCTCAAGCGTCTGGTCGAAGAAAAACACTTTCGCGAAGACCTGTTCTACCGGGTCAACGGCATCAGCGTGATGCTCCCGGCCTTGCGTGAGCGTGAGGATTTCAGTGGCCTGGTCACGCGACTGCTGGCCAAACTCAACGCGCCGGGCGTCCTTCTGCATGACGACTTGAACCGCTTGCTCGGCGGCTATCACTGGCCGGGCAACATCCGCCAACTGGAAATGGTGTTGCGCACCGCGCTGGCCATGCGCGAGCCGGGAGACACGGTGCTGACCCTCGACCACCTGCCCGACAGCATGCTCGACGAATTGTCCGCGACCGAACGGCCATCGTCGGGGAGCATTCGCGAAAACGAACTGGAGTTGATTCGCCAGTCCCTGGACAGCCATCAGGGCAACGTCTCGGCCGCCGCCGATGCCTTGGGCATCAGCCGTGCGACCCTGTATCGCAAGCTCAAACAGTTGCGCTCGTGATGCAGCGCCTGATCGTGCGGCTGATCGACAGCCAGAACCCCGAAGCCCTGCAATCGGCGTTGCGCTGGCTCTACAGCTTTGTGCGACCGCATCGTCTGGCGATTGCCGGGCTGCTCGGGCTGTCGGTCTGCGCTTCGTTGCTGGTGCTGGTGCAACCGTGGCTGACCAAGCTGCTGATCGACGATGGCTTGCTGGCGCGCAACTTTCCGAAGCTGGTGCTGATTGCCGGATTGATGATTGTCGCCGGGCTGCTGGGCACGGCGCTGTCGGGGATCAATCGTTACCTGCACACGCGCTTGTCGGGGCGGATTCTGTTCGCCCTGCGGGACGACCTTTATCGGCATCTGCAAACCCTCTCGCCGAGTTTCTACGGGCAGCGGCGCATCGGTGATTTGATGTCGCGCCTGGATGGTGATGTTGCGGAGATCCAGCGCTTTGCCGTCGACTCGCTGTTCTCGGCGGTGTCGAGCGTGATCGGTCTGGTTTGCGCGGTGGCGATGTTGTTGACCCTGTCGTGGAAACTCTCGCTGCTGGCGTTGGTGCTAATTCCACTCGACGTGCTCTGGCTGCGCTGGATGCGGCGCAAGGTCGAGCGCGATGTGCGGCAGCTGCGCGAGCGTTCGGCGGACATGTCCTCGTTCATGGTCGAGACTTTGCCAGTGATGAAATTCATTCAATCCGCCGGCCAGCAACAGCGTGAATCGCGCCGGCTGGAACGCCTCGGCCAAGGCTACATGAGCCAGTTGTTGCGCCTGCAAGTCACCGAGTTCTTCACTCAGGCCGTGCCGGGCACGCTGACGTCGTTGTCTCGGGCCTGTGCGTTTTTGATCGGTGGTTATTGGGTGGTGCAGGGGACTTGGCAATTGGGCGCCCTGATCGCGTTTTCCACCTACTTGGGGATGGCGGTCGGGCCGGTTCAGAGCTTGCTTGGACTGTACGTCGCGATTCAGCGGATGACAGTCAGCCTCGGTCGCGTGATGGAGTTGCGTGGCGAAGAACCGACTGTCCTCACACCCGTCGAACCCAAGCCGATGCCGGCCTCGGGTGAACTGCGTTTTGACGCCGTGCACTTCGGCCATCCCGGTCGCCCGACGACGTTGCGCGGTATCGAAGCGCGAATCCCCTATGGTTTGAAAGTCGCCCTGAGCGGCGGCTCCGGTGTCGGCAAATCAACCCTGATCGATCTGCTGCAACGCCACCATGATCCTCAATCCGGCCGGGTGTTGCTGGGTGAGGTGGATCTGCGCGAACTGGACCTGTTCCAGTTGCGTCGGCGGATTGCCGTGGTCAGTCAGGACATCGTGTTGTTTCGCGGCAGCCTCGCCGACAACCTTGCTTATGCCGTGCCGGACGCCAGCCGTGAAGCCATTGCCGAAGTCGCACGACTGGCGCAACTGGACAGCCTGATCGAATCCTTGCCCGAGGGCCTCGACAGCCCGCTGGGCGAGCGCGGTCAGCAGTTGTCCGGCGGGCAGAAACAGCGCATCGCCATTGCCCGGGCGCTGCTGCAGGACCCGCTGATTCTGGTGCTGGACGAAGCGACCTCGGCGGTGGATGAAGCCACCGAGCGTGAAGTCATCGAGGCCATCGATCGACTGTTTGCCGGGCGCACGCGGATCCTGATCAGTCATCGCCCTTCAACCCTGGCCGATGCCGATTTGCGCTTTGAGTTGCTCGACGGCGTGCTCACTTCAAAAACGGTGCTGCATGAAGCCTGAGCTGAGGATTGGCGTCGTCGACAGCGGCCATTCGGCGGCGCAACGGGTGCAGGTGATCGCTGGACGGCGGTTCTCATTGCTTGAGGATGGATTGGCCGAAAGCGACTTGCGCGACGATCCGCTGGGCCACGGCAGCGCGGTGATCGAGGCCATCAGTCGGCGGGCGCCTTCGGCCGTTTTTTGTGTGGGGCAGGTGTTCGATCAGCGTGGCGTCACCAGTGCCTTGCAGATCGCCACGGCCATCGACTGGCTAGTGGCTCAAGAGGTGCGGTTGATCAATTTGAGCCTTGGTTTGCGACAAGATCGAAGCCTGCTGCGCGAAGCCTGCGCGGCCGCCGTGGCCCGAGGCATTTTGCTGTGCGCTTCCAGCCCGGCGCAGGGCGAGGGCGTGTTTCCGGCAAATTATCCACAAGTGCTGCGGGTCACTGGCGATGCGCGTTGCGCCGAGCATGAATGGTCGTGGCTCAACAGCGCTCAGGCGGATTTCGCCGCGTGCGTGCACGGGACGTATCCGGGGCAGTCGGGCGCGAGCCTGGGGTGTGCGGCGTTGAGTGGGCATATTGCGGGTTTTCTGGCGGCGCACCCCGACGCGAACAACCAGCACGTCATCGAGTGGTTGCGTGAGCACGCCCGGTATCGCGGCCCCGAACGGCGCGTCGGGCCATGATCGTGATTCTTGGCGCGGGGCCGGCAGGGGCTGCGGTTGCCTTGGGTTTACGAGCGCTGGGTTATGCGGTGACGCTGGTCAGCGAGTGGCGCCGGTTCGCGGCACTCGAAGGCGTGTCGGTCCGTGTGTTGGATGCCTTGCGCGGCGCAGGTCTGCATCAGGCGCTGGCGGACGCAACGTTACCGTCCCAGCGGCAGGTCGCGTGGAACGGCCAGCAGCATGCGCAGAACGTGGAATTTCTGGTGGATCGCCCACGCTTCGACCAAGGCCTGCGCGAGGATCTGCGACGGGCGGGCGTTGAACTCATCGAGGGTCGGGTGCTGAGTGTTCAGGCTTTGGCGGCGGGGCATCGCATCGAGCTGGAAGGGCGCGAAGCGTTGCTGGCGGATTTTCTGGTGGAGGCCCGTGGACGTCAGGCGCCTGCACTCGGCAAAGGCCTGCGTGGGCCGGAGACGGTCAGCCTGCTCAATCGCTGGCAAGGTACGCCGGGCATTACCGCCAGTGCCGTGGAAAGCCTTGAGGACGGCTGGGCCTGGATGGCGCGACGGGCTGATGGGCAGTGTTATTGGCAATGGACCGTGGACGTGGCCAGTGCTCAATTGCCGGGCAAGGCGCAATTGCTCGATTACTGCCGTCAACGACGTCATGGCTCGGCATTGGCGCGTGAGTTTTTCGGTCTGGTGCCGGAAGTCGATCTGCAACTGCATGCGCGCAGCAGTACGGCAATTTTGAGTTCGCAGGTGTGTGGCGATAACTGGATTCGGGTCGGCGATGCGGCGATGGCGGTGGACCCGCTGTCGGGCAACGGCATTTTCCAGTCACTGTCCTCGGCATTGCAGGCGCCGACCGTGATCAACACGTTGTTGCGTAAACCTGAGCGAGCTGCACTGGCGCAGCGCTTTCATCAGGCGCGAGTGGAACAGTTGTTTTGGCGTTTTGCGCGGATCGGGCGGGATTTTTATGCCGATGAGCAGCGCTGGCTGGAGCAGCCGTTCTGGAAGGCACGCCGGCAGTGGCCGGATGCTCAACCGGCGCACGCCGAGCCGGACTTTCAGGCGCTGAGAATCGAGCGGGCACCGGTGTTGAAGGACGGTTATGTGGATGAAAACGACGTGGTGATCACCGCGGATCAGCCGTTGGGAATCTGGCATGTGCAGGGGGTTGAACTGGCGCCGGTGGTGCGGCGCTTACAAACCGAGCCGGCTGAACAGGCGTTGGCCGGGTTGACGGTGGAGCAGGGCAGGATGGTTCGCAGTTGGTTACTGTCACAAGGATTCAAGCCCTGACACAGGCTGATCGTTCCCACGCTCTGCGTGGGAATGCCGCCAGGGACGCTCCGCGTTCCGCTTCGAGATGTGACGCGGAGCGTCACGGGATGCATTCCCACGCAGAGCGTGGGAACGATCTGTGTATTACAACTTGATCAACACCGACTTCAACTCGGTGTAATGCTCAATCGCCGCATACCCCATCTCACGCCCAACCCCGGACATTTTGTAGCCGCCAAACGGCAGTGCCGGGTCCAGGGCGCTGTGGCAATTGACCCATACCGAGCCTGACTTGATCCGCGGAATCATCCGGTGCACCGCCGCCAGGTCATTGGACCAAATGCTTGCCCCCAGTCCATAAGGGCTGTCATTGGCCATGCGCAAGACATCGGCTTCGTCATCAAACGGAATCGCTACCAGCACCGGCCCGAAGATCTCTTCCTGCACCAGCGAATGCTTCTGGTCGACGTCGACAATCACCGTTGGCTTGACGAAAAAACCCGGGCCGAACTGCTCGCCGCCGCACGCGATGGTCGCACCACTTTCCCGGCCCTTTTCGATATAGCCGTAAACCCGTTCCTGCTGACGCGCGGAGATCAGTGGGCCCATCTCGACGCTGGGGTCCAGGCCATTGCCAAGCTTCATGGCGTTGGCAATGTCGGCGATGTCCGCCACCACGTTGTCGAAATGCTTGCGCTGCACATACAGCCGCGACCCTGCGCAGCAGACCTGGCCCTGATTGAAGAAAATCGCGCTGGCGGCACCGGCTGCGGCGGATTTCAGGTCGGCGTCGCCCATGACGATGGTCGGTGATTTGCCACCCAGCTCCAGGGTGACCCGGGTCATGGAGTCCATGGCGATCTTGCCGATCTGCTTGCCCACAGCGGTGGAGCCGGTGAAGGTCAGCTTATCCACCAGCGGATTGTGGGTCAGTGCCGATCCGGCGGTGATGCCAGTGCCGGTGACCACGTTGAACACGCCTTCGGGGTAGCCGGCTTCCAGCACCAGTTCGGCGAGTTTCAGGGCGGTCAGCGGCGTTTCGTCGGCGGGTTTGAGCACCACTGTGCAACCGGTGGCCAGGGCCGGGCCGAGTTTCCAGCAGGCCAGCAGCAGCGGGAAGTTCCAGGCGACGATGGCGCCGACCACGCCCACCGCTTCACGGCGAATGAAGCTGTGGAACTGATCGTTGGGCATCAGCGGCAATGACACTTCAACGCTGGAACCTTCGATCTTGGTCGCCCAACCCGCCATGTAGCGCAGGAAGTCGATGGACAATTGCACATCCATCACTTGGGCCACCGCTGCGCTTTTGCCGTTGTTCAGGCATTCCAGTTGCGCCAGCAGTTCGGCGTCGCGTTCCATCAGGTCGGCGAGTTTCCACAACAGGTTCTGCCGCTCACGGGGGCGAGTGCGGGTCCAGGTGGAATCATCAAAGGCCTGACGGGCAGCAAGCACCGCGCGGTCGACATCTTCCGGTGTGGCCCGTGGCACCACGCACAGCACTTCACCGGTGGCCGGGTTGTGCAGGGGCATGGTCTGGCCGTCGGCGGCCTCGACCCAGTCACCGCCGATAAGCATGCGCGGGACGCGCTGGATGAATGCCGAAGTGGCGGGAAGCAGATAAGGGAGCGTCATGGCGAGGCCTCTTGTTATTCATGAGAACCGGGCTTTCGCAATGGCTGTGCCAAGTGCCAGGAAACGCAGCCCCGCCCTTGGTCGGCGCGGTTTGCGAATACTCAATCGAAACGGCGGGCGCCGGTGGGTTGTTGCAAATTGCGACAACGATGAGACGACGAGCAACCTGTTGCGAACTTGAGACACTGACTATTGGGGACTAGAATTTTGTGGCTCGGTGGATGACGCGACGGACCGTTCATCCGGCCACACATCTGGTGTGAGGGAGGTAGTGATGTTCCTTTCAGCCTTGGAAATTCAAAGCATCATCGAACAAAAAATGCTGCCCGCCGTCTGCACGTGCAGCATGGAGGCAGACCAGTCCCTGACCATACGGGTTTGCGACTGCGTAACGGGAAAAGTGGATCTGGTGGCGACCCACGTGCCCCTGTGGACACTGGACAGCCCTCACGCAATCGCCTCGCTGGTGGCGGATATGCGGCACGAAATAGAAGCCCACAAAGGCATTCATCCAACGTTCATCAGCTGAACCGCCGTCACGCCGCACCACCGAAGTGGTGCGGCGCGAGCCGACGGTTCAGGTGGGAATTTTGCGAGAAAATTCTTCGAATGTGTTGCCATCTACGGCGGCGAGGAGTTTTCTGCCGTCCTTGAGCGTCGCCAGAAAAGTCACTTCGGTCTCCTTGCCCGCCAACATGAAACCGGCAATTGCGCCGATAGGGCCCAGCAACATCGCGCCCGCCACGCCGAAGCCGATGGCATCCTTGATGTTGTTGATCGAATCCTCGTTGGCCACTTCTACACACTTGAACGCTGAGAGCGGGAGGGTGATGCCGGGCCACGGGTGAAGCGACGTCCTGAGGGTGAAAACGCCATCTCTGTACTCTCCATCACCCTGCAGAAAGTCCCCCGCCAGGACAGTGATGCTTGCCATTTTGTTATCCCCTGATTGGCAATCGGTGAACACCCATTTCGCTCCCGCAGGGAATGGCCGTCAATCGTCGACCGATGAACTGTTCCAGTCTGGCCAACTATGCTTTGTCTCAGACTGAAACAAGTGTCGCGATATTAGACGCAGGCGAACTCGCCTGGACGCAAATCGCGACCCTCGTATTGACCTAAAGGCTTGATTTAAAAAGGTATCGGCAAGCTGGCACGCTCCGTGTATTGCTCATCGCAGACGTTTCTCTTGCCTCCGTCAGCGGTGCGCCGCCGACGGTAGAAACCAAAAAAAACGATAAGCCACAAAAATAAGAAAGCACCGTGCGAGGTTCGACGTTGATGAAGAGAAGACTCCGATCAGGCCTGAGTGCCAGTCTGCTGGCCGTGGCCGCTTGTGTAGCGCTGCATTCGCCTTACAGCCTGGCCGCCCGTGACGCCCAGACCATCCTCAAGGAAACCTGTCAGGGCTGTCACACCCCCGAAGCTGATAACGCCCTGAGCCGCATCAGCCACCAACGCAAGACCCCGGAAGGTTGGCTGATGAGCATCGCCCGGATGCAGACCATGCACGGTTTGCAGATCAGCGATGACGACCGCCGAACCCTGGTGAAATACCTGGCCGACACCCAGGGCCTGGCGCCCAGCGAGACAGACGGCGTGCGTTATGCGCTGGAACGTCGACTCAATACCGTCGAGAAGTTTGACGACCAGACCAGCCAGATGTGCGGTCGCTGCCACTCCGGTGCGCGGGTGGCCCTGCAACGCCGTCCGGCCCAGGAATGGGAACGTCTGGTGAACTTCCACCTTGGCCAATGGCCGTCCCTCGAATACCAGGCACTGGCCCGGGATCGCGACTGGTTCGACATTGCCCGCAAGGACATGGTGCCGCTGCTGGCCAAGCGTTATCCGCTGGACAACCCGGCCTGGAAAAAATGGCTCAGTACAGCGCCGAAAGCTGAAACGCTGGTGGGCGGCTGGAGCTTCAGCGGTCACTTGCCCGGCAAGGGTGAACTGGCCGGCGTGATGAGCGTCACGGCCGATGGCAGTGACACATTCAAGGTCAGCGTCAAAGGCCAATACGCCGATGGCAGCCCGTTCAATGGCGATGGCAGCGCGATTCTCTACACCGGCTACGAATGGCGCGGCAACGTGACCATCGATGGCGTGACCATGCGCCAGGTGTTCGCCGCCCAAGGCAATGCCATGCAAGGCCGGATGTTCGAAGCCGAGCATGATGAGCGCGGTCTGGACTTTGTCGCCGCCAAGCAGGGCAGCAGTCGTTTGCTGGCGGTGCAACCGGGTTATCTCAAGGCGGGTGCCGAAACTGAAGTCACGCTTGTCGGCAGCGGTCTCACCGGCAAACCGAACTTCGGGAAAGGTGTGGACGTGGTCGAAGTCGTCGAGCAGAGCCCGCAGCGGATCAGAGTCAAACTCGAGGCTGCGGCCAATGCCCAGCCGGGTCTACGCGCGGTCACCGTCGGCACCCTGAAAGGCCCGACCCTGTCGGTCTACAACTCAATCGCCGAAGTCAAAGTCGTGCCTGCGTTCTCGGTGGCGCGGATCGGCGAGGGCGGTGGTTCGACGCCGAAAGTCCAGGGCCGTTTCGATGCGGAAGCCTGGGGCAAGGGTGCTGATGGCAAACCGTATCGCATCGGTGTGTTCCCGGCGCAATGGAAGGTCGAAGCCTTCGACGACCGCGCCAAGGAAGACGAGGACGTCAAGTTCGCCGGCACCATGCAGGCCGACAGCGGCGTGTTCACTCCAGGGGATGCCGGGCCGAATCCGCAACGCAAAATGTCCACCAACAATGCCGGCAACCTCAAGGTGATTGCCGCCGTCGACGACGCAGGGAAATCCCTGACCGGCGAAGGCCACATGATCGTCACCGTGCAACGCTGGAACAATCCACCCATTCCATGAGTTGGCTGATTCAAAACAAGGCTTCAGACACTTTTCGGAATGACCGCAGGCCCCGTCAAAACGGGGTTTGCACAGGAGGTTGCAATGGGCGCTATTTTGAATCTGGTCGAGCGGAATCTGCACGAAGTGCACGTCGATGCCGACCGCATGCTGTTTCACATCCCCAGCAGTTCGCTGTTCGCCAGCGATGAGCTGACGGGCACCATCATCGATACCTTGCGCGGTCCCGGCTGTACGTCCGAGGACCTGATCCAGCGTCTGGCTTCACGGTTCAACGGTGAGGAAGTCACCGAGACCCTGCGCGAGTTGATGTCCCTGGAGCTGGTCAGCGACGGCTCGCCGCTGACGCCGGACATCGGCACCAAACGGGTCGAGCGTACCGCGATCAATACCGTGGTGCTCAACGTCAACACCGGCTGCAATTTGAGCTGCACCTACTGCTACAAGGAAGACCTCGACAAGCCGTCGGCCGGCAAGAAAATGGACATCGAAACGGCGGTCGCTTCGGTGGAAATGCTGCTGCGCGAGTCGCCGGACGAAGAGCGTTTCACCGTGGTGTTCTTCGGTGGTGAACCGCTGAGCAATCGCAAGCTGATCGAGTACATGGTCGACTATTGCGAGAAGCGTTTCCGCGAGGCGGGCAAGTTCGTCGAGTTCGTCATGACCACCAACGCCACGCTGCTCACCGAAGAGACCGTGGACTACCTCAACGCTCACCGCTTCGGTTTGTCCGTCAGTATCGACGGACCGAAAACCGTGCACGACCGCAACCGCATCACCGTGGGCGGGCAGGGCACGTATGACGTGGTGCGGCGCAAGGCCGAGATGTTGCTGTCGCGCTACAACAGCCGTCCGGTCGGCGCGCGGGTGACCCTGACCACCGGCGTCACTGACGTCGAAACCATCTGGGATCACCTGTTCAACGAACTGGGTTTTGCCGAAGTCGGGTTTGCCCCGGTGACCTCCGGCGACATCAGCACCTTCAACCTCTCCAGCGACGAGCTGATCGAAGTCTTCGCCAACATGAAGAAGCTCGGTCGACGTTATCTGGAGGCGGCGCTGGAGCACCGCAACATCGGTTTCTCCAACCTGCACCAGTTGATCACCGACATCCACGAAGGCCATAAAAAAGCCCTGCCGTGCGGCGCGGGCCTGAAAATGCTGGCGGTGGATTACAAGGGCGAACTGAACCTGTGCCACCGCTTCACCGGATCGAGCCTGCCGACCTTCGGCAACGTCCACACCGCCGTGAAGCAAGTGGAGTTGAACGACTTCCTGTCCCAACGCCTGGACCGCACCAACACCGGCTGCGAAGACTGCCAGATCCGCAATCTCTGCTCCGGCGGCTGCTACCACGAGAGCTACGCCCGTTACGGCGACCCGACCCATCCGACCTATCACTACTGCGAACTGATGCGTGACTGGGTCGACTTCGGCATCGAGGTCTACACCCGGATCATGGCCCACAACCCTGCGTTTATCAGCAGCTACATCACTCCGCGCAAGGCTCACTGATATGAAACATCTCAAGGCAATCAATAATAAAGCGCTGAAACTCGATGAGGCCGCGGCCGAAAACCGCATTGAAGAAGTGGTGGCGATGAGTTCCGTCGCCGGCTGCGCCTCGACCACCGACCCGGGTTGGGAGATCGACGCCTTTGGCGGTGTGTCGTCGCTCTGCCAGCCGATGGAAGCCGACCTGTATGGCTGCTCCGATCCGTGCTGGTGGCCGGCCCAGGTGCCGGACATGATGAGCACCTACCCGGACTGGAACAAGGATGCCCAGGCGTCCAACGAAAACTGGCGCAACCTCGGGACTGTCTTTCCAAAAGACAAGTGATCGGACAGAGAAGAAGGATTCCAGCATGCATCGCATCAAAGCCTGCGGCCTGGCCGCATTTGCCGTCCTGAGCGTCTGTTCGTTCAACGTTCTGGCCGATGAAAACACTGCGCTACAAGATGGTCACGAGTACATGTTGACCACCAATTACCCGAACAACCTGCACGTCATCGATCTGGCGACCGACACCGTATTCAAGACTTGCAAGATGCCGGACGCCTTCGGGCCCGGCACCATCCAGTTGTCGCCGGACCGCAAGACTGCTTACGTGTTGAACAACCACTACGCCGATGTCTACGGCGTCGAGCTGGACAGCTGCAAGCAGGTATTCCACGCCAGTATCACGCAGAAGCCTGGGGAGAAAGCGAAGTCGATGTTCGCCTTTACCCTCAGCCATGACGGCAAGGAGCTGTTCACCGTCGCCAACCCGACGTTGATGCTCAATGACCGTTATGAAGTGCAACAACCACGGCTCGATGTGTACGCCACCGATGCCGGCATGGACGCCAAACCCGTGCGCAGTTTCCCGGCGCCACGGCAATTGACCATCATGCAAAGCGGTGATGACGGCACGCTGTACGTGGCCGGGGCGGATGTCTACAAGGTCGACGTGAAAACCGGCAAGTTCGACGTGCTGATCCCCAGCCGTCACTGGAAACGCCCGAACTACGCCGCGCCGGACGTGCTCTACGTGTGGAACCAGCAGACCTATCGCCATGACTTCTCGCTGCTCTACACCACCGCGAAATTCAAGGACAAGAAGCAGGATCCATTGACCGCCGAGTACCTGTACGGGCTGTTCAGCATTGACCTGAAAACCGGCAAGACCGAAACCACCGACTTCGGCCCCCTGACGGAAATCTATTTCAGCGGCATGCGCTCACCCAAGGACCCGAACCTGATGTACGGCGTGCTCAACCGTCTGGCCAAGTACGACATCAAGGAGAAGAAAATGCTGCAGTCCGCGACGCTGGATCATTCCTACTACTGCATTTCCTTCAACAAGGACGGCAGCAAGATCTACCTGGCGGGGACGTTCAATGACGTGGCGATCTTTGATGCCGACAGCCTGAAGCAGATCGGCAGCATCAAGATGCCGGGTGGCGATATGGCGATTACCACGGCGCAGATTTTTGTCCGGTAATTGCAGAGCCTGAACTGACGCCATCGTCAGATCGCTGCCTGGTTCGGGCGGCGATCCGACGATGAGGCCCTCAACGTCACTAGAGCATCAAGCCCCAGGCACCGGGCAACTCAAATCCCCCTCCTGACATTTCAGGTAATTCCTGAAAGTCTGCACCCGTGCCTTGGTCAGCTCGGTGACACAGTTGCTGTAGATCAGCGGATAAGCACTCCCGCCCTCGACCCCGGCGCTCGAGAACTTGCACTCGGCATCCCGAAACGCAACCCATGAACGCTGCGCGCCAACCAGCAGCTTCTTGCTGTCCGGAGTGCTCTTCAAGCGGTTGGTAATCTGCTGGTAAAGCGCATTCAACTCCTTGTCCGCCGCCTTGTTCTGCTGCGCCGCACACTGGTTCATCGTGGCCTGATCAGTGGCGTTGTCGCAGTCTGCGGCATGGACGACGCTGGCAAGCAGCAATGGCGTCAGCGCCAGAAGGAAGCGTGGGTGCATGGAGAGGCTCGCTGTGACATGGGAAGTTGGGCGCATTGTAGCGCCCTGGAATATCCGGGAATCTACACCTGCCATTCGGGGTATTTTTGAATCGATTGATATTCAAGCCACGGCACGTCATGTGAAGTCCAGATATGGGCTTGAGGCGTCATGCCCGGATCATCATCCAGCGTCGCCACACGAATGATGACGTGAGGCTGGGCCAGGCGCTCCGCCATCAAGTGTGAGCCGCAGACCGAACAGAAATGCCGCAGCTTGCCCGGCGAGGATTCATAGCTGTTCAGCAGATGCTGGCCCTTGATCCAGCGAAAATGTTCGCGCATCACCCCGGCTGTTGATGCAAATGCTGCTGAGTGTGCTTTCCGGCAGGCTTGGCAATGGCAGTGGCTGATGGGCATGTCGAGGTTGTCGAGTTCGTACTCGATGGCTTTGCATAAACAGCTGCCATGCAGGCTTTTCATCGCGTGGATCCTGTCCAGTGAGTCTTGTTTGTATAAATGAAGGCGCTGTGCACGTTAGCAGTTTCAGTGATTGAACGACGTTCCACGCCAGAACTTAGCATCAAAAATGCGGCCGAATATTACAGGCACGCTTGATAACAACTCTGCGTTGATACAACTTTAAGGTTGGTCTTGTGGTCTTACAGGCCTACTGTTCAGTACAGGAGGTGGCTTATGAACCCTGCATCAGATCGCATTGAAAGGAAGATTTTGCTCAAAGTGCCGCGTTCGAAGGTATGGCGCGTGCTGGCCAATGCCGAGGCCTTTGGGCAGTGGTTTGGCGTTTCGCTGGAGGGCAAGCGTTTTGTTTCCGGTGAATGGACCCAGGGGCAGATCACGTACCCCGGCTATGAGCATTTGTTGTGGAATGTGTTGGTGGAGCGGGTCGAGCCGGAGCGGGTGTTTTCCTTCCGCTGGCACCCCTATGCGGTGGAGCCGGAAGTCGATTATTCCCAGGAACCCACTACCTTGGTGAAGTTCGAGCTTACAGACATGAACGATGGCACCTTGCTGACGGTTACCGAATCCGGTTTCGATCACATCCCGCAACACCGCAGGCTCAAGGCATTCCGCATGGACAGCCGTGGATGGGATGAGCAGATGAACAATATCGAAGAGTTTCTCAAGACCAGCGCCAAGACCCGCGAGCGTCAGGAAGAGTGATGGCGGTGGCAATGGATTGGCGTTTGCCCTGGCTGCGAAAAGTCCGCTACAGGCCGCGGAAAACCGGGGCTTGGCTGCTTGATCCCTTAGGCGTCTAAGGGTTTACGGAAGGGTGGCTATAGCGAATGTCTTACGCGCGATGGTAGCTATGTCGTCTATTGCACATTGGATCCGAAGCGTAATCTAGCCTCATCAACTGAAGCACAGGAAGTGCTCCAGGATCATGGATGATCGACCATTAGCAAGGATTCGCTGCCGACAGGGAGTCGACATGGTCTTGGGAAACCCGCTTCGGCGGGTTTTTTTTCGTCTGCTGAAAACCTACAGTCTCCTGCCACTGCCTTCGACAGCTTCAGCAGCGCCGATTTGTGACGTCAGTGGTCAAACGCTTACACCCGCTGACGGGTATGTCGTCTTTTTAAGCTTCACCGATGCCGTTACTCTGGATCCATCAACTGAAGCACAGGGAGTGCTCAGGATCAGGGATGATCGACCATTGGCCAGGATGGCTGCCGACAGGATGTCGAAAATGGTCTTGAGAAACCCGCCTAGGCGGGTTTTTTTTCGCCTGTGAAAAAGTACGACTTACAGCCTGGCTGCTGCTCGCTCGGTGATCTGCGTCCGTTGCTGGAGCGATGGTGCCGCACGGCGTTGCGCTTCTGCCAGGACGCTCGGCGGCGCTGTGTCAGGGCTGCCTGACTGGAACGGTGGTGCCGGCGCGTATTCCAGCTGCAACTGCACCAGCTCGGCCGTGTCCTTATCGAACAATTCGGCCGCCAGGGTCAGGGCAAAGTCGATCCCTGCGGTAATCCCGCCGCCAGTCAGCAGATTGCCATCGCGCACCACCCGATCCTTCACCGGGATCGCCCCCAACGGCGCCAACAGTTCGTGATAAGCCCAGTGAGTGGTCGCGCGTTTACCCTTGAGCAGACCTGCCGCACCGAGCACCAGCGCCCCGGTGCAAACCGACGTGACGTACCGTGCATTCGCGGCCTGGGCCTTGATAAAGGCCAGCGTCTGCTGATCTTCCATCAACGGTCCGACGCCGCTGCCACCGGGGATGCAGATCACATCCAGCGCCGGGCAATCGTCGAAGGTCGTGGTCGGTTTCAGCACCAGCCCCGTGCTCGCGGTGACCGGCACCAGGTCCTTCCAGATCAGATGCACCTTCACGTCCGGCAGTGAAGCCAGCACGTCGTAGGGGCCAGTGAGGTCCAGTTGTTGAACCTGTGGAAACAACAGAAAACCGATCTGCAACGTCATGGCGTTTTTCTCATGAAGTGGGGTGGACGACTTCACTTTAGGCTCGTAGGATCTGGCGCATACGCCAATCACCCCACGAATTACGCCAATCATGCCGAAAACCATTCATGTGCTCGCGTTCGCCAATGTGCAATTGCTGGATGTCACCGGGCCGTTGCAGGTGTTCGCCTCGGCCAACGACATCGCCCGCCAGCACGGTGTGCCGCCGCCCTATGCACCGACAGTGATTGCCAGTGGCGGCGGGGCGGTGATGTCGTCGGCGGGGTTGGCGCTGCTGGCCGAACCGTTGCCCGAGCAAGGCAGCGACACCCTGATCATCGCGGGCGGCTGGGGCGTGTATGCCGCAGCGGAAGACGCACCGTTGGTAGCGTGGGTGCGAGAACACGCGAAGGCTTGTCGGCGGGTTTCGTCAGTCTGCACCGGGGCCTTTTTGCTGGCGGCGAGTGGCTGGCTCGACGGTCGGCGCGTCGTCACCCACTGGACCCGCTGCGAGCAGTTGGCGCAGAAGCATCCGCAACTGCAAGTCGAACCCAATCCCATATTTATCAACGACGGCCCGGTATGGACCTCGGCCGGGGTCACCGCGGGCATCGACCTGGCGTTGGCGATGGTCGAAGAAGACCTCGGCCGCACGATGGCCCTGGAAGTCGCGCGACAATTGGTGGTTTTTCTCAAGCGGCCGGGTGGCCAGTCGCAGTTCAGCGTGACCTTGTCCCTGCAAAAGGAAGGCAGTCGGTTCGACGAGCTTCACGCCTGGATCAGCGAAAATCTGACCAAAGACCTCGGCATTCCGACCCTGGCGCTGCAGGCGGGCATGAGCGAACGCAGTTTCGTGCGTCACTATCGCGCAGACACGGGCCAGACCCCGGCCCGGGCCATTGAACTGATCCGTGTAGAGACAGCGCGCCGTTTACTCAGCGACACCGGCGTGCCGATCAAACGCATCGCCGTGCAATGCGGATTCGGCAGCGAAGAGACGTTACGCCGCAGTTTCCTGCGCGGGATGGGCGTGACGCCACAAGCCTACCGCGAGCGGTTTTCCGTCAGCCCTTCAGCAGATCCAGTAATGCCTTGAGCGTCGCTTCAGGCGCTTCTTCGGGGATGTCATGCCCCACGCCCGCCAGCACTCTTCGCTCATAGCGCCCGGTGAAATGCTCGGCGTCTTCGTCTATTTCAGGCGCCGGGCCAACCCCGTCGTCGGCGCCACACAATGAGATCGTCGGTACGCGGATGGCCGGTTGTCGGGTCAATGCCTCTTCCATCCACTCCAGCGCCGGGTCGCCGGGCGCGTACATGAACCGGTGGCGATAGGAGTGAATCACCACGTCGACGAAGTCCGGATTTTCAAAGGCCGGGGCACTCAACGGATATAACCCGGGGCCGTTGCCCCAGGTGGGTGACCACAATTTCCAGAGCAGCTCACACAAGGCACGACGATTGTTCGTCAGGCCTTCGACCCCGCGCGGGGTGTGGAAGTAGTACTGATACCAGAGGCGATGCTCGGTTTGCGGGTCCAGCGGTCGCACCGAATTCGGGATGTCCTGAAGGTTGTAACCGTCGCCAGTCACCAGGCAACGAACCCGTTCCGGCCACAACGCCGCCACAATGCACGCCGCCCGACCGCCCCAGTCGTAACCGCACAGCGCGGCCTGCGCGATGGCGAGCGCGTCCATCAGGTCGAGCAAATCCTGGGCGAGCGCGGCTTGCTGGCCGGAGCGCAGGGTTTCGGGGCTGTTGAAGCGGGTCGGGCCGTAACCGCGCAGGTACGGGACGATGACGCGGTAGCCCTCGGCGGCGAGCGCTGGAGCGATTTCATCGTAGGCACGTGGGGAGTAGGGGAAGCCATGGAGAAGGATCACGGGTTCGCCGGTGGTCGGGCCGTGTTCTTCGTAGGCGAGCATCAGACTCGCGGTTTTGGCGAAATGCACCTGCGTGTCGTTGTTCATTTAACCCTCCCGCGTGACTGTTTCGGGCCGCTGCCTAGGCTTCGGTTTCCGCCACCTGATTGAAGTACTTCGACCGGTCCGGCGTAAACGTCACCACCATCCGGGTCCGTGAACAGGTCAGCGCGCGCTCGTTATCCAGATCAACATCCAGATCTTCCCCGCGCAAACCCTGCCACTGTGCGAGGTATTTGAGGGATCCGTACTTTTCGAGTTTCTTCAGGCTGCGGCTGACGCCACCTTTCCATCCCAGTACCGGCAGCTCGCCGGCAAGACAACGTTGGGAGAGGTCGGGGAATCGGGCGGCACGTTGGCGGCCGATTTCCCAGCATTTGATCAGGCCTTTGTCGGGGCCTTCCCACAATTCATCGCGGTTCAGGCCTGAACGCAGGGGGGAGTCGATGGGGCGGTGGATGCGTTGAGTCATTCTGGTTCCTTGAATTCGGGTTTTGTTGGACAGCTCCGCTGTACCCGTTGACCGTCGATGGTAGGTGGGGTTGTAACAGCTGGCAACAAGGTATTTCCGGGTGTAGGAACCGGTTGTCGGACAGGTAAACAGCAAAGTTTGTTTAGTCGATGTAGGGGAATGGCCGGCGCGCTTCATGGTTAGGCGTGTTTATTCGGTCAGGCCGTGTTTAAGCGTGCCGAGACCAAGTAGCGGTCCTACAAACGGCACTCTGAAACGGGAGATTTCCGACGGGCTCTGTCGGTTGCGGATGAGCTGTTCAGTCAGCCTTGTGTTGCGGCTGATGGCCCCATCGCGAGCAGGCTCACTCCCACATTGGATCTATGGCGTGAAACAAATCCATTGTGGGAGCGGGCTTGCTCGCGATGGGGGCGACGCGATCTCAAGGCTGCCAGTAATTTTTCTCCCCGCTCAATTTGCGATCGAGAAAACTTGCTGCACTGATCAATGCCAGATGCGTCAAAGCTTGCGGCGTATTTCCCAGATGCCGCGCCTGGCTGTCGAACTCTTCGGCATACAAGCCCAGCGGGTTGGCATACCTGAGCAAGTGTTCGAACTCCAGATGCGCCTTTTCCACGCGACCCGCGCGAGCCAGGCATTCGACGTACCAGAATGAACACGCGGCGAAGGCGCCTTCCGTGCCGTCGAGGCCGTCGATCTGGCTGTCATCGTTGCGATAGCGATAGACCATGCCGTCACGCACCAGGTTTTTTTCGATCGCATCGAGGGTCGCGAGCCAGCGCGGATCCTTGGCGCTGACGAAGCGCACCAGCGGCATCAGCAACATCGAACCGTCCAGCGCAGTACCGCCGATGTGCTGGACGAAATGCCCGCGTTCTTCATTCCAGAAGTTTTCCCAGATGTCGGCGTAGATGGCCTGGCGGGTCTGGTCCCAGCGGGCGAACGGGGCGGGCAGCGAGCGTTTCGAAGCGAGGCGAATGGCCCGGTCCAGAGCGACCCAGCACATCAGCCGCGAATGCAGAAAATGATGCTGCTCGCCGCGCATTTCCCAGATGCCCACGTCCTGTTGCTGCCAGGTTTCACACACCTGATCCACGATTTCTATCGCGTGTTTCCAACCCTCGTGGGAGATGGCGTCGCCGTACTTGTTGACCAGGTACACCGCGTCCATCAACTCGCCGAAGATATCGAGCTGGACCTGATCGTAAGCCTGGTTGCCGATCCGCACCGGCTTCGCGCCGCCATGGCCGGACAGGTGCGACAGTTCGGTTTCCGGCAGTTCCTGGCGGCCGTCGATGGCATAGAGGATGTTGAGTTTCTTGGAGTTGCCGTGGCAGTCGCTGACCCGGCCGCGCATCCATTTCATGTAGGCGTTGGCCTCGTCGACATAACCCAGGCGCATGAAGGCGTAGACGGTGAACGAGGCGTCGCGGATCCAGGTGTAGCGGTAGTCCCAGTTGCGTTCGCCGCCCGGGGATTCCGGCAAGCCGAATGTGGCGGCGGCGAGGATCGCCCCGTGTTTGCGTGAGGTCAGCAGCTTCAGCGCCAGGGCCGAGCGGTTGACCATTTCTCGCCAGCGGCCACGGTAGCTGGATCGGCCGGTCCAGTCGCGCCAGAATTTCATTGTGCGCTCCATGCACAGCGCGGCGGCGCCTTCCTTGAAGCGCGGATCGTCGAGTCCGCCGAGCAGGAACTCGGCGCACTGGTCTTGTTTAAGGGTGAACTCTGCCACCGCCGCGTTGCCGTCAATCTGCACAAGCTGATCCGAGGCGAGCCGCATGGACGGCTGGCCGTCGGCCTCGAAGATCACGTCCTGTTCATCCAGACGGGCGCGGGTGTTGGCGCGGGCGTAGTCATGACGCACCGCGCAGCGCATGCGAAACGTTGCCTGGCCGCTGACCACACGAACACGGCGCATCAGCATCGGCAGATCATCTTCGCTATCGCCGATGGGGAGCAGGTCGGTGATTTCGACCACGGCGCGCTCGCTGAGCCAACGGGTTTGCAGCACGTTGGTGTCGGGCAGGTAAATCTGCTCGCGACGCGCATCAGGCAAGTCCGGTGACAACTGAAAAATCCCGGCTTCGGGTGTGTCCAGCAGTGAGCAGAAAATCGACGGACTGTCGAACTCCGGCCAGCAGAAAAAATCCACGCTGCCCCGGTCATTGACCAGTGCTGCGCTGCGCATGTCGCCGATGATGCCGTGGGCGTCGATGGCACTTTGTCGTTCGGGATGATGATCAGCCATTGCCGCGGAACTCCGGATAGAGGCTCATGCCGCCGTCGATGAACAGTGTGGTGCCGACGATGTAGTCGGAGGCATCGGAGGCGAGAAAAACCACCGCATTGGCGACGTCCTCGACATCACCAACCCGGCCATAAGGGATAAGTTTGAGCAATTCCTGCTCGGCCGCGCCTTCGGTGGCGGCGCGATTGATTGGAGTGCGAATCGCCCCCGGTGCAATGCCGTTGATGCGGATGCGCTGGTGGCTGACTTCCTGGGCGAGGGTTTGCATCAACATGTCGACGCCGCCCTTGGAGGCCGCGTAGTTGACGTGTCCAGCCCAGGGAATGCGTTGATGCACCGAGCTCATGTGGATGATTTTCCCGGCGGCCCGGGACACGCCTTCACGAACACCCTGGCGATTGAAAATGCGCAGGGCGGCGCGGGCGCAGAGGAATTGTCCGGTGAGGTTGACGCTGATCACCTGGTTCCAGTCGGCGAGGCTCATGTCCACGGCAGGTGCGTCTTTTTGCATACCCGAGTTGGCCACCAGAATGTCCAGCGAACCGAAGGCTTCGACGGTGTGCGCGAACAAGCGTTCGACCTCTTCTTCTTTTGAAACATCAGCGCCAATGGCGATCGCTCGACCGCCTTCAGCGATGATCTGCCGGGCCAGTGCTTCGGCGGGTTCAGCCTCGGAATTGTAATTGAGCACCACCGCGGCACCAGCATCGGCCAGGGCCTTGGCGCAGCCTGCGCCGATGCCGGAGCTGGCACCGGTCACCAGGGCGACTTGTTGCTTGAGGGAAATCTGCATCAGCGTTGGCGCCTTGAAGTGAGGGCTTATTTAGCTGACTGGCGAGTGATGGCGAGAGTTCACGTCGAACCATGAAAGTTTCGTCAGTTGATTGTTCCCCGCAGGATCTACAGCTGCTGGCGGGGCAAGCTGCCGCAGTGGCTCAATGGCGCGATCCGGGCTTTATCCTGAACCCTTCCTGAAGAACCCTTCAATTCCCCGATCCGACGCCTTGGCATCGTTTACTCTCTGGAAATCGGGGCGTAAGCTTCGCGCGTTTTCATCCATTACGGAGACCCACAGTGGGTACTTGTTCGAGTGACAGTAGTCGGCCGGTTTCGATAACCGGCACCTTCCCGGCAAGATAACGCGCCACCTGTGTGCCGTTGTCTCGCCTGATAGCGAGCAGCGGCCTCCCGATCGCAGCCAGTCCTGGCCTGCGTCCCGATGCCCCTCTCATCGATGCTGAACCGTGTGTGGTGATCGACTTAGCCGTCGACATCGCAGCGACTCGACACGCCTGCTCGACGGTTTCCTGGCCGACCCTGGGGGAGCTGCCATGAACCTGACCCTGCTCAAGGAATTCTTTGCCGGATTCCTGCGCACCCGCCACATCGCCCGGCATTTTCGTCGCCTGGCGCTGCTGGAAAACTTCACCGACACCACGGTCAGCCGCGAGGTGCCGCCGACCCTCGCGCAAACCCTGGTCCGCGCCGCCAATAGCGACACGGGCCAACTGCTGGAAAACCTCGGCAGCCATACCGACGGCCTGAGCGAACTCGAAGCCGACACCCTGCGCGAGCAGTTCGGCCTCAACGAGGTCGAGCACGAGCAACCGCTGCCGTGGTGGACTCATTTGTGGCACTGCTACAAAAACCCCTTCAACCTGCTGCTGACCTTGCTGGCGGTCATCTCCTGGCTGACCGAGGACATGAAGGCCGCCATCGTGATTTTCTCGATGGTAGTGCTCTCGACCTTATTGCGCTTCTGGCAGGAAACCAAATCCAACCAGGCCGCCGACGCCCTCAAGGCGATGGTCAGCAACACCGCCACGGTGCTGCGCCGGGATGCGTTGCGCAGCGAAGTGCCAATCAAGCTATTGGTCCCGGGGGATCTGATTGTCTTGTCGGCCGGCGACATGATTCCTGCCGATTGCCGGGTGCTCAGCGCCAAGGACCTGTTCGTCAGCCAGGCGGCGATGACCGGTGAATCGATGCCGGTGGAAAAATTCCGTCACCAGCAGAACGGTGACACGCACAATCCACTGGACCTGGACAACATTCTGTTCATGGGCACCAACGTGGTATCCGGCACGGCCATCGCGGTGATTCTGACCACCGGCAACAACACCTATTTCGGCGCCCTGGCGCAACGGGTTGGCGCCACGGATCGTGCACCGACTTCCTTCCAGACCGGGGTCAACAAAGTCAGCTGGCTGCTGATTCGCTTCATGTTTGTCATGGCGCCATTGGTGCTGTTCATCAACGGTTTCACCAAGGGTGACTGGACCGAAGCGCTGCTGTTTGCGTTGTCGATTGCCGTGGGCCTGACCCCGGAAATGCTGCCGATGATCGTGACCTCGACCCTGGCCAAGGGCGCGGTGTTCCTGTCGCGCAAAAAGGTCATCGTCAAGCGCCTCGACGCGATCCAGAACTTCGGCGCCATGGACGTGCTGTGCACCGACAAGACCGGCACCCTGACCCAGGACAAGATCTTTCTGGCGCGCAACGTCGATGTCTGGGGCAACGACTCCGATGACGTGCTGGAAATGGCGTACCTCAACAGCTACTACCAGACCGGCCTGAAAAACCTGCTGGACGTGGCGGTGCTCGAACACGTGGAAATCCATCGTGAGCTGAAAGTCGGCACCGCGTTTCACAAGGTCGATGAAATTCCGTTCGACTTCACCCGCCGACGCATGTCGGTGGTGGTCGCCGAGCGTAATCAACCGCACCTGCTGATCTGCAAAGGTGCGGTGGAAGAAGTGCTGGCGGTGTGCACCCGGGTACGCCATGGCGAAGCCGACGAAGCACTGACCGATGAACTGCTGGCACGCATTCGTCAGGTCACTGCAGCGTTCAACGCCGAGGGTTTGCGGGTGGTGGCCGTGGCCGCGCGGTCGATGATCGAAGGTGGGGAGACTTACAGCCTGGCGGATGAACAGGCACTGACGCTGATTGGTTATGTAGCGTTCCTTGATCCGCCCAAAGAAAGCACAGCGCCGGCGCTCAAGGCCCTGGCTGCTCACGGAGTGGCGGTCAAAGTGCTGACCGGCGATAACGAACTGGTGACTGCCAAGATCTGCCGGGAAGTCGGCCTGGAGCAACAAGGCCTGCTGATGGGCAACGACATCGAGCGCATGAGCGATGCAGAGTTGGCGGTGGCGGTCGAGACCACCAACGTTTTCGCCAAACTCACGCCGTCACACAAGGAACGCATCGTGCGCCTGCTCAAGGGCAACGGTCATGTGGTCGGTTTCATGGGTGACGGCATCAACGACGCCCCGGCCCTGCGCACCGCCGATATCGGCATTTCGGTGGACAGCGCCGTGGACATCGCCAAGGAAGCGGCGGACATCATCCTGCTGGAAAAGAGCCTGATGGTACTGGAGGAGGGCGTGCTGGAAGGGCGCCGGACCTTCGCCAACATGCTCAAGTACATCAAGATGACCGCCAGTTCCAACTTCGGCAACGTGTTCTCGGTGTTGGTGGCCAGCGCGTTCATTCCGTTCCTGCCAATGCTGCCGATGCACCTGCTGGTGCAAAACCTGCTCTACGATATTTCGCAAATCGCCATCCCGTTCGATAACGTCGATGACGAAATGCTCAAGCAACCACAACGCTGGCAGCCGGCGGATGTCGGACGCTTCATGCTGTTTTTCGGCCCGATCAGCTCGATTTTCGACATCACCACGTTTGCCTTGATGTGGTACGTGTTCGACGCCAAAACTCCGGATCACCAGACCCTGTTCCAGTCCGGCTGGTTCGTGGTCGGGTTGCTGACCCAGACGTTGATCGTGCACATGATCCGCACGCCGAAAATCCCGTTCCTGCAAAGCCGCGCAGCCACGCCGCTGCTGGTGATGACCGGGGTCATTATGGCGGTGGGCATTTTCCTGCCGATGGGACCGCTGGCGCATTACTTCAAACTGCAGGCACTGCCGTCGCTGTACTTTGTGTTCCTGCCGGTGATTCTGCTGGCTTACATGGGGCTGACCCAGGCCGTGAAGGGGTTCTACATTCGTCGGTTCGGTTGGCAGTAACGGCGGTGGCCACGGACTTTTAGGAAAAGTCCTACAGAAACCTTCGTGCATCTCCCGTAGCCTCCTGCGCCTCCAACATCCGCCATATCCAGGGAGGCTACGATGCCGAACAAAGCGCTGCGTATCCTGATCGCCGACGAGCAGCATTTCCACCGGATGAAAATCGAGCGGTTGTTCAACCAGCTCGGCTATTACCGGGTGGCGCCGGTGCAGGGCCTTGCGCCCATGTTGTGCCTGGTCGAGTACGGTTGCGAACCGTTCGACCTGGTGGTCGTCAATGCCTCGCTGGTCTGCGGCGAACTGGATGTGCTCGGCTACTTCCTCGATAACCGGCAGGTGCGCAACGCACTGATTTTCGACGGTCAGCGGGCGCAGTTGCCGCCGACCCCGGCGGGTGGAACGCAAAGGGTTCAGGTGAGCCACGCACCTTTGCCTGATCTGACGTATATCCAGCGGCTGATGACGATGATTGATCCGCCGCTGAGCGAAGACCAATACCCTTGGCTGAGCGTGCGATCTGCGCAGACTGTCGGTTGAGTCGCCATTACCGTTTGTCGCCACTGTCATTTCTTACAGGTAGATTCCTGCTTTCGCCCATGCAAGAGTCTTGGCGCAGCCGTTGCGTCTGCCCCGTCTTTGTCAGGCGGGCATTCGTCGAGTCTTTGCGCAGGGAGTTGCCATGAAGTCAGTGCTGATTGCCGAAGATCATCCTGTGGTTCGCGCTGCTGTGACGCTTGTACTCGAGAAGGAAGGTTTCAAGCGGATTCATGAAGCGGCCAGCGTTGGCGAGGCGTTGTCGATTTTGCGTGAGCATACGGTCGATCTGGTCATCCTCGATCTGGTCATGCCCGGCGGAAACGGACTGGATGTGCTGGAGCGAATCAAAAGCAACCAATGGAAGTGTGTGGTGCTGGTATTCACCTCCCTGGATCCGCTGTTCTTTCAAGAACGCTGCATGCGCGCCGGGGCCTTGGCGTACGTCTCCAAGACCAACAACTTGGGTCAATTGCACAAAGCCGTTCAAGCAGTCGATGCCGGGTACACCTATTTCGCGCAGCTGCCCGCCGGGTCGCTGGATACGGTGCAACAAAGCGAAAGACAGATGATCGACAATCTTTCCAACCGAAAATTGACCATTCTGCAATACCTGGCCCGGGGGGTTAAAAACAAGGAAATTGCCGAACTCATGCACTTGAGCCACAAGACCGTCAGCACCTACAAGACCCGTCTGATCGAGAAACTGCGGTTGAATTCGGCGGTGCATCTGCGCGACTTCGCCATACGCAATCACCTGATCTGAGTGCGCCGACCGTGCGTTTTCTGCTGCTGTTTCTGATGTTTTGCCTCGTGACCCCGGCGTCGGTCACCATCGCTGACGAGCCCATGCAACTGCACTTGCTGGGGCGTTCGACCGCAGAGGGCTACCAAGTCACGCTGGATGAAAAGGACCGGCAATGGCTGCGCGACAAGCGGGTGTTGCGCCTTGGGGTGACCGGGCCGGACTACCCTCCGTTCGAGGTGACGCGCAATCACGATGAACTCGAAGGCATCACCGCCGATTACGCCGCGCTGGTGGCACAACTGCTGAACGTGCAAATCGAGGTGCTGCGCTATGTCACGCGTGAAGCGGCCATGGAGGCGCTCAAGTACGGCGAGCTGGATCTGCTCGGCACCTCGAACAACTTCGAAGCGGCCGACCCCGACCTGATCCTGTCCAGCGCCTACGCAGAAGATCAGCCCATGCTGGTCACCCGGCTGGATGAGCACCTGCCCGAGGACCTGGCGGGAAAGCGCATTGCCATGGCCGATGACTATCTGCAGGCGCAAACCGTTGAATCGTTCTATCCCGAGGCGGGCCTGCATCGGTATCCGTCGGCGCTCGATGCGCTCGGGGCGGTGGCGTATGGGCAGGATGACGTCTACCTCGGTGACCTCATCAGCGCCAATTACCTGATCAACAACAACTACCTCAATTACATACACCTGGTGGCACCGTCCGGCCTTGACGCCAATCCGTTCGGCTTCGCATTGGCGCGGGACAACCTGGCGCTCAAGGGCGTCATCGACAAGGCACTGGCGGCGATCCCGATGGATCAGCGCTCGCTTATCGAACAACGCTGGAGTGCCGGCCAGGCGAAGGTCATGGGTCAGCAGCGAGTGAGTCTGAGTGAGAGTGAGCAGCGTTGGCTGGATCGGCACCCGAAGGTGAACGTGGGCGTGGTCGAAAACTTTGCGCCGTTGACGTTCTTCGATACCAAGGGGCGATTCAGCGGGTTGACGGCGCAATTGCTGACGTTGATCAGTCAGCGCAGCGGTTTGAACTTCAACGTGCTGCGCGGACAATCCCTGGACCAGCAGGTCCAGCGACTCAGGACCGGCGAGGTCGACGTCTTGCCCGCCATCATCCCCACGACCGAAGGCATAGCCAAACTGCACTTCACCAGAGCCTATATGGTCACCCCGTATGCCTTGGCGAGTATGGTCACCCCGGGTAGCCCCAAGAGGCTGGAGGATCTGAGCGGCAAACGCCTGGCGATTTATCACAGTCATCCGCTGCGCGCTTTTATTCAGACTCGCGTCCCCGGCGTGCGGATGGTGGATGTGCAAAGTCCGGCCGAGGGCCTGGATCTGGTCAATAAAGGGCAGGCCGATGCTGCGCTCAGCTCGTTGTTCATGACCCGCTACCTGATTGCCCGGTATTACCAGGGTCGCTTACAAATCAGCAGTACCGTGGGCGTTGAACCGGCGCGCATCAGCTTGGCCACCGGTCCGGATGCACGGGAGTTGCAGTCGATTCTGAACAAGGCATTGCTGAGCATTTCGCCCGAGGAAATGGACACGCTGGTGGCCCGCTGGAGCAATGATGTGGTGGTCGAAGACAGCTATTGGCTGCGTCACCGCCAAAGTATTTTGCAGGCGTTTGCTGCGGCAGGGGCTGCGTTGATGCTGGCGCTGGGGTGGATCGCCTGGCAGCGTCGGCAGATCCGTCAGCGACAACAATGGTTGCAGCAATTGCAGGAGGCCAAGGACGCGGCAGACGATGCCAATCGGGCGAAAACCACCTTCCTGGCGACCATGAGCCATGAAATCCGCACCCCGATGAATGCCCTGCTCGGCATGCTTGAAATGGCCGACAAACACGCGCAAGAGGGCGTCGTCGACCGTTTTTCCATTGACGTCGCGTCGACCGCAGCACAGCAGTTGCTGGCGTTGATCGGCGATATCCTCGACATCGCGCGCATCGAATCCGGGCATTTGTCCCTGACGCCCGAACGGGTCAATCTTCACGCATTGGTGACGTCGGTCTGCCGGGTGTTCGAAGGGCTGGCCCGGGAGAAAAATTTGTTATGGCGGGTCGATCTGGACCCCGCCAGTGACCGTGATGTGCTGATCGATCCCACGCGCTTGAAGCAGGTGCTGTCCAACCTGTTGAGCAACGCGATCAAGTTTACCCGTGAAGGCGAGGTGGGTCTGACGCTGCGGGTGGTGCCTGGTTTGTCGGGGCATCTGACGCTCGACATGCGCATAAAGGACAGCGGCATTGGCATCAGCAACGCTGATCAACAGCGCTTGTTCAGTCCTTTCGTTCAGGTGGGAAATCTTCAGCCGTCGGGTTGCAAAGGTTCGGGGCTGGGGCTGGTCATCAGTCGCACGCTGTGCGAAATGATGGGCGGGCGACTGACGCTGCGTAGCGTCCTGGGTCGGGGTTCGGAGGTCGAGATCAGTTTGTCGCCGGTTGCCTTGAAACCGTTGCCAGCCTGCGAATCGGAGGATCGCACAGTACAAAAAAACACACGTCTGCTGACGATTCTGGTGGTGGACGATTACCCGGCCAATCGGCAATTGCTTTCCAGTCAGCTCGTTTATCTCGGGCATCGCGTGATGGAGGCCAAGGAGGGGGAACAGGCACTCGAGCTGTGGCGAACCCACGCCTTTGATGTGGTCATCACCGACTGCAATATGCCGCAGTTGAGCGGTTATGAATTGACCGGCGCGATCCGTGATGAAGAACGTGCTCAAGGCGTGCCGCGCACACTGATTCTGGGCTTCACCGCCAATGCCCAACCTGAAGAAAAAGTCCGTTGCCTTGAAGCTGGGATGGACGACTGCCTGTTCAAGCCGATCCGGCTGGCGGACCTGGACAGGTGGCTTGCCGAGCGGTTTGTCGAGACATCGAGCGCACGTCCCTCGGCGTCGGAAATCGACTTGAGCGGGCTGGAATCCTACATCGGTGCTGACCGCACGCAGATCGATCGATTGTTACGCAAGCTGGCGGAGTCCAACCGCGAGGACCGCGAGAATCTGCTACACGCGCAGGCCAACGATAATCTGCCAGCGTTGAAAGACCTCGCGCACCGTATCAAGGGCGGTGCGCGCATCGTCGGCGCCCGGCATCTGATCGAAGCGTGCGAGCAACTGGAGCGTGCCTGCGCCTTGGCCAGCGCAGCGTTGATCAACGAAGCCGTCGATCGGTTGCAGCGTGCCATGCAACGTCTCGATCAGAGCCTGGAGCAGGGCTGACGCTTAATCCCAGTGCGGCGCGATGCCTTTGGGGCTGGTCAATCGCTGGCTGCGATCAAGACCTGCGATCAACGCCATGTCGGCCTCGCTCAACGTCAGGCCGCAGGCTTGTAGATTGCTTTGCAGGTTTGTGCGTTTGGTCGAAGAGGGGATCACCGCATAACCCAGTTGCATGGCCCAGGCCAGCGTGACTTGGGCCGGGGTGGCCTGAAGGCGCTCGGCGATCTGTTGAATGACCGGGTCTTTGAGCACTTCGCCGTAGGCCAGGGTCATGTACGAGGTGATCTGGATGCCCTGGCTTTGCGCAAATTTGACGACCTTGCGGTTTTGCAGGTACGGGTGCAATTCGATCTGGTTGGTGGCGATGTTGTCGGCACCGACGGCGGCGATGGCCTGTTTCATCAGGTCGATGGTGAAGTTGGACACGCCGATCTGACGGGTCAGACCCAGTCGTTTCGCTTCAAGCAAAGCGCCCATGAATTCTTCGACCGGCACTTGATCTTCCGGGGACGGCCAGTGGATCAGCGTCAGGTCCAGGTAGTCGGTTTGCAGTTTGCGCAAGCTTTCCTTGAGGCTGTCGATCAGCCGATCCTTGGCAAAGTTGGCGACCCAGATTTTGCTGGTGATGAACAACTCTTCACGAGGGATGCCGCTGGCAGCGATGGCCTCGCCGACCTCGGCTTCGTTCTCGTAGATTTGCGCGGTGTCGATGGCCCGGTAACCAAGCGCCAGGCCGGTGCTCACCGAATCGATGACCACCTGGCCTTGCAAGCGAAAGGTACCAAGACCGAATGCGGGAATAGACATCAATGACTCCAGGGGTTGCAGTGAGAATGGGCAGGAGTATCCCCGGCCGCCGCCCCGGGAAAAACCGCTGGTTGGGCAAAGCACTGTTGACCGCAAGTCATGAATCGCTGGGGGGCTCGGGTGATTGGAGGTGTCTGGTCTCCAACCATCGTTCTCCAGATAGAACGCTTAAGCCGATTTTTGCTGTCTAGTGCGTTAATGGGTTCGGTTTTAAGCTGTGTCCATCGCGTCAAACAACGAATTTGGAGGCAGGATGAAAAACATCATCGGTATCTATACCAGCCCGCGGACTCATTGGGTCGGCGACGGCTTCCCGGTTCGCACGCTGTTTTCCTACGACAACCTGGGCAAACACATCAGCCCGTTCTTGCTGCTCGACCATGCGGGTCCTGCTGAATTCACCCCGACCACCGAACGTCGTGGCGTCGGCCAGCACCCGCACCGCGGTTTCGAAACCGTGACCATCGTCTACAAGGGCGAGCTGGAACACCGCGATTCAACCGGCAGCGGCGGCAAGATTGGTCCGGGCGATGTGCAATGGATGACTGCCGCGTCGGGGATCATTCATGAGGAGTTCCACTCTGAAGGCTTCGCCAAAAGTGGCGGAACCCTGGAAATGGTCCAGCTGTGGGTCAACCTGCCGGCCAAGGACAAAATGGCCGATGCCGGTTACCAGACGATTCTCGATGGCGACATCCCGAGCCTGCCGCTCAAGGACAACGCCGGCAGCCTGCGCTTGATCGCTGGCGAGTTCGACGGTCATACCGGCCCGGCGCGCACCTTTACCCCGGTCGATGTCTGGGACCTGCGCCTCAACGGCGGCAAGTTGTTGACCCTCGATCTGCATGAAGGTCGTAACACGGCACTTGTTGTGTTGCGTGGCACGGTTCAGGTCAACGGCCAGGAGCTGGTGCGTCAAGGGCAACTGGCGTTGTTCGAACGCAACGGGCATCAGCTGAGTCTGGAAGCCAACGACGATGCCGTGGTGTTGCTGCTCAGCGGCGAGCCGATTGACGAGCCGATCGTGGGTCACGGCCCGTTTGTGATGAACAGCGAGCAGGAAATCCACCAGGCGTTTGCCGACTTTCAGTCGGGCCGGTTCGGTCGGATGAGCGGTTGATTTGATCCCGGACTACCGCAACCTGATGACCCGCTATAACACCCTCACCAATAGCCAATAACGGCTGACGACACACATCCCCTGTGGGAGCGAGCCTGCTCGCGATAGCGGTCTGACAGTCACTTAATCGGTGGCTGTCCTGCCGCCATCGCGAGCAGGCTCGCTCCCACATTTTTTTGTGGTGTTAACAGATCTGCAATTACTCCTACACTGTGCCCATCCGTACATGGCTGGAGTTGTTCGATGCTGTCATTGCTTACCGACCACCCGTTGATTTGCGCCCTGATCCTGATCGTGATCGATCTGGGGTTATGGCGCTTGATCACAGCCAGCGGCAGCAACTGGAAACTGGTCGTACGGCTGGTGATTTTCTCGCTGTTCAGTCTCCTGCTGTTCAACGAAGGCTTGAACCCGCTGGAGCCGGCACCTTGGGCCGACAACGTGCCGCTGCACCTGGCGGCCACCGGTTTGCAGATCGGCTGGTGGCTGTTCGGTGCGCGCACGCTGACGGTGCTGATCGGTGCGTTGATGATGCAACGGGTCGGGCACACCGGACGCTTGCTGCAAGACCTGCTCGGCGCGGTGATCTTCCTGATCGCCGTCATCGCCGCCCTGGCCTACGTGCTCGAACTGCCGGTCAAGGGCGTACTCGCCACTTCCGGCGCCTTGGCGATCGTCGTCGGCCTGGCGTTGCAAAGCACCCTCAGCGACGTGTTCTCCGGGATTGTCCTCAACACCACCAAACCCTATCAACTCGATGACTGGATCTCCATCGACGGCACCGAGGGCCGGGTCATCGATATCGACTGGCGCGCCACGCGCCTGCAAACCTCCCAGGGCAGCATGGCGGTGATTCCCAACTCGCTGGCGGCCAAGGCCAAAATCATCAATTTCAGCCGGCCCAGCGATATCTTCGGCGTCTCGATCAGCCTGCAACTCAGCCCGCATGCGCGCCCGCATACGGTGATCGAGGCGCTGGAACGGGCGATGCAAGGGTGCCGTTATCTGCTGAACAAACCGGCACCCTGCGTCGCATTGAAAAGCTCCAGTCCCAGCGGCGTGGAATATGAAATCAGTGGCTTCGTGGTTTCCATGGATCAGAAACGCATGGTCCGCAATCTGTTGTTCGATCTGGCTTACCGACATTTGCAGGCGTCCGGTGTCAGCCTGTTGTCGACCGTCGAAACCAACGTGCCGTCCGACCTTTCGCGGCCACGGGCGTTGCTGGACAGCTCGAGCATCTTCTCGACCCTGCGCCTGGAAGAGAAAGAAACCTTCAGTCAGAACATGAAGCGGCAAACCTTCCGCGCCGGTGAAATGATCCTGCCGGCGGGGGAGGTCAGCGATCACCTGTTCATCATCGAATCCGGCGTGGTCTCGGTAGAGCTGAGCCGTAACGGGGTCAAGTTCGAATCCGGGCGGATGGGGCCGGGCGAGGTGATCGGCGAGGGCGGGATTTTGTCGGATACGGCGATGCCGGCAGATTTCAGCGCCAAGACCGCTTGCAGCCTGTACCGGATCGAAAAGGACTACCTCAAGCCGTGCCTGGACGCGCGGCATGACATCAACGAAGCGATGAAGGCGTTGCTGGAATTCCGTTTGAACAAGGCACAAAGCTTGACGCAGGAAACGCCTGCGGTGGTGCAGAAGAAAGGGTTTTTGCAGTGGTTGCGCAATCGAGCCTAGGGTTCGCTGGTGAATGGCCTCCTCGTCTTCTGAAATATTGGCTATTTGTGAGTGACACGGGCGGGATTAACGTAGCTCCACCCTCACTTGTCATTGGAGCCCACCATGAAACCTCGTATCGATTTCTACACCGCTTCCCCCGACGCGCTCAAAGCGATGATCGCACTGGAAACCGCGGTATCGAAGCTGCCGCTGGAAAAGACCCTGATCGAACTGGTCAAGCTGCGTACCTCGCAAATCAACGGCTGCGCGTTCTGCCTCGATATGCACAGCGCCGATGCCCGCAAGGGTGGTGAAGAAGAACGCCGCCTGTACACGCTGTCGGCCTGGCGTGAAACGCCTTTCTTCACCCCGCGTGAACGTGCGGCCCTGGCCTGGACCGAGTCCCTGACCCTGCTGAGCCAGACCCATGCGCCGGATGAAGACTATGAGTTGGCCGTATCGGAATTCAGCCCAAAGGAAATGGTCGACCTGACCGTGGCCATCACCACCATCAACGCCTGGAACCGCCTGGCCGTTGGTTTCCGCAAAATGCCTCAAGCCTGATCAATGAGCGTCTGCTGACGGCGCGGCCGGTGGTTGCACCTTGCGCATCAAGGGCACCATCGCCGTGGCGATGATGAAGCAGACCATGATCATCAAAAACGCATCGCCATAGGTTTGCGTCTGCGCTTCGCGGTAGGTCAGCAGCCATAGCTGATGCAGGCTGGCGGTGACGCCGGTGTCACCGCTCTGGCCCAGGTTGGCGAAGTTGTTGCCGACCTGGGACAGCCACTGATTCAGCGCTTCGTTGGTGCTGTTCAGGTGTTCCGCCAACCGGGTGAAGTGCAGGTTGGTGCGGTCGTTGAGGATGGTCGCACAAGCCGCAATGCCAATCGCTCCCCCCAGGTTGCGCATCAGGTTGAACAACCCCGAAGCATGTTTGAGCCGCGCTGGCGCCAGTCCGCCCAAGGTCAGCGTCACGGCGGGTGGCACCGCCAGTTGCTGGGCAATCCCGCGAAAGGCTTGCGGCAACATCAATTCTCTGGCCCCCCAGTCATGGGTGATCGGGCTGAAATCCCACATCGATAACGCGAACAGACCAAGACCGGTCATCATGATCCAGCGCAGATCGATGCGGTTGGCCAGAAAGGCGTACAACGGAATCGCCATGATCTGGAACACCCCGGTGGAGAAAACCGCCAGGCCAATGTCCAGCGCGCTGTAGCCACGCACCCGGCCGAGAAACAGTGGCGTGAGGTAAATGGTGGCGAACAGGCCGATCCCGGTAACGAACGAGAAGAAACAGCCGAGGGCGAAGTTGCGGTCCTTCAGGGCGCGCAAATCGACGATGGGGTTGACCACGTGCAAGGTCCGGCCAATGAACGCCAGTCCCGCGATGCCGCTGATCCATGCCGTGGTCAGGATCGTGCTGTCGCTGAACCAGTTCCAGCGCGGGCCCTCTTCGAGGGTGTATTCCAGGCAGCCGAGAAACAGCGCCATGAACAGCATGCTCAGGTAGTCGGCGCCCTTGAGCAGCGAGAGTTCCGGCTGGTCGATTTTCACCAGCATCGGCACCGCCACCGCGACAAAAATCCCCGGCACCAGGTTGATGTAGAACAGCCAGTGCCAGGACGAAATGTCGGTAATCCAGCCACCGATCACCGGCCCCAAGGTCGGCGCCAGCGAGGCCACCGCACCAATGGTCGCGGCGGCAATCACCCGTTGCTTGCCGGTGAAGAAAAAGAACGCGGTGGTGAACACCAGCGGGATCATCGAGCCGCCGAGAAAACCTTGCAAGGCGCGGAAGGCGATCATGCTCTGGATGTTCCAGGCTGCGCCGCAGAGCAGACTGGCCAAGGTGAAACCCACTGCCGAAGCGCAGAACAACCAACGTGTGGAGAACACTCGCGACAGCCAGCCCGACAATGGGATCACGATGATTTCAGCGATCAGGTAACTGGTCTGCACCCACGCCGTTTCGTCGGTGCCGGCCGAGAGACCACCGCCGATGTCGCGCAACGAGGCGGAGACGATCTGGATGTCCAGCAGCGCAATGAACATGCCGATGCACATCGTGGCGAAGGCAAAGACCTTGGTCACTGTCGCCATGCTGGCGGCATTGAACGGTTGCGCGGGGGCGGCGAGGGCGCGGCTCATGGTGCGCTGGCCACGGCAGAAGTTTGCGGTTCTTCACGGGTGTCCACTTCAGCGGTCACCGACAGCCCCGGACGCAGGTGGCCCAGCACGCCATCCGCTGGATCGAGGATGATTCTGACCGGCACTCGCTGCACGATTTTAGTGAAGTTTCCGGTGGCATTTTCCGGTGGCAGCACGCTGAACTGAGAGCCGCTGGCCGGCGCGAGACTGTCCAGATGACCGTGGAATTGCTGCCCTGAAAGCACGTCGGCATGGATGATCACCCGTTGGCCCGGGGTCATGCGCGCCAGTTGATCTTCCTTGAAGTTGGCATCAACCCACAGTCCGCTGGACGGCACCACCGACAGCAACTGTGAACCGGCCTGCGCATACGCACCGACCCGCGCCCGGCGATTGCCGACCACGCCATCAACAGGGGCCTTGAGTTCGGTGTAGCCGACGTTCAACTGCGCAAGATCACGTTCGGCCCGAGCCTGCACCAGCGCGGCGCGAGCTTGTTGTTTCTGGGTTTCAATCACGTTGAGCTGACGCTGTGCGGCCAACAGCTCTGCCTGAGCCCGGGCACTGAGCGCCTGCGCGGTCTTGAAGGTGGCGCTGGCCCGTTGAGCGCTTTCCACCGAGACCGCATTGCTGCCGACCAGTTTTTTGTAGCGCGCATCGTCATCCCGGGAACGCGCGGTTTCGGCCCCGGCGGCATCTATACCGGCACGAGCCTGACCGATCACGGCCTGTTGCAGTTGTTCGGTGGCGTCGAGGTTGGCCAGCAGCGCTTCTTCGGCAGCCACCGCGCCTTCGGCCTTGGCCAGGTTGGCGCGGTAGTCGCGCGAATCGAGGCGGATCAACACATCGCCGGCCTTGACCTTCTGGTTATCGGTGACCAGCACTTCCTCGATATACCCGGCGACCTTCGGCCCGATCACCGTCACGTCACCGCCGATATAGGCATCGTCGGTTTCCTCGATGAAACGCCCGGCAGTCCACCAGTGAGTCGCATACAGCCCGGCAAACACCAAGGCAGCGAGGGCGGCAGTCAACAGGATCAGGCGCTTGAGCAGGGGCGGCTTGGCTGGGCTCACCGGGACAGCAAGGTCGGATTCGAGGCTGGGCATGCTGGTCATGGGGATTACCTGTGAGAAACGGGTCTTTATTACGTATGTAATATGACGTAGGTAATATTTTGTGGCAATTGGTTTTTGCTGCCGATCGTCAGGTGCTTATTTGAGCCAGTGGCCAGGCGTGAGGCCGGTGAGGTCCTTGAAGAACGCGATAAACGCGCTGTCACTGGCAAATCCTGCTTCGAATGCGCAGTAGCTGATGCTGCGCCCGGTGGCGAGTAATTCCATTGCACGCATCAGCCGCCACTGTTGGCGCCATTGCTGATAACTCATGCCGGTTTCGCGCTGGAAGATTCGCCCGATGGTGCGTCCGCTGGCACCGATTTGCTTTTCCAGCAGCTGAAGCTCCGGCGGCAGTTGCTCGGGTGTGGCCAGCAGCGGCGCCAAGCGCTTGTCCCAAGGCAGGGGCAAGAGCATCGGTTGCTGGGGCGCCTCGCGAATCTCGCTCAGGCAAAGCCCCAACAGATGAACCCATTTTCCCTGCTGCCAATCCGTGTCGAAATCGGCGAGTGCTATCGGCTCCAACACCGCCCGCAGCAACGGGCTGACTTCAATCACGCAGATTTGCTGCGGCAGCCCGGAGCACAACAACGGTGTCAGGTAAATGGAGCGATAGTCGACGCTTTGCTGCATCACGGCGCGGTGTTCGATTCCCGGGGGAATCCAAGCGGCGCGGGAGGGCGGCAACAGGCAAAGCTGCTGCGCAAGGGTGATGCGCGTGCAGCCTTGACGGGTGAACAGCAACTGTCCGCGTGCATGCCGATGCCGTCCGGAATCGTGATCGCCCAGGGTGGCCGCAATGCCGATAACCGGTGCCGGAGAGTGGTCGGGATTGAATTGCGCGTGGGCGTCGAGCCAGGCCATGGATTGTCCGATTTCAACGATTAATTGGCAGGACTTGGATAGTACGTCAGTCACGACTCCTTAAGCTGCTCGACAGTTTTTCTTGATGAGTGAAGTCGCGATGAATTCCAAAAGCCTGTTGATATTGGCAATCGCCCTGCTGATGTTCCCGCAGATCGCCCAAACCCTTTACAGCCCGGCACTGGCAGATATCGGCGAAGTCTTTGCCGTGGGTGCGCAACAAGCTGCGCAAACCCTGTCGGTGTATTTTCTGGCCTTTGCGTTCGGCGTGGTGGTGTGGGGCCGGTCGTGTGACCGGATCGGACGTCGACCCTCGATGCTCGCAGGTCTTGCGCTGTACGCAGGGGCTTCAGTGCTGGCTTTAAATGCTCGCACATTCGATGCCTTGCTGATGGCCCAGGCATTGGCCGCGTTCGGTGCAGCGGTGGGTTCGGTGGTGACGCAAACCCTGTTGCGCGATCGCTTCAAGGGCACAGAACTGGCGCAAGTGTTTTCAATAATGGGCATCGCGCTGGCGGCCAGTCCGGCGATTGGCCTGTTTACCGGGGCGAGCCTGGTGCACGCGTTCGGCTATCGAGGCGTGTTGATGCCTGTTGCTGGTGTCCTCGACGCTGTGGCTGTGGTGCCTGCGGACCTTGCCGGAAACCCGCCCGCAAAAGGTGGAGACACCGCCCCTGTACGAGACGCTGTGGCGCATGCTGCAAGACCTCGATATCTGGCGCTCGACGCTGCTGGTGGCGGTGTTCAATATCGCGCTGTTCAGCTACTACAGTCTCGGCCCGTTCATGTTCCAGCGACTGGGCTTGAGTGCGCAAGGGTTCGGCTACAGCGGCGTGATCCTGGCCCTGGGTTCAGGACTCGGTGCCTGGCTCAACAAGCGATTGCTGCGTCGCGGCTTGAGCGGCCCACAGCTTGTTCAGCTGGCAGGGGCGGTGATGTTGTCGGGCGCCAGTGGTGTGTGGCTACTGGAAGAAAGCGCTTTGCTCGTGTTGCCTATGACACTGGTGGTGTTGGCGTTCGGCATGGCGATCCCGAACATTCTGGGCTCGGCACTGGCCAACTATGGTGACCGATTGGGAACGGCCGGTGCGTTGTTGGGTTTGCTGTATTACCTGTTGATCGGGGGTGGGCTGATGCTTGTCGCCTGGGGGCTGGCGTTAGGCGAAACCTTGATGCTCTGCGGCGTGTCTGCTCTGTTGTTGGCGGAAACAGCATGCATCCGGCAAACCTAGAAAATCATCAAGCGAGGGCGATGCCCGGCATTGCGCCGGACATCGCGATAACGCTTAAACCCGTTCGAAAATCGCCGCAATCCCTTGGCCGCCGCCGATGCACATGGTCACCAGCGCATAACGGCCGTTGATGCGGTGCAGTTCGTGGATGGCTTTGGTGGCGATGATCGTGCCTGTCGCGCCGACCGGGTGGCCCAGGGCAATGCCCGAACCGTTCGGGTTGACCTTGGCCGGGTCCAGATCCAGTTCCTGGCTGACCGCACAAGCCTGGGCGGCGAAGGCGATGTTGGCTTCGATGACGTCCAGATCAGCCACGGTCAGGCCAGCGCGTTTGAGCGCCAGGCGCGTGGCGGGAATCGGGCCGAGGCCCATCAATTCCGGCTCGACACCGGCGTGGGCATAGCTGACCAAACGAGCCAGTGGGCGCAGGTTATTGACCTGAACTGCCGTGCCGGTGGCCATGACCAGCGCAGCAGCACCGTCGTTCAGGCCTGAGGCGTTACCCGCCGTGACCGAACCGTCTTTCTTGAACGCGGGCTTCATTTGCGCCAGCTGTTCCAGAGAAGTGGAACGCGGATGCTCATCGACGTTGAACAGCGTGGTTTCCTTGCGACCGCGGATTTCGACCGCGGTGATTTGCTCGCTGAAATAGCCATTGGCAATCGCGAACGCGGCACGTTTTTGATCTTCCAGGGCCAGGGCGTCCTGCATCTCGCGGGTGATGCCGTTGCGCTCGGCGACGTTCTCGGCGGTGATGCCCATATGGATGGCCTGGAACGGGTCATGCAGGATGCCCAGCATGTAATCGATGGCCTGGACGTTGCCCATGCGCGCGCCCCAACGGGCGGATGGCATCAGGTACGGGCCACGGCTCATGGATTCGGCACCGGCGCCGATGGCGATTTCGGCATCGCCGAGCAACAAGGTCTGGGCCGCGCTGATGATCGCCTGCAGGCCGGAACCGCAGAGGCGGTTGACGTTGTAGGCCGGTGTTTCCTTGGGCAGGCCGGCGTTCATCGCGGCCACTCGGGAGATGTAGGCATCACGGGTTTCGGTCGGGATCACGTTGCCCATCACCAGGTGGCCAACCTGCGCCGGGTCGACGCCGGAGCGTTGCAAGGCGGCCTTGACGGTCGTGGTCGCCAGATCGGCCAGGGGCACATCCTTGAGTGAGCCACCAAAGGAGCCGATGGCGGTGCGTGCGGCGCTGACAACAAATACTTCCGGGGTGTTCATGACGGCTGTCCTGTGAGTGATTTCTTATCTGTACTTCGATTAAGTATGGCGTTCAATGCTGTCTGCGCTTCAGGGCTTTGCAGGCGCTTGATGAACAGCAGGTTTTCTTGACGAATGGTGGCTTGCAGTTCCGGCATCGACGTCTGTTTGAGCAATTGCCGGGTCTGGCGCAAGGATTCCTGGGGCATCGCCAGCAGGCGTCGGGCCATGTGCTCCGCCGCCGCCAGGCACTGTTGCCCGTCATCGAACAATTCGTTGGCCAAGCCACAGGCAACGGCAGCGGCACCGTCGAGGCTGTCGCCCCACAGCAACAGGCGCGCCGCCCGGGCATGGCCGAGCAGGCGTGGCAGCAGCAGGCTGGCGCCGAATTCCGGGCACAGGCCCAGGTTTACGAATGGCATGCGCAGCTTGGCGTTGCGCGTGACCAGTACCTGATCGCAATGCAGCAGCAAGGTGGTGCCAATCCCGATGGCCGCTCCGCACACAGCGGCAATCAACGGTTTTTGCAGGTGGATGACCACGCGCATCAGGCGAAACGCCGGGCTGTCCAGATCGGTCGGTGGATGCTGGAGAAAATCCGCCAGATCGTTGCCGCTGGTAAAGCACGAAGCGCCACCGGTGACGATGATCACACTGGTCTGGTCGTCTTCGTCAGCGGCCAGCAACAGGTCGGCCAGCTGCGTGTACATGCGGTTGTTCAGGGCATTGAGTTTGTCGGGGCGGTCAAAGGTGAGCGTCAGTACGCCTTCGTGTCGTTCTTGTTTGATCAGGTCGTTCATTGGCTTGCCCTGTGTGATCGGTGCATGGGGCACTCTAAGCGCGCGACCCGTGCCGGATCTATGACAAAACGAGTCAACGAAACTGCTGCTTTTTGCCATGTCTGAACATTACAAGCGGCGCGAACCGGCGCACACACCCATTCGGGGTATGGTGCCGTTTGCCGAACCGCTCGATAGTTGATTCATCCGCTCATCCAGAACGGAACTCGCTTGATAAGGTGAATTTGCTATGCGCAAGGCCTTCTTGGGGATGTTTGGTGCGTTACTTGTGCCGCTGTCGGTAGGCGTCCACGCCGCCGAAGTGGACGACGGCAATACGCTGCGGCTTTATAACTGGGCCGATTACATCGGCGAAAAAACCATTGCCGACTTTCAGAAAGCCACCGGCATCAAGGTGATTTACGACACGTTCGATGCCTATGAAACGGTACAGGCGAAGTTGCTGGCCGGTCACTCCGGCTATGACCTGGTGGTGTTGAATGCCTCTTTGGCGCCGCCGCTGATCAAAGCCAAAGTGTTCCAGCCACTCGATAAAAAGTTGCTGCCAGGTTGGACCAATCTCGACCCGAAAGTCTTGCAGGACTTGCAGGGTTTTGATGCCGGCACGCAGTATTCCGCGCCTTATACCTGGGGCAGCAACGGCATCACCTACAACGTCGACAAGATCAAGGAGCGTATGCCGGACGCGCCGATTGGCTCGCTGGCGATGATCTTCGATCCGAAAATCGTCTCGCGTTTTGCCGATTGCGGTGTGACCCTGGTCGATGCGCCGACGGAAGTCATTCCACTGGCCCTGAAATACCTGGGACGCGACCCCAGAAGCGCGACCCCCGAGGACCTTAAAGCCGCCCAGGACTTGCTGCTTTCAGTGCGGCCCTTCATTCGCAAGTTCGATTCGGTCAACTACCTGACCAGTCTGCCTAATGGCGATGTGTGTATGGCGATGACCTGGTCCGGCGATTACGCCACGGCGATGGCCCGCGCCGAAGAAGCCAAGTTGAAGATCAAGCTTGCCTACTTCATACCCAAGGAAGGTTCGCTGATCTGGTTCGACAATCTGTACATCCCCGCCGATGCGCCGCACGTGAGCAACGCCCACAAGTTCCTCGATTACTTGATGCAGCCACAAGTCATGGCGGACGTGACGGACTTCATTCATTACGCCAACAGCAACGCGGCCGCCACGCCGTTAGTGCAGGCCGATGTGCGCAACAACCCGGCGATCTACCCCGATGAAGAAACCCGCCAGCGGCTGTTTCCGCAAAAGACCCAGGACGCGAAAGAGATGCGCGCCATGACCCGGGTCTGGAGCACGGTGAAGAGCGGAATTTGATCGATTACCCCTTTGGTTTGAGGTTTGTGTATGGCTACTCCTACTCAGAAAGTGCTGTCGAGCGTCGATAACGCGCAGTTGGTCAAAGCCGATAAAGCCCACTACATGCACGGCTATCACATGTTCGACGAACACGCCGAGCAAGGTTCGCTGAACATTGTGGCCGGTGACGGCGCCTATATTTTCGATGCGCAGGGCAACCGTTTTCTCGACGCCGTTGGCGGCATGTGGTGCACGAACATCGGTCTGGGCCGCGAGGAAATGGCGCTGGCGATTGCCGACCAGGTGCGGCAACTGGCGTACTCCAATCCGTTCTCCGACATGTCCAACAACGTCGCCATCCAGTTGTGCGAAAAACTCGCCAGCCTGGCCCCGGGCGATCTTGATCACGTGTTCCTGACCACCGGCGGCTCCACCGCGGTGGACACTGCGTACCGGCTGATTCAGTACTATCAGAACTGCCGTGGTAAACCCGAAAAGAAGCACGTCATTGCCCGTTTCAACGCGTATCACGGCTCCACCACGCTGACGATGTCGATCGGCAACAAGGCCGCCGACCGGGTGCCGGAATTCGATTACGCCAACGACAAGATTCACCACGTCTCCAACCCCAATCCTTACCGGGCACCGGACGGCATGGATGAAGCGCAGTTTCTCGAGTTTCTGATCAAGGAGTTCGAAGACAAGATCCTGTCCATCGGCGCGGACAAGGTCGCGGGCTTTTTTGCCGAGCCGATCATGGGTTCCGGTGGCGTGATCATCCCGCCCAAGGGCTATCTGAAACGCATGTGGGAAGTCTGCCAGCGCTACGACATTCTGTTTGTCGCCGATGAGGTGGTCACCTCGTTCGGGCGCCTGGGCAAGTTCTTCTCTTCCCTGGAGGTGTTCGATGTGCAGCCGGACATCATCACCACGGCCAAAGGCCTGACGTCGGCCTATTTGCCGTTGGGCGCCTGCATCTTTTCCGAGCGGATCTGGAAGGTGATCGCCGAGCCCGGCACTGGCCGCTGCTTCACCCACGGCTTCACCTACAGCGGCCATCCGGTGTGCTGCACGGCGGCGCTGAAAAATATCGAGATCATCGAGCGCGAAAACCTGTTGGCGCATGTCGACGTGGTTGGCGCGTACCTGGAACAGCGCTTGGCGACGCTGCGCGATTTGCCGTTGGTGGGTGATGTGCGCTGCCAGAAGCTCATGGCCTGCGTCGAGTTTGTCGCCGATAAACGCACCAAGGCGTTGTTTGCCGACGAGATCAACATCGGCGAGATGATTCATTCCCGGGCGCAGGCCCGAGGGCTGCTGGTGCGGCCGATCATGCACCTCAATGTGATGTCGCCGCCGCTGATCCTGTCATGCGCGCAGGTCGATGAAATCGTCGAGATCCTGCGGGTGTGCATTCTTGAAGTGGCGGCCGAGCTTGAGCAGAACGGCCAGTATTTCGGCCAATGAGTGCGCTGACACTGCGGTTACCAGAGGCCGGTTCACCCGCTAGACTGCGGGGCATGAGCAAACCAAACGACGACACGTTGATCGCCTTGCCCTTCGGTGCCTTGCATAAGTGGCATGGCGACATGCGCCAGGCGTTCGCCCACATCGACGAGCCCGATGCGCTGCGCCACCTGGCGTCGGCCTTCGGGCACCTGGTGTCCATCGAGTCGGTGATGATCAGCCTGGAACACAAGGACCGGCCGCCACAGTTGCTGTATCAGCGCGGCATACCGGAAAAATACCGGGAGTCGATCATCGACCGCTACTTTTCCGGCGGCTACTTGCTCGATCCGTTTTGCCTGGCCGTCGAGCAGGGGCTGGCGGAAGGGTTTTATCACCTGGAGGAAATCGCCCCGGACAACTTCTTCGACAGTGAGTATTACAAGACTTACTACTTGAAGGCGGGGAGTTCTGAAGACAGTTTTTATATTGTCGATACCGGCCATGACACCAAGGTGTCGGTGAGCCTGTTTCAAGGATTTGGCGGGGAAAGTCTGCGGGCTGAACAGTTGAACCTGTTACGGGCGGTCGAGCCGCTGGTGCGCGAATTCATCCGCGAGTTCGGGCATCGGGGCTTGCAGCACAGTGCCGTCAGTGAAGGCGGGCGCGACGAGCTCAAGCAGCGCGTGCAGTCTGCGTTCGAACACTTTGGCTGCGACCTGCTGACCGAGCGCGAGCGGGAAGTGGCGCACATGGTGCTGCGTGGGCACTCGGTAAAATCCACGGCCAGCCAGATGAGCATCTCGCCGGAGACGGTGCGCATGCACCGCAAGAACCTTTATCTGAAGCTGGAAATCGGATCGCAGTCGGAATTGTTTGCGCTGTTTATCGAGTGGCTGCGCAAGCACTGATGATCGTTCCCACGCTCTGCGTGGGAATGCAGCCCGTGACGCTCTGCGTCACAGTGGACGCAGAGCGTCCATGGAGGCATTACCACGCAGAGCGTGGGAACGATCAGTTAGGCGCTATCTTCGCGCTTAACGACCCTGACCACCCACTTCTGTTTCTTCAAGCGCCGTGCTTGAGCAGTTGACTGAACGCCTCCAACTCACCTTTCTCGACGTCGGAGACCAGCACGTAGCGCATGTGATTCTCCTGCCAGGAGACCACGGTGAAGCCACGAATCGACTGGGTTTTCGGCGGTTTGTCCGCCTCGGTGGTCGGCAAGATGAAGACGTTGATGATGTGCTTGGCCCGGCCATAAGTCAGTGCCGCCGTGTTCTGGTGCTGCAAATAGTCCAGCCGGCCACCCAGCAATGGAAAACCCTGCGCCGAGTAATCGAACACTGGCGGCGAGAAGTCGAGTTTGCCGGTAAACCAGGGCTTCACAGTGTGGCGGTCAGACGACACCACATCGTTTAAATGCTCACCCATCAACGAACGAACATGGCTCGACACCGCCTCATCCATCAACGGTTGTTCACCGCCGGGCATGGCCACAAAAAGCACCGCCGCCAGGGCCAGCGCTGTCGCTGAAAAGGCCGGTGCGAACCATTGGCGCCAACGCTCGACGACACTTGTCCGGGGCGCAACTGCGGCCAACACGCCGTCGAGCAGCGATGCAGGCGCCGGGTAATACGGTGCCTGGCGTTTCACACTGACCATCAGCAGCTTCGCCTGATCATGCAATCGCGCGCACGCCGCGCACCCGGCCAAATGCCCGGCCACCTTCGCGGTTGTCGCCGGATCGAGTTCCTGGTCCAGATAGCCATGCATCAGTGTCTGGCAAGACTTGCAGTCGAGTTCATTCATGGTCGTGCAACTTCAGTAGTTCGAGCTTGAGCATGGCGCGAGCCCGCGCCAGCCTCGACATCACGGTGCCGATGGGAATGTCGACCACCAGGGCGATGTCCTTGTAGGGCATGTCTTCAAGATCCTTCAGCACAATCACCTCCCGAAACACCGGCGGCAGGGCGCACAAGGCTTGTTGGATCAGTGCCGCATTTTCCATGTGAATGGCCAGCAATTCCGGGCTCTCGCGATGGCTCAGCGCTGCGTCGTCTTCAGGCAGTTCATCGCCGATGGACACCCACTGGTGCCCGGCCGAGGCCTTGAGCCAGGTGTAGCTTTCATTGCGCACGATGGTCAGAAACCAGGCCTTGGCGTTGCCATCAGCGAAGCGATGCAAAAATCTGAAGGCGCGCAGGGCGCTCTCCTGCACGACATCGCGCGCGGCGCTGTCGTTGCCCGTGAGCCAGCGCGCGAGGTTGTACGCTGCGTCCAGATGGGGCGCAAACAATTCCTCAAATCGCTTCATAGTGTTTCCCGCACTGTCCCACCCTTATAACTGTGATGCGTCGGGTTTTATTCCCGGGAAAAAATATTTGTTTCGACCCGGAATAAAGTCCTGCCCCGGCAGGTTTACCTCATGTCAGCTACATCACTGTAGTTCGCCAGCGAGGGAATTCCGATGGACATTCAAGCAAAACACTTACGACGCACCGACGGCCCGCTGAGCCCTGACCGCCGAACACTGCTCAAGTGCTCGGCCTGGGCCGGGGCGGGGGTGATCTGGGCGCTGTGCGGCGGTATCCCCCGGGCCTTTGCGCTGGATGAGTCGGGCACGGTCTCCGACCCCAAGGCGCTGGCCAGCACCTTTCACTTCGTGCAGATCAGTGACTCGCACATCGGCTTCAACAAGGAAGCCAATCCTCAGCCGGCGAAGACCTTGCAAGAGGCCATCGACAAGGTCATCGCGTTGCCGAAACGGCCGTCGCTGATCCTGCACACCGGCGACATCACGCACCTGTCCAAGGCCGAAGAGTTCGACACGGCCGCGCAACTGCTCAAAGGCCTGCCGTCCACCGTGCACTACGTGCCGGGCGAACACGACACCCTTGATGAGGGCGGCGGCAAGCTTTACCTCGAGCGTTACGGCAAGGGCACCAAAGGCAACGGTTGGTACAGTTTCGATGACCACGGCGTGCATTTCATTGCGCTGGTCAATGTCTTCAACTTCCAGGCCGGCCGTGAAGCGACCCTGGGCGCCGATCAACTGGCCTGGCTGGCCGATGACTTGCGCGCCGTCACCACCAGCACGCCCATCGTGGTGTTCACCCATATTCCGTTGTGGACGATTTATCAGCCGTGGGGCTGGGGCACCGAGGATGGCGATCAGGCGATTGCCATGCTGCGCAAGTACGGATCGGTGACGGTGTTGAACGGACACATCCATCAGGTTATCCAGAAGGTCGAAGGCAACATCACCTTCCACACCGCGCGCGGTACGGCTTATCCACAACCCGCACCCGGTGCGGCGCCGTCGCCCGGGCCGATGACGGTGGCGGCCGATCAACTGCGCAATTACCTGGGGCTGACCGATGTGCGGGCGACGCAGGGCGAGCATCCGCTGGCGCTGATCGATTCGACATTGGTTTAAGGGGAGGGCACTCGGATGAAAAAGCGATTGTTGGCTGTAGCCTGCCTGCTGCTGTCGATGCCGGTGTGGGCTCAGGAGGTGAAAATCGACATCAAGGAGTTCATGTTCGGACCCAAGGATTTGAACGTGGCCGTGGGCACCAAGGTGACGTGGGTGAATGATGACCAGATTCCGCACACGGTGGCGGAAACCCACAAGGTGTTTCGCTCAGGGGCACTGGATACCAATGACAGCTTTTCCTGGGTATTCAACACACCAGGGGAGTACGAGTATTTTTGTGCGCTGCATCCGCAGATGATCGGGAAGATTGTGGTCAGCCAGTAATGGCGCAAGACACTTGCGACAAATCCGGCTGAATGTGGGAGCGACGGTGCGGCGTTCCGACCTGCTCGCTCCCACAAGTCTTCGTGCCTGGTTTTCGATCTTCCAGGGTTGAAGGCAGCGGGTGCTTGGCTCACCAAAAGCAATAAATCAATGCCACCGCAGCGGCGACACCCAAGGCGGCCAGCGCCTTGATCAGCAAGGTTTCGCTCAACCGCTGCGGGGGTGAGCCCGCATTATCGGCGGGAGCATATTGCTCGCGCTTGATTGCCCGGAAGGTGAAGCGCAAGCCGATCAACAAAAACAGCATGATCACGCCGAGGGCAACGCCGCGAGTCGTGGCCGGCTTGGCCGATGGCGGCGTTTTGTCTATCTGGCACGCGACGCTGTCGGCTTCGACGACGGTGATTCGTCCGTAATCGGTCGAGGGCATCTTCTCGCCTTTGAGGATCGCCGCCTCTTGCTCCAGATCCAGGGCCTGATATTTCCACAGCGTCGGCAATCCTTCACGGCAGTAGGTGAACGTGATGGGGTTTGGGGCGGTAATAATGCACGCGTCGTTGATGCCGAGTTTTTTCAGGGTTTCGGTAGCAGGCCGTGTGAAGTCAAGGTCCAGGACCGGAACAATTCCCGTGGCAGACGCAACCGTCGAAACCAACAGGCTCCCGGTAGCGCAGAGTGTTGAAATTTTCAAGGTTGGATGCCCCTTGTTTTCCAATGACTTTTGTTTTTTTGGAGCTCGGCTACAACCGGCCTGATCAAGTCTAGAATTCTAGTTGAACCTCAATGACCGGCGTCGAATCATTGCCAATAATGGCCGAAAAGATTCTCGACTCTGCGAGCGGCCGGCGATTCATTTCAGAGTGTCTGGATGACAATTGAAAAATTCAACGAAGACCTGCGTCAGGCGCGCGAGGAGCTGAAGGCCGCTACGGCCCAGGTCATGGAGCTGGTTCGTTCGGGCAAGGCGTTCGGAGATGAATGGGACGCGGCGGTTGCACGAGAGCGCAAAGCCTTTCAGAAAATGCAGTGGGTGCTGGACAGTCCCTTGGCGCCTCGGTGAGGCGGGCTTGCCCAGGAAAGCGGTGTCATTTCGGGGTTCTGTTTAACGGCGTTTAAGGTTACTTCCTGAAAGCTACAACGCCTTGCGCCATTGCCTACGACTACGCCAGAATCCGCCGGCTTGTGCGCTTTGGCCCCCCTCGGTAACTTGATCCCCGTCACTGATTCCCAGTGATCGGGTTTAGTAGCCCGAGGATTTGAAAGCTGCACAAGTGTCTGTCAGACAGGTATTTCCATGCCTGTATTTGATGGTGGTTGTGCGCAGGGCGTCCTCGGACGCGCCGGCTTTGCTTTCGTTCCCCGGTCTACTAACCTGCGTACAGCCGCCACCCCTCGTATTAGTAGCGAGGCGTGGCTGCCCAGTAAGGAACGAATGAATATGTCCAAAGTTACCCCCAACCCGCCAGACACCGATCCGGCATCCCCCTACGAATCAGTCGATTCAAAAAAATTCCACGAAGCCGCCGACCGCGCCCTCGATCACTACTTCAACCCCGCCGCCCTCAAGCCCCCACTCGTGCGCAAACCCAGCACCATGTTCATGATCGCACCGGACATCCGGGACGAAGACCTGCTGGCACACACCTGCGAATCCCTGGCCTCGGCCAGCGTCATGACAGCCGACTTCGCCGCCTACCTGGAAGGTCCGCACCGGCACACCGCGCTGGGGATTGCGCAAATCATCATGCAGGCGGAACTGGCGGTGAACCGGATGCTGGATAACGTCGACTTGCCCAAGTAATCACTGACACCGCGTTTTCGTTCATCGTCGGAACGCCGCCCGGAGCAAGCCCGCTCCCACATTAGACCGCGTTTGCTGGACAACTCGGTCAACTGTGGGAGCGGGCTTGCCCGCGATGGCATCGCCTCGGTCTCTAGTGAACCAAGTCCTACACATCAGCCCTTCCGAGGTGACCCCATCGCCAGCAGGCTGGCTCCCACATTGATCTCTGCTAAACACAGAATTTGTGTTCACTGAAGATCCCCTGTGGGAGCCAGCCTGCTGGCGATAGCTTTTCAGACTTTCAACACTTTCCCGCCAATGGCCACGTTCATCGTCGGAACGCCGCCCGGAGCAAGCCCAATCCCACATGAAACCGCGTTCGCCCGGACAACTCGGTCAACTGTGGGAGCGGGCTTGCCCGCGATGGCATCGCCTCGGTCTCTAGTGGACCAAGTCCTACACATCAACCCTTCCGAGGTGACCCCATCGCCAGCAGGCTGGCTCCCACATTGAGCTCTGCTAAACACAGAATTTGTGTCCACTGAAGATCCCCTGTGGGAGCCAGCCTGCTGGCGATAGCTTTATCAGACTTTCAACACTTTCCCGCCAATGGCCACGTTCATCGTCGGAACGCCGCCCGGAGCAAGCCCAATCCCACATGAAACCGCGTTCGCCCGGACGACTCGGTCAACTGTGGGAGCGGGCTTGCCCGCGATAGCATCGCCTCGGTCTCTAGTGAACCAAGTCCTACGCATCAACTCTTCCGAGGTGACCCCATCGCCAGCAGGCTGGCTCCCACATTGATCTCTGCTACACAGAGAATTTGTGTTCACTGAAGATCCCCTGTGGGAGCCAGCCTGCTGGCGATAGCTTTTTCAGACTTTCAACACTTTCCCGCCAATGGCCACGTTCATCGTCGGAACGCCGCCCGGAGCAAGCCCAATCCCACATGAAACCGCGTTCGCCCGGACGACTCGGTCAACTGTGGGAGCGGGCTTGCCCGCGATAGCATCGCCTCGGTCTCTAGTGAACCAAGTCCTACACATCAACCCTTCCGAGGTGACCCCATCGCCAGCAGGCTGGCTCCCACATTGATCTCTGCTAAACACAGAATTTGTGTTCACTGAAGATCCCCTGTGGGAGCCAGCCTGCTGGCGATAGCTTTTCAGACTTTCAACACTTTCCCGCCAATGGCCACGTTCATCGTCGGAACGCCGCCCGGAGCAAGCCCGATCCCACATGAAACCGCGTTCGCCCGGACGACTCGGTCAACTGTGGGAGCGGGCTTGCCCGCGATGGCATCGCCTCGGTCTCTAGTGAACCAAGTCCTACGCATCAACTCTTCCGAGGTGACCCCATCGCCAGCAGGCTGGCTCCCACATTGATCTCTGCTACACACAGAATTTGTGTTCACTGAAGATCCCCTGTGGGAGCCAGCCTGCTGGCGATAGCTTTTCAGACTTTCAACACTTTCCCGCCAATGGCCACGTTCATCGTCGGAACGCCGCCCGGAGCAAGCCCGATCCCACATGAAACCGCGTTCGCCCGGACGACTCGGTCAACTGTGGGAGCGGGCTTGCCCGCGATGGCATCGCCTCGGTCTCTAGTGAACCAAGTCCTACGCATCAACTCTTCCGAGGTGACCCCATCGCCAGCAGGCTGGCTCCCACATTGATCTCTGCTACACACAGAATTTGTGTTCACTGAAGATCCCCTGTGGGAGCCAGCCTGCTGGCGATAGCTTTATCAGACTTTCAACACTTTCCCGCCAATGGCCACGGCCACCAGCAACAGCGCCATCAACCCGAACGCAAAACTCAAACTGCTGCCATGGGCGATGAACCCGATCACCGCCGGGCCAGCGAGGATTCCCGCGTAGCCGAGCGTGGTGATGGCCGGTACGGCGATGTGTTCGGGCATCACTGTCTGTTTGCCCACGGCGGTGTACAGCACCGGCACAATGTTCGAGCATCCGGCGCCGAGCAATGCATAACCCACCAGTGCCGCTTCCCACGCCGGGGCGAATGTGGCCAGTGCCAGGCCCACCGCCGCGGTCAGCCCACCGAACACAATCACCCGTGTCGAGCCCAGCCGTCGAACGATTCGGTCACCGGTCAGGCGTCCGACCGTCATGGTCAGGGCGAACGCCGCGTAACCCAGCCCGGCATACGCTGTGTCGATCCCGCGTTCCTGCGTGAGGAACACGGCGCTCCAGTCAAGCGCCGCGCCTTCGGCCAGGAACACGATGAAACACATGCCGCCAATGAACAGTACGATGCCATGGGGCACGGCAAACGCCGGTCCCGAGCTTTCGCTGCCGTAAGGCAACAGATGCGGCGCGGCTTTGAGCAATGCAATCACCAGCACCACAATCACCACCAACATTGCACTCAGTGGTGACAGGCCGAGGCCGAGCAGGGCGCTGACACCTGCCGCACCGACGATCCCGCCGAGGCTGAACATCCCGTGAAACCCCGACATCATGTGCTTGCCGCTGGCCCGCTCGACGATCACCGCTTGCAGATTCACCGTCGAATCCACCGTGCCCAGGCCCGCGCCGAACATGAACAACGTGGCGATCAATGCTGGCACTGACGACACCGTCGCCAATAACGGCAGCGCCAAGCAGATCAACAACGTTCCCCCGGTCGCGACCCGACGGCAGCCGAAACGCGTGGAAAGGAGACCCGCCATCGGCATCGCCAGAATCGACCCGACCCCCAGGCACAACAGCAGCAAACCGAGGGTGCCTTCATCCAGCCCGGCCCGTGCCTTGGCGTAAGGCACCAACGGTGCCCACGCGGCAATGCCCAGACCTGCGATGAAGAAGGCGATGCGGGTGGACATCTGCTCCAGGCGTCCGGGGATGACGGGCGCTGGCGTGTTGAGGGCAGTCATGAAAAATCCTTGGCGTTGCGGGTTGCTGACAGAATGCAGGACAACATCCTTGCATATCAGGCAGCGCACCGCGACCTCGAAGGGTTTTCACCAGTCGCCTAGAACGCACCTCGCGTCTCCCTGCCTGCCTCGCTGGTGAGGCTGACGTTGGCGCCCGGCTGCCAGCGCGCAGTCCCCGAGGCATCGTTACTGCGCACGATGCATTTCCATTGAATGTCTTGTTTTGCCGGCAGATCGATCACACCGCTCCATTGCTTGCTTTGGGAGTTGTAGGTCAATGGCACGGCATGAACAGGGTCCCAGGCCCCCAGTTCAAGTGTCGAGCCTGCGGCATAAACGTTCTGGCCGGGGTAGGTCGTGGCGTAGTCGCAGGTGAAGTGAACACTGACGGCAGGTTGTTCAGGCGCCGTGCTCCAGAGACGGATTTTTCCGTCATCCCAGATCAACCTGGGATCGGTCAGCCCCGGGGGAAGTTTTGTCAGGTCCGAACTCAAGGCAATCACCAGGCTTCGGTTGTCCCCGGTCGTTGTCGCGACCAACCCTGAATATTGGGTGTGGAAGCGAATTGGTGAGTCGGCCTTGATTCCGGCTTCCTTGCGGATTTTGATCAGTTGGCGGATGAGCTCGCCGCGTTGCCAGTCAAAGAAGTCCGGCCAATACACGGCCGGTGTCCCGGGGCTGCTGAGGATGTAGGCGTAGGCTTGATTGCGTAGTTCTTCGGGCAAAGGCCAGTGATGTTGACCACCGTAGCGTCCTGGTGAATAACCGGTGTCATGGTTGTCGACGAAGGTGACGGCGGCCGCGCGCCAGGCTGGATCGGGATTGCCATTGAGCCCATGTCGCCATTCGGCGATCGAGCCGTTTTGCATGCGCTCCTTGAGGGCAAAGTCGAAGACGGTGCAATGGGCGCGGTCGGACCAGTCCTTGAGCGCATCCTGCCAACTGGCCTTGCTGCGCCAGTCCCCAGCCGGGTATTCACTGGGGCCTTTCCAGAGTTCACCGACACAGAATTGAAGATTCCCAAACGCATTCATCCAGCGGTCCACGTTCTGCGGCGCGTAGCCGCGAACAAAGTCGAAACGCAGGCCCATGGCGCCATAGTTGTCGCGCAGGTTGCGCAGTTCGTTTTTAAAGGTCTCGAACACTAATGGATATTGGATGTTCACATCGGCATTGCCGTCGATAAATGGATCGCCATCGTCACACTCGGCACAATCGTGACGCCATTCCCCATGCCCTCTCGGGAACAGCGGGACATCGCCCTTGGTGTCATCCATGTGGTTGGGCACCACGTCATAAACGACTTTTACACCCGCTCGATTCAGGGCCGCGGCTGCTGTTTTGAGCTGCTCATCGGTGCCGTACTGGCTGTTCTTATCAAAGCTACGCCAGAAATAACCTTCACCACCACCGGACGTGTTGCTGCCGCCGTCCACCCAACTGGACGTGTCTTTCCACGGCGGCGGCATCCAGATGGCGGTGAAGCCGTCGAGGCCGATCTGACCGGCCATGTGTGCCAGTAACGCATACCATGTTTCGGTTTCGTTGCGGCTGGAGTTCCAGTGGAACCCCTGCAACAGGATTTCTTTCCCGTTGCCGTTGCGCACCGGTGTGACTTCATCCGCCGTCGCCGCCCCGGCCAGAAGCAGCAAGAGAAGCAGCGACAGTAGTCCGAACTTTTTCATGAGTGTATTCCGAGGAATCCCAGGTTTTTACTCTGGGCTCGTGAATGTGGCTTGTCTGCTGTCATAAATGACAGATGTTCCCAACTGTTTTGCGATAAAAGTGCGGATGCTCATAACCGATCGGGTGGATGTGATTTTTCCGGGCCGTCGCCTAAAGTACAGCCTCTCCACAGGCTGACTTCAGGACCGATCCATGACGCCGTTCTACGATGCTCGAGGCAATATCTATGCGGTGATGGCGCCTGACGCCGTGCGTGAACGCGGTATCGATCTGCCTCGACTCGCCAGCGACGCCGCGCAAACCCGCGAAAACTGGACGTTGGCGGCGATTGAGGCGTTCTGCGCATGGGCTCCCGGCACTCAACCGCCGGGCAGTAAAGACCATCGCTGCGACGGTCTGCTGGTGGGGCCGTTTCAGTCGTCGCCGCCGTTTGATCTGTTGATCGTCAATACCGACGGCACCCTGGCCGAGCGCAGCGGCAACGGGTTGACGATTTTCTCTCAGGCCCTGAGCGAGCAAGGATTGTTGCCCAGGGACGAGGCGTGTTTGCTCAGGGTTCATCACGACAAGGCTGATGCGGTTTCACCCGTGGGCACTTCGGTGAAGCCAGCCGAGGTCGAGGGGGTGAAAGGGTTCTGGCTGGACCTGGGCAAACCTTCGTTCGGGCCGGACGCGGTGGGGGCTGAAAGGGTTGAAGGCGCGCTGTTGAACGGTCGCGACGTCAGCCATGTGCAGCCGTTGTCGGCGCTTGATCCAGCATGGTCTCGAAGCCAGTTCGTGCGCATTGGCAATCCACATTGCGTGACACTTTTGGAGAACGCCGAAGCGTTGCCGAGCAATGAACAGATGCGCGAGCCCGGGCTGTGCGAAGGTCTGACGCGAATTGCTTACGCCATGCCGGCGGGGGCAGGGGTACCGTGTCCTGCCGGCGTGAATCTGCAATGGGCGATGCTAGCGTCTGAAGGACAAATCGCCGCGCGGGTATTTGAACGTGGGGAAGGGCCGACGGCGTCGTCGGGCACCAGCGCCAGTGCGGTGGCGTGTGCTGCCTGGCGGGTTGGCTGGGTTGCGGCGGGTGAGGTGAGGGTGGTGATGCCCGGTGGCACAGCGCCGATTTTACTGGAGGAATCGGATGGCGAGTTGAGTCGGGTAAGGCTTTTCGGTACGGCTCGGTTGATGGATTGAATTGTCGGCCGTCATCGCGGGTAAGCCCGCGATGGGGCCTTCAAGATCACTGCAGTCTTACAGTTGCCCCGGCCATTCCACCACCGGCATCGTCCGCTTCATCAATACCTTGCCCTCCCTGACCGAATACAGCGGCAAGCCCTGGCTGCGAATCACCTCGTAGTCGCTGTCCGCCGACAGGATCAACAGATTCGCCGGCCGGCCCTGTTCCAGTCCATATCGATCGCCCAGGTTCATGGCTTTGGCGCTGTTGTCGGTGACCAGGTCCAGCGCACTTTGCAGGTTGCGGTAACCGAGCATGTGGCAGATGTGCAGACCGGCTTCGAGCACCCGCAAAATGTTGCCGTTGCCCAGCGGATACCATGGATCGACGATCGAGTCCTGGCCGAAACACACGTTCATGCCCGCTTCGAGCAACTCGTTGACCCGCGTGACGCCCCGGCGTTTCGGGAAGGTGTCGAAGCGGCCTTGCAGGTGAATGCTTTCGGTGGGGCAGGAGACAAAACTGATGCCCGAATGCCCGAGCAGGCGGAACAGTTTGGCGCAGTAAGCGTTGTCGTAAGAGCCCATCGCCGTGGTGTGGCTGGCGGTCACCCGCGAGCCCATGTCGCGGCTTCGGGCTTCTTCGGCCAGCACTTCAAGAAAGCGCGAATGCGGGTCATCGGTTTCATCGCAATGCACGTCCACCAGGCAGCCGGTGCGCTCAGCCAGGTCCATCAGGAATTTCACCGAGCTGACGCCTTGATCCCGGGTGTACTCGAAATGCGGAATGCCACCGACCACATCGGCGCCCATGCGGATCGCTTCTTCCATCAACTCCCGGCCGTTGCGGTACGACTCGATGCCTTCCTGGGGGAACGCGACGATTTGCATGTCGATCAGGTGGCGGTTTTGCTCGCGTACTTCGAGCATCGCCTTGAGCGCAGTGAGCTGCGGGTCGGTGACGTCGACGTGGGTGCGCACATGCTGGATGCCATGGGCGGCGAGGGTCTGGATGGTTTTATTGGCGCGGGTCCTGGTGTCTTCCTCGGTGATGGTCACCTTGCGCTCGCCCCAGCACTCGATGCCTTCGAACAGCGTGCCGCTCATGTTCCAGCGCGGCTCGCCAGCGGTGAGGGTGGCATCGAGGTGAATGTGCGGCTCGACGAAGGGCGGCACCACCAGGTTGCCGCCGGCGTCCAGGTCATCGGGGCCCAGGGTCGGGGCTTCGGTCTGACGGGCGATGCTGCGGATCAGTCCGTTTTCGAGGTGCAACTCATGCAGGCCATCCTGGTTGCGCAAGCGGGCATTGATGATGTGCATCAGGCGAATCCTTTTATAGATCTTGTAATGGCGCTTCAGCGGCCCGGGCACCCAGGACGCTGGTCAATAACACATACGTTAACGCGGCAGCGGCAATCCCTACCAGCGGCGCGACCCACGGCGAATTGAACGCCGCGACGGTGCCGACCGCATAGGCCGTCAACCCGGGCCAGTTGAACGCCGGCAGCCGCGCGTCGGCCAGGCGGGGATATTGACCACGATAGCGAAAGAAGAAGTCGGCCATGATCACGCCGCCGATCGGTGGAATCACCGTGCCCAGCAGAATCAGGTACGGCACCAGCATGTCGTACATGCCCAGCAAGGCGAGCAGCGTGCCGATCACTGCGCCGGCCAGGGTCACGGTCTTGCGTCGACCGGTGCGCAGCAGGTTGCAACCGGCGACGGCGAAGTTGTAGATGGTGTTGTCCTGGGTGCTCCAGATGTTGAGCAGCAACATGGCCATCGCGGCCATGGCGAAACCTTGCAGCAACAGCACCTCGACCACGTCCGGCTGCTGGTAGACGATGGCCCCGTAGGCCCCGATCAACACCATCAGACCGTTGCCGACGAAGAAACCGATCAGGCTGGCCAGGACCGCGACCCGGGCCGAGCGGGAAAACCGCGTCCAGTTGGTGGCCTGGGTGGCGCCGCTGACGAAGGTGCCGAACACCAGGGTAATCGCGGTCGACCAGTCCAGCGATCCGGTCGGCACCACGGCAAGCAACCCATCGAGCCCGCCGACCTTCACCGTCGCCACCCACATCGACAGCATCAGCAGCAACATCATCGCTGGCACCGCGATGTAGGAGAGGATTTCCAGCCCGCGATAACCGACATACGCGGTGGCGCAAAACATCAGGCCGAACAGCACCATCAAGCCCAGCACGGTGCCTTGGTCCAATTCGAAATACTTGCCCAGCACCACCGCCGCCGTCGCGGTGCCCCAGGCGTACCAGCCGATCTGGGTAAAACCGAGGATCAGGTCGCTTAGTTTGCTGCCGACCTCACCGAAGCAGAAACGGCCCATCAATACGGAATTGAGCCCGCTTTTGAACGCGATGTAACCCAGCCCCGCGGCATAGATTCCCAGCAGCAAGTTGCCGACGATAATCACCGCCATCATCTCGCCGAAACTGAACGCCACGCCGAGCTTGCCGCCGGCGAACATGGTGGCGGTGAAGAAGGTGAAACCCAGCAGCACCATGGCCGTGGAGGCGAGGCCCTTGCGCGCGTGCATCGGCACTTCGCTGAGGGGGTAGTCGTTGCCTGGATCGTTCTGCGTCATGTGGCGTTCCTTGCTGAATGAGAGACGCGCTGGGTTGTGCAGTGGTCGTGCCAACGCCAAGGTGGTGCAGTTATTTATAGTCGAGCCGACAAATTTGGTGCGGGCGAAGGCACGAAAGCAGTGCACCTGCAGGAATACACAACCCATGTGGGAGCGGGCTTGCTCGCGATAGCGGTGGGTCAGTAGATGCATGTGTCTAATGACACACCGCTATCGCGGGCAAGCCCGCTCCCACAGGGGACTCGGTTTCTTCAGGGGGACTGGATCAGGGGCAAAAACTTCAGCAACGCCGCGACAATCGCCTCGGGCGCATCTTCCTGTACCAAATGCCCGGCATTGGCAACCGGGTGAAATTGCGCTCCGGCAATCATCTGTTGCAGCGCCCGACCACGCTCGATGGGAATCCACTGATCGTCTTCGCCCCACAGGATCTGCACCGGGCAGCGAATTGTCGGATACAGCCCTTCGGCCTCACGGGTATAACGCTCATCCATCTGCGCAATCTGCCGATAGAACGCCGCTTGTCCCGGATCGCCTAGCCATGGCTGCACATAGGGCGCAAGTTCTTCATCGCTGATGTCTCGCTTGATCGCCCCGCGAATATAAGCCGGCACAATGGCGCGCTGGATGTAATCGGGCAGGCCGCTGAACGCCGCCTCATGCTGGCGCACATGCTGGACGAACGGCGAACCCCACGGCGTCAGCGCCACCGGGTCGATCAGCGTCAGGCTGCGATAGTTCTTGCCGTTGAGCAGGTGCGCGCGAAGCGCAGTGGCGCCGCCGAAATCGTGGGCCACCACATCCGGCCGTTCCAGCCCCCAGTGATCGAGCAACTGTGCCAGCAAGACGTTCTGCACCCCCAGCGATACATCGCCGTCGATTTTTGCGGATTGGCCATAGCCCAGCAGGTCCAAGTAATACACCCGGTGCGTGGCGATGAAATGCGGCGCGATCCGGTGCCACACATAGGAAGAGAATGGCGTGCCATGTACGAACACTAGCGGCGGGCCGTCGCCCCGTACGGCGTAGCGAGCGCAGTGTCCGTTGAAGCGATAGGTCTGGGGCAGTGGCCAGTCAGTCATGTGCGTGTCCTTTTGGCAGGTGCAAGCCAAAAAGCATAGGCATAAAAAAACAGCCACGAAGGCTGTTTTCTGTATCACTGACGAAACACATTCGCCCCTTTGTGGGAGCGAGCCTGCTCGCGATAGGTCTGACATTCAGTGTGATGTGACTGACACCGCTATCGCGGGCAAGCCCGCTCCCACAGGGGGATGTGTTTTTTCAGGTCGGTTTACTCGCCGTGATAGATGCAGCCGCTGGTGCATGTCTCATGGATTCGGATCGCGCTGAGTTCCGGCAGCAGGGGCTTCAGTTCTTTCCAGATGAATTTGGCCAGCACTTCGCTGGTCGGGTTTTCCAGGCCGGGAATGTCGTTCAGGTAGTTGTGGTCCAGACGCTCGTAGAGCGGCTTGAAGATCGCCTTGATTTCCGAGAAGTCACGGATCCAGCCGGTGTGCGGATCGAGGTCGCCGCTCAAGTGGATCGCCACTTTGAACGAGTGACCATGCAAGCGACCGCACTTGTGGCCTTCCGGCACGTGAGGCAGGCGGTGGGCGGATTCGAACGTAAACTCTTTGAAGATTTCCACAGTGATTTTCAGCTCTGTCAGGTGGCGATCGCCGCGGCGATGTGGGCAGGCGGCGAGTTTACCAGAGCTCTGGGCAAAACACTGACTAAAGGGTCAGCAAGCGCTCGCCGAGGCGACCATTGGCGGCCAGTTCGAGGAACTCGTCGCCCAGACGACGGCTTTCATCCATCGCCGCTCGCCAGTATTTCTGCCGACTCGGTGCATCGCCCATGAAGCGTTTGAAGTCGTTGCGGTCCGGCAGCTTGCCGTAGGGCAGGCGCGCCAGGTAGTCCTTCGACGGCGCCAGCAGCAGAACGTCCTGCAATCGCGCAGGGCAGGCGCGACGCCACGGTAGCGACTTGTCGAACCAGCCGGGGATCACCCGGTCGGTGAAGTGCGGGTACAGCACGATGTCTTTGCCGCTGTAAGGCAGATCGAGGTGATAGTCCAGCAGACCGCCATCGCGGAACGTCCCGGCGCCGGCACCCGGCAGATCACGCACGCCTTCCATGACCATCGGAATCGAGCCCGAGGCGAGCAGGGCCTGGCGCAGGTTGCCAGCAGTGAGCGCGACGAAGCGCGACGGGAAATCGTTCAGCGCATTGACCGGAGGCACCAGGCGCGGGTCGTGGATGATCAGCCGCTCGAAATGCCGCGACAGCCGCGCGCGACCGCGCAAGTTGTCGGCGATCACCGATCCCAGCGCCAGCCCGAGCCGGCCGCGATGATCGTCCGCGAGTCGGCCGTGGCTTTTGACCACCATGATGTTCAGTCGGTAATGGGCGTTGTTCAGGATCGACGCATCGCGGCCGTCGAGCAGTTCATCGAGCATGCGCCGGGAGCTTTGACTGATCTGCGCCATGGTCACGCCTTTGGCGAAGTCCTGCCCGGTGTAGAGGTGACCGAGGCGCCGAATGCCTTCGGCGGCATCCGGCAGACAGGCGCTCGCGAACCGCCAGGAACCCACCGAGGCGCCAATCAGCGAGCGCTCTCGCGGCGCGGCCGGCAACCATTCGCCGAACAACGCCAGGTCCAGACCTTGAATCCCCAACGCTTTCGGCCCACCGGCCGCCCCGGGCAGGGTACCGACATCGGCGGCGCTCAAACCGTTTTTGCGAATGCGCGCAAAAGCCCGAGGGCCGGCCTTGAGGGTCAGGGCAGGGAACTTGATGTGGATGGCGGTCATACCGGTCTCAATTGTTGGCAAGCGCAAGATTATAAACAGGCAACACGGTCATTGTAGGAGTGAGCCTGCTCGCGATGGCGGTGGATCAGTTCACATAACCTTTGACTGGTACACCGCTATTGCGAGCAGGCTCGCTCCCACAGGTTTTTGTGCAGGTCTTTGATATCGAGGTGCCACTTCAATGATGGCAATTCAGTTTCAGTTAAGTTCAGCTCGCTAAGGTGCCCGGCGTAGGCAACACATAAGAAAATACGGAGACACCCCCCTTATGAAAATCCTGACTGCCCTGTTCGCCGCGTCCCTCATTGCCATGACCGCCAGCCTCGCCCACGCTCGTGACCTGGGCCCCGATGAAGCCCTGCGGTTGCGCGACGCTGGTACCATTGTGTCTTTCGAGAAGCTCAACGCCACCGCTCTAGCCAAACACCCCGGCGCCAAAATCACGCAAACCGAGCTGGAAGAAGAGTACGGCAAGTACATCTATCAGGTTGAGCTGCGCGACCCACAAGGCATCGAGTGGGACCTGGAATTAGACGCGGTCAGCGGCCAGTTGCTCAAGGATCATCAGGATACGTAATGAAGGTGCTTTCGTTTTCAAGCATGGCGCTGCTGTTGCTGGTGTTTTGCTCGGTGGTCATGGCGCGCGACCTGGATCAGGACGAAGCCCTGCGCCTGCGTCAGCGCGGGGTCATCCTGCCGCTGGAGCAACTGTTGCAACAGGCGCTGGACCGCTATCCGGGGTCCAAATTGCTGGAAGCCGAGCTGGAAGAAAAACATGACGTCTACATTTATGAAGTCGAGTTGCTGACCGCCCAGGGCGTGGTCCGCGAACTGGACATCGAAGCCGCCACTGGCCGCTTGCTCAAAGACAGGGAAGACTGACCGATGCGATTGTTGCTGGTGGAAGACCATGTGCCCCTGGCCGACGAATTGATGGCCGGGCTCAATCGCCAGGGCTACGCCGTGGACTGGCTGGCCGATGGCCGCGACGCGGTGTATCAGGGCAGCAGCGAACCGTACGACCTGATCATCCTCGACCTCGGCCTGCCGGGTTTGCCGGGGCTCGAGGTGCTGGCGCAATGGCGCGCCGGCGGCCTGATGACACCAGTGCTGATCCTCACCGCACGGGATTCCTGGGCCGAGCGCATCGAAGGCCTCAAGGCCGGCGCCGACGATTACCTGACCAAACCGTTCCACCCCGAAGAGCTGCACCTGCGGGTCCAGGCGCTGTTGCGCCGCTCCCACGGCCAGGCCAATCAGCCAACGCTCAAGGCCGCCGGTTGGCATCTGGACGAAGGCCGTCAATGCGTGACCCGCGACGGCGCGGACATCCAGCTGACCGCCGCCGAATTCCGTCTGCTGCGTTATTTCATGTTGCACCCCGAACAAATCCTCTCCAAAAGCCACCTCGCCGAACACCTTTACGACGGTGAAACCGAGCGCGATTCCAACGTGCTTGAAGTGCACGTCAACCACCTGCGACGCAAGCTGGGGCGCAGCGTCATCGAAACCCGGCGCGGCCAGGGTTACCTGTTCGGCGGACAAGCCCGGTGAGGTCGATCCAGCGCCGCTTGAGCCTGGGCCTGATCAGCGTGATGGTGGTCGTCGGCCTGGTGCTGGCGCAGACCAGCCTGTGGTTGTTTGAAATGGGCTTGCAGCGTTACCTCGAAGCCGGTCTGCGTGACGACAGTGAAAACCTGCTGGTGGCGTTGGTGCGCGGGCCACAAGGCTTGCAGCTGGACGAGCGGCACCTGTCGCCGGCCTATCAACGGCCGTTTTCCGGGCATTACTTCCGTATCGATTTCGCTGACAAACACTGGCGCTCCCGTTCGTTGTGGGACCAGGAGATGCCGAGCCTTGACCACCCTGGCCTGCACAGCAACTTGCAATTGGGGCCGGAAGGCCAGCAGTTGCTGGTGCTGCGTTCGGACTATCGGCGGCTCGGTCAGTCGATTTCGATCAGCGTGGCGCAGGATTACACCCCGGTGCGCGAGAGTTTTCGGCGCATGCAACAAATTGGCATTGGCTTGGGGTTGGCGGGGCTACTGCTGATTCTGCTGCTGCAACGGATCACGGTGCGTCGCGCCTTGCGTCCGCTGGAAAAGGCCCGCGAGCAAATCGCCCAGCTGCAACAGGGCCAGCGCTCGCAACTCGATGATCAGGTGCCGGTGGAGCTGGAACCGCTGGTGGCGCAGATCAACCATTTGCTCGCGCACACCGAGGACAGCCTCAAGCGTTCGCGCAACGCCTTGGGTAACCTGGGGCACGCATTGAAAACGCCGCTGGCGGTGTTGCTGAGCCTGGCGTCGAGCGAAAAACTCGACGCTCATCCCGAGTTGCGCAAGACCCTCAAGGCGCAACTGGAACAGGTTCAGCAGCGACTCAATCGCGAACTCAATCGCGCGCGGTTATCCGGCGATGCGCTGCCAGGGGCATTGTTTGATTGCGATGCGCAGCTGCCGGGTTTGCTGGCGACGTTGCGCATGATTCACGGCGAGCACCTGGACCTGAGCTACCGGGCACCCAGCGGTTTGCAGTTGCCGTGGGATCGCGAGGATTTGCTGGAGTTGCTGGGCAACCTGCTGGACAACGCCTGCAAATGGGCGGATGCCGAGGTTCGCTTGAGCGTGGTCGAGACGGCTGAAGGGTTTCGGTTGAGTGTGGAAGACGATGGGCCGGGGATTCCCGAGGCGCAGCGTGAACAGGTGTTCAGCCGGGGCACGCGGCTGGATGAACAGACCGACGGGCACGGGTTGGGATTGGGCATCGTGCGCGACATTGTCGATTCGTGGGGCGGGGTGTTGAGGCTGGAGGAGAGCGAGTGGGGCGGGCTCAAAGTGATCATTCAATTACCCAAACGCTGAATATCCTGTGGGAGCGGGCTTGCTCGCGAAAGCGGTGTGTCAGTCGACATCTCTGTTGCTGAAACACCGCATTCGCGAGCAAGCCCGCTCCCACATTGGATCTTTAGTGGGCATTAAATCGGGTTACACGCGGAACTGATCCATCAAGCCCTGCTGCTGATTCGCCAGGCTGTTGAGCGACTGACTTACCCGCGCCGACTCGTTGGCCTGTCCCGATAGCGATTCGGTCACGTCGCGAATCGTTGCCACGTTGTTGTTGATCTCCTCGGCCACCGCACTTTGCTCTTCGGCCGCCGAGGCGATCTGCAGGTTCATGTCGGTGATCACTGTCACGGCCTCGCCAATCTGGCGCAACGCGGTGACCGCCTGACCCACTTGTTCGACGCTGCCTTGGGCCTGGCGATGGCTGTTGTTCATCGAGCCGACCACGTCCTGGGTGCCGCTCTGCAATTGCTCGATCACCAGTCGGGTTTCTTCGACCGACTCCTGAGTGCGGCGCGCCAGGTTGCGCACTTCATCAGCCACCACGGCAAAACCACGTCCGGCTTCACCGGCCCGGGCCGCCTCGATGGCGGCGTTGAGCGCCAGCAGGTTGGTTTGTTCGGCGATGGCGCGAATCACTTCCAGCACCGAACCGATTTTCTCGCTGTTCGCCGCCAGGCCTTCGACTTGCACCATTGCTGCGCTCATGTCGGCGGCGAGGTTGTCGATGCTGGTGGTGGTCTGGTCGATCACGGTCAAGCCTCGGCGAGTCGCCTGATCCGCCTCCTTTGCCGCCTGGGCCGCTTGCGCCGCGCTGCGGGCGACGTCCTGGGCGGTGGCGCTCATTTCGTGGGACGCCGTCGCCACTTGGTCGACCTGGCGGTATTGCTGCTCCATACCGGCGCTGGTCTGGGTGGCGATGGCGGCCGATTGGTCCGCCGTGCTGCGCGCGTCCTGCACCGAGCGTTTGACCTCGGCGATGATCGGTTGCAGCTTGTCGAGGAAACGGTTGAACCAGCCGGCCAACTGGCCCAGTTCATCCTGTTTGTCATAGGCCAGGCGCCGGGTCAGGTCGCCTTCGCCGCTGGCGATGTCTTCGAGCATGTGCGCCACGCCGAGGATCGGCCTGGTCACGCTGCGCGCCATCAGCCACACCAGCAACAAGCCAATCAGCGCGGCGAGCACGCCCAGGCTGAGCTCGACCAGCGTGCCGGACCGGTTGCTGTCATCGAGTTGTTTTTTCAGGGCATCGGCGGGGCCGACCAGGACTTTTTCCGGCACGTCGAGCAACACGCCCCAGGACTTGCCACCGGGAATCGGCAGGAACGGCGCCAGTACTTTGAGTTGATGATCATTGTGCAGGCTTTCGGTTTTGCTGCTGGCGGCGAGCAGGCGAATCAGCTCGGCGCCGCTGGTCTTGTCCACGGCGTCCAGGCGCTGGCTGAGTTTGCTCGCGTCCGGGCTGTAACCGGCCAGCAGGCCGACCGGGCTGATGATGCTGACGCTGGTCTGGCCGTCGTAGAGCTTTTTACTGGCGCCCTGACTCATGGCTTGCAGGCTGTTGAGGTTGATGTCCACCGACAGCGAGGCGATGACTTTGCCGTTGACTATCAGCGGGAACACGATGCTGGTCATCAGCACGTTCTGACCGTCGATCACAAAGAAGTACGGTTCGATCACGCAGGGCTTGAGCGTGGTGCGCGGGCAGGTGAACCAGGCGTTGGCCGGCTCGCCACTGGGGCCGGTGCTGGTGTCGGCCATGTCACTTTCCGGCAGCGCCATGGAGGTGACCTTGCCTGGCGTCGGTTGCGACCAGTACAGGGCAAACCGCCCCTTGTCGTTGCTGCCCAGCTCCGCCTGGCCTGCGAACAGCTCATCCTTGCCATCCAGCGCGTTGGCTTCGAACACCAGTGACAGACCGAGCAGTTCCGGGTTGGCCTGCAGCGCCGATTTGACCTGGCGAGTCAGGTCTTCACGCAGGTCGAAGGCGTCCAGAAAACGCTTTTCGGCCTGATCGCGCAGGAACAGCACCTGCCGCGAAAAACCATGGCCATATTGATAGGCGTCCATGAACTGCTGGCGAATCCCCAGCGCCTGGTTTTCACCCTGGGATTCGATCCGGGCCTGCGCGGCTTCGGTGAGCATCTCCATGCTTGAGGCTTTCACCATCTCGGAGCTGTGCTCCATGCGGTACAGCGAAAGACCCACCAGCAGGGTCACGATGCCGGCCAGGCACAGCCCGGCCAGCAGGGTGATTTTCCATTGAATGGAAAGTTGTCTGATCGACATGGAGACGTCCTTTATTCGATAAATATCTGAGACTTTGCACTGTAACGGCGCACGATCGACTTTCTTGAGGGTTGCAGCTTGCGGCCGCTTCCTTCAAAGTGCGCGCCCTCTAATAAAACCCATTCCCTGATCCGCTGGCGGCTCTTCGCAGACTGCCGGCTGAGCTCATTTCGCTTGCCTTGAGGTAACGATGATTAATGCTGTAATTGCTGCGGTCGGCGTCATGCTGATCCTCAGCCTGTCCCGCGTGCACGTCGTGATCGCACTGATCGTCGGCGCGCTGGTGGGTGGTTTGACCGGTGGCCTGGGCATCGACGCCACCCTCAAAGCCTTCAACAGCGGCCTCGGCGGCGGCGCGACGGTGGCATTGTCTTACGCCTTGCTCGGGGCATTCGCGGTGGCGATTGCCAAGTCGGGCCTGGCCCATGCGCTGGCGGATAAAGCGTTGGCAATGGTCGATCGGCAGCACGCCAGCGGTGGCCGCCAGGTCAAGTGGCTGCTGATCGGTCTGCTCTGGGTGGTGGCGATCGCATCGCAGAACATCCTGCCGATACATATCGCCTTTATTCCGTTGCTGGTGCCGCCGCTGCTTTATGTGTTGACCCGGCTGCAACTGGATCGCCGGTTGATCGCCTGCGTCATGACCTTCGGCCTGATCACGCCGTACATGTTCTTGCCGGTGGGCTTTGGCAACATTTTCCTCAATGAAATCCTGCTGGCCAACGTGGCCCGCAGCGGCGTGGACATCACGGGAATCAACGTCACCCACGCCATGGGCATTCCGGCGCTGGGCATGGTCGTGGGGCTGGCGGCGGCGTTTATCAGCTACCGCAAAAAGCGCGTCTACGACCTGGAAAAGATCGAGCAAGTCGAGCAAGTCGCGGTGGAGTACAACCCGCTGAGCCTGATGGTCGCCGGTGTCGCCATCGTGGCCGCGTTCATCATTCAGTTGCTGCTGGACTCGATGATCATCGGTGCGCTGGCCGGATTCCTGATCTTCTCGGTCTCGGGCATCGTCAAGTGGCGCGACACGGACGACCTATTCACCGAAGGCATGAAAATGATGGCGATGATCGGCTTCATCATGATCGCCGCGTCCGGTTTTGCCGAAGTGATGAAGGCCACCGGCGAGGTGCAAACCCTGGTCGAGGCGTCGGCATCGTGGATCGACCACAGCAAAGGCGTGGGGGCATTGCTGATGTTGTTGGTCGGTCTGCTGGTGACGATGGGCATCGGCTCGTCGTTTTCCACCGTGCCGATCCTGGCAGCGATCTTCGTGCCGTTGTGCGTGCAGCTGGGCTTCAGCCCGATTGCGATCGTGTGCATCGTCGGCACGGCCGGCGCCTTGGGCGACGCCGGTTCGCCGGCATCGGATTCGACGCTGGGGCCGACCTCCGGCCTGAACATCGACGGCCAGCATCACCACATCTGGGACACCGTGGTGCCGACCTTCCTGCACTACAACCTGCCGCTGCTGGCGTTCGGCTGGGTCGCCGCGATGATTTTGTAGTCACATCACCCCTGTGGGAGCGAGCTTGCTCGCGATGACGGCGGCACATCCAACATTGATGTTGGCCGATACCCCGCTATCGCGAGCAAGCTCGCTCCCACAGGGGACCTCATTGCCCTCGAGCTCAACTTTTGACTTGGCGTGCCGTTAAAGCCTTTAACCACGCCAATAAAATCAAAAGAGTGAACCGTCATGCGCCTGAGCCTCAAGGCTAAAGTCCTGTCCCTTGCCGTCCTCCCGGTGTTGCTCTTTGCGCTGGTCATCAGCCTGACCACGTTGTTCATTCTGCAGGAACAGGCTCGCAAGGAAGTCGAGGAAACGCGCGAGCGCCTGCTCAGCGACGCCAAGGCCACCCTGCAAAGCTACGTCGCGGTTGCCATGACCACGATCAAACCGTTGTACGACGCGGCGGCCCAGGGCGATAACGCGGCGCGGGCCCAGGCGATCAAGCTGCTGTCGAGCATCAGCTACGGCAAGGAAGGCTACTTCTTCGGCTACGACTCCAACACCGTGCGCCTGTTCAAGGCCAACAGCCCCGATGGCGTGGGCCAGAGCTTCAAGGACAACCGCGACCCGAACGGCGTCTACGTCAACCGTGACCTGGTGAACGTCGCCAAGGACGGCACTCACTACCTGCAATACAGCTCGCCATTGCCTGGCAACACCCAGGTGCTGGTGCCCAAGCTCGGTTACACCGAATACCTGCCCAAGTGGGACATGGCGGTCGGCACCTCGGTCAACCTTGACGGCATCGAAGCGCAAGTCGCCCTGGTGGACGCCAAGGTCAAGGAGCGCATGGAAGGCGTGGTGCTGAGCATCGTCGGGATTGCCGTGGTGGTGCTGTTAATTATCGCCGCCGCCGGGATGCTGCTGGCCAACACCATTCTGCGTCCGCTGAACCTTATGAAAGCCAACCTCGATGACATCGCGGCGGGCGAGGGCGACCTGACCCGTCGCCTGACCATCACCAGCCAGGATGAACTCGGCGATCTGGCCGGCTCGTTCAACCGTTTCGTCGACAAGATCCACGGCCTGGTGCGTCAGATCACCGAAATGACTTCGCAGCTGACCGGTCTGGTGACTCAGGTCTCCGATCAGGCCCAGCGTTCGGATCAGGCCATGGAGCGTCAGCGTCACGAGACCGATCAGGTCGCCACGGCGATCAACGAGATGTCGGCGGCGGCGCAGGAAGTGGCGAAGAGTGCACAAAACGCGGCGGTTGCAGCCCAGCAAACCGACGAGGAAGGCCAGGCTGCCAAGCGTGTGGTGGCGGGCAGCATTGTGAAGATTCATGCGTTGGTGGACGACATTCGCAGCAGCGGCGTGTCCCTCGACAGCCTGCAAAAAGACGTGTCGTCGATTGTCAGCGTGCTGGGGGTGATTCGCTCGATTGCCGAGCAGACCAACCTGCTGGCGCTGAACGCCGCGATTGAGGCGGCGCGCGCCGGCGAAGCCGGACGTGGTTTTGCGGTGGTGGCCGACGAAGTGCGGGCACTGGCCAGTCGTACGCAGATCAGCACCCAGGAAATCCAGGGCATGATCGACCGTTTGCAAGCCGGGACTCAATCGGCGGTGGAAGCGATGCGTCGTTCCAGTGAAGCGGGCGATGGCACCTCGGCCCAGGCCAATGAGGCCGGTGCATCGCTGGACACCATGGCCCAGCTGATCGGCACCATCAACTCGATGAACGCGCAGATCGCCAGCGCGGCGGAAGAACAGACCGCCGTGGCCGAAGAGATCAACCGCAGCGTGCACCAGATTGCGGTGGCGGTGGACAGTGTCGCCGACGAAACCCAACTCGGCGCCCAGACCTCGCGCAGCCTCGCCGACCTCGGTCAGCGCCTGGGCAAACTGGTCGGTCAGTTCCGTATCTGACACCCCGAAGAACCTGTGGGAGCGGGCTTGCCCGCGATGGCGTCAAGTCAGTCGACATCAGTGTCTGTTGTGCTGGCCTCATCGCGGGCAAGCCCGCTCCCACAAGGGGATGTAGTTTCAGGGCCTGTCCCAGTACGGCACCGCGCCAAAGCATTCCACAAAGAAATCGATCACCGTCCTGACCTTCACCGACAACCGCCGACTACCGGGCCACAGCACCGCAATCTGCTGCGGCTCAAGGCTGTTGGACACCTGATAGTCCCCCAGCACCGGCACCAGCGTGCCGTTGCGCACCGCCTCACCAATCAGCCACGACGGAAACATCACCAGCCCCAGCCCCTGTTCAGCGGCCTGGGTGAGTGTGTCGGCGTGGTTGCCGGTGATCGGTCCTTTCACCGAGTAGGGCGTCCAATCCTGCTGGTCCTGGCGGAAAAACCAGCGCTGTTGCCCCGTCACGCCCTTGTAGGCCAGGCATTTATGCGCCGCCAGATCCTCGGGATGTCGCGGCGTGCCGTGGCGTTGCAGATAGGCCGGGCTGGCGGCGACTTGAAACCGGTGCGGCGCAAGGATGCGCGCCTGCATGCTCGAATCGTGCAGCGGGCCGATGCGAAACAGCAGGTCGGCGCCTTCCTGTAACGGGTCGATGTAACTGTCGGTCTGCTGGATATCCAGTTGCAGTTTCGGGTAGCGCTCGCACAGCTGCCCCAGCCAAGGCGTGAGATGACGCTGCCCGAACACCACGGGCGCGTTGATCCGCACCAGTCCGCTGGGTTCGCTTTGCTGTTCCTGCAAGGCTTGCTCGGCCTCTTCCAGTTGCACCAGCACCAGTCGCGCGTGATGGCCCAGCATGCGCCCGGCTTCGGTGGGCGTGACGGCGCGCGTGTGGCGATAGAGCAATTGCTGGTTCAAGGCCTGTTCCATCAGCTGGATCTGCCGGGAAATCGAAGAGGGCGCCAGGCCTTCACGGCGGGCGACTTCGGAAAAACTGCCGTGGTCGAGCACCGCGACAAACAGCCGGAGTGCCTTGAATCCCAGTTCGTTGAGGCCGTGCATTAGTGATCCTGCTGTGCGGTTTGCGCAAAAGTGTTGTCAGGATGCTCCCATTTATCGCAAAACACCGCCAGCCGATAATGCGCGCCAATTCCACTGAGAACACAAACCCTGTGGGAGCGAGCTTGCTCGCGATAGCGATTTGTCAGTCACATTGATGTTGGATGTTCCGGCGCTTTCGCGAGCAAGCTCGCTCCCACAGGGGGTCGTGTTCTATCTGATAACTGGTAGGTGTCCCCCCTTATGCACACTTCTTCAATCGACGACGTGGGCGTTGTCGCCGCGCCGACCACTAAACCGGGGCTGCGCCTGTTGCTGCTGCCGCTGGTGATCCTGGCCGGCATGGGCCTTTCCGTGGAGGCCGGTCTGCTTGGCCCGCTCGGGGTTCAGGTCGGGCATTTATGGGCGACGTTGAGCATCTTCGGCGTGGGTTCGGCGATTTTGTTTTTGCTGCTGTTGTTCAGCGGCAAGCAACAGGGACCGGCCTTGAACACCTTGCCGCGCTGGCAGTTGATCGGCGGTTTCCTCGGGCCGATCTACGTGGTGGTGCTGACCATGGCCACGCCGCACATCGGCATTGCCATGACGATGATCGCAATCCTCTCCGGGCAGGTCGGCAAAAGCGTGTTGATCGACCACTTCGGCTGGTTCGGCGCCGCGCGCAAAAAGGTCAACGGTGAACGTTGGCTGGCCTTGCTGCTGATTGTCGCGGCACTTGTTCTGATCGCTCGGGGTTAATGATGAATCTGATTATTTTGTTGGCGGTGGTCGTGGCCGCCGGTGCGGTGTTGAGTGTCCAGGCGGCGATTAACGGGCGTCTGGGTGAAACGGTCGGCGTGTTGCGCAGCAGTTTGCTGACCTTTGCGGTCGGTGCGGTGGTCACCGGGTTGCTGATCCTGTTTTTCGAACCGGCCCACACCGTCAGCTTGCTGGACGTGCCGAAATGGCAGCTCAGCGGCGCGCTGTTCGGCGTGGTTTACATGATGGTCATGGTCGGCGCGGTGCCGCGCGTCGGCACAGCAGTGGCGACCGTGGCGGTGATTCTCGGGCAACTGGGTATGGGGATGTTGATCGATAACTTCGGCTGGCTGGGCAATCCGGCGATCGAGTTGTCGAGCAGCCGGATCGTGGCAATGGCGTGTCTCGCGCTGGCCTTGTTTTTCATGTACCGCAGTAACACCCGTCAGGCCTGACGCTGAAACCCCGGCCAACTCCTACACTGTCAGGACGGTGCCAGCGATTGCGCACCCGACGACCACCACACATGGAGTCAGGCTCATGATCAGCAGTGACAGTACCTGCGACTGCCCCAAATGCTCATGCAAACTGGGCGAACATCCGATAGCGCGTCACGGCAAGCACTATTGCTGTGAAGCGTGCGCCAAGCACCACGAACATGGCGAAGAGTGTGCGAGCAAAGGCTGCAAGTGCGCCCACGCCAAATAACTCATCCACGTAAAACGTAAAGTGGAGCCGCCCTGGCTCCACTTTTTTTATGTCTGTTTTCCCCTTTTCTCGAGCTTCAGCCAGCCGGTCGCCAGGTCACGTTTTCGATCCCGAACTTTTCCGCCAGCGGCTTGCTGGTTTTTTGCACCTTCTCCCGGCCAAAGCGAGGGATTCGTCCGACGCCGGCGTCACAACTGGCCCAATGCCAAGCTTCCGCGTTGTCCATCTTGTCCAGGCGAATAATGAATGACTTGGGAACGCCATGAAGGGTGTATTCAATGACGAAAAGTTTTGCGTTGTTCATAAAGCCCGTATTCCTCCCTGTGGTAATAGAAGGATCGTCGAGGTAGCGGAAAATTCACTTGGATTGGCGGACGGCTGCCGCCAGTGGCGACAATGCCGGTGGCTCGTTACCATGCAAGCACCTGAAATCCCAATGATCATTGCCCATGGCCCTTGCTGCCCCTCCAGACCTGAGTGACACCGATGTCCCCGTGCAACCGTTGGCACGGACCTACCCGCGTGGCCTGTACATCGAGCCGCACCAGCATGACTGGGGCCAGCTGCTGTACGCGATGAGCGGGGTCATGTGGGTTGAAACGCCCCATGAAGCGCTGGTGGTGCCACCGCAGCGTGCGGTGTGGCTGCCACCGGGCGTGCCCCACGGGATTCGTGTGGTCTCGGACCTGCAGATGCGCAATATCTACCTGCGGCCCTCACTGGCCGCCACGCTGGATCACAGTGTTCAGGTGATTGAAGTCGGCGGCCTGCTGCGAGAGCTGATCGTCGGGCTGGTGGAGCAGGGCGATGATGGCGCGCCCGAGTATTACGAAGCACTGGTCGGCCTGGCACTGCTGGAGCTTAGACGGGCCAGGCGTTCACGGCTGAAAATTCCCTTGCCAGATGAGTCCGAGCGACGGTTGATGAACCTGTGTCAGGCGGTCATGGCCGCGCCCTCGCTGGACATCCCTTTCGAGCAGCACGCGGAAAATGCCGGGGCCAGCGTGCGTACCCTCGCTCGGTTGTTCAAGGACGGCCTGGGCATGGGCTTCGCTGAATGGCGGCGACAGGTGCAACTGGCGACGGCAGCGGCGGAATTGATCCAGGGCGTGCCGGTCAGCACGATTGCCCGGGAACTGGGCTATTCACCGAGCAGCTTCAGCGACATGTTCCGCCGGGAGCTGGGTGTCGCGCCTTCGCAGTTTTCGGCGAGTCAATGTCAGGCGTGAAGACGCTTTGGCCGATATTCAGAAGCACTTGGCCGATGCCCGCCGTCACCTCGCTCTAGACTTCAGGCATACCTTTTTTGCCCACGGAGTCTGCCATGAGCTACCTCATCTCGCTGGTCATCGGTCTGGGCGTCGGCCTGGTGTACGGCGCCCTGGATTTTCGTTCCCCCGCACCACCGGCCATTGCGCTGGTGGGCCTGCTGGGCATGCTCGCCGGTGAAAAGTTGTGGCCCATGGGCCGGCAACTGGTCAGCGGCTGGATCTCCTGAACCCCTTCCTTGAAGCGATGGACACTCCCATGAAAGCACTGCAATTCGACAAGACCGGCGACCTCGCGGCCTTGCGCTATGTCGATGTTCCAACCCCCGTTCCCGGCGCCGATGAAGTGCTGGTCCAGATCAAAGCCGCAGGCCTCAACCCTAGCGACGTGAAGAACGTGCTCGGGCGCTTCCCCTACACCACCATGCCGCGCATTCCCGGGCGCGATTTCGCCGGTGTTGTGGTTGAAGGGCCTGAGGCGCTGATCGGTCAGGAGGTCTGGGGCACCGGTCGCGAGCTGGGTTTTTTTGCCGACGGTTCCCATGCGCAATTCGTCAAGCTGCCGGCCAATGGTGTGGCGCTCAAACCCACTCACCTGAGCTTCGCCCAGGCCGCCAGCCTCGGTGTGCCCTACACCACGGCGTGGGATGCACTGGAACGCAGCCTGGTGACGGCGCAAACGCGGCTATTGGTGATCGGTGGCGGGGCGGTGGGCAGTGCCGCGCTGGCGCTGGCCAAGGTGCGTGGCGCCCGGGTGCTGGCAGCGGCGCGGCGCCCCGAGCAGGTCAAGGATTTACAGGCTCAGGGTTATCAGACGCTGCAACTGGATAAGCCGGAAGACTTGGGGGCGCAGGTCAACGCCGTGTATGCCGGCGGTGCCGACGTGATTTTCGACACCACGGGCTTCTGGCTGCCGGCCTCGGTCCCGGCGCTGGCCGCGTTCGGGCGCATCGCAATCATCGCCGCGCCGGTGGACGGCATGGTGCAGCTGCCGGCGTTGGCGCTGTATCGCAAGGGCGGTTCGGTGGTGGGGATCAATTCGTTGCTCTACGGCGTCCAGGCGTGTGCGGCGATGCTGGATCAGTTTGGCAAGTTCTTTGACCAGGGGTTGCTGCCGTTGCCCCAGGGCCTGCTTGAATCGCCGTTGGCGCAAGGGCTGGATCGGTATGCCGAGGTGAACCAGGGCAGTGGCGACAAAGTGATTTTGTTGCCCTGACCCCAATCAAATGTAGGAGCGGGCTTGCTCGCGAAAGCGGACTGACAGTCGACATCGATGTTGAAAGTTATGCCGCCTTCGCGAGCAAGCCCGCTCCCACAAGGGGATATGTAGTGTCAGATCAAGCGTCGGGAACACCGTTCTCCCACGCCGACCAGTTGTTCAAAATCTCCTGCACCAACGGATTCCCGGTGCGGTACAGGTTTTCCAGCGCCGGTACGAATCCGCCCTGATCGGCGTACTTGAGCAGGTTATCCGCTTCGCTCTGGCCCGGCACCGGTCGATCAAAGTCGGAACCGGCGCGCACCACCGCCAGACGCTGGACGTCCACCAGCCCCTCGCGACTAGCCCGCAACAGCGCTTCATACGTGGAATTGTCTTCCTGCTGCGTCGTGCAGTACTCGCCTTTATTGTCCGTCAGCAACCGGGTCCAGACTTCGGCGCGCTCGCTCAAGCGTGTCCCGGAAAACCAGGTGTTGCCCGCCAGCGTGTCGCACTGCGTCACCACCGGCGGTTGATTGGCCGGGGCTGATGGATATTTCATGCGCCAGGCGGCCGACTCTTTGCTCTCGCTCAACTGGACGTTGTGCGACAGGGCGAACGCCTTGGCCTGCAATTTCGGATTGAGCTCGAAGACTTCGGTCTTGTAGTCCAGCGGCGGCTTTTCGTTCGGGCCTTTGGTGTTGATGCCGATGTAACCGGTCGGCCAGTCTTTCGGCGCGTCTCGCGAATCCAGTTCCCACTGAGTGCCGAACTCCACCAGATAATGCGCCCACGCGGCAGTGCCGATGGTGCCGTGTTTGGGGCTGATGCCGGCAATCCCGGCGATCAGGAAATAGCTTTTACGCAGGTCGAATTTCGGCGACAGGGCCAAGGCCAGTGTCGACGCGGCGGCGTTGGTCTGGCCCATGCCGGTGACCATCAGGCACACCTGCTGCGTGTTGCAGCGAATCGTCGGGTACTCGGCGGACAGGCCTGGCACTCGAACTTCCTGCTTGAGTTCCAGGCGATCGATCCAGTGCTGCGCCTCGGGGGCGAACATGGTGATCAGCAGCACTTTCGGCTCGATCGGAGTCTCACTCGCCCAGGCCGTTGAAGAGAGCAGGGCGGCACAGGCCAGGGAAAGACGCGTCATTGCATTCATAAAACCTCCAGGTTCAAACAAGCTTCAGAACTGATAACCGATGCCGGCGTAATAACCCCAGCCGTTGGACCGGGCGCGGAAGTCGCCGTCGCCGAAATTCAACTCGCTGCCATCCTCCCAATTGCCGCCGTTATGGAAGTAACGGCCGACCAGGGTGAAACGTAAATGGGTAAACGAATACAGCAAGACGTTGGTGGCGACGGTGGCGTTGGCGGTGCGTGCCGGGTTGTCCTTGTGCAGGTCCGAGCCAAAATCGAAGTTGGTGAAACCGATGTACGTCAGTGACGCGCCGTTCTCGAAGCTGCTGATCGGCACGATGTATTTGAGCTGGGCGCGGTAGCCGTCCCACGAGTATTCATTGCTGGCGCCATAGTTTTCCCATTGGTAACGCCCGTAGAAGTTGGCCGACAGGTTGACCCGCGAATGGGTGTCGATATCGGTGCCCAAGCCGCTGTACAGCGTGTTGGCGCGGTTGGCGCTGTTGCTGCCATGGTCGTAGATCCAGTCGAACGCGACGTACCATTCCTTGAACGGCCCGACCGCCAGGCTGCGACCGGCCAGGTAGTCGATGGAGATGCGCGGTTCGTGCTCCATGAACACCGGTGAGCCGTGGTCCCAGACGCCTTTGTCATGGCTGTTGCCGATGTCGAAGATTTTCGGGATGTCGATGTAGCCGTACAACTCGAACGGTCCTTTGCGCCCGAAGTATTCATATTCCAGGTAAATATCGTCGGCCGGCTGCGGGCCGAAACTGATGTCTTTGCTGCCGATGACGGTCAGGTCCTGATTGAACCAGTCCGACAGGTACACGCCTTTTTTCGCGGGGCTGGCCTCGACGCTGAGGGTTTCGCCCTGGGCGGATTCTTCGACGGCGGCGGGTTGCGCCAAAACGGTGCTGCTGAGTAGTCCTGTAACGCTGGCCAGCAGCAAGGAAACAGCAGCGGTGCGCGAGCAAGTCGCGCGGCTGGACATGCGTTGCATTAAAAGTCCCTTTTCGTGCGGATCGAAAGCCCGGTTCTCCGAGCTTGGTGCAGTTTGGTTACGAACATGCCGGTATTGGCTACTCGCAAACGTTTGCACAACAGATGCCAATTATCCCAATGCCATGAAAAATCGACGAAATCAGGGATTTTACTGTCGTTATGGTCAGGTACAGGGCGCTGCTACAGGGCGGTAGGGCCTTGCAGGGGTCGTCAGTGCTAGACTCGGTCGCATTGACTTCAAAGGTATTGCCCCATGAGTGAACCGATTCGTCTGACCCAGTACAGCCACGGCGCAGGATGTGGCTGCAAGATTTCGCCGCAAGTGCTGGAGGTGATCCTGGCGGGTAGCGGGGCGCAGAACCTTGATCCGAACCTCTGGGTCGGCAACGCTTCGCGCGATGACGCCGCGGTGTATGCCATCGATGAAGAGCGTGGCGTGGTTTCCACCACCGACTTCTTTATGCCGATCGTCGATGACCCGTTCGATTTCGGTCGTATCGCGGCGACCAACGCCATCAGCGATATCTACGCCATGGGCGGCGATCCACTGATGGCGATTGCGATCCTGGGCTGGCCGGTCGACAAGCTGGCGCCGGAGATAGCGCGTGAAGTGATTCGTGGCGGGCGCTCAATATGCGACGAGGCTGGCATCCCATTGGCCGGCGGGCATTCCATCGACGCGCCGGAACCGATCTTCGGTCTCGCCGTGACCGGCCTGGTGCAAAAACGCCACATGAAACGTAACGACACCGCCACCGCCGGATGCCTGCTTTACCTCACCAAACCGCTGGGCATCGGCATCCTCACCACCGCCGAGAAAAAGGGCAAGTTGCGCCATGCCGACATCGGCCTGGCCCGCGACTGGATGTGCACGCTGAACAAACCCGGCAGCCGTTTCGGCAAGCTCGATGGCGTGACCGCGATGACCGATGTGACCGGTTTTGGCTTGCTTGGGCACCTGGTGGAAATGGCGGACGGCAGCCACCTGACCGCGCGCATCGAATATGAGCGTGTGCCACGTCTGCCGGGCGTCGAGTATTACCTTGAGCAGGGCTGCGTGCCGGGCGGCACGCTGCGCAACTTCGACAGCTACGCCAGCAAGCTCGGGCGTCTGCAGGAACTGCACAAGCGCGTGCTGTGTGATCCGCAGACCAGCGGTGGCCTGCTGGTTGCCGTCACGCCTGAAGGCAACGAGCAATTCCTCAAAGTGGCCGCCGAATTGGGCCTGACGCTTGAGCCAATCGGTGAACTGATCGAGCGACAGACCCACGCGGTCGAGGTGATTTGATGTCACAGGACTTCACCGACTACCGCGACATTTTCCTCAACGATCGGCCGCTGATGGATGTTCGTGCGCCGGTCGAGTTCTTCAAGGGATCGTTCCCCGGTGTCGTCAACTTGCCGCTGATGAACGACAACGAGCGCCAACGGGTCGGCACCTGCTACAAGCAACACGGCCAGCAAGCGGCAATCACGCTGGGGCATCAGTTGGTGTCTGGCCAGATCAAGGCAGAACGCGTCGAGGCCTGGGCCGACTTTGCCCGGGCGCATCCAGAAGGCTATTTGTATTGTTTTCGCGGCGGCTTGCGTTCGCAGATTGCCCAGCAATGGCTCAAGGACGAAGCCGGCATTGACTATCCGCGAGTGGGTGGCGGCTACAAAGCGATGCGCACCTTCCTGCTGGACACAGTCGAACAGGCCGTGGCCCAGTGCGATTTCGTGTTGCTGGGCGGCATGACCGGCACCGGCAAGACCGAGGTACTTTGGCAGCTGAACAATGCGCTGGACCTTGAAGGCCACGCCAATCATCGCGGCTCCAGTTTTGGCAAGCGCGCCACTGGCCAGCCGTCCAATATCGATTTTGAAAACCGCCTGGCGGTGGACGTGCTGAAGAAGCGCGCCCACGGCATCGAGCAGTTTGTGCTGGAAGACGAGAGCCGCGCGATCGGCAGTTGCGCCTTGCCGTTGCCGCTTTATCAGAGCATGCAGCAGTATCCGATGGTCTGGCTGGAAGACAGCCTGGAAGGGCGAGTCGAACGGATCTTGCGCGATTACGTGGTGGACTTGTGCGCTGAGTTCGTCGCGGTACATGGTGAGGAAGGTTTTGCGCTGTTTTCCGAGCGATTGCTGGAAAGCCTGAACAACGTCCAGAAACGTCTGGGCGGTGAGCGGCATCGGCGGATGTTGATCCTGATGGAAGACGCGCTGGCAGAGCAGGCGAGCAGCGGGGCGGTGGACTTACACCGGGGCTGGATCGAAGGGTTGCTCCGTGAGTATTACGACCCGATGTATGCGTTCCAGCGGGAGAAGAAGGGCGCGCGGATCGAGTTTGCCGGAGAGCGGGGCGCGGTGCTTGAGTACCTGCAAGCCCGGCTTATCAACCGAAAGTAACAGGGTGTTTTTGCCCCGGCAGACGCTATAAAACGTTGATCAGCTCACGTCGGACACGCCGTCGGCCCGTTATTCAGACCTTGCTTGTAGGTGTGGCTCTGCAAACTGGCCTTGCCGTTGTGCCAGGTCAGCGTTAGCACCACCAGCGAGTCATAGTCGTTGGACTCCCAGTCTTCAGTGATTTTCTGTTCCTTGCCGACGGCTTCCTCCGCGACCTTGTTGATCAGCTCGGGCAGGTAGCCGTGGGACCAGGCCGTATAGATCACTGAGTTGTGGTACTTGTCGTGGAGCAATTCTTCCGCCAGATCGCTAACGTCGTTGGCCGAAAAGTTGATGTTCACCGGCAAGCCGAGCTTGATGGCGGTGGGGCTGATGGTCATCAGCGGGCGGATGTAGCTGTAGGAGTTGTCCTGTTCGCCTTCCTCGACATTGCGGGTCGGGTCGGCGGCAAACACGTAATTGGCCTTGCCGAATTTTTCCGGCAGCAGGGTGGCCAGTTTGATTGCGCGGTTCAGGCCCTGACAGTTGAGCTGGCCAAGACCGCCTTCAGGTTTTTCCGCATGACGCAGGAAGACCAGGGTCTGGGTGCCGTCAGCCGCCGCTTGGGCACGACTTTCACCGGGCTCCAGTGCAAAAAACAACGTGCCCGCCGCCAGCGCCGCAGTCAGGACGACATAGGTGCATTGCTTGAAGCGGCCAGCGAATTTCAAAGGGGTCATCATTTGAATAGGTGATCTTCAGCGCGTTCGGTTAAGGCTGACAAACCTTTGCACACGAGCTCCAAGCCTCGGGTGTTTTCCCTGTCGTTGAGCCGGTCCCGTTTCCGAAAAGGCAGTGTTCAGATTCCTCTTTAGCCTGTTGGTTCGTTTTCGGCTTGTGCGCAGCAATGTACCGGTAACCTCGAACGGCTTGCAGCAGAGGTTATCGACAAGATGTTTCGGATTTTTGGATACATTACGGGGCGCGCAGCGACATTAAAGCTGCAATCTTACGCTCTTGTTCATCAGCCATATTGATAAGGTCAAAAAGATCGCAACCGTCAGGCGATCAACCTGGATTATGCTCATCCCTTTCTTTGCCGATGGAGGCTCCCCATGACCGATCTGTCTTCGTTCCCCATCACCCGAAAATGGCCGGCGCAATACCCCGAGTGGATTCAGCTTTATTCCCTGCCGACCCCCAATGGCGTCAAGGTCTCGATCATGCTCGAAGAGATCGGCCTGCCCTACGAGCCCCATCGCGTGGGCTTTGACACAAACGACCAGATGTCTCCCGAATTCCTGTCGTTGAGCCCCAACAACAAGATCCCGGCGATCCTCGATCCCCATGGTCCGGGGGACAAGCCCCTGCCGTTGTTCGAGTCCGGTGCCATTCTGATTTACCTCGCCGACAAAAGCGGGCAACTGCTGGCGCAGGAATCGGCGGCGCGGTACGAGACGATCCAGTGGCTGATGTTTCAGATGGGGGGCATCGGGCCGATGTTCGGCCAACTCGGTTTCTTCAACAAATTCGCCGGCAAGGACTACGAGGACAAACGTCCGCGTGATCGTTACGTCGATGAAAGCAAACGCCTGTTGAAGGTGCTCGATCAACGCCTGCAAGGACGCGACTGGATCATGGGCGAACGCTACACCATCGCCGACATCGCGACCTTTCCGTGGGTGCGCAACCTGATCGGCTTCTATGAAGCGGGGGATCTGGTGGGCATCAAGGACTTCCCGAATGTCACCCGGGTCCTGGAGCGCTTCCTGGCGCGGCCGGCGGTGATGCGCGGGCTGGAAATCCCCAAGTAAACCGCTTCGACTTTCTCAAGACCAAGGCAGGCAATGAGCTCATTCGATTTCAAGCAGGTAGATGTCTTCAGCGGTATCGCGCTCAAGGGCAATCCGTTGGCGGTGGTGTTCGGTGCCGATGAACTCGGTGATGAGCGCATGGCGGCGTTCGCGAGCTGGACCAACCTCAGTGAAACCACGTTCATCCTCGAACCGCGCGACCATCGTGCGGATTATCGCGTGAGGATCTTCACCACCCTCAACGAGCTGCCGTTTGCCGGTCATCCGACGCTGGGCACTTGCCACGCGTGGCTGGAGGCCGGTGGCGTGCCCAAGGGCGAGGAGATCATTCAGGAATGCGGTGTCGGGCTGGTGCGAATCCGCAGGCAGGGCGCGGAGCTGGCTTTTCTCGCGCCACCGCTGATCAGGACCGGGCCGGTGGAGGCCGACGTGGTCGAGCGCGTGCGTCGCGGGCTGCGACTGGAGCCCGGGGTGATTGTCCGGGCGCAATGGGTCGATAACGGTGCCGGCTGGCTGGCGGTGATGGTCGAGGATCGCCAGCAGGTACTGGACCTGCAGCCGGATCACTCGCAAATGCTCGGTCTCGCCGTTGGCGTCATTGCACCGTGGAGACCCGAGCGCGATGGCGACGACGCACAGTTCGAAGTGCGGGCCTTCATTTCGGGTGACGGTATGCCGGAAGACCCGGCCACTGGGAGCCTGAATGCCGGGATTGCCCAATGGCTGCTCGCAGAAGGCCTGGCGCCGGCGTCCTATGTGGTCAGTCAGGGGCTGACGATGGGACGCGCCGGGCGCATTCAGGTCGAGCAGGTGGGCGATGAAATCTGGATCGGTGGTTCTGTAGTGACGTGCATCAGCGGCACCCTGAAGCTTTAACTTGTGGGAGCGAGCCTGCTCGCGATTGCGTCGTGTCAGCCAATAAAGGTGTCGATTGACACAGCGCCTTCGCGAGCAAGCTCGCTCCCACAGGGTTCTGTGCTGGATTATTGCCGGACCGGTAATGGTTTGTTCCGCGCCTGAGGTGTGTACCCCACACCTCGCAAGGCATAAGCTTCGTCCCCTACGACTTTTGTCTTGTTCAGGAAACCCCATGTCCAGTCAGTTCCCCGAAGCACGTCCACGCCGTCTGCGCCGCAATGCGAGCCTGCGCAGCCTGTTCCAGGAAACCGAGTTCAGTTTGAACGACCTGGTGTTGCCGATTTTCGTCGAGGAAGAAATCGACGACTTCGTGCCGATCAAAAGCATGCCCGGGGTGATGCGTATCCCGGAGTCGAAACTGGCCGGCGAGATCGAGCGCTACGCCCGGGCCGGGATCAAGTCGGTGATGACCTTCGGCGTGTCGCATCACCTGGACAGCAGCGGCAGCGACACCTGGAACGATAACGGGCTGGTGTCACGCATGTCGCGCATTGCCAAGGACGCTGTGCCGGAGATGATCGTGATGTCCGACACCTGCTTCTGCGAGTACACCGATCACGGCCATTGTGGCGTGCTGCACAACCACGAGGTCGACAACGACCAGACCCTGATCAACCTCGGCAGACAAGCGGTGGCCGCGGCGCGTGCCGGTGCGGATGTGATCGCGCCGTCAGCGGCGATGGACGGTCAGGTCCAGGCGATTCGCCGGGCGCTGGATGACGCCGGTTTCACCCAGACTGCGATCATGGCCTATTCGACCAAGTTCGCTTCGGCGCTTTATGGCCCGTTCCGTGAAGCCGGCGGCAGCGCCCTCAAAGGCGACCGCAAAAGCTATCAGATGAACCCGATGAACCGCCGCGAAGCGGTGCGCGAATCGCTGATGGACGAGCAGGAAGGCGCCGACGCGCTGATGGTCAAGCCGGCCGGTGCCTACCTGGACATCATCCGCGACATCCGTGAAGTGTCGCGGTTGCCGTTGTCGGCGTATCAGGTCAGCGGCGAGTACGCGATGATCAAATTCGCCGCGCAGGCCGGGGCGATCGATGAGGATCGGGTGGTGCGTGAAAGCCTGGGCGCGATCAAGCGAGCCGGCGCGGACCTGATCTTTACCTACTTTGCGATGGACCTGGCCCTGGCCGGGATCTGACACCCACCGCAAAACAACTGTGGGAGCGAGCCTGCTCGCGATGGCGGTGTATCAGTCAAAACACAATCGACTGACACGACCCCATCGCGAGCAGGCTCGCTCCCACAGGAGTATGGGGTGGACTCAGGCGCTGCCAAAAAACGGCCGGATCCCGTGATGCTTGAAGTACCGCTCGATCACCTTCGGATCAGCACAGGTCTCGGCAATCGCCACATACGTGTCCGGGCGCAACAGGTAAAACCCGTTGCGCCCCAGACCCGCGGCTTCAAACGCCGGGCGCCAGTCGAATACGTGCAGCGGCAGGTGATGCTCGATGCACCAGTCGATCATCTCGTCGCTGGTGTCGCCGTAGACATGCACCTGCCAGGTCGGACACTTCAGTGATTCGAAATTATCGCCCTCGCCGTCGTGAGCCCAGGGCAGGCGATCGCCGCCATGAACGTGACCGGCCACGCCCGTGCTCAACGGCGTCCCGCGATAATTGAGGGTGATTTGCGACACCGTCCGAAACAGAAATTCGCGGGTCGTTTCGAACGAGGCCATTTTGGGAATCACGAAGGGCGCCAGGCGCGTGCGCAACAAATCGGCCAGGCGGCCCTCGGCGGTGACGAACGTGAATACCCGGTCGGTGGTGGCCACCAGTTTGCGGGCGAAGGCGATGCGCTCGGATTCATACGTGTCGAGCAGGTTGGCCGTGGCGCCACCACTCAATACTGCTGCCAGTTTCCAGGCCAGGTTGATGGCATCGCCGATTCCGGTGTTCATGCCCTGACCACCCGCCGGGCTATGCACATGCGCGGCGTCCCCCAAAAGAAACGCACGACCGCTGCGAAAGTGATCCGCTACGCGATGATGCACCCGGTAGGTCGAGAACCAGTTCACCTGATCGATCTGCACTTTCATATGTTCGATGGCCCGGCTGCTGACGTCTTCAAACCGCAGGGTTTCAACCCTGTCGGCGCGTTCGTCGCGCACGGTGCCGATCAAGCGGGCGCGACCTTCACCGGCCAACGGAAACACCGCGAGAAAGTCCGCTTCATCGAGGTCTACGTGCAGTTCGCCATTGAACGTTGGTCCACGGGCTTGCACATCGGCGACATAGAAAATCTGCTGGTAGGTACCGCCGGGAAAACCGGTGTCGAGGGTCTTGCGCACGATTGATCGGGCGCCATCACAACCGGCCAGGTAACACGCCTGGCAGACTTCCTGCTGGCCATCGGGCAAGCGCAACCTGACGCTGATGCCATCGCCGGTATCTTCGAAACTCTCAAGTTGAGTGTTGCGCTCCACCTCGATGCCGAATTTTTCAAGGCGTTCGATCAGCAACCGTTCGTGCTCGTCTTGGGGGAATATCTCGAGAAAGGCGTAAGGCGTCAGGCCCTCGCCGATGCGCGTCAGCGGCAAGCGCGCCACGGGCTCGCCCTTGACCCAGAAATTCGCCGCGCCGACGCGATGGCCGTTACCAACCACCGCATCGCTGAGGTCGAGCTGACGGTACAGCTCCAGCGTCCGCGCCTGCACGGCCAGCGCCCGCGACGTGGTGCCCGGCGCTGACGTCTTGTCGAGAATCCGCACCCGAATCCCCAGTTTGCTCAGCCACAGCGCCAGTACCAGCCCGGTCGGGCCGGCACCGACGATCAGTACATCGCTCCGGTTCATGAGCCTGTCCTCTTCGGTGTGAGGTTCAAGTATGGTTCAGCCCGGCGGGTTGGTCAGGTCGCGTATACCCAATGGGAACGGGCAAGAACGGCAGCAGTCATAGCCTGCACCATGCCATTGGTCGTATGGTGAACCCCGCTCGATGGATTTGATGGAGCAACATGCAAACCAATCGATTGATCATGAGTCTCGCGGCGCTGCTGGTGCTGGCCGGCTGTGCCACCCAGCGCCCGCAGGAGCCGCCTGCGCGCAAGCCTGCCGAGGTCAAGGCCGAGATCGTGCGCCTGCTGCCGGCAAAAGCGGTCGATCGTCAGGGCTGGGCCACGGATATCTACGCAGCGTTTGCCGCGCAAAACATCTACCCATCGACACAGAACCTGTGTTCGGTGCTCGCGGTCACCGAGCAGGAGTCTACCTTTCAGGTCGATCCGCCTGTGCCGGGGCTGGGCAAGATCGCTCGCGACGAGATCGACCGCCGTGCCGCCAGCGCGCACATCCCCAGCCTGCTGGTGAGCGGTGCGCTGCAGGTCCGTTCATCCAACGGCAAAAGCTACAGCGAGCGACTGAATGCGGCGCGCAGCGAACAAGAACTCAGCGCGATCTTCGACGACTTCATTGGCATGGTGCCTATGGGGCGGACTCTGTTCGGCGGGTTCAACCCGGTACACACCGCGGGTCCGATGCAGGTCAGCATCGATTTCGCCGAGCAACACGCGAAGGAGTATCCGTACCCGGTGAACAGCACGATCCGTCATGAAGTGTTCACTCGTCGTGGTGGCATGTATTTCGGCATCGCCCATTTGCTTGGGTATCCGGTGAGCTACAAACAGCCGCTGTATCGCTTTGCCGATTTCAACGCCGGCTGGTACGCCAGCCGCAATGCGGCGTTTCAGAACGCGGTGAGTCGCGCTTCTGGCATCCCACTGGAGCTGGATGGCGATCTGGTGCGCTACGACGCGATCATGCCGGGCACCACGGAGTTGGCGGTGCGTACCCTGGGCAAGCAATTGGGCATGCGCAATACGACCATTCGGGATCAATTGGAGGAGGGCAAGAACCTAGGGTTTGAGGACACTCAACTCTATGCGCGGGTTTTCGAGCTCGCCGAGAAGGCTGAAGGTCGACCGTTGCCGCGTGCGGTGTTGCCGGGGATTGAGCTGCAAAGCCCTAAAATCACTCGCAAGCTGACGACGGCGTGGTTTGCCAAGCGGGTCGATGAGCGTTACCAGCGCTGCATGGAGCGTGCGGGCAAGTGACTGACCACTGAAAAACAGGCATAAAAAACCCGGCGGATGAGGCCGGGTTTTCATTGAGTCCTGCAGTGAAACTACGCATTTATGCAGCGCGGCTTTCGATCAGACGATCCGAGCCACCTTCGGCGACGCGGTTCTCGATCAGACGGTCGGAACCGCCTTCGGCAACACGTTTTTCGATCAAGCGGTCTGAACCACCTTCAGCGACGCGATTCTCGATCAGACGATCCGAGCCACCTTCGGCGACGCGTTTTTCGATCAGACGGTCGGAACCACCTTCGGCAACACGATTCTCGATCAGACGATCCGAGCCACCTTCGGCAACACGTTTTTCGATCAGACGGTCGGAACCACCTTCAGCAACGCGGTTTTCGATCAGACGATCCGAACCACCCTCAGCCACACGGCTTTCAATCAGACGATCCGAGCCGCCTTCAGCGACAACCGGGTGAGCCGAAGTAGCGGCGAAAGCGTTAACTGCAAAAACCGAGAAAGCGATGCTGAGGAAGAGTTGGCGTTTCATGGTGGTGTGCTCCAGGGGGTGTATTTGTTGGGTATGGAGCAGATGTTACGCCGCGGATTTTTTATGAGAACTTCATTGAGATGATGGTGACCATCGACGGCAATGATAGGACCAGCGGTGTCCCCTGCGTGGGCGTGATGGTTCAGTCGTCGGGTTGCCTCGGTAGGCGCGAAAGGCGCTTCTACACTGGTTAGCTGGCACATGCCTTTGCCAGACCCAGGGTCAAGGCAGCCAACGCCATGATTAGCTAAAAGGCAGGGAACGAGCCGGCAAACCGTGCCTCTACTGACTGTAACCTTGTCCCGCCAGGAGGCCGCACCATGTACCAGCTCTACGGACACCAGAACTCCGGCGCCGCCGCGATCGAGGCTGCTCTCGAGCTCTGTGAAATTCCTTATCGCTTCATCGACGTCGAGTCGTCACCGGAGGCCGCCAAAGCCCTGGAAAAACTCAATCCGCTCAAGCAGATTCCGACGCTGCAACTGCCTGACGGCAGCATTCTCACCGAAAGCGCGGCGATCCTGATTCACCTGGGGCTGGCGTTTCCCCAGTCGAACCTGTTGTCGAGGGACCCGACCGAACGTGATCAGGCGATCCGTGGCCTGGCGTACATCGTCAGCAATTGCTACGCGGCCATCGGCATCATCGATTACCCCGAGCGCTGGCTGATCGAGGCAGATGCAGCGTCCAGGGAAAATCTCATGGGTGGCGCCCGCCGTCGGTTGCACTGGAGTTGGGAAGTGTTTGCCGATCAGTTTTCCGGCGAGTTGTATCTGGACGACGAGACGCCTGGCGCACTGGATGTGCTGGCGGCGGTGGTGACGCGGTGGGCGGGCAGCCGGGAACATCTACGCCATGCCCGACCGGGCTTCTACGCATGGCTGATGCGAATCGACCGGCACCCGACGTTGGCACCGGTCTTTGCCCGGCATTGGCCGAACTGACGAACACCAATAATCAAACGTGGGAGCGAACAGGTTCGCTCCCACAGCCTGTACGGTGTTTTTTCAATCAGTCGCCGCGAATGTACTGCTCCAGCTGGCGGATCAGTTCAGCCTGTTCGGCAATGGCTTCCTTGACCAGGTCGCCGATCGACAGCAAACCGATTAGCACGCCGTTTTCCACTACCGGCAAGTGCCGCAGGCGTTTGTCGGACATGATGCCCATGCAGGTTTCAACGGTTTGGTGGGTGTCCACGGTGATCACCGGCGACACCATGATGTCTTCGACCGGTGTGCCCACCGAAGAGCGGCCCTTGAGCACGAGTTTGCGCGCATAGTCACGCTCGCTGATGATGCCCACGACTTCGCCATTTTTTACCACAGGCAATGCGCCGACGTTTTTCGCGGCCATGACCATCAGCGCTTCCAGGACCATTTGATGCGGCGCAATGGTGTGGACTTCGTGATTCTGTTCAGCCTTTAACTTCAGCAGTTGGGCGACGGTTTTCATGGCGGTTTCTCAGGTGTTGTCGTTGTCCTTGAAGAATCGTAGACCCAAGCGCTGAGGGCAAGGCAGAAAACGGCAGATAACGCTCAAAAAACGCCATTCAGCGGTTTTTCTTTGGAAAACCGGCAGTGTTCCATCGTTATTCACCCATCCATGGGCTGGACTCAATCCTGTGTTAGCGGACCTGCATCCGCCTCGCAGAGAAGGCTATCAACCGCAATGACGCGTAGAATCGCCTCCTGAATCAAATCTTGAGGTTGCAGTGGTGGATTTACAGCAGGGCTTCGTCCTGACCCGGCATTGGCGCGATACACCGGCCGGTACGCAAGTCGAGTTCTGGCTGGCGACCGATGCCGGCCCCCGGCGAATTCGCCTGCCTCACCAGCCGTCGGTAGCGTTCATTCCGGCGGTCCAGCGCGAGCAGGCTGAAACGGTGTTGCGCGGCGAAAAAAATGTCGAGCTGAAGCCGCTGGCCCTTCTGGATTTCGAGCACCGCCCGGTGCTCGGCCTGTATTGCCAGCAGCACGGTCAGTTGATGCGCCTGGAAACCGCGTTGCGCAAAGCAGGCGTCGAGATGTTCGAAGCCGATGTGCGGCCACCGGAACGCTACATGATGGAGCGTTTCATCACGGCGCCTGTGCTGTTCGGTGGCACGCCAGACGCCGAGGGTCTGCTGCTCGACGCACAAATGAAGCCCGACCCCGGCTACCGACCGACACTCAGGCTGGTGTCCCTCGACATCGAAACCACCGCCCAGGGCGAGTTGTATTCCATCGCCCTGGAAGGCTGCGGCGAGCGTCAGGTCTACATGCTCGGTCCGCCCAACGGCGACGACAGCGAGGTGGATTTCCAGCTTGAATACTGCGACTCGCGAACCCTGCTGCTGAAAAAACTCAACGAATGGTTCGCCCGGCATGATCCCGACGCGATCATCGGCTGGAACGTCGTGCAGTTCGACTTGCGTGTGCTGCACCAACACGCCCGGCAGTTGGGCGTACCGCTGAAACTGGGGCGTGGCGGTGAAGAAATGCAATGGCGCGAACACGGCAGTCGCAACCATTACTTCGCCGCTGCCGCCGGACGGTTGATCATCGACGGCATCGAATCGTTGCGTTCGGCGACCTGGAGCTTCCCCTCGTTCAGTCTGGAAAACGTCGCGCAAACCCTGCTCGGCGAGGGCAAGGCGATCAGCACGCCGTACCAGCGCATGGATGAAATCAACCGCATGTTCGCCGAAGACAAGCCAGCCCTGGCCAAATACAACCTCAAGGACTGCGAACTGGTGACGCGGATTTTCGCCAAGACCGAACTGCTGACCTTTCTGCTGGAGCGTGCCAGCGTCACCGGTTTGCCGGCCGATCGCAGCGGTGGCTCAGTCGCGGCGTTCACTCATTTATACATGCCGCTGATGCACCGTCAGGGCTTCGTCGCGCCCAACCTCGGGACCAAGCCCGCGCAGGCCAGCCCCGGCGGATTCGTCATGGACTCGCAACCGGGCCTGTATGAATCGGTGCTGGTGCTCGACTACAAAAGCCTCTATCCGTCGATCATCCGCACTTTCCTGATCGACCCGGTGGGGCTGATCGAAGGCTTGCAGCACCCTGACGACAGCGAGTCCGTGCCGGGCTTTCGCGGCGCGCGATTTTCCAGAACCCGGCATTGCCTGCCCGCCATCGTCGCGCGGGTAGCCGAAGGTCGCGAGACCGCCAAGCGCGAGCACAATGCGCCGCTGTCGCAAGCCTTGAAAATCATCATGAACGCCTTCTACGGCGTGCTAGGCTCCAGCGGTTGCCGTTTCTTCGACACGCGACTGGCGTCGTCCATCACCTTGCGCGGTCACGAGATCATGCTGCGCACCCGCCAGTTGATCGAAGCCCAGGGCCACACGGTGATCTACGGCGACACCGACTCGACGTTCGTCTGGCTGCGTCGTGCCCACGGCCAGGAAGAGGCTGCGCAGATCGGCCGTGCGCTGGTGGACCATGTCAACCAATGGTGGCGCGAGCATGTGCAGCAGGAATACGGGCTGCAAAGCGCCCTGGAGTTGCAATTCGAGACTCATTACACGCGCTTTTTGATGCCGACCATTCGTGGAGCCGAGGAGGGCAGCAAGAAGCGTTACGCCGGGCTGGTCATCCGTGCCGATGGCACTGACGAAATGGTCTACAAGGGCCTGGAAACCGTACGTACCGACTGGTCACCGCTGGCCCGGCAGTTCCAGCAGGAGTTGTACTCGCGGATCTTCCATCGCCTGCCTTATCAGGATTACGTGCGCGATTATGTGCGCAAGACCCTGTCCGGCGAATTCGACGAGCGCCTGATCTACCGCAAACGCCTGCGTCGCACCCTCGATGACTATGAGCGCAATGTGCCGCCCCACGTCCGTGCGGCGCGCATCGCCGACGACTACAACGACCGGCAGGGGCGTCCCCGGCAATACCAGAACGGCGGCTGGATCAACTACGTGATCACCGTTGCCGGGCCCGAACCGCTGGAGATCCGCAGTGCCCCGATTGACTACGACCATTACGTCACCCGCCAACTGCAACCGGTGGCGGATGCGATCCTGCCCTTTGTCGACGACGACTTCTCAACCCTGGTGGGTGGGCAAATGGGCCTGTTTTAGGTCCAGTAGCGACACCGTCCAGGCATCCGGTACTCCATGAAAGTACTGATCCAGCGCCTGATGGAACACGCTGCCCTTGGGTGAAAACTGGGCAAACAGCGTCATCGAGGAATGGAATTTCAGGTTGTCGGGATGACCGAAAATCTCGGTGATCGAGCGATTTTTAATGTTCAGGACCAATTGTGTACAGGTTCGCAGGCGCGTTCCCAGCTGTGGGTGTTCAAGGTAGGCAAGTGCCTCTTCGCGAGAGCGGATTGCGAAATGCCGCGACATCTCGCTGCCGCCCAGTCCGGCTAACTGCGGGAAGATGAACCACATCCAGTGACGACGTTTTTGACCGTTGCGCAGTTCCTCCTGGACCCGTTCAAACACGGGGTCCTGAGCCTGGACGAACCGTGGCAAATTAAAAGCATCGAGCTGATCGGTGCTTCTCATGCAGAAGTCCTCTGACAACACCGCGATGGCTTAGACCATGGCCAATCGCTGTTTGCGTTTTGGCGCGTGAAACGCTTGGTCCAGCGCCTTCAAATCCTCATCGTCGAGCCGCAGTTGCGCGGCCTGCGCATTCAGTTGCACATGTTCGGTTCTGACCGCTTTGGGGATGGCGATCACATCAGGCGTTCGCAGTATCCATGCCAGTGCAATCTGGGCGGTGCTAACACCGTGACGGGCGGCAATCTGTTTGAGCGCCGGATGGGCCAGCAGTTGTCCGCCCTGGCCGATAGGACAGTACGCCATCACGGGTTGATGATGCTGGTGGCACCAGGGCAGCAGATCAAATTCGATACCGCGCTCTTCCAGGTTGTAGAGCACTTGATTGGTCGCGCAGGCGGGTGAGGCCAGCTCTTGAAGGTCATCCACGTCGAAATTGGACACTCCCCAACGACCGATCTTGCCTTCTTCACGCAGGCGTTCGAAGGCTTCGACGGTTTCCTCAAGCGGATACTGGCCGCGCCAGTGCAGCAGGTACAGATCGATATAGTCGGTATTCAAACGTCGCAAGCTGCGTTCGCAGGCCTGGGGGATGCCTTTGCGGCTGGCGTTGTGCGGGTAGACCTTGCTGACCAGAAAGACCTTGTCGCGCATTCCCTCGATGGCTTCACCCACGACTTTTTCCGCGCCACCTTCGCCGTACATTTCAGCGGTGTCGATCAGGGTCATGCCCAACTCGATGCCCAGGCGCAAAGCGGCGACCTCCCTGGTGTGTTGCGAGGGATCTTCTCCCATGTGCCAAGTGCCTTGGCCGATGACCGGTACGTTGACGCCGGCCAATTCGAGGGTACGCATGAAAATCTCCTTATTTTGAATCGAAGCATACTCTTTGATTGGCAGCAAAATTGCCCGGTGGTTCCGCTCCTGAAATCAAAAGATCGCAGCCTCGTTGTACTCGACACGCCCTACAGAGTGCGCAAAACCCTGTAGGAACTGTCGAGTGCAACGAGGCTGCGATCTCTTGTTGTTTATTTGGCCGAGTTATTTGACCGAAAACTTCAGCACGGTGTTTTGGGTATAGGCCTTGCCCGGGTCGAGTCGTGTGGACGGGAAGTTCGGCTGGTTCGGCGAGTCCGGGTAATGCTGGGTCTCCAGGGTAAACGCGCCCCAATGCGCATAGACCTTGTCGGCCTTGCCCTTGACCGTACCGTCGAGGAAGTTGCTGGTGTAGAACTGCACGCCCGGCTCCGTGGTGTAAAGCTGCAAGCGCCGGCCCGATTGCTGATCGCTGACATCGGCGGCGAGTTGGCTGACGTCGCCCTTGGCGTCCAGCGCCCAGTTGAAATCGAAACCACCCTGTTTCGGTTCGGCGAATTTCAACTGCGGGTGATCAGCCTTGATGTTTTTGCCAATGGCAGTTGGCTGGGTGAAGTCCATCGGCGTGCCACTGACCGGAGCCAGTTCGCCGGTGGGAATCAGCTTGCCGTTGACCGGTGTGTAATGAGCCGCATGCAGCGTCACGAGTTGTTTGAGTACATCACCGTTGCCGGCGCCGGCAAGGTTGAAGTAGCTGTGGTTCGTCAGGTTCAGCACCGTCGGTTTATCGGTCGAGGCTTTGTAATCGATGCGCAGCTCATTGTTCTCGGTGAGGCTGTAAGTGACCTCGGTTTTGAGGGTGCCGGGGAAACCCATTTCTCCGTCGGCCGACACATAGGTCAGGGTCACACCCACCGAATCCTTGCCTTTGCTCGGTTGGGCTTTCCACACATGCTTGTCGAAACCCTGCGGGCCGCCGTGCAGCGAGTTTGAGCCATCGTTGAGTGGCACCTGATAGCGCTTGCCGTCCAGTTCGAAAGCCCCGTTGGCCAGGCGATTGCCAAATCGGCCGATGGTCGCGCCAAAGTACGCCGTACCGCCCTGATAGCCCTGAACGTCATCGAATCCCAGCACCACATCGTCGAACTTGCCGTTTTTGTCCGGCACCTTCAACGACTGCAAAATCCCGCCGTAGGTAATCACCGTGGCCTGCATGCCGTGGCTGTTGCGCAAAATGTATTGCTCGACGGGGCTGCCGTCACGGGTCTTGCCGAAGGCTTTGTGTTCGCTGGACAGGCCGGCGGCCTGGGTGGAGAGGGTGGCGATCATAAGGGACAGTCCGAGGCCGCAGAGTTGGTATCGGGATTTCAACATGGTTTGACCTTCCTTTTTGTTATTTTTGGCAAAGTAGTAATACTAATGTTCGGTTTTCAATGCCGAGCAAGGAAGGATTTATAGCTGATATGCGTGATGTTGCAATTATAAAGTATGACTAATTAGCCGGGGCTTCTTCCGGCAACCAACGTTTACGGACCATCGGCACCGCACTTTTTGCGCATTGACGGCTCTATCCATGGCCAGCCTGCGGCGATTCCCACCGCCGGCCAAAGTCCAAGTCAAAGTGCCCATGGCCTCAGTTTTTGCGCTGTTTACCTCGCTGATCCGCCGTCACTGCCTGTTGCTGGTGGGGCTGTCGATGCTCTGCGCCACCGGTTGCAGCCAGCAGCAGGGCAGCGACATCGTCACTCAGTTTCGCGAAGGCACGCCCCAGGAGTTTCTTCAGACCAGTGTCGACCGCATGGCGACCCTGACCATGCGCGACAACCTCGACAGCCTCTATTTGCTGATGAGCAAGTTGTATCTGCGCAACCCTGACGAGTTGAAAAAGTCCGGCTTTCTCGATGCCCGAACGGCTGGCAAGCAAGTGCGCCTGGCCATTGAACAGCAGCAGCCATTGCCAACCCTGGGCGGCAAGAAAGACCTGGCGGCGCTGAGTTATGCCATGAGCCCGGAGTTTCTCGGTGATCGGGTCGGCGCATTCATCTACGCCATCGGCAGCATGCTGGTCACCGCTCATGGCAATCGTGTCGAGTTCTACATGACCGATGCGATCAACCCGATGTTCGTCAATAACGCCGCACGCAATATCGAGAAAGCCACCTGGATCTTGAGCCATCGACAAAACAAAAACGGCGAACCCGTGCTGTTTTCCAATGAGATTTCCGAAGAGGGCAGCAACCTGAGTTTTGCCGTGGAGTTTGGCAAGATCGTCGCGCGGCTGGACCTGCTGACGCAGATGCTGGACGAGCGCTATCGACGGATCGGCCTGAATTACGCCCAGAGTTTGCTGTTTTTGAATTTCTTGCCGGTGCAGTAGATCAATCCCACCGCACTAACTGACACAACAGATTCCCTTGTGGGAGCGGGTTTGCTCGCGAATGCGGTCGAACACTCAACAAAAATGTTGGCTGACAGTCCGCTTTCGTGAGCAAGCCCGCTCCCACAGGGAATTGAGTAGTGCGCATGACACATGGTGTGTTGTGGAATAACGATAGTTCGCATCGATATAACTGGTTATAAGAAAAATCGCTATGCTGCGGGCCAGATTTTTCATGCGTTTTTTGTGGGCGTGTTAATGGATTTCGTTAACTTCGGGTTGGTAGTTGCAGGATTGGTCGTGGGCTTCATCGTCGGCATGACCGGCGTGGGCGGCGGTTCGTTGATGACCCCGATTCTACTGTGGTTCGGGATCAACCCGGCGACGGCGGTGGGCACTGACCTGCTGTACGCAGCCATCACCAAATCCAGCGGCGTGCTGGTTCATCGCAAGAACAACAACATCGACTGGGCGATCACTGGCTGGCTGACGCTCGGCAGTGTGCCGGCGGTTGCGCTGACCTTGTGGTTCCTGAGCCAATTGCAGACATCGCCCGAGGCGATGAACGCGGTCATCAAACAGGCACTGGGCTTTGTGCTGTTCGCCACGGCGCTGGCAATTCTCTTCAAAAAACGCCTGCTCGACTTCGCCCACAAACGTGCCGGCGGCCAATACAACCCCAGCGGTAAGCGCCTCAATGCGCTGACGGTCGTGACCGGCCTGGTCCTGGGCACCATGGTCGCGCTGACCTCCATCGGCGCCGGCGCCCTGGGCACTGTTGCGCTGTTTATCCTCTACCCGCTGCTGCCGACCCGCCGTCTCGTCGGAACGGAGATCGCTCACGCCGTGCCGTTGACCCTGGTAGCCGGTCTGGGCCATGCCAGCATGGGCAATATGGATTGGCACGTGCTGGGCTTCTTATTGCTCGGTTCGCTGCCGGGGATTTATATCGGTAGTCACCTGACGGGTCGGATCTCCGATGAAATACTGCGCCCTTGCCTGGCCACGATGCTGTTGCTGATCGGCTACAAACTGGCGTTCTAGGATGTCCCCCATCAGCAAATCCTGATGGTCTGAAAGTCTAACGAAAGCTTCCCGGTTTACCCTCACTGCAGAGCCTCTGCTATCGTGTAAAAACCTCTGGTCGCTCATTCGAGCGATTCCCGTAAGCACGCTTTACGGCACCGTCATCACGGTCAGGTTCGCGAGTTAACGGGAAACGAATCATTGGACACGCCGCCAGTAGACCATCCGCCCACCGAGCCTCTGTCTCGCGCTGAGAAGATCGTCGAGTTTCGCCGCCAGAAAACCTTGCTCAAGACCGGCGCCCTTCAAGACGCAATCTTCAATAGTGCCTACTTTTCCAGTATCGCCACCGACGAAAAAGGCGTTATCCAGATCTTCAATGTCGGCGCCGAACGCATGCTCGGTTATCAGTCTGAAGACGTGGTCAACCGGATCACGCCGGCCGATATCTCCGACCCTGCCGAATTGATCACCCGCGCAGCGGCCCTGAGCCTTGAACTGAAGACACCAATCACGCCCGGCTTCGAAGCACTGGTATTCAAGGCCTCCCGCGGCATCGAAGATATTTATGAGTTGACCTACATTCGCAAGGACGGCAGCCGCCTCTCGGCGATGGTGTCGGTCACCTCGTTGCGCGACAGCTCGGAAACCATCATCGGTTACTTGCTGATCGGCACCGATAACACCGCGCGCAAGCAGGAAGAAGCGGCCCAGGCCCTGTTGGATCAGCGTTTGCGCGATCAGCAGTTTTATACGCGCTCGTTGATCGAGTCGAACATCGATGCCCTGATGATGACGGATCCGCAGGGCATCATTTCCGACGTCAACAAACAAATGATGGCGCTCACCGGCCGTACCCGGGACGAGTTGATTGGTGCGCCCTGCAAAAACTTTTTCACTGATCCGGCCCGCGCCGATGCGGCAATCAAACGCGTGCTCAGTGAAAACAAAGTCAGCGATTACGAACTCACAGTGCGCGCTTACAACGGCACCGAAACTGTTGTGTCCTATAACGCGGCGACCTTTCACGACCGTGACCGCAAGCTGCAAGGCGTGTTCGCGGCTGCCCGGGATGTGACTGAGCGCAAGCGCTTCGAGCGTACGCTGGAAGAAAAGAATATCGAGCTCGAACATGCCAGCCACATGAAGTCCGAGTTCCTCGCCACCATGTCCCATGAACTGCGCACGCCGTTGAACGCCGTCATCGGCTTTTCCGAAGCGCTCAGGGACGGCATGGTCGGCGACATGACCGAGACCCAGCGCGAATACATCAGCGATATTTTCAACAGCGGCCAACACTTGCTTTCGCTGATCAATGACATCCTCGACCTGTCCAAGGTCGAAGCCGGGATGATGAAACTGGAGCTGGAGCCCGTCGAGCTGCAAGGTTTGCTGAGCAACAGCTTGCTGATCGTGCGTGAGAAAGCCGCACTGCAACGCATCCAGTTGAAACTCGAAGCCGAGACCGATTTCGGCAGCTTTGAACTTGATTTGCGCAAGACCAAACAGATCATCTACAACCTGCTGGCCAATGCCGTGAAATTCAGTGCGCCTGGAGGCGTGGTGACATTGGCGGTGCGCCAGGTGACGCGTGAACATGTAGGGACGCTTGAAGGCGATTGGCCCGTGCATGGTTTCCCGATCCCGGACAGCGGCTTCGAGTTGTTTCTGGAGTTGAGTGTCAGCGACACCGGCATCGGTATCGCCCAGAGCAATATGGACAAGTTGTTCAAGGCATTCAGCCAAATCGACAGCAGTCTGGCACGTAAATTCGAGGGCACAGGCCTGGGGCTGGCGATGGTCAAGCAATTGACCGAGCTCCATGGCGGCAGTGTCGCGGTTGCCAGTCTTGAAGGAGCAGGCGCCCGATTTGTGGCGTGGCTGCCTATCCGTCGTTCAATCAATGTGGAGGCGCCGTGGCTGAAATCCTGATCGTCGAAGACAACGCCGCCAACATGCGCCTGGCCCGGCTGCTGCTCACCAGTGCCGGCCACAGCGTCATATGCGCGGCGGATGCAGAAACCGGTCTGAAACTGGCACGCGAGCTTCAGCCGTCGCTGATTCTCATGGACATCCAGCTACCGGGAATTGATGGCCTCAAGGCCACTTCATTGCTCAAGAGCGATGCGCTGACAGCGGCGATTCCGGTGATTGCGCTCACCGCGATGGCCATGAAGGAAGATGAAGAAAAAACCCGTCTGGCGGGGTGTAACGCTTACATCATCAAACCTCTGCGCTACAAAGAGCTCTACCGGGTCATCGACACGTTGCTGCAAAACAATCTGCCTCAACAGCCCTCTACTTGAGCTTTCTACATGTCGGACACTTGCGCTACTTTATTGATCGTTGACGATGAACCCCATGTCTGCAAATTGTTGCAGGTGCTATTGCAGCATCAGGGGTACCAGACGTTAACAGCCCACTCAGGTGAAGAGGCTCTTGTGGCGGTCGCGCAACAACCGCCGGACTTGATCCTGCTCGATATCATGATGCCGGGCATGGACGGTTTCGAAGTTGCCCGCCAGCTCAAGACGAACAAGGCCACGTCGAACATCCCGATCATCATGCTGTCCGCTCTCGGTGAGCACAGTGCGCGTATTTCCGGCCTGGAAGCGGGCGCCGAAGATTTCCTCTGTAAACCCGTGGAAAGTGCCGAGTTGTGGCTACGGGTGCGCAACCTCTTGAGGCTCAAGGCCTTTGGCGATTACCTGAAAAACCACAGCCTGATGCTGGAAGAGCAACTGCAACAGCGCACCATCGACCTTGAACGTTTTCGTTCGGCCATGGACGTGTCGGGTGATGCTATTTTCCTGATCAACCGCAGCACCATGCGTCTGATCGAGTTCAACCGACATGCCTGTCAAGTGTTTGGCTACACCCCCGAAGAGCTCTTGTGCAAGACACCGGCCGATCTCAGCGAAGACTCCATCGAACAGCTGGAGGTTTTGTATGATCAGATCATCGCCGGCAGAGGGCCCAGCGAAGCCACGGAAACGCGTATCCGCTGCAAGGACGGCAGTTTCCTTCCGGTAGAAGTCCACCGCCAGGCCTACAAAACCGGGGATGACTGGATCATCGTCGGCATTGCGCGTGACATCACTGCGCGTAAGGAAACCGATCAGCGCATGCTGAAAATGGCCCATTACGATACGTTGACCGGACTGCCCAATCGCAACCTGTTTTTCACCACTTTGCAGATGGGCCTTACCCAGGCGTCGCTCAGTCATTGGCAGCTGGCGGTGGTGACCGTCGACCTCGACGATTTCAGTAGCGTGAACGAAACCTGGGGCCACCTGTTGGGTGATCAAATGCTGGCAGAGCTGGGTCAGCGACTGACCAACTGCCTTAATGTCAGCGACACAGTGGGGCGCATGGACGGTGACGAATTTGCCCTGATCCTGATGATTCGCGAGGGCCAGGCTGATCCCCTGCAAACTGTCGAGCGCATACGCGAGACGCTGCGCGAGCCTTTTCTGCTTGATGGCCATTCGACTGCGATGACCGCCAGTATCGGCATCGCCCTGTACCCAAATGATGGCGACGACGCACACGGCTTGATCAAGCACGCGAACACCGCCATGCACCAGGCGAAGAAGGTCGGCCGGGACACTTTTCGTTTCTACACGGCGCAAATGAATGTGGATGCATCGGCGCGGCAAGAGATGGAAATCGCCTTGCGTGAGGCCGTGCAACAGCAGGCATTTGAGCTGTTTTACCAACCCAAGATTGGCTTGGCCGACGGCCAGGTGTGCGGGCTGGAGGCCTTGTTGCGCTGGCCGCGTCCGGGGCAGGCCAATGTCTCTCCGGCGGTGTTCGTGCCGATGCTGGAAAACCTCGGGCTGATTAGCGAGGTCGGCAATTGGGTGATTACCCGTGTGTGCAAGCAAATCGCCGAATGGCGAAGCGCAGGGAAGGGGCCTTTCCAGATCGCGGTCAACGTCTCAGGTCAGCAGATCATCGAAGGTGATCTGATCGACAGCATCCGCCAAGCGCTGATCGACCATCAGATCGATCCGCACTGGCTTGAAATCGAGCTCACAGAAAGTTCGTTGATGGAAAACACCTCGCACACCATCGCCAGTTTGCAGACCCTGCAAAAACTGGGGGTGAAGGTTTCGATCGACGATTTTGGCACCGGTTATTCGAGCCTTGCCTACCTGCGACGATTCCCGATCGACAAACTGAAGATCGACATCGCCTTCATCCGTGAAGTGACCAGTAACCCCCAGGACGCCGCTATTGCCAGGACGATCATTGAGTTGGCGCACAGTCTCAACCTGCAAGTGATCGCCGAAGGGGTGGAGACCCCTGAGCAACTGGCATTCCTGCGTGCGAACGGTTGCGATCAGGTGCAAGGCTATCTATTCAGCCGGCCACTGCCGATCAAGGAACTGGAGGATTTTCTGCGCGAGCGGCAGGGTTTTACTTGAGCAGTCGTCTTTCCAAAGAACACAACCCGACATCCAGCCTGTTACGAATGGGCAAGCTGGACTTGATCACGACCACTTGATTTAGCGCTGTACATAGCGCTGTCCGCACGCCGAACGAAGGCGTCAAATGATTCCGATGGAATCCACGTCGCAACGCCGAAGCTACAGGTCACCTGTCCTGTCTCATCAAATGGGAGGGTGCTTATCAGAGCTCGAAGCTTCTCTGCCAGCAGTCTTGTATCGTCCAGCTCGCTATCCGGGCAGATCAATGCAAACTCTTCCCCGCCTGTTCGGCATAGCAGGTCGGTTTTGCGTGTTGACGAACGTATTCGTGTGCACAACGACTTCAGAACGTTATCACCACACTGATGCCCCCAGCGGTCGTTGATGTACTTGAAGTGATCGATGTCGAACATGATCAACGATAGAGGCTGGTATCGCACGTTAGCCTCGGTGAGCAGGCGCTCCATCAATTCTTCGAAGTATCGGCGGTTATAAACCCCGGTCAGGTGGTCGGTAATGTTCAGCAAACGCAAATCTTGGGTGCGCTCATCAACAAGCGAGAGTGCGCGTGCACGTTGCGTGATCAGCAAGTAAACCAACAAGGTCATCAGCAGCGTCAACCCTGCTCCGAACACGACAATCATGCTGATATACAGTGGGTGGCTGTTGGCGACCAGAAATGTTGAGCTTGGCCGAAACTGCAGCAAGTAATTTTGGTCAGCTACTTTCAGCAGCCGCTGCGCATAGAGCCTTGAAGGGGTCGCTGGCTCCAGGCTCTGATAAATATTTGTCCCCTGATGCTGCTTGTCGGTCAATGAAAGCGTCACGTTCAATCGTTGCAGGCTTGGTAATGGAATGCCTTGCTCCATCAAAGCAGCCAGACGCACGGTAGAGACTACGAACCCCTGCAAACCGTCATCGTTCAATGGCGCCTCGGAGGACTCGTGGAATACGGGGGCGACAAAGAAAACCCCCGCCTGCCCATTGGTCATTTTCAACGGTTCCGACACGACTATTTGATGTGTTTCTCGTGCCTTGCTCATCAAGGCTTGGCGACCCGGGCGAGCCAGAACATCCATGCCAGGTACGATCTTCACGTCATCGCGCTTCATTAGATAGAGCAATATCCAGTGTTCCGGCCGACTCGCGAGGGGGACTATTTCGCCGGACACGGGATTGATTTCATGATATGAAAAGTCACTGGTGCCGTTGAGGAGCGCCTTGGCGCGAAACGTTTGTAAATCCTTTTCGAGAATCCTCGGCACCCAGCTATAGGCTTCGTTCTCTCCAACCAGTGGCGTGACGAACCCCAGAAATTCCTTTTCAGTGACATCGTCGGCGTTGATAAAAAAACGCCTTACAACGTCCAGTTTCAAGACCTGAGTATTAAAACGTCGTTGAAGGCGACTGAATCGTTCGTCGACCTCCAGTTGGAACGCAACGCTAACGGTGCGCTGCTCTGACCCAACGAAAAGAATCAATACCAATGCCGTGACGGCCACTCCCGCCAGGCATACCAGAGCGCAAAGCGTCACGTCCGATGCCTTGAGGGCGTACTGACGAGAAGACATCATTTTGTGTTCCTTGCTCATCGCCCAAAACAACGTACAGGCACCTGAAGTTATTTTGGATTATCGGCACGCCTACCGATTTCTTTATAAGCCAGGTGCTGGAAGTCATCCTGCCCTCTTCGAGTCTTTCGGGGGGCCTTCAGCCGCATCACTCACGTGTGAAAATCTCCAGCAGATGCCCGTCCGGGTCATCGAAATACACCCGTCTCCCACCGCCGTAGTCATTGATTTCGTTTGGGCGCTGTTTGCCGGGATCTGCCCACCAGGTTTGCTGGCGCGCTTGCAGGCGTGCGAACGCCGCATCGAAATCCTCGTCGCCGATCAAAAAAGCGTAGTGTTGGGACGCAATCGGCGGGTCGTTGTTGTAGAAGTCCAGCGACACGCCATTGTCGAGCTTGACGATCAGCATCGGGCCGAACGGTTGCGCTCGGGGCAGCCCAAGCATTTCTGTCAGATAGTTTGCGGATGTCTGTTTGTCACGACACCAGACGATGGTGTGGTTCAACTGAGCGCTCATGGCGTGATCCTCACGGCGGTTCAGACGGGGCTTCTTGAACCATGAGATTAGTCCAGCCTGTTGCGCAATGACCGGCCTGACCTAAGCTTGGGTCAAGGCGAAACATAATTGCGTTGCGTCACCCGGAACGATCACCGCGATGCGCGATCATTAGAGCGTGGATATCAAAAGGAGATGCGCATGCTCATCAGGTCTTTGGTCCTGACTACACTGCTGGCTTTTGCCGGCCCCTTGCTCGCCGCCGATGATGGCTCACCTTTGGACATCGAAAAGGGCAGGGCCCGGCCACTGATTGTCATTGCTCCCAGCACAGTCGACCCAGTCTGGGTGGGACTGAAAAAGGCGCTCAACGATCCGGCCAACAAGGACGGTGTCGCCCAGCGCAACATCAGGGTGTACACGGTGTTGAACATGTTCGGCCAGGTCGATGGCAAGGATCTCGGCCAACAGGACACCATGGCCCTGATCCGCTCGCTGAAGCTCGGTGCGGGGGCGCTGCCCAAAGTCATCCTGGTGGGCAAGGACGGCGAGAAGAAGTTCGAGAGCTCCGGGGAAGACTCGAAATCAGTCGATCTGAAGAAGATCTTCGACACCATCGACGCGCTGCCGCCAGCCGAGAAAGAGGCGGTAGCGCCGCCGGTCGCAACGCCTGTTGCAGCCGAACCGGCGGCCAAAGGCGCCAAAGGTGCAAAAGCGGGGAAACCGGGCAAACCCGCCAAGCCGCCTGAAATGCCGGATGATTGAACACAATGGCGTCTGGCTTGAGCCGGACGCCTTGCTGAGCGCGTCCACACCGTTGTCGCATTCGCCGACAATCTCACGGCCTTCACTGGCCCAGAATCATCCCGATCGCCACGCGTGCTACCGCGTGATCATCGACCAACAGCACTTTCAGAAGTCAGCCCTCAAACCGTGATTCAGCATAGTCCCGTCGCTGAAAAACGGTGTTCAAGGGCAGATGCGCGAAGGGGTGTGCGAAAAAGGGCGAAGCTACCAAATCGCCGGCGTCCTAGGACGCTATGTATCGGCCTTCGCAGGCTTCGGAGATTTCCTGCAAGACGTGTCGTACTTCATGAACTGGTGCGTAGCGGACCCTGCCGATAACCTTCGTCGGCCGCTGCAAAATCAGCGGTCGGATGTGGAAGTCCGGTGATTACCGAGAGCGCGTGTGAACCTGCAAACACATGTTGGCGTTTTTTTATGCCAACATTGTTGCTTATGGCGGCTATGCGCAGGAGCACTCTTGAGTGCACTGGGTTTCTCTTGGTATCCCGGACTTCCACACCTGCGTACAGCTGCCACCCTCATGTGGAAGTGAGATCGGCAGTTTTTCTTAATTACCGAGGGTCTTCGCACATGAAAAAATTAAGTCCCAATCCCCCCGAATCCCCAGCGGATTCTGATCCACTCGACCCCATCCACCTGTCCGAAGCTACAGAACGTAAGGTCAGCGCCCGTTTACGTAACCCCAGGCGCGTCGATCCTGTCAGCCACATCTTTGCGGTGAATTCCGGCGTCGACACACCAACCCTGCTGAGCCACGCCTGCGAACCCCTGGCTTCCCTGAACGTCCTGATTACCGATCTGGCCTGTAAGCTGGAGGGCTTGAACCGAAACGTGGCGCTGTCGATTCAGCAGTTGGCGGTCATCGCCGAATTGCTGGTGAATCAAGCGCTGGACAATGTTGATCCGCCTGAAGGTGAGCCTGTCATTCAGCCGCCGGTTCAGCATTGAGGGGGGGATTCAGTATGGCCAGATATATGCCGATTACGGGCATTGATTGCTCCATTGCGTCGTTGCTGATCGACACGGACGCCCCGGTAGATGTTTTGCATGACACCGCGGCGTATCGCATTCGCAGCGTGACTCAACTGCTGGAAACCCTATCCGTCGGAGAGGGCGTCGGCCGTGATGCATTGCTATTGCAGGACTTCGCGCGGGTGTTGGCGATTCCGCTGCGTGACGGTTGTGATTTGATGGATGTGATCGGACGACGATTGCAGCCCCAGTAACGACAATGGGCGATCTCAAGGGATCGCCCATTTTTTTTGCACGGCGGGTGACTACAAAAAACCGAGTGTCGCGCGCATGGACGTATTGGTTTCATTGGTCTCGGAAATTTCCTGCAAGTCCTGTCGGAATGCGTGAACTGGATTCTGTCAGAACGCGCCGTTAGCCTTCGTCAGCCACCGCACCCATCGCGGTCGGACGTGGGAGTCCGCAACACTGAGGGATCCAGGGACGAAAACACCAATGGCCAGAAAGGAGCCTCGTCTATGAAGAAGTTCGGCAAAAATGATGCGCAACGCCCCACCGACGTCAGTCACCTCAAGCTCGTCCGGCTTGGCGAAACGAGCGGGCGCGACACCAACATTCGTGTGCGCAAGCCAAGGCGTTCTGTCCCGATCAACCAGATTCTCACGATTGCCCCTGGCGTCGACACGCTCACGCTCTTGCATCAGGCCAGCGAAACGCTCGCTTCGCTGAATGCCGTGCTTGCGAATTTTGCCCACAAGCTGGACGGCTCGAACCGGGCAATGTTGGGGGCGATTCAGCAGTTGGCGGGGATAGCGCAGTTGTTGGTGAATCAGGCGCGGGACAATCTAGATCCGGGAAACGATACGCCTGACGATCATTTGCCGACCCGGCATTGAGCTGACGTCGTTACAAACAATGGGCGACCTTAAAGGGTCGCCCATTTTTATTGTCCGAAAATCGAGCGGTGCGCGTTTGATTACTCAGTGAGGGCACTGATTATTTTGTGCGCCAACCGGATGCGCTCCGGGTTCGGGTAATTCTTGTTCGCCAGAATCACGATACCGATGTCTTTCGACGGCACGAACGCGACATAAGCACCGAAACCACCCGTAGAGCCGGTCTTGTTGAACCATGCCGTGTCTGGCGCAGGTTGCGGCGGGTTCAGCCACTGGACCTTATGTGCCTGCATCGCCATTTCTGTCGAGTTGCCGGTGAGCAAAGTGTCGAGGCTGGCCGGATAGGGGTAGAACTCCCAACCCAAGCCCTGAGTCATCTCGCCCACGGTGTAGTAACCGCTGTGAGTGAGGGCGATTGCCTGCTGCAACGGTTTTTCCAGCGTCGCCGGTTTCAGGTTTGCTTCGACATAACGAAGCAAATCCGCAGCGCTGGTTTTCACCCCATACGCCTGCGAATCCAGCGCCCCCGGGCTGACCCGCACCGGTTTGTCATCCTTGCTGTAACCCTGGGCATAAAGCCCCATTTGATCTTGCGGCACGTTGAGGAAGGTGTGCTTGAGCCCCAGTTGCGGCAGCAAGGTTTTTTCCATCAATTCATCGTACGGCTTGCCCATGCCTTTGGCCGCCAGATAACCGGACAGCCCAAGGCTGGGGTTCGAATACAGGCGGTGGGTGCCCGGGGCATAAACAGGTTTCCATTGTTGGAAGTAGGCGAGCATTTTGTCTGGATGATCGGCCTCGTCAGGGAACTGCAGCGGCAGTCCGCCGGCCGTATAAGTACTGAGTTGCAACACGCTGATGGTGTCGAACGCACTGCCGCGCAATTCGGGCCAGACCTGGCTGGCCCGGTCAGCCAAGGACAGTTTGCCGCTGACCTGGGCGTAGGCAACCAGTGTGGTGGCGAAGGTTTTGCTCACCGAGCCGATTTCGAACAAGGTGTCTTTGCTGACCGGTTTGCCGTCCTCTTTCGAGGCCACGCCGTAGTTAAAGTAATGCTGCTGGCCATTCTGGGTAATCGCGATCGAAACCCCGGGGATATTCTGTTGCTGCATGACCGGCCCGACTGCCGCTTTCACCAAGGCATCGAGTTGAGCATCGGACTGAGACGCGGCGATACAGTGGCTAGCCCCCAGCAATAGCGTGAGAACGCTGCAGGACGCGAGCCTTGGTCGATTGATTTTGAGCATGATGTGAACCACTCTCCATGAGTTGTCATGACGTTAACCGCTGCACTGCGAACGGTTTTGCGACACCGTACCGTTAACGGGCGGGCCAAATCTAGGCAGTCGACCCGCAATCGACAAACGATGATATTTCGGGTTAGCCATTAGAAAAATTTGGGAGTAGGCATGATTCGACCTCATCTGCCGCTGAATGCATTACGCGCCTTCGAGGCCTCCGCGCGCCATTTGAGTTTTACCCGGGCGGCGGTGGAGCTTTACGTCACGCCCGCGGCAGTGAGCCATCAAGTCAAAAGCCTTGAGGCCCAGCTTAACGTGACACTGTTCAAGCGCTTGCCCCGAGGCTTGATGCTGACCAGTGAGGGGGAGACTTTGCTGCCGGTGCTGCGCGACTCTTTCGACAGAATTGCCGACACCCTCGGGTGTTTCGAGGGCGGTCATTTTCGGGAAGTGGTCACCGTGGGCGCCGTTGGGACGTTCGCGGTGGGTTGGCTGTTGCCGCGGCTGGCGGACTTCCAGGCGAAACATCCGTTTATCGATTTGCGCCTGTCGACCCACAACAACCGGGTGGACGTGGCGGCTGAAGGGCTGGATTACGCGATTCGATTTGGCGCCGGAGCGTGGCACGGGATCGAGGCGTCAAAGCTGATGGAAGCGCCATTGTCGGTGCTTTGCGTTGCGCAAATCGCCGAGCAGTTGCGAGAGCCGGCCGACGTACTCAAGCAGACGCTGTTGCGTTCCTATCGCACGGACGAGTGGCCCGAGTGGTTTCTGGCTGCCGGGTTGCCGCCGCATACGCCACCACCCAGGAGCATCGTCTTCGACTCCTCGCTCGCCATGATGGAGGCCGCGCTACAGGGTGCAGGCGTGGCCTTGGCGCCGCCGCTGATGTTTGCCCGGCAATTGGCGACAGGGGCGATCGAGCAACCGTTCGCTATTGGCATCACCACCGGCAGCTACTGGCTGACCCGCTTGCAGTCGCGGGCGGAAACGTCAGCGATGACGGCGTTCAAGGAATGGTTGCAGCAAGCGGCCAGGACGAACTGACGAATACCATTGCCCCTGTAGGAGTGAGCCTGCTCGCGATGGCGGTGTAACAGTCAACGATGATGTTGAATGTTATGGCCTCATCGCGAGCAGGCTCACTCCTACAGGGGATTTTCGGTGCTGCGAGGGTTTAGCGCACCAGGCACGGCTTCTTGTTATCGAACTTCCATCCCGGAATCAGAAACTGCATGGCCACGCTGTCATCGCGCGCGCCCAGGCCCATGCCTTTGTACAACTCATGGGCCTTGGCCAATTGGTCCAGGTCCAGTTCGACCCCCAGCCCCGGTTTTTTCGGTACCTGCACGCAACCGCCGACGATTTGCAGCGGTGCCTTGGTCAGGCGCTGGCCGTCCTGCCAGATCCAGTGTGTGTCGATGGCGGTGATTTCACCCGGCGCGGCGGCCGCGACGTGGGTGAACATCGCCAGGGAAATGTCGAAGTGGTTGTTGGAATGCGAGCCCCAGGTCAGGCCCCATTCGTGGCACATCTGCGCCACGCGGACCGAGCCCTGCATGGTCCAGAAGTGTGGGTCCGCCAACGGGATGTCCACCGATTGCAACTGGATCGCGTGGCCCATTTCCCGCCAGTCGGTGGCGATCATGTTGGTCGCGGTTTTCAGGCCGGTGGCACGGCGGAATTCAGCCATGACTTCGCGCCCCGAATAGCCGTTTTCCGCGCCGCACGGGTCCTCGGCATAAGCGAGCACGCGATGCTGGTCGCGGCACAAGCGAATGGCTTCCTTGAGTGACCAGGCGCCATTCGGATCGAGCGTTATGCGCGCCTCGGGAAAGCGTTCAGCCAGCGCGGTGACGGCTTCGATTTCTTCATCGCCGCTGAGTACGCCGCCCTTGAGTTTGAAGTCCTTGAAGCCGTAGCGAGCGTGCGCGGCTTCGGCCAGGCGCACCACCGCGTCGGCGGTCATGGCTTTCTCATGACGCACGCGGAACCAGTCGTTGTCGGCATCCGGTTCGCTGCGATAAGCCAGGTCGGTCTGGTGGCGATCGCCCACATAAAACAGATACCCGAGCATCTTTACTTCATCGCGCTGCTGGCCTTCGCCGAGCAGGGCGGCGACCGGCACGTCGAGGTGCTGGCCGAGCAAGTCGAGCAGGGCGGCCTCAAGGCCGGTGACCGCGTGGATGGTGATGCGCAGGTCGAAAGTTTGCAGGCCACGCCCGCCGGCATCGCGATCGGCGAAGGTCTGGCGGACCTGATTGAGGATCTTCTGGTACGTACCAATCGGGCTGCCAACCACCAGGGCGCGCGCATCTTCCAGCGTTTGGCGAATACGCTCGCCACCCGGCACTTCCCCGACGCCGGTGTGGCCGGCGTTGTCCTTGAGGATCACGATGTTGCGGGTGAAAAACGGCCCGTGGGCGCCGCTCAGGTTGAGCAGCATGCCGTCATGACCGGCCACCGGCACCACTTGCATGCTGGTGATGATCGGGGCTTTTGCGGTGTCTTGTGCGTTCATTGTCATGTCCTTGTAAGTCGCGATTCAGGCGTGGTTGGGCGTTGGTTTGCCCAGCGCAACGGCGGGCGCCGTTTTCGGTTTATTGCGTGCGGCGAAGACGATGATTGCCGCGATGATCGAAGTGGCTGCCAGGCCGTAGAGTCCGCCCTGAATCGAGCCGGTGTGTTCTTCGAGCAGGCCGAAAGTGGTGGGGGCGACGAAGCCACCGAGGTTGCCCACCGAGTTGATCAGCGCGATCACACCGGCGGCGATCCGCGCATCCAGATAGGCCTGGGGGATCGGCCAGAACAGTGAGGACGCCGATTTGAAACCCAGTGCAGCAAAGCAGATGGCGACAAACGCGAAGATCGGCCCGCCCGTGGTGGACATGAACATCCCGGCGGCGGCGATCAGCAATGCGGTAGCGACCCAGGCTTGCTGGTGCTTCCATTTGGCCGACAGCGAGGCAAAGGCGTACATGCCGACAATCGACAACAACCACGGAATCGAGTTGAACAGCCCGACCTGAATGTCGCTCAGGTCGCCCATTTTCTTGATGATGCTTGGCAGCCAGAAGGTCGCGGCATAAATGGTCAGCTGGATAAAGAAGTAGATCAGGCAGAACAGGATGATCTGACGATCCTTGAGCAGCGTGCCCAGCGACGGTTTAATCGGCGTCGCGGCTTCGCGGGCCAGTTGTTCGTCGTCGATGGCTTTGACCAGCGCGTCTTGTTCGGCGCGGGTCATCCATTTGGCGTCATGGGGTTTTGAGTCGAGCCAGAACCAGACGAACACGCACAGCCCGACCGAAAACATCCCTTCGATGAAATACATCCACTGCCAGCCGTGCAGGCCGAATCCACTGACCTGCAGAAGCAACCCGGACAGCGGGCCGGAGATCAGCGAAGCAATGGCCGAACCGCTGAGGAAGATGGCAATCGCCTTGCCGCGCTCAACGCCTGGCAACCAGCGGGTGAAGTAATAAATCACCCCAGGAAAGAACCCGGCTTCGGCTACGCCGAGCAGGAATCGCAGGATGTAGAAGTGGGTTTCGTTCTGGATGAAGGCCATGCAGGCGGCCACCAGGCCCCAAGTCAGCATGATGCGGGTCAGCCAGATGCGTGCGCCGACTTTTTGCAGAAGCATGTTGGAGGGTACTTCGAACAGTGCGTAACCGATGAAGAACAGGCCGGCACCGAGGCCGTAGGCGGCAGCGCCTATGCCCAGGTCTTGCTCCATGTGGGCGCGGACGAAGCCGATGTTCACGCGGTCAATGTAATTGACGATGAACATGATGACGAAGAGCGGCAGGACATGGCGTTTCACTTTCGAGATGGCGGATTTCAGGACTGAATCGGCGCCGTCGTGCATCCCGGATATGGATGTAGTCACTTGGTTTTTCTCCCACTGATTATTTTTATGCGGGGTGAAGCTGAGGCGTTGCGTGTTGATAGACATCATACAACTAGGTTTTTTCGATGCGCAAGCGCTTAGATCCAACAAAATAGCGCTATAGACGTCGTTATCTATTCTTTTATTCTTTCGGTTGGCCTGTTGTTAGCTCGAAAACGTGGCCTTTCTTGAGTGTTGTCATACAAGTAAGGCAAGCTTTTCTTGAGATTCCAGTGGGGCTCAGTGCTACGATTCCGATAGCCCTGCTACCGGACGATCACCATGCAAGAAGACCTCGACGCGCCTGCCCGCAAGCGCACCCACAACCTGGCCCATGACCTGGTGGCCAAACTGAGCCAGAGCATCCTGCTCGGCCAGATACTTCCGGGGGACAAGCTGCCGTCGGAGAACACGATTGTTCAGGAGCACGGGGTCAGTCGCACCGTGGTGCGTGAGGCGATCTCGAAGTTACAGGCCTCGGGCCTGGTGGAAACCCGTCACGGCATCGGCACCTTTGTGCTGGAGCGTGCACCGGAGCAGGGGCTGCGCCTGAATGTCGACACAGCCCTTGGGGTGCGCAGCATTCTGGAGTTGCGCATGGGCCTGGAAACCCAGGCTGCGGCACTGGCGGCGATGCGTCGCACTGATCAGCAACTGGTGCAAATGCGCGAAGCGCTCGATGACTATCAAAGCCTGCTCGCCAACAACGACAGCTGCGTTGAAGCCGACAAGCGTTTTCACCTGTTGATCGCCGAAGCCACCGGCAACGTGTGCTTCACGGAAATCATGCAGCACTTGGGCAGTGCGATGATTCCGCGAACCCGGGTCAATGCGGCCGAGCGTGGTGCGGCGGATTTGAGTAAGTTGGGGCAGCTCGCGAATCTTGAACATGAGGCGATTCTCAACGCCATCAAGCGTCAGGATCCGGATGCGGCGCGCGCTGCCATGTGGCTGCATCTGACCAACAGTCGCGACCGGTTTTCGGCGGGTGCCTGACATTCGTTTGTCGGCTGGATTGCATCCTGTTTCCTGCGCCTAAGGCTGTTCTCTTTAGAAAGTTTAGGGGTTGGGTACATATCCGTTTCTGCGGTCATGGCGGCTATTGGTTCCGCTTTTACAGCGGGTCACTTGGAGAAGCGCCAAGTAACCAAGCGCTTTTGCCCCTGACGTTCGGTGCCTCGCTAAGGCTCGGCATGCCCTCGCTCCGGTCCTGCTCCGTGGGCCCGCCGCCATCGGCCATCCATGGCCGGGGGCGGCTAACCCGGCATCCATGCCGGGTTGCCCACTGCGCAGAACCTGCGCTCGGCCTCACGAGGGGGCGTGCAGTGCCAAAGCAAAGCGAGGCGGCCTGCGGGCCGACCTGGTTCTTCAACGCTTGCGCGTCGTGATCCTGACCCTGATCGTTCCCACGCTCTGCGTGGGAATGCATCCCGTGACGCTCCGCGTCACCTTGCGCAAGACTCAAGCCTGGTGTCGACAGCGGAACGCAGAGCGTCCCCGGCGGCATTCCCACGCGGAGCATGGGAACGATCAACACAGCAATAGCAACAGCATCGCGAGCAGGCTCACTCCCACATAAAGCAGAGCAGACCGGCGCACAGCCGTTGCTCCTCACCACTCATCAGGTCGAGCGTTAGCTCGCCTTTAGCTTTTGATCTTGATCTTGATCTTGATCTGCCCCATCGGAAGGCCGAACGCAGGTTCTGCGCAGTGGGCAACCCGGCATGGATGCCGGGTTAGCCGCCCCCGGCCATGGATGGCCGATGGCGGCGGGCCCACGGAGCAGGACCGGAATGAGGGAATGCCGAGCCTAGGCGAGGCACCGTACGTCAGGGGCGCAAGCGCTTGGTTACTTGGCGTCGGGCCGCGCAGGCTTTTCCAAGTAACCCGCCGTCAGGGCGGAACCAATAGCCGCCGTTACCCCAAAAACGGATATGTACCCAACCCCAACCCCAACCCCAACCCCACCCCCACCCCCAAAACAACATCACAGCCAATGCCCCCGGTTTTTACGCCGAGCCAATCACTCGACACTAACCAGGGTCGTTCGCACATCAGCGATCCATCCAGAGTGATAGCGCGTCATGAAGAAATACCCATAATCCTGAAGGTAATACATCGTGGCAGCGGCCTTAAGTTCGCCCCCGTGCAGCCTGCAACTCAACTCCTTGGCGCCGCCCTGCAAAGACGAGTTGACCTGCGAAGCATCTATCTGACGTTCAACTACACATTCAAGGGTTTGCGTTTCAACCGAATTGCCTTCGAGCGAGCTGCGCCGTTGTTGGGTGAGTTGATAGCCCAACGACGAACCGACAGCCATCACTCGCCAGTCGCCGATGAATGTCAGCTTGTCGGTATCGACGGCATACGACACTGGCAATCCACGGTCGGTGTACTGACGATCGAGGCACAAGGTCAGCAACCCTCATAGGCATTCCAGGCGATACGCGCCACATACATGTGAGCTGAAGTGGTCGGCATCGCGAAGTGATTCTTTAGCGGGCGGCGCTGCTGTTGACTACATCGCCCCGACATCGCGCATCAACAACCCGAACCGCAGATCGACCGCATCCGGTATCGGCACATACACCGTGTGTCCATCACCGGGCGCCACGTCGATAGGCTCGCCTTTGGCGTTCTGCAACTGGTGCAGATCGAAGTGGAAATTGCCTTGGGGCGTCATCAGTTCCATGTGATCGCCCAGGCCAAACCGGTTCTTCACTGTGACTTGCGCCATCCGGTCTCGCCGCTCGCCTGTCAGCTCGCCCACAAACTGCTGGCGCTCTGAAACCGAGCTGCCGTGCTGATAGTTCTGGTATTCGTCATGCACGTGCCGACGCAGGAAACCTTCGGTGTAGCCGCGTTGGGCCAGGGACTCCAGGTCCGTCATCAAGCCGCGATCGAAGGCGCGACCGGCCACCGCATCGTCGATTGCCCGGCGGTAAACCTGGGTGGTACGTGCGCAATAGAAATGCGATTTGGTCCGGCCTTCGATCTTCAGCGAATGCACGCCCATCTGCGTCAGGCGTTCGACATGCTGCACCGCGCGCAGGTCTTTGGCGTTCATGATGTAGGTGCCGTGTTCGTCTTCGAAGGCCGGCATCAGTTCGTCCGGGCGATTGGCTTCCTGCAACAGGAACACCTGATCCGTCGGCGCACCAATACCCAGGGTCGGCTCGGGCTGGAAGGTCTGGACGATTTCACCGAGATGATTTTCAGTGGCCTGAGTCGCCGTGTATTTCCAGCGGCAGGCGTTGGTACAACTGCCCTGGTTCGCGTCGCGCTTGTTCATGTAGCCCGACAACAGGCAGCGCCCGGAGTAGGCCATGCACAACGCGCCGTGGACGAAAACCTCGAGCTCCATCGCCGGGACGTGCTGGCGGATCTCGGCGATCTCTTCAAGCGACAATTCCCGCGACAGGATGATCCGGCTCAAGCCCTGTTGCTGCCAGAATTCGACACTGGCCCAGTTCACCGTGTTGGCCTGCACCGACAGGTGGATCGGCATCTGCGGGTAATGTCGGCGTACCAGCATGATCAGGCCGGGGTCGGACATGATCAGCGCATCGGGCGCCATGGCAATGATCGGGGCCAGGTCCTTGAGGAAGGTCTTGAGCTTGGCGTTGTGCGGCGCGATGTTCACCACCACGTAAAAGCGTTTGCCCTGAGCCTGGGCTTCGGTGATGCCGAGGGCCAGGTTGGCGTGATCGAATTCATTGTTGCGCACCCGCAGGCTGTAGCGCGGCTGGCCGGCATAGACCGCATCGGCACCGTAGGCAAAGGCGTAACGCATGTTTTTCAAGGTGCCGGCCGGGGCCAGCAATTCGGGAGCGAGCAGAGTCATGGCTGTGTCGACCGCAAAAGCCGGCAAGGGTAATTCACTGGTCCGCGAGCTTTATTGATCTGGATCTATGCTTGATGAACAAACGGATGGCACTCGCGCGAACCGTGGCTGACTAAGCATCAGCACCGCTCTTCAGCACAAGAGCATGCGCCCCCCCTGCGCACTGATATGGATCGGACATGAATCTAGAGACGGTACAAAACAAATCGCTGGTGATCCTGCTAGGGCTGGTCACCATTGCGTTTATCTGGATTTTGCTGCCGTTCTACGGCGCTGTGTTCTGGGCGGTGATCCTCGCGATCCTGTTCGCGCCCTTGCAGCGTCGGATGCAACTGAGGTTCGGCTGGCAGCGCAACGTGACGTCGTTGATTACCCTGAGTATCTGCCTGGTGATTGCGATTCTGCCGGTGATCATCCTCAGTATCCTGCTAGTCCAGGAAGGGGCCATGCTTTACAAGAATATCGAAAGCGGCGAGCTGGACATCGCGGGCTATGTGACGCACTTCAAACACAGCCTGCCGCCGTACTTCCAGCATTTGCTCGATCGAGCCGGGGTCGGCGAGCTGAACGGGTTGCGGGAGAAAATCATCAAAAGTGCGGTGACGGGCAATGAGTTTGTCGCCACCCAGGTCTTCAGCTTCGGTCAGGGCACGTTCGATTTTGTGGTGAGTTTTTTCATCATGCTGTACCTGCTGTTCTTTTTTCTGCGGGATGGCGCTGAACTGGCTCGGAAAGTTCGTTCCGCGGTGCCCCTGGAAGAGCACCAGAAACGCCGTTTGCAGCTCAAGTTCAACCGCGTGGTGCGCGCGACGGTGAAGGGCAATCTACTGGTAGCGATCACGCAGGGCGCGTTGGGCGGTCTGATTTTCTGGTTTCTGGACATCCCGAGCGCGTTGCTCTGGGCGGTATTGATGGCGTTTCTGTCGCTGTTGCCAGCGGTGGGGGCGGGGATTATCTGGGCGCCGGTGGCGGCATTTTTCCTGTTCACCGGAGCCGTCTGGCAGGGGGTGGTGCTGGGGTTGTTCGGGGTGTTTGTGATCGGACTTGTGGATAACGTGCTGCGACCGATCCTGGTGGGCAAGGACACAAAGATGCCGGACTACCTGATCCTCATCTCAACCCTGGGTGGCCTGGCGATTTTCGGCCTGAACGGTTTTGTGATCGGGCCCTTGATCGCGGCGCTGTTCATGTCGAGCTGGGGAATCTTCATCGAAACAAAGCCGCGAGTGCAGCTGCCTTAGGCACTGAACTGGCCTATGCCGATACGTTGGGACAATGCCTGGGCGGCCGGCAGCGAAGTGAGCGGGCCGCTAATCGGCTCGCCGTCCTGTACGAGATACCAGCAGGCGAGCAATCCCAACTCTCTGAGCGGTGCGGGAACGGCGCTGCCGATAACGGACATGATCTGAATCTGGGACATAAGTACCTCCATCAATCGATGGGGCTACCTTACGGATCTGGCGTTTGAACGGACAATCAACACTCTCGATAGTCGACATTGACGCGGATGAGTCTTGGGCTCAGTCGACCACCAGATCGAGCATGTGAACCACTTCCTGCTCGTTGAGCAGGCCTTTTCGCACCAGGTTTTCGGCCAGCAGCGAGAGAAATTTGGCGCTGCGATGGCCTTCCAGGTGCTTGAGTTCGGTCAGTGCGTTGTACACCTTGCTGGATGTGCACAAGCCGACGATGCGGTGCGGGTTTTGCGTTGGCATGAGGTCGTCCTTGTTTTTATCAACCTGTTGTTTACGCATATGTCCAAGCTTGCGGACCGGACATGACATAAATATGACTGTTTTCCCCGGCGAGGGGGAAGGGCGTTCGAGTCAATCTTGCCAACATGAACCGCCAGCGCTGTCCCGACAGCGACCTTGACGCGATTTTTCCAGACGTTTGTCGACGAACGGTCACAAAAAAGCCCTGCTGATTAGGAGTGATGTTGTTCATTTGAGGAGTTTTTGGGGTTGGGGTTGGGGTTGGGGTCGGGGTTGGGGTCGGGGTCGGGGTTGGGGTTGGGGTTGGGGACATATCCGTTTCTGCGGTCACGGCGACTATTGGTTCCGCCCTGACGGCGGGTCACTTTCGAAAAGCGCGAAAGTAACCAAAGCGCTTTGCCCCTGACGTTCGGTGCCTCGCTAAGGCTCGGCATGCCCTCGCTCCGGTCCTGCTCCGTGGGCCCGCCGCCATCGGCCATCCATGGCCGGGGGCGGCTACCGCGGCATCCTTGCCGCGGTGCCCACTGCGCAGAACCTGCGCTCGGCCTCACGAGGGGGCGTGCACCGCCAAAGCAAAAGCGAGGCGGCCTGCGGGCCGACCTGATTCTTCAACGCTTGCGCGTCCTGATGCTGATCGTTCCCACGCTCCGCGTGGGAATGCCGCCGGGGACGCTCTGCGTTCCGCTGTCGCCACCAGGCTTGAGTCTTGCGCCAGGGTGACGCGGAGCGTCACGGGATGCATTCCCACGCGGAGCGTGGGAACGATCAACAGCAACAGCATCGCGAGCAGGCTCACTCCCACAAAAAGCAGATCAGCGCACCGCTGTTGCTTCTCACCACTCATCAGGTCGAGCGTTAGCTCGCCTTGCGCTTTTGATCTTGATCTTGATCTTGATCTTGATCTTGATCTTGATCTTGATCTTGATCTTGATCTTGATCTTGATCTTGATCTGCCCCGTCGGGAGGCCGAACGCAGGTTCTGCGTAGTGGGCAACCCGGCATGGATGCCGGGTTAGCCGCCCCCGGCCATGGATGGCCGATGGCGGCGGGCCCACGGAGCAGGACCGGAGTGAGGGAATGCCGAGCCACAGCGAGGCACCGTACGTCAGGGGCGCAAGCGCTTGGTTACTTGGCGCTTTTCCAAGTAACCCGCCGTCAGGGCGGAACCAATAGCCGCCGTTACCCAAGAAACGGATATGCCCCCAACCTCAAAACTATCTTAAGTGAACACCATTACGCTGATGAGCCTGTTACCAGCGGCCATAACCGTGAGGAGGACCGTAGTAACCGCGTGGTGGGCCGTAATAGCCACGTGGCGGTCCGTAGTAAACCGGCGGAGGTCCGTAGTAGACCGGTTGCTGCACGTAGACCGGTGCCGGCTGGTAGTAAACCGGTGGCGCCGGTTGCACGTAGACAGGTTGCGGCTGCGCGTAAACCGGTTGTTCCACATAAACAGGCCGGTTGCTGTTGATGATGGCCGAACCGACGATGGCCGAGCCAACGATCGCGCCAAATACCGCTGGACCTTGCCAACCGCCACCGCCGCCATGGGCTTGCGCTTGCCCTGCGATAGCGAGTGCGCCAATCAGCAAAGCTACTGTGGGGATTTTACGGATCATGATAATTCCTCGGTTCTTCGACCCGGCGCTTGGGTCTGCAATAGACCCAAGGATTGTCGCGGGGATACATCTAAGACAGCGTTTTTTTCAAAATCAGCACAGCCGATTGGTAAATTTTGTGTAAGGTCTGTACCGGTTTGCTGACTGTCCGGCGCTACCTTGTGCGGACCCGCCGTTATGATCGAATACAGCGGATGGAATGGCTAATCCCGTCCATCTGAAAGTGCTATTGAAGGAGAAGTTTCATGCAGATGAACCCCAACAGAGACACCCGGTTATGCATGTCGCTTTCCGGGCGCCCCGGTAATTTCGGCCTCCGGTTTCACAATCATCTGTATGAACAATTGGGCCTGAATTTTTATTACAAGGCCTTCAGCAGTCAGGATTTGCCGGGTGCGGTCGGCGGTATACGGGCATTGGGGATTCGCGGTTGCGGAGTGTCGATGCCGTTCAAGGAGGCGTGTATCGCATTGGTTGATGAGCTGGACGCGTCCGCCGCGGCCATTCAATCGATTAACACCATCGTCAACACCGACGGCCACCTCAAGGCCTACAACACCGATTACATCGCCATCGCGCAATTGCTCGACACCCACGCAGTGCCCAAGGACTCGACTTTTGCCCTGCGCGGCAGCGGCGGGATGGCCAAGGCCGTGGCCAGCGCGTTGCGCGATGGCGGCTATAAAGATGGCCTGATCGTCGCCCGTAACGAACTCGCCGGGAGTGCGCTGGCGCAGTCATTGGGCTATGAGTGGCAGGCGGAACTGGGTAGCCGGCGCCCGCAAATGCTGATCAATGTCACGCCGATTGGCATGAGCGGTGGCCCGGAGGCCGATCAACTGGCCTTTGATGCTGAAACCATCGCTGCAGCCGAGACGGTCTTCGATGTCGTCGCGATCCCCTCGGAAACACCGCTGATCGTACGCGCACGTGCCGAAGGCAAGCGGGTGATCACCGGGCTGGAAGTGATTGCGATCCAGGCGCTGGAGCAATTTGTGCTGTACACCGGCGTACGTCCGACCGAGGAACAGTTTCAAAAAGCGGTGGAGTTTGCCCGTAGCTGACCCGACTTGCCCGCGAATGCCGCGCTCGTTCGCACGCCTGGATCTTTATCATCGGGTTATTCGAGGCGGGCCAGGCGTTCTTCCAGCGCTGCAATTCGCGCTTCGAGCTCTTCGATTCGCTCAATCGACACGCCACCTGCGCCACGTTCTGACGGGTTTTGCCGCGCGGCGAGGATGGCTTCGATATCCGCCGGATCACCCAGGGCGTGCATATAGCGGTCTTCGCGCTGCCCGGCCTGACGCGGAATCAGCAGGGCCAGGCCACGAGCAATCAAACGCTCCAGTTGATGCACGACCTGTTCGGCGTCCTCGAATTCATGCATGCGCCCGCTGCGGGTCAGTAGCTCATTGACCGTCTGCGGGCCACGCAGGAACAGCAGCCCCGTCAGGATCACCTGCGCCGGCACCAGTTCCAGCGCCTTGTCGACCTTATGCTCCCAGCGGTCGGCGCGACTGCCCATGACCAATTTGGTGAAGCCTCGGCCTTCGAGCGCGCGCAGGCTTTGGCCGACCTGGCCCTGAGTGAGGTTCATTACTGGTTCGCGGCTGGTTTTCTGGTTGCAGGCGATCACCAGAGCATTGAGGGTCAGTGGGTAGGTTTCCGGGCTGGTGGCCTGTTTTTCGATCAGTGACCCCAGAATCCGGATTTCCGTGCTGTTGAGCCGAGGCTCGTCAAACGTCGTCTCTTGCTCGATACTCATGATGCTGCATCCTTACCCGATTCATATTGTTTAATCCGCTGGCGAGCACTTTAGATCGGCGGGCGCCGATGGCAACCAAATTTGTTGCTTCTGCTTGCCTAAAGCCATGAAATCTACATAATTCGTTAACGTTTTTTTTACAATTCTGCGGGCACCGTATGCGGGGTCGCGGGCCTAACCGCACAAGGACGCGGGCCCCGGCATATCGACGATGCCACGGGTCTGTGACTGCACTCTGGAGCAAGGCATGAAATTGACGTTGTCATTGTCCCCCGATAATGCGCTTATCGGCGGGGCCTCGCTATGACCATTCTGGTCACCGGCGCCGCTGGTTTTATTGGGTATCACACGGTTCAGCGTTTGTGCCGGGAAGGTCTTGAAGTCGTCGGTATCGATAATCTCAACGATTACTACAGCGTCGAACTCAAACAGGCTCGGCTCAAGGAGCTGGAGGCATTGCCGGGCTTCCACTTCCAGAGACTGGATATCGTCGACAAGCCCGCCTTGATGGCGCTGTTCGAGGAGCGTTCATTCAGCCATGTCATTCATCTGGCAGCCCAGGCAGGCGTTCGCTACTCGCTGGACAACCCGGATGTGTACGCGCAATCGAACCTGACCGGTTTTCTGAATGTGCTGGAAGCCTGTCGGCATCATCGGCCCGAGCATTTGATTTATGCATCCAGTAGCTCGGTGTATGGCACCAATGGCAAAATGCCGTTCTGCGTTGAAGATGCCGCCGACCATCCGATTTCCCTGTACGCCGCCAGCAAACGCGCCAATGAGTTGATGGCGCACAGCTACTGCCATCTCTATGGGATGAAAGCCAGCGGCCTGCGGTTTTTTACTGTTTATGGTCCTTGGGGGCGTCCCGACATGGCGCTGTTCAAGTTTACCGAAGCGATCCTCAAGGGCAGGCCGATAGACATCTACAACCAGGGTCTGATGTCGCGTGACTTCACCTACATCGATGACATCGTAGAAAGCATCGCCCGTTTGCGTACCCGACCGCCGCTGGCGCAAGGGTCCGCTGAGGGCGCTAACCGGATTTTCAACATCGGTCGCGGTGAGCCGGTCGCGCTGCTGGACTTCATCGATTGTCTGGAGTCCGCACTGGGGGTGAAAGCCGAACGCAATTTCCTGCCAATGCAGGCAGGTGACATGGTCAAGACATGGGCCGATGTTTCGGCCTTGTCCAACTGGGTCGACTACAGTCCACAGGTCGCCGTTGAAACCGGCGTCAAAGAATTCGTGAAGTGGTATCGCCACTTTTATCAGGTGTAATTCGTTCGCCCTTGATAAAAAAACCAAGGAAAAAGAGGGCCTGTATGAGCCATGACATTTTTGTATCCGTGCTGATTCCAGCAAAGAATGAAGCAAACAACCTGGTGCCTTTGATTGAGGAAATTCGTGTTGCCTTGGCCGGTGAACGTTATGAAATCATAGTCGTCGATGATGGCAGCACCGATACCACGTTGCAGGAGCTGGGGCAGATCAGAAATGCTGGCTTGAGCGAATTGCGTATCCTGCATCATGACCGTTCGCTGGGCCAAAGTACCTCGCTCTACCACGCGGCTCAAGCTGCTCGTGGGCAATGGCTGGCCACACTCGATGGTGATGGTCAGAACGATCCGGCGGACATTCCCGGGATGTTGGCGCTGGTGCGCAGCCAGCACGGTGTCGCCGACCTGCAACTGGTCGCCGGGCATCGGGTCAATCGTCGTGATACGGCAAGCAAGCGCTGGGCGTCGCGATTTGCCAACGGCCTGCGTCGCCGCCTGCTCAGGGACGACACGCCCGACACCGGTTGCGGGTTGAAAGTGATCGAGCGTGCGGCGTTTTTGCGCCTGCCGTACTTCGACCATATGCATCGGTTCATTCCTGCGCTGATCCAGCGCCAAAACGGCCGAATGGTCGTCCATCCGGTCAACCACCGGGCCCGTACCGCCGGGGTGTCCAAGTACGGCAACCTCGATCGTGCGTTGGTAGGCATTCTCGATCTGTTCGGCGTCTGGTGGCTGATCAAGCGCACCCGGCTCAATACCGATGCCCAGGAGGTTCAGGAATGAATCTCTCAAGAGAAACGTTGTGGCTGGTGGTCGGGTTTACCGGCCAAATCGCTTTTACCGGTCGTTTTGTCTTGCAGTGGCTGTACAGCGAATACAAGAAACGCAGTGTGATCCCGGTGAGCTTCTGGTACCTGAGCATCGTCGGCAGCACCTTGCTGCTTTTTTATGCGATTTACCGACAAGACCCGGTGTTCATCGCCGGTCAGGCGTTCGGTTCCATCGTCTATTTCCGCAACCTGCAATTGATTGCGAAAAGCAGGCACCCGAAGGAATAAATCATGCGCAGATCCCTTTCCCCCCGGGTTGAATGCCTGGGCTTGATGCTGCTTGCTTTCTTGTTGATCGGTGCGGGACTGGGGCTGCGTCAGCCTCTGAACGTGGACGAGGAACGCTTCCTCGGTGTGGCGCTGGAGATGCTGCATAACGGTTCGTGGCTGATTCCTCACCGTGCCGGGGAGATCTACGGGGACAAACCGCCGATTTTCATGTGGGCGGTGGCGTTCTTCACCTGGCTCACCGGCAAACCTGATATCGCCCTGTACATCCCCGGCCTTTTTTCGGCCGTGACGGTCACCGCCATGGTCTACGACCTGGCCCGCCGGTTATGGAATCAGCGCATCGGTCGCACAGCGGCGCTCTTGTACCTGGCCACCTATCAGACCTACAGCATCCTGCGCACCGGCCAGATCGACAGCTTCCTGATTCTGTTCACGTCCCTGGGCATGTACGGGTTGGCGCGTCACTTGCTGGTCGGCCCGGCCTGGCGCTGGTTTTACGTGGGATGCGCCTCGATGGGCATTGGCGTCATTACCAAAGGGGTTGGCTTCGTTCCGGCGCTGATGCTGATTCCGTATGCCTATGCGGTGCGCAAAGGCTGGTCGGGTGTGGTGGCCATGCCCGGCGAAGCGCGCAAGTGGTCTCTGGGCTTTTTGGTCTTTTTGGGCGCAATCGCCATCTGGTTGCTGCCCTTGGCCTTGTCCATCGTGCTCAATGGCTCGGCTGACGAGGTGGCGTATGCGCGCGAGATCCTGTTGCGCCAGACTGCGGGGCGCTATGCCGCTGCGTGGGATCATCGAGAGCCGTTCTGGTACTTCTTCGTCAACGTAATTCCCCAATACTGGTTGCCGCTGTTCCTGGTCCTGCCGTGGCTGGTACCCGCCTGGCGCAGGCAGCTTGCCAAGCGTGACGGTCGAGTGCTGGTGCTGCTTGGCTGGGTAGCGCTGGTCGTGCTGTTTTTCTGTCTGGCCAGTGGCAAACGCAAGTTGTACATCTACCCGGCACTGCCTGGGTTGGTGCTGGTCTCGGCGCCGCTGATTCCCTGGTTGCTCAAGCGCTGGTTCGCCAAGCGCCCGCGCGGACGGCGGATTTTTCAGGCGGTGGTGGTGAGCTGGTTCGTGCTGTGGTTCGCCCGTGGGTTTATCGAACCGATGAAGGACGGCGCCAACCCTCATAAAGAAATCATGGCGCAGGCGGCGACCATGACGCACGGGGCTGACCTGGTAATGGTCCAGTGGCGCGAAGGTCACTGGTTGTACGCCCGCCAGCCGATCGTGCATTTCGGGATGGCCAGCTCCACCGTCGAGCAGGCCGCGCAGTGGCTGCGTGAACACCCTCAGGCCTACGCATTGGTGCCGGACGAGTTGCTGGAGCAGTGTTTCAACCCCCAAGGCGCACATGAACTCGGCGAGACATCCCGTGCAGAGTGGTCGATCGTTGGCGCCGATGCCGATAACGGCAAATGTCACGCAGTACAACCGGACCACGTGTATCGCTTTACTTGGAATTAAGGAAGAGCATGAGCAAACCCTGGAAGGTAGGAGTGATCGTTCTTGTTGTTGCGTTGGCGCTGCTCTTCGCGGTTTGCCTACGGTTTTCCTGGCACTCGCAGTTGTATGGGCACTGGCACAACAAGTGGTACGGCAATCAGGCCCCGGACAAAAATATCTGGCTGCCGGACTACCGGTCGGTTATCGACGCCAAGCCACTTCCCGGCGTGACCAATTTGTCGGGCATTGCCTATGATTTCGATCGTGGGCGCATGCTCGGTATTACCAACGGCGAGCCCATGGAGATTCTGGCGTTGAGCCGTGACGGTGATGTGCTTGAACACTATCCGCTGATCGGGTTTCAGGACGCCGAGGGCATCGCTTACATCGGCGGCGGACGCGTGGTGATCGCCGACGAAGTGAAGCAGCAACTGGACATCATCACCTTGCCGGACACCCCGGGCCCCCTCCACGTGAAGGACGCCAGGTTTCTCGCCATCGGGGTCAACCTGAGCAACCACAACAAAGGGTTCGAGGGCGTGACCTATGACGTGGCCAATGATCGCGTCCTGGCGGTCAAGGAGCGCGACCCGCGGCAGCTGTATTCGGTCACGGGCATGCTCGCCTCCCTGGGTGGGTCATTGCAGATTCGCATTGATGACCTGACCTCATGGGTGGATCGCAGTGTGTTCAGCCGGGACCTTTCCGAATGCTTTTACGATCCGCGAACAGGGCATTTGCTGATGTTGAGCGAAGAGTCCAACAACGTGACCGAACTGGACGAAAAGGGTAATTTCGTCAGCATTATGTCCCTGCTAAGCCTGGCGGGCGACCTCAAGAAAAATGTGCCGCAAGCCGAAGGCATGACCATGGACGCAGATGGCGAGCTCTATATCGTCAGCGAGCCCAACCTGTTCTATCGGTTCACAAAAGCGAAAGGCACTCTGGGAGTTGGTGCGGAGAAGCTTTGATGAAGTTGGATTACAGTCGATTTTTGACCCGTAATGTCACCTTGCTCGTCGTTATTGCCATCGTGTTGTTGTTTTTCTGGGGCCTTGGCAGTGTGCCGTTCCTCAGCGTCAACGAAGCTCGCCGGGCCGTCACCGTCCGTGAAATGCGCGAGGCAGGGAGCTGGCTGCTGCCATACATGAACGGTGAGCTGTACCTGTCCAAGCCACCGTTCTTCTATTGGGTCGGTCTGTTGTCGACAGGCATGCTGGGCAGTTTGTCCGAGTGGAGCGTGCGCTTGCCATCGGCCCTGGCTGCGACGATGTGCTGCATCGGTATTTACCTGTATGGCACCCGTCTTGCCGGACATCAGGCGGGCTTGCTTGCGGCGGTGTTCCTGGCCGCCAATGGCGCGTTCAGCCTGTTTGCCCGCCGCTCTGAAATCGAGATGTTTTTGACCCTGCTGTGTTTCGGCGCGTTGTTGGCGGCCTGGCAGTATGTCTTCAGTCAGGGCCGAATCGGCTGGAGTCGACTCAGCTACGTACTGTTGGGGTGTGCGCTGCTGACCAAGGGGCCGGTTTGCCTGTTGTGGGTAACGGCACCGATTCTGGCTTATGCCCTGATCTATAAAGATTCCCGCGCCAAGGCCTACCTGTGTGATGGCTGGGGCTGGGTCATTGCCGTAGTGCTGGGCAGCTCCTGGTATGTGGCGGTGTCTTTCAGTCAGGGGTGGGGCATTTGGGCGTCGATCATCAGCGAAGACATCGTGAACAAAATCGACGGGCAGGGTGCCGAGGCCTGGTATGCCTATCTGCTGTACCTGGCCGGTGATTTCTTTCCTTTCTGGTTGATTGTATTTGTGCGGCCTCGAGCGTTCTGGGCGCTGATTCGCTCGCGTCGTGAAGCGGGCATGTTGCTGTGCTGTTGCCTGCTGCCATTGCTGGTTTTTTCCATGTTCACCGAGAAACACGGCAAATACCTGTTGCCGGTTTACCCGGCTATCGCGCTGCTGCTGGCGCTGCGCTGGACCGGGTTGCTTGAAGGCGCGAAAGGGCGTTGGCGGGTGGGCCTGGCCACGGTGCCTTACATCACGCTGGCCGGGTTTCTGGTGTTTTATGTGTTCATTGAAGGGCAGGTGCTGGCGCATCGGTTCGGCGGGCTTGAACAGGTAGCCACTCTGGCGGCCAGGCAACCGGATCAGAAAGCCTACAGTGTTGGTGAGCCGGACATTCGCCTGGTCTATTACATGGGCCGGCCCGTGGAAGCACTCACGGTTGCAGAGGTGAACGAGGTGAAACAATCGGACGCGCGACTATTCGTTCAGGAGCCGCTGCCGCCTGAGCTGCAGGACCTGGCGTCGTGCAAGATCGGCGAGATCGAACCGTATCTCAAGCCGGGTCGTTCGGCGTTACTGCTCCGACTGGGGGCTGATTGCCGTTGATCCTCAATTGGACGCCGGATAAAAGACCCGCCGCAAGCGCGGTGCATCGTTATAATCGACCCACGATTCACTCCTGTCATCACACGAGACTGCCATGACCATTTCCCTGTACGACGCATCGGTTCCGGTTTTCAAACAAATGCTCAATGCCCTGAGCGACGTTCTGAACAAGGCCGAAGCCCACGCCACCGCCAAGAACATTGACCCAAACGCCTTCCTGCAAGCGCGTCTGTACCCGGACATGTTCCCGCTGGTGCGCCAGGTGCAGATCGCCGTTGATTTCGCCAAAGGCGTTTCCGCACGCCTGGCCGAGGTCGAATTGCCGAAGTATGACGACAGCGAAACCACCTTCGCTGAGCTGCAAGCCCTGATCGCCAAGGTTCTGGCCTTCATCGGCGAGATCAAGCCAGAGCAGATCAATGGCAAGGAAGGCATCGAGATCATCACCCGTCAGGGCACGCCGAAAGAGAAGCGCTTCACCGGCCAGGCCTACCTGCTGACCTACGGTCTGCCGCAGTTCTTCTTCCACGTGACCACTGCTTACGCACTGCTGCGTCACAACGGTGTGGAAGTGGGCAAGCGCGATTACATGGGCGCGTTCTAAACCGTCCAGGCATTAAAAAGCCCGCCAAGGTGCAAACCTTGGCGGGCTTTTTTGTTTTTCCCTGTGGACGCGAAGTATCAGGCCAGGCGCTGCGCTTTCTGTTCTTCACCCAGGCACGCGGCAGCCGTGAAGAGCACATCTGTGGAAGAGTTCAGCGCCGTCTCCGCCGAGTCCTGCAATACGCCGATGATGAAACCGACCGCCACCACCTGCATGGCGATTTCACTCGGGATGCCGAAGAGGCTGCACGCCAGTGGAATCAGCAACAGCGAACCGCCGGCCACGCCAGACGCGCCGCAGGCACAGATTGCCGCAACCACGCTCAGCAGGATGGCGGTCGGAATGTCGACGGCGATGCCCAGTGTGTGGACGGCGGCCAGCGTCAGCACGGTAATGGTGATCGCCGCGCCGGCCATGTTGATAGTGGCGCCCAGCGGAATCGAGACCGAATAGGTGTCCTCGTGCAGGCCCAAGCGCTTGCTCAATTCCAGGTTGACCGGGATGTTCGCCGCCGAACTGCGGGTGAAAAATGCGGTGATACCGCTTTCCCGCAAGCAGGTCAGTACCAGCGGATAGGGGTTGCGACGCAGCTTCCAGAACACAATCACCGGGTTCATCACCAGCGCCACGAACAGCATGCAGCCCAGCAACACGGCCAGCAGATGCGCATAGCCGATCAAGGCACCGAAACCCGAGGTGGCGAGCGTCGACGCCACCAGGCCGAAGATCCCCAAAGGCGCGAAACGGATGACCAGGCGCACGATCAAGGTCACGCCATTGGACAGGTCGCCCAGCACTTCGCGAGTCGTGTCACCGGCGTGGCGAATGGCGATGCCCATGCCGATTGCCCAAGCCAGAATGCCAATGAAGTTGGCGTTCATCAGCGCGCTGACCGGATTGTCGACCACACTCAGCAGCAGGCTTTGCAACACTTCGCCGATGCCGCCCGGCGCGCTCACCGCGACGTCATGCGTGGCCAGTACCAGGCTCGACGGGAACACGGTGCTGGCAACGACTGCCACGACGGCGGCGGCAAACGTACCGAGCAGGTACAGAAACAAAATCGGCCGGATATGGGTTTCCTGGCCGTGCTTGTGGTTGGCGATCGAGGCCATGACCAGCACGAACACCAGGATTGGCGCGACGGCTTTGAGTGCCGACACGAACACTTTGCCGATGAACGCGGTGGACTTCGCCACGTCCGGCGCGAACAACGCCAGGGCAATCCCGGCGATCAGGCCGATGACGATTTGCGAGACCAGGCTCAAGCGTTTCAGGCGTTGCAATAGCGAAGGGGATGAAGCAGTCATAAAACGGCATCTCTGATTATTAGGTGCGGGGGTGTCGCGACATCAATGCCACTGAATGGCCGATGAACAGGGTGTACGTATCGCGGGGCGCGGACTTTATCACAGGGTGCGCTTGATCCTTCAGACCTGTGACGATCTGCCGCCCGCGTGATCAACGAGATAGGCAGGTTCGTGCAACCCTGATTGGAAACACTCTGTTAAGATTCGCCATCCTCATTTTCAAGTCATGCCAGTGGGCCCTCGGGTTATCGCTGGTGTCGTCGTTTTCTGGAGTTCTGCATGTTGTTGCCCATTCTTCTGTTGTCCGCTGCGGGTTTTACCGTGCTGACCACGGAATTCATCATCGTCGGCCTGCTGCCGGCGATCGCTCGAGACCTGGACGTCAGCATTCCTCAAGCGGGATTGCTGGTGACCTTGTTCGCTTTCACCGTCGCCGCGTTCGGGCCGTTCCTGACCGCGTACTTCGCCCGTTTCGAGCGGCGCAAACTGTTCATCTCGGTGTTGATCATGTTCGGCCTGGCGAACACCCTCGCCGCATTTGCGCCGAACATCTGGGTGATGGCCATTGCCCGCTTGATCCCGGCGCTGGGGTTGCCGGTGTTCTGGGCGCTGGCCAGTGAAACGGCGGTGGACATCGTCGGGCCTGATTATGCCGGGCGCGCCATCGCCAAGATCGGCTTCGGTATTGTCTGCGCCACGGTGTTCGGCATTCCGGTCGGCACGCTGATTTCCGACGCGTTCGGCTGGCGCAGTGCCTTCGGCATTCTGGCGGTGATCGCGTTTGCCAAGGCGTTGTTGCTGTTCGTTTACCTGCCGAAGACCAACCTGCATCAACATCAGGTGAGCTTTCGTTCGCAATTCAAGATTCTGCGCAGCCCGTTGATGGTGGGGCATGTGTTGCTGTCGATCCTGGTGTTCAGCGGCATGTTCACCGCTTACACCTACCTGGCTGACATCCTTGAACGCCTGGCCGGATTCAACGGTACGGTGGTCGGCTGGTGCCTGATGGGCTTCGGCGCGGTCGGGCTGATCGGCAACTCGCTGGGCGGCCGCGCGGTGGATCGTAATCCGCTGATCGCGTCCATGATGTTCTGCGCATTCATGATCGCCGGCATGGTGGCGTTGGTGCCGAATATTCATTCGCCACTCGGCCTGGCGGCGGCGATGGGCATTTGGGGTGTGACTCAAGCGGCTTTGTTCCTGGTCAGCCATGTGCGCTTGATGAAGGCCGCACCCGAGGCGCCAGCCTTTGCCGCCTCGCTGAACATTGCCGGGGCCAACCTCGGGATCGGCCTGGGCGCGATGGTCGGCGGACGCGTGATCGACAGCGTCGGCCTGGGCGGGCTGGGTTTTGCCGCCGCCGCGTTCATCCTGGTGTCGATTCTGCTGGCGATGGCGCTGATGACCATGAAGCCACGCGAAGTCTGCGCCTGAGGCTTCAATCGTCGGTGAACAGCTCGCGTCGGGCACCTTCGGTAATGGCGACAATGCCAGGGTGCTTGACCTTGCGTTCCACTGAAATGGCGTAGAACGACTCGGTCACCGCGTCGGTCTGGCCAATCAACTCCACGCCGTATTGGCGTTTCACTTCATCGGCAATCACGCTCGGGCCAATGAAAATCCCGCTGCCCGATTGACCGAATGCCTGCATCAGCGCGCTGTCGTCGAACTCACCGACGATGCGCGGCTGGATCTGCTGCTCGGCAAACCAACGCTGCAAGCGACTGCGCACTACGGTTTCCGGCCCGGGAATCAACAACGGTGCGCCGTGCAGGCTGCGCGGGAAGTCCTGGCCATACTGCGCTGCCAGTGCCGGGGTCGCGAAAAAACTGATCCCGCATTCTCCAAGCTTCTGGCTGTAGCCCTTGATGTCGAGGTGCGAGGGCATCGGGCTGTCGGAAATCACCAGGTCCAGGCGCTGAATCGCCAGGTCGGCGAGCAGGCGTTCGAGTTTGTCTTCTCGGCAGGTGATGCGCAGCGGCTCGCTCAATTCCATGGTCGGCGCAATCAGACGATAAACGATGGACTTGGGCACCACGTCGGCCACCCCAACCCGGAACAGAATCTGTTGTTCGTTGGGCTGCGCCCGCAGCATCAACTCCAGTTCGCCACCCAGTTGAAACATTTGCTCGGCGTAAGGCAGCGTCTGGCGTCCGGCCTCGGTGAGTTCCAACTGCCGGCCGACGCGCCTGAACAACTCGATGCCGTAGGTCTGTTCGAGCAAGGAAATCTGTCCGCTGATGGTTTGTGGCGTCAGGTTCAGTTGCTCGCAGGCGCGCACGATGCTGCCGGTTTTGGCGACCACCCAGAAGTAATGCAATTGTCGGTAGTTGAGCATGACGACCTACAGTTCGTAAAAACCGAAGTATAACCGCTGAAAATACGAATTTTCCTGAAGTGTTTGCCTCCCTAGAATGCCTCGCTATCGACGGGCCATTAGTTCGGTCCGGTTTGTACTATCGAGGAAGTCACATGAAGCTTAAAACCACGGCGCTGCTGATCACGTCTTTACTGGTGCTGGCCGGTTGCGAACAGGCCGAGAAAAGCGCTCACCAACTGATGGGTCAGGCTGCCGAAAGTGCAAAACAGGCGATCGATGACACCCACAAGGCTGCCGAGCAAGCGATCAGTGATGCCACGGGTGGCCTGATCAGCAAGAAAGAGCCATCGCGCGAAGACAAGCAGAAAGTCGAATCTTCGTCCCAGGAAATCTAAACCGTCTACAACGAGTCAGGACTGACCCATGGAATACCTTTTAGAACTTGCTGCAAGCCCCACCGCCTGGGTTGCCCTGGCCACGTTGATCGTCATGGAAATCGTGCTCGGCATCGATAATCTGATCTTCATCTCGATTCTGACCAACAAATTGCCGGAGCAGCATCGACAGAAAGCGCGACGTATCGGTATCGGCATGGCGCTGATCCTGCGACTGGGCTTGTTGAGCACCATCGCGTTCATCGTCCAGTTGACTGAGCCAGTGATCGATATCCTCGGCCACGCGTTCTCCTGGAAGGACATGATCCTGATCGCCGGCGGCCTGTTCCTGTTGTGGAAGGCGACCACCGAGATCCATCACAGCATGGACCCGGCGCCGGAAGACTCGAAGTCCGCGACCTCGACTGTGACCCTGGGGTTCGCGGCTGCGATCGGGCAGATTCTGATGCTGGACATGGTGTTCTCGATCGACAGCATCATTACTGCTGTCGGCATGACCGAGCATTTGCCGATCATGATCATCGCGGTGGTGGTGTCGGTGCTGGTGATGTTGCTGGCGGCTGACCCGCTGGCCAGGTTCATCAACGACAACCCGACGGTGGTGATGCTGGCGCTGGGCTTCCTGATCATGATCGGCATGACGCTGATCGCCGAAGGCTTCGGTGCCCACGTACCGAAAGGCTATGTGTATGCAGCCATGGCGTTCTCGGCGACGATCGAGGCTTTGAACATGATGTCGCGGCGCGCCAGGCAGAAGCGCATTGTCGCTGAAGCTTAATCGCCGATAAACGAAACGGCCGCCTGTGCTCGAAAGAGTCCAGGCGGCCGTTTTTTTATCAATTCAAAATACGTCAGTGCACCGGCGCCCGGTGCACAGGCGGTTCATCGGTCTTCGCCACAGGCGCCGATTGAACCGGGTGGTGATGATGGCGACGGGTAACACGCAGGACACCCCACAACATGGCGGTGGCCACTGCCAGCCAGCCAGACACCAGCATCAAGATTGTCATTGTCAGGCTCATCAGTGCCTCCTCTTCGCCCTGCAGCGGGCGCACACTCTTTGCAAATGACAGTCTAGTCGTTGCTGTGTTTCCAGCCATTGACCAAAGGTCAGCAGTCCCCAACCTGTTCGCTCTATCGAATGCACTCAACTGCAGGTAAAGGCTATACCGGCGCCTTGCGGCGTCCTATGATCGACGGCCAAGCCGGGAGCGTGTTGCCCGGCGTCTGAACAAGAGAGTGATAATGGAGCGGGTATTTTCTCGGATTCGAACGGCGTTGCTGGTGGTCGGCTGCGTCGCAGGGTTGGCGGGTTGCGCGGGAAGCGTGGCGCCGGAGATCAAGCGTCTGCCGGAACGTGTCGAGCTCAGCGGCACGTTCTATCGGGGCCAGGACTTTCAAAGCGGTCCCCAGGTATTGGCCAGCATGCTCTCGCAGCAAGGCATCGTGATTACGCCGGGGCTGCTTGAGAAACCGCTGCACTTGCCGGGCGCTGAAGCCCAGTTACAGCAGAACATGCAAAACCTTGCCCGTGAATACGGGATGGTGGTGTATCCCCTCGACAGCCGTTTACCGGCGTTGTTGACCCAGGTCGCCGCCGGTTACCCGGTGATGGTGCGCTTTACCGAAGGCTCGGCAATGTGGGCCGGACCGCGTTACGCCATCCTTGCCGGTTACAACCGCCAGAAGCAAACGGTGTTGCTGCGCGCCGGAATGAATCACCGCAACCTGATGAGCTTCAGCTCCTTTGAGTCATCGTTCAAGGACGCTGGCGGCTGGGCCGTACTGATCCAGAAGCCCAATCAAATCCCGGCCAACGTTGACCCGCAGCGCTGGCTGAAGGCAGCGAGTGATCTCGGTCAGGCAGGGCAGGAGCAGGCGGCCGAACGCGCGAAGAAAGCGTTGAGTACGCAGTAAGCTTCCGTTCGTCATGTGCCTGGCACCGCTGCGCGAACCTGACCTCCAAGTGGAAAGGCCCGCACTTCTGCGGGCCAGCCCCAAGGAGGCGTCCATGGCTCAATCCAATACCCCCTCTGGCCCGCACTCGTCTGAACATTCTTCAGGTGATGAATTGGGTTTTGATCCGGATTCGCCGGACCTGGCCGATCCTCAGGTCGATCCCATTGGCCCTGCCAAGGCGCCCAGAGATATAAAACCGGGCGAGGAGGGCAAGACACCCGCCAAGCCTTATGACCCGCTTGCCGACCTGAAACACTGATCTCAACTGTGGTGAGGTGTGTATGTCTACCGATTCGAGTTTCAACGACAAACGTCCGGACAGTGTTCCCACAACCCCTGAAGAGGGCGTTGATCCGGTGATGGATCCCGATGATCCGTTAAGAGACCCATTGGCGCGTCCGATGGTCGTGCCAACGGAGCATCCCCACGGCACGCGAGACCCGAGTGCAGGGGATGGCATTCCGGATGACGACCAGATGCCGCTGCCCAACGATTAATGCCAGACGAAAAAAAGCCCCGGATTATCGGGGCTTTGTTTTTGCGGTCGCCGGATTATTTCGACGCTTCAACAACGCCGCTCTGACGGTGCTTGAGGTTTTTTTCCGACTTGTATTGCAGGGCTACGGACGGCACGGTCGTGCCCTTGCCGGTTTCGACCCAGTTACGTATACGGGTGGCATCGGCAAAATGCGTGTATTTGCCGAACGCGTCGAGGATCACCAGTGCTACCGGACGATTGCCCATGCTGGTGACCAACACCAGGCAGTGGCCAGCCTGGTTGGTGAAGCCGGTTTTCGTCAGTTTGATGTCCCAGTTCGGCTTGCCGATCAAGTGGTCGGTATTGTGGAAACCCAGGCTGTAGTTTGGCTTGCGAAACGAAACGGTTTTTTCTTTGGTGGTGCTCAGCTCCGTCAAGATCGGGTACTTGTGAGCAGCGATCAGCAATTTGCTCAAGTCACGCGCCGTCGAGACGTTGCGAGGCGAAAGGCCCGTCGGCTCGACATAGTGAGTATTGGTCATGCCCAGAGCCCTGGCCTTGGCGTTCATGGCCGCGATGAATGCGACATAACCGCCCGGATAGTGATGCGCAAGGCTGGCGGCGGCACGGTTCTCAGAGGACATCAGCGCAATCAGCAGCATTTCCCTGCGCGGCATTTCACTGTTGAGTTTGACCCGGGAAAACACCCCTTTCATTTCAGGCGTGTCGCTGATGTTGATGGAGATGTACTCATCCATGTTCTGCTTGGCTTCAACCACGACCAAAGCAGTCATCAGTTTGCTGACCGAGGCAATGGGTACAACCACGTCGGGGTTACTGGCGTAGATGACCTTGTTGGTCTGCAGATCCATCAGCAATGCGCTGCCGGAAGCGATCTTAAGGTGTGATGTATCGCGGGGGGCTGAGGTGGTATCAGCGGCGTTAACCGCTGGCGTGATGAACGTCCCTGTAAATGCAAAAAATAGGCTCAGGATGGAAAGACGGATTTTCACGCTGGCAGACTCTTAATGTGTTGATAAGCCGTTCTGTAACGGGCTGTTTCGTAAAAGCGCGACATTCTGGAGTATGGCTGAATAACTGTCGATGGTTGTTCAAGTAGGAGCTGAAACTCTTTGGAAACATGAAATAAAAGTCATTTTCCGGCGGATGGTCAGTCTTTTACGGGAGGCAAAAAGAACCCCGCTATCAGCGGGGTTCTTTTGATTGTCGCTGGCGTCTTTACACGAACTCAGCTGTGCAGTGTTTCCGCTGCGTACAGAGTGTTTTCCAGCAGGCAGGCGCGTGTCATCGGACCCACTCCGCCTGGCACTGGCGTGATCCATCCGGCGCGGGGCAGGGCTGTTTCGTAGACCACGTCGCCCACCAGTTTGCCGTCTTCCTGACGGTTGATGCCGACGTCGATCACGATCGCGCCTTCCTTGATCCACTCACCTTTGACCAGCCCTGGCTTGCCAGCGGCAACGACCACCAGATCGGCGCGGCCGACATGGCCGGCGAGGTCCTCGGTGAAACGGTGGGTGACAGTCACGGTGCAACCGGCCAGCAGCAATTCCATCGCCATCGGACGACCCACGATATTGGAAGCGCCGACAATAACGGCGTCCATCCCGTACAGGTTTGCACCAGTGCTTTCCAGCAAGGTCATGATGCCTTTGGGCGTGCAGGGGCGCAGCAGCGGAATGCGCTGGGCCAGGCGGCCAACGTTATAGGGATGGAAGCCGTCGACGTCTTTATCCGGACGAATGCGCTCGAGCAATTTGGACGCATCCAGGTGTTCGGGTAACGGAAGCTGAAGCAGGACGCCGTCAATTGCCGGGTCTTCGTTCAGGCGATCGATCAGATCGGTCAAGGCTTCTTGAGTGGTTTCGGAAGGCAGGTCGTAGGCTTGGGAAATGAAGCCTACCTCTTCACAGTCTTTACGCTTGTGCGAGACATAAACCTGAGAGGCAGGATCGCTGCCGACCAGGATCACCGCGAGGCCGGGCGTGCGCAAACCTTGCTCGCGACGCTCGGTGACTCGTTTGGCGATCTGCTGGCGCAGGCTGGCGGCGATCGATTTGCCGTCGATTAGTTGTGCAGTCATTGCGCGTGATTAACCATCGAGAGGGGAAAAAAAGAGAACGTATTCTCGCATGTCATGCGGTGAGGGCAAAGGCGCTTGGTCTGCAAATTCCCCTAACCCCTTTAATTAAATGAATTTTTTATAAAAAGGATTTGACGGCCTTCGGGGCGCTCTATACTATTCGTCGCACTTGTCGGGCACAGCCTAGCACTGGATAAGAAGGTCGAGCGGGATTACGGTTCTGCGAGACTGGAAAGCACTTAGTTTGTAGTCCTCCAAGAGTACAGATTAATAAGGCGCCCGTAGCTCAGCTGGATAGAGCATCCGCCTTCTAAGCGGATGGTCGCAGGTTCGAGTCCTGCCGGGTGCGCCATTAGGCAGCTTTGGCACAAGTAGCGCAATATGGTGGGCGTAGCTCAGTTGGTAGAGCACGGGATTGTGACTCCCGTTGTCGAGGGTTCGATCCCCTTCGTCCACCCCATATTTCGAAAGGCGCCAGATTAACAGTCTGGCGCCTTTGCTTTAACAGCTTCAAACCGCGGATGTGGTGGAATTGGTAGACACACTGGATTTAGGTTCCAGCGCCGCAAGGTGTAAGAGTTCGAGTCTCTTCATCCGCACCAAATAAAGCTTTACCCAGGCCGTTGGCCTGGTTGAGGCGCAGCAAGGTAGTTGTTTGGCTTCCTTGCAAGGCAATATGGTGGGCGTAGCTCAGTTGGTAGAGCACGGGATTGTGACTCCCGTTGTCGAGGGTTCGATCCCCTTCGTCCACCCCATATTTAGAGAGGCGCCAGATTTAATAGTCTGGCGCCTTTTTTGTTTTAGCGGTTCGAGTATTAAGCGGCTGCATGTCCTGGGTCGTCGTAGGGGTGGGGTTTTCATCGTATTTTTGTTTCTCGATGATGCCGATCCGCCCGTCGGTCCCCTCGTGGGGTCGGCTGTCAGGGATGGATTGCCGAATCCTTCTATATATAGAAGGATTGGTGCAAAGCCCTGGCATGACTGGCTGTATTTGCTAACAGGGCGAGGCATAACCGTTTGTCCCCGCCTATAAATTGCCTGCTGCTTTTTTACCCGTTTTCAGTAGGGTGACTTCTTGAGTTTGACCCACTAGAATGCATGCCCTTGATTCTGGGGTCGGAAACGGCCGGCTAACGTCTGTGCAACGAGGAATATCCATGCAAGTTTCTGTTGAAAATACTTCTGCTCTTGAGCGCCGCATGAGCATCACCGTGCCGGCTGAGCGCATCGAGACTCAGGTCAACAAGCGTCTGCAGCAGACTGCCCAAAAGGCCAAGATTGCTGGCTTCCGTCCAGGCAAAGTGCCAATGAGCGAAATCAAGCGCCGTTTCGGTGCTGATGCGCGTCAGGAAGCAGTCGGCGATGTGATCCAGTCTTCTTTCTACGAAGCGGTTGTCGAGCAGAAGCTGAACCCGGCTGGCGCTCCTTCGATCGAGCCTAAATCGATGGAAGCCGGCAAAGATCTGGAATACGTCGCGATCTTCGAAGTGTTCCCTGAGTTCACCGTTGCCGGTTTCGAAGGTATCACCGTAGAGCGCCTGAGCGCTGACGTGGCTGATGCCGATCTGGACAAGATGCTGGACGTGCTGCGCAAGCAGAACACCCGTTTCGAAGTGGCCGATCGCGCTGCCCAGAACGAAGATCAGTTGAACATCGATTTCGTCGGCAAGGTCGACGGTGAAGTGTTCGCCGGTGGTTCCGCCAAAGGCACTCAGCTGGTGCTGGGTTCCGGCCGCATGATCCCTGGTTTCGAAGACGGTCTGGTTGGCGCTAAAGCCGGCGAAGAGCGCGTTCTGAACCTGACCTTCCCAGAGGACTATCAGAACCTCGACCTGGCGGGCAAAGCCGCTGAGTTCACCGTGACCGTGAACACTGTTTCCGAGCCAAAACTGCCAGAGCTGAACGAAGAATTCTTCGCTCAATTCGGCATCAAGGAAACCGGTCTGGAAGGCTTCCGCGCCGAAGTTCGCAAGAACATGGAGCGCGAGCTGCGTCAGGCAATCAAATCCAAGGTCAAGAATCAGGTGATGGACGGTCTGCTGGCCACCAACCCGATCGAAGTGCCTAAGGCTCTGCTGTCCAACGAAGTCGACCGTCTGCGCGTGCAGGCTGTTCAGCAGTTCGGTGGCAACATCAAGCCTGATCAACTGCCGGCCGAGCTGTTCGAAGAACAAGCCAAGCGCCGCGTTGTGCTGGGTTTGATCGTGGCCGAAGTGGTCAAGCAGTTCGACCTCAAGCCTGACGAAACCCGCGTTCGCGAAATGATTCAGGAAATGGCTTCGGCCTACCAGGAGCCTGAGCAGGTTGTGTCCTGGTACTACAAGAACGACCAGCAACTGAACGAAGTTCGTTCTGTTGTGCTGGAAGAGCAAGTTGTGGATACTGTTCTGCAGAAAGCTAGCGTGACCGACAAATCGGTCTCTTACGAAGAAGCAGTCAAGCCGGTAGAAGCTCCACAAGCCGACTGATCGTTTTTGCGGTAAGAAGCACACACCATAAGCCAGCCTTCGTGCTGGCTTATGCGTATTCAAGACATAACTATTTGGGAGTGACTGCAGAGCATGTTCCGTAATTCGTATATTCAGCAGAACTCTGATATCCAGGCCGCAGGCGGCCTGGTCCCGATGGTTGTCGAGCAATCTGCTCGTGGCGAGCGCGCCTATGACATCTACTCGCGCCTTCTCAAGGAGCGAGTGATCTTTCTGGTTGGTCCGGTAGAGGACTACATGGCCAACCTGATCTGTGCGCAACTGCTGTTCCTTGAAGCGGAAAACCCGGACAAGGACATCCATCTCTATATCAACTCCCCGGGCGGTTCGGTGACGGCGGGCATGTCGATCTACGACACCATGCAGTTCATCAAGCCAAACGTGTCGACCACCTGTATCGGTCAGGCGTGCAGCATGGGCGCGTTTCTGTTGACTGCCGGTGCCAAGGGCAAGCGTTACTGCCTGCCGAACTCGCGTGTGATGATTCACCAGCCACTGGGCGGTTTCCAGGGCCAGGCTTCGGATATCGAAATCCATGCCAAGGAAATCCTCTTCATTCGTGAGCGTCTCAACACGCTGATGGCCAAGCATAGCGGGCGCACTCTTGAAGAAATCGAGCGCGACACCAACCGCGACAATTTCATGAGTGCAGAAGCAGCGCGTGAGTACGGGCTGATCGATGAAGTGATCAACCAGCGCCCCGCTTAATTAAGCAGCTCAAAATAAGGTTGGTCGGCGGGTCCGATCACCAGCGGGCTTGAAAAAGCCCGCAATAGCCTTCATCTTGTGTTGCAAGCCTATCGGATTTGGATCGAACGAATGACTGACACCCGCAACGGCGAGGACAACGGCAAGCTGCTCTATTGCTCCTTCTGTGGCAAAAGCCAGCATGAAGTACGCAAGTTGATTGCCGGCCCCTCGGTCTTTATCTGCGACGAGTGCGTCGACCTGTGCAACGACATCATCCGAGAGGAGGTGCAGGAAGCCCAGGCCGAAAGCAGCGCGCATAAATTGCCTTCGCCTAAAGAAATCAGCGGCATCCTTGATCAGTACGTGATTGGTCAGGAGCGTGCGAAAAAGGTTTTGGCAGTAGCGGTGTACAACCACTACAAGCGCCTGAACCAGCGTGACAAAAAGAATGACGACGTCGAACTCGGCAAAAGCAACATTTTGCTGATCGGCCCGACAGGCTCGGGTAAAACCCTGCTTGCCGAAACACTGGCCCGCTTGCTGAACGTTCCGTTCACCATCGCCGATGCAACCACCCTCACCGAGGCGGGTTACGTAGGTGAAGATGTCGAGAACATCATTCAGAAGCTGCTGCAGAAGTGCGATTACGACGTGGAAAAGGCCCAGATGGGCATTGTCTACATCGATGAGATCGACAAGATCTCGCGCAAGTCTGACAACCCGTCGATCACCCGGGACGTTTCCGGTGAAGGCGTGCAGCAGGCCCTGCTCAAGTTGATCGAAGGCACGGTCGCTTCCGTTCCGCCTCAAGGTGGTCGCAAGCATCCGCAGCAGGAATTCCTTCAGGTCGACACCCGTAACATTTTGTTCATCTGCGGTGGTGCGTTCTCCGGTCTGGAAAAGGTTATTCAAAACCGTTCCACCAAGGGCGGCATCGGCTTCAACGCGGAAGTTCGCAGCAAGGAAGAAGGCAAGAAAGTCGGTGAGTCCCTGCGTGAAGTCGAGCCTGACGATCTGGTCAAGTTCGGTCTGATCCCGGAATTCGTCGGTCGTCTGCCGGTACTTGCGACGCTGGACGAGCTTGATGAGGCTGCGCTGATGCAGATTCTCACCGAGCCGAAAAACGCGTTGACCAAGCAGTACGCCAAGTTGTTCGAGATGGAAGGCGTGGACCTGGAATTCCGGGCCGACGCGCTGAAATCGGTCGCAAAACGAGCGCTGGAACGAAAAACCGGTGCCCGTGGCCTGCGTTCGATTCTCGAAGGTGTGTTGCTCGACACGATGTACGAAATCCCCTCGCAGTCCGAGGTGAGTAAAGTCGTGATCGATGAAAGCGTCATAGAAGGCAAGTCCAAGCCACTGTATATCTACGAAAACAGTGAGCCGGCTGCCAAGGCTGCGCCAGACGCCTAAGCGTCACGCTGCTGGAACAAAGAAGGGGCCTTCGGGCCCCTTTTCTTTTAAAGCGTTTTTAACACCCGCTTTGCGCTTGTTTTTTTTCAGGGCAACCCCCATCTTGGTTTCAAGCTTACTTCCATCTGTTTACGGCCTTATGGCCGCCGTAGAGGCGAAATCATGAAGACAACCATCGAATTGCCTCTCCTGCCATTGCGTGATGTTGTGGTTTATCCGCACATGGTTATCCCGCTGTTCGTGGGGCGCGAGAAATCCATCGAAGCCCTCGAGGCCGCGATGACGGGCGACAAGCAGATCCTTCTGCTGGCTCAGAGAAACCCTGCTGACGACGATCCCGGTGAAGATGCACTTTATCGCGTAGGTACGATTGCGACTGTCCTGCAGCTGCTCAAGCTGCCTGACGGCACGGTCAAGGTTCTGGTCGAAGGCGAGCAGCGGGGCGCCGTGGAGCGCTTCAGCGAAGTGGACGGCCACTGCCGTGCCGAAGTCTCACTGATCGACGAAACCGAAGCGCCTGAGCGCGAGTCGGAAGTGTTTGTCCGCAGCCTGCTGGCCCAGTTCGAACAATATGTGCAGTTGGGCAAGAAAGTCCCGGCTGAAGTCCTGTCGTCGCTCAACAGCATCGATGAGCCTGGTCGTCTGGTCGACACCATGGCCGCGCACATGGCGCTGAAGATCGAGCAGAAGCAGGAAATCCTCGAAATCATCGATTTGTCGGCCCGGGTCGAGCACGTTCTGGCGTTGCTGGATGCCGAGATCGATCTGCTTCAAGTCGAAAAACGCATTCGTGGTCGTGTCAAAAAACAAATGGAGCGCAGCCAGCGCGAGTACTACCTGAATGAGCAGATGAAGGCCATTCAGAAAGAGCTCGGCGACAGCGACGAAGGCCACAACGAAATCGAAGAGCTGAAAAAGCGCATCGATGCCGCTGGTCTGCCAAAAGATGCACTGGCCAAGGCCCAGGGTGAACTGAACAAGCTGAAACAAATGTCGCCGATGTCCGCGGAAGCGACCGTGGTGCGTTCGTACATCGACTGGCTGGTTCAGGTGCCGTGGAAGGCCCAGAGCAAAGTGCGCCTGGACCTTGCGCGCGCAGAAGACATTCTCGATGCAGACCACTACGGTCTGGAAGAAGTCAAAGAGCGGATCCTCGAATACCTCGCCGTGCAAAAACGCGTGAAGAAAATTCGCGGGCCGGTGCTGTGCCTGGTCGGTCCTCCAGGGGTGGGTAAAACCTCTCTGGCGGAGTCGATTGCTCATGCCACCAACCGCAAATTCGTCCGTATGGCCCTCGGTGGCGTGCGTGATGAGGCGGAAATTCGTGGTCATCGCCGTACTTATATCGGTTCGATGCCAGGAAGATTGATTCAAAAGATGACAAAGGTGGGCGTCCGCAACCCGCTGTTCCTGCTCGATGAAATCGACAAGATGGGCAGTGACATGCGTGGCGACCCGGCGTCGGCGTTGCTGGAAGTGCTCGACCCCGAGCAGAACCACAACTTCAACGATCACTATCTGGAAGTCGACTACGACTTGTCCGATGTGATGTTCCTTTGCACCTCGAACTCCATGAATATTCCACCGGCGCTGCTGGACCGGATGGAAGTGATTCGTCTGCCGGGCTACACCGAAGACGAGAAGATCAACATCGCGGTCAAGTACCTTTCGCCGAAGCAGATTACGGCTAACGGCTTGAAGAAAGGCGAGCTGGAATTCGACGCCGAGGCGATCCGCGACATCATCCGCTACTACACCCGCGAAGCCGGTGTACGTGGGCTGGAGCGCCAGATCGCCAAGGTCTGCCGCAAGGCGGTCAAAGAGCACGCGCTGGAAAAACGCTTCTCGGTGAAGGTCACGGCCGACATGCTCGAGCACTTCCTCGGCGTGCGCAAATTCCGCTATGGCCTGGCTGAATCGCAGGATCAGATCGGTCAGGTTACCGGGCTGGCGTGGACTCAAGTGGGCGGCGAATTGCTGACCATCGAAGCCGCCGTCGTGCCGGGTAAAGGCCAGTTGATCAAGACCGGCTCCCTGGGTGACGTGATGGTCGAATCGATCACCGCGGCGCTGACCGTTGTTCGCAGCCGTGCCAAGAGCCTGGGGATTCCCCTGGACTTCCACGAGAAGCGCGACACGCACATCCACATGCCGGAAGGGGCTACCCCTAAAGACGGCCCTAGCGCCGGTGTGGGCATGTGCACGGCACTGGTCTCGGCATTGACCGGCATTCCAGTGCGCGCGGATGTCGCCATGACAGGCGAGATCACACTGCGTGGTCAGGTGCTGGCGATCGGTGGTTTGAAAGAAAAACTGCTCGCCGCTCACCGTGGCGGAATCAAGACGGTGATCATTCCTGAAGAGAATGTGCGCGATTTGAAGGAAATTCCTGACAATATCAAGCGAGATCTGCAGATTAAACCGGTTAAATGGATTGACGAGGTCCTGCAAATTGCGCTGCAATACGCGCCGGAGCCCCTGCCTGATGTGGTTCCAGAGATAGTTGCAAAGGATGAAAAACGCGAGTCTGACTCTAAGGAAAGAATTAGCACGCATTAGTACGCATTTGCCTGGGGGGCTTCCTTGACAGCTTTTTAGAGCCCTTGTTATAAAGCGGCTCTTAAGTGTCTGTAGGCCATTCAGCACTCGTTTTTGCTTTCACCAAAAAACTTAGAATCATACTCAAATAGATATAAGGGGACTTAGAGTGAACAAGTCGGAACTGATTGATGCTATCGCTGCATCCGCTGATATCCCGAAAGCTGCTGCTGGCCGTGCGCTGGACGCTGTAATCGAATCCGTCACTGGCGCTCTCAAGGCTGGCGACTCTGTTGTTCTGGTTGGTTTCGGTACTTTCTCCGTAACTGATCGTCCAGCTCGCATTGGTCGTAACCCACAGACCGGTAAGCAGCTGGAAATCGCAGCAGCCAAAAAACCAGGTTTCAAGGCCGGTAAAGCACTGAAAGAAGCTGTCAACTAAGTTCGATTCAGGTTTTTGCCTATCCGGGTCGGGGTCATACCTGACCTGGCAGCGGAGCGGTAGTCCAGTCGGCGAGTTGCCGATCCGAGACGCCGAGGCTCGCAAGTTCGAGTCATCGGTCCGCTCCGCCAGTTACGAGAAGGCGCATCCTCGGATGCGCCTTTCTTCTATCCGGATTCTACCCACGCTCCACGGTTGCCTAATTTTGAAGTTCAACCGTTTCTGGGGGACGCATGCTGCAGAATATCAGGGACAATTCACAAGGCTGGATTGCCAAGACCATTATCGGGGTCGTCGTTGCACTGATGGCTTTGACCGGTTTCGACGCCATCTTCAAGGCCACGACGCACAAGAATGATGCGGCCAAGGTCAATGGTGAAGAAATCAGCCAGAACGAGCTGAGCCAGGCGGTCGATATGCAACGCCGTCAGCTCATGCAACAGCTGGGCAAGGATTTCGACGCTTCCTTGCTCGACGAAAAAATGCTGCGCGAATCAGCCCTCAAGGGCTTGATCGATCGCAAACTGCTGCTGCAAGGCGCAGAAAACTCGAAATTCGCTTTCTCCGAAGCGGCTTTGGACCAAGTGATCCTGCAAACGCCTGAATTCCAGGTCGACGGCAAGTTCAGTCCTGAGCGTTTCGACCAGGTGATTCGTCAACTGGGCTATAGCCGTATGCAGTTCCGCCAGATGCTGGCTCAGGAAATGCTGATCGGTCAGCTGCGCGCTGGCCTGGCAGGTAGCGGTTTCGTCACCGACGCACAGGTTCTGGCTTTCGCCCGTCTGGAAAAACAGACTCGCGACATGGCGACCCTGAACGTCAAGGTTGACCCGGCAGCGGTGAAACTCACCGACGAAGAGGTCAAGGCCTATTACGACGAACACGCCAAGGAATTCATGACACCGGATCAGGTCGTCATCGACTACCTGGAGTTGAAGAAGTCTTCCTTCTTTGATCAGGTCTCCGTCAAGGACGAAGATCTGCAAGCGGCGTATCAGAAAGAAATCGCGAACCTGTCCGAGCAACGCCGGGCTGCGCACATTCTGATTGAAGTGAACGATAAAGTGACCGAGGCGCAAGCCAAGGCCAAGATCGAAGAGATTCAGGCGCGTCTGGCCAAGGGCGAGAAATTCGAGGCCCTGGCCAAGGAATTCTCCCAGGATCCGGGTTCGGCGAACAACGGCGGTGACTTGGGCTACGCAGGCCCTGGCGTCTACGATCCGGCATTCGAAACCGCGCTGTATGCGTTGGCCAAGGATCAGGTTTCCGGACCGGTTCGCACCGACTTCGGTTACCACCTGATCAAGCTGTTGGGCGTTGAAGCGCCTGAAGTGCCGACGCTGGCGAGCCTGAAAGACAAGCTGACCCGCGAGCTGAAAACCCAGCAGGTCGAACAGCGTTTCGTCGAGGCGACCAAGCAACTGGAAGACTCTTCGTTCGAGTCCTCCGATCTGGCCCAGCCGGCGCAGGACTTGAAGCTGACCGTTCACACCTCCAAGCCGTTCGGCCGCGAGGGTGGCGAAGGTGTTGCAGCCAGCCGTGCCGTAGTGACCGCTGCGTTCAGTCCTGAAGTGCTGGATGAGGGTGCCAACAGCACCGCCATCGAGCTGGATCCGGAAACCGTGATCGTGCTGCGCGCCAAAGAACACTTGAAGCCTGCACAGCTGCCGCTGGAAGCCGTCAACACCAGCATTCGTGCACAGTTGGCCAAGGAACACGCCAGTTCGGCCGCCAAGACCAAGGCTGATGAGTTGATCGCCAGCCTGCGCGATGGCAAGACCCCGTTGAACAAGGCAATCGACGGTCAGAACTGGAAAGTGACCCAAGCCGTGACTCGCGCTCAGGAAGGGATTGACCCTACCGTGCTGCAAGCGCTGTTCCGGATGCCGAAACCTGCCGCGAAGGACAAACCGACCTTCAACAGCGTGACCCTGGCTGATGGCAACCTGGTGATCGTTCAACTGAACGGTGTGAACGAAGCGGCTGCGCCGACAGATGAAGAGAAGGCTCAATACCGTCGCTTCCTCGCCTCGCGCATTGGCCAGCAAGACTTTGCGGCTTACCGCAAGCTGTTGGAAAGCCAGGCCGAGATCAAGCGTTTCTGACGCCTGACCGAGTCGCCCGTAACACAAGAATCCCGGCCGAAAGGCCGGGATTTTTTATGGGTGCAATCAAAGCGCCATGGGTTATCCGTCGCTTGTATGTTTACCTCGCGACTTTTTCCGGTAAATGGCAGTCAGTAGACGTGTATCTGTTTTAAGACACTAATCGATGCTCCGCTAAGCATCGATCTGTTGCACAATACGCCCCGGACCGTTTTCCTCAGGATGTTCAATGTTTAAATCAATTCCCATGCGGGTTGTCGGCTTGGCGCTGTTGCTGGCTGCCGCCGCCGGCTGCTCGTCGAAGAAAGCCCCCATCTATGAGCATGAGAACTTCAATGATTCCGGGACGTTTTCGCGCAGTTACCCGGTGACTGATGCTCAGACCTGCGAAGCCGCCCGTCGGGCGCTGCTCAGCCAGGGCTACATCATCACCAGTACCGACGCGAAACTGGTCAGTGGACACAAAAGCTTCCAGCAGACTGGCGAGACCCACATGGAGATCAGCTTCAGTGTGGTGTGTGCCGATGATGGCAGCGAAGGGCATCACGCGACCATGTTCGCCAACGCCTTGCAGGATCGTTATGCGCTGAAGAAAACCAACAACTCCGCCAGCGTGGGCGTGGGCGTGTTGGGTTCGGTATCGATGCCGATCGGCTCGTCCGATGATTCGATGGTCAAGGTGGCGAGCGAAACCGTATCGTCGGCCAAGTTCTACGAACGTTTTTTTACCCTGGTCGAGCTGTTCCTGCCGCCGGAAGCGAAAAAGGCTGCGCACATCGTCGAGAAACCCAAGACCGACCTGGGTGTGCCTGAGGCCAAGGCTGCTCCGGCTCCTTTGGCTCCGACGCCAGCGCCAGCAGCAGAGCCTGCGCCAGCACCGGCAGCGCAACCAGCGCCGGCACCCGTATCGCAACCTGCAGCTGAACCAGCACCAGCCCCCGCATCGGAACCTGCCGCTTCGGAGCCGGTCGCACCGCCTGCTGAAACAGCGCCGATCACTCCGGTTGAAAACTCCGAGCCGTCATCGTCCACCGAAACGGTTGCACCACCGCCTCAATCAACCCTGCCACCACCGAGCGAGCCTATTCCGGCCATGCCGACCGCCGCTCAGTAATCGGCAAACATTTCGGGATCGGGTCGCACGACACCGATCCCGAAATGGCTTCTGGATTGATCCACGTCAAACCCGGCTGAAGTCCTACAGCCTCTATCGAAAAAATCCTGTGATAAATACCTGACTGCCTGCTACGTTTTATAAGTAGCCGCTGGTCGGCGTGCCTGCGTCATTTTTCTTTCACGTGGGCACTTTATGCTCAAGGCGCTGGTCATTTATTCAGGCATTTTTTTAACGAGTGATGTGGGGGATTTAGCAATGGATGACTATCAAGAAGAGTTGCTCGAGTATCAGGCGTTTGAACTGGACCCGTTGGAGCCCGCGGAAGACGCTACAGAGTTGTAAGCATTACGCGGTTTGGCGATGACTGCGGCGAAACTCGCCGGGTGTCTGGCCATTCCAGCGTTTGAAAGCCCGCTGGAAGGCCTCGGCTGAGGCAAATCCCAGCAGGTAAGCGATCTCGCCGAACGCCAGTTCCGTGTCGCGGATATAGGTCATGGCCAGGTCGCGACGCGTGTCATTGAGAATGGCGCGGAACTGAGTGCCTTCCTCGGCGAGTTTGCGTCGCAAGGTCCAGGTCGGCAGTTTCAGGCGTGTCGCCACTTCCTCCAGGTCGGGTTCCCGGCCACCATTGAGCAATGGCCCCAGCAACTGAGTGATGCGTTCACGCAGGCTGCGGGTGCGTGTCAATTGCTCCAGTTCCCGTTCACACAGCTGCAGCAAGTGGCGCCAGGTACTCGGGCAGTGCTGCGGGTTGCGTTGGGCGAGACTGGCCAGGCTCAGGCGCAATTGATTGTGTTCGGCGCCGAACTGAATCGGGCAATCACCCAGCACCGCATAAGCTTCACGGTAGTCCGGTTCGCTGAATTCAATATCAATCCGCTCGGCATAAAGCGGCTCGACGCTGAGGGCGGACAATTGCTGCAACCAGCCGGCGATGATCGAGTCGACCACAAATCGGTTGTAGGCGTTATAAGGACTGATCGAGTAGAACCGCAGCCACGCACCTTGAGCGTCTTCGAGAAAGCTCGATTGCCCCCGATAGTTGGAGCCATACAGCGCCTCGAAGCGAATCAGGCAGCGCGCCGCTTCACGCACGGTCGGAGCCTGCGCCGCAGTGATTCCGGCCAGACCCGCCTGGCTCAAGCGACTCAGCTGGCCCATGCGCAAACCCAGCGCCGGATCGTTGGTCAGTTGAATGGCGCTGTGGCCCAGACGCATGTAGCGGGGGATCGACAGCCGCGCACCGGCCTCGGCCAGCCGCGCCGTATCCAGGCCGTATTGGTCAAGCAATGGCTGAGGGTCTGCTCCATGGCTGCGCACAGCGTCGGCCAGGCTATGAACAAAGCCTACCGACAGATCCCCGAGGCGCATCGGCAGTGGTTTCATGATTCACAACCAGAGGTTCAGCAACCGCGCGCCACGGGCGTTGCCGTCGGCGAACTGTTGTCCGTTGTTGCTGAGAAAGCTTTGACCGGCGCTGCCCTGGTCCCAGAACTGACCACGAAGAAACACGCTCATGCCGGCCACCGCTTGGCTACTCGGTGGTTGCGACGTCAGTGTCAGACGGTGCCAGGCCTGGCCTTCGCTGATCTCACCGGGTTTGAGGCTGACGGAGCCTGGCGTGGACAATCCCTTGTATCCGCGCCAGGGTTTGTCCCAGGTGCCGCGCCCGACCACAAACGCCGGAACCGCGACGAACTTCGCGCCCAGGTCGTCAAGCTTGCGGTAATTGTCCGGATACCAGCTGTCGCTGCCGATCAGTATGCCCAAGCGTCCGGCCGGGGTATCGACGACATTGAGGGTATGGTCTTCATTGGCGCCGAGGACCTCGGTTTTATCGAATACCGGATGCATCTGGCGCTGCGGCTGGCCGATCGGCAGCCCGTCGCGCCCGAACACCACGCTGCTGTTGTACAACGCACCGCGGCCGATTTTCAGCGTGCCCTCAATAACGCTCGGCTCGGGCAACACGATCGTGCCGGCCACCAGCGTTACGTGGAATTCTTTGGCCAGGCCACCAAACAGCGCCTGGTAATCCTTCGCCATGCCTTTGGCCTTCATCCGCAAGTGGGCATCATCGATACGACTTTCGCTTTTGGCGCTGATCAGCGCACGCACGAACTGCACGGGATTACTCACCGCCAGCCAGTTCATGGCTTCCTTGAGTGTGGTGGCCTGGTACAGCTCATCTTTTTCGCCGGTGACCATCAACCAGGTGCCGACATGCTCGGGCAGCACGACGATGGTCTTTTCATTCAACAGGCCCTGGTCCTGGGCTTTCTGCAAGTAGGCCGCCAGCTTGCGGTGCAGGCGCGCGGGGCTTTGATAGTCGGTGGGGAACAGCTCGGGCTGGATGCCCAGCAGATTGCCGCGATCGGCAGGCGTGCCTTGATCGATTGCCAGATTGATGCGCAAGTCCGACAGATAATGACCCACCGGACGGTCCGCGGCCCACATGGCGTAGGTCGTGAGGGCGGCGATCAGGGCCATGGAGAACGTCAGGTACAAAAGTTTGCGCATGGGGAAACAGTCAACAGCCGGGTGCAGGGTTCGCGACTAGGGTAGGGCGCATGCCGGTGCTTGCCAAGGGGCGCTGCGCATTTGGATCAATAAGTTGTCAGTTTCGGTCATTGAGTGACAGGGACGCGACTCTTAGTCTGTCCACCATGACTGACGGGAGCCGAAGAGCTCCTGCATTTTCCCCGTGATCGCTCGATGTGGAGTTACCGAATGGCCGCCGCTCACTACCCGCACCTGTTGGCCCCGCTGGACCTGGGTTTTACCACGCTGCGCAACCGCACCCTGATGGGGTCGATGCACACCGGTCTTGAGGAGAAACCCGGCGGTTTCGAGCGCATGGCAGCCTACTTTGCCGAACGTGCCCGTGGCGGCGTTGGCCTGATGGTGACCGGCGGTATCGGCCCGAACGATGAGGGCGGCGTCTATTCCGGCGCGGCCAAGCTGACCACTGAGGAAGAAGCGCTCAAGCACCAGATCGTGACCCGCGCGGTGCACGAGGCGGGCGGCAAGATCTGTATGCAGATTCTCCATGCCGGCCGTTACGCCTACAGCCCGAAACAGGTTGCGCCGAGCGCCATTCAAGCGCCGATCAACCCGTTCAAGCCCAAAGAGCTGGACGAGGAAGGCATCGAGAAGCAAATCAGCGATTTCGTCACCTGCTCGACCCTGGCGCAAAAAGCCGAGTACGACGGTGTCGAGATCATGGGCTCCGAAGGTTATTTCATTAACCAGTTCCTCGCCGCCCACACCAACCACCGCACCGACCGTTGGGGCGGCAGCTACGAAAACCGTATGCGCCTGCCAGTGGAAATCGTGCGTCGTGTGCGCGAAGCCGTTGGCCCCAACTTCATCATTATCTTCCGCTTGTCGATGCTCGATCTGGTGGAAGGCGGTAGCTCCTGGGAAGAAATCGTGACGCTGGCCAAGGCCATCGAGCAGGCCGGTGCGACGATCATCAACACCGGCATTGGCTGGCATGAAGCGCGGATTCCGACCATCGCCACCAAAGTCCCACGTGCGGCGTTCAGCAAAGTCACCGCCAAGCTGCGCGGTTCGGTGAACATTCCCCTGATCACCACCAACCGCATCAACACCCCGGAAGTGGCTGAACAGATTCTGGCCGAAGGTGATGCCGACATGGTCTCCATGGCGCGTCCGTTCCTCGCCGACCCGGAGTTCGTCAACAAGGCTGCCGCTGGCCGTGGCGATGAAATCAACACCTGCATCGGTTGCAACCAGGCGTGCCTGGATCACACGTTCGGCGGCAAGTTGACCAGTTGCCTGGTCAACCCGCGCGCGTGCCATGAAACCGAGCTCAACTATTTGCCGGTGCAACAGATCAAGAAAATCGCCGTGGTTGGTGCCGGTCCTGCCGGGCTGTCGGCAGCGACCGTTGCTGCGGAGCGTGGGCACTCGGTGACGCTGTTTGACTCGGCCAGCGAAATCGGCGGGCAGTTCAACGTCGCCAAACGCGTGCCGGGCAAGGAAGAGTTCTTCGAAACCCTGCGCTACTTCAACCGCAAGCTGCAGACCACCAACGTCGAGGTGTGCCTGAACACCCGCGTCGACGTGGCGAAACTGGTTGATGGCGGCTACGACGAGATCATTCTGGCCACGGGTATCGCCCCGAGAACTCCAGCCATTCCCGGCATCGAGAACGCCAAGGTGCTGAGTTACCTGGACGTGATTCTGCAGCGCAAACCGGTCGGCAAGCGTGTGGCGGTGATTGGCGCGGGCGGTATCGGTTTCGACGTGTCGGAATTCCTGGTGCATCAAGGCGTGTCCACTAGCCAGGACCGTGAAGCGTTCTGGAAAGAGTGGGGCATCGACACGCATCTGGAAGCGCGCGGCGGTGTCGCGGGGATCAAGGCTGAGCCGCATGCACCGGCGCGGGACGTGTTCCTGCTGCAACGCAAGAAATCCAAGGTCGGTGACGGCCTCGGTAAAACCACCGGCTGGATTCACCGTACCGGTCTGAAGAACAAGCAGGTGCAGATGCTCAACAGCGTTGAATACCTGAAGATCGACGACGAAGGCCTGCACATCCGCATCGGTGAAACCGGCGAGCCGCAACTGCTGGCGGTGGATAACATCGTGATTTGCGCCGGGCAGGATCCGCTGCGTGAATTGCAGGAGGGCCTGGTGGCGGCGGGGCAGAATGTGCATTTGATCGGTGGCGCGGATGTGGCGGCGGAGCTGGATGCCAAACGCGCGATCAATCAGGGTTCGCGGTTGGCTGCCGAGTTGTAACGGCAGGTTCAGCGCGCCAATGGCCATCGCGGGCAGGCTCGCTCCCACACTCGATCTGTGTCGCACCGAAGATCAGATGTGGGAGCGGACTTGCCCGCGATGGCATTCTCAAGGCTGCTAAGATGCTGGCTCTTTACCCAGAGCCAGCACCGATGCTTCTCCCTCCCAACGACTGGCTCCCCCAGGCCCCGCTCCAACCCCTGCACCTCGACTGGCTAAGCACCGCCGGCATCGAAGTCGCCATCCTGCGTCTTGACCTGATCGATCCACTGATCAGCGGCAACAAGTGGTTCAAACTCATCGAACACCTCAAAGCCGCCGACCGGATGGGTGCCAAAGGCATCATCAGCCTGGGCGGAGCTCACTCCAATCATCTGCATGCGCTGGCGGCCGCGGGCAAGCGCTTTGGATTCAATACGGTGGGACTGTTGCGCGGCCATCCACAAGACCCCCCGACGGTGAACGACTTGCAGGCATTCGGCATGGAGTTGCACTGGCTGGGTTACGGCGGTTATCGAGCGCGGCACGAAGCAGGTTTCTGGCAGCCATGGCAGGCGCAATATCCTGACCTGTACCCGGTGCCGGAAGGAGGCGGCGGTTTGCCGGGCGCGATGGGCTGTGTGCAATTGAGGGCAATGGTCAGTGAGCAGCTCAGTGAACTGGGCTGGAGCGACTACCACGGTTGGTGGCTGGCCTGCGGAACGGGCACGACGCTGGCTGGCCTGGTGCTGGCCGAGGCGGGTAGACGCAAGGTGTACGGCGCGCTGGCGGTGCCTGACGATCACGGGGTCGCGCAACAGGTCGCATCAATCATCCACGAGGCCGGCTTGCAGCATTCGGCTTACGAGCTGTTCGATGCCAGCCGGGGCGGCTTTGCCAAGGTCGATCCGCTGTTACTCGACTTCATCGAACAGACCGAACAAACCAGCGGCCTTCCGCTCGAACCGTTGTACACCGGTAAAGCGTTGTTGATGCTCAAGCAGCAAATCGAGGCGGGAACATTCGCCAGGGGCACACGCTTGATCTTCATCCACACCGGCGGCTTGCAAGGCCGCCGCGGGTTTCAATGAGTGGTGTTCAGCTGCGTTTGGGCATCATCCGCAGCAACGTGTTATCACCCACGACATAGTGGTGATAAATCCCCGCCAACGCATGCAGGCCGATCAGCCAGTAACCGATGGTGCCGCCCAGCTCATGCCAACCCTGGATTTGCTTGGCCAGCGTCTTGTCTTCCGGAATCAGCATCGGCAGGTCGATACCGTAGAACATCACCTGTTGCCCCTTGGCGCTGGTCACCAGCCATCCCAGTATCGGCATCGCGATCATGAAAATGTACAACGCCCAGTGCATCACCCTGGCAAGCGTGACTTGCCAATGAGGGGACGCCGGGAAAATTTGCGGTGCCGGGCCCAGGCTGCGGGCGAATAGTCTGAGCCAGACCAGCACGAACACCGTCAGGCCCAGCATGAAGTGCGATTCGGTAATCAATGCTCGGCCGCCACTGCCTTTGGGAAAGATCCCACGAAATTCGATACAGGCGTAAACCAGCGCCAGCAGCACCAGCATCAACCAGTGCAGCGTGATTGATACAGTGCTGTAGCGTGATTCCGAGTTTTTCCACGGCATACGGTGTTCCTCACAGGTCTGGTCAAAAGCCCACCGTTCTTGTTCGACGATGTTCCTTAACTGTAATCCGCTTTAGCGGTTTTGCCTGTGGCTATTTCGCCCTTCAACGCTCTGGATCAAGTGACCGTGCAAAAAAAAGCGCCAGTTCCGTTCGGGAACTGGCGCTTTTCATGCCGGCAGCGCCATCAGCTGCTTTGTGGCATCTCGCCATTGGCCAGGCGTTTGTTGATGTCGGCGATCACCAGCGGCAAGTCGGTGATGGTGTCGATCATGTAGTGCGGCCGCGAACCTTCGAACAGCGCGTGAATCCGTTTGCGCTCGCTGGCCAGTTGCTCGCTGCCGAGGGCGCGATAGCCTTCATAGTCCAGGCCCAGCGCATTGCCCGAGCAGATCAGCGCAACGGTCCACATGCCGGCGCGACGACCTTCGAGGATGCCTGGCACGGTGTCATCGATCTTGACGCAGGCGCCGACATCATCGATGCCCAGCGCAATAACGTTGGCCAAGGCCTGGGCCGGCCACGGGCGACCGTTGGGGACTTCGTCGGTGGCGACCACATGGTCGGCCACGTAACCATTGGTGGCCGCCAGTTCGACCACTTTGTCCATGACCTGCTTTGGATAACCGGAGCAGGAGCCAATCTTGATGCCTTGTTCGCGCAACTTGGCAATGGTGTCCAGCGCGCCGGGAATCAATGCCGAGTGCTCGGCGATTTTCTCGATTTGCAGCGGCATGAAGCGTTGGTAGATGGCGGTGACATCATCGTCGGTCGGCGTGCGTCCGAACACTTTGCGATAACGCTCGGCGACTTCCGGCTGATCGCACAGGGTGCGAATGTGGTCCCACTTGCCCATGCCCATCGGCCCGCGCGCTTCTTCGATGGAGACCTGGACGTCGAATTCGGCGAACGCTTCGACAAAAATCTGCGTGGGCGCGAACGAACCGAAGTCGACCACGGTGCCGGCCCAGTCGAGGATGGCGGCCTGGAGTTTGGTTGGGTTGGTGTAGTTCATGGTGATCAAATTCCTGTAATAGCTGGCTAATCGGCTCTTTGTGGGAGTGAGCCTGCTCGCGATAGCGGACTGTCATTCAACATCAAGGTTGGCTGATCGGGCCTCATCGCGAGCAGGCTCGCTCCCACAGGGATTGTTGTGTGATTCAGATTTCGAGGACTTCCATCTCGCGCAGCACTTCGGCCACCGCCGCCACGGCCGCGTGCATCTCGGCCTGGTTGACGTGGCCGATGCAGCCGACGCGGAAGGTTTCGACCTGGGTCAATTTTCCGGGGTAGAGGATGAAACCCTTGGCCTTGACGCGTTCGTAGAATTCCTTGAACTGGTAGCGCGGGTCCTTCGGTGCGTGGAAGGTGACGATGATCGGCGCCTGGATTTCGGCGGGTAAAAAACTGCGCAGCCCCAGCTTGGCCATGTCATCCAGTAGCACCTGGCAATTGTTGGCGTAGCGCTGATGCCGGGCCGGCAAGCCGCCTTCTTCGTTGTATTGCAGCAGGGCTTCATGCAGCGCGGCGACCACGTGGGTCGGCGGAGTGAAGCGCCATTGGCCGGTCTTGGCCATGTAGGTGTGCTGGTCGAAAAGGTCCATGGCCAATGAATGCGAGTTGCCGGCCGCGCTGGCCAATGCGTCTTTGCGGGCGAAGACGAAGCCCATGCCCGGCACTCCTTCCAGGCACTTGCCCGAGGCGGCGATCAATGCGTCGAAGGGCACCTGTTGCGCGTCGATCGGCAGGGCGCCAAACGAGCTCATGGCATCGATGATCAGGCGTTTGCCGTGCTGCGCGATGACGTCGGCGATTTGCGGCAGCGGGTTGAGGATACCGGTGCTGGTTTCGCAGTGGATCAGTGCGACGTGGCTAATGCTGGCGTCGGCGTGCAACAGGCGGTCGACGTCGGCGGCGGTGGTCGGTTCGTCTTCGGCGGTTTCGAAGGTGCTGAACGAGCGGCCGAGCACCTCGCAGATTTTCGCCAGGCGTTTGCCGTAGGCGCCATTGATCAGCACCAGCACTTTGCCGTCACGCGGCACCAAGGTGCCGATGGCCGCTTCGACGGCGAAGGTGCCGCTGCCTTGCAACGGCACGCAGTGGTGGCTGTCGCCGCCGTTGATGATTGCCAGCAGTTGCTCGCAGAGGCTAGCGGTCAGTTGATTGAAGCGGTCATCCCATGAACCCCAGTCGACCATCATCGCCTGGCGGGTGCGGCTGGAGGTGGTCAGTGGGCCGGGGGTGAGCAGGATTGGCTCGGCAATACTCATTCTTGTGTCCTCGCAAAAGCTCTCTGTGGGATGAAGCTACGGGACATAAATTGCAATTCGGCGTGCTATCAATCAAATTGTTTGTTGTTATGCCAGCCATCAGTGAGAGTTATCCATGAACCTGTTCCAGCTTCGCGCCTTCGACGCCGTGGCCCGCGAAGGCAGCTTCACCCGTGCGGCCGAGCGCCTGTTCATCAGCCAGCCAGCGGTGACCGGGCACATAAAAGCATTGGAAGAGCACTACCAAATCACCCTGCTGCGCCGCACCGCACGGCGCGTGGAGCTGACGGAGGAGGGCACCAAACTGGCGGCGATCACCCGGGCGATGTTCGGCCTGGCCGAAGAGGCGCAGGTGATGCTGGAAGCGAACCGGCAGTTGCTGACCGGGCGCCTGGAAGTCGCGGCGGATGGGCCGCACATGGTCATGCCAATGCTAGCCAGTCTGCGTGCGCGGTATCCGGGGATCACGGTGAACCTGCGCTTGGGCAATGCCCAGGAAACCTTGGCCGCGCTGTTGTCCGAGCATGCCGACGTGGCGGTGTTGACCGAGGTCGAGCCGCGCAAGGGGTTGCATCTGCAAGCGTTGAGCGAATCACGGATTTGCGCGCTGGTGCCTGACAGTCATCCTTGGGCAACCGCAAGCAGCGTGAAGCTCAAGGCGCTGGATCAGGTGATCATGGTGTTGCGTGAGCCGAGCTCGATCACCCGGCGCACGTTTGATCAGGCGTGCGCGACGGCGTCGGTCCATCCACGGGTGTTGCTGGAGCTGGACAGCCGCGAAGCGGTGACCGAGGCGGTGGCGGCCGAGTTGGGCGTTGGCGTAGTGTCGTCAGTGGAAGTCAGCCACGACCCGCGGGTGGCGGCCGTGCCGATCATGGGGGAGGGGTTGGTGAACCGGCACATGATCGGGTGCATGGAGCGGCGGCGGGATTTGCGTTTGATCCGGGCGTTTTTTGATTTGGCTGATGTGAGATAGACCGCGGCGCGGCCTTCGCGAGCAAGCCCGCTCCCACACTGGATTTCCAGCGCTCACGAAATCCCTGTGGGAGCGGGCTTGCCCGCGAAGGGGGCGGACCTGTTTACACCAGACTCTCGCGAACCATCTCCAGAAACGTCGCCACCACCCGCCGCGAACTCTGCTCGCGCAAGCACACCAGTGTCTCGGTCAGGCGCCGGGTGCAATCGGTAATGGGCAAGGCGCAGACCCGTGAATCCGCGCCAAACTCCGCAGCCGAGACCACGCCAACGCCAATCCCCACGACCACCGCCTCACGCGCCGCTTCCCGCCCTTCAACTTCAATCGCCGGACGAATCCGAAACCCGGCCCGGGCCATTTCCTCTTCCAGGGTTTGACGCGTGACTGAGCCGATTTCCCGCAGCACCAGCGGCGTGTCGTCCAGGTCAGCGAGGCAGATCGACTCGCGATCCGCCCATGGATGATTGCGCGACACGAACGCCACCATCGGATCGTTGCGCAGCGGCAGCGAAATCAATCGTTCGTCACTGACATCCCGGCCCAACAGCGCTAGATCGGCCTGATAGTTGAACAGGCGAAACAGTGATTCATCGGTGTTGCCGGTTTCGATCTTCACGCTGATGCCGGGGTAGCGCTCACAGACGCGCGCAATTTGCGGCAGCACGTGCACCGGTGCATCCACCGCGAGAATCAGGCTGCCAGTCTGCAACGCCCGGGAGTCATGCAAAAGCTCCTGCGCCTCGGCCTCGATCACGAACAACCGCTGGGTAATGCCCAGTAAACGCTCGCCCAGGTCGGTCAGGCGCACCGAGCGTTTATTGCGATGGAACAGCAACACACCGAAGCGCTCTTCGAGTTTGCGCACCTGATCGGAAATTGCCGGTTGCGTGAGAAACAGCCGCTCGGCGGCTTTGGTGAAACTTCCGTGGACGGCCACGGCATGGAAGGCTTTGAGCTGGGCGTGGGAAACCGACATCGAAACCTCAACTAACAAGCTGAACTTATATTGGAAATACGATAAATCGATTTCACTTATTAATCAGTAATTGTTTTTATCGGCCTCAGCCCCGGTGACTGATCAGTCGAACAGCATCGGTGCCATGAGCCTATGCGAGCAACAACAGGCTCATCTGACCGGTATCGCCTCAGGGAAGCGGCGATATCGAAGTGCTTAACAATAAAAAACACAGGCGTTTTCTTCCAATTCTGCCGGCACACTCACACCTGAGGTCAGAACCACAATGAACAATCCCATCGGCACCATCAAGCGTTGGCGCGTACAGATCTTCGCGATCACCTGGCTCGCCTACGCCGCATTCTATTTCACTCGCAAAGCGTTTTCCGTGGCCAAACTGGGGATCGCCGAAGACCCCACCTTCATGCTCGACAAAATGGCCATGGCCAACCTCGACGCCATCTACCTGACGGCTTACGCCATCGGTCAATTCACCTGGGGCATCCTCGCCGACCGCTTTGGTCCACGGGTTGTGGTTCTCGGCGGGTTGCTGATTTCTGCGGCAGCCGCCCTGGTGATGGGCAGTTTCGCGACGTTACCGATTTTCGCCACCTGCATGTTGATCCAGGGCCTGGCCCAGTCGACCGGATGGTCGGGGTTGTGCAAGAACATTGGCAGTTTCTTCCCCGCCGAGCAGCGCGGCAGGGTGCTTGGACTATGGAGCTCCTGCTACGCCTTTGGCGGGCTGGTGGCCTCGCCGTTTGCCGGTTGGTGGGCGTACACGCTCATCGGCACCTGGCACGCGGCGTTCTTTTCCAGTGCGGCGGTGGTTGGGCTGGTCGCCGTGCTGTTTTTTATTTTTCAACGCAACAAACCGCAAGACGTCGGCTTGCCAGCGGTGGAACCGGAGCCGGAACTCACGGCTGAAGAATCCCTTGCGCAGAGCAAGATCAGCGCTCTGGAGCCGTTAAAGGAAATCCTGCGCAATCGCACGGTGCTGATTCTCGGCCTCGCGTACTTCCTGTTGAAACCGGCGCGCTACGCGATTCTGCTGTGGGGGCCGGTGATTGTTTTCGAGCAGATGCCGTCGGTGGGCAAGGTCGGTGCGGCGATCATTCCCACCTCTTTCGAACTGGCCGGGCTGCTGGGGCCGATCCTGCTGGGCCTGGCGTCGGACAAACTGTTCGGCGCTCGACGCATGCCGGCCTGCGTGCTCAGTCTGTTGGCCCTGACCGTTTCTTTGGCGCTGTTCATGGGCGCCTTGCACACCGGCAGCGTCATGCTGGTGGTGGCGCTGCTGTTCGTCATGGGCCTGACGCTGTACGGACCGGACTCGATGATCAGCGGCGCGGCGGCGATTGATTTCGGCACGGCCAAGGCGGGCGCCACGGCGGCCGGGTTCGTCAACGGTTGCGGTTCGGTCGGAGCGATTCTCGGTGGCTTGCTGCCAGGCTATTTCGACTCGGTCACGGTGTTCATCGTCTTCGCCGGCTGCGCGATGTTCTCCGCCCTGGTCCTGATCCCGCACTGGAACAGCCGTCCGGCTGGCCTGCGTACCGACAGCGCCTTTGTGCCCAACCAGGCGATGCCTGTCAAACCCCTGCGTACCTGAGGAAAAAAACCGATGAGACCTTTCTGGCTGGAACAGGCGCTGGAGGCCGAGACCTGCGCGCCGTGCGAACCTTTGTCGGGCGACACCCGCGCCGATGTGTGCATCGTCGGCGGTGGTTACACCGGGTTATGGACCGCGATCATGCTCAAGGAGCAGAACCCCGAACTGGATGTGCTGCTGATCGAGGCAGACATCTGCGGTGCCGGTGCGAGCGGCCGCAATGGTGGTTGCGCGCTGTCGTGGTCAGCCAAGTTTTTCACGCTGGAAAGGTTGTTCGGCATCGAGGAGGCGGTGCGTCTGGTCAAGGAGTCGGAGCGCAGCATTTATGCGATCGGCGCCTTCTGCGAACGGTATGGCGTCGATGCCGACTACCGTCTCGATGGCACGCTCTACACCGCGACCAATCGCGCGCAATGCGGTTCGACCGATGCTGTGATTGCCGCATTGGAGCGCAACGGCATCAACTCTTTTACCCAACGACCGGTCGCCGACGTGCAGCGCATGGCCGGCTCCAGCAAACACCTGGAAGGCTGGTTTTCGCCCGCCGCCGCGAGTGTGCAGCCGGGCAAACTGGTGCGCGGTCTGCGCCGGGTCGCCTTGCAACTGGGCGTGCGAATTCACGAGCACACCGCGATGACCGGGCTGGAGGAGGGCAAGCCTGCCGGGGTTAAAACCGTCGGCGGCACCATCCGCGCCGACCATGTGGTGCTGGCCATGAACGCCTGGATGGCCCGTGCATTTCCCCAGTTCGAACGCAGCGTGGCGATCGTTTCCAGCGACATGCTGATCACCGAACCGCGGCCCGATCTGCTCAACGACATCGGTTTGACCAGCGGTGTCACGGTGCTCGATTCGCGGATATTCGTGCACTACTACCACAACACCCCGGACGGTCGAATCATGCTCGGCAAGGGTGGCAACACCTTTGCGTACGGCGGGCGGATGTTGCCGGTGTTCGATCAACCGTCGCCTTATGCCGGTTTGTTGCGGCACAGCCTGAGCGAGTTTTTCCCGGCGTTCGCCCAGGTCAAGGTCGAGGCCACCTGGAACGGTCCTTCGGATCGCTCGGTCACCGGTTTGCCGTTTTTCGGCCAGATGAGCGCCTGCGGTAATGTGTTTTACGGTTTCGGTTATTCCGGCAGCGGCGTCGGCCCGTGCCATATGGGCGGGCAGATTCTGGCCTCGCTGGTTCAGGGGCTGGACAACGTCTGGACCCGTTCACCTCTGGTAAATGGCCCCTTGGGTTTTTTCCCGCCGGAACCGATTCGTTACCTTGGCTCCTTGATGGTGCGCAACGCCATCCGCCGCAAGGAGCGCGCCGAGGATCACGGGCGCCGGCCACGGCATTTGGACGTGCGCCTGGCCAAATTCGCAGCGGCGGCGGGGAAGGCTGACAAGGGGTGAGCGCGTCTATCGATTGACCAGCCAATCAAGCAGCAAGCGGCCATCGCTGCGTGGCGGGTAAGCGCTTCGAGGCGTTGGCGGATTGCCTGCGGTGGCACACAGCACCGGACGGTCCGGGTCGCTGTCGAGAAAGCTGATGAGCACCTCGGTGCCGGCGAGTGGCAGCCTGGACGGGTCAATTTGCCCGTCCGGCGTTGCCAGGGCCAGGGGTATCCACAGTCCGGCGGTTTCATCGGCCAGCGGCGTTGGCCATAAGCTGACGTGTATCCACCCTTGATCATCCAGCACTGCCGGTTGCCCGACCGGGCCCAGCACGCGCGCCGGTTGCAAACCGGCAATGACTGGGCGGGCCCGTGTCAACGCGGGCCGGAACGCTGTCGACCAGGGAATGGCGCTGAACTGATTGCTGTAGTGCCAGGCCCTGTCGGGTGCGGCCTCGGAGAGCATCGACGGCTGCTGGCACTGATGCTGAATGTCGGTCAGCAGCCATTGATCGTTGAAGTTCGTGATCGGATGTTCCGACACTTGCACGATGCACCCACTGCGCAGATCACGGTGGTTGCTATGACCCTCTATCTGCCGATGCTTGCAGCGCAGGCGTTCGAGGATTCGGCGACTGACCTGTGCACGGTCGAGGCATGGCGCGGCCGGGTGAGCGCCCAGCGTTGGCGAGGTGTGACGCTGGAACAACTCGCGGATCACCGGGCCGTTAGCTGAATCGGCCGTCTCGCCGTGAAACGGCATCAACCGCGGCGCCTGGGGAAAGCTCAGGCTGTCATCCGCCAGCACCAGCACATGGCCGGCGCGCTGATGTTCGAAGTGAAAGTGGATGCCTTCTTCCTCGCATAGCCGTTGCAGGAATGCCAGGTCGCTCTCCTCGAACTGTATGCAGAATGGCCGGACGGGATAGCGCGTGCTCGGCAGTTCAAAGCGGTAGCTGTCGGTGGGTAACGCGTTTTCTGCCAGCAGCTGACGCAGGATGTCGGGCACGCTGAGCTGATGAAACACCCGCCGATGAGGTTGTCCGTCCAGGAGCTGAAGGCGCGGTACCAGCACCAGGTTGTAGCCGATCCCGTGCGGGCCACGATGTTCACGCCGGGCACCGTGCAGCAGGCCGTGAATGCCGGTTTCGCCGTCCAGGCTCAGGAACGCCGGCTGATGCAGCAACTGCTCGAGTTTTATCGCCGGCGTCAGACCGATCACTTCGATGTCGAAACGATAAGGCTGGTTGAGGCTTTCACGGCCACTGAACTGCGACACCTGCACATTCAAACCGTCGTTCAGGAGTGCCAGGGTGTAGGGACTTTCCTTGTCGTTGTGCATCGAACACGCTTCTGCCATGGGAGATGGGCGCAGAGGGTACGAAACCACGGCCATGAATGGTCAGCGTAAATCGACTTTTGGGAATTGCCCTACAAGCAGTGGTGAAGATGTCGATACGTCATGGGCATGAACGGGTGGATTTTTTGGTCGATTGCCTTCTTTAGGCCGTATAAACTTGCGCCATGCGTCGGCCAATAGATGTCTCGGCGCCACAGATCAAGAGAGTGAGTAATGGGCGCACAGTGGAAGGTTAAACACAAAGAAGCGGCATCTAACGCCAAGGGCAAGATCTTCGGCAAACTGGTGAAAGAAATCACCATTGCTGCGCGTAACGGTGCCGATACTGCCACCAACGCTCACCTGCGCCTGGTGGTCGAGCAGGCCAAGAAAGCCTCGATGCCAAAGGAAACCCTGGATCGCGCGATCAAGAAAGGCGCGGGCCTGTTGGGCGAAACCGTGCAATACCATCGCGTGACGTATGAAGGCTTCGCACCGCATCAGGTGCCGCTGATCGTTGAATGCGTGACTGACAACATCAACCGCACCGTGGCTGAAATCCGCGTGGCGTTCCGCAAGGGCCAACTGGGTGCTTCCGGTTCGGTGTCGTGGGATTTCAACCATGTGGGCATGATCGAAGCGTCCCCGGACAGCCCGGATGCCGATCCGGAAATGGCCGCGATCGAAGCCGGTGCCCAGGATTTCGAGCCCGGTGAAGAAGAGGGCACAACGCTGTTCCTGACTGAGCCTGCAGACCTGGACGCGGTTCAGAAAGCCCTGCCAGAGCAAGGCTTCACGGTATTGTCGGCCAAGTTGGGCTACCAGCCGAAAAACCCGGTCAGCGGTTTGAGCGACGAGCAGATGGCTGAAGTCGAGGCGTTCCTGGAAGGCCTCGATAACCATGATGATGTGCAGGACATGTTTGTGGGTCTGGCGGGTTAAGCATTCCAGCGTTGACGGTTTTGTCGCCTGACAGGCCGTCTTCGCGGGCAAGCCCGCTCCCACAGGGATTTTGTATCGATCACAAAATAAGTGAACGACACAAAACCCTGTGGGAGCGGGCTCGCCCGCGATTGACCGCGTAGCGGTCACTGGATATCAAGTAATCCCACAATCTCACTGAACCCGGGCCGCGCCAGCACATCCGGCTGACAGCAGCGCTGCTGCAACGCTTCCAGTCGGACACGTTCTGCATCGCTCAGCCCTGAGTCGATCCGCTCCAGCAATTCCCCCAGCAACACCCCGAATGCCCGCACTTCGATCCGTTGCAGCGCACGGCTTTCCAGGCTGTCGGAGGTCGCATGGAACGACGCCGCGCCAAAGTCCCCCAGCAGACAATCCCCGTGCTCGTTCCACAAAATATTGTGGCCGTAGAGATCGCCGTGGGTGATGCCCTGGTCGTGCAGATGCTCGGCCACCGAGGCGATGCCGCGGGCCATGCGCAACGCGACGTCGGCACTGAAGCGGGTGTCTTCGGTGTACACGTCTCGGGTACAGGATGCCAGGCTCGGCAGCGCAGCCAGGTTGCGATAGCTCGGATCGATCAGTTGCATCACCAGCCCGGCTTGCTGCTCGGGATGATCAACGATGCGACCTTCGACCCGGATCAGATTGGGATGAAGGCCGGCCGTGATGCAGGCGTTCATTTCGTGCAGTGGCGAGCCATCGCTGGTCATTTCGCCTTTGTAGAGTTTCACCGCGACGGGGGTGGCCGCTTGGCCTGGCGGTGTCCAGGTGGCGCGATGAATCACCCCTGATGCGCCTTCGCCCAGTTGCTGTTCCAGGCGCAACTCGGTCCATGCAATGCTCGTCGTGGCATCCAGCGCCGCGACATCCGCTTCGGTTTCCAGAGGGTTACCGGCATATGCCAGCCAGGTCAGGCTTGGCAGGGTCAGTAGCCACTCGGGAAGTTCGGTCAGCTGGTTGGCGGCGATGCGAATCAGCTCGAGTCGATGGCACTGGCTCAGGCGCTCGGGCAGGCGCTGCAAGCGATTGCCGGCGAGCATGAGTTTTTGCAGGTACGGCCGATCGCCCAGCTCATCGGGCAGCTCGCCGATGTGGTTATCGGTCAGGATCAGCCAGCGCAGCAATGGCGGCAGCGCTTCGGCGGGCACCTTTTCAATCGCATTGGCCTTGAAACCGATCATCGTCAGCGCGGCGCATTGACCGATGCAGGCGGGCAGTTCGGTGAACAGGTTGTCCGAACAAAACAGCACACGCAAACGGGTCAGACGATGCAGGTCGTCGGGCAGGCTGCTCAACGCGTTACCACTGAGGTTGAGCACTTCCAGCGAGTCGGCGAGGTCGAAGATTTCTCGTGGAAATTCAGTCAGGCCGCAGGCCAGATCCAGACGGGTGATGCCTGTCAGTTGACCGGCGCGCAGTTGGGCGAGGGTATCCATGGGCGGGTTCGCTATTGATCGAGGAAAGGGCGCGGGCGGCATGATACCGGTAAATCCGTTCGGCCTGTGAGGCCGCTATCGCGATCAGGCTCGCTCCCACAGTTGACCGCGTTGCCTTGGCTGGCGCCGACCTGGGGTGGGAGCGAGCCTGCTCGCGAAGGGGCCGGGGGCGGCAGCACAAAAACTATGGCTCCCGCACTTCCACCAACTGTCCCAACCGGCTGCGCGTGCGCGCCAGGTCTATGGCATTGCCGGCCAGGCTCTCGCACAACGACTGCTGGCCAAGCAACGTCAGGTGTTTGTCCTGATCGTACAAAACGTCGATCAAATTGATGAAACGCTGCTGCGCCGCGATCGAGCAGTCTGCAAGCGAGGGCAGGGCGTCGATGATCCAGCGGTCGAAACGCCGGCACAACTCCAGATAATCCATAACCGCCGTGGGGTGTTCGCACAGGTCGGCGAAGGTAAAACCGATGGTGCGTTCGTCGCAATATCGCGCGGGGAGGTGGCGGGTGCCGACCGGCAACTGCAGGGGTGACGTGTCACGTTCGGGCAAGTCCAGCGCCTGACGTTGCGCCACCGAGCCCGGCCAGACGTACCGGCCCTGGGTAAACAGCTGATGCGCGTGGGTTCTCATCTGGCTGCGGTAGTCGTGTGGCCCACCGACCTCCATGACCTGCATGCGCGCATGGATCAAGTCAATCACCGGTTTGAACCGCGCGTGGTAGAGCGGGTTGGGCAACAAACCTTCCGGCGGGTAATTGGAGGTCACCAACAGCAGGATGCCGCGACGAAACAGGGCCTTGAACAGCCGCGTGATGAGCATCGCATCGCCGATGTCGTGGACATGGAACTCGTCGAAACACAGCACGCGGCAGTCGCTTAGCAGCGTATCGAGGGTGATGTCCAGCGCATCGGGATGATCACGATGGGTGAACATGCCTTGATGCAGGCGGGCAAAAAACTCATGAAAGTGCAGGCGCTGTTTTCCGGCAATCGGGATGGCCTGGAAAAAGCCGTCGAGCAGCCAGCTCTTGCCGCGACCGACCGCACCATGCAAATACATGCCAGGAAGGGTTTTTTCCGAGGTGCCGAGCAGCGCCGAAGCGTGCTGCGCCATGCAGTCGATTACCCGTAGCTGGCTGTGGCTGAGGGTGTAGCCCTGAGTATGGGCGCGGTGACGGAAGAAGTCGTGAACCACTTGACCTGTCGCGGTGCTGCCGGCAGGTGCAGCAAACGCCTTGCCGAACAGGCGGCGCAACATCGTCCAGCGTGGCGGGCGTCGCGAATGGTTGGGCGGTCGAATGGCCACTGTGAGGTTACCTCGTCGTCGTCAGGCAGACTCCCTCGAGCTGCCGCGGCGTAGTTTAACCAAACGGTGAATAAATCGACCACTGCGACGCGTACTCCTGCAGCAGCGTTGGCCAGCTACTGCAGAGAGGGCGTCATGCCTGATGATCTAGCGTTCGATGCTGCGATTCCAGCGCGCATTCCACGCCGGACGCTGTTCGTTGACCTGGTCCCAATCGATCGCAATCGCAGTGGTCAGATACTGCTTCATTGCCTCGACCTGACCACGGGTCTTGTCGGTGGTCGGGGTATTGGGGTTGGACGGGATCTGGTCGCCATCTTCAAGCGCGGCGGCTTGTGCTTCGGGTGTCAGCAGGAAAGCGGCGAGCTTTTGCGCCAGTTCCGGTTGAGTGTTGTTGGCGATGGCGCACTCGGCCACGTTGAGCACCACGGCGCCTTCTTTAGGCTGCGCATATTCCACCGGCATGCCTTTGAGTTTGAGCGCGGTGACCTGGGTCGGGGTCAACGGGAACAGCGCGGCTTCGTCGGTCTGGAGCATTTCGGAAATCTTCGCCGAACTCGGAATGTATTCCAGCACGTTGCGCCCGACGGTGTTCGGCCATGCCTTGAAGCCCGGCTCGACGTCGGTTTCGCTGCCGCCCTGAATCCGGTTGAACATCAGGAAACCGTGCAAACCGAAGGTCGAAGACGCCATCGACTGGAACACCACTTTGTCCTTGAAGCGCGGATCGGCCATGTCCATCCACGAGGTCGGCGCCGCCCAGCCTTTTTCCTTGAACAGCCGCGTGTTGTACGCCAGCCCGGTCACCCCGAGGCTGACCGCCACCGCTTGATCCTTGATCCGACCCTTGGCCGGAATCTGCGCCAGTGGCGCGCTGTCCTGGAGTTTGTCGCACAAGCCCATGGCGATGGCACGGTACATGATGCCGTCGTCGAGGAACATCACGTGCATCTGTGGGTTGCCTTTACTGGCCTGGACCTTGGCCAGGATATCGGCGGAAGTCCCCGGCACGATCACCACTTTGAGGTTGTTGGCTTTCTCGAAAACCGGCAGCACCTTGTCGGCGTAGAGCCGCTCCATGGTCCCGCCGTTCATGCCCAGATAAAGCGTGGGTTCGGCCTGTGCCTGGGTGACCGTGAGCAGGGCGGTCAGACAGGAGAAACCGAGCAGTGCACTACGTTTGACGTTATTCATTGGCGCGACCTTCCTCTATCAAGCTACGGAGATGGAGTGAAACCGGGTGATGGAAAACGCATCCAGCGACGTCTTTGCGGCGCCGCTGCAGATGATCTCGGTGAGCGCCTGGCCCACCGCAGGACCGATCTGGAAGCCCGCGCCGGCAAAGCCGAATGCGTGCAACAGACCCGGTCGGGTGCTGCTATGGCCGATCACCGGCTGGCGATCGGGCAGGTAACCTTCGGTGCCGCTCCAGGTGCGAATCGCCTGGGCGCCTTGCAGAAACGGGTAAAGCTCAACGGCCTGGCGCAGGATCTCGATTACGGCGTGTTGGCCGGGTCGGGCGCGCGCCTCGTCGAGGGCAAAACCCTGGCCGCCGCCCAACACACAATTGCCCCGTGCGACCTGACGGGCGTAGATGCCGCCACCCTCGACGCCGGTGCTGGCGTTCATCACCAGCGGCAACGGTTCGGTGACCAGCATGGCCGGATGGCCGGCGTGCATGGGCACCGCTTCGCCGAAGTGTTCGGCCAGGCTGCCAGCCCAGGCACCGGCGCAATTGAGCAGCCAGGGCGCGTGCAATTCCAGGCCGGTTTGCGTGCTGACACGAAAGCGCTGGCCGTCGTGTTCCACCGCCGTGACCGGGCATTGTTCATGGATCTGCGCACCGTGGCGCCGCGCGGTCTGGGCGAAGGCCGGGGACACCAGTCGTGGGTTGGCGTGGCCGTCGTCCGGGCAGAAAGATGCGCCAACGGCGACGTCGCCGACCCAGGGAAAACGTGCGCGCAGTTCAGTGCGATCGAGTACCTGCAAATCGAGGCCGAAGCCCTGACTGCTGGCGGCATAGTCCTGCAAGGCCTGCAGATCGTGATGACTGCGGGCCAGTTTCAAGTGGCCGCTGCGCTGATATTCGCCGTCGATGCCGATCAGTTGCGGCAGCTGTCCCCACAGCGCGTGGGCCTGTTGCGACAACGGCAGTTGCGACAGCGGACGCCCTTGGCGCCGCACGCCGCCGTAGTTCACGCCGCTGGAATGCGAGCCGCAAAAGTCTCGCTCAAGAAGGGCCACGCGGCGACCGGCCTTGCTCAGAAACAGCGCAGCCGAGGCACCGACTATGCCGCCGCCAATGATGATTGCATCGACTTCGATCATGGCTCGATCTCCAGACCGAACGGCAGGGGTTTGATCGGTGCCTGAGCGCGCAATCGACCGATCTGCGAGATCGGGCGCCCACTTTCCCAGGCAATGACTTCTGCCGCTGCGGCACCGCACATCCGTCCCTGGCAGCGACCCATGCCCACGCGGCAATGCGCCTTGACCCGGTTGATCTCCCAATGGCCTTCGCGCACCACTTCGCGGATATCTGCGGCCCGTACTTCTTCGCAGCGGCAGATCATCACCTCGTCGGGTGTATCGGCGGCCCAGTGTTCGGGAAACATGAAGGCGCGTTCCAGGCCGTGGCGAAAGGTCTCGATGCAGCCCAGTGCCTGCTCCAGTTGCGCGCCACGGTGTGGCGCGATCAGGTAACCGATGTCTTCGAGCAGTGCCAGCGCTGCGCGTTCGCCGGCCATTTCCGCGGCGTCGGCGCCCATGATGCCGGCGCCGTCACCGGCCAGATAAACCTCGGCGACACTGCTGCGACCGGCGCTGTCACGCTGCGGCAGCCAGGCGCGGTTGAGCGGGTTCCAGGTGAATTGGCAGCCGAGCAAGTCGGCGAGTTGGGTTTCGCTGCGCAGACCGTGGGCGAAGGCAACGGCGTCGCACTCAAGCGACTGTTCCCCGATGGCGTTGGACCAATCCAGCGATTGCACGCGCTGTTCGCCATTGATGCGTTTCAGGGTTGCCGCTTGATGCACCGGGATGCCGTGGGCGGTCAGCCAGCTGCGGTAATAAATGCCTTTGGCCAGCGTGGACGGTTGTGACAGCAGGCCGGGGAGGGCGCGGGCCTGGGCGCTGAGCGGCGAGCTGTCGAGCACCGCGAGCACTTTCGCGCCGGCCTTGGCGTATTGATAGGCCACCAGATAGAGCAACGGTCCGCTGCCGGCGAACACCACGCGTTCACCGATGGCGCAGCCCTGGAATTTCAGGGCGATCTGCGCCGCGCCGAGGCTGTAGACACCCGGCAAGGTCCAGCCTGGCACCGGCAGAATCCGGTCGGTGGCACCGGTGGCGACTATCACACGGGAGAATTCCAGTCGTGTGGCACGCGTCTCATGCACGGTGTCCAGTGCGCCGGCTTCGGCGTTCCAGACCAGCGTCTCGGGGCGATAATCCAGTTGTTCGCGCAGCGCATCGATTGTCTGATGCAACGCATTGGCCTTGCGCGCTTCAAAGCCATACAGCTTGACCGCTGAACGCTTGAAGTTCGCCGGCTGGCGCCGATAAATCTGCCCGCCACCGCGTGCCGCTTCATCCAGCAACACCGGACGAACACCATGCGCCACCAACGTCTGCGCCGCACGAATCCCTGCCGGCCCGGCACCGACAATGATTACAGGCTTCATACCTGGCTCCCCTGAGATCGCAACCAAACTCCAGCGGGAGTTGCAACCGGTTTTTGTGTCCACCGCAGTCCCCCTGTGGGAGTGGGCTTGCTCGCGATGAGGGCGTCACCTGCGACGAATGCGCCAGCAGACCGATAGCTATCGCGGGCAAGCCCGCTCCCACAGTTGATGGGGGTGGCAGCTGATTTTTGTGCCCGCCACAGACCCCTTGTGGGAGTGAGCCTGCTCGCGATGAGGCCGTCACATTCAGCAGATATGCTGGCAGACAAACCGCTATCGCGGGCAAGCCCGCTCCCACAGTTGATGGGGGTGGCAGCTGATTTTTGTGCCCGCCGCAGACCCCTTGTGGGAGTGAGCTTGCTCGCGATGAGGGCGTTAAATTCAACGAATGCGCCAGCAGACCGATAGCTATCGCGAGCAGGCTCGCTCCCACAGTTGATGGGGGTGGCAGCTGATTTTTGTGCCCGCCGCAGACCCCTTGTGGGAGTGAGCCTGCTCGCGATGAGGGCGTTAAATTCAACGAATGCGCTGGCAGACAGACCGCTATCGCGAGCAGGCTCGCTCCCACAGTTGATGGGGGTGGCAGCTGATTTTTGTGCCCGCCGCAGACCCCTTGTGGGAGCGAGCTTGCTCGCGATGAGGCCGTCACATTCAGCAGATATGCTGGCAGACAAACCGCTATCGCGGGCAAGCCCGCTCCCACAGTTGATGGGGGTGGCAGCTGATTTTTGTGCCCGCCGCAGACCCCCTGTGGGAGCGGGCTTGCTCGCGAAGGGGGCGGCACATTCAGCAGATATGCCAGCAGACTGACCGCTTTCGCGGGCAAGCCCGCTCCCACAGGGGATCCGGTTTCTGCAGATGGAATGTTTGTTCATACGGTGCGTCCCGGTTCGCGGGTGATGTGCTGGCCGGGTTCGAGCAGCGTTGAGCAGGCGCGCACGCGTCGGCCATCGCCCAGTCGAACCCAGCAGTCCTGACAGGCGCCCATCAGGCAGAAACCAGCCCGGGGCTGGGCGCTGAAATCGCTGCCGCGCAGGTGTTCGCTGCTGGTCAGCACCGCCGTCAGCAGTGTGTCACCGAGCAACCCGCTGGCCGGTTGGCCGTCGAGGGTAAAGGTCACGGCCGGGCGGTCGCCTTCGGCCAGTCGTTTCAGCAGAGCCATGGCGCCCTCATTGTTTACCCACCAGAACCCGATCCAGGCCGTAGACCCGATCAAGCAAAATCATGGTCAGCGCAGTCAGCGCAATCACCAGGGCCGACACCGCCGCCATCATCGGATCGATGGATTCGGTGGCGTACACATACATGCGCACCGGCAGGGTTTGCGTGGCCGGCGAGGTGACGAAAATCGACAGCGTGACCTCGTCAAAACTGTTGATGAACGCCAGCAGCCAGCCACCGGCGACGCCCGGCAGAATCATCGGCAAGGTGATTTCCCGAAACAGCGTGAAGCGTCCGGCACCGAGCGATTGCGCGGCGTGTTCGGCGCTGCGGTCCAGGCCGATGGCCGAGGCCAGCACCAGACGTAACACGTACGGTGTAATCACCAGCACATGGGCGAAGATCAGCCAGGAAAAACTGCCGTTGACGCCCATCAGCGCAAACAAACGCAACAACGCAACGCCCAGCACCAGGTGCGGAATGATGATTGGCGACAAAAACAGCCCGTTGAAAAAGTCCCGTCCCGGGAACTCGAAACGGGTGATCGCCAACGCCGCCGGCACCGCAATCAACGTCGCCAGGCTGGCGGCGCAGAACGCCAGGATCAGGCTGTTGTAAAACGCATCGATAAAGTCGGCACGCTCGAACACTGCACGGAACCAGCGTAAGGAAAACTCGGTGGTCGGCAGGCTCAGGGTGTTTTCCGGGGTGAAGGCCACCAGGCAAACCACCACCAGTGGCGCCAGCATGAACAGCACCACCAGGGTATGGAACAGCAGGGCGAAAGGACCGTTCTTGGACATGACGAGTTATCCCAATGACTTCTTGTAGCGGCCTTCGATCATCCGGTTCCACGACAGCATGATCAGCAGGTTGAGCAGCAACAGTGCGACAGCGATAGCCGCGCCCATCGGCCAGTTGAGCTCCGACAGGTACTGGTCGTAGATCAACGTGGCGACCATCTTGATCCGACGCCCGCCCAGCAGACCGGGAATGGCGAAGGAGCTGGCTGCCAGCCCGAACACGATCAAGGTGCCGGACAACACGCCGGGCATGATCTGCGGCAGCACCACTTGGCGCATCACGGTGAAGTGGCTGGCGCCCAGCGACATCGCGGCCTGTTCCGCGGCGGGGTCGAGTTTCTGCAGCGAGGTCCAGACCGGAATGATCAGGAACGGCAGCATCACGTGAACCAGTGCAATCACCACCGCGAACGGCGTGTACAACAGCTTCATCGGTGAGCCGCCGAACGCTTGCAAGGTCTGGTTGACCAGGCCGTCGGCACCGAGCAAAAGACTCCAGCCGAAGGCGCGCACCACCACCGAAATCAGCAGCGGGGTGAGGATCAGAATCAGGAAGATCGAGCGCCACGGCGCGCCCATGCGGCTGAGGATGTAGGCCTCGGGCACGCCGATCACCACGCAAAGAAAGGTGGTCAGGGCGCTGATCCACATCGTGCGCAGGAAGATTTCGTAGAAGTACGGATCACCCAGCAAGCTGCTGTAGTGGCCCAGGGTATAGGCGTCGCCGTTGATGCCCGAGCTGTAGTCGAAGACGTTGAACGACAGCACCAGCGTCAACAGCAGCGGGATGGCCAGCAGACTGATGTACAACGCCAGGGCCGGTGCCGACAACAAATAGCCTTGGCGTCCCTGGCGAATGGCGGCGAGCGTACTCATGCCGGCACCTCGTCGACGGTCAGCACCCGCAGCAGCGTCGCGTCCCAATCGAGCCCGACCGCTGTGCCTTCGTTCAAGGGCGCCGAGCCATCGTTGCGGCGCACCACGCTGAGTTCGCCCAGGGGCGTGGAAACGCCGTACAACCATTGGCTGCCGAGAAAGAAGCGGCTGACAATGTGGCCTTGCAAACGGCCCTGGCCTTTGTCCCGCAGATCGATTTTTTCCGGGCGCAGGCTCAAGGTCAGGTCGCCGCCGCTGCTCACTTGAACCACGCCAGCGCCGTCACGTTCGCCGGGCAGCAGATTGGCCTTGCCGACGAACCCGGAAATGAACTCGGTGCGCGGGTGCTCGTACAGGGTGTAGGGCGCGTCAATCTGGGTGATGCGCCCGGCCTGCATCACCACCACGCGGTCGCTGATCGACAACGCTTCGGATTGGTCATGGGTGACCATCAGTGTGGTGATCCCGACTTCGCGCTGGATGCGGCGGATCTCGAATTGCATCTCTTCGCGCAGGTTGGCGTCGAGGTTCGACAGTGGCTCATCGAGCAGCAGCACCGGTGGCTCGATCACCAGCGCTCGCGCCAGGGCCACACGCTGGCGCTGGCCGCCGGAAAGCTCACGGGGGTAACGCTCGGCATGCTGGTTCAGGCGCACCAGTTTCAACACCCGATCCACCCGCTGCTGCAATTCGGCCGTGGGCACTTTGCGCATCCGCAGGCCGAAGGCGACGTTGTCCTTGACGGTCATGTGCGGGAACAGTGCGTAGCTCTGGAACACCACCCCCAAGCCACGGCTGGCGGGTTTTGCGTGGGTGATGTCGCGGCCGTCCAGCACGATGCGCCCGCTGCTGACTTCGACGAAGCCGGCGATCATTTGCAAGGTGGTGGTTTTGCCACAGCCGGAGGGGCCGAGCAGGGAGACGAACTCGCCTTTCTCGACCGAGAGGTTGGTGGCGACGACGGCGTCGATCTCGCCGTAACGTTTGCCGAGTCCTTCAAGTTGCACAAAAGCCATAACTGCGCTCCACCTGAGATTGTTATGCGTCGCCCGAAGGCGCGCTTTTTTGTATGGGCAGATACGAAAAGATCTTGCTGGGTGCGTTGGCGCTCGACTTCAGTCGGCTGCCGCTGTTGTTCGAATCGCCCCTGTCTGGACGCAGAGTAGGACGAAGACTAGGATGGGCTCAATGGCCTATTTCACTGAAGCGATGACTATTTTCAGTTTCATTCAGTGAGTAAATTTATTGTCGAGAAATTCCATGACTGATTCCGCTGAACGGAATGAAAACAAAAATGAAGTCGGTGTCGGCGCTGTCTCCAGATTGTTTGCGGTGCTGCGCAGCCTGGGTGACTCCGTCGAGGGCGGGGAGCGAGTGACGCAGCTCGCCCAGCGCATCGGTTTGTCGCAACCGACTACGCACCGTTTGCTGCGCAGCCTGATGGACGAGGGCATGGTCGAGCAGGATGCGCGCAGCAAACGCTATCGCCTGAGCCTGGAGTTCTTTGCCTTGGCCGCCCGCGCCGGCAACACCGGAAATCTGCGCGAACTGGTGCGCCCATCGTTGCTGCGGCTGTCGGCGTCTTTGGGGGATTCGTTGTTTTTACTGGCGCGCAGCGGTTTTGATGCGATCTGTCTGGACCGCAGCGAAGGACCGTTTCCGATTCGCACGTTTACCGGCGATATCGGCGGTCGGGTGGCACTGGGTGTGGGGCAGGGCAGCCTGGCGATCCTGGCCTTCCTGCCACAGGAGGAGCGCGAAACGGTGATTCACTACAACTTGCCGCGGCTCAAGGATTTTCACCTGTACGACGAGGTGTTCCTGCGTTCGGAGGTCGAAAATGTGCGCACGCTGGGTTACGCCGGGCGTAACACCGGCGTGCTGCAAGGCATGGCTGGGGTGGCGGTGCCGATTCTGGATCGCGAAGGGCGGGCGGTGGCCGCGCTGAGTGTGGCCACGGTCAGTGACCGATTGGGGCCGGATCGTCTGCCGACCGTGGTCGAGATGCTCAAGCGCGAAGCGGCGCTGATCGGGCCGCGAATCAACCCGTTTGATCCGCTGCTGCGCAGGCCTTCGCAGGTGTTTGGGCAGGGCTGAATACATTTTCCAGATAACCACTGAACCCTGTGGGAGCGGGCTTGCTCGCGAAAGCGGTTTGTCATTCGACATTGATGTTGAATGATCCGGCGCTTTCGCGAGCAAGCCCGCTCCCACAGGGGGTGTGGTGGGGTCAGAACTGGGTGGTTTGCTTGAGCCTCTGCGCCGCCGGCAGGTTACTCGGGCTGACCATCGCGTAGTTGTAACCGGCGCCGGACCAGTACTCGGCCTGCAACTCGCCATCGCTGCGACTGCCCCGAGGCAGCAGGTTGTTCTTCGGTCCGGGCGGACGCACGTAGAAGCTGATCTTGTGGCCGCTCTGATCCTCGTAAACGACCATCGCCGCCGGCCCTTGCTCGGTGCTGAGCAACCGGCCACTGACCGGTCTGAAACCCGAGTCCGACAGATCCGGCAGGCGATTGGCTCGAGAGAAATAACGGTCGAGCCAACCTTGCATGTCACCGTCGTCGCTGACCTTATAGTCCGCTGGCAGGATGCCTTGCTGAGCAATCAAGCGATAGGCCTGCATCGCATCGGTCATCGGCGCCGAGGCGCTGAGCAGCGTCATTTCCCGCGCTTGCCACCCACTCAATCCGCCCACACCGACCGCAATCAACAGCACGGCAGCGCTGGCCAGATGTCGGCGTGTCTGACGTTTGAGACGCTGGCGTATCAGCGCCGGGTCGAGTTCGGGGTTGGCTGTGTGATGCAAGGCGCCACTCATGGCCGCGCGCAGTTGTTGGGCGTCCTGCTGCCAGGCGCGCACTTGCGCGGCCACTTCAGGACTGTTGGCCAGGTAAGTCTCGACCAGGCGCCGGTCGGCGTCGTTGAGTTGATGGTCGACGTAGGCGTGCAGGTCACGCTCGCTCGGAGGCATGCTGATCATTTGAGTATCCGCAGAGAAGGGCTGGTGATTTTGCCGTCGCTGAGTTGGCGCAAGGCCTGGCGGGCGCGGGACAGGCGGGACATCACGGTGCCGGTGGGGACGTCGAGAATGACAGCGACCTCTTTATAACTCAATCCTTCCACTGATACCCAAAGCAACAGCGCGCGCTGCTCGGTGCTGAGTTGATCGAAGGCTTGCAGCGTTGATTGGGCCATCACGGTGCGTTCGACTGAGGGCTGCGCATCGTCACGGCCAGTGAAGAATTCGAGCATGCGCGCGTAACGCCGGGAGCGCCGGTGGGCGTCGAGAAACTGTCGATAAAGGATCGAAAACAGCCAGGCGCGCAAGTCGCCTTCGGGACGCTTGTCGCCCCAACTCGAGAGGGCTCTCTCCAGGCTCGACTGCACCAGATCGTCAGCGCTGCTGGGGTTGCGCGTCAACGACACGGCGAAGCGCCGAAGCCTTGGAATTATTTCGCGCAACTGTTCGTCGATTTCGTTCATGAAAAGGGGCGTGTCTCTGTCTGTGAAGGGCGGCAGTGACAAGGAAGACGCCGGTCACAGCAGATTATTCCCTCTGCCGGAAAAGAAAATCCCATCGTGAGTTCCTGTAGGACTTTTCTCCGATGGTTGTCATCCCTGTAATGGCATCACGCGTCGCGGCTCAACCCTCACAGCAAGCGCAAACGGCACTCGGCCAGCCTGATCAACAGGCCCGACAGCATCGCCGGATGTGCGCTTTCACATTGAGCCCGATGAGATTTTCGATATGCAAGAACATGCAAAAACACTGAAGCCGGCATTGGCTTGTACCCCTTTGCTGATGTCACCTGTTGATCAGGATCGCTGGCAGCCATTCGGTCAGGGGCCGACGGTTACGCCAGCGTTTTCCTTGATCCATCACGCCATTGAAGCGCAAGCCGCGACCAGCCCCCAAGCGATTGCTGCCCATTGGCAGGGGGAAACCATTACCTACAACGAGTTGAACAGGCAGGCCAATCGACTGGCTGGGTTGTTGATCAACCAAGGTGTCAAACCAGGCGATCACGTTGCGCTATTTGTAGAGCGTTCGATCCCCATGCTGGTGGGGATGTTGGCCGTATTGAAAGCGGGCGCGGCCTACATCCCTCAGCATGTGGGCATCACACCGGCGCCACAACTGCGCCACATCATGGAGGTTGCCGATTCACGTGTGGTGCTGACGCTGTCGAGCCTTCAATCACGGCTTCCCCTGACGCCAACGCAACACTGCATTTGCCTCGATGAGTTCATGAGGTTGCCATCAATCCTCTCAGACGAAGTGAACGTGGCCGGTTCGCTGTCCTCGACTCAGGATCAACTTTGCTTCGTTCTGTTTACTTCCGGTACCACCGGATTGCCCAACGGGGTTCGGGTTACCCACCGCAATGTCTGCAATATCCTGCTGACCGAACCAGGCAATCTCGGCATGAAGCCCGGGATGAAAGTCGGGCAGATCCTGAACATCGCTTTCGATATGGCCGCGTGGGAGATGCTTGGTTGCCTGGCCCACGGCGCGACATTGATGATCCGTGGCAAGGACATTGATCAGACCGCCGAGCAATGCGATGTGCTGATCGCCACGCCATCGATTCTCGGCACCCTCGATCCGGCGCGCTGCCAGCAGGTCAAAGTCGTGGCGGTTGCCGGGGAGCCATGCCCGCAACCCCTGGCTGATCGCTGGTCGTCGTTCTGCACATTCTTCAATGCCTGCGGGCCGACCGAGACCACCATCGTCAATACCATGCAGTGCTATCGGGTTGGAGAGGCGCTGACCATTGGCAAACCTACGCCGAACAATACCGTGTACGTACTCGATGAAGCCGGTCAACCCTGTGCGGTCGGGGAACAAGGGGAAATGTGGGCTGGCGGCGTCTGTGTGACGGCGGGCTATCTGGGCAATGCCGCACTGACTGCCGAGCGGTATCGCCCCGATCCATTTCTCGGTCAGGGCCGAATGATGTTTCGCACGCGCGACTTGGGGCGCTGGACCGCACAAGGCGATCTTGAGCACTTGGGGCGCGTCGATGATCAGGTCAAGGTGCGCGGCTTTCGCGTTGAGCTCGATAGTGTTTCAGCGGTGCTGGAGTCGTGCGACGCCTGCGAGCGGGCGGTGACGCTAAAACTCGACCATCGCCATCTGGTGGCCTTTGTCAGTCCAGCGACGACGAATATCGATGAGGCTAAACGTCGCTGCGAGGAGCGACTTGCCTACTATTGCATACCTTCGTTGATCATCGCCCTGGACGTTATTCCGCTGACATCACGGGGCAAGGTCGACAAGCGACTGCTGCTGGACATGGCATTGGCGCACCAGGCCGGGCCTGATACCAACGCTGCAGCTGTGGTGAGCGCATGAGCGCCGCTCGCGGTTTACCCGCCAAGCGTACGCTGTGGCGACGGCTTGGAACGCTGCCCCTGTTTTCCCATTACAACCGTCTTGTGGCGTTGGTACTGGGACTCAATGGTGCCGCGCTGCTGCACGGGCTGAATGCCGGGCAATGGTGGACACGCTCCGGTGTTGAACTGGAAACATTGGCCGGGCTGGTATTGGCGAATCTGTCGATGGCCATTCTGATTCGCCAGCAATACATCATCAATCTGCTGTTCTGGCTGGCAACCCGGGCTCCCACCTCGTGGCCGCTGGCGGTTCGTCGCTCGCTGGCCAAGGTGTATCACTTCGGTGGACTGCACAGTGGCGCAGCGTTGGCGGCCATTGGTTGGTTCGTGGCGTTACTCGGCTCGTTGAGTTGGCATTGGATGGAGAGCCTGGGCGGTGTTTCACCCGCGCTTCTGTGGGTGAACGGCGGGCTGCTGGGCGTTTTGTTGGCGGTGGCGATCATGGCTCATCCACGGATTCGCGCGCGCTTTCACAATGGGTTCGAACGCACACACCGCTTCGGTGGCTGGACAGCGCTCGTGCTGTTCTGGGTCTCGACGCTGCTGTTTGCCCAGGATCAGAACCCGCAATCGCCGTTGCCGGAAGTGCTGGTGGCGTCGGTGCCATTCTGGATGCTGGTGGGGCTGACGTTCAGTATTGCCCTGCCATGGCTGCGTCTGCGCAAAGTGCCGGTGCAATTGCTCAGGACTTCACCCCACGCAGTGATTGCCCGGTTCGGGCATGTCACGCCATTTGCAGGTTCGTCCAATGCCATCAGTCTCAATCCGCTTCTGGAATGGCACTCTTTTGCCAACATTCCCACACCGGGAGAGGCCGGTTTCCGCCTGATTATTTCCCGAGCGGGAGACTGGACCGGCGAGTTTATCGAACAACTGCCGACCCACGTCTGGGTCAAGGGCATCACCACCGCCGGCGTTGCGCACATCGAAACCTTGTTCAAATCGGTGGTGTACATCGCCACCGGCAGTGGCATCGGCCCGGTGCTTCCCCATCTGCTGGCCAGACAAGTTCCGATACGTCTGATCTGGTCGACCCGCAGTCCACGAAAAACCTACGGTCATGAACTGGTCGAGGAAATCCTGCGGGCCGAGCCCGATGCCTTGATCTGGGACACCGACCTGCTCGGCAAACCTGACCTGGTGCAACTGGCCTATGACGCGGTTCAAACGTTCGGAGCAGAAGCGGTGATCTGCATTTCCAATCAGGCGCTGACTCAGCGGGTGGTCGAGGAAATGGAAGGACGGGGCATTGCGGCCTACGGCGCTATCTGGGACTCCTGAGGCGTGCGTAAGCGCCGCCATCCAAGTATTCGACATTATTCAATGAGGTCACCATGTACACACTGATCGAACGTCATGATCGAGTCGTCCTGATTCGTCTCAATCGTCCGCAAGCGCGCAATGCCCTGAGTTATGAGGTCATGCGCGAACTGCTGGACCACCTGCAACGCCTGGACAGGGATCCGTCGGTGGGGTGTTTTGTCATTACCGGAACGGCGGATTTTTTCGCGGCCGGCGCCGATATCAAGGAAATGAGCGAAAAGTCCTACCTGGACATGGTTCACGAAGACTTCTTTGCCGAGTGGGAAGCCTTTGCTGCTTTACGGACGCCCAAGCTGGCGGTTGTCGCCGGTTATGCCTTTGGCGGCGGTTGTGAGTTAGCCATGATGTGCGATTTGATCTTTGCTGCCGATACCGCGCGATTTGGCCAACCGGAAATCAAGTTGGGTGTGATGCCCGGGATGGGCGGCACCCAGCGCCTGACGCGTCTGATCGGTAAATCGAAAGCGATGGACATGATCCTGACCGGGCGTTCGATGTCGGCCCATGAGGCTGAGCGGGCAGGGCTGGTATCCAGAGTGATAGACGCAGCTGATCTGCTCGAACACTCCATGGCGGCGGCGCACACCATCGCCGGGTTCGCCAAAAGCGCCACCGTGGCCGCTCGAGAAGCCGTTGATCGCGCGCTGGAACTCGGGTTGCGCGAAGGCTTGTTGTTCGAGCGAAGAAGCTTTCATGGATTGTTTTCCACTCCCGGGCAAAAAGAAGGCATGCAGGCTTTTCTGGATAAGCGTGAGGCGTGTTTTAACCAGGTCTGACGGGGTTAGGGCATTCGTCGCACGCGTTGCTTTGAAAGAAACTACAGTTCAGAGGGAATAATCCTACGTGACGTTCGTCTCATAGCTCCTTCCCCCTGCGGCCTACGGCCCTGGAGTTTTTCATGGTTGATCGCTCAACACCGCCAACCGGGCCCTCCCGGCCACCGCTGAGTGCCGCGAGCCTGACATTGCGACTGACTGGCATTGCGGTGGTGGTTGCCGCCCTCGCCGGCGCATTTGCCTACGTCAACGGCACACTCGACCCACAGCGCCTGACGCCGAAAAAGCTGATCAATGTGCTGGAAACCAACAATGGCGTGCACCCCGGTTTCCGACGGAACCACTCTAAAGGTGTGTGCGTGATCGGGCATTTCGAGAGCAGTGGCGAGGCGCGCAGCTATTCCAGTGCTCAGGTGTTCAATGAAGCCCGAACCCCGGTGGTGGGGCGATTCGCGCTGCCGGCCGGCAATCCTTATGCGCCGGACAACAGCGTACCGATTCGCAGCATGGCGCTGCGCTTCACCCAGGCCAATGGTCAGCAGTGGCGCACCGGGATGAACAGCATGCCGGTATTCCCGGTGGGCACGCCCGAAGCGTTCTACCAATTGCAGCAGGCGCAGTCACCCGATCCGGCCACCGGCAAGCCCAATCCTGCCGCAGTGCCGGCGTTCTTCGGTGCGCATCCAGAAGCCGCACCCTTTCTGGCGTGGATCAAGACGGCCAAACCGTCAGCCAGTTACGTGACGGAAACCTATAACAGCGTCAATGCGTTTTACCTGGTGAACGCCGCCGGACAGCGGCAAGCGGTGCGCTGGAGCATGGTGCCGGTGGCGAAGGATGCAGCGGGCGCAACGGCGCCGGAGGGCGGCGACTTCCTGGAGAAAGACCTGGTGCAGCGAATTGCCGCAGGGCCATTGCGTTGGCAATTGAACATCACCCTGGCCAACCCCGGGGACCCGGTCAACGACGCCAGCAAGGCCTGGCCCGATGGCCGCAAGGTCCTGAACGCCGGCACCCTGGTTCTGGAAAGCACCCAGCCGCAACTCAATGGTGAGTGCCGTGATATCAATTACGACCCGCTCGTGCTGCCCGCTGGTATAGAAGGTTCCGACGACCCGTTGCTCGCTGCTCGTTCAGCCGGTTACGCCAGTTCCTACTTGCGTCGTACCAGTGAAGTCAGCCAGTTGCCTGCCGCTAAACAGGAGGCTCAACAATGAGCGCTCAACCGAATCATTTCGCTCCTTTGGCGCGACTGCTGCACTGGCTGATGGCGTTGATGATCATTGCCATGCTGTTTATCGGCGCGGGCATGGTGGCCTCGGTGTCCGAACGACATGAATGGCTGATCCATCTACACAAGCCTTTGGGTGTCGCGATTCTATTGTTGGTGATTGTGCGGCTGGTGGTGCGTTTCTCTACGCAGCAACCGCCGCTGCCGGCGGACCTGCCAGGCTGGCAAGTGTTGGCGGCGAAGGCCTCGCATGTCTTGTTGTACGCCCTGATGCTGATTTTGCCGCTGCTGGGCTGGGCGATGATTTCAGCCGCCGGGGATCCGGTGATGCTGAGCAGTTCGATCCAGTTGCCGTCGATCCTGCCTGCCAATGCGCAGGTGTTTGCGTTTCTGCGCAAGTCTCACCGGTATCTGGCGTATTTGCTGTTTCTGACGGTGCTGGTGCATCTGGCGGCCGCGTTGTTTCACGGCTGGGTGCGTCGCGACGATGTGCTGGTCAGCATGTTGAGAGGAAAGGATCGCGTCTGAGTGAGTCATGGCTGCATGCCCGGCATGCAGCCATCGAGGTCGATCAGCGCAGGGTGTCGACCATCTCGGCAACGGTCGTCAGTACGTCCTTGCCCAGTTGCTTCGAGCGTTTGCCCGACCAGCCGGTGAGCGCATTCGGCGCGTCATCGTTGTCCTTGAAAGGCATTTCCAGGGTCAGCGAGAGGCAATCGAATTTCTGGCCGACGCTGTTGCAGGCCAGCGTCATGTTGGCTTTGCCCGGCTCGTCACGGGTGTAACCGTGCTTGGTCTGGAAGTCCTTGGTCTGGTGTTTCAGGTGATTGCGGAAATGCTCTTCGAGTTTTTCAATCCGCGGCGTATAGCCCGGGTTGCCTTCACAACCAGCGGTGAACACATAAGGGATTTCTTCGTCGCCGTGAATGTCGAGGAACAGATCGACGCCGTACTTTTCCATTTGTTGCTGAACAAACCAGACTTCCGGGCTGATTTCCGGGCTGGCGCTCTGCCACGCACGGTTCAGGTCCTGGCCCATCGCATTGGTGCGCAGGTGGCCGTGGAAGGCGCCGTCGGGGTTCATGTTCGGCACCAGATACAGATCGGCGCTGGCCAGCAGTTTGTTCAGCACAGGATCGTCTTGCCGTTCCAGGCGTTCGATCACGCCCTCCATGAACCATTCGGCCATGTGTTCGCCGGGGTGTTGCTGGGCGATCATCCAGATCTTGCGCCGACCTTCGGCGCCGGTGCCTTTGCGCAATAACTGAATGTCTCGACCTTCTACGCTTTTGCCTGTGGCCAGCAGTTCCATGCCGGCCTTGGTCAGCGCCTGTTCGATCAGCCAGTCGTGACGGCCTCGGCTGTAAGGTTCGAAGTAAGCGAACCAGGCGTGGGTGGCCGTGGCTTCAAGGCTGAAACGCAGGCAGTCGCCTTCAAAGATGGTCGGCACGCGGAACCAGTTGACGTGATCGTACGACGCTACCGCCTGATAACCATCCCAAGCCTTGTTGTACGAAGACTTGCTGGCATTGTTCAGGCGAAACCAGTGCTCTTGACCGACGTGCAGACCGCTGGCCTTGAAGTGAAACCATTGGAAGTGTTGGCTGCGGGTGTCCGGCTTGATGGCCAGCAATGCTTGCAACGGGTTGCTGATGTCCAGCACTTCAATGTTGCCACTGTCGAAGTTGGCGCTGATGTCGAAGGAAGATTTGGCCACGCTCATAGTCGATTCCTGAATATGATTTATGGCTGATACTTTACACGCTGGGAAGGGAAATACCGGGGAAATTGTGGGGCGCAAAAGGGGGGGGCGTCTTCCTTGACGCTGACGCAGCTTAGAGACTGTGTAATCGATTCTCAAGTGCTATTTTTCATAAGTTTCGGTCAATGATGCCGGGCTTATTTCGCTGATGTGTGTTCTTTCGCTATCAACCGCCCATTCGAATTTACAGCACGTAACGTCTTCATTTAACTGAAGCCAACGCCAAAATAACGGGCAAAAAAAAACCCGGCAAAAAAGCCGGGTCAAAAACCGTGATTAGCCTGATGAGGAGATAGTCCAGAAGACCGACCTAAGGTCTCTTGACCATCCACTGATCTCGCGACCAGCTGCATGCAATAATAATCATTCTCGTTTGCAAGTCAAATGATTTTATCTGCTCGATTGGAAAATTCTTTCCCGTCGGCTGCTCAGCAGGTCCGTCTCATAGCGCCTGAGCGCCTTGCAGAGACCGATCTATCATCGCCTTGGCCATGTCGATCATGTGCACCGTTGAAAACGCCAGGTCACGGCTCGCGCCATTCAGGTTGTTGGCTGATTCGTACGCGGTGGCCGCTGCGCATCGCAACAAGTCCGAGGCATGAACCAGTGCTTCTTCTGCGCTGATGTCCGGTTTCACATCGAAGAAACGCTCCTCGACGGCCGCCTCTGACACAGCTGGTTTCAAGTAATAGTCCAACGCTCGCTGCGCTGCGGCATAGCCTTTGGTGGAGGTTAGGGTGGTGTCGATTTGCAGGTCCGACAAGTCATTGCTGGGGTTGGTCATGACGATGGCAAGCTCCGTGATAGATTCAGATCCGTGAATCAATCCTAGTACGATCTGTATTTGTGGCCGGAATTTAAATACTACAATTTGTGTTTTGTTGGTCGGAGTACCCCACGTATCGTGCCGCACATGGATAAATGGATTGAGTTGGTCAAAGCCAAGATGAGTGAGCTCAAAGTCACTCAGGAAGTACTCGCCGACCGCCTGGGGATGTCCCAGGGTGGCGTGGGTCATTGGCTGAATAAACGCCGTCAACCGAGCATCGAGGACATGAACCGTGTCTTGCGGGCGCTCGGGATGGAATTTCTGGAAGTGGCGATGGTGATCCGCGAGCCTGTGGTCCTGCTGGACGATGAGGTGTCGCTGACACACAAGTACAACCCGTACTTCCGATACCCGGTCAGCGGCTGGCGAGAGCCTGCCCGATTGCATGAGGGTGAGCTGCCGGAATACGGCAAGCCACGGTTTGAACTCACGGATTACCATGCGCAGGGCAAGGCGTTCTGGCTGGTGGTGGTCGGCGACGCGATGACTGCACCCACCGGCATCAGCATCGCCGAAGGCATGATGATTCTGGTGGACCCGGCCATCGTGCCGGAACCTGGAAAACTGGTCATCGCCCAATGGCCGGACAGCCCCGAGGCGACCTTTCGCAAGCTGATCGAAGAGGGCGGGCAGCGTTATCTGGTCCCGCTCAATCCGACGTATCCGAAAGCCCTGTACACCGAGGAATGCAGAATCCTCGGTGTGGTGGTTCAGGCAACGGCCAGATTCTAATCAGATCGGTCCTCGCAGAGCGTAGGACCGATCTTCATTTCAAGCCTCTTCCAGCTCGACCAACGCACTGCCTTCGCTGACCATCTCGCCTTCCTGGCAATACAGCGCCTTGATCACCCCGGCGTGTGGCGCCCGAATGCTGTGCTCCATCTTCATCGCTTCCAGCACCACCAGTTGCGCCCCGGCTTCAACGGTTTGCCCGGCCTCCACCAGCACGCGCACGATGCTGCCGTTCATGGGCGCGCTCAGCCCGCCTTGATGGCTGTGGCTGGCTTCGACGGCGCTGATCGGGTCGTAGGACTCGATACGACGCAACTCCCCGTTCCATTGCAAATACACCACATCGCCCCGGCGGATTGCCCGATGCTGGCGGCGTACGCCGTCATGCTCGGTCAGCAGTTGCTCGCCCTTGAGTTGTGCGGTGTGGGCATCAACGTTACCCAGTGTCAGCGCCCGGTCCTGACCCTCGCAGCTTAAATGCAAGGTGATTTCTCGCGGCAGACCGGCACGCAGACCGTTGCTGATGCTCCACGGCGAACTCACATCATCGGCGCGCACAGAGCGCGGCAGGCTCTGGGCAAACGCTTGAGCGGCGGCTTGCCAGAATTCGTCGCCCAGATCCGCAGGTGCCGGCAGCAATTGCTCCTGATAACGCGGGATGAACCCGGTATCCAGCTCTGCTGCAGCGAACGCCGGATGAGCGATGATCCGACGCAGGAAGTTGATATTGGTCTTGAGCCCGCCGATGGCAAACTCATCAAGCATGCTCAATAAGCGCAAACGCGCCTGTTCACGGTCCTCGCCCCAGGCAATCAGCTTGCCGAGCATCGGATCGTAGAACGGTGACACCTCGTCGCCTTCTTCAACACCGCTGTCGACCCGGCGCCCCGGTCCTGGTGCAGATTCGCGGTACAGCTCCAGGCGTCCGGTCGCCGGCAGGAAATCGTTGCCCGGGTCTTCGGCATACAGCCGCACTTCGATGGCGTGGCCGATCAGCGGAACCTGCTCTTGCGTCATCGGTAACGGTTCGCCGCGTGCCACGCGAATTTGCCAGGCCACCAGGTCGAGGCCGGTGATGGCTTCGGTGACCGGGTGCTCGACCTGCAGGCGCGTGTTCATCTCCATGAAGAAAAACTCGCCGCGCGAATCCAGCAAAAACTCCACGGTGCCGGCACCGACATAACCGATGGCCTGTGCCGAACGCACCGCCGCTTCACCCATCGCACGACGCAACTCCGGACTCAAGCCTGGTGCGGGTGCTTCTTCAACGACTTTCTGGTGCCGACGCTGGATCGAGCAGTCTCGCTCATTGAGGTACAAACAGTTGCCATGCTGATCGGCGAAGACCTGGATTTCCACGTGACGCGGTTTGAGCAAATATTTCTCGACCAGCATTCGAGAATCGCCAAACGAGGATTTGGCTTCACGCTGGGCCGAGGCGAGGGCTTCGGCCAGTTGGCTGACGTCCTCGACGACTTTCATGCCCTTGCCGCCGCCACCGGCCGTGGCTTTGAGCAGCACCGGGTAACCGATGCGTTCGCAAGCATCGCGGAAGGTGTCGAAATCCTGAGCTTCGCCGTGGTAGCCAGGCACCAACGGCACCCCGGCGGTTTCCATCAAGGCTTTGGCGGCGGACTTGCTGCCCATCGCATCGATGGCGGAGGCCGGCGGGCCGAGGAAAATCAGGCCTGCTTCTTCAATCGCACGGGCGAACCCGGCGTTCTCCGACAAGAAGCCATAACCCGGGTGAATCGCCTGAGCGCCGCTGGCTTTGGCGGCAGCAATCAGTTTGTCGATTTGCAGGTAACTGTCGGCGGCTTTGCTGCCACCGAGGTCGACGCGGATATCCGCTTCGCGGCTGTGTCGGGCATCACGGTCGGTGGCGCTGTGCACGGCCACGGTGGTCAGGCCCAGGGCCTTGGCGGTACGCATCACCCGGCAGGCGATCTCGCCGCGGTTGGCCACCAGCAGGGAAGTAATGACAGGTGCGCTCATCAACGCGGCTCCTTGGTGGTGGTTGCTTGCCAACTCGGCGGACGCTTTTGCAGAAAGGCACGCAAGCCTTCCTGACCTTCGGGGCTGACGCGGATTCTGGCGATGGCGTTTTCGGTATAGCGGCGCAGCGCCGGGGTCAGCGCGCCGTTGCCGACTTCACGCAGCAGGTCCTTGCTGACCCGCATGGCGGCGGGGCTATTGAGCAGCAGGTTGTCGATCCACTGTTCGACGTTCTGTTCCAGCTCGACGGCCGGAAAGCTCTCGGACAACAGGCCGATCTCCCGCGCCCGTTGACCGCCGAAACGCTCGGCGGTCAGCGCATAACGGCGCGCGGCTCGTTCGCCGATGGCTTGCACCACGAACGGACTGATGACGGCCGGCGCCAGGCCGATGCGCACTTCCGACAGGCAAAATTGCGCCTCATCCGTGCCGATTGCCATGTCGCAGCAACTGATCAAACCCAGTGCGCCGCCGAATGCCGCGCCTTGGACCACGGCCAATGTCGGGATTTTCAGCTTGGCGAGGTTGTACATCAGCTCCGCCAGTTCCCGGGCATCGTCGAGGTTGGTGTGGTAATCGAGTTCGGCCGATTGCTGCATCCAGGCCAGGTCGGCCCCGGCGCTGAAATGCTTGCCGCGCCCCCGCACCAGCAAGAACCGCAGGCTGGCATCGGTCGCAACCTTGTCCAGCGCGAGGATCAATTCACGGATCATCTCGGCGTTGAAGGCGTTGTTCTTTTCTTCGCGGCTGAGCCACAGGGTCGCGAAACCCCGCGGGTCGGTCAGCAGCTCAAGGGTGTTGAAGTCGCTCATGGTTTTCTCCCGATCACATCCGGAACACGCCGAAGCGGCTCGGTTCGATTGGCGCGTTCAACGACGCGGACAAGGCCAGGGCCAACACGTCGCGGGTTTGCGCCGGGTCGATGACACCGTCGTCCCACAGCCGTGCGCTGGAATAGTAAGGGTGGCCCTGTTCTTCATATTGATCGAGGATCGGTTGCTTGATTTCGGCTTCCTGCTCGGCGCTGAAACCCTGGCCACTGCGCTCGGCCTGTTCGCGTTTGACCTGCACCAAAACACCTGCCGCCTGCTCGGCGCCCATCACGCCGATGCGTGCGTTCGGCCACATCCACAGGAAGCGCGGGTCGTAGGCGCGACCGCACATGCCGTAGTTGCCGGCACCAAAACTGCCGCCAATGATCACGGTGAATTTCGGCACCTTGGCGCACGCCACCGCTGTCACCAGTTTCGCGCCGTGCTTGGCGATGCCGCCGGCCTCGTATTTCTGGCCAACCATGAAGCCGGTGATGTTTTGCAGGAACAGCAGCGGAATGCCGCGCTGGCAGGCCAGCTCGATGAAGTGCGCGCCTTTCTGCGCGGCTTCGGCGAACAGGATGCCGTTGTTGGCGAGGATCGCGATCGGGTAGCCGTGCAGGTGGGCGAAGCCGCACACCAGCGTAGTTCCGAACAGCGCTTTGAATTCGTCGAACACCGAACCGTCGACCAGCCGCGCGATGACTTCACGCACGTCGAACGGTTGTTTGGCGTCCGCCGAGACCACGCCGTACAACTCGTCGCTGCTGTAGAGCGGGGCGATGGGCGTACGTTGTTGCAGTTCACCCAGCTTGCGCCAGTTGAGGTTGGCAACACTGCGCCGGGCAATGGCCAGGGCGTGTTCGTCGCTTTCGGCATAGTGATCGGCGACCCCGGAAATCTTGCAGTGCACATCGGCTCCGCCCAGGTCTTCGGCGCTGACCACTTCACCGGTCGCGGCTTTCACCAGCGGTGGGCCGGCGAGGAAAATCGTTGCTTGCTGGCGCACCATGATCGCTTCGTCCGCCATGGCCGGCACGTAGGCGCCACCGGCGGTGCACGAACCCATCACCACCGCGATCTGTGGGATGCCCATGGCGCTCATGTTGGCCTGGTTGAAGAAGATCCGGCCGAAGTGTTCGCGGTCCGGAAACACCTCGTCCTGACGTGGCAGGTTGGCGCCGCCGGAATCCACCAGATAGATGCACGGCAAGCGATTCTGCTGGGCAATGGTCTGGGCGCGCAGGTGTTTTTTCACGGTCAGCGGGTAATACGAGCCACCTTTTACCGTGGCGTCGTTGGCGACGATCATGCACTCGACGCCTTCCACGCGGCCGATCCCGGCAATCACGCCAGCGGCCGGAACGTCTTCGCCGTAGACCGCATAGGCCGCCAGTTGGCTGATTTCGAGGAACGGCGAGCCTGGATCGAGCAGGCGATTGATCCGCTCACGGGGCAGCAATTTACCGCGTGAGGTGTGGCGTTCTTGCGCCTTCGGGCCGCCACCTTGCTGCACTTGGGCGAGCAGGGTGTGCAGGGCGTCGACCTGTTTGAGCATCGCCGCGCTGTTGGCCGCGAACTCCGCTGAACGAGGGTTGAGCTGGGTATGCAGAATCATGGCTTACTCCGTAAGCAGCTGTAAGCGGCAAGTTACAAGCGGCAAGTCAAAGCTGTTCTCTTGCAGCTTGAAACTTGCCATTTGCAGCTGACGAAATTCATTTCGTCTCGTTGAACAGTTCGCGACCGATCAGCATGCGACGGATTTCACTGGTGCCGGCACCGATTTCATACAGCTTGGCGTCACGCAGCAGACGTCCGGCCGGGAATTCGTTGATGTAGCCGTTGCCACCGAGAATCTGGATCGCGTCGAGGGCCATTTGCGTGGCGCGTTCGGCGCTATAGAGGATCACGCCAGCGGCGTCCTTGCGGGTGGTTTCGCCGCGCTCGCACGCCTGGGCCACGGCATACAGGTAGGCGCGGCTGGCGTTGAGTTGGGTGTACATGTCGGCGACCTTGCCCTGGATCAGCTGGAATTCGCCGATGCTCTGGCCGAACTGCTTGCGGTCGTGGATGTACGGGACGATCAGGTCCATGCAAGCCTGCATGATCCCGGTCGGGCCGCCGGACAGCACGACGCGCTCGTAGTCGAGGCCGCTCATCAGCACTTTCACGCCGCCGTTGAGGATGCCGAGGATGTTTTCTTCCGGTACTTCGACGTCGTCGAAGAACAATTCGCAGGTGTTGGAGCCGCGCATGCCCAGCTTGTCGAACTTGTTGCTGCGGCTGAAGCCTTTCCAGTCACGTTCGACGATAAACGCAGTGATGCCGTGCGGGCCTTTTTCCAGGTCGGTCTTGGCGTAGATCACGTAGGTATTGGCGTCCGGACCGTTGGTGATCCAGGTTTTGCTGCCGTTGAGCACGTAATGATCGCCGCGTTTATCGGCGCGCAATTTCATCGACACCACGTCGGAACCGGCATTCGGCTCACTCATGGCCAGCGCGCCGATGTGCTCGCCGCTGATCAATTTTGGCAGGTACTTGGTTTTCTGTTCGTGATTGCCATTGCGGTTGATCTGGTTCACGCACAGGTTGGAGTGCGCGCCGTAGGACAGGGCGACCGAGGCTGAGCCACGGCTGATTTCTTCCATGGCCACGACGTGGGCCAGATAGCCCAGGCCAGCGCCGCCGTATTCTTCCGCCACGGTGATGCCCAGCAGGCCCATGTCGCCAAATTTGCGCCACAAATCGGCGGGAAACAGGTTGTCGACGTCGATCTGGGCCGCGCGTGGCGCGATCTCTTTGGCGACGAAGGACTGAACCTGATCGCGCAGCATGTCGATGGTTTCACCGAGGGCAAAGTTCAGGGATGGGTAGCTCATGGGTCACCTTTTGGCTTTTTTGTAGGGTGGGGAGGGCAGTGATTCAGCTCTCACCTTTACGTTAACGTAAGCCTGTGACGAATGGCTGTCAATCACCCTTTACGTTAACGTCAACTTGAGCGAGAGTAGGGGCACATTTTCTGTATCAACCCACTAATAAAGACAATAGGGGTCGTCATGGATCAACCCAGTGCAAACCCGCAGCGCAGCTACACCCGTGGATCCCAGGACAAAGCCTTGCTGGCGATGACCATCGGCGAGAAGTTCGACCAGACCGTCGCGCAGTATCCGACCGGGGAGGCGCTGGTCGTGCGCCATCAACAGTTGCGCTACACATGGCAGCAACTCGCTGAAGCCGTCGACCTGCACGCCAAGGCCCTGTTGGCGCTGGGGTTGCAGGCCGGTGACCGGCTCGGCATCTGGGCACCGAACTGCGCGCAGTGGTGTATCAGTCAGTTCGCCAGCGCGAAAATCGGCGTGATCCTGGTCAACATCAATCCGGCGTATCGCAGCTCCGAACTCGAATATGTGTTGAAGCAATCCGGCTGCCAATGGCTGGTCTGCGCGGGTTCGTTCAAGACCTCCAATTATCACGGCATGCTCCAGGGCCTGGTGCCGGAGCTGGCGGAGCAATCCATCGGAAAATTGCACAGCGAGCGCCTGCCCGAGTTGCGCGGTGTCATCAGTCTGGACGCACAGCCGCCATCGGGCTTTCTGCCGTGGTCGCAACTGGCCGACCTGGCGAGCAGTGTGTCGACAGAGCAATTGCACGCGCGTCAGGACAGTTTGCATTTCGACCAGCCGGTGAACATCCAATACACCTCCGGCACCACGGGCTTCCCGAAAGGCGCGACCCTCAGTCACTACAATATTCTCAACAACGGTTACATGGTCGGCGAAAGCCTCGGCCTGACGGCCAGCGATCGGCTGGTGATTCCGGTGCCGCTGTATCACTGCTTCGGCATGGTCATGGGCAATCTCGGTTGCATCACTCACGGCAGCACCATGATTTACCCCAACGATGCATTCGATCCGCTGCTGACCCTGACCACGGTGGCGGAAGAAAAGGCCACGGCGCTCTACGGCGTGCCGACCATGTTCATCGCCATGCTCGATCAACCGCAGCGTGCCGAGTTTGATCTGTCGAGCCTGCGCACCGGGATCATGGCTGGAGCGACGTGTCCGATCGAGGTGATGCGCCGGGTCATCAGCGAAATGCACATGAGCGAAGTGCAGATTGCCTACGGCATGACTGAGACCAGTCCGGTGTCATTGCAGACCGGGCCGTCTGACGATCTGGAATTGCGCGTCACCACCGTCGGCCGCACCCAGCCGCAACTGGAAAGCAAGATCATCGACGAAGCGGGCAATCTGGTGCCGCGCGGTACCATTGGAGAGCTGTGCACTCGCGGCTATAGCGTGATGCTCGGCTACTGGAACAACCCGCAAGGCACCGCTGAAGCCATCGATCAGGCCGGCTGGATGCACACCGGCGACCTGGCGAGCATGAACGAGGACGGCTACGTCTGCATTGCCGGGCGCAACAAGGACATGATCATTCGCGGCGGTGAGAATATTTACCCGCGTGAGCTGGAAGAGTTTTTCTTTACCCACCCGGCGGTGGCCGATGTGCAGGTGATCGGGATTCCGTGCTCGCGCTATGGCGAGGAGATTGTTGCCTGGATCAAGTTCCACCCGGGCCACAGCGCCACGGAACAAGAGCTGCAGGCCTGGTGCAAAGAGCGCATCGCGCACTTCAAGACGCCGCGCTACTTCAAGTTCGTGGAAGAGTTTCCGATGACCGTGACCGGCAAGATCCAGAAATTCCGCATGCGCGAGATCAGTATCGAGGAGTTACGCGAAAAGCAGGTCTGACAATTTCTCCCTTGTGGGAGCCAGCAGGTTGGCTCCCACAAGGGCGGTGGTGAAAGCCCGAATCGCAGAAAGCACAAAGGGGAGCCGAAGCTCCCCTTTAATTTTGTCGTTGCGCATGCTCTTTTTTTATTATTGAGGGGCGGTCTGTTGTTGTTTTTAGGGACCGTGACCCTTTACCGCTGTTTTTGTCGATCCCCATCCGGGATCAAGAGCAAACGTATTTTTTTGAGCGCTGATCTACTTTTTCGCTGAGCGATCCAACCAGTTCGGGAGCTACCTGAAGGTAGTTTTATTGTTCTCTGCCCGGTTGCGGGTTACTCCGAAAAGCACCCTGAAAAGCACATCCTCTCCAAAAAAATCTGTTAGCTGCGTCTCTGCCGTGTTGTTTTTGTTATGTCAGAGTCGTTACGTCTTATTTTTATTAGTTTTGCTGCTTTTTTTGTTCTTGTTATGCCATAGAGATAGCAGAAGCCGTGCCAACTTTTTAAAAGCCTTTAAAATCAATGGTTTGAGTTTTTAGTGAGGTTTCTGCCTCAGGCAAACCCCTACAATTTGTTTCCGTGTTACTCGCTTATCCCCCACGTTTCAGATGAAGCGGTAACACCTGGACACATCACTGGGCGCTGCGAGCCTTGGCCACGCGCGAACCGGTCGGACGTCCCAGTACGGAGCAAATCTGCTGGCCGGCCAGAATCAAGGCGTCCAGGTCTATTCCGGTATCGATGCCCAGACCGTTGAGCAGGTAAACCACGTCTTCGGTGGCGACGTTACCGCTGGCGCCCTTGGCGTACGGGCAGCCGCCGAGGCCGGCGATGGAGCTGTCGAACACTGCGATGCCTTCCAGCAGGCTGGCGTAGATGTTGGCCATGGCCTGGCCATAGGTGTCGTGGAAATGTCCGGCCAGTTTTTCCCGCGGCACCTGGGCCGAGACCACTTCGAACATCTTGCGGGTCGCGCCAGCGGTGCCGGTGCCGATGGTGTCGCCCAAGGAAACTTCATAGCAGCCCATGGCGTAGAGCTCGCGGGCAACCCGGGCGACTTGCTCAGGCGCAACGTTACCTTCGTAAGGACAGCCCAACACGCAGGACACGTACCCGCGCACGCTCACGCCGTGTTGTTTCGCCGCGTCCATGATTGGCACGAACCGCTCAAGACTTTCGCTGATCGAGCAATTGATATTGCGTTGGGAAAACGCTTCGGAGGCCGCCGCGAACACCGCGACTTCCTTGACCCCGGCCGCGATTGCGTCTTCAAACCCGCGCAGGTTGGGGGCGAGTGCGCCATAGGTCACGCCGGGCTTGCGCTGGATCTGCGCGAAGACTTCGGCGGAACCGGCCATTTGCGGCACCCACTTGGGCGAGACGAAACTGCCGACTTCAATGTAGCCAAGGCCCGCGGCGGTCAGCGCGTCGACCAGTTGCACCTTGTCGGCAACGCTGATCGGTTGGGCTTCGTTTTGCAGGCCGTCGCGGGGACCGACTTCGACCAGGCGTACGTGGGTGGGTAGAGACATGGGATTCGACCTGTGCTGATTGTCTGAATGTTCAGAAAACCCTGTGGGAGCGAGCCTGCTCGCGATGAGGGCGTGACATTCAACATTTATGTTGGCTGACAGTCCGCCATCGCGAGCAGGCTCGCTCCCACAGGGGACTGTATTGACCTACTGAACCACTTGCTGGCTCTTGATCGTCTGCTCCAGCGCCTGGGTGCAGCGCTCTTGAGCGGTGTCCAGTTCCAGCTTCATCTGCTCGATGTCGAGCATCTGCTGCTCCAGCTGTTCGCGGCGCTCGGCGATCTTGCTCAACATGGTTTGCAACTGTTTCTGATTGCCGCCGGTGGGGTCGTAAAGCTCGATCAGCTCGCGGCATTCAGCCAGGGAGAAGCCAATGCGCTTGCCCCGCAGGATCAGCTTCAGGCTGACCTTGTCGCGCGGAGTATAAACGCGCTCCTGGCCACGACGCTCAGGGCTGAGCAGGCCTTGCTCTTCATAAAAGCGAATGGCCCGCGTGGTGATGTCGAGCTCGCGGGCGAGGTCGGAAATGCTATAGGTCTGGCTGCTCATGGAAGCGCTCGAAAAAGGTCATGGCGCTAAGCTAATGGCAGGTTGACGTTTACGTCAAGTGGCTTGGATCTTTGGTGTTGCCGTTGGCCTCATCGCGGGCAAGCCCGCTCCCACAGGGATCGCGCTATACCGGTGGGAGCGGGCTTGCCCGCGATGAGCGATAACGCAGTTCAAAGTCCTACACCTTATCGAGCTTCTTCTCATGCGCCGTCACTTGTTGGCACAACTCGATCATCTGCTCGCGCATCCAGCGGTTGGCCGGGTCCTGGTCGGTGCTTTCGTGCCAGTAAAGGTGGGTTTCCACCGGCGGAACGTCGTTGACCGGCAGGTTCACCGAATACAGCTCATGGCGACGAGCGAAACGCTCGGGCACGGTCATGACCATGTCGGTCTGCTGCAACACTTGGGAGGCCATCAGGTAATGCTGCGAACGCAGCGCGATCTTGCGCTGGATGCCCATTTTCCCAAGGGCCAGGTCGACATGGCCCAGGCCACTGCGGCGGCTGGAAATGTGAATGTGGGTCAGCGACAGATAGTCGTCGAGGGTGAATTTTTCCTTGCCCGCCAGCGGATGGCCCTTGCGCATGGCGCACACATAACGGTCTTCCATCAGCTTGACGTGGCGCACTTGCGGGTCGGTGTTGAGTGGCGCATCGACGGCAAAGTCGAGCCGTCCAGCCGCCAGCTCCTTGGTGGTCTCGCGGCGTTTCGACAGGAAGCTCTCGATGATCACTGTCGGCGCCAGGCGGCGCAGGCGCTGGAACAGCGGCGGCAGAATCACCGCCTCGGTGAGGTCGGTCATGCTGATGCGATACGTCTTGACCGCCTGCAGCGGGTTGAAAATCCGGCTTTCCTGCACCGACACGCGCAGCAGCGAGAGGGCGTTACGCACCGGCCCGATGATGTTCTGCGCCATCGGTGTCGGCACCATGCCCTGCGCGGTGCGCACGAACAACGGGTCGTTGAAGGTCTCGCGCAGGCGGGCCAGGGCGTTCGATACCGCAGGCTGAGTAATGCCGACAATTTGCCCGGCGCGGGTCAGATTGGCTTCGGTGTAGATCGCGTCGAAGACGATGAAAAGGTTGAGGTCGACCTTGCTCAGATTCATTGCGCGGCACTCTTATTGTTTGGGGCTTTTTGTTGTGGCCGGAGGCCTTTGCGATCACCCGATCATATATCGGTGATGAATGTTAATACACGCCGAGAATAGGCTAGGTAAATTTTCGTAGCTGTTCTAGCATCGATTGCATGACCTAAACAACCTCTTCCCAAGAAGGTAATTGCTCATGGATTTCGCTTATTCGCCCAAGGTTCAGGAACTGCGTGAGCGCGTGACCGCGTTTATGGACACTTACGTTTATCCCGCCGAAGCGGTGTTCGAGCGCCAGGTTGCCGAAGGCGATCGCTGGCAGCCGACCGCGATCATGGAAGAGCTCAAACGCAAGGCCAAGGCTGAAGGCCTGTGGAATTTGTTTCTGCCTGAGTCCGAACTCGGTGCTGGCCTGACCAACCTCGAATACGCGCCACTGGCGGAGATCATGGGCCGCTCGCTGCTTGGTCCAGAGCCGTTCAACTGCTCCGCCCCAGACACCGGCAACATGGAAGTGCTGGTGCGTTACGCCAATGAAGAACAGAAACAACGCTGGCTCGAGCCGCTGTTGCGCGGTGAGATCCGCTCGGCGTTCGCCATGACCGAACCGGACGTGGCATCGTCCGACGCCACCAACATGGCTGCCCGCGCCGTGCGTGATGGCGACGAGTGGGTGATCAACGGCAAGAAATGGTGGACCTCAGGTGCTTGTGATCCGCGCTGCAAGATCCTGATCTTCATGGGCCTGAGCAATCCGGATGCACCGCGCCACGCCCAGCACTCGATGATTCTGGTGCCGGTGGATACCCCGGGCGTGAAGATCGTTCGCCCGCTGCCAGTGTTCGGTTACGACGATGCACCGCACGGTCACGCTGAAGTGCTGTTTGAAAATGTGCGCGTGCCGTACGAAAACGTCCTGTTGGGTGAAGGACGCGGCTTCGAAATCGCTCAGGGTCGTCTTGGCCCAGGCCGTATTCACCACTGCATGCGCTCGATCGGCATGGCTGAGCGTGCGCTGGAATTGATGTGCAAACGTGCCGTGAACCGCACCGCATTCGGTAAACCGCTGGCCCGTCTGGGCGGCAACATCGACAAGATCGCCGATTCGCGCATGGAAATCGACATGGCGCGTCTGCTGACGTTGAAAGCGGCTTACATGATGGACACTGTCGGCAACAAGATTGCGAAAAGCGAAATTGCGCAGATCAAAGTGGTCGCGCCGAACGTCGCCTTGCGGGTTATCGACCGGTCGATCCAGATGCATGGCGGGGCAGGGGTGTCCAACGATTTCCCGCTGGCCTACATGTACGCGATGCAACGCACCCTGCGCCTGGCCGACGGCCCGGACGAAGTGCACCGCGCGGCGATTGGCAAGTTCGAGATCGGCAAGTACGTGCCCAAAGAGATGATGCGTAGCGGGCAGTAACAGACGCGGAGTCATCGTTCATCGTCGCAACACCGCCCGGAGCCGGTTCGCTCCCACATTTGATCTCCAGTATTCACTCGATCAATGTGGGAGCGAGCCTGCTCGCGATGGCGTCCGCCTGTTCAACACACCAACATCTGACTCAATACACCCAAACCTCAACCCGCCGATTCTTGATCCGCCCCTCGTCCGCGCTGTTTGTCGCCACCGGCATCTCGGCGCCAAAACCGCGTATCTCGCGAAACACCACGCCGCCTTTCACCAGTTCGCGCCGCACCGCCATGGCCCGCAGTTTCGACAACAGATCGGCGCGCGCCGGGTCACTCTTCGCATCGCCAAATCCCACCAGTGTCACTTGCCGAGCGGTCTTGTCGTGCTGCTTTATATAGTCGAGCACCCGCGACAAGTCCTGTCGGGCCTTGTTGTCGAGGGTCGCGCTGCCTTCCTCAAAGCGAAAATTCACCGACAGGCGTTGTGCATGACGACTGAGCGCCTGGTAGGCCTCGGGCATCAACGCGTTCGGGGTCACCGTCATGGCTTGCACGGTCTGGGCAATGAAGCCGTTGGCCGCGACAATTGCCTGGCCTTCGCGGCTTTGCGCAAACGTCACCAGCGCTTGGGCCCAGGGATTTTTCCCCTGCGGCGGCAGGTAAAAGAACAGCCGCCGGGACAGCGGATAGTCTTCCGTGGCAATCAGGTTATTTAGCGGCAGCATGGCCTGGGATTGCCCATCGGCGATCGCCACGGCTTTGGCCTTGAGCACATAAGGCAAACCGATGAAACCAATGCCTTGTGGGTCCTGGCTGACAGCGTCGGACAACTGCTCGCTGGATTCGAAGCGTTTCGCGGCGCTATTCAGGGTTTTCCCACGACGACTGAGGACCAATTCCTTGAAGGTGTCGTAGGTGCCCGATTGGTCATCGCGCGCGTACAGATGAATCGTCCCGCCACGACCGCCCAACTCTTCCCAGGTTTTAGCCTCGCCGCTGAAGATGCGCGCCAGTTGTTCGGTGTCGAGTTGATTCAGCGGGTTGTGCGGATGGAGGATGATCGCCAGTCCGTCAATGGCAATGACTTGCTCGGCTTCGGGGCTTTTAAAGTCGCCCAGGGGTTCGAGTTCCAGGCGTTCGCTGTCCTTGATCGGACGCGACGAGGCGGCGAGATCGGCCGAGGCGTTTTTCAGGGCGCTGAACCCGGTGCTCGAACCATGGGCCGCGACATCCACCGCTACCCGTTGTCCCTGAGCGGTTTCGCCGACGATGCGCAGTTCGTTGGCTTTGTCCGGGACTTCGCGATGAACCTTGAGCAGGCCCTGTTCGCGCATTAACCCCTCGACCAGCGCCGGCCCCAGCGCCGCACCGATGGTATTGGAGCCCTGGATGCGCAAGACCGGACCATTGTCGGAGACCGGCAAATCGCTAGCCGAAGTCGTCAATGGCAAACCGGCGCACAGCATCAACAGGAACAAAACGCGCAGCGTCATGCCGGCACCTTATATAGCCAAGGAAAGTGCCGGGAGAATAAGTCAGTAAAGTTTCCGAAAGATGACAGTTACCAATGTGGGAGCGGGCTTGCTCGCGAAGGCGTCGTGTCAGTCGATACTGATGTTGAATGAAACACCGCTTTCGCGAGCAAGCCCGCTCCCACATTTTGATCTGTGCGAAGGCGGGGGGGATCAGCTCAACTCAAGCCAGATCGGCGCGTGATCCGAGGGCTTTTCCATGCCGCGCAATTCGTAATCCACACCCGCGTCCTTCACCCGTGGCAACAAGCCATGAGACGCCATGATCAGGTCGATCCGCAGCCCGCGCTTGGGCTCGTCTTCGAAGCCGCGGCTACGGTAGTCGAACCAGCTGAAACGGTCGGCCACGTCTGGGTTCAAGTGGCGGAAACTGTCCACCAGGCCCCAGTTCTTCAGGCGGGCCATCCACTCGCGTTCTTCCGGCAGGAAGCTGCATTTGCCGGTCTTGAGCCAGCGTTTCATGTTGTCCGGGCCGATACCGATGTCGCAGTCTTCCGGGGAAATGTTCACATCGCCCATCACCACCACCGGCTGTTCATTGGTGAACTGCGATTCCAGCAATAGTTGCAGGTCGCTGTAGAAACGCTCCTTGGCCGGGAACTTGGTGGGGTGATCGCGGCTTTCGCCCTGTGGGAAATAGCCGTTCATGATGGTTACCGGCACGCCATCGGCATCGGCGAACGTGCCCCAGATGAAGCGCCGTTGAGCGTCTTCTTCATCGGTGGAGAAACCTTTGTGCAGCGAAAGCGGCTCTTTACGCGAGAGCAGGGCGACGCCGTAATGGCCTTTCTGCCCGTGGAAATACACGTGATAGCCCAGCGCCTGAACCTCGGCCAGCGGGAACTGGTCGTCGTGAACCTTGGTTTCCTGCAGCCCGATGACGTCCGGCTGATGCTTTTCGATCAGCGCCGCCAGCTGATGCGGACGAGCGCGCAGCCCGTTGATGTTGAAGGAGACGATCTTCATGGTCGGCAGTCCTGGCAAAAGGGCGATGCTAGCTGACCTGTAGGAATCGGGCCAGTGTTGCGGCAGGGTAGTTACCTTGTTCTGTCAGACATGTGGCGTCTTTACCGGGCTGACTGATTTCTCAAGTCTGGTCTATACCTTGTGGGAGCGAGCTTGCTCGCGATGACGGCTTACGCAACGGCACTGATTTGGATCAGCAAGGAACTGTGTCGGCGCTATAGGCTCGTAACCAGAAGAGCGCAGTCATTTGAACAGCGCCCCGGGGAGAAATACCGTTATGCCCGAAACCTCGACCGCCATTGCCGATATCCACATGCTCGACAGCGGCTACGCCCACGAAGCGCGCTCCCTTCTTTACCACGCCTACCGACACGAGCCGACTTTCGGTTACCTGTTCGAAGCCGAACGCCCCGGCTATGAGCATCGCGTGCGAGCGACCGTGCGCGAGCTGGTCAAACAACATTTTCTGCAGGATTTGCCGGCCATCGGCCTGCTGGTCAACGACCGGCTGATCGGCATCGCCCTGATTGCACCGCCGCAACGCCGGCTGGGCATTACCGAAAGTTGGGCGTGGCGCCTGCGCATGGTGCTCAGCACCGGGTTTCGGTGCACCCGTCGCTACCTCGATTACCACGCCGCGGTGGCCGCCTGTGTGCCGACTGACTCGGTACACGTCCTGCCGTTGCTGGGGATCCATCCGCAGTTCCAGGGCCAGCATTTCGGCGAGCAACTGCTGCAAGCGGTGCACAACTGGTGCGCGGTGGATGAAAACTCCCAGGGCGTGATCCTCGACACCGGGAATCCTCGTTATCTGGAGTTCTATAAGCGTCAGGGCTATGAGGAAATCGGCGAGGTCGCCGTAGGACCGGTTCGCGAGCACGTGTTTTTCCACGCCAATCCCCAGGTGTTACAAACAGCAACGGCATAAAGGTAGAACTTTGACTCCACGCCAGGCTCTATCACGCTCCCAAGCTCGTGATAGCATCCGCGCCTATGAAGTTTCCAGGAAGATTTACCAGTGGCGTGCTGATGCTGTTAACCAGCTGCGCGGTGCTGGCGCAAAGTGAATTGGATGTGCGGATCAAACCGTCCAACGATGAACTGAAGGCCAATATAGAGGGCTATATCGGCAGCCTCGGCGATCGTGACGAGCAAGCGTTGTTGCGCTTCAGTCGTGGCGCCGAGGAACAGGCGCGCAAGGCTGCCCAGGCCTTGGGTTATTACCAGCCGCACATCGACAGTGACGTGAAGGGCGGCAAGAACCCACGCCTGGTGCTCAATATCGATCCCGGCGAGCCGGTGCATTTACGCAATGTCACGATTCGCATCGACGGCCCTGCGGCGTCCCTCAAGGCCTTTCGTATCCCCCAGGGCCATGCGTTGCAAACCGGCGCCGTGCTCAACCACGGCCAATATGAAGACGCCAAGCGGCTGATTCAGAACCAGGCGTCGCGCTACGGCTTTTTCAGCGGTTATTTCACCCATCAGACACTGTCCGTGGACCCGCGAGCCGGCGTCGCCGACATCGAGCTCATTTATAACAGCGGCCCGCGTTATGCCCTGGGCAAAGTGAGTTTCGAAGGTGACACACCGTTCGACGAAGACCTGCTGCGGCGTATGGTGCCGTTCAAGGAAGGTGCTCCTTACGATTCCGAATTGATCGCCGAACTCAATCAGGCCATGCAGGCCAGCGGCTATTTCGAGAGCGTGCGGGTGGATGCAGCCCCCACGGCGGCCAAGAATGATGTGATCCCGGTCGACGTCCAGCTCCAAACCCGCAAGCCTCGGACCATGGGCCTGGGGCTGGGTTTTTCCACTGACGTCGGCCCACGGGTCAAGGCCAACTGGACCCGGCACTGGGTCAACCCGCAGGGACACAGCTACGGCTGGGAGACCGAAGTCTCGGCACCGCGGCAGAACGTTGGTGTGTTCTACGACATTCCCCTGGACCCGCCGCTGACCGACAAACTGCGCTTCGCCGGGGGGTATCAGAACGAAGAAATCGCCGACAAGGACTCTCTGAGCAAACTGCTGACACTCGGCCCCGAGTGGCACAGCAAATTGCCCAGCGGTTGGCAGCGCGTGGTTTCGCTCAAATGGCAGCGTGAGGAATACCGGCTCGGCGACGATTCGGGGCTCAGCACCTTGCTGATGCCGGGCATCACCTATTCGTATTTGAAAAGCGACAATCGCATCGATCCGCACAACGGCTATCGCCTGCAATTCGAGACCAAAGTGGCCAAGGAAGGTTTGGGTTCGGACACCAATCTGGTGTACGGGACCGCTCTGGTGAAAGGTCTGACCACGGTCTTCGATAAACACCGTTTCCTCGGTCGGGTGCAGGTCGGCGGCAGCGCCACCAATGGCTACAAATCGGTTCCGCCGTCGTTGCGCTTTTTTGCTGGTGGTGATCAGAGTGTGCGCGGATACGACTATCAGAGCTTGTCCCCGGAAAACTCCGACGGCGACCGCATCGGTGGCCGCTACATGGTCGCCGGCAGCGTCGAGTATCAGTATTCCATCGCCGAAAAATGGCGGGTCGCGACCTTTGTTGACCAGGGCAACTCCTTTAATACGCTCGACCTGCCGAACCTCAAGACCGGCGTTGGTATCGGCGTTCGCTGGGTTTCGCCTGTGGGGCCTATTCGTCTCGACCTGGCCCATGCGCTAGACGACGACGGCGGCATCCGCTTGCACTTTTCCATGGGGCCTGAGCTGTGACGCGTGGTTTGAAGATAAGGCTGATGGCGATTCTGGCGCTGCTGATGCTGGTCGTCCTGGCGGTGAGCACAGTGTTGGGCACGGCGACGGGCAGCCGTTGGGCGCTCGGTTTTGTGCCGGGTTTGACCGTCGAGAATTTCCAGGGCCGTTTGGGCGGACAGTGGAGTGCAGATCATCTGTTGTGGCAGCAGGACAGCAGCCGGGTTGAGCTCAGCAAGCCGATTTTCGCCTGGTCGCCGCTGTGCCTGATGCGCATGACGCTGTGCATCGAGCAACTGAAGGCCGATCAAGTCAGCCTGCAATTGCCGCCGAGTACCGAAGAAACCAGCAGTGGACCGATCGCGCTGCCGGATCTGAAATTACCGCTGGCCATCGAACTGGGCGATGTGCAAATCGGCAGCCTGCTGTTCAATGGCAGCGAAGAACTCAAAGGCTTGCAACTGGCTGCACACTGGACCGCGCAAGGGTTGCAGATCGATTCAGTGAAGTTGCAACGCGACGAACTCAGCCTGAATCTGTCCGGCCTGCTGCAGCCCAACGGCAATTGGCCGCTGAAGGCCGAAGGCACACTGACCCTGCCGGCCCCGCAGCCCTGGAACCTGGCATTGAAGGTTGACGGTGACTTGCTGAAAACCCTCAACCTGAAAGCCGACAGCAGCGGTTACCTCAACGGGCAACTGAGCGGCGAAGTACAACCGCTGACCGAGAATCTGCCAGCCAAAGTGCGCATCACCGCTGACGGTTTCAAGCCCAGCGCCGATCTGCCGGACACCTTGCAACTCAATCAACTGGAGCTCACCGGCGACGGCGACCTGAAAAACGGTTACCAATTGCTCGGCAAAGCGACATTGCCCGCCGAAAAAGGCCCGGTCGCATTGATGCTGCAAGGCAAGGTCGATGCCCAAGGCGCACAGATTGCCGCGCTCGATCTGACCGCCAACGACAAGCAAACCCTCAAACTCACCGGGCAACTGGATTGGAGCAAAGGCCTGAGCGCCGACGCGAAAATCGACTGGCAGGATTTCCCGTGGCATCGCCTCTATCCGTTGATCGATGAGCCAGAAGTCGCGTTGCGCAGCTTCAACGGACAAGTTTCCTACACCGACGGCAAATACTTGGGCAGCTTCAAAGCGGCGCTGGATGGTCCGGCGGGTGCGTTCAGTCTGAACAGCCCGTTCAGCGGCGACCTGACGAAAATCTACCTGCAACAAATCCAGCTCGAAGCCGGGCAGGGCAAGGCTGAAGGGCATCTGAACCTGCAATTTGCCGATGGCATTGCCTGGGACACTGCTCTGGATCTGTCGGCGATCAACCCGGCGTATTGGGTCGCGGAGTTGCCGGGCACACTGGCCGGACCGTTGCGCAGCAAAGGCGAGATGAAAAATGAACAACTCAGCCTGAACGCCGACCTCGACCTCAAAGGCAAACTGCGCGGCCAACCGGCGGTGATCCAGGCCAAGGCCGATGGCGGCGGCGCGCAATGGAACCTCAACGCGCTGCAAATCCGCCTCGGCGACAACAGCATCAGCGGCAAGGGCAGCCTGCAACAGAAACTGGCCGGCCAGCTAGATATCAAGCTGCCGCGCCTGGCGCAACTCTGGCCACAACTGCGCGGCCAGATCAACGGTCGCCTCGATGTCGCCGGCACGCTCAAGGCACCGCAAGGCAAGCTCGGGCTGCAGGGTACGCAACTGGCCTTCCAGGACAATCGCCTGCAAAGCCTCAACGTGGACGCGAATCTCGACAGCGCGCAACGAGCGAAAATCGACCTCAAGGGCAGTGGCATTCAGGCCGGCGACACCGCACTGGGAACGCTGACCGCCAGCGGTCAGGGCGATATCAAAAACCAGAAACTCACCCTCGATCTGCAAGGGCCGAAACTGAAACTGGCGCTCGGCCTCGACGGTGCGCTGGACAAGGGCAACTGGCGCGGTCGCCTGGCCAGTGGTGATATCCAGGCCGGTGGTCAGGACTGGAAGCTGCAAGGCCCGGCCAGGCTCGAACGATTGGTCGACGGCAAAATCAATATTGGCGCCCATTGCTGGATGTCCGGCCCGGCCAGCCTGTGCGGTGAAGACCAGCGCCTGATGCCTGAACCGAAGCTGCGTTACCACCTCAAGCAATTCCCGATCGAAAGCCTCGCGCAGTGGTTGCCAAAGGATTTCGCCTGGAACGGCAAGCTCAACGCCGACCTGCAACTGGACTTGCCGGCCAGCGGCCCGAACGGCCAGATCAGCATCGATGCCAGCGGCGGCACCTTGCGCATGAAGGAAAAGGATCAGTGGCTGGACTTCCCCTACCAGACCCTGCTGCTGACCAGCAAACTCACGCCCAAACGCATCGACACCGACCTCAACTTCGTCGGCGGCAAGCTCGGCGAATTGCGGGTGCAAGCGCAGATCAATCCGTTGCCCGCTAACAAACCGCTGACCGGCTCGTTCCGTCTCAGTGGCCTGGACCTGTCCGTCGCGCGGCCGTTTGTGCCGATGGTCGAGAAACTCACGGGCCGCCTCAATGGCAGCGGCACGCTCTCCGGCACGCTGCTGGCGCCCCTGGTCAATGGCAACCTGCTGCTCAGCGACGGTGAAGTGTCCGGGCCGGAACTGCCGATGGAGTTGCAAGCCTTGCAACTACAAGCGGTGATTGCCGGCGAGACCGTGCAACTGAACGGCGGCTGGAAAAGCGGCAAGACCGGGCAGGGCACTCTCAATGGCAACGTCGCCTGGGGCCAAGCGCTGGTGGTGGACCTGGCTCTCAAAGGCACACAGTTGCCGGTCAGCGTCGAGCCATACGCCAAGCTCGAAGTGGCGCCGGACCTGAAAATCTCGATGAAGGGCGACGAACTGGCGATTGCCGGCAAAGTGCTGGTGCCAAGGGGCGATATCACCGTGCGCGAACTGCCTCCGTCGACGGTCAAGCTGTCCGGCGACACCGTGATCGTCGGCCAGCAGACCGAAGAGGGCAAACCGCCGCTGGCGATGAAAATGGACATCGACGTGGCGGTCGGTCAGGACAAACTCAGCTTTGCCGGGTTTGGCCTGACTGCCAACCTGCAAGGTCATGTGCACATTGGCGACAACATGGATACTCGCGGCGAGCTCTGGCTCAACGATGGCCGTTATCGCGCCTACGGCCAGCGACTGACGGTACGCCGGGCGCGTTTGCTGTTTGCCGGTCCCATCGATCAGCCATACCTGGACATCGAAGCGATTCGCCAGACAGATGACATCATCGCCGGCATTCGCCTCAGCGGCAGCGCCGAGCAGCCCACCACGCAGATTTTCTCCGAACCGGCCATGAGCCAGGAACAGGCCTTGTCCTATCTGGTACTGGGGCGTCCGCTGAGCAGCAACGGTGAAGACAACAACATGCTGGCCCAGGCGGCGCTAGGTTTGGGGCTGATGGGCAGTTCCGGTGTGACCAGCGGCCTGGCCAAGAATCTGGGGATTCAGGACTTCCAGCTCGATACCGAGGGCAGCGGCAACACCACCAGCGTCGTGGCCAGCGGCAACCTCTCGGAAAAACTCAGCCTGCGCTATGGCGTCGGCGTGTTCGAGCCGGCCAACACGATTGCCTTGCGCTACAAGCTGAGCAAAAAGGTCTACCTCGAAGCCGCCGGCGGCGTGGCCAGTTCGCTGGACATCTTCTACAAGCGGGATTTCTAAGCCCCGTCTTCTCCTAAACCGAGTCGCTGCCATCGCGAGCAGGCTCGCTCCCACAGGGATCACACCGAACCCTGTGGGAGCGAGCCTGCTCGCGACGGGCGCGCTGCGGTCATCGATCCAAAGCAACTTCCCCGCGCCATTGATCAGCTAAATAGCAAGCAACCTAACTATTGCGTTGACATTCGCTGCCTAGGCAGTAACATCTCGTCATACATTCTCTGCCTAGGCAGCTAATTGGTGGTCAGATGAAACATTTCACGCCAGACGAATTCCAGAATTGCCATCTCGGTCTCCTGCTCGGGCGCGCTGCGCTGCTCAAGGACCGGATCATCGACACGCACATGGAGCCCCACGGCATCACCGCCGCGCAGTTCAAAGTGCTGATCATCATGGCCCAGTTCGGTGTCGATACGCCGGCCGAGCTGTGTCGGCACCTGTCGCTGGACAGCGGTTCGATGACCCGCATGCTCGATCGTCTGGAACAGAAAGGTTTCCTCGCCCGCCAGCGTTCCGAGGCGGATCGCCGTCAGGTGCAACTGGTGCTGACCGAAGAAGGCCAGAAGCTCGCCGACCGGCTGCCGCACATCGGCGCTAACGCCATGAATGAACTGGCTGGCGCGATCACACCGGAAGAGCTGAAAACCCTGGAACAGATCCTCAAGAAAATATTGGTGGCGGCGGGTGACTCGATCACCTTGCTGCGGGTAGGTGACAAATGAGCAGTAAAACCCTGCGTGCCGGTTTGAGCCTGGTGCTGGTGGCCATGACCCTGGCCGGATGCGCCAGCTATAGCGGCCTGACCACCGAAGGCGTCAGCCTCGATGCGAAAAACCTCAAGGCCGGACAATCCCTCACCGGCGTGACCCTGTCGCCGGCGGCCTGGCCGAAAAGCGACTGGTGGACCAGCCTGGGCGATCCGCAACTCGATGGTCTGATCCGCGAAGCCCTGCACGACAGCCCCGACATGCAAATCGCCGACGCCCGTGCGCATCAGGCCAGCGCCGCTGCCTATGCCGCCGACGCTGCGCGCATGCCGACCCTCGACGCCAGCGCCGGTGTCAGCCGTTCGCATCTGTCCCGCGATCAAGACCCGAGCGGGCAGGGCGGCACTTACTCCACCGTGCGCAATATCGGCGCCAGTTTCAATTACAACTTCGACCTCTGGGGCGGTCAGCGTGACGCCTGGGAAGCAGCGCTGGGCCAAGCCCGTGCGGCCGAAGTCGACCAGCAGGCCGCGCAGCTGACGTTGTCGGCCGATGTGGCCCGCGCCTATAGCGATCTGGGCCAGGCGCACATCATTTATGACCTGGCCAATGAAGACCTCAAACGTACTCGGCAAATGCTCGACCTGAGTCAGCGTCGCCTGAGTTCGGGGATCGACAGTCAGTACCAGTTCCAGCAAACCGAAAGCCTGGAAGCGAGCTCCGAAGCCAGCCTGATCGACGCCGAAAAACGCCTGCAAAGCGCGAAAATTGCCCTGGCCGTGCTGCTGGGCAAAGGCCCTGACCGCGGTAACGAAATTGCCCGGCCGAAAGTCCTTCAGGCCAGCGCCGTTGCGTTGCCGTCGGTGTTGCCGGCCGAATTGCTCGGTCGTCGCCCTGACCTGGTGGCTGCACGCTGGCGGGTCGAAGCCGCGAGCAAGAACATCGCCGCAGGCAAAACCCAGTTCTATCCCAACTTGAACTTGAGCGCGGCGGCGGGTGCCGAATCTTTACTGGGCGATGCGATGTTTGGTTCGGCGAGCCGTTTCTTCAACATCGCGCCAACTATTTCCGTGCCGATTTTCGATGGCGGCCGCCTGCGCGCCAACCTCGACTCCCGCGACGCCGATTACGACCTCGCTGTGGCGCAGTACAACAAAAGCCTGGTGAAAGCGCTGGGTGATGTCAGCGACACCATCAACCAGTTGCGCGATATCGGCCGGCAGATCGGGGCACAGCAACACGCCACCGACATTGCCCAGGATTCTTACAACACCGTGGTCCAGCGGTACGGTTCCGGCATCGGCAACTACCTGGACGTGCTCAGCATCGAGCAGCAATTGCTCCAGGCCCAGCGTCAGCTGGCCAACCTGAATGCCGAGCAGATCGACTTATCGATCCAACTGATGCAAGCGCTGGGCGGCGGCTTCCAAGGCGAAACCCTGACCGCAGCCAACGCAACCCCAGCCACGCAGCACAACTAATTCAAGGTATTTGTCATGGCCACTGCCGATACATCTCAAGCCCCGGACAATGCTCAAGACACGAGCAATCCGCGCAAACGCAAAATCATGCTGGTGGTGCTCGCCATCGTGGTAATCCTCGCCGGTATCGGTGTCTGGGGTTATCACGAGTTCTACGGGCGCTGGAATGAAAGCACCGACGACGCCTATGTGAACGGCAACGTGGTGGAAATCACCCCGCTGGTCACCGGCACCGTTGTCAGCATCGGTGCTGACGACGGCGACCTGGTCCATGAAGGCCAGGTGCTGATCAACTTTGACCCGAACGATGCCCAAGTCGGTCTGCAAAGTGCACAGGCCAACCTGGCCCGCACCGTGCGTCAGGTTCGCGGTCTGTACAGCAACGTCGACGGCATGAAAGCCCAGGTCAACGCCCAACAAGCAGAAGTGCAAAAGGCGCAAGACAACTTCAATCGGCGGAAAAATCTTGCCGCTGGCGGGGCGATTTCCCAGGAAGAACTGTCCCACGCTCGCGACGACCTGACCTCGGCACAAAACGCCCTGGCCAACGCCAAGCAACAACTGAAAACCACCAGCGCGTTGGTGGACGACACCGTGGTGTCGTCGCATCCAGACGTGATGGCGGCTGCCGCGCAGCTGCGTCAGGCTTACCTGAACAATTCGCGCAGCACCTTGATCGCGCCGGTCACCGGTTATGTGGCCAAGCGCTCCGTGCAACTGGGCCAGCGGGTTCAGCCAGGCACTGCGCTGATGGCGGTGATTCCGCTGGATCAGCTGTGGATCGACGCCAACTTCAAGGAAACCCAACTGCGCGACATGCGCATCGGCCAGCCTGTGGACATTGAGACCGACCTGTACGGCAGCGACGTCAAGTTCAGCGGCACCATCGACAGCCTCGGCGCCGGGACCGGCAGCGCGTTCGCCTTGCTGCCAGCGCAGAACGCCACCGGCAACTGGATCAAGATCGTGCAGCGCGTGCCGGTGCGGATCCACATCAACGCCGAAGAACTGGCCAAGCATCCGCTGCGGGTCGGCCTCTCGACTCAGGTCGATGTGAACCTGCATGACCAGAGCGGCCCGGTGCTGGCGCAACAGCCGCCGCAAAAGGCTTCGTTCAGCACCAACGTGTATGACCGTCAGTTGGCCGAGGCCGACGCGATGATCACTCAGTTGATCCACGACAACAGCGCAGCGGTCAGCAAAACCGTTCAACGCTGATTCGCCATGACACCGCCCTTGTGGGAGCGAGCTTGCTCGCGATAGCGGTGTGTCAGTTAACAACGATGTCGACTGATCCACCGCTATCGCGAGCAGGCTCGCTCCCACAGGGTCAGCTGCGTCTGTAACAGGCGTAGCGCCAACCAGGTTTCAAAGGATTCGCGATGAGCAATAACGCGTCTTTCACCCCGCCCAGCCTGCTGCTCAGCACCATCGGCCTGTCGCTGGCGACCTTCATGCAAGTGCTCGACACCACCATCGCCAACGTGGCGCTGCCGACCATCTCCGGCAACCTCGGCGTGAGCTCGGAGCAGGGCACTTGGGTGATCACCTCATTTGCCGTGAGCAACGCCATTGCCTTGCCGCTGACCGGTTGGCTGAGTCGGCGTTTCGGTGAGGTGAAGCTGTTTCTCTGGGCGACCATCCTGTTCGTACTGGCTTCGTTTCTGTGCGGTATCTCGACTTCAATGCCGGAGCTGATCGGGTTTCGGGTGCTGCAAGGTCTGGTTGCCGGGCCGTTGTACCCGATGACCCAGACGTTGCTGATCGCGGTCTATCCGCCCGCCAGACGCGGCATGGCCCTGGCGTTGCTGGCGATGGTCACGGTGGTGGCGCCGATTGCCGGGCCGATCCTTGGTGGCTGGATCACCGACAGTTACAGCTGGCCGTGGATTTTCTTTATCAACGTGCCGATCGGGATCTTTGCGGCAATGGTAGTGCGCCAGCAACTGAAAACGCGCCCGGTGGAAACCAGCCGTCAACCGATGGACTACGTCGGCTTGATCACGCTGATCATTGGCGTCGGTGCGTTGCAGGTGATCCTCGACAAGGGCAATGACCTGGATTGGTTCGAGTCGAACTTCATCCTCATCGGCGCGGCGATTTCGGTGATTGCGCTGGCGGTGTTTATCATCTGGGAAATGACCGACAAACACCCGGTGGTCAACCTGCGCCTGTTTGCCTATCGCAACTTCCGCATCGGCACGCTGGTGCTGGTGTTGGGCTACGCCGGCTTCTTCGGCATTAACCTGATTCTGCCGCAATGGTTGCAAACGCAGATGGGCTACACGGCGACGTGGGCCGGTCTGGCGGTGGCGCCTATCGGGATTCTGCCGGTGCTGATGTCACCGTTTGTCGGCAAATACGCGCACAAATTCGATCTGCGGTTGCTGGCCGGGCTGGCCTTCCTGGCGATTGGCCTGAGCTGCTTCATGCGTGCCGGGTTCACCAACGAGGTGGACTTCCAGCACATCGCGTTGGTGCAACTGTTCATGGGCATTGGCGTGGCGCTGTTCTTCATGCCGACCTTGAGCATTCTGATGTCGGACTTGCCACCGAGCCAGATCGCCGATGGCGCGGGCCTGGCGACGTTCCTGCGAACACTGGGCGGCAGCTTCGCGGCGTCGTTGACGACATGGATCTGGATTCGCCGGGCGGACCAGCATCATGCGTATTTGAGTGAAAGCATCACGACGTACGAGCCGGCGACCCGTGAGGCGCTGAACAATCTGGGCGGTGCGGGCAATCCGGCGTATGCACAGCTCGATCACGTGCTGACCAGTCAGGCGTACATGTTGTCGACGGTGGATTACTTCACGTTGCTGGGGTGGGCATTCATGGGGTTGATCGTGATTGTCTGGCTGGCAAAACCACCGTTCGCCGCTAAAGCAGGCCCGGCCGCCAGCGGCCACTGATCGGAAATGCAATCAATGTGGGAGCGGGCTTGCTCGCGAATGCGCAGTGTCATTCAGCATTGATGTGTCTGATACACCGCTTTCGCGAGCAAGCCCGCTCCCACAGGGGCTGTGTTCGGCGCTAGATCGTGGGGGCTGCCAGTTGCGGCGGCGGGGCGAAATCGAAAGGCGCCAGTGCAAACCCTTGCTCATCCACCTGCAACGCCCACCCCTGGCGGTCCCAATCTCCCAGCACAATGCGCTTGGCCGCCTGTTCGCCAATCTGCAACTTGTGAATCGCCGGGCGATGGGTGTGCCCGTGAATCAAGGTCTTTACGCCATATTCCTGCATGATCCGCGGCACTTCCTGCTGCGTGACATCGACGATGTCATTGGCTTTCATCCGCGTCTGCGCACGGCTTTCACTGCGCAGCTTGCGCGCCAGTTTATGCCGGGTGCCCAAGGGCAGGTGGCGCAGGATGAACAGGGTGACGGGGTTGCGCAGGTAGCGACGCAGCTTCATATAGGCTTCGTCGCGGGTGCAGAGGCTGTCGCCGTGCATCAGGAGCACTGGCTCGCCGTAAAGCTGTACGACGCTCGGGTCTTTCAACAACGTGCAGCCGGCCTGTTTGCAAAAGGCCTTGCCGAGCAAGAAGTCGCGATTGCCGTGCATCAGAAAAATGGCCGTGCCGCTGTCGCTGAGATCGCGCAGGGCCTGGCAGATGGAACGCTGAAAGGGCGTCATGGCATCGTCGCCAATCCACACCTCGAAAAAGTCGCCCAGGATGTACAACGCACTCGCCGAGCGGGCGCGTCCGGCGAGCAAATCCAGAAACGCCCGGGTAATGTCCGGGCGCTCCTCTTCCAGATGCAAGTCTGAAATCAGCAGTATCACGCTTCGATGATCTCGGCTTTCTCGATGATCACGTCGTCTGCAGGTACGTCCTGGTGGCCAGCTTTGGAGGTGGTGGAAACGCCTTTGATCTTGTCGACAACGTCGGTGCCTTCAACGACTTTGGCGAATACGGCGTAGCCCCAGCCCTGAGTGGTCTTGGCGCTGTGGTTCAGGAAGCTGTTGTCAGCCACGTTGATGAAGAACTGGGCGGAAGCCGAATGCGGCTCCATGGTACGGGCCATGGCAACGCTGTATTTCACGTTCGGCAGGCCGTTGTCGGCTTCGTTCTGGATGCTTGGGCGCTTGTCTTTCTTTTCTTTCATGCCTGGCTCAAAACCGCCGCCCTGGATCATGAAGTTACCGATGACACGGTGGAAAACGGTGTTTTCGTAGTGACCGGCTTTGACGTACTCGATGAAGTTGGCAACGGTCAGCGGTGCCTTTTCAGCGTTCAGTTCCAGGACGATGTCGCCATGGTTGGTGGTCAGTTTGACTTGGGTCATGATCGGTACTCTATCAATGAATTCGTGGGTTTCGAGGCGTTGAAGCCCTCAACCGGTCCGGCCAGATTCGGCCAAGGTGCGCAGTTTAGCGTGCCGAGCGCGAATTTCGAGGCTGTTTTTCATTTGCATCCGATTAAATGCAGCCGTTTTCGGGCCTGCTCTGTCAGCGACTTGACGGCATCGGCTATGATAAGCCCCTTTGATTTAACAGCCGCTTTGATTTGGCCAACTGGCCGCGCACTTGTACGTTCAAGGATCCTATGAGCAAGCCCACTGTCGACCCTACCTCGAATTCCAAGACCGGCCCTGCCGTGCCGGTCAATTTCCTGCGCCCGATCATCCAGGCGGACCTGGACTCGGGTAAGCACACGCAGATCGTCACTCGTTTCCCGCCTGAGCCCAACGGTTACCTGCACATCGGTCACGCCAAGTCGATTTGCGTGAACTTCGGCCTGGCCCAGGAATTTGGCGGCGTCACGCACCTGCGTTTCGACGACACCAACCCGGCCAAGGAAGACCAGGAATACATCGACGCGATCGAAAGCGACGTCAAATGGCTGGGCTTTGAATGGTCCGGTGAAGTGCGCTATGCCTCGCAGTATTTCGACCAGTTGCACGACTGGGCCGTCGAGCTGATCAAGGCCGGCAAGGCCTACGTCGACGACCTGAGCCCTGAACAGGCCAAGGAATACCGTGGCAGCCTGACCGAGCCGGGCAAGAACAGCCCGTTCCGTGACCGCTCCGTGGAAGAAAACCTCGACTGGTTCGCCCGCATGCGTGCCGGCGAATTCCCGGACGGCGCTCGTGTGCTGCGGGCCAAGATCGACATGGCGTCGCCGAACATGAACCTGCGCGATCCGATCATGTATCGCATCCGTCACGCGCATCACCACCAGACCGGCGACAAATGGTGCATCTACCCGAACTATGACTTCACCCACGGTCAGTCGGACGCCATCGAAGGCATCACCCACTCGATCTGCACCCTGGAATTCGAAAGCCACCGTCCGTTGTACGACTGGTTCCTCGACAGCCTGCCGGTGCCGGCGCACCCGCGCCAGTACGAGTTCAGCCGTCTGAACCTGAACTACACGATCACCAGCAAGCGCAAGCTCAAGCAACTGGTCGATGAAAAGCACGTCAATGGCTGGGACGATCCGCGCATGTCCACGCTGTCGGGCTTCCGCCGCCGTGGCTACACCCCGGCATCGATCCGCAACTTCTGCGACATGATCGGCACCAACCGTTCCGACGGCGTCGTCGACTTCGGCATGCTCGAATTCAGCATCCGTCAGGACCTGGACGCGAACGCCCCGCGCGCCATGTGCGTGCTGCGTCCGTTGAAAGTCGTGATCACCAACTACCCGCAAGACCAGGTCGAGAACCTCGAACTGCCACGTCATCCGCAGAAAGAAGAACTAGGCGTGCGCAAGCTGCCGTTCGCCCGTGAAATCTACATCGACCGCGATGACTTCATGGAAGAGCCGCCAAAAGGCTACAAGCGCCTGGAGCCGAACGGCGAAGTGCGTCTGCGCGGCAGCTACGTGATCCGTGCCGACGAAGCGATCAAGGACGCCGATGGCAACATCGTCGAACTGCGTTGCACCTACGACCCGGAAACCCTCGGCAAGAACCCTGAAGGCCGCAAGGTCAAAGGCGTGGTGCACTGGGTGCCGGCAGCTGCAAGCGTCGAGTGCGAAGTGCGTCTGTACGATCGTCTGTTCCGCTCTGCGAACCCGGAGAAGGCCGAAGACAGCGCCAGTTTCCTGGACAACATCAACCCTGACTCACTGCAGGTCCTCACCGGTTGTCGTGCTGAACCCTCGTTGGGCAATGCACAGCCGGAAGACCGTTTCCAGTTCGAGCGCGAAGGCTACTTCGTCGCGGATATCAAGGACTCGAAACCGGGCGCACCGGTATTTAACCGTACCGTGACCCTGCGTGATTCGTGGGGCCAGTGATTCAAGGAACCTAAAGTGCTGACGATCTACAACACGCTCACCAAGAGCAAAGAAGTCTTCAAGCCCCTGGATGGCAACAAGGTGCGCATGTACGTGTGCGGGATGACCGTGTACGACTACTGCCACCTGGGCCACGGCCGCAGCATGGTTGCGTTCGACCTGGTGACCCGCTGGTTGCGGTTCAGCGGCTATGACCTGACTTATGTGCGCAACATCACCGACATTGACGACAAGATCATCAATCGGGCCAACGAGAACGGCGAGTCGTTCGAAGCCTTGACCGAGCGCATGATCGCGGCGATGCACGAAGACGAAGCGCGCCTGAACATCAAGAAGCCGGACATGGAACCGCGCGCCACCGGGCATATTCCTGGCATGCACGCGATGATCCAGACCCTGATCGACAAGGGTTACGCCTACGCACCGGGCAATGGCGACGTGTACTACCGCGTGGCCAAGTTCATGGGCTACGGCAAGCTGTCGCGCAAGAAGATCGAAGACCTGCGCATTGGCGCGCGGATCGAAGTCGACGAGTCCAAACAGGATCCGCTGGACTTCGTGCTGTGGAAAGGCGCCAAGCCGGGTGAGCCAAGCTGGCCATCGCCGTGGGGCGACGGTCGTCCGGGCTGGCACATTGAATGCTCGGTGATGTCGACCTGCTGCCTGGGCGAGACCTTTGACATTCATGGCGGCGGCAGCGACCTGGAGTTTCCGCACCACGAAAACGAAATCGCCCAGAGCGAAGCGGCGACCGGTAAGACCTACGCCAACGCGTGGATGCATTGCGGCATGATTCGCATCAATGGCGAGAAGATGTCCAAGTCCTTGAACAACTTCTTCACCATTCGCGACGTGCTGGAAAAGTACCACCCGGAAGTCGTGCGTTACCTGCTGGTGTCGAGCCATTACCGCAGCGCGATCAACTATTCGGAAGACAACCTCAAGGACGCCAAAGGCGCACTCGAGCGTTTCTACCACGCCTTGAAAGGCCTGCCGAACGTGGCGCCTGCTGGTGGCGAAGCCTTTGTCGAGCGTTTCACCCAGGTGATGAACGACGACTTCGGCACTCCGGAAGCCTGCGCGGTGCTGTTCGAGATGGTTCGCGAGATCAACCGTCTGCGCGAGAGCGATCTTCAGGCGGCGGCCGGTCTGGCGGCGCGCTTGAAAGAGCTGGCCAGCGTGCTGGGTGTGTTGCAGCTTGAGGCGGATGACTTCCTGCAGGCCGGTGCCGAAGGGCGGGTCGATGCGGCTGAAGTCGATGCACTGATTCAGGCTCGCCTGAATGCGCGCGCCAACAAGGACTGGGCCGAATCCGACCGCATCCGCGACCAGCTCACCGCCATGGGCGTGGTGCTGGAAGATGGCAAGGGCGGCACGACTTGGCGTCTGGCTGACTGATTGTCCGATCCGTAAAAAACAAAACCCGCCTTGTGCGGGTTTTGTTTTTTCTGCCGGGTGTCAGCTCAGCAGACCTGTGCTGACCGCGACAATCAGGAAGATCCCGAGCACAGCGCGGTAGATGACAAACGGCCAGGTGGAGAACTTCTCCAGAAAGCGCATCAGGCCCCAGATGGCGAAAAATGCCGAAATGCTGGCGATCACCAGGCCGAAAATCAGATGCGCCCAGGCTTGCGCGGGCAGATCGGCATGGAACAACACCCACAGCTCCTTCAAACCGGCCAGGGCGATGGCGGGCAGCCCCAGCAAAAAGGAGAACCGTGCAGCCTCTTCACGTTTGAAGTTGAGGAACAGCGCGGCTGTGAGTGTAGAGCCCGAACGCGACACCCCGGGAATCAGCGCGCCGATCTGCGCAATACCGACGATCAGCGCATCGCGCAGGCGCATTTCGCCTACGGTGCGGCGATGCTGGCAACTGAGTTCGGCGGCCGCCAACAACACCGCCATGACCACGCAGGAAATCCCGATCACCATCAGCCCGCGCAACGGCGAGTTGCACGCGTTGAGCGTCGAAGACAACGCGATGCCGGCAATGCCGATAGGAATGGTCGCCAGTACGATGGCCACCGCCAGGACGAACCACTGGTTGCTGTAATCGCGTTGGCGTACGGCGCCGATACTGCCGCTGACGAGTTGACTGACATCACGCCAGAAATAACTGACCACCGCCGCCAGTGCGGCCAACTGCATGGCCGCGGAAAACGCCGAGCCGGGATCCGGCCAGCCGAGCAGGGCGGGCACGATGCGCATGTGCGCGGTGGAGGACACGGGCAACAACTCAGTGATGCCCTGAACAATGCCCAGGAAGCCGATTTGCAGGTAATCCAGTGAGGCGAAGCCGATATCGAGGCCGGTAGAACAGATGTTGGTCAAAGCGCTTATCCTGTGAGGATCAGGAGGAGGGAAGTTCTGAATCAAAGAGATGAGGTGAAAAGCTGAAACATTTCGTCACAGAGTAGTCTGTTCGGTCAATGGTTTAGTTGATGGTTTTGCGGTGATTGAGCTGGTGTCTTTGCGAGCAAGCCCGCTCCCACAGGGGAATGGTGTTATCCATAAAGATCAAATCGACGAAAATCCAGTGTGGGAGCGGGCTTGCTCGCGAAGAGGCCCGCCAAGCCAACCCGTCACTCAGCCTGACGCAACCGCTTGTATAGGGTATTTCGGCTCACCCCCAACCGCCGCGCCAGATGCGAAATATTCCCCCCGGCCGCCTGCAACAACCGATTCAAATCCTCGGCATCATTCAAGTCAGCCGCCAGCGGCTCCGTTGTTTCAACCGGCTCCATCTCCAGATCCACAAAGAAATCATCCGGCAAATGCTCCGGCCGCACCGGCTGTTCCTCGGCCATGGCCAGCGCCACCTGCATCACGCTGCTGACCTGGCGTAAATTCCCCGGCCACGGATGACGACCGAACAACTCCATCACCTCGCGACTCAACCCGGCCCATTGCGAGGGTTCTCGGTGTTGCTCCCACAAGCGTTTGAACAGCGCCTGCTTGTCACTGCGTTCCCGTAGCGGCGGCAACTCCAGGGTCAAACCGCCAATGCGGTAATACAGGTCTTCGCGAAAGCGCCCAAGTTGCACTTGCTCGCGCAACGAGCGGTTGGTGGCGGAGATGATCCGCAGGTCCACCGCAAACAACTCGCTGCTGCCCACCGGTTGCACGCAACGTTCCTGCAACACCCTCAGCAGCCGCGCCTGGGTCGGCAGCGGCATGTCGCCGATTTCATCGAGAAACAGCGTGCCTTTGTCGGCCTTGCGGATCAGTCCGATGCTGCCTTTCTGGTTAGCGCCGGTGAACGCGCCTTTCTCGTAGCCAAACAGCTCGGACTCCACCAGTTCGGCGGGGATCGCGGCACAGTTCACGGCAATGAACGCCTGTTTGCTGCGAGAGCTGGCGTGATGCAAAGCTTTGACGAACACTTCCTTGCCGACCCCGGTTTCACCGTGAATCAACAGCGGAATGTCCTTTTCCAGCAAACGCTCGGCCTGCCGTACGGCTTTTTCCACGCGGCTGTCGCCGAAGTGCAGGGTGTTGAGGCTGATCGCGGCAGGAGAGGTTTCGGCGCGCTTTGCTTCAGCATTCTCTGTTTCAGTGCTCTTCATTTCAGCGAAAAGCCGCGCCTGGATCGGTGCCTGCTTCGGCCGTTTCAGTACGCACTGGAAGCGGTTGCGACCGGCGGCTTGCAGGGAAAAAGGCAGGCCTTCGGGCTGGTTCAACAGTTCCAGCAGCGAGACTTTGAACAGACTTTCGACGCTGACCCGCGACAGGCTGATGCCCAGCAAATTATCGGCACGGCGGTTGGCCGAGAGCACTTGACCGGTTTCATCGAAAATCAACAACCCGGCCCATTGGCTGTCGAGGTTGTTTAACCCGGTATTGAACGTCAATTGAAAATGCTGGCCATGGAACAGGTTGAGGATCAGCCGGTTCTCCACGGTCTGGCTCATCATCTTGACCATGCCAAGGGTGTGGGAGGGCGGCAGGTAGCTGTCGCTGGACACGTCCAGCACCGCGATCACCTTGCGCTCGGCATCGAAAATCGGCGCGGCGGACCCGGTCATGAAACGGTTGGCCTTGAGGAAGTGCTCATCGTGCTCGATGTGCACGGCTTGCTCGCAGGCCAGCGCGGTGCCGATGGCATTGGTCCCGCTGCAACGCTCCATCCAGCTGGCGCCAGCGTTGAAACCTCGGGTCAGGCTCGGCTCGATGAAGCGCTGAGTGCCCCATGAGGTCAGCACCTGGCCCTGTTTGTCGGCGAGCATGATCAGGCAATTGGAGTTGCTCAGAATGTTTTCGTAATACGGCAGGACTTCCTGATGCGTGGTCTGCACCAGTGAATGCTGGCTCTCCAGCAAGTGCGCGATGTCTGCCGCCGGTAACTGATCGAACGCCGGGGCACTCTGATGATTGAGGCCAAACGCGCGGCAACGGGACCAGGAGTCCTGGATGATGGCGTCGTGGGATAAACCGGGGGCAGGTGCGGCCATGACAGTCAGCCTCTGAGAAACACTTTTATTGTTGTTATAGGTATTCCCCTGTGGGAGCGGGCTTGCTCGCGAAAGCGGTGGGGCAGTCGATATCAACATTGACTGGTCGACCGCTTTCGCGAGCAAGCCCGCTCCCACAGGTTCTGTAATTCTGGCCTTGCTTAAAGGGAGGCACAAAACATCCGTAGAGTGTTGTTCACTATTGTTCATTGTCAACGCTTCGATTGTTCAGTTGTTCAATCGTGACTGTTCATTTCTGTTCAGCAACGAAAGCCGGCTTGCCGCTGTTTCGAAGTTTTTCAAGGCGGATCAACGGTTTGCATTTTCTGGCATGAAACTCGCTCTGTGCCTGGTGTCGCTTGACTCCAAATAATAAAAAAGGCCGAGCCATGTCATTAACCCTGGAGCACGTCAGCCGTACCGTCGAGGGCCAGACCTGGATCGACGATGCGAACCTGAGTTTCGAACCCGGATCCTTCAACGTTTTGCTCGGGCGCACGCTGTCCGGCAAGACCAGTCTCATGCGCCTGATGGCCGGTCTGGACAAGCCCGACAGCGGCCGCATCCTGATGAACGGCGTCGATGTCACGCAGCGCCCGGTGCGTTTGCGCAACGTGTCGATGGTGTATCAGCAGTTCATCAATTACCCGACCATGACGGTCTTCGAGAACATCGCCTCGCCCTTGCGCCAGGGCGGCGTTTCCAACGAGCTGATCCAGAGCAAAGTGCTGGAAACCGCGAAGATGCTGCGCATCGAGAAGTTCCTCCAGCGCCATCCCCTCGAATTGTCCGGCGGCCAGCAACAGCGCACGGCGATGGCCCGGGCGCTGGTCAAGGATGCCGAACTGATCCTGTTTGATGAACCGCTGGTCAACCTGGACTACAAACTGCGCGAGGAACTGCGCCAGGAAATGCGCGAGCTGTTCAAGGCTCGCCACACCATCGCCATTTACGCCACCACCGAACCCAACGAAGCGCTGGCGCTGGGTGGCACCACGACCATTCTTCACGAAGGCCGGGTGATTCAGAGCGGCAAGTCTTCGCAGGTCTATCACCAGCCGCAAACAGTGCTGGCAGCGGAGCTGTTCTCCGAGCCGCCGATCAACCTTATGCCGGGCCGTATCGCCGGCAACGAGGTCAGTTTCGCCAACTTCGTGCACTTTCCGTTGAACGTGGATTTGCGCCCGGTGGGCGAGGGCGAGTTCCGCTTCGGCGTGCGCCCCAGCCACATTTCGCTGGTGCCGAGCAACGACGATGACCTGGAACTGGCGGTGACCGTCGAGGTGGCCGAGATCAGCGGCTCCGAAACGTTCCTGCACGTGCGCAACGAGCATTTCCTGTTGGTGCTGCACCTGCCCGGCGTACACGAGTACGACGTCGATGCGCCGATCCGCATCTACATCCCGACCCATAAACTGTTTGTGTTCGATGCGCAGGGGCGGCTGGTCCAGGCGCCCGGTCGCCGTATTGCGAGGGTTGCCTGATGGCCGAAATACGCTTGCAGAACCTCGCCCACAGCTACACCCGCACGCCGACCGGCCCCGAGGATTACGCGATTCGCGAGATGGACCACATCTGGGAGCAGGGTGGGGCCTACGCCTTGCTCGGTCCTTCGGGCTGCGGTAAATCGACGTTGCTCAATATCATTTCCGGGTTGCTCAGCCCGTCCCAGGGCCATGTCCTGTTCGACGGCAAAGCGGTCAATGACCTGACCCCGGAGAAGCGCAACATCGCCCAGGTTTTCCAGTTTCCGGTGGTCTACGACACCATGACGGTGTTCGACAACCTGGCCTTCCCGTTGCGCAACCAGGGCATGGCCGAGGCGAAAATTCACAGCAAGGTGCAGGAAATCGCCGAGGTCCTCGACCTCCAGACGTTGCTGAGCAAGAAGGCGCGCAACCTCACCGCCGATGAAAAGCAGAAAGTCTCCATGGGCCGCGGGCTGGTGCGCGATGACGTCTCGGCGATCCTCTTCGATGAGCCGCTGACGGTGATCGACCCGCACCTGAAGTGGAAGCTGCGGCGCAAGCTCAAGCAGATCCACGAGCAGTTCAACATCACCATGGTCTACGTCACCCACGATCAACTGGAAGCATCGACCTTCGCCGACAAGATTGCCGTGATGTACGGCGGGCAAATCGTGCAGTTCGGTACGCCGCGCGAATTGTTCGAGCGGCCAAGCCACACCTTTGTCGGCTACTTCATCGGCAGCCCTGGCATGAACCTGATTCAGGTGCAGCCACAACCGGGCGGTGTCGGTTTTGCTTCGACGCATTTGCCGTTGTCTGACGCGCAACAAAAACGCATCGCCGAATCGCAATGGAAAACCTTGAAGGTCGGCATCCGTCCCGAGTTCGTGCATGTGTGGGACGAACCGGTAGATGACGCGATGCAGGCACACGTCGTACACGTCGAAGACCTCGGCACCTACAAGATCATGACCCTGAACCTCGACGGCGCGCCGCTGAAAGTGCGCCTGGCCGAAGACAAGCCCGTGCCTGAAGGCACGGCTTACATCAGCTTTCCAGCGCAGTGGCTGATGGTCTATGCCGACGATTACTTGCTGGAGACGCTGCCATGAACAAGGTGCAAAACAACAAGGCCTGGTGGCTGGTCCTGCCGGTGTTCCTGCTGGTGGCGTTCAGTGCGGTGATCCCGATGATGACCGTGGTCAACTATTCGGTGCAGGACATCTTCGATCAGTCCAGCCGCTACTTCGTCGGTGCCGACTGGTACAAACAGGTGCTGCTGGACCCACGACTGCACGAGTCACTGCTGCGCCAGTTCATCTATTCGGGCTGCGTGCTGCTGATCGAAATCCCGCTGGGCATCGCCATCGCCCTGACCATGCCGACCAAGGGGCGCTGGTCTTCGCTGGTGCTGATTATCCTGGCGATTCCGCTGCTGATTCCATGGAACGTGGTCGGCACCATCTGGCAGATCTTCGGTCGGGCCGATATTGGCTTGCTGGGGTCGAGCCTCAACGCCATGGGCATCAGCTACAACTATGCGGCGAACACCATGGACGCCTGGGTCACGGTGCTGGTGATGGACGTCTGGCACTGGACCTCGCTGGTGGCGCTGTTGTGTTTTTCCGGGTTGCGGGCCATTCCTGACGTGTATTACCAGGCGGCGCGAATCGATCGGGCCTCGGCCTGGGCCGTGTTCCGCCACATTCAGTTGCCCAAGCTCAAGAGCGTGCTGCTGATCGCGGTGATGCTGCGCTTCATGGACAGTTTCATGATCTACACCGAGCCGTTCGTGCTCACCGGCGGCGGCCCGGGCAATGCCACCACCTTCCTCAGTCAGACCCTGACCCAGATGGCTGTAGGGCAATTCGACCTGGGGCCGGCGGCCGCGTTCTCGCTGGTGTACTTCCTGATCATCCTGTTGGTGTCCTGGCTGTTCTACACCGCCATGACTCACTCTGACGCCAACCGCTGAGGTCTGCCATGAGCAAAAGAAAGCTGATCCCGCTGCTGATCTACATCCTGTTCCTGCTGGTGCCGATCTACTGGTTGCTGAACATGTCCTTCAAGAGCAACACCGAAATCCTCGGCGGGCTGACACTGTTTCCGCAGGATTTCACCTTCGCCAACTACAAGGTGATCTTCACCGACCCGAGTTGGTACACCGGTTATCTCAACTCGCTGTACTACGTGAGCCTCAACACGGTGATCTCCCTGAGCGTGGCGCTGCCGGCGGCTTATGCGTTTTCGCGTTATCGCTTCCTGGGCGACAAGCACCTGTTCTTCTGGCTGCTGACCAATCGCATGGCGCCGCCTGCGGTGTTTCTGCTGCCGTTCTTCCAGCTGTATTCCTCGATCGGCCTGTTTGACACGCACATCGCCGTGGCCTTGGCGCACTGCCTGTTCAACGTGCCGTTGGCGGTGTGGATCCTCGAGGGCTTCATGTCTGGCGTTCCGAAGGAGATCGACGAAACGGCCTACATCGACGGCTACAGTTTTCCCAAGTTCTTCATAAAGATTTTCGTCCCGCTGATCGGCTCCGGAATCGGCGTCACGGCGTTCTTCTGCTTCATGTTTTCCTGGGTCGAACTGCTGCTGGCACGGACGCTGACGTCGGTGAACGCCAAGCCGATCGCGGCGGTAATGACCCGAACCGTTTCGGCGTCCGGCATTGATTGGGGCGTACTGGCAGCGGCGGGGGTGTTGACCATCCTGCCGGGCATGCTGGTGATCTGGTTTGTTCGCAACCACGTGGCCAAGGGCTTTGCCCTGGGCCGGGTCTGAGGAACTGATGATGGAATGGATGAGTTGGACCGGCCCCACGGCGGCGTTCTTCGGCGTCATTGCCTTGATGCTGGTTTGTATGACGACTTGGGAATTACGCTCGCCGAGTGTCCCTCGGCGTGGTTTTTTGCCGATTGCCACGACCCGTGGCGACCGGCTGTTTATCGGTCTTCTCGGCAGCGCCTACCTGCATTTGCTGGTAATTGGCGTCACCGACTGGAGCATCTGGGTTGCGTTCGCGTTGTCCCTGGTGTGGCTGTTGGCTGTGATGCGGTGGGGCTAGTCGAATCGCTCGGCAATCGTGCTCCAAAACCTAAACAGGAGGTCTCTATGTTCGACAAAAACAATAAGCTGCGACATAGCATTTCATTGGCAGCCATGCTGGCACTCAGCGGTTTGAGCGCATCGGCCTGGGCCGACGCCTATGAAGACGCTGCCAAAAAATGGATTGGCAGCGAGTTCAAACCGTCTACCCTGACGGCGGATCAACAGCTTGAAGAACTGAAGTGGTTCATCAAGGCGGCGGAGCCGTTTCGCGGGATGGACATCAAGGTTGTTTCCGAAACCCTGACCACCCACGAGTATGAATCCAAGGTATTGGCCAAGGCCTTTACCGAGATCACCGGGATCAAAGTCACCCACGACCTGCTGCAAGAAGGCGACGTGGTAGAGAAACTGCAAACCGTGATGCAGTCCGACAAGAGCATCTATGACGGCTGGGTCAACGACTCGGACCTGATCGGTACCCATTTCCGTTACGGCAAGACCGAAGCCATTACCGACCTGATGGCCAATGAAGGTAAAAACTTCACCTCGCCGACCCTGGACCTCAAGGATTTCATCGGCACCTCCTTCACCACCGCGCCCGATGGCAAGCTCTATCAATTGCCCGATCAACAGTTCGCCAACCTCTACTGGTTCCGCGCCGACTGGTTCGAGCGCCCGGAGCTGAAAGCCAAGTTCAAGGAAAAATACGGTTACGAGTTGGGCGTGCCGGTGAACTGGTCGGCCTATGAAGACATCGCCAAGTTCTTCAGCGAAGACATCAAGGAAATCGACGGCAAGCGTATCTACGGGCACATGGACTATGGCAAGAAAGACCCGTCCCTGGGCTGGCGCTTTACCGATGCCTGGTTCTCCATGGCCGGCGGCGGTGACAAGGGCTTGCCCAACGGTTTGCCGGTTGATGAGTGGGGCATTCGTGTTGAAGACTGCCACCCGGTCGGCTCCAGCGTGACCCGCGGGGGTGACACCAACGGCCCGGCAGCAGTTTTCGCCACCACCAAATACGTCGACTGGATGAAGAAATACGCGCCACCGGAAGCGGCGGGCATGACCTTCTCCGAATCCGGCCCGGTGCCGTCCCAAGGCAACATTGCCCAGCAAATTTTCTGGTACACCGCGTTCACCGCAGACATGACCAAACCGGGCCTGCCGGTGGTGAATGCCGACGGCACGCCAAAATGGCGCATGGCGCCATCGCCACGCGGACCGTATTGGGAAGAGGGCATGAAGCTTGGATATCAGGACGTGGGTTCGTGGACGTTCATGAAATCCACGCCTGAGAAACAGAAACTGGCGGCCTGGCTGTACGCGCAGTTCGTGACCTCGAAAACCGTATCGTTGAAGAAAACCATCGTCGGCCTGACACCCATCCGCGAGTCGGACATCAACTCGCAAGCAATGACCGACCTGGCACCGAAACTAGGCGGCCTGGTGGAGTTCTACCGCAGCCCGGCCCGCGTGCAATGGACCCCGACCGGGACCAACGTGCCGGACTATCCACGCCTGGCTCAACTGTGGTGGAGCCACATCGCCGAAGCCGCCAGCGGCGACAAAACCCCGCAACAGGCGCTGGATGGCCTGGCCAAGGATCAGGACGCAATCATGACGCGCCTGGAACGCTCGAAAGCCCAAGCCGTGTGCGCGCCGAAAATGAACGCCGAGCGCGATGCGCAGTACTGGTTCGATCAGCCGGGTGCACCGAAGCCGAAACTGGCGAACGAGAAACCGAAAGGCGAAACCGTGAGCTACAACGAACTGCTGAAATCGTGGGCGGATGCGCGCAAGTAAGAGGCTGTAATGTGAAACGCGAACGGCACCGGAAGGTGCCGTTTTTATTTGTGCCTGTTCCGCCGCCATCGCGGGCAAGCCCGCTCCCACAGGTATTGCGCAGTGCCGGCAAATGTTGTGTACACCGCTAAACCTGTGGGAGTGGGCTTGCCCGCGATAGCGGTGGAACAGCCAATGAAGAGGCTGGATGGGCCGGATTTTTCGTGGGTAAGCCAGAACTGGCCTGATAATTCCGTGCACCACAGTTCGTATTTCAATGCTGGATGTTTAAGCGTTTAAGTGGATGAGCAGAACCTTCCCACAATGTTTTCAGGTTGTCCGTCGGACGTCAGCTCTCTAGCCTGTGGACGTCGCTGCCAAATCAGCGATCGGGATTGGAACCCCGAGGGCAGTACAGCGCCAAGGCGCCTTTCATAACGTATGCTTGCACACCTTCAATGTGTGCACTCCGTTTATGGCGGCTGTGCGCGGGAGACCTTCGGGTCTGCCGGGTTCTTTGCCCCCGGGTTCCAACCTGCGTACAGCTGCCACCCTTCGCGTGGAACCGAAAGGGGCAGCTACAACTTTCAGGCAAAGGAAATACCCTATGAAAAAACCAACCCCCAACCCTCCCGAAGCAGATACCGCTACGGACACCGACCCAACATCCCCCTACGTCTGCGTGGACACCCGAAAACTCCACGAAGCCGCCGACCGCGCCCTCGACTACTACCTCAACCCCAGCGTCAAAATCATGGCCACGCCATATACCCCCAACGAAATGTTCTTCGTCAATCCCAAAGCCGACACCGAATCCTTGCTGGCCAATGCCTGCGAATCCCTGGCATCGGCCTCGGTCATGCTCGGTGACTTCGCCGCGGTGCTGGAAGGCACGCACCGTCAGACGTTATTGGGGATTGCGCAGGTGGTGATGTTGGGCGAACTGGCAGTGAACAAGGCGTTGGATAACGTCGATCCTGCGGGCTGATCAACGGACTGAGCAGACACAAAAAACGCGGCGCTAGAAGGGCCGCGTTTTTATTGAAAGGCTGACAACCGGCTTCTTTGCTTTCAGGCAAATTCCAGTCGACGTTACTAATAGCCTCGATCAGTTTTCGCTGGTTGGCTCCTTGAATGTAATTGGATCGATTGAGCCCCAATGCGTTTAGCAAATCGTCGAAGCCTGGTAAATCGTCCGGGCGGCTCAGCGCCTCTCGAAAGTTTTCCATGGCTTGGTAGGTGTCGAGTACTTGCCCATGTTGGCCATGGACTTCTCTTCGGGGGATGAGTCTGGTCACGTCCGTGTCCCTTTCCGCAAAACGGGGACTTTGGCGAGTAACCTCAAATTTGAATGCCGGGTGATTCCGGTTTGGCAGTAGGGTAAATCCGATAGACCTGCGAGCCGAAGCCGAAGGCAAAAAAAGGCGCCCTGACGGATACCCAAAAGACTCACCTCTTACTCAGCGCCAAGGTCCAAGCCCGGCTCCCACAGGTATTGCGCCGTTACCTGTGACTTGCCCCTCAAATTGCTGATCGGCGTGCCCAGCTCATGGGCCAGGTCATCGCAGAACTGCGACAACTGCTGCACGCCCTGCGGCCACATAACGGATATGTAATTTGCGCGCCACCTTCATGAAAGGTTCGGATTGTTACCTTGATCTCGTTAGTTAATTAAACGAGGAATCAAACATGAAACTTGCACAACTGAGTGCGTTTGCAGTGGCGTTGGTGATGTCTTCTGTGGTTTTGGCTGAAGGTGGTGGCGACAGAGCCTTTGAAAAAATGATGGCGGCCAATGAACGCTCGATGGAGGTGTTTGTTGCCAAAGAACAGGCGCGTAACCCCGTCGTGTTGACTGAGAAGAAGGACGACAAGACCCAAGATTTGTAAGCGTGTCGAGTGACCCTTCCTTGTCGCTCATCTGCGAGATCTTCCATGCCTCCCATCAGTTCGGAAAAATGTCACGTTCCATAGTGCGATCTCTTGTCAGCGCAGATATTCACGTTTCAACGACTGGCGCACGGTTTTCAGAATCGCCAGCTCGAAGGCGTTGTGTCCGGCGTTGAGTAGCCGGCATCGCAGCGGTTGGCGCCGCCGAAGCCAGCGAACGCTGGCCATGCCGAATGTATCGCTGATGCCTTGGATCACTTCAGTCTGGGCATTAAGCGAAGGCGCTTCATCCGCGGTTGTGAAGAAGTACTGGTTTACGTGGTAATGCAACTCCAGGCGGATAGCGCGCACGGCTTCGTCGTCAACGAATGCTTCGAGTGCGCTCGGCTGCATCGATTGTCCGCTCAATTGCAGTGTTGCCCTTGACCAGTGGAGGGCCGCCTGGCGCTGCTGGATTGCGCAGCCATTGTTCAAGACTTGGTAGATCGCACCGGCACTGACGGCGCGTGCCCCATGGGTAATGGCCGAGAGACCGCCATTCAAGGTTTGATCGTAGGCACTTACGTTGGCTGAAAACGGCACGAAGACTGAGACCAGTGTGGTTTTCAGAACGGCCTCTGGATAGCGTTGCTGGTATTGAATGGCCAGCCAGCTGCCCCATGAGACGCCGAGCATGCTGATCGTTTCGAACCCCAGATGCTGCCGCAGGGCTTCGATGTCTTCGACGCAAAGGCTGGTGTCGTTGTGTTGGAGTTGGCCATGGGGAACGGAGCGCCCGCAGCCACGCTGATCGAACAGGATAATGTCGAAACAGCGCTCATCGAAGAACTCCAGATGACGTCTGTCGCTGCAACCCCCCGGTCCGCCATGCAGGAAAAATATCGGTTCGCGACCTGGGGTGCCGTGTCGCTCCCAATAGAGTTGGTGACCGTCGCCGGTCGAGAGGTAGCCACTGTTCACCATTAGGCGGGCGTCCTCAGCCTGTAGAACTGAAACAGTTCCGTGTGGCCGGGACGGGCCGCTACGCTGGATATCAGTTCAAGCTTCAGCACCTGCGCCATATAGGGCACGGCGATCAGCACCGGCGTATGGCCGAAAAGGAGAATAGTGCCTCCCGGTTTAACGCCGGCTGCCATATCGAGGAACGCTCGATGCGCGTCCTTGCGCGACATCACTTCGGCATTGAGGAAGCGCAGGATCAGCACATCGCATTGAATACCTGTTGTCGCGATGTCGCGGGCATCGGCCAGGTAGAACCGGGCAGCTGAAGTGCCATGATGCTTTTTGGCATATTCGATCATCGACGCTGAGCGATCAGACCCCAGGCATTGGCGATCCGGGAGTTTGCCAGCGAGGTGCGCGATGAACTCGCCCGTCGAACACGCCGGGTCATGGATCACCGCGCCGGGAGATGACAGGAAGTTGAGCAGGTTTGTGCAATGCTGGCGAAAATGCCGTTCGTCAGCATCCAGCTGTGTGGCGAGTGACTCATCACATTGCCAGTACTCGGGCGGGCAGACGCACTCTCGGCCGTTGTCATCCATGGCAGGAAACGGAAAACGCACTTCGCTGCCCGACTGCGTCAACGCGTTATGGAATGCGGTTTCTTTCTCCTGCGCAGATACCGCATGGAAATAGATCACGGCGCCTTGATTGCCCCAGTGCCACTCCGCCAGCGGTCCGAGCAGCATCCAGGGTTGGAGTGCGCTGCTGATGTGCCAGCCGACCGTCTCGCTGTGTTGCAGGACTTTGCGGCCGACCCATTCTTTGCCGCCGACACGCAAGACAAACAAATGATGCAGGCCCGAGCCGAACGGTTCGATGAAGCGATCGAGCTCGCCCGGCGATGCCTTGCGCCGGGGGAATGATCGAGCGAGGCGGTGTTCTCGACGAAGGGCAGGGGTCATGCTGGCACTCCCTGATTCCTTTGCAGGCGCCGTCCTCGTGCCTGCGGTATCACCACATTGCCACTGGACACCACAAAAAACCGCTCCAGCCCCGGAATGACGACGTTGACCAGCGTGGTCCCCAACGGCGTCTGATGTAATTGGGTGACACCCAGCGCGCGCCCATGCCGGTGGAGATCTTCTGCCAGCAAGTTGATTTGCTCGGCCAATGGTCGCTCATTGATTGTTTCGGGTAATTCGACGGTGAATTGTTCGCACAGGGTAAGCAGTGGATACAGATCGAATTGCAGACAGCGGAGCAGGCGAGGAAATTTGCTCAAGTGCCGTTGCGCATTACTCAGGTAGTGTTGCAGTTCTGGTTCCGAGGCCCCGTGATGCAGTTGGACGAGTTCGGTCAGCGCCCGCCACGCGCCATGTCGGGCGCTGATCGAGCTACCGCTGCCGAACACGCGAGGATGGGGACCTGGTTCGGTTGTGAACGCCAGAAAGGTGCGTGGCAGGAATTCAGTGCTGATGTCGATCAGGATGATTTCCGCTCCGATCTCCGCTTCGGCGTCTGACCACAGTTGACCCAATTCTTCGTGATCTGCCACGCGCCCAACCCGGCGCAACACAGGCCGGTTCTCGTAGTAAAAATGCTCCAGCAAAAACAACGAGACCGCATCGCGCTCGATGCATTCATTTGCCGCATGCAAGACCGCTTCGTCGTAACTCGCGCCAATGGCCGTTCCACTGTTAGAGGCGTATCGCCGTAATACGCCGTAGTTTGTAGTGTCTTGTTCCAGTGGTTGGCGCGAATAGTCGGGAGTGCATAATGCAACGGGATAAGAGAATGACGTTTTTTTGAAAATGTCCGTATAAGTTCTGCTGGCTGTCAAGGCATCGGGTTGGTCGATGAGAGTCGAAAGAACAGTGTCGTCGATAAATAGTGACGAGTCGGAAAAATAATGCGGGGCGATGCAGTGAATATCGCAGGAGCTGAAGTGATCACTTAGATAATGTTCCAGTGTTTCGTAAAGTGCACCCACCTGGGCGTGATGGAGGTAACCTTTTCCCGCTCCCCTGGCGATGCCCTGTTGATTGCCCATACTCGCCGAGACATGCACTGCGACGATCTGTTGTCCGAGTATCCGGGGTTCCGGGCGAAGTCCCAGGTTTTTCAGTTCGGCGTGAATCCTCTTTTCAGCCTGCGCGAGGGTGAGTTCTCGTTCTGCACGTGTAAAGTTATCCATTGTTCCCTCCCTTGAAAAACGGGGGGGCATTTGCCCCCCCCCCGTTTTCTTAAACGGCTTCCAGTTCTGCCTGTTCATCCTCGGTCAGTTGCAGTTCTTCAATTTGTTCTGCTGTGGGGGTGTCCTGTTGTTTCAGGTCGATAACTTTGTTTGCGTTCCAGCTGACAAGGTAACCCATAGGTAGACTCTCTTTATTGTTGGATAGTGGAGTGCTTAATCAAGCACGGAGCAACTGTATAAGTTGGAATTTGGTCGGTCAAAAATGACGGGAAGTTACAGTGTCGTTATTTTTGGTGTAAGGAAACACATACACATTAATCCGCGATTGACGACTTTTATTCGTAAACAGGGGCGGACGCCGAGTAAACACCGCATTCGCTGCAGCGATGGGGGAAATGGGGTGTGGGAAAATTCAGATAGTTGGGTAGCCAGATTGCAATGATGAGTCTGTTTTCGTTCCTTTACAGGTAGTACGCGGAGATTTTTCCTATCGCGTTTGAAGTTATTTCAGACGGCGGCGCGGATTTACCCCTCGAATTCAACCGGCAGAAGTCTTTGCTTTCTGCACAGATGAAAAAGCCCCGAACAAGTCGGGGCGTTTGCTTGGAACCACCATCAGTGCGTTTTCACTCAGTCTTGAGAGGTGCCGTTTTTGTATGTGCCAGTTCCAGCGCTTTAGCGAGCAGGTCCGTCACTGCGGGCAACGATCCAATGAAGGAGCAATTAAAATGGTGCAGACAATTCAAGTCAGTGCCGCCAGTTGCGCGACTGTCTCCGGAAAACGCTCAACCAGGCGGATCAGTGTCGTGGCTTGGGCATTGGGAATTGCCCGTCCCTGCTCCCAATTCTCGAGGGTTCGGGTGTTGGTGCGCAGATACATGGCGAACACGGACCGGGAGAGGTTGAGCTGTTGGCGGATGGCTACTACTTCCTCGGCAGTGATGGGCACCAGTTTTGGCAACTGAACCTTGTGGGTTCGCAACGTGATTTTGCCTTGGCGCTCATCCGCCAGGGCCTCGAGGCCATCCATCAGTTCGGAAAAAATGTCACGTTTCATAGTGGGATCTCGTGTTGATTTCTCTATCTAGCGCTTGTCTGAAAACGTTTTTCTGGGAGTGCGACAGGTCGTCTTGCTCGTTTTTGCTGTACACGGTGAACAGCCAGAATTGATCGAAGCCTGACCACCAGTAATAAATCACCCGCAATCCGCTACGTTTGCCCTTGCCTCGTCGTTGATCGCAGAAGCGGATTTTGCGCAGCCCACCGGTGCCCTCAATGAGATCGCCCGCTTCCGGATTCTTAAGCAACTCCAGTTGAAAGCTGCGAAACAGATCGTCATCCATGTACTCGTCTCGATGTTTCTGAAACATACGTAATTCGATAAAAAGAGCATCCATGTTCTGTACGCTACCTACGTATAGTGTTGTCTTGATAATCGAATCGGTCAAGGCATCGAAGCCATCCTTTTCGTTCCCGTTTCCAACGGTAGACCCGGGTTGAAAAAACACCTGTAGGACAAATCAACCCGTGCGGTGAGAGCATTCGATCAAAGAGAGGGGATACTTCGCAGTGGGACTGACCCGGGAGGCGGTGCATAAATCGATGCTTGAAAATCACGATCCCACAAACGCAAAAACGGCACCCGAAGGTGCCGTTTCTGTTTTCTACCGAGTATCGACTAAACGATCAACCCGCCAGGCCCGCCTGCTGAACCAGCACCAGCAATGGCTGCGGATACAGACCCAGGAAGAACGCCAGTGCGGCGATGGCCAGCAGCATCACGCCGCCTGCACGTTGTTCCCAATGCAGTTGCGCATCGTGACGACGCAGGTTTGGCTCGATCAGGTACAGGGTGACCATGACGCGCAGGTAGTAGAAGACGCCGATGGCGCTGCCCAGTACCAGGGAACCGACCAGCCACCATTGATGCGATTCGACACCGGTGGCGATGATGTAGAACTTGCCGATGAAGCCCGCGGTCAGCGGGATACCGGCCAGGGACAGCATCATCACGGTCAGTACGGCGGTCAGGTACGGACGACGCCAGAACAGGCCGCGGTACTCGTACAGGGCATCGGCGTCACGACCGTTGTACGGCGAGGACATCAGCGTGATCACGCCGAACGCGCCGAGGCTGGTGATGACGTAGGTGACCAGGTACACGCCGATGGCTTCAACGGCCAGGCCCTTGCTCGCCACCAGAGCGATCAGCAGGTAACCGAAGTGAGCGATGGACGAGTAACCCAGCAGACGCTTGAGGTTGCTTTGGGTCAGTGCCAGCAGGTTACCGAACAGGATCGACGCGATGGCGATGATGGTCAGTACGTCGCTCAGTACACCGCTGCTTGCCGCCGGGGAGATCTGGAACAGACGCACCATCACCGCGAACACCGCGACTTTGGAGGCGGTGGCCAGGAACGCCGCCACCGGAGCCGGAGCCCCTTCGTAAACGTCCGGGGTCCAGAGGTGGAACGGCACCAGCGACAGCTTGAACGCCAGACCGATCAGCATCATGCCCAGGCCCAGTTGCGCCAGCGAGCTTGGCAGGCCGGTGGCCGCGAGGGCCTGGCCGATGCCAACGAAGCTCAGGCTACCGGAGTCGGCATACAGCAGCGCCATACCGAACAGCAGGAACGCGGAACCTGCGGCCGACAGCACCATGTACTTGATACCGGCTTCCAGCGAACGCTTGTTGAAGAAGGCGTAAGCCACCAGACCGTAGACCGGTACCGAGAGCAGCTCCAGACCGACGAACAATCCGGCCAGATGTTGCGCGCTGACCAGTACCAGGCCGCCAGCTGCGGACATCAGGATCAGCAGGTAAAGTTCTTCACGGTTGCCCGGGTAACCCGAACCGCCATCGCCGAGGTAGGCGTGGGCGAGGGTTACACAGGCGAGGGTGGCGACCAGGATCAGCGCCATGTACAGGCAGGCGAAGGTGTCGATCTGCAGCAAAGGAGTCACCGCCAAAGGCGCGACTTTCAGGGCTGGCAGGATCGACAGCAATGCCAGGTTCAGACCCGCCACGGAAATCAGGAAGGTCTGCGAGTGGTTGCGGCGCCAGGCGATTGCCAGCATCACCACGATGATCGTGGCGCTGGTGATCAACAACGGCGCAAGCGCGATAAAGTGTTGAGTCGTGAATTCCATAGCGCTCTTACCGGGCCGAAGCGAGTTGAGTGAAGGCGGAGCCAAGCCACTGCTGCACGCCATGCATCGTCGCGGCAGAAGTGTCGAGGAACGGCTGCGGGTACACGCCGATGTAAATCAGCAGTGCCGCCAGGCCGACCACCATGATCAGTTCGCGACCGTCCATGCCATGCAGCACCGCGTCCGATTTGGACGGGCCGAAGTAGGCACGGTGGATCATGATCAGCGAGTAGACCGAACCGAACACCAGGCCCGACGTTGCGATCGCGGTGATCCACGGCGCAGCGGCGAAGGTGCCGATCAGGATCAGGAACTCACCGACGAAGTTACCGGTACCCGGCAAGCCCAGGGACGCCGCCGCGAAGAACAGGCTGATGGCGGGCAGGTAAGCGATCTTCGACCACAGGCCACCCATTTCACGCATGTCGCGGGTGTGGGTGCGCTCGTACAGCTGGCCACTGAGGATAAAGAGTGCCGCCGCCGACAGACCGTGAGCCAGCATCTGCATCACCGCTCCCTGCAGCGCCAGTTGGCTGCCGGAGTAGATGCCGATCAGCACGAAGCCCATGTGGGAAACCGAGGAGTAGGCGATCAGACGCTTGATGTCGGTTTGCGCGAACGCCAGGAAAGCACCGTAGAAGATCCCGATCAGACCCAGGGTCATGGCGAACGGCGCGAACTCGGCCGAGGCATTCGGGAACAGCGGCAGGGCGAATCGCAGCAGACCGTAAGCCGCAGTCTTCAACAAGATACCGGCCAGGTCGACGGAACCCGCGGTCGGTGCCTGGGCGTGAGCGTCAGGCAGCCAGGAGTGGAACGGCACCACTGGCAGCTTCACCGCGAACGCGATGAAGAAGCCGAGCATCAGGATGTACTCGGTGGTGAGCGACATCTTGGTTTTCAACAGATCGGAGTAATTGAAGGTAATCACACCGGTGCTGTTGAAGTTGACCAGCACCAGGCCCAGGATCGCCACCAACATGATCAGGCCGGAAGCCTGGGTGAAGATGAAGAACTTGGTCGCCGCGTAGATCCGGGTTTTCTTGCCGTCCGAAGAACTGTGACCCCAGAGCGCGATGAGGAAGTACATCGGCACCAGCATCATTTCCCAGAAGAAGAAGAACATGAACAGGTCGAGGGCGAGGAACACGCCGACGACACCGCCCAGGATCCACATCAGGTTCAGGTGGAAGAAGCCAACGTGACGCTGGATCTCTTTCCACGAGCAGAGCACCGAGAGGATACCCAGCAGACCGGTCAGCAGGATCATCAGCAGCGACAGGCCGTCGAGGGCCAGGTGCACGCTGATGCCGAAACGCTGGATCCAGATGTGCTTGAACTCAAGCGCCCAGACCGGATCGGCGCCAGGCGCCGGAGCAAATGAATAATTACCGTGGGCCCACAGCCAGAGGCCGAGCGCGAGTTCCAGGGTCATGGTCAACAGCGCAATCCAGCGGGGGAGGGTAGCGCCGAAGCGCTCACCCATCCAGCACAGCAGGCCGCCGATGAAGGGGATCAGGATTAGCCAAGGCAGAATCATGACGGGCTCAATTCCTTTCGCAAGTTCGCAAGGTTCATATTCAGACCGCTACCAGCACGATGGCGCCGATGACCAGCACGGAGCCGGCTGCCATCGATGCCGCGTACCAACGCAGTTGACCGGTTTCGGTACGGCTCAGGGCGGTGTGACCGCCTTTGGCCATACGCGGGATCAGACCGATGGTCTGGTCGAGCGGGTCTTTGCGCAGTACGTGGCTGATCGCAAGGTATGGCTTGACGAACAGTTTGTCGTAGATCCAGTCGAAGCCCCAGGCAGCGAACCACCATGCCGAAAGGAAGCGGCCGATGCCGCTGTTGGCGATTGCAGTGACGAAACGACGCTTGCCAAGGAACAGCAGCGCGGCCAGCAGGATACCGGACAGGGCGATGGCGCCCGAGGCGATTTCCAGACTGTGCTTGGCTTCGCCGCCGGCATGGCCAACGCTTTCCGGCAGCACGCCGTGCAGCGGTGGAACGATCATGGCGCCGACGAAGGTCGACAGCACGATCAGCACCGACAGTGGCAACCAGTGAGCGATGCCGTGACCGGCGTGCGCTTCGGTCTTCGCTTCACCGTGGAACGTGATGAAGATCAGGCGGAAGGTGTACAGCGATGTCATGAACGCGCCGACCAGACCTGCATACAGCAGACCGTGGTTGCCGCTGGCGAACGCTTCCCAGAGGATTTCGTCCTTGGAGTAGAAGCCTGCGGTCACCAGAGGCAGGGCAGACAATGCCGCGCCGCCGACGATGAAGCTGGCGTAGGCCAGCGGCAGTTTCTTCCACAGGCCGCCCATCTTGAAGATGTTCTGCTCGTGGTGGCAGGCAACGATCACCGCACCGGAGGCAAGGAACAACAGCGCCTTGAAGAAAGCGTGGGTCATCAGGTGGAAAATCGCGCCATCCCATGCACCAACGCCCAGGGCCAGGAACATGTAGCCGATCTGGCTCATGGTCGAGTAGGCGAGGATACGTTTGATGTCGGTCTGCACCAGCGCGGCAAAACCGGCCAGCACCAGGGTCACGCCACCCACAACACCGACGAGGTGCAGGATGTCCGGCGCCAACGCAAACAGGCCGTGGGTACGGGCGATCAGGTAGACACCGGCGGTCACCATGGTTGCAGCGTGGATCAGTGCCGAAACCGGGGTAGGACCGGCCATCGCATCCGCCAACCAGGTTTGCAGTGGCAGTTGCGCGGATTTACCGACAGCGCCACCCAGCAGCATCAGGGTCGCCAGGACGATCCAGAAGTCACCGGACTGGAAGTGCTGAGGTGCCTTGACCAGCAGCTCCTGAATGTTCAGCGTGCCCAACTGCTGGAACAGGATGAACAGGCCGATGGCCATGAACACGTCGCCGATACGGGTGACGATAAAGGCTTTGAGCGCCGCGTTACCGTTGTTGCGGTTGCTGTAGTAGAAACCGATCAACAGATACGAGCACAGGCCCACGCCTTCCCAGCCGAAGTACAGGAACAACAGGTTATCGCCCAGCACCAGGAACAGCATGCTGGCGATAAACAGGTTGGTGTAGGCGAAGAAGCGCGAGTAACCGGCTTCACCGCGCATGTACCAGGACGCAAACAGGTGGATCAGGAAGCCGACGCCGACGACCACACCGAGCATGGTCACGGACAGGCCATCCAGATACAGCGCGAAGTTAGGCGTGAAGCCTTCCACCGCCATCCACTGCCACAACACCTGGGTGTAGTGGCCGCCTTCTGGCGGGGCGACGTTGAATTGCCAGATCACGTAGGCCGCGACGATGGCAGACAGGCCGATGGAACCGACGCCGATCAGCGCCGACAGGTTTTCCGAAAAGCGACCGCGTGAGAACGCCAGCAGCAGAAAACCTATGAGAGGGAATACGAAAGTCAGATAGAGAAGATTCATCCGCGCATCTCGCTGGCAGCGTCGATATCGAGAGTGTGGAAGCGGCGATACAGCTGCAACAGAATCGCCAGGCCAATACTGGCCTCGGCGGCTGCCAGGCTGATCACCAGGATGAACATGATCTGTCCATCCGGCTGCGCCCAGCGGCTACCGGCAACGATGAACGCCAACGCGGAGGCATTCATCATGACCTCCAGGCTCATCAGCACGAAAAGAATGTTGCGCCGGACCATCAGGCCGACCAGACCGAGGCAGAACAGGATGCCGGCGACCGCCAGACCATGCTCCATAGGGATAGCAGGCATCGTCATTGCTCCTTGGCTTCGTTGCGGCCCAAGTGGAACGCCGTGACGGCTGCCGCAAGCAGCAACATCGAGGCGAGTTCGACCACCAGCAGATAAGGACCGAACAGGCTGATGCCCACGGCCTTCGCGTCTACGGTGGTGTGGCCGATGGCCTGACCGGTCTGGTGGCTGAACAGCACGTACAGCAACTCGGCCAGCAGCAGGGCACCGAGAATCACCGGGCCGAGCCAGATGCCGGGCTTGAGCCAGACGCGCTCTTGCTGAACCGAGGCGGGCCCCAGGTTCAGCATCATCACCACAAACACGAACAGCACCATGATGGCGCCAGCGTAGGCGATCACTTCCAGCACACCGGCAAACGGTGCGCCGAGGGCGAAGAACGTCATCGCCACGGCAATCAGCGAAATGATCAGGTAGAGCAGGGCGTGCACAGGGTTGGTGTGGGTGACCACGCGAAGCGTGGAAACCACAGCGATACCCGATGCGAAATAGAAAGCGAATTCCATCTTTCTTCCTTAAGGCAGCAAGCTCTTCACGTTGATCGGTTCGGCTTCATTTTGCGCGGCGCCTTTTGGCTTACCGGCAATCGCCATACCTGCAACACGATAGAAGTTGTAATCAGGGTTTTTGCCGGGGCCGGAGATCAGCAGATCTTCTTTCTCGTAAACCAGGTCCTGACGTTTGAACTCGGCCATCTCGAAATCCGGTGTCAGCTGGATCGCGGTGGTCGGGCAGGCTTCCTCGCAGAGGCCGCAGAAAATGCAGCGCGAGAAGTTGATGCGGAAGAAGTCCGGGTACCAGCGACCGTCTTCGGTTTCGGCTTTCTGCAGCGAGATGCAACCGACCGGGCATGCCACGGCGCACAGGTTGCAGGCTACACAACGCTCTTCTCCATCAGGGTCGCGGGTCAGGACGATACGGCCACGGTAGCGCGGCGGCAGGTACACGGCTTCTTCCGGGTACTGCAGCGTGTCGCGCTTGCGGAAGGCGTGGCCGAAAATCATCACCAGGCTGCGAAGCTGGGTGAAGAAGCCATGCACGATGTCAAATATGTACTTCATGATTCTCTATCCTCACTGAGCCGCGACGGCGGGCGTGTTGAGCAACACGATCGCAGCGGTCACCAGCATGTTGACGAGGGTCAGCGGCAGGCAGAACTTCCAGCTGAAATCCATCACTTGGTCATACCGTGGGCGCGGAATCGAGGCGCGCAGCAGGATGAAGATCATGATGAAGAACGCGGTTTTCAGCGCGAACCAGATGAAAGGGATCTGCGGCAGAATGTCGAACGGACCATGCCAGCCACCGAAGAACAAGGTCACCAGCAGCGCCGAAATCAACACGATGCCGATGTACTCGCCGACGAAGAACATGCCCCATTTCATGCCGGCGTATTCAATGTGGTAACCGTCGGCCAGTTCCTGTTCCGCTTCCGGCTGGTCGAACGGGTGACGGTGAGTCACGGCGACGCCAGCGATGAAGAAGGTCAGGAAACCGAAGATCTGCGGAATGATGAACCACAGGTGCTGCGCTTGATAATCAACGATGTCGCGCATGTTGAACGAGCCGACCTGGATCACGATGCCCATCAGCGACAGGCCCATGAACACTTCGTACGACACGGTCTGTGCCGAGGCCCGCAAGCTGCCCAGCAGGGCGAACTTGTTGTTACTCGACCAGCCGGCGAACAACACCGCGTAGACCGACAGACCGGCCATGGCGAAGAAGAACAGGATGCCGATGTTCAGGTCCGCCACGCCCCAGGTCGGGGTGATCGGGATGATCGCGAAGGCAATCAGCAGGGCGCTCATGGCCACGACCGGTGCCAGGGTGAAGATCATCTTGTCGGCGAACGGCGGCGTCCAGTCTTCCTTGAAGAACATCTTGATCATGTCGGCCGCGATCTGGAACGCGCCGAACGGACCGACGCGGTTCGGACCGTAACGGTCCTGCCAGAGGGCGAGCAGACGACGCTCGACCCAGCTCAGCAGCGCGCCGCAGACCACCACGGCGAGCAGAATCACGATGGCCTGGATGACCGAGATGATCACGGCGATCACTTCAGGAGTGAACCAAGTCATTGCGCTGCCTCCTGCAGACCGTCAACGGTTTTGCCAAAGATCGCGGGCGGAATGCCGGCGATACCCGCCGGCAATGCCACCAGGCCAGCACCCAGCTCTTCATTGATGCGCAGCGGCAGACGCAAGGTCTGGCCCGCGACGTTCAAGCTGAGCATGGCGCCGTCATTGACACCCAGGCGGTCGGCTTCGGACTTGGCCAGCGACACGTAAGCGGCCGGAATGCGCTCTTGAACCGGCGCGGCTTTGGAAGAGTTCTCTTCGCTGCCGAACAGGTGGAAGAACGGCACGACCTGCCAGGTGCCCGGCGCCGGGTTGAACGCACGTGGAACAGCGGCGAACCAGTTCAGCGAATCACCGGTGCTTTCGATCAGGCGGGTGCCCGGGTCGCCAGCGCGGATGTGACCACCGACTTCGTCCTGGAACTTGTTCCAGGCTTGCGGCGAGTTCCAGCCCGGAGACCAGGCGAATGGCACTTGCTGACGCGGTTCGACCGAGCCCGAGTAGCCTTCCATGGAGAACGAGAACGCAGTGTCGTTGTCCTGGGAAGTACGCGGTTCGTGCACGCTGATGTCGGCGCGCATGGCGGTACGACCGGAGTAGCGCAGCGGTTCGCGCGCCAGTTTCAGGCCTTTGATGCGGAACGCGGCGGACGGCGCGGCGTCGACGATGCGCGCCAGTTGCGGCGTGCTTGCAGCCACGGCTGCAGTGACGTGGTCCAGTTGGGTCCAGTCGATCGGCTGGTTCAACAGGGTCGCGCGCAGGGCATGCAGCCAGCGCCAGCCTTCGTGAACCAGGATGCTCGCGTCGAGGTAAGTCGGGTCGAACACCTGGAAGAAGCGCTGGGCGCGGCCTTCCTGGCTGACCAGCGTGCCGTCGCCTTCAGCGAAGCTGGCGGCTGGCAGAACCAGGTGCGCGCGATCGCTGGTGGCAGTCTTCTGATGGTCCGCGACGATCACCACTTTCGCGGCGTTCAGGGCGGCATCAACCTTGGCTCTGTCGGTGCGGGTGTACAGATCGTTTTCCAGCACGACGAGAGCGTCGGCACGGCCGTCGATCACCGCTTGCAGGGCGTCGTCGACCGAGTCGCCACCGAGCATGGCCAGGCCGAGGCTGTTGGCCTCTGGCACGATCAGGCTGATGGAACCGTTCTTCTCACGCAGCTTCAAGGCTTTGGCAATGTTCGCGGCGGCTTCGATCAGCGCCTTGGAACCCAACGAGGTGCCGGCGATGATCAATGGACGCTTGGCCGCGAGCAGGGCGTCGGCGATGCGCTTGGCCAGATCAAGGGCTTCAGCATCCAGGCCTTCGGCAGCCGGTGCGCTGGCGTCGAGGGCGTGAGCCACGGCGAAACCGATGCGGGCCAGATCGTCCGGTGCTGCGTGAACGCATTCTTCAGCGACGTCGTCGAGCTTGGTTTCAGCCAGGCTGGCGATGAACAACGGGTTCAGCGCGTGCTGACCGATGTTCTTCACGGCGGCGTCGAGCCAAGGCTGAACGCGCATCGCGTCGGCCATGTCTTCGGCTTTGCCCTTGACCGATTGACGCAGGGACAGGGCCATGCGTGCAGCGGTCTGGGTCAGGTCTTCGCCGAGGACGAAAATCGCGTCGTGGTCTTCGATGTCGCGCATGTTCGGGATCGGCAGCGGGCTGTCTTTGAGCACCTGCATGACCAGACGAATGCGCTCCAGCTCAGCGGCTTCGATACCGGAGTAGAAGTGCTCGGCACCGACCAGCTCGCGCAACGCGTAGTTGCTTTCGAGGCTGGCGCGCGGCGAACCGATACCGACGATGTTGCGACCGCGCAGCAGGTCAGCGGCTTTATCCAGCGCTTCGTCCAGGGTCAGCTTGGCGCCGTTGGCCAGCAATGGCTGACGCGGACGATCCGTGCGGTTGACGTAGCCATAGCCGAAACGGCCACGGTCGCACAGGAAGTACTGGTTGACCGAACCGTTGAAGCGGTTTTCGATACGACGCAGTTCACCGTAGCGTTCGCCCGGGGAGATGTTGCAACCGCTGGAGCAGCCATGGCAGATGCTCGGCGAGAACTGCATGTCCCACTTGCGGTTGTAGCGCTCGGAGTGAGTCTTGTCGGTGAACACACCGGTCGGGCAGACCTCGGTGAGGTTGCCGGAGAACTCGCTTTCCAGGGTGCCGTCTTCAACGCGACCGAAGTACACGTTGTCGTGGGCGCCGAACACACCGAGATCGGTGCCGCCAGCGTAATCCTTATAGAAGCGCACGCAGCGGTAGCAAGCGATGCAGCGGTTCATTTCGTGGGAAATGAACGGGCCCAGTTGCTGGTTCTGGTGGGTGCGCTTGGTGAAGCGATAACGGCGCTCGTTGTGGCCGGTCATCACGGTCATGTCTTGCAGGTGGCAGTGACCGCCTTCTTCACAGACCGGGCAGTCGTGAGGGTGGTTGGTCATCAGCCATTCAACGACGCTGGCGCGAAACACTTTCGCTTCTTCGTCGTCGATGGAGATCCAGCTGCCGTCGGTGGCGGGGGTCATGCAGGACATGACGATCCGACCACGCTTGTCGTTCTCGTCGGTGTACTGCTTGACCGCGCACTGGCGGCAAGCGCCAACGCTGCCAAGGGCTGGGTGCCAGCAGAAATAAGGGATATCGAGGCCTAGCGACAGACATGCCTGTAACAGGTTGTCTGCCCCATCGACTTCGAGCTCTTTGCCGTCTACGTGGATAGTGGCCATGGTTCAAAGTTCTTCGTTGGCCCGGTGTCAGCGGGCGTGGCTAATGGAATCTTGTTGTTCGCGTGAATCAAAACAGCCGCTTGCGGCGTCATCACACGAGAAGGCGAAGGGCACGGACCCTTCGCCTTTTTTAAGCGTTTACGCGCCGACTACGATCGGCCTTGCCAGAGGCGGGACGACGGCGCTGGTGGGCGCGATGCCGGCTTCGAACTCATGGCGGAAGTATTTGATTGCGCTGCCCAATGGCTCCACGGCGCCCGGTGCGTGAGCACAGAAGGTCTTGCCCGGGCCGAGGAAACCGACCAGACCCAGCAGGGTCTCGATGTCGCCGGCTTGCCCTTCACCGTTCTCGATTGCACGCAGCAGCTTGACGCTCCACGGCAGACCGTCACGGCACGGGGTGCAGAAGCCGCAGGATTCACGGGAGAAGAACTCTTCCATGTTGCGCAGCAGGGAAACCATGTTGACGCTGTCGTCCACCGCCATGGCCAGGCCAGTACCCATACGGGTGCCCACTTTGGCGATGCCGCCGGCGTACATTTGTGCGTCGAGGTGTTCCGGCAACAGAAAACCGGTACCGGCGCCGCCTGGCTGCCAGCACTTGAGCGTATAACCGTCGCGCATGCCGCCGGCGTAGTCTTCGAACAACTCGCGACCGGTGACGCCGAATGGCAATTCCCACAGGCCCGGGTTCTTGACCTTGCCGGAGAAGCCCATGAGCTTGGTGCCCATGTCTTCACTGCCCGGGCGCGCCAACGATTTGTACCAGTCCACGCCGTCGGCAATGATCGCCGGGACGTTGCACAGGGTTTCAACGTTGTTCACGCACGTCGGCTTGCCCCACACGCCAACGGCGGCAGGGAAGGGCGGCTTGGAACGCGGATTGGCGCGGCGGCCTTCGAGGGAGTTGATCAGTGCGGTTTCTTCACCGCAGATGTAACGCCCGGCGCCGGTGTGGACGAACAGCTCGAAATCGAAGCCGCTGCCCAGGATGTTCTTGCCCAGAAGGCCTGCGGCCTTGGCTTCTTCCACGGCACGGTTCAAGTGCTTGGCGGCGGTGGTGTATTCGCCACGCAGGAAGATGTAGCCACGGTAGGTTTTCAGCGCGCGAGCACTGATCAGCATGCCTTCGATCAGCAGATGGGGCAGTTGCTCCATCAGCATGCGGTCTTTCCAGGTGTTCGGTTCCATCTCGTCCGCGTTGCACAGCAGGTAGCGGATGTTGATGGATTCGTCTTTGGGCATCAGGCCCCACTTAACGCCAGTGGGGAAGCCTGCGCCGCCGCGACCTTTCAAACCCGAATCCTTCACGGTCTGGACGATGTCGTCCTGAGCCATGTCAGCGAAGGCTTTGCGCGCAGCGGCGTAACCGTTCTTGGCCTGGTACTCGTCGAGCCAGACGGCTTCGCCGTCATCACGCAGACGCCAGGTGAGCGGGTGGGTCTCGGCCGATCGCTTGATGCGGTTGGCTGGACCGAAGGAAGTCAGGGTCATACGTAGCCCTCGAGCAATTTGGCAACGCCGGCAGGCTGCACATCACCGAAAGTGTCGTCGTCGATCATCAACGCCGGCGCCTTGTCACAGTTGCCGAGGCAGCAGACCGGCAGCAGGGTGAATCGACCGTCGGCAGTGGTCTGCCCCAGGCCGATGCCCAGATTGCTCTGGATTTCGCTGACAACCGACTCGTGGCCGCCGATGTAGCAGACCATGCTGTCGCAGACGCGAATGATGTGGCGACCGACTGGCTGACGGAAGATCTGGCTATAGAACGTCGCCACCCCTTCAACGTCGCTGGCCGGAATGCCGAGGATCTCGCCAATGGCGTAGAGCGCGCCGTCAGGCACCCAGCCACGTTCCTTCTGGACGATCTTCAGGGCTTCGATCGACGCCGCGCGCGGGTCTTCGTAGTGATGCAGCTCGTGCTCGATGGCCGAGCGCTCGGTTTCACTCAAGGTGAAACGGTCTGTCTGGATAAGCGTGCTATTCATGCTTAGCGGTCCACGTCGGCCATAACGAAATCGATACTACCCAGGTACGCAATCAAGTCCGCGACCATGCTGCCTTTGATCACCGAAGGGATCTGCTGCAGGTGCGGGAAGCTTGGCGTACGAATCCGGGTGCGGTAGCTCATGGTGCCGCCATCGCTCGTCAGGTAATAACTGTTGATGCCCTTGGTCGCTTCGATCATCTGGAAGGATTCGTTGGCCGGCATGACCGGGCCCCACGAAACTTGCAGGAAGTGCGTGATCAGGGTCTCGATGTGCTGCAGCGTGCGCTCTTTGGGCGGCGGCGTGGTCAGCGGGTGATCCGCCTTGTACGGGCCTTCCGGCATGTTGCGCATGCACTGCTCGATGATCTTGATGCTCTGGCGCATTTCTTCGACGCGCACGATGCAACGGTCGTAGGCATCGCCATTGGCGGCCAGCGGCACTTCGAATTCGAAGTTCTCGTAACCGGAGTACGGGCGTGCCTTACGCAGGTCGAAGTCGCAACCGGTCGAACGCAGGCCTGCACCGGTGACGCCCCATTCGAAGGCTTCCTTGGTGTTGTAGGCGGCAACGCCGATGGTCCGGCCACGCAGGATGCTGTTGTCCAGTGCGGCTTTCTGGTATTCGTCCAGACGCTTTGGCATCCACTCGACGAAGTCTTTCACCAGCTTTTCCCAGCCGCGCGGCAGGTCGTGGGCGACGCCACCGATGCGGTACCAGGCCGGGTGCAGACGGAAACCGGTAATGGCTTCGATCACCGTGTACGCCTTCTGACGGTCGGTGAAGGTGAAGAACACCGGGGTCATGGCGCCGACGTCCTGGATGTACGTACCCAGGAACAGCAGGTGGCTGGTGATCCGGAAGAACTCGGCCATCATGATGCGGATGACGTCGACCTTCTCGGGCACCTTGATGCCGGCCAGCTTCTCGACCGAGAGCACGTACGGCAGGTTGTTCATCACGCCGCCGAGGTAGTCGATACGGTCGGTGTACGGAATGAAGCTGTGCCAGGACTGACGCTCGGCCATCTTCTCGGCACCACGGTGGTGGTAACCGACGTCAGGCACGCAGTCGACGATCTCTTCACCGTCCAGCTGCAGGATGATGCGGAACGCACCGTGCGCCGAAGGGTGGTTGGGGCCGAGGTTGAGGAACATGTAGTCCTCGTTCGCGCCGGAACGTTTCATGCCCCAGTCTTCAGGCTTGAAGCGCGCGGCTTCTTCCTCAAGCTGTTGCTTGGCCAGGGTCAGGCTGAACGGATCGAACTCGGTGGCGCGGGCCGGGAAGTCCTTGCGCAGCGGGTGACCTTCCCAGGTCGGCGGCATCATGATGCGGGTCAGGTGAGGGTGGCCGGCGAAGTTGATGCCGTACATGTCCCACACTTCACGCTCGTACCAGTTGGCGTTCGGCCAGATACCGGTCACGGTCGGCACGCTAAGGTCGCTCTCGGACAAGGCGACCTTGATCATTACGTCACTATTACGTTCGATCGACATCAAGTGATAGAACACTGTGAAGTCGGCGCCGCTTGGCAGCCCTTGACGCTTGGTGCGCAGACGCTCGTCCACGCCGTGCAAGTCATAGAGCATGACGTACGGCTTGGGCAGGTTGCGCAGGAAAGTCAGGACTTCGACGAGTTTGGCCCGGGCAACCCAAAGTACCGGCATGCCGGTGCGGGTAGGCTGGGCGGTGAACGCCTCGGGGCCAAAACGGTTGTTCAGTTCGACGACCACATCCTGGTCGTCTGCCTTATAAGGCGGGATGTACAGAGCACTGCCTGTAGTCATGGTTATTTATCGCTTTCGGTCAACGTAAAGAATGAAGCCAGTGTCTTGTTCTTTTAAAGAAGCAGATCTGGATCAGACTTCGTCGGGGCTGCGCAGGTTGGTGACTGCGATTCGCTGTTCGCGGCGCTTTTCCTTTTCGGAAGGCATCTCGGCGCGGTACACGCCTTGATCACCGACGACCCAGGAAAGCGGACGACGCTCCTGTCCAATCGACTCTTGCAAGAGCATCAAGCCTTGCAGGAAAGCTTCAGGACGGGGCGGGCAGCCAGGCACGTAGACGTCCACGGGCAGGAACTTGTCCACCCCTTGAACGACTGAGTAGATGTCGTACATGCCACCGGAGTTGGCGCACGAACCCATGGAAATAACCCATTTAGGTTCGAGCATTTGCTCGTAGAGACGCTGAATGATCGGCGCCATCTTGATGAAGCAGGTACCGGCGATAACCATGAAGTCCGCCTGACGCGGCGATGCCCGGATAACCTCGGCGCCAAAGCGCGCGATGTCGTGGGGCGCCGTGAAGGCGGTAGTCATTTCCACGTAGCAGCACGAAAGACCGAAGTTATACGGCCACAGGGAGTTCTTGCGCCCCCAGTTGATCGTGCCGTTAAGCACGTCTTCGAGCTTGCCCATGAAGATGTTTTTGTGGACTTGATCTTCTAACGGATCGGAAACGGTTTCCCGTTCGCCAATCGGATACTGCTCGTTAGGAGCATCGGGGTCGATCCTGGTGAGATTGTATTGCATTGCCAAAGCCTCATTGTTTCAGCTTCGCCTGCCGCTTGCGACGAGCTTCCGGAGCCCAGTCAAGGGCGCCCACTCGGAACAGGTAGACAAGACCTGCCAACAGAATTGCTATGAAAACGAGAGCTTCGACGAATCCGGTCCAGCCGCTTTCGCGGACGGACACAGACCAGGCAAAGAGAAAGAGGGCTTCGATATCGAAGATCACGAAGAGCATCGCGACCAGATAGAATTTGGCTGAGAGCCGCAAGCGGGCGCCACCTGTAGGTAGCATGCCGGACTCGAACGGTTCGTTTTTGCTGCGACCCCAGGCTTTTGACCCGAGAAGGCTGGAGACGCCGAGCATGAAGGCGCAGAGGCCGACAACGCCCAGAAGGAAAATGGCAAAGCCCCAGTTGTGGGCCATGAGTCCTGTCGCTTCGGGCATGCTGGTAATCCTTAACAGAGAGCAAAGGTCTCTGAGCTTGATAAAGAAACAAAGCAGTGACGATATGTCGCAGCAATCAATCCCGCTGATTTTATGGCACAACACTCTGCAAGTAAAATTCCTATAGCGAAATTATTTATAGGAATAAGGACATAGCGCACCTCCGAAAGCCCGCGGCCCATGCGTTGCGGGCATTAGCCGGCATTTCATCAATATTGTTTTGTCGGAAATGTAACGAACATAGTTGTCGCTAAATGATAATCAATATTGTTTGAGTCGGTTTTTAAACTGTTTAACGGGATGGTGACCGGGAAGTTGTCTTATATGCGCATTACTGCAAGTAGCAGGCGGGGTCGTTTTACCGTGTTTTCCTGATGGGGAAACTGCTCTGGATCAAGATTTTTCAGATGGTTTTGCGCCATGGCGCGTTCTCTGTGGGAGCGGGCTTGCCCGCGATGAGGGTGTGTCAGGTGCTGCCGAATTGACTGACAGACTGCCATCGCGGGCAAGCCCGCTCCCACAGGGAGTAGCAGTGTTTGCTAAATCGCAGGCAAAAAAACGCCCCGAACCAGTCGGGGCGTCAGATGTGCGGCGTTGCGGTTAGCTTTCTACTCGATCCGCAACGGCCGTTTGCTCAGGCGAAGCAGATCAGTGGAACTGTTCTTCTTCGGTCGAACCGGTCAGTGCGGTTACCGAGGACGTGCCACCTTGAATCACAGTGGTCATGTCGTCGAAGTAGCCGGTGCCCACTTCCTGCTGGTGAGCCACGAAGGTGTAACCCTTGGCGGCGTCAGCGAACTCTTGCTCTTGCAGCTTCACGTAGGCAGTCATGTCGTTGCGGGCGTAGTCGTGCGCCAGGTTGAACATGCTGTGCCACATGTTGTGAATGCCGGCCAGGGTGATGAACTGGTGCTTGTAACCCATGGCGGACAGTTCGCGCTGGAACTTGGCGATGGTCGCGTCGTCCAGGTTTTTCTTCCAGTTGAAGGAAGGCGAGCAGTTGTACGACAGCAGTTGGTCCGGGTATTCCTTTTTGATCGCTTCAGCGAAGCGACGAGCCTCGTCCAGATCCGGCTTGGCGGTTTCGCACCAGATCAGGTCGGCGTACGGCGCGTAGGCCAGGCCGCGAGCGATCGCCTGGTCGAGACCGGCGCGCACTTTGTAGAAGCCTTCCTGGGTGCGTTCGCCAGTCACGAATGGCTGGTCGTACGGGTCGCAGTCCGACGTCAGCAGGTCAGCAGCGTTTGCGTCGGTACGCGCCAGGATGATGGTCGGCGTGCCGGCAACGTCAGCTGCCAAACGAGCAGCGGTCAGCTTCTGTACAGCTTCCTGGGTAGGAACCAGTACCTTGCCGCCCATGTGGCCGCATTTTTTCACGGACGCCAGTTGGTCTTCGAAGTGAACGCCGGCGGCGCCTGCTTCGATCATGCTCTTCATCAGCTCGTAAGCGTTCAGAACGCCGCCGAAACCGGCTTCAGCGTCAGCCACGATTGGCGCGAAGTAGTCGATGTAGCCTTCGTCGCCCGGGTTCTTGCCGGCTTTCCACTGGATCTGGTCAGCACGACGGAACGAGTTGTTGATGCGCTTGACCACGGTTGGAACCGAATCCACCGGGTACAGCGACTGGTCCGGGTACATCGATTCTGCGGAGTTGTTGTCCGCAGCAACCTGCCAGCCCGACAGGTAGATCGCCTGGATACCGGCTTTAACTTGTTGTACAGCCTGGCCGCCGGTCAGGGCGCCCATGCAGTTGACGAAATCTTTCTCAGGACGGAAGGACGGCTTGGCGCCCTGGGTAACCAGGTTCCACAGCTTCTCGGCGCCCATTCTTGCAAGGGTGTGCTCAGGTTGAACCGAGCCACGCAGGCGGACGACGTCAGCAGCGGAGTAAGCGCGTGTCACGCCTTTCCAGCGTGGGTTTTCAGCCCAATCTTTTTCGAGGGCTGCAATTTGCTGTTCGCGTGTCAGTGCCATGGAGATAAACCTCGTCGCATAGGTCTGGGGTGGAAAATTCCTGCTCCTGCCCACTACGCAAATCAAGCGTAAGAGGCTGCTCGCTGACCAGAAGCTTAGGTGGTCAAGTCGGATTCGGCGGGGATGGCGACGGGATGAACGATGGGCTCGAGGGGAAGTGAGCAGGTAAGGGCGAACTGGCGAGCGGATTCGGGCGTCGTGGGCCTTTATACGAACTTCAGTGTGGAGCCGGGTTACCTAATTACGCTTCCGTCCCTCGGGACAACTTCGTTCCAGTCGGCAACCTCGTCAAACACACCTTGTGGGCGGTACAGACACGAAACGGCTCGCGGGGTAGTTGCGAGCGACGCTTCGAAGGCCCTTGCCAGGGCCCCTGATTAGCGGGAGCGAGGCCATCATGCCTTTGCTTTTTTCGATCGTCAAACGTTTTGTAGTGCTTTTTTTGTGGCACTACATCTTTGGTCTAATACGACTAATCAGTCAGTTTTCGGTGGTTTAGTCCAAAGTGTCGACTTTCACCCGCAGAGTCATGTCATCCCGGCCCTGAGTCGAGTAGCTGCGGCCCAGGCCCTGTTTGTCAGCTTGAGTCTCGCGGTTCACACCGGCCAGGGTGATCCATTCGCCGAGGCGCCCCGTGACAGTTGTGTCGGTGCTTTGCACATTCACTACATCGGGACGTTCCTGGCTCATGCGGTCACGGTTGGTACTGATCGCCAGGTGAACGATGTCGCCGGTGACGCTGGCGGTGACGTAGAACCCTTGGGTGACGTTTCGGTATTCAGTCTGGCTGCGCAGATCACCGTAGGAATCGGTCTGTGCGCTGGTCAGCGGTACGCTTTGGCCGACCTGAATCAGTGCTGGAGCACCTTCGCTGGCCTGGATTTGCTGGATGCCGCCATCACGGCTGTCGGTGCTGCGATTGATGATGCGCGTCTGGCTCGGTTTGGCACCGTTGACTGAGTAACCCTGATCGCCCTGGAAGTTGTTTTCGTTGGTGTCGACGGTAATCAGCAAGCGCTTGGCCGCAACGTCGAGTTGGGAGATCAGGGCCTTAAGTTCGTCGATCTTGCGCTGATCGGCATTGACAATGAGCTGGTTGCCATAGGCGCTGACCTGGCCGTCCTTGCCAATGAAATTTTGTGCCATCGGCAGCATATCGTCACTCGTGCGGTAGTTCAGGGGCACGATCTCGGTGGCTGCCATGGCCGAAAAACTGCAGCTCAGCAGCAGCGTGGTGAGCAGGGTGCGTAGGGACATATCCGTTATCTCCGCCATCTTGAAGTGTTGATATTGCCAGTTTGTCGGCCCGGGGTGGGGCAAGTTGAATCGCAGACAGCAAAACGCCCCGGTATCCGAAGATAGCCGGGGCGTTTTGGGGTGTTCTTCAAGGCCTCTTCGCGAGCAAGCCCGCTCCCACAGGGAAATGCATTCCAATTGTGGGAGCGGGCTTGCTCGCGAAGGGTGCGACTCGGTATCAGGCCGAGTGCCGCACCATGTCCACATGCGGAATCCCGGCTTCCAGGAATTCCTCACTGACCATGCTGAAGCCCAGGCGCTCGTAGAACGCCGTGGCCTGCACTTGCGCGCTCAGCATTTGCTGCTTCAGCCCGCGCTTCTCGGCTTCACCGATCACCGCGTGCATCAGTGCATCGCCGACTTTCAAGCCGCGCCAGTCTTTGAGCACCGATACCCGGCCGACATGGCCGTCGGGCAACAGGCGTGCGGTGCCAATCGGAAAGTCGCCCTCGTAGGCCAGGAAATGCACCGCTGTTGCGTCATCAGCATCCCATTCCAGCTCAGGCGGAACGGATTGCTCGGCGATGAACACCGTCTCACGAATGCGCCGGATCTCGGCGATATCCTTCTGCCAGTCTGCGACACGTACGTGAATTTTATTCATCGGCAAACCCCAGGCTTCCTTGCTTGATCAGTTCGCACAGCAGGCCGCGGCCATCTTCGTCGCTCAGCCACTCGCCGAGATTGTCGATGTGCAGGGCGTCGGCGGCGCAAATCAATTTCAACAGATCGCGCAGTTTGCCCGGCAGGTAACGGCTCTGGCCACTGGCGAACAACAGCAGATCGTCATCCACTTCCGACCATGCCAGACGCGCACTCGGGTTGCGGATCATTACGGCGCCTTGCTCGAGGCTGGCGAGCAGATCGTCTTCTTCGACTTCTTCCGGGCCAACCACCAGTTCCGGGTAGCGCGGCTCGGTCATGAACTGGCCGAACCAGGTCAGCAGCAGGCGCTCGTCGCTCATGTGCTCGGCCAGCAAGGCTTTCAGGCGATCAAGAGCGTCGTGCTGAATCTGATGCGGGTCTGCCGCCGGCAGGGCGTCGGCGTCGGTGTAGCGCTCTTCGTCAGACAGGAACTGGCTGAGGAAGTCAGTGAAGTGGGTCAGCACTTCAGCAGCGCTAGGTGCGCGGAAACCGACCGAATACGTCAGGCAGTCATCGACGGCCACACCGCAATGGGCCAGGCGTGGCGGCAGGTAAAGCATGTCGCCCGGTTCCAGCACCCATTCATCGGTGGCTTCGAAATCAGCCAGGATGCGCAGGTCGGCATGTTTCAGCATCGGGCTCTCGGCATCGCACATCTGGCCGATTTTCCAATTGCGTTTGCCGTGGCCTTGCAGCAGGAACACGTCGTAGTTGTCGAAGTGCGGACCGACGCTGCCACCCGGGGCGGCGAAGCTGATCATCACGTCGTCGATGCGCCAGCTTGGCAGAAAACGAAAGTTCTCCAGCAGTTCAGCGACTTCCGGCACGAACTGGTCAACGGCTTGAACCAGCAGGGTCCAGTCGCGTTCCGGCAGCTTGCTGAATTCGTCTTCGGCGAAGGGGCCGCGACGCAGCTCCCAAGGACGCTCGCCGTTTTCGATGATCAGGCGCGACTCAACTTCTTCTTCCAGCGCCAGGCCGGCCAGTTCGTCGGCATCGATCGGGCTTTCGAATTCAGGAATCGCCTGGCGGATCAGCAGAGGTTTCTTCTGCCAGTAGTCGCGCATGAATTCGCGCGCCGTGATGCCACCCAGAAGTTGAAGAGGAATATCAGGATTCATGTGTAACCTATTGAAAAAAAGCACTTTTCAGACGGGAATAAAAACGCCCGGCGCTGCCGGGCGTCTCAAACGGGTACAGCGGTCGATCAGATGCGTCTGGCTTGCTCTACAGCGTTACCGATGTAGTTCGCCGGGGTGAGCAATTTCAGCTCGGCCTTGGCGGCGGCTGGCATGTCCAGGCCGTCGATGAAAGTTTGCAGCGCTTCAGGGCTGATGCCCTTGCCGCGGGTCAACTCTTTCAGCTTCTCGTACGGGTTTTCGATGTTGTAGCGGCGCATCACGGTCTGGATCGGCTCGGCCAACACTTCCCAGCATGCGTCCAGGTCAGCAGCGATCTTCTGGGCGTTGAGCTCCAGTTTGCTGATGCCTTTGAGGCTGGCTTCGTATGCGATCACGCTGTGGGCGAAGCCGACACCGAGGTTGCGCAGTACGGTGGAGTCGGTCAGGTCGCGCTGCCAGCGGGAGATTGGCAGTTTGCTCGCCAGGTGCTGGAACAGTGCGTTGGCGATGCCCAGGTTGCCTTCGGAGTTTTCGAAGTCGATCGGGTTGACCTTGTGCGGCATGGTCGAGGAACCGATTTCGCCAGCGATGGTGCGCTGTTTGAAATAACCCAGGGAGATATAGCCCCAGATGTCACGGTCGAAGTCGATCAGGATGGTGTTGAAGCGAGCGATCGCGTCGAACAGCTCGGCGATGTAGTCGTGCGGTTCGATCTGCGTGGTGTACGGGTTGAAGCCCAGGCCCAGTTCGTCTTCGATGAAGGCGCGGGCGTTTTCTTCCCAGTCGATCTCAGGGTAGGCCGACAGGTGAGCGTTGTAATTGCCGACAGCGCCGTTGATCTTGCCCAGCAGCGGAACGGCGGCGACCTGGGCGATTTGACGCTCCAGACGGTAAACCACGTTCGCCAGCTCTTTGCCCAGGGTGGTCGGCGAAGCCGGCTGACCGTGGGTGCGCGACAGCATTGGCACGTCGGCGAAACGGATGGCCAGTTCACGGATGGCTTCAGCAGTCTGGCGCATCAGCGGCAGCATCACGTCATCACGGCCTTCGCGCAGCATCAGGGCGTGGGACAGGTTGTTGATGTCCTCGCTGGTGCAGGCAAAGTGGATGAATTCGCTGACCTTGGCCAGTTCCGGCAGCTTGGCCGCTTGCTCTTTGAGCAGGTATTCGATGGCTTTGACGTCGTGGTTGGTGGTGCGCTCGATCTCTTTGACACGCTCGGCGTGCTCCAGAGCGAAGTTGTCCGCCAGAGTGTTCAGTACAGCGTTGGCTTCGGCGGAGAACGCCGGCACTTCGCTGATGCCTGGGTGAGCGGCCAGGCGCTGGAGCCAGCGCACTTCAACCAGGACGCGAGCACGGATCAGACCGTATTCGCTGAAAATTGGGCGCAGGGCCTGGGTTTTGCCGGCGTAGCGGCCGTCAACAGGGGAAACCGCAGTGAGCGAAGAAAGCTGCATGGGGTGTTCTCGGACAGTCGGGCAACGAAATGGGGCGCGTATCATACATGAAAAAATCCGCCGGTCCGTTGCCAACTGACCGGCGTATTACGCGTTACAGATTTGAAGCCATGTTGCGGGCGCGGTTCAGCTGCTGCGCATCAGCGGGTAAAGCTCTTTGAGCAACTTGCGACGGCTGATCACCAACTGCCAGCGATGACCGCCCAACTGCCGCCACAGGCGCGCCGAACGAATACCGGCCAGCAACAGGGCGCGGATTTTCGAGGCGTTGCTCGGTTGCTGCAGGTTGCGCATGTCGCCGTGGACCTGAATCCGTTGGCGCAAGGTGCTCAGCGTGTCCTGGTACAGCGCGCCGCAGGCGGCGATCACGTTTTCGTGCGCCGGGCCGAAGTGCTCGACCTGGGATTGAATCTGCGGCAGGCGCTTGCCGATCGCGTCGAGCATGTCGCCGCGCTTGGCCAGTTGGCGCTCAAGGCCCAGCATGGCCAGGGCGTAGCGCAGCGGCTCGCGCTGCAGGGTGCTCGGGTCGCGTTCCAGGGCGCCGATCAAGGCGCGATAGCCTTCACGCAGGTTGAGATCGTCGCCGCCGTACACTTCGAGGGTGTCCTTGGGGTCACGAATCAGCAGGCTGCCGAGCATGCAGGTCAGGCCGGCTTCGCTGGTCTGGCCAGTCTTGGCAATCTTGTCGACGAGGACGGCGGCGAGAAACACGCCGCCCAGCGCCGTCAGTTGCTCCTGAGTGGGGCTCATGCCTTGCTGCTCCAGGGTTCTGCAATTTCAATCACGCCACCGCCGAGGCAGATTTCACCGTCATAGAACACCACCGACTGGCCCGGGGTGACCGCGCGTTGCGGGTCATCGAAGGTTGCGCGGTAACCGGTGGCGGTCTTTTCCAGCGTGCAAGGTTGATCGCTCTGGCGATAACGGACCTTGGCGGTCAACTTGCGCGGTTGGCTCAGATCGATCGGGTTGACCCAATAGATGTCCGAGGCGAGCAGGGCGCGGGAGAACAGGTAAGGGTGGTCATTGCCCTGGCCAACGATCAGCTCGTTGTGTTCCAGGTCCTTGATCAGCACGTACCACGGCTCGTCACCGGCGTCCTTCAGACCACCAATGCCCAGGCCCTGACGCTGGCCGATGGTGTGATACATCAAGCCGTGGTGGCGGCCGATGACTTCACCTTCGGTGGTCTTGATCTCGCCTGGCTGGGCCGGCAGGTATTGCTTGAGGAAGTCGCTGAAGCGGCGTTCGCCGATGAAGCAGATCCCGGTGGAGTCCTTTTTCTTCGCGGTTGCCAGCTCGTGTTTCTCGGCAATCGCGCGCACTTCCGGCTTTTCCAGCTCGCCGACCGGGAACAGGGTCTTGGCGATCTGTTCGCCGCCGACAGCGTGCAGGAAGTAACTCTGGTCCTTGTTCGGGTCCAGGCCCTTGAGCAGTTCGGTGCGGCCATCGATGTCACGGCGGCGCACGTAGTGGCCGGTGGCAATCAGGTCGGCGCCGAGCATCATGGCGTAGTCGAGGAACGCCTTGAACTTGATCTCGCGGTTACACAGGATGTCCGGATTTGGCGTGCGCCCGGCCTTGTATTCGGCCAGGAAGTGCTCGAACACGTTGTCCCAGTACTCGGCGGCGAAGTTGGCGGTGTGCAGCTTGATGCCAATCTTGTCGCACACGGCCTGGGCGTCCGCCAGGTCATCCATGGCGGTGCAGTATTCCGTTCCATCGTCTTCTTCCCAGTTCTTCATGAACAGGCCTTCCACCTCATAACCCTGCTCGATCAGCAGGAGAGCGGAAACGGAAGAGTCCACGCCGCCGGACATGCCGACAATGACGCGCTTCTTTTTTGTGTCAGAAGGGGCTGGATCACGCATAGGGATTCAATGAGTGTCTTGAAAAAGGACGCGATTCTAGCAGGCCGAAGCCCGCAAGGCTAAAGAGAAGGGCGGATCAGTTCGAGACTGAAGTGTTTACCGTCCAGATAATCATCGATACAGCGGATGATCAGCTCACTGCGCCAGTTTGCGCGCTCTGCCAGCAGTTCGTCACGCGTCAGCCACTTAGCGCCGACGATACCGTCGTCCAGTTGATAGTCGGGGTGGTGTTTGAGCGGTTTTGCGGTGAAGCAGACGCGCTGGTAGGTCACGCCGTTGCTTGGCGCGGTGTAGAGGTAAATGCCCACCACGCCGGTCGGTTCCACGTCCCAGCCGGTTTCTTCAAGGGTTTCACGCACGGCGGCTTCGATCAGGGTTTCGTCCGGGTCGAGGTGGCCGGCGGGTTGGTTGAGCACCGTTCGTCCGTGCTTGGTTTCTTCGACCATCAGGAAGCGGCCGCTGTCTTCAACGATGGTGGCGACGGTGATGTGGGGTAGCCAATCCATAGAGCTTCCTCAAATTCTGAATAGTGAAACACGGGCCCTGTGGGAGCGGGCTTGCTCGCGAAAGCGGTCGGTCGGTCAATAAAAGTGTTGAATGATAAACCGCATTCGCGAGCAAGCCCGCTCCCACATTTGTACGGTGTTCACATTGAAGTGTGGGGCAGAAACAGAAACCCCGGCGCTTGGCCGGGGTTTGTGATGTGTCCTTACAACCTTAAACCAGCGCAGCGATCGCGGCGTTGAAAGTGTTGCTTGGGCGCATGGCCTTGCTGATCAGCTCGGCATTGGCGTGGTAGTAACCGCCGATGTCCACAGGCTTGCCCTGAACGGCGTTGAGCTCGGCAACGATGGTCGCCTCGTTCTCGGTCAGAGTCTTGGCCAGTTGGCTGAACTGGGCTTGCAGTGCAGCGTCTTCAGTCTGGGCAGCCAGGGCTTGAGCCCAGTACAGCGCCAGGTAGAAGTGGCTGCCGCGGTTGTCGATGTTGCCGACTTTGCGCGATGGCGACTTGTTGTTGTCCAGGAACTGGCCAGTGGCCTGATCCAGGGTCTTGGCCAGCACCAGCGCTTTAGGGTTGTTGTAAGTAACACCCAGGTGCTCGAGGGAGGCGGCCAGGGCCAGGAACTCGCCCAGGGAATCCCAGCGCAGGAAGTTTTCTTCCAGCAGCTGCTGAACGTGCTTCGGTGCCGAACCGCCAGCGCCGGTTTCGAACAGGCCACCGCCATTCATCAGCGGCACGATCGACAGCATCTTGGCGCTGGTGCCCAGTTCCATGATCGGGAACAGGTCGGTCAGGTAGTCGCGCAGTACGTTGCCGGTCACCGAGATGGTGTCCTTGCCTTCGCGGGTGCGTTCCAGGGTGAACTTCATCGCGTCGACAGGCGACATGATGCGGATGTCCAGGCCCGAAGTGTCGTGATCCTTCAGGTAAGCCTGAACTTTCTCGATCACTACGCCGTCGTGGGCGCGCATCGGGTCCAGCCAGAAAATGGCCGGGGTTGCGCTTGCGCGAGCACGGTTGACGGCCAGTTTGACCCAGTCCTGGATCGGCGCGTCTTTGGTCTGGCACATGCGGAAGATGTCGCCGGCTTCAACCGACTGTTCCAGCAGAGTACGGCCAGCGCTGTCGGAAACCCGAACCACGCCGTTGCTCTTGATCTGGAAAGTCTTGTCGTGCGAGCCGTACTCTTCGGCTTTTTTCGCCATCAGGCCAACGTTTGGCACGCTGCCCATGGTGGTTGGATCGAAAGCGCCGTGCAGCTTGCAGTCTTCGATCACCGCCTGGTAGATGGTGGCGTAGCAGCGATCCGGGATCACGGCCTTGGTGTCGTGCAGTTGACCGTCAGTGCCCCACATCTTGCCGGAGTCACGGATCATCGCTGGCATCGAGGCGTCGACGATAACGTCGCTCGGCACGTGCAGGTTGGTGATGCCTTTGTCGGAGTTGACCATGGCCAACGACGGACGAACGGCGTAGACCGCCTGGATGTCCGCTTCGATCTGTGCTTGCTGCTCGGCAGGCAAGGCCTTGATGCGAGCGTACAGGTCGCCGATGCCGTTGTTCAGGTTGAAGCCGATCTGTGCCAGCACGTCAGCGTGCTTGGCCAGTGCGTCTTTATAGAACTCGGCAACGATCTGGCCGAACATGATCGGGTCGGAGACCTTCATCATGGTGGCTTTCAGGTGAACCGACAGCAGCACGCCTTTTTGCTTGGCGTCTTCGATCTCGGCGGCAATGAAGCTGCGCAGGGCGTTTTTGCTCATGACCGCGCAATCGAGGATCTCACCGGCTTGCACGGTGGTTTTTTCTTTCAGGACGGTGGTGGTGCCGTCTTGAGCGATCAGTTCGATTTTGACCGCGTCAGCGGCGTCGATCAGGGCGGCTTTTTCGCTGCCGTAGAAATCGCCGGCGCTCATGTGTGCGACGTGGGACTTGGAGTCTTTGGCCCAGGCGCCCATTTTGTGCGGGTGCTTGCGAGCGTAGTTCTTGACCGACAGTGGCGCACGACGATCGGAGTTGCCTTCGCGCAGAACCGGGTTTACGGCGCTGCCCTTGATCTTGTCGTAACGGGATTTGGCGAGCTTGTCGGCGTCGCTGGTCACGGTTTCCGGGTAGTCCGGCAGTGCGAAGCCCTGGGCTTGCAGCTCTTTGATCGCGGCTTGCAGCTGCGGAACCGAAGCGCTGATGTTCGGCAACTTGATGATGTTGGCTTCAGGCGTAACGGCCAGGTCGCCCAGTTCGGCGAGGTGGTCGGCTACGGCTTTGTCACCCAATTGCTCGGGGAAGCTGGCCAGAATGCGCCCTGCAAGAGAGATATCGCGGGTTTCAACGGCGATATCAGCCGAGGCGGTGAACGCCTCTACGATAGGCAACAGTGAATAGGTGGCGAGGGCGGGAGCTTCGTCGGTGAAGGTATAGATGATCTTCGAGCGGGTGGGCATATTCGGATTAACTCTCTCTTCTTTGCTAAAGCGTGCGCAGAAACTCGAGGGGCGCCGGGTAAAGCGCGTTCGTTCAAAGTCATCCATGAGCCGAATGTCGAGGTTTCTTTGCGGTGATGTTGGGTGCATCGGTCGAGCGTCAAGCGGGTGGGTTGCGGTAACAACCCTGCTTTTTCTGGCCCCAAGCCTCGGCTACTTGTTCAGTTGCAGGAGAGGTCGGCCGTTGTGACTCTGTGGTCAGCGGGCGGCATTATACATAGGTAGCTGGCAATCTGCCGATGGTTCATACGTAACGATGCACGTCCATTGGTCTAAAGGTCGCAGGGACCCGTGGGGCGTAGAGTCTTGCACCGTGCTTGAGTTTGGCGCTTTTCCCTTTGCTTTCAGGCTTGTACGTCGCGAACTGCGAAGCTTTGCGGCAGATGGTTGGAACATAGGGTTTGCGTGCCGATTTAACTGGGGTACGCTCGAACGAAGCCAGATGTTCAATCCAAACAATGGAGTTCAGCATGGGATACAAGAAGATTCAGGTTCCAGCAGTCGGCGACAAAATCACCGTCAACGCGGACCATTCTCTCAATGTTCCTAACAACCCGATCATCCCCTTCATCGAAGGCGATGGTATTGGCGTTGATATCAGCCCGGTCATGATCAAGGTTGTCGATGCTGCTGTTAAGAAGGCTTACGGCGGCGAGCGCAAAATTTCCTGGATGGAAGTCTACGCCGGGGAGAAAGCGACTCAGGTTTACGATCAGGACACCTGGCTACCCCAGGAAACCCTGGACGCAGTTAAAGATTACGTGGTTTCCATCAAGGGTCCTCTGACCACCCCGGTCGGTGGCGGCATCCGTTCGCTGAACGTGGCCCTGCGTCAGCAGCTCGACCTGTATGTCTGCCTGCGTCCGGTACGCTGGTTCGAAGGCGTGCCGAGCCCGGTCAAGAAGCCAGGCGATGTCGACATGACGATCTTCCGCGAGAACTCGGAAGACATCTACGCCGGTATCGAGTGGAAAGCCGGTTCGCCGGAAGCGACCAAGGTCATCAAGTTCCTGAAAGATGAAATGGGCGTCACCAAGATCCGTTTCGACGAAAACTGCGGTATCGGCATCAAGCCGGTTTCCCTGCAAGGCACCAAGCGCCTGGCGCGCAAGGCTCTGCAATATGTGGTCGACAACGACCGCGATTCGCTGACCATCGTGCACAAAGGCAACATCATGAAGTTCACCGAAGGTGCCTTCAAGGAGTGGGCCTACGAAGTGGCGGCTGAAGAGTTCGGCGCGACCCTGCTCGACGGCGGTCCTTGGATGCAGTTCAAGAATCCGAAAACCGGCAAGAACGTTATCGTCAAGGACGCCATCGCCGACGCCATGCTCCAGCAGATCCTGCTGCGCCCGGCCGAGTACGATGTGATCGCGACCCTGAACCTCAACGGCGACTACCTCTCCGACGCCCTGGCGGCCGAAGTGGGCGGTATCGGTATCGCGCCGGGTGCCAACCTGTCCGACACCATTGCGATGTTCGAAGCGACCCACGGTACCGCGCCGAAATACGCTGGCAAGGACCAGGTCAACCCGGGCTCGCTGATCCTGTCCGCAGAGATGATGTTGCGCCACATGGGCTGGACCGAAGCGGCTGACCTGATCATCAAGGGCACCAACGGCGCGATTTCCGCCAAGACCGTGACCTATGACTTCCACCGTTTGATGGAAGGCGCGAAGCTGCTATCTTCGTCCGCGTTTGGTGATGCGCTCATCTCGCACATGTAAGCGAACCGCTATAAAAAAAACCGCCTTCGGGCGGTTTTTTCATGACTGGATGATCTGTTGCGTCAGCTCGACACCGACTCCTGTTTAACGGAAGGTGTCGTTTTTTCGGTGGCGGGGATGGCAGCCGTGATTTTCACGGCGTGCAAGCCTTTGGGCCCCTGGACGATATCGAAGTTGACGATTTGTCCCGCCTTGAGAGTCTTGTAGCCGCCCATCTCAATGGCAGAGTAGTGGGCAAAGAAATCGATTTCCTTGCCGTCCTCGTCGCGTCCTTCTCTGGCGTCGGTGTTAATGAAACCGAATCCCTTGGCATTGTTGAACCATTTCACCTTACCGACTGGCATACCCATATCCCTCTGCAACAGACTCCATCACTGGAGTATCATCCAGTACATCCGCAGTCAGTCTCTATAATTAAGATTGACTCCGCGGACCTTTTTTACCCACTGTGGGCTCTATTGGTTGTAACACTGATTTCCCGATAGTCAAGGTGACCAGGCAGTCGGAGTTGAAATCGACGTTGGCCGCCCCCACCACTGTATTTGAACAACTGACGAACCTTTCTTTCCATGCATGCAATCAGCCAGATTCGACTAACATTCAATCAGGATCGCCCGGCTCTCCAAAAAGAACACCCGGGAGCTCAAGACGACGATTCCGCAGGCATTGCTGTTCAGGAGGCAAAGCCTGCACTACAGGCGCCGCCGATGTACAAGGTGGTTTTGTTCAATGATGACTACACACCGATGGATTTCGTCGTCGAAGTGCTCGAGGTGTTTTTTAACCTGAATCGGGAGCTGGCGACCAAGGTCATGCTGGCCGTCCACACAGAAGGACGGGCAGTATGTGGAGTGTTTACCCGCGACATCGCCGAGACTAAGGCCATGCAGGTCAACCAGTACGCCAGGGAAAGCCAGCATCCGCTACTCTGTGAAATCGAGAAGGACGGTTAATCGCCGACCACTTGGGTATGAGGTGAAGCTATGTTAAACCGCGAGCTCGAAGTCACCCTCAATTTAGCCTTCAAGGAGGCTCGATCGAAGCGTCATGAATTCATGACCGTCGAACACCTCCTGCTGGCCCTATTGGATAATGAGGCTGCCGCCACCGTTTTGCGTGCCTGCGGCGCAAACCTCGACAAACTCAAGCATGATCTGCAGGAGTTCATTGACTCCACCACGCCATTGATCCCTATCCATGATGAGGATCGTGAAACCCAGCCAACCCTGGGCTTCCAGCGTGTCCTGCAGCGTGCTGTTTTCCACGTACAGAGCTCGGGCAAACGCGAAGTGACTGGCGCCAACGTGCTGGTCGCAATCTTCAGTGAGCAAGAGAGTCAGGCAGTGTTCCTGCTGAAACAGCAGAGCGTTGCGCGCATTGATGTCGTCAACTACATCGCTCATGGCATTTCCAAAGTGCCTGGGCATGGCGATCACTCTGAAGGTGAGCAAGATATGCAGGACGACGAGGGCGGTGAGTCTTCTTCTTCAGGCAATCCTCTGGATGCTTATGCCAGCAACCTCAACGAACTCGCGCGCCAGGGTCGTATCGATCCGTTGGTCGGCCGTGAGCTGGAAGTCGAGCGTGTCGCGCAGATCCTGGCGCGTCGTCGCAAAAACAATCCGCTGTTGGTAGGCGAGGCGGGCGTGGGTAAAACCGCGATTGCCGAAGGCCTGGCCAAGCGTATTGTCGACAACCAGGTGCCGGACCTGCTGGCCAACAGCGTGGTGTATTCCCTCGATCTGGGAGCCCTGCTGGCCGGGACCAAATACCGTGGCGATTTCGAGAAACGCTTCAAGGCGTTGCTCAATGAGCTGAAAAAACGTCCGCAGGCGATCCTGTTCATCGACGAAATCCACACCATCATCGGTGCGGGTGCTGCGTCCGGTGGCGTCATGGATGCCTCGAACCTGCTCAAGCCACTGCTGTCGTCGGGCGATATCCGTTGCATCGGTTCGACCACGTTCCAGGAATTCCGCGGGATCTTCGAGAAGGACCGGGCCCTGGCTCGGCGCTTCCAGAAGGTCGATGTGTCGGAGCCGTCGGTGGAAGACACCATCGGCATCCTGCGCGGCCTGAAAGGTCGTTTCGAAGCGCACCACAACATCGAATACAGCGATGAGGCGTTGCGTGCCGCTGCCGAACTGGCGTCGCGCTACATCAATGACCGGCACATGCCGGACAAAGCCATCGATGTCATCGACGAGGCGGGCGCCTATCAGCGTCTGCAGCCGATCGAGAAACGCGTGAAACGCATCGAAGTGCCTCAGGTCGAGGACATCGTTGCGAAAATCGCGCGGATTCCGCCAAAACACGTCACCAGCTCCGACAAAGAGCTGCTGCGTAACCTTGAGCGTGACCTGAAGCTGACCGTATTCGGCCAGGATGCCGCGATCGACTCGCTGTCGACTGCGATCAAACTGTCCCGCGCCGGTCTCAAGTCGCCTGACAAGCCTGTCGGTTCGTTCCTGTTCGCAGGGCCGACCGGTGTCGGTAAAACCGAAGCGGCACGTCAGCTGGCCAAGGCCTTGGGGATCGAGCTGGTTCGCTTCGACATGTCCGAGTACATGGAGCGCCACACCGTATCGCGTCTGATCGGTGCACCTCCAGGCTATGTCGGGTTCGATCAGGGCGGTCTGCTGACCGAAGCCATCACCAAGCAGCCTCACTGCGTGCTGTTGCTCGATGAGATCGAGAAGGCGCATCCGGAAGTCTTCAACTTGCTGCTGCAGGTGATGGACCACGGTACGCTGACCGATAACAACGGGCGAAAGGCGGACTTCCGTAACGTGATCGTCATCATGACGACCAACGCCGGTGCCGAAACAGCGGCTCGCGCTTCGATCGGTTTCACCCATCAGGACCACTCGTCCGATGCGATGGAAGTGATCAAGAAGAGCTTCACGCCGGAGTTCCGTAACCGTCTGGACACCATTATCCAGTTTGGTCGTCTCAGTCATGAGGTCATCAAAAGCGTGGTGGACAAGTTCCTTACCGAGCTTCAGGCGCAGTTGGAAGACAAGCGCGTGCAGTTGGAAGTGACCGACGCTGCGCGTGGCTGGCTGGCGGCAAGTGGCTACGACACGGCGATGGGCGCTCGTCCAATGGCGCGTTTGATCCAGGACAAGATCAAGCGTCCGCTGGCTGAGGAGATTCTGTTTGGCGAGTTGGCTGACCATGGTGGTGTGGTTCATATCGATTTGAAGGATGGCGAGCTGACCTTCGATTTCGAGACCACAGCTGAGATGGCCTGACGGTTGTTGATCTGTTGTAGAGCTAGAGGCGCCTTCGGGCGCCTTTTTGCTGTTGGGGGCTTTGGGTTTGGGTGGATATCCGTTGGTGCGGTAACGGCGGCTGGCGGTTTCGCCCTGACGGCGACTCACTTTTTTTACAAACGCCTAAAAAAAGTAAGCAAAAAAACGCTTGCTCCTACGTTCGGCCCACTCGCTGGGGCTCGGGGTTCCTTCGCTCCGGGATCCATCCGGGGGGCATCGCCTCCGGTTTGCTTCGCTGCACCTCCTCTCGATGTGTTCGACTTCGTCGAACGGTCGCTGCGCTCCCACCCCGGATGAATCCCTCCCCTCAGCCTTCCGATGTCGCACGTGGATCAAGATCAAGAGCTGCAGCCGAGCTAACGCTCATCCTGTTGAGTGGTGAGAAGCACATGCACACCCATCCCCTGTAGGAGCTGTCGAGTGAAACGAGGCTGCGATCTTTTAATCTTTTAATCTTTTGATCTGCTGTGGCTGTGGCTGTGGCTGTGGCTGTGGCTGTGGCTGTGGCTGTGGCTGTGGCTTTTGATCTTGATCTTGATCTTGATCTGCTTTTGATCTTTCGCCCCTTCGGCAGGCCGAGCGTAGGTGTTCATCAGGGGGTTAGGCGCGTAGCGCCGTGCGGCGCAGCCGCACACATCGAGAGGAGGTCGTCGCGAAGCAGACCGGAGGCGATGCCCCCTGATGGACACCGTAGCGAGGGTACGCGGAGCCTCAGCGAGGCGCCGTACGCCGGGGCGAAGCCTTTTGCTTACTTTTCGGCGTCTGGAAAAGTGAGTCGCTGTAAAAGCGAAACCATAAGCCGCCGTTACCGCAGCAACGGATATACACCCAAACCCCAAAACCCCAAAACCCAAGAACCCAGGCCCCCACCAAATCGCAGGCAAACAAAAACGCCCGGCATAAACCGGGCGTTTTGTATTGACTTGATTAGCGAGCGCGGTAAGTGATGCGCCCTTTGCTCAAGTCATAGGGCGTCAGCTCGACGCGCACTTTGTCACCGGTAAGAATACGAATGTAGTTCTTGCGCATCTTGCCGGAGATATGCGCGGTTACGACGTGCCCATTTTCCAACTCCACACGAAACATGGTGTTGGGCAGGGTGTCGACGACAGTGCCTTCCATTTCGAAGCTGTCTTCTTTCGACATGCAGTAAAGCCCTCGGTGTCCAATGAATGGCCCGGTGCAACTGCGCCAGGCAAAAGCGGCGTGCATTGTGCCCGAAAAATGGGGTTTAAGCCAAGGGGTTCTAGTTCAGGATGACCCAACGTTGATTAATCAGCAGTTCGATAGGGCGATATTGGGTCTTGTAGCTCATCTTTTTGCAGTTCTTGATCCAGTAGCCGAGGTAGACGGCTTCCAGGCCAAGACGTTTGGCCTCGGCAATCTGCCACAGGATCGCGTAGCGCCCCAGGCTGCGGCGTTCTTCTTCGGGTTCGTAGAAGGTGTAGACCGCCGACAAACCGTTTGGCAGTAAGTCGGTGACAGCTACCGCCACGAGTCGGCCTTCGAGGCGAAATTCGTAAAAGCGTGAAAACGGCAGGTCACGCACCAGGAAGGTCGAAAATTGGTCACGGCTCGGCGGATACATATCGCCGTCGGCGTGCCGCTGTTCGATGTAGCGCTGGTAGAGATCGAAATACTCTTCGCTGTATTGCGGTCTGGCAGGACGCACTTGCAGGTCGACGTTGCGTTTGAAAATGCGTTTCTGCTGACGGTTGGGCGTAAATTGCGCCACGGGGATGCGCGCCGGAACGCACGCATTGCAATTCTGGCAATGAGGCCGGTAGAGATGATCGCCGCTGCGACGAAAACCCATTTCAGACAGATCTGCGTAGACATGCACATCCATGGGCTGACTAGGGTCGAGGAACAGCGTGGTGGCCTGCTCCTCGGGCAGATAACTGCAAGAGTGGGGCTGAGTGGCATAGAACTTCAAACGCGCCAACTCGGTCATGATCAACCCTCGGGGATAAGCTTTGCATTAAGTGTAAGCCACGCGCGCAAATGTCGCTCAGCAAACCCAGGTGGCACGGCTGGGTTGATCCAGATGCTGCGCAAGGTAGCCGGCAAACTCGCGGCGGGGAATGGCCCTGGCCCCCAGACTGTGCAGATGGTCGGTCGGCATCTGGCAATCGATCAGCACAAAACCTGAGTCTTTCAGATGTCGCACCAGTGTGGCAAAACCAAATTTCGAGGCATTGTCGGCGCGGCTGAACATGGACTCGCCGAAAAACAGCTGACCCATCGCCAGGCCATAGAGCCCGCCAACCAATACGCCATCGTCCCAGACCTCCACGGAGTGCGCGTAGCCGCGCCTGTGCAACTCGAGGTAGGCGGTCTGCATCGCGTCGGTGATCCAGGTGCCGTCGGCGTAATCGCGTGGTGCGGCGCAGGCGGCAATGACCGAGGCGAAATCCTGATCGAAGGTCACTTGGTAGCGTTGCTGGCGCAGCAATTTGTTCAGGCTGCGCGAGACATGCAGTTCGTCGGGAAACAGCACTGTGCGTGGATCCGGCGACCACCAGAGAATCGGCTGTCCCTCCGAGAACCACGGAAAGCAGCCGTGGCGATACGCCTGTATCAGACGATCGGCAGACAGGTCGCCGCCTGCGGCCAGCAGACCGTTGGGGTCGCGCATGGCTTTTTCCAGCGGCGGAAAGGTCAGGGTGTTGCGTTGTAACCAAGTCAGCATGGCATCCGGGCTTGCAGAAGGGGAGGGCGGTGGCGGGCCATTGGGCCCGCCGTCAAGTTTGCCGTCAAACGACGGGAATGTCGTCGAGGTATTTCTCGGCGTCCAGTGCGGCCATGCAGCCAGCCCCTGCGGAAGTCACTGCCTGGCGGTACACGTGATCGGCTACGTCGCCTGCGGCAAAGACGCCGGGAATCTCGGTGGCGGTGGCATCGCCCTCGTTGCCGCCCTTGACCAGCAGGTAGCCGTCGCGCATGGGCAGTTGGCCGATAAACAAGTCGGTATTGGGCTTGTGGCCGATGGCGATGAACACGCCGGCCACAGGCAACTCGCTGGTCTCGCCGGTGTGGCTGTCGCGCAGGCGGGCGCCGGTCACGCCGCTGGCGTCGCCCAGAATTTCATCCAGATGTTGATTCCAGTGCAGGCGGATATTGCCGGTGGCGGCCTTTTCGAAAAGCTTGTCCTGAAGGATTTTCTCCGAGCGCAACTTGTCGCGCCGGTGAATCAGGTGGACTTCCTTGGCGATGTTCGACAGGTACAGGGCTTCTTCGACTGCAGTGTTGCCGCCGCCGACGACCGCGACCACTTGATTGCGATAGAAGAACCCGTCGCACGTGGCACAAGCTGAAACGCCACGGCCGGCAAAGGTCTCTTCCGACGCCAGTCCCAGGTATTGCGCTGAAGCGCCGGTCGCAATGATCAGGGCGTCGCACGTATAGGTGCCGCCATCGCCGATCAGTTCGAAGGGGCGCTGCTGCAACTTGGCGGTATGAATGTGGTCGTAAACGATCTGTGTGTCGAAGCGTTCGGCGTGTTTTTGCATGCGTTCCATCAGCACCGGACCGGTAAGGCCTTCGACGTCGCCGGGCCAGTTATCGACTTCGACGGTGGTGGTTAGCTGGCCACCTGCCTGTATGCCGGTAATGACAACGGGTTTGAGGTTGGCACGAGCGGCATAAACGGCTGCGCTGTAACCGGCAGGGCCGGAACCCAGAATGATCAGGCGGGAATGCTTCGCTTCGCTCATAAAAACACCTCATAAGCCTTTGTCACAAAAGAGAATGCATGCTCAAATTGAATCGCGCGTAACCTGCCTTTGGCTATGCTACATCCAAGGGCTTGAAGCATGGCATCGGGCGAACAAACCCGTACAATGCCTGCCTGTAACTGTGTTTGTAACAAAATAAGCAGTGCGTACCGTGTTTAAAAAAACCAGGGCGCAGTGTTAAAAGTAGTCTCAGTTGCGCCTGTTAACTTTTTTACCTGCCTGGATTGGGCAGTTTTTTATAGTCAATCAACAGATGGACGCGCCACGGGCGCAGGAAAAGAAGCGTTTTGAAGAAATCCACCGCAGCACCCAAGACAGTCGTTCCGCTCTGGCGCCAGCATTTGCACTACCGGCTCAAGGAAGGTGCATTGATCGCCATCGGCGGCCTGTGCCTGTTCCTGATGATGGCCTTGTTGACGTATGGCAAGGACGATCCGGGCTGGAGCCACAACAGCAAGATCGAGGACGTGCAGAACTTCGGCGGACCGGTCGGTTCCTACAGCGCCGATATCCTGTTCATGGTGCTGGGTTATTTCGCCTATATCTTCCCGCTGCTGCTGGCGATCAAGGCGTATCAGATCTTCCGTCAGCGCCACGAAGCGTGGGAGTGGAGCGGCTGGCTGTTCTCCTGGCGCCTGATCGGCCTGGTATTTCTGGTGCTGTCTGGCGCCGCCCTGGCACATATCCATTTTCACGCGGCGACCGGTCTGCCGGCCGGCGCTGGCGGTGCGCTGGGCGAAAGCCTTGGCGATCTGGCCAGGAACGCCCTGAACATTCAGGGCAGCACGTTGTTGTTCATTGCGCTGTTCCTGTTCGGCCTGACCGTGTTCACCGACCTGTCATGGTTCAAGGTGATGGACGTCACCGGCAAGATTACCCTCGACCTGCTGGAACTGTTCCAGGGCGCGGCCAATCGCTGGTGGGCCGCCCGTGTCGAGCGCAAGCAACTGGTTGCGCAGTTGCGTGAAGTCGACGATCGCGTTCATGACGTGGTTGCGCCGACTGTCACCGACAAACGCGAGCAGGCCAAGGTCAAGGAGCGCTTGATCGAGCGCGAACAAGCGTTAAGCAAACACATGTCGGACCGCGAGAAGCAGGTGCCGCCTGTGATCGCCCCCGCGCCGCCAAAACCGGCAGCGCCGAGCAAACGTGTGGAAAAAGAGAAGCAGGCACCGCTGTTCGTCGACAGCGCCGTCGAAGGCACCTTGCCGCCGATCTCGATTCTCGATCCGGCAGAAAAGAAACAACTCAATTACTCCCCGGAATCCCTGGCGGCCGTCGGCCATTTGCTGGAAATCAAGCTCAAGGAATTCGGCGTCGAAGTCTCGGTGGATTCGATCCACCCAGGCCCGGTGATTACCCGTTACGAAATCCAGCCCGCCGCCGGGGTCAAGGTCAGTCGCATTTCCAACCTGGCAAAAGACCTGGCGCGCTCCCTGGCCGTGACCAGCGTGCGGGTGGTGGAAGTGATTCCCGGCAAGACCACCGTCGGTATCGAGATTCCCAACGAAGACCGCCAGATCGTGCGCTTCTCCGAAGTACTGTCGACGCCCGAGTACGACAACTTCAAGTCGCCTGTCACCTTGGCCTTGGGCCACGACATCGGCGGCAAGCCGGTCATCACCGACCTGGCGAAAATGCCTCACTTGCTGGTGGCCGGTACGACCGGTTCCGGTAAGTCGGTGGGTGTGAACGCGATGATCCTGTCGATCCTGTTCAAGTCCGGCCCGGAAGACGCCAAGCTGATCATGATCGACCCGAAAATGCTTGAACTGTCGATCTACGAAGGCATTCCGCACCTGCTGTGCCCGGTGGTCACCGACATGAAGGATGCGGCCAACGCCCTGCGCTGGAGCGTGGCGGAGATGGAGCGTCGCTACAAACTGATGGCGAAGATGGGCGTACGAAACCTGTCGGGCTTCAACGCCAAGGTCAAGGAAGCCCAGGACGCCGGGACACCGTTGACCGATCCGTTGTACAAGCGCGAAAGCATTCACGACGAAGCACCGTTGCTGACCAAGCTGCCAACCATCGTCGTAGTGGTCGACGAATTCGCCGACATGATGATGATCGTCGGCAAGAAGGTTGAAGAACTGATCGCCCGTATCGCCCAGAAGGCCCGTGCGGCCGGTATCCACTTGATTCTCGCGACCCAGCGTCCGTCGGTTGACGTGATCACCGGTCTGATCAAGGCGAACATCCCGACGCGCATGGCGTTCCAGGTGTCGAGCAAGATCGACTCGCGGACCATCATCGACCAGGGCGGCGCCGAGCAATTGCTGGGCCACGGTGACATGCTCTACATGCCGCCGGGCACCAGCCTGCCGATTCGGGTTCACGGCGCTTTCGTGTCCGATGACGAAGTTCACCGGGTGGTGGAAGCCTGGAAGCTGCGTGGCGCGCCGGAATACAACGACGAGATCCTGGCCGGTGTCGAAGAGGCCGGCAGTGGCTTTGAAAATGGCGGCGGTGGCGGTGACGACGATGCTGAAACCGATGCCTTGTACGACGAAGCCGTCCAGTTCGTTCTGGAAAGCCGCCGTGCCTCCATCTCTGCAGTTCAGCGCAAGCTGAAAATCGGCTACAACCGCGCCGCGCGCATGATCGAAGCCATGGAAATGGCCGGGGTCGTGACGTCCATGAATACCAACGGTTCGCGTGAAGTCCTGGCCCCGGGCCCGGTACGCGACTGATTTGAATTGAAAGGGCATCGCGACATGCAATGCCCGTACTCCCACGAATGTTATGAGGACTCCCATGCGTCTTATCCGCATGCTGTTGTTGCCGGTACTGGCTTTGACCACGCTCTCGGCTCACGCCGATGACAAGGACGTGGCGCGTCTGACCCAATTGCTGGAAACATCCAAGACCCTGACTGCACGCTTTTCGCAACTGACCCTCGATGGCAGCGGCACCCAATTGCAGGAAACCGCCGGTGACATGTCGCTGCAACGTCCAGGCCTGTTTTACTGGCACACCAATGCACCCGCTGAACAAACGATGGTTTCCGACGGCAAGAAGGTCACCCTGTGGGACCCGGACCTTGAACAGGTCACCATCAAGACCCTCGACCTGCGCCTGACCCAGACTCCAGCCCTGTTGTTGTCGGGTGACGTGTCCAAGATCAGCCAGAGCTTCGACATCAGCGCCAAGGAAGCCGGCGGCGTGATCGACTTCACCTTGAAGCCGAAAACCAAAGACACGCTGTTTGACAGCCTGCGCCTGTCGTTCCGCAACGGTCTGGTCAATGACATGCAACTGATCGACAGTGTCGGCCAGCGCACCAACATCCTGTTCACCGGCGTGAAGGCCAACGAGCCGATCCCGGCTTCCAAGTTCAAGTTCGACATCCCCAAGGGTGCGGACGTGATCCAGGAATAAAACGCAGTCCCCAGTGAGGTTTCATAAGTAGTGATGGACCTGTTTCGCAGTGCCCCGATAGCTCAGCCCCTGGCCGCTCGCCTGCGTGCGGCCAATCTGGACGAGTACGTCGGTCAGGAACACCTGCTCGCTCGCGGCAAGCCTTTGCGCGAAGCCCTGGAGCAGGGTGCCCTGCACTCGATGATTTTCTGGGGACCGCCGGGAGTGGGCAAGACCACCCTGGCGCGGTTGTTGGCGGAAGTCTCGGATGCGCACTTCGAAACGGTCTCGGCGGTGCTGGCTGGCGTGAAAGAGATCCGTCAGGCGGTGGAAATCGCCAAGCAGCAGGCCGGGCAATACGGCAAACGAACCATCCTGTTCGTCGATGAAGTGCATCGCTTCAACAAGTCGCAGCAGGATGCGTTTCTGCCCTACGTTGAAGACGGCACGCTGATTTTCATCGGCGCGACCACTGAAAACCCCTCGTTCGAACTCAATAACGCCTTGCTCTCACGGGCGCGTGTCTATGTGCTCAAAAGCCTCGACGAAGCGGCTTTGCGCAAATTGGTGCATCGCGCGCTGACCGAAGAGCGTGGCCTGGGCAAGCGGCAACTGACCCTCAGCGATGAAGGCTTCCAGATGCTGCTGTCCGCCGCCGATGGCGATGGCCGCCGTTTGCTCAACCTGTTGGAAAACGCCTCGGACCTGGCGGAAGACAACAGCGAGATCGGTGTCGACCTGCTGCAAAGCCTGCTCGGCGATACCCGGCGCCGTTTCGACAAGGGCGGCGAGGCGTTCTACGACCAGATATCGGCGCTGCATAAATCGGTACGCGGCTCCAATCCCGATGGCGCGTTGTACTGGTTCGCGCGGATGATCGATGGCGGTTGCGACCCGTTGTACCTGGCCCGGCGCGTGGTGCGCATGGCCAGCGAAGACATCGGTAACGCCGACCCGCGTGCCCTGAGCCTGTGCCTGGCGGCGTGGGAAGTGCAGGAGCGCCTCGGCAGTCCTGAAGGCGAGTTGGCAGTGGCCCAGGCCATCACGTATCTGGCGTGCGCGCCGAAAAGCAATGCGGTGTACATGGGTTTCAAAGCCGCGATGCGCAGCGCCACCGAACACGGCTCGCTCGAAGTGCCGCTGCACCTGCGCAACGCACCGACCAAGCTGATGAAACAATTGGGTTATGGCGATGAATACCGTTATGCCCACGATGAGCCAGACGCGTACGCCGCGGGCGAAGACTATTTCCCGGAAGAACTCGAGCCACAACCGTTCTATCAACCGGTGCCGCGTGGCCTGGAGTTGAAGATCGGCGAGAAACTCAATCACCTTGCACAACTGGACCGTCTAAGCCCCCGGCAGCGGAGAAAATAGTGATTCCTCTGGTTATAGCGGTCTCCATCGGCGGTGTTGCCGGCACATTGTTGCGCTTTGCCACCGGCAATTGGGTCAACGCAAATTGGCCGCGACACTTCTATACCGCGACGCTCGCCGTTAATATCGTGGGCTGTCTGCTGATCGGCGTTCTATACGGTCTGTTTTTGATTCGCCCGGAGGTGCCTTTCGAGGTGCGTGCCGGGCTCATTGTCGGCTTCCTCGGGGGGCTGACGACTTTTTCATCCTTTTCACTGGATACGGTGCGCCTGCTTGAAAGCGGGCAGGTGCCGCTGGCCCTGGGCTATGCTGCGATCAGCGTATTCGGCGGTCTGCTCGCCACTTGGGCCGGCCTGTCCTTGACCAAACTTTGATAAACGAGAAACCGACATGCTCGATTCCAAACTGTTACGTAGCAACCTTCAGGACGTAGCGGACCGCCTGGCATCCCGTGGCTACACGCTGGATGTGGCGCGCATCGAAGCGCTGGAAGAACAGCGCAAGACCGTCCAGACCCGTACCGAAGCACTGCAGGCTGAGCGTAATGCGCGTTCCAAATCCATCGGCCAGGCCAAACAGCGCGGCGAAGATATCGCGCCTTTGATGGCTGCTGTGGAACGCATGGCAAGCGAGTTGAGCATCGGTAAAGTCGAGCTGGACGCGATCCAGACCGAGCTGGATTCGATCCTGCTGGGTATCCCGAACCTGCCACACGAATCCGTGCCGATTGGCGCCGATGAAGATGGCAACGTTGAAGTCCGTCGCTGGGGCACCCCGACGGCGTTCGACTTCCCGGTCCTGGACCACGTTGCGCTGGGCGAGAAGTTCGGCTGGCTGGATTTCGAAACCGCCGCCAAGCTGTCCGGTGCCCGTTTCGCTCTGTTGCGCGGCCCGATCGCTCGCATGCACCGCGCTCTGGCGCAGTTCATGATCAACCTGCACACCAGCGAACACGGTTACGAAGAGGCTTACACGCCGTATCTGGTCCAGGCGCCTGCGCTGCAAGGCACCGGCCAGCTGCCGAAATTCGAAGAAGACCTGTTCAAGATCAGCCGCGAAGGCGAAGCCGATCTGTACCTGATTCCGACCGCGGAAGTGTCGCTGACCAACATCGTTGCCGGTGAGATCGTCGATTCGAAACTGCTGCCGATCAAGTTCGTGGCTCACACGCCGTGCTTCCGCAGTGAAGCCGGTGCATCGGGTCGCGATACACGCGGCATGATCCGCCAGCACCAGTTCGACAAGGTCGAAATGGTCCAGATCGTTGAGCCGTCGACGTCGATGGACGCGCTGGAAGGCCTGACCGCCAACGCCGAGAAAGTCCTGCAACTGCTGCAACTGCCGTATCGCACGATTGCCTTGTGCACCGGCGACATGGGCTTCAGCGCGGTCAAGACCTACGACCTGGAAGTGTGGATCCCGAGCCAGGACAAGTACCGTGAAATTTCGTCGTGCTCCAACTGCGGCGACTTCCAGGCCCGTCGTATGCAAGCGCGTTTCCGCAACCCGGAAACCGGCAAGCCTGAGCTGGTGCACACCCTCAACGGTTCCGGCCTGGCGGTCGGTCGTACTCTGGTGGCGGTGCTGGAAAACTACCAGCAGTCCGACGGTTCGATCCGTGTACCGGACGTGCTGAAGCCGTACATGGGTGGCCTCGAGGTCATCGGCTAAATGGACTATCTGCCGCTGTTTCACAACCTTCGCGGCAGTCGTGTGTTGGTCGTCGGCGGGGGGGAAATTGCCTTGCGCAAATCCCGCCTGCTGGCCGAAGCCGGTGCGCTGCTGCGGGTAGTTGCACCTGAAATCGAACCGCAACTGCGCGAGCTGGTGGTCGGCAGCGGTGGCGAGTGCCTGGTAAGGGGTTACGTCGAGTCGGACCTTGACGGTTGCGGGCTGATCATTGCCGCCACCGACGACGAACCGCTCAACGCGCAAGTCTCCGCCGATGCCCATCGGCGTTGCGTGCCAGTCAACGTGGTGGATGCGCCTGCCTTGTGCAGCGTGATCTTCCCGGCGATCGTCGACCGATCCCCATTGATCATTGCGGTGTCCAGTGGCGGTGACGCACCGGTGCTGGCGCGGTTGATCCGCGCCAAGCTGGAAACCTGGATACCGTCCACCTACGGTCAACTGGCTGGTCTGGCGGCGCGCTTTCGCACTCAGGTCAAAGGCTTGTTCCCGGATGTGCAGCAGCGTCGGGCGTTCTGGGAAGATGTATTCCAGGGCCCGATTGCCGACCGACAACTGGCCGGGCAGGGCGCCGAAGCCGAGCGCCTGATGCTGGCGAAAATCAACGGCGAAGCGCCAGTTGCGACCGGTGAAGTGTATTTGGTGGGCGCAGGTCCCGGTGATCCGGACTTGCTGACCTTCCGTGCCTTGCGCCTGATGCAGCAAGCCGATGTGGTGCTGTATGACCGCCTGGTTGCACCGGCCATCCTCGATTTGTGCCGTCGCGATGCCGAACGGGTCTACGTCGGCAAGCGTCGCGCCGATCACGCCGTGCCTCAGGATCAGATCAACCAGCAATTGGTCGATCTGGCCAAACAAGGCAAACGTGTGGTGCGACTGAAGGGCGGTGATCCGTTCATCTTCGGGCGCGGTGGTGAGGAGATCGAAGAACTGGCGGCTCACGGCATCCCGTTTCAGGTCGTACCGGGTATCACGGCGGCCAGCGGTTGCGCGGCGTATGCCGGGATTCCGCTGACGCACCGTGATTACGCGCAGTCAGTGCGGTTTGTCACCGGGCACCTCAAGGACGGCTCTACCGATTTGCCGTGGGGTGACCTGGTTGCACCGGCACAAACCCTGGTGTTTTACATGGGGTTGGTGGGCTTGCCGATCATTTGCGAGCAGTTGATCAAGCATGGTCGCGCAGCCGATACCCCGGCGGCGTTGATCCAACAGGGCACCACGGTCAATCAGCGGGTGTTTACCGGCACCCTGGCCGATCTTCCACGGCTGGTGGCGGAGCACGAAGTGCACGCGCCGACCCTGGTGATCGTTGGGGAAGTGGTGCAACTGCGCGAAAAGCTGGCGTGGTTCGAAGGGGCTCAGGCGCAGGTCTGAACATCGAGTCGCTGCCTTCGCGAGCAAGCCCGCTCCCACATTGGATTTGTGAACGACACAAATCCAATGTGGGAGCGGGCTTGCTCGCGAAGGGGCCCTCAAAATCACTCCATGCTTCAGATCAGACCTCGGATTTACGCCAAACCCCTTTCCCGCTCAACCGTTCCCGATCATGGGGCGCGGTGAAATCCTGCGCCGGTCCCTTGGGCACGACACCCGTCGGGTTAATGGTCTTGTGGCTGCCGTAGTAGTGATGCTTGATGTGCTGGAAATCCACCGTCTCGGCAATCCCCGGCCACTGATACATCTCCCGCAGCCAGTTCGACAGATTCGGATAATCGGCAATCCGCCGCAGATTGCACTTGAAGTGCCCGTGGTACACCGCATCAAAACGAATCAGCGTGGTGAACAACCGGATGTCGGCTTCCGTCAGGTATTCGCCGACGAGATAACGGTTCTCGCTCAACAGCAGTTCGAGCCGATCCAGCTCGGCGAACACATCATCAAAGGCTTCTTCATAAGCACCCTGAGAGGTGGCAAACCCTGCGCGGTAGACGCCATTGTTCACGGCCGGATAAATCCGCTCGTTCAGCGCATCGATCTCACCGCGCAGAGGCGCCGGATAGAAATCCAGGTCATTGCCGGTCAGTTCATCGAAGGCGCCATTGAACATGCGGATGATTTCCGCCGATTCATTGTTGACGATGCGGTTCTGCTGCTTGTCCCACAGCACCGGTACGGTGACACGGCCGGTGTACTCGGCGGTATCGGCGGTGTAGCGCTGGTGCATGAATTCGAAATGATCAAGTTTGTCGCCGGTCGAGCCGAGGTTCTGATCGAAGGTCCAGCCGTTTTCCAGCATCAACCAACTGACCACCGACACGTCGATCAGGTTTTCAAGGCCTTTGAGTTTGCGCAGGATCAGCGTGCGATGCGCCCAGGGACAGGCGAGGGACACATAAAGGTGATAGCGCCCAGCCTCGGCGGCAAAGCCACCGACACCGGTCGGGCCGGGTTTGCCGTCGGCGGTCAGCCAGTTGCGGCGTTGCGCCTGTTCACGCTGGAACGCGCCGTCCTTGCTGCTTTCGTACCACTGGTCATGCCAGCGACCTTCAACTAACAAACCCATATTCAAGACTCCTTAACCGATAAGCGTTTGAGAGGAGTCTATTCGGATAGGTTCGATAAAAAAGCGCAAAGGTTAACGGGTTATGATCGGTTAAATAGATCTATCCCGTGCGTCCCAATACTGTTGTGCGGTTTCGAAGGCTTGCTCGCGCGATTGACCGAGGCCGCGCAGCGCTAGGGCCATCGTCGAAATCAGGGCCATTTGCGGATAGCTGTCGACCACATCGCCGCGCCACACGGCTTTCAAGTGCTCCGGATCGAGCGAGGCGGGTTTGACGTGGCGCTGGGTCGACATCTGCGGCCATTCCTCATCCCAGCTTTCGCCACCGGTGGTGCCGTACAAGTGGCTGTCGGCGTCCGGGTTGATCTCGATTTCGCCGCCATCGCCCTTGACCACGATTGCGGTATCGCCGAGCAAGCCGCTGGTATCGCGATGCACGGCCTGATAGCCAGGATGGAAAATGCTTTGCAGGCCACAGCGGGCGCCCAGCGGATTGAGAATCCGCGTCAGCGAATGAATCGGCGAACGCAGGCCCAGCGTGTTGCGCAGATCGATCATGCGTTGCAGTTGCGGTGCCCAATCCACCAGCGGCATGAAGGCCAGACCGCCCTGATCCAGCGCCTCGCCGACCTGCTGCCAGTTACGGCACAGCGGGATATTCAACTGATCCAGCAATTGTTCGCTGTACAGCCGACCGGCCGTGTGTGCGCCACCGCCATGCATGAAGATGCGCACGCCGTTCTGCGCCAGGCACTTGGCCGCCAGCAGATACCACGGCAGGTGGCGCTTCTTGCCCGCATACGTCGGCCAGTCCAGATCGACCGCTAGCGCCGGCGGATTCAGCCGTTCACGCAAGGCTTCGGCGAACCCGGCCATTTCCTCGGCGCTTTCTTCCTTGTGCCGCAGCAACATCAGAAACGCACCTAGCTGTGTGTCTTCGACCTTGTCGTCGAGCACCATGCCCATGGCTTCGCGGGCTTCGATCCGGGTCAGGTCGCGAGCGCCGCGCTTGCCCTTGCCGAGGATTCGCACGAACTGGGCGAAAGGGTGTTCGGCAGGTGTTTCGAGGGTCAGCGCTGGATAGTCGGTCATAAACAATTCGTCGGTTTGGGCAGGCCCGCCAGTTTCGCGGCGAGTTTGGCAGGGGTGCCTTTGAACAGTCGGTTCAGGTGCAGGCTGTTGCCTTTTTCCGGGCCCAGCTTCAGTGCGGTGTACTTGATCAACGGACGGGTCGCAGGCGACAGCTGGAATTCGTCGTAGAAACCGCGCAGCAGTTCGAGGACTTCCCAATGTTCCGGGCTCAACTCGATGTCTTCGGCGGCGGCGAGGGCGGCAGCCACCTCGTTGGACCAGTCGCTCAGGTCGACCAGGAAGCCGTCCTTGTCCAGCTCGATGGCGCGGGCGCCGACTGTCAGGGAATTCATAGCCAACTGTTGACCTTGTCGTAGTGAATCGACAGCTCGACGAAGGCCGGGTAATCGATGGCCTGGACCGCGTCAGGAATCTCCAGCGCACGAGCCTGGGCATCTTCGGCCAGTACGAATAGTTTCAAATTGCGAGCATTCAACGCATTGAACGGCGCTGTGCCGGGTTGCAACGCATAGACGGCATCGCCGGTCAGCAACAGCGCATCGTTCGCGCCGATCACCCGCAGGCAACTGGTCAGGCGGTCGTCGCCAAATGGGGAATGAGACAACACATGCAAAGTCGACATCAGAGGGTGATCACCTGGTCGTAACGGTCAATAAGCGCAGTGATTTGCTCGGCAGCCAGCAGTTGGGCTTCTTCGAGCGAGAAACGGCTCGGGTCCAGGCCGCGTTCCGCAGCACTGTCTGCACAGACGAACAGCTCTTCAACACCGAACATCGGCAACGCTTGCAGGTTGGCGCTCAGGTCTTTTTGCTGCAGGGCCTTGGCGTCCTGTTTGGCGGCGAGTTGAAACACACCGTCATCGAGAAACAGCAAACCGATCGGCAGATCGAAAGCACCGCCGGCCAGCACGATGTCCAGCGCTTCGCGCGCATTCGGCCCGGACCACGGGGCCTGGCGGCTGATGATCAGCAAGGATTTGGGCATTTCACGCGCCTCCAAAACAGATCAGGCGGTCGGCGTCCTGCACGGCGTCATGCAACTGACCCAGACCGGACAATTCCCACGGTGCACCGACCGATACGGCCTCGCGCTGATAACGCCCGGCTTCTTCTGCGTCCAGCACACCACGGCGCAGGGCGGCGGCAATGCAAACAACGCCGTCCAGTTGATGATCAGTGACAAAGGCGCGCCATTGCTTGGGCAAGTCCAGCTCATCCTGGGGCGTGACCACGCTGCCGGAAGCGTTATAAACGCCGTCCTGATAGAAAAACATCCGGACAATTTCATGCCCGCCCGCCAATGCGGCCTGGGCGAACAGCAAGGCGCGGCGCGAGGAGGGCGCATGGGCGGCGGAAAACAGCGCGATGGCGAACTTCATGACGGACTCGATCAGCAAAACTGTGGCCATGATAAAGCTTTATCGGCGAGGCGGCGAAGTGCGTTTGATCATGGACCGAGTCGCCGCCATCTCGAGCAGGCTCGCTCCCACAGGGGGTTTGTGGCGAATATCGATTTCGTGTACGACATTAATCCCTTGTGGGAGCGAGCCTGCTCGCGATGGCGGTCTGGCAGGCACCGCTCAGCGCGGCATATAGCCCAACTGCCAACGCCTCGGAATGCTTAACGACAGCCCCCCCAACGCCGCGGCCAGCAATCCGCTGGCAAACATCGCCTTGAGTCCCAGGTGATGTTCCAGCACGGCACCCAGCACGGCGCCGGCAAACATGCCGGTCCAGGGAATCAACTGAACCCGCCAGCCATTGCGCCGTTCGCCGAGCATCCAGCGCCCCAGACCACGACCGAAGCGCGACAGGGCGCCGGTCACGTAGGTGAGGCCGACCGGCAGACCGTTCACTTCCTCCACCGCCGCATTGAGCATGCCCATGGCGATGATGGCCGCCAGCAACGCCGGCAGTTGCTCGTCATAAGGCCAGGCAGCGGCGCCGCACAGCAGCATGGCGATACACAGTAATAACGGCAGTGCCCGTCGACCGCCCAGACGACTGATCACAATGCCCAAGGCGTTGCCGACGACAAAGGTGGCCACAAGGATCAGCAGACGCAAGGTCAGCCCGAGATTGCCGTCGCTGATGGCGACCGCAAGGCGGGTGGTGTTGCCGCTCATGAAGGAAACAAAGTCACCGCTGGCCATGAAGCCGATGGCGTCGGTCATGCCGGCCAGCACCGAGAGTGCGGCGACCAGCGACATGCCGATGCGGCCGCGCCATTTGCGGGCGTGCAGATGACCCGGGCTGGCGCGGGTACTTGAAGGCGACGGTAGCATCGGTTGAGCATCCTTGAGCGGCGGTGGTTACTTGCTCAACCCATATAACTCACAATATTCCAGCCAGTCCAGACCCGCCATCTCAGCCACTTCCTTGTGTACTTCCATTCGCTGAGTCTCGTAGTCCTCAGGCGTGTCGACGGTCAGTTTCAGCGTCAGCTCCCAGGCAAACAACCCCAGGCGCTCGGCTTCGGCTTCGAACGCTTCATGCAAGCGCTCGTCACGGTATTGTGCTGCCGTCTCGCCTTTGGCCTGGGCCAACAGCGGATTGAGGTTGTCGAGTTCGTGGCGCAGCTCGGGGCGCTCGTCGAGAAATTTCTCCAGCGCCTTTTCATGTTGCTGTTCGGTTGCCGCCATGGTCACTCCTTGAGGCTGCTCTTATGAAGATTGCTTCTTGCTGGCCTTGGCCGCAGCGGCCAGGCACTCGAGTGCAAACTGCTCGGGGTACGTCATCTGGATCGGCGTGGTTTCGCCTTTGACGGTCCGTTCGCCGTCGAGGATGTAGCGAATCCGTTTGTCGGTGACGCCAATTCGCTTGGCGATCCAGGAAGGGGTCTGGCCGATCTGGCTGATCAGCTTGTCAGCGTATTCAGCGGTCGGTTTGTAATACTCGGCGTTGGGTGTCATGGACGTTCCAGAAAAATGAGCCCGAAAAAACGGGCGATGTGACGGTAATGGCGCGACAGGGTGCGCGAATCGTCAGTCGATGTCGCGCTATAAATGAAGTAAAGCAGAACGATACGCCGTGCCACGGTGATACAGTCCGCTTTTTCTTGATGAGCGAACGCGATGCGAATTCTGATGGTAGCGCTGGCCGTAACGTTGCTGGCCGGATGTGCCGGTTCGGTGATGAACGATGCCCGCACCAAAACCCCTTATAAAACCCTGAAGTCGGACAAGCCGGAAAAAGTCGTCGCGCAGTGCGTGCAGTTTTCCTGGCAGGACGAGGCGGTGTTCGGTGTCGATGCCGCTGCTTATCTGCAATCGGGTGAGAAGAGCGGGACCACGGTCTACACGCGTTCGGCGGAGTCGTTTGTCGACGTCACCACCGATCCTTCCGGAACGGTGCTGAGTTACTACGCGCAGCATGACGACTTTGTCGCCAAACGCCGTCTGGCGGCGTTGGCAACCTGCCTCTGAGATCGACGCAGTACCCCTGTGAGAGCGAGCCTGCTCGCGATAGCGGTTTATCATTCAACATTGATATCGATTGACAGGCCGCCATCGCGAGCAGGCTCACTCCCACAGGAGTTTGCGCTATTTCGTCACAGGCGCTTCTGGAAAAACAGGCGCTTGTGGCCCGGCGGATAGTCGACAATCTGGCCCAGCTCGCTGTAGCCCAGCTTCTGGTAGAACCCCGGCGCCTGAAAGTCGAACGTGTCGAGCCAGACCCCAACGCACTCCTTCTCTCGCGCCACGTCTTCGGCCATACGCATCAGCTTCGAGCCCAGGCCTTGTCCCCGGGCCTGTTCCGGCACCGACAGCAATTCGATGAACATCCACTGGTAAAACACCCGAGCATAGAGTCCGCCGAGGATCTCGCCGCTGTCATCGCGCACCAGTAAAGCAATGGGTTCCTGCATCGAGACGCCGGCCTTTGAGGCGTTATAGGCGCGCAATGGCAAAAGGATCGCTTGCCGCTCTTCATCTGTGGGGGTTTGCGAGCGTTCAATTCGCAGGGGCATTAGCTACATCCTTATGGCTTTGGGAATAACGATCTCCAAGCCTATCCCGGCAAGTGGTCGTTGTTCCAGCCCTTCAGGTGGAACCCTCGCTCGCGCCCGGCTGTCTAGGCTAAACAGCGTCATCCCAGAACGCAGCCGATGAGGATCCTCCGTGAATATTTTTGAAGCCTTGCGTGAAAGCCATGACCGTCAACGCACCTATGCCGACGCGCTGATCAAGACCAGTGGCGACACCCCGGAGCGGGTCGAGGCTTACAAACAGCTCAAGTCCGAATTGCAGGCCCACGAAACAGCGGAAGAGCGGCATTTCTACATCCCGCTGATGGAGTTCGACAACGGCGTCGACCTGAGCCGTCATGCCATCTCCGAGCACCATGAGATGGACGAAATGATGGAAGAGCTGGATGAGACAGAGATGTCCAGCCCGGCGTGGCTGGCGACTGCCAAGAAGCTTTGCGAGAAGGTTCATCACCACCTCAAAGAGGAAGAGCAGAAGTTCTTCCAGATGGCCGGCAAGCTGCTCGATGACAAACAGAAAGAGACGCTGGCTGGCCAGTACGTAAAGGAATACAAGGCTCAGCTTTCCTGATCGAAGCGGTGCGCCCGGTTGGCACTTTGGGGCGTAGTCCTTTTGCTATGCCGCGAGTAAGCGCTAGCCCAGACAACTGGTTATACATCCAGTATTTGTTCGGTGTTGGTTTGAGACGTCATGCAGCCACGGTTTTTGGTCCCATGGACAAAAAAACTGGCTCCGTTAGTTTGAAGGCCTCTCCTCGGGAAGGAGAGTTCTCAAATCAACGGAGTGAAAACATGAACCAACCACACGCTCAAACCCAACTGCGGCACGGCCGCGTCACTTCCCCTGCAAGCCGTGGCTCGGTCGCTGTGGAGCTGGGGCTGCTGGGGAACTGGCAAGTCAACGAAATGGAAGGCGGCAAGAATTTCCCGGCATTGATGGCCGGGCCTTTCCCGGTGCCTTACGAGACAGACAGCGTCAGCGTCGTTCCGCCTGGCGATGGTCATATCCTCAGCGGTGGCAAGGTCGATGCTCGTGACTGCCTTAATTTCACCAATGAGGAAATGAGCCTCAAGCTCAACCGACCGTTCACCTGGCCGATGTTGAACGTCGATCCGGGCCAGACCTTTAACGTCACTTGGGAATACACCGCGGCCCACGTCACCCGTGGCTACAGCTGGTTCATCACCCGGGATGGCTGGAACCCGAAACAGCGGATCAGCCGTGCGCAGTTGGAGCCGACATCGTTTTTCGATGACTTCTACACCCAGGTGCCTTACTACAGTCATTCCGCTGAGATGAAAGCCAAGGTCAATCACCAGGTGAATTTGCCGGGCAACAAGAAGGGCCACCATGTCATCGTGCTGATGTGGATTGTGGCCAATACCGGGAATGCGTTTTATCAAGCGTTTGATGTGGACTTTAAGTAGGCAATAAGGTCCGGCAGTGATGCCGTTTACTTATGACGTTTTGGGGTTGGGGGCTTATCCGTTTCTGCGGTCACGGCGGCTATTGGTTCCGCCCTGACGGCGGGTCACTTGGAGAAGCGCCAAGTAACCAAGCGCTAGCGTCCCTGACGTACGGTGCCTCGCCTAGGCTCGGCATTCCCTCACTCCGGTCCTGCTCCGTGGGCCCGCCGCCATCGGCCATCCATGGCCGGGGGCGGCTAACCCGGCATCCATGCCGGGTTGCCCACTGCGCAGAACCTGCGTTCGGCCTCCCGACGGAGCAGATCAAGATCAAGATCAAAAGCGCAAGGCGAGCTAACGCTCGACCTGATGAGTGGTGAGGAGCCACGGGTGTACACCGTCAAAATGTGGGAGCGAGCCTGCTCGCGATGAGGCCCTGTCAGTCAGCGGTGATGTTGCCTGTAATGCCGCCATCGAGAGCAAGCTCGCTCCCACAGGTATTGAGTACATCTGGCAAAGCCAGGCTGGCCGGAAGGCCGCTTCGCGCGATCGCGCCCACGCTCTGGGAGGACGATCACTACGCGCAAGCGTTGAAGAACCAGGCCGGCCCGTAGGCCGCCTCGTTTTGCTTTGGCGGTACACGCCCCCTCGTGAGGCCGAGCGCAGGTTCTGCGCAGTGGGCAACCCGGCATGGATGCCGGGTTAGCCGCCCCCGGCCATGGATGGCCGATGGCGGCGGGCCCACGGAGCAGGACCGGAGCGAGGGCATGCCGAGCCCTAGCGAGGCACCGAACGTCAGGGGCAAAAGCGCTTGGTTACTTGGCGCTTCTCCAAGTGACCCGCCGTCAGGGCGGAACCCTAAGCCGCCGTTACCGCAGCAACGGATATGTACCCAACCCCAACCCCAACCCCAAAATTTCTTAAGTGAACAGGTCATGCCGGGCTTTTAAGTTTTCGCCTACCATGTGCACCTCCCGACAAAAAAAGGATGAATTGTGATGTCGAACACCGCCGAGCGAGTCAACATCATCGAATCACAGGTGTTGTCCCACGACTGGTACCTGCTGAGAAAAATCAGCTTCGACTACCTGCGCAACAACGGTGAATGGCAACGCCAGACTCGCGAGGTCTACGACCGAGGCAATGGCGCCGCCATTCTGCTGTTCAACCGCGAGAAGAGAACGGTCGTGCTGACCCGCCAGTTCCGGCTGCCGGTGTTCGTCAACGGCCACGATGGCTTGCTGATCGAGGTTGCAGCCGGATTGCTTGAAGGCGCCGATCCCGAGGAGCGCATCCGGGCCGAGGCCGAAGAAGAAACCGGCTATCGCGTTCACCATGTGCAAAAGGTCTTCGAGTCCTACATGAGCCCCGGCTCGGTGACCGAAAAACTGCACTTCTTCATCGCCGAATACGACACCGCATCGAAAGTCAGTGATGGCGGTGGGCTGGAAGAAGAGACCGAAGAACTGGAAGTGTTGGAGTGGGCATTCGAGGAGGCGCTCGAGGCGTTTTATCGCGGGGAGATCTGCGATGCGAAGACCATTATGTTGCTGCAGTATGCGGCGATGAAGGATCTCTTCGGCCCCTCAAAATAAATCATCCATCCGGCTGGCGCCTGACCATTCGCATCCTTCCAGTGTCAGCAATCGCTCTTTGGCCGCAAGCCCACCGGCAAACCCGGTGAGCTTCCCGGACGCACCGATCACCCGATGGCACGGTGCAACAATCGAAATCGGATTCTTGCCATTCGCCGCACCCACTGCGCGCACCGCGCTCGGATGGCCAATCTGCTCGGCAATCTGGCTGTAGCTGCGGGTCTGGCCAAACGGAATGGTCAACAGCGCCTGCCAGACCTTCTTCTGAAATTCGGTGCCGGCAAAATCCAGTTCCAGCTCAAACCGATGGCGCGTTCCGGCGAAGTATTCCTCTAACTGCTGAACAGCGCGCACGAGGATCGGGCTATCCGGCGCTTCGTGCATCGGCCCCAGTCTTACCCGATTCGGCTTGTCGTTTTCCCAGAGGATGGCCGCCAGTCTTGAATCTTTCGCGACCAGCTTCAACTCGCCAACCGGGGAAGCCAGGGTGGTGAAGGTGTAAGGCATGCCGGCGGACTCCGCAACAGGGTTGAACAGGGGCTCAGCATACTGACTCGACGGGGAGGCGCAATACGCAATCCCAGCCATACTTGCCTCTGCTCTTGACGCGATTTCTCAGATTTTTTACACAAACCATAAAAAGAAGAGACCGACTCATGAAGTTCGAACCTTTTGCCAAATCGCTGATTGCGACCTCGTTGGCGCTCAGCTGCCTCAGCACGTACGCCGCCTCGGTGGCCCCGGTCGCTGCCGAAAACGGTATGGTCGTGACGGCACAGCATCTGGCGTCCCATGTGGGCGTCGATGTGCTCAAGAATGGTGGCAACGCCGTCGATGCCGCGGTCGCGGTGGGTTATGCGCTGGCGGTGGTCTATCCCGCAGCCGGTAACCTGGGTGGCGGCGGCTTCATGACCATTCAGCTGGCGGACGGGCGCAAAACCTTCCTCGATTTCCGCGAAAAAGCACCGCTGGCCGCCAAAGCCGACATGTACCTCGACAAAGAGGGCAACGTCGTCCCGGACCTCAGCACCCGCGGGCACCTGGCCGTTGGCGTGCCGGGCACCGTGTCTGGCATGGAACTGGCCTTGCAGAAGTACGGCACCAAACCGCGCAAGGATGTGATCGCGCCGGCGATCAAGCTCGCCGAAGACGGTTTCGTGCTGGAGCAGGGCGATGTCGATTTGCTGGACTATGCCACCGACGTGTTCAAGAAGGACATCAAGGATTCCGGCTCGATCTTCCTCAGCAATGGCGAACCGATGCAGGTCGGGCAAAAACTGGTGCAGAAAGATCTGGCCAAGACCCTGCGGGAAATTTCCGAGAAGGGCGCCGACGGTTTCTATAAAGGCTGGGTGGCCGACGCTATCGTCACCTCCAGTCAGGCCAACAAGGGCATCATCACCCAGGCCGACCTCGACAAATACAAGACCCGTGAGCTGGCGCCGATCGAGTGCGATTACCGGGGCTATCACGTGGTCTCGGCACCGCCACCAAGCTCCGGTGGGGTAGTGATCTGCGAGATCATGAACATCCTCGAAGGCTACCCGATGAAAGACCTGGGCTACCACTCGGCCCAAGGCATGCACTACCAGATCGAAGCGATGCGCCACGCGTATGTGGACCGCAACAGCTACCTGGGCGACCCGGACTTCGTGAAAAATCCGATCGCGCACCTGCTGGATAAAAACTACGCGACCAAACTGCGCGAAGCCATCAATCCGCAAAAGGCCGGCATATCCCGCGACCTCAAACCCGGTGTCGCGCCACATGAAGGCAACAACACCACGCATTACTCGATCGTCGACAAATGGGGCAACGCGGTATCGGTGACCTACACCCTCAACGACTGGTTCGGCGCCGGCGTCATGGCCAGCAAAACCGGGGTCATTCTTAACGACGAAATGGACGACTTCACTTCGAAAATCGGCGTACCGAACATGTACGGCCTGGTTCAGGGCGAAGCCAATGCCATCGCTCCTGGCAAGGCACCGCTGTCATCGATGAGCCCGACCATCGTCACCAAGGACGGCAAAGTCGTCATGGTTGTCGGCACCCCCGGCGGCAGTCGAATCATCACGGCAACCTTGCTGACCATGCTCAACGTGATCGATTACGGCATGAACATCCAGGAAGCGGTCGATGCGCCACGTTTCCACCAGCAGTGGCTGCCGGAGGAGACCAATCTGGAAGCCTTCACCACCAGCCCGGATACAGTGAAGATGCTGGAAAGCTGGGGACATAAATTTGCCGGGCCACAGGACGCCAACCACCTGGCGGCGATTCTGGTAGGCGCGCCTTCGCTGGGAGGCAAACCGGTCGGCAAGAACCGCTTCTACGGCGCCAACGACCCACGTCGCAACACCGGGCTGTCGCTCGGTTACTGAGGATTGTTTTTCAAAGGGGACGGATCTGTTTTCTGTCCCCTGATTGACCAACACATCAAGGAGGGGACCATGACAACTGCACTGCTGATCATCGACGTCCAGCAGGCCCTGTGCACTGGCGAGTACGAATGCTTCGAGATCAAGCGCGTCATCGACAACATCAACGACCTGAGCGCCGCGGCCCGTGACGCTGGCGTTCGGGTTATCTTGATTCAGCACGAAGAAGCGGGTAGCCCCTTGGCGCATAACGCCCAAGGCTGGCAACTGGCCGAAGGGCTGGAAACCTCGCCGAAGGATCTGCGTGTGCGCAAAACCACGGCGGATTCGTTTTACCAGACCAACTTGCAAAAGCTGGTGCCGAAGGAAGACTTCGAACGCCTGATCATCTGCGGCTTGCAAACCGACTACTGCGTCAACGCTACCGTGCGTCAGGCGTTGACGCTGGGTTACGACGTGGTGCTCGCAGGCGACGCTCATTCCACCGTCGCCAACGCCAGCATGACCGCCGAAGACATCATCGCCGAACACAACAAGGATCTGGCGCACCTGACCGGTTCGGTGGCACGCATCGACGTCACTCGCACCAGCGACATACGCTTCTAAGCAGCAAAAATCTCGATTAACTCACTGTCCCGTCCTGAATAAGGTTTACACCTATTTCAGGACTAGATACACATTGCCCGCTCATGACACTCGTTAGAAAAGCGGAATGCTATAGCTTACAAAAACTCGATTCTGATCTACGTTACGAGACGCTTCGCTGTTGGACTTACCGTTACGCCAGCCGAACCCCACTCCTTTGAGCGCTCCGGACTGAAGGACGTAGTCCAGGCTAATGTCTCTTTCCCATTCTTTTTGGTTGTCGCCTGACGTAGTTTTAATATTATCGCCGGAGAGGTACATGACCGAGCCTTTCAGGCCAGGGACACCCAGAGCGGCAAAGTCGTAAGCATATTGACCGAAAGCTGTGCGCTCGCCTGCGTGGGTGAAAGTTTGGATCAGGCGGTCTGTATACAGATACAGGCTTGCTCCACCGGCACCCTTGTCTACCAGGCTACCCTGATTGAGTTGAGTGAAGTTGCTGCCATCCGACACACTTTGGTACCCCGCGGTAATTGCGTGGCCACCCAGCGTGTAAATCAGCGCGGCACTCCAGGTACGGTTGTCGATCTCTCCATCACCGTTTTTGGTGTAGCCACTCATTCTGTAGCCTGACGTACCGGAGCTATTTGCACCGGACGAGTCAGTTTTGAAGTAGCGCAGGTCGGTTTTAAGGGACTGATTGTCCGAGAGGGCAAGGGTGTGAATTAATCCAAAAAAATGCTGCGTATAGTAGTTATCGAGGTTGGCGTAGTAGTACTGAGCTGTCAGATCCTTGGTGACGTTCCAATCGCCCCCGGCGAAGTCAAACTGATTACTTTCACGCGTACCACCAGCAACGGCCAACCCCGTCTGATCGCTAGAACCACGTCCTGTCGCATGTTCGATCCGACCTCCAGTCAAGGTCAGCCCCTTGAACTCGCTCGAGGTGATTTGACCGCCCTCGAAGGTTTGTGGAAGCACGCGCCCATCGTTGGCGACCAGAATGGGGAGTTTCGGAATCAAGGTGCCGTAGCGAAGTTCGGTTTTCGACATTTTGACTTTTCCGGTCAGCCCCAGCCGGCTCCACTCGTCGACGGCACGGTTGTCACTGTCAGAAGGCATCATGGTGCTGCCAGCGTGCCGTCCTTTGCCGCTGTCCAGGGTAACCCCCAGCAACCCCAGGCCATCGACACCAAACCCAACCATGCCATCGGTATAGCCCGATTTGAAGTCCAACATGAAACCCTGCGCCCATTCTTCGGTTTTGGAAGGGGCGGCAATGCCATCGCGGTTGTCGTTATTGAAGTAGAAGTTTCTCATTCCCAAAGTGGCTTTGCTATCACTCAGGAACTCAGCATGCGCCTGGGCACTCAGGGTGAGACCAAGAAACACCGAACTTGCAGCAAATTTTTTTCTAATCACTTATATAGCGCTCCATTTGTTATTTTCAAGTAATAGAAGCAACACAAAATCTTCCCGCTCATCGCAACTATTGCGATGAAGGCGCTGAACAGCTAATTAACTTATCTATTTAAATAAATTAGACGGTGTTCAAGGCCTATTTAGATAAATGATCTAGTGGCCCAGCGGTCAGTTCGTCAATCAAAAATAGCCAGAAACAGGCGCAGCCGAGGCCACGCAACAATACGGCGTCCTCGACACGGGTCTGACGGGCGCCGATATGGCCTGTCTGGCTTTCGATAGCAGATGGGAAACTGGTCATTTTTTCGCGGCTCTTGTTGTTATGCAGCGCGATAGCGTTAGAGCCGAGTGTGTGAGAAAGGCGCAGGGAGCGCCTTGCCAGGGGAGATGGAGTTCTGCGTTGGGGTCTGAAAATTTATCTTATCGTCTGATTTTCAGGACTGGGACCCGACACTATTGCCGGTCACGCCGCAATGATCGAGATCCGCTGCCGCTCAAAGGGTATGGCAAGAAATGCGGGTTTTTCGACCTATGCAGTCAAATCCGCCGAGCTAGGATGCATGGCACCAACAGTCCGAGTGCACGGTAGATAACCAGCACCGGTCAAGCCGTCCCCTCACCAACTAATCTCATCGAGACAGGAACAATCATGACTATCGAAACGCAGAACAAATCCATCGTGCTTGAAGCTTTTGATACGTTGTTCAATAAACGCGACTACGTTGCTGCCGAAGCGTATTGGTCTCCTGCCTACATTCAGCACAGTGCCCTTATCGCATCTGGGCGTCAGGGGCTGTTTGACCTGATCAAAAGCCTGCCCGATACATTGACTTACGAACCTGGCGTCATCATGGCGGAAGGGGACAAAGTTATGGTTCACGGTCGTTTCTCTGGCAATGGTCATCCTTCCGCGCTCATCGCAGTCGATATCGTGCGTCTGGAAAATGGCATTCTGGTCGAGCACTGGGACGTTCTCCAGGACGAGGTCACCGCCGTCAGTTCAGCCAGCGGCCTGCCGATGTTCGGCGAACGTTTCCCGGATTCGGTTGAGTAAGAGACGGTTCTGCGATGAACCAATAATGACTCCTGAGATTAAATGGCGCTGCGGGGCGAGTCTGTATCCGCCCCGGTTGCGCCAACGAAGTCTCATACTCGATAGTTCAATATCGAGCGGTTTCAATTGAGGGTGTGTTAAGCCAGGACGCCAGCATCACGTTGCTGATCAACCATCACGACATCACTGAGGCGCAAGAGATCGGGGCGACAATCGCCTTGGGGGTGACGGCTCCCGTGTGCTTGTCTTATGCCTTGGCCAATGGTTTCGTAAAACGGGACATCGGAACGGTGATCAACCTGGTGCCGGTGTTCGAGGCGAGTTCCGGCGCTGCCATTGAGTCGGCGAGTAGCGCTTTTCTGCTTTCGCTATCCGACACGCTGCAACAGCGCTTCAATAACGTCGCCGTGCGTGTTCAAGCCGTTTTGTATGCGGGGTTCCCGCCGATCCGATACCAGAGCGCAGTGGCCATCGTAGACGCAGCGCTGGAGGATTTTGATGCTGGAGTAGCCATCTCGCTACCGACGTTTGCCCATCGGGTGGCATGGAATGCCTTCGTGGCCGCCCGGCTGGAATTGTTCAGCGGGGTAGGGGGCGGGTCCAGCATCGTGGCGCCTGCACATCTGCTCCATTGAACGTGGTCGTCACTGCCACATTCCCCGCGACGTTCGAGCCCGCAACCGCGGCGTCACAAAATCAAAGAACGCGCGCAGCTTCAACGGCAGCGGCGTTTGTCCTTTGTGCACGAGGTTGATGGGCAAGGGCGCTGATTCAAACTTATCGAGCACGATGCTCAGTTCATTGTTTCGTACTGCGTCTGCGACCTGGTAGGACAGCACACGGATTACGCCCACCCCAAGAATCGCTGCGGCGATAGCCGCTTCGGCGGCGTTGACGGTGAGCCGTGAATGCATCGGCACCGACAGCTCTGACTTGCCGGCGCCAAACACCCAGGCGCGCATGGACGCGAGGACTTCGAAGGTGACGCAGTCATGCCCGGCGAGGTCTTGCGGTGTGGTCGGCACGCCATGGCTTGCCAGGTAGGCCGGACTCGCGCAGACGACCCGGCGCACGGTTCCAACTTCAGTCGCCATGAGCATGCTGTCGGGCAGTTCGCCAATTCGCACGGCGACATCGGCGTGTTCGTCCATCAGATGCACGACGCGATCGGTCAGCACCAGGTTGATGTCGATCTCCGGGTAGTGCGCGAGAAATTCCGCCACCACTGGCACCACGTGCAAGCGCCCGAACACGACCGGGGCGGTGACCACCAGTTCGCCTTTAGGGCTGGCGTATTCACCCGTCGCCGCGCGTTCGGCTTCGCCAATCTCTTCGAGGATGCGTCGGCAGGCCGCCACGTAGGAATCGCCAGCCTCGGTTAACGAAAGCTGTCGCGTCGTCCGATGCAGCAGGCGTGTGTGCAGATGCGCTTCCAGTTCTGCCACCTTGCGGCTGACGGTGGTCAGGGGCATGCCGAGGCGACGTGCGGCCGCCGACAGACTGCCCGCATCAACGACGGCGATGAGGATGGACATGGATTCAAGACGGTTCATCAGACTCTACCAAATACTGGAAGGATGCTTCCCGATCCTATGGGATTCTCTTGATAAATGCGAGTCGGTAAGGTTCAAGCCTAACCTCCGGCCCGCGGCGTCCCGCTGCACATACTGGGGAGATTGAAAGGAGAGCGCCGTGAGCGGCCAGCCCGATACATCTGCTAGTTCCCCTGCGCCCGCGATAGCGTCGCGCGGCAAGATCATCATGATGGCGATCATCGCCGGCGCGGTGATCACCAACATCTACGCCACTCAGCCGATCCTGCCGTTGATCTCGTCGGGCCTGGGGCTCGACCTGACGACGGTCGATCTGGTCGCCGGCGCAGCGCTGCTCGGCTTCGCCTTCGGGCTCGCTTTTCTGTTGCCGCTGGGTGACCGTTTTGATCGGCGCAAGCTGGTGCTTGGGCAGATCGCGGTGGCCTTTTTATTTGGTTTAGCGGCGGCGTTTGCGCCCGGCATCTGGGCGCTGATCGCGGCATCCTTTGGCCTTGGCGTCGTCAGTTGCGTGCCCCAGCAACTCGTGCCCTTCGCGGCGGTGATGTCGCGGCCGGAAGAACGCGGGCGCTCGGTCGGCACCGTGGTCAGCGGCATCATGGTTGGCATTCTGCTTGGCCGCACGATCAGCGGCGTGGTGGGAGCGGCCTGGGGTTGGCGCGCGGTCTACGGCGTTGAAGCCGCGTTCATGATCCCGGTGTTTATCGCCGCGGCGATGCTCCTGCCACGCGGCGTGCCCACCACTAACCTGTCCTACACAAAGCTGCTCGCGTCGCTCTGGCCATTGGTGCGCGACAATCGTCCGATCCGCGAATCAATGATTGTCCAGGCGCTGTTGTGGGCGTGTTTCAACGCCTTTTGGGTCAACCTCGCTGCGCTCCTGAGCGATGGTCCCTGGCATCTTGGCAGCGCGTGGGCAGGCAGCTTCGGCATCATCGGGGCAGCCGGTGCGCTTGCCGCTTCACTGGGTGGTCGCGCCACTGACCGGATGGGTTCGCGAACGGTGATCGGCGCCAGTATTGGCATCGTTACCCTGGCGTTCCTGCTGCTCGCCGGGGCGCAGACCTCGATTATTTTCCTGGTGATCGGCGTCATCGTTCTCGATATCGGCGTGCAGTCGGGCCTGGTGTCCAACCAGACTCGCGCCTTTGCAGTCGACCCCAAAGCACAGGGCCGCATCAACAGCCTCTACATGACGGCCACCTTCCTCGGCGGCGCGCTGGGTGTGACCATCAGCGGCTGGCTGATGAGCCGCTACGGCTGGTCGGGCATCGTGGTCTTTGGCATTGCGCTTGGGCTGATCGCGTTGGCCATCCACTGGATCGGCGTGCCGCGCCGCCAGGCAAGCGCGGATGTCGGGGTGCGGTAAGGCCAATCAGATATCTGCAGGAGCAGATCTCTCTGCTCCTGCGTCCGTCCCTTTTTTCCTACTGTCCTCGGCTAAATCCCTGCTGAAACAGAACCAGGTGCAGCGCGCTTTGCTGGAGCATGCGAGTGCCGCGCTGGCACGAAAAAAGGGCACGGATTTATTTTTAGGATCGGACGAGGTAGGCGGCAATGTCCGCTCCGCGTTGCAACCGATCGATAAAAACGAGAAGTTCATCAAAATGAACCTCGCTATACTCATGGCATCGGAGTAGGTATTGAAGGGAAGCAATTGGCCAAAACAGACGATATAACCTTGGAGTAGTCGGATGCGCGAGACTACGGAGAAGCTTCTAGTCGCAGTCGAACTATTGGATCGAGCCCTGCGCATGTACTACGAGGGAAGCTCCTACTTTGCGGCGCTGCATCTTGCAGGCGGTGCTGAGGAAATTCTTGGCGTTTATGTTGAGCGCAGGGAGGGAGAGTCATCCTTGAAAAGCCTGGTGTCCGGTGCAGTGGAGTTTTCCAAGCTTTTAAACGACGGAGTGGCGTCAAATCCCAAAAACATCAGAGATGCCATCAATCACCCGAAGAATCAAACGAAGCACATGGACAAGGGGAATGGCGAATATGTAACCTTCGATCCAAAGATGGAGGCTCGCAATTTGTTGGAGCGAGCGGTCTCAAACTACTACACATTAATCAGAGACAATAATCGCTATAATCTGCCGGAAACTGGGCTTCTCAGTAGGTTTAACTTGGAAATTATTGGGCTTCCATCGGCCAGTGTCGATCGATGCTCCTTCAGTCTACGTTGGATACCTGCTCGATATAGCTAAGAAGGTCGTCAGTTATGTCGAACCATTCGCCATGCATGCGCGAATTTGAAAACATAGCCTGTATTTCTGCTTCTTTCTGTTTTGCTAAAACTGAAAATTCTATTCTGCCGGGCGTAATAAGTCCTGTAGCCTTCCTTAAGTCTATAGCGCCGACTAACTTCAGTTTGCGGTGATTTGCAGTTTGTAATTGAAGAATACGTTTTTCTAATGGCTCTATAGTCGTACCTATTTTTATAGCCAAATCATCTCCAGCCTGGAGGAAGTAGACATATCCTGTGGTGTAATGATCTTTCATAAATAACCTAAATTATAATTGTTGATGGTGATGATTTTATGTGCGTGGCACATTGAAAAAGGGGGGCGGATTTATTTTTAGGAAAATAAATCTGTCCCCTTTTTTCGTTTAGGAAAATAGATCCGTCCCCTTTTCTGCTTTTTCCTTCATTTAAATACGTCAGTGACTTCCTAAATGCTTCCGAAGCTTTCATCTCCCGTAGGAAGTGCGCGTCAGCTTTTTCAACAGCTACTGAGAGCGCGTGTTTAAACATCCTCAAGGTTACGTCCTGAAAGCTACAAAACCTTGCGCCGTTGCCTACGACTCCACCAGAATCCGCCGGCTTGTACGCTTTTGGCCCACTCGGTAACTTGATTCCCGTCACTGCTCATCAGTGATCGGGTTTAGCAGCCCGTGGTTAACCTAAGACGTATGACGCTTCCATCAGTCAGGTTTTTCGCCTGTATTTTGATGGTGGCTGTGCGCAGGGCGCCCTTGGGCGCGCCGGCTTCTTAGGTTTCCCGGTCTGCTAACCTGCGTGCAGCTGCCTCCCTCTTTGTTTAGCAGCAGGAGGGTGGGCACATCATTAGGAACCTAAGATGCTGAAAGTAACGCCAAACCCACCAGACACCGACCCAACCTCCCCATACGAACCCGATTCAAAGAAATTCCACGAGGCCGCCGAACGCGCTCTCGACTTCCACTTCCCATCAAACGCCGATATCAAAGCCACACCGCGAATCCGCAGCACGCTGTTCTCCGTTGACCCAGAAGCCACTGCCGAAACCCTGGCGGTTTTTCTGGTCGAGACGTTGGCGTCGGTCGATGTGATGGTCCATCAGTTGGTGGATCATCTGGAGGGCGAGTCGCGCTATGCCTTGTTGGGCATTTCAAACAGCATCATGGTGGCGGAGATCACGGCGAACCGGGTGCTGGACAGGATTGAGCCACCTGCGTAACCGCTGTCCCTCGCCACTGGCTCCTCATCGTTCAATCTGTCTGTTTTCATAAAATCGGGGCGCTCAGCGCCCCTTTTTTCACCGAAATCAATGAAGTTGCCGTTGCCTCTGTAGTTCCCTCTTCAACCAGGTGCTTGCCGGTTCTACTCCATCTGGACAGCGCACCTCATAGGCGCGGCCACTCATACTGCTTTTAGTGGCAGCAAGATCGATGAAGTCTTCTGCGCTGTTCACCATGTTCTTGCCTTCGAGATAATTCAGCTTTTTCTCCAGATGCGCGCGCGCGCGGGGACCTGGGTATTCGCTCCCGTTGCGCACAAACTGACACTCACTGTGTTCGACAAAGTCCAGCAAGCTCTTTATCTCTTGAGTGGCTTGAGGTGTGGCTTGAACCTGCCCATTAGTGACGATCGCGATAACGCTAATACCCGCAGCCATCATCAATTGGCGGATAAGCCGCGCCGTGCGTCCCATCCACATCCGCATGATTCACCCCGGTCCGGAACGTGAAAAGAAAGGAGTTACCTCCAACAGATACCATAGAGCATAACCACTCACACACCTCTGTCCGCTTGATACAGGGCTATAACATCTTCTCCAGCCCGATCGTGCTGCTAAGCCACGAATTGAAGCGTCGCCACCAACTTCCCGGTTCCTTGGTCAATGTATGTTGTTTGCCGTCATCCTCGGTGACCCAGACCAGTTGATTCTTTTCCAGCAGGACATGGTAACTGAGCGTAGGAGCCATACCTTCCAGGGCCAGTTCGCGCACCCGTCCGGCGAGTTGCGGATTGTCCACTAACACCCCGACTTCGGTGTTCCACAATAATGAGCGCGAGTCGAAATTGAACGAGCCGATAAAAGCTTTCTGCTGGTCGAAAATCATCGCCTTGCTATGCAGGCTGGAGTCGGAACTATTGGAGGATCCGCTGTGAAACAGGCGCGGTCCGCTGTCGCCATTGTCGCCGGACTGGCGGCGTAATTCGAACAACCGCACGCCATGCTCCAGCAAGGTTTTGCGATAAGGGGCGTAAGCACCGTGCGCGGCGGGCACATCGGTGGCGTCCAGTGAGTTGGTCAGCAAGCTGATCGACACGCCGGCGTCGGCACGACTGATCAAGTACACCAACCCCGGCTGGCCGGGCACCATGTAGGCCGAAACCATGATCAGCTCCTTGGTGACCCCGTTAAGCTCGGGTGCCAACTGGGTGGTCAACAGCAACTGTGGGGCTGGTTCGCCCTTCGACAAGACCTTGCTTGGTGCATCCCACATCGCCTTGTTCCAGGCCCAGATCAGCTCCCGTCGCCAGACATTCAGGCGTGGGTGAGTGGTGTAGGTCATCAATTGTTGGTAGAGCGCATGATTCTGCTTGCGCGTTTCCTCCAGGGATCCGTCCAGCCGGGTCCGGAGATTTTTCAGGTCCCTGGGTGTCGGCTTCGTCGAGAGAAACTGCTCGATCGGCTTGCTCAGCGCACTGTTCCAGTACTCGTCAAAACTATGCCCCAACTGCTCTGCAACCGGGCCAACACTGAGCATGTCGATGTCGGTGAAATTCTTGTTGGGCTCGGCATCGAAATACTCGTCGCCCAAATTGCGCCCTCCAACGATTGCCACGCTGTTGTCCACTACCCACAATTTGTTGTGCATGCGCCTGTGTTGCTGCGACAGATTGAACAGCCGGCCCATCGTTCGCGTCACGACGGTGCTGCGGCCCAAGTGCAGCGGATTAAACACGCGGATCTGAATCAGCGGGTGCGTAGTCAGCGTCGCGATAATTCGGTCCAGGTCATCGCTGGTGGTGTCATCGAGCAGAATCCTCACGCGGACTCCGCGGTCGGCGGCGTCGAGCAGTTCGCTCACCAGTATCCGCGTACTGATGCCGTCGTGGACGATGTAGTACTGCAAGTCGAGGCTGCTTCGGGCGTTGCGAATCAGCTCGGCGCGGGCAGAGAAAGCCTCGGCACTATCGGACAACAAGCGAAATCCCGATTGGCCCTGATGGGGAGCTGCCTGGGCCTGGATAGAACGACCGAACGCCGAATCGCTCGCTGGCAAGGCCTGACTGGGTTCGTTAGGGACATTGAGAGTCGTACAGCCACCAAAGAGCACGGCGAGCAACAGCAGAGCAAGCAGGGGCTGTTTGATTCTCACGGAGCGTACTCCGGGTGGTGGCAATCAGGGATGCCGGATCCCGAAGAATGGCCAGTTGGTGTCCACCAGCATTCTGGTCGTATCGACCTTGCGCACTGTTTCTTCGATCTGCGGGGTTGTTTTTGGAGCGTAGTTCATCTGCTGGCAATTGCGGTATCTGCCAGGGCGGAAAAGATAGTGCCGACAGCAATCGGTCCCCCTTTTTTGTTCTTTCAAAACGCGGTTCGTACAAACCGCAGACATCGGCGGCATGATGCAGAAAAGGGGGCGACACCGTTGGGTCGACAGGTGCTAGGCTCCTCATCCGAGTTCATCTGCCAAAGGCCCTTTCATGAGCGACGTCCACGGCACCGCAAAAGCACCAGCACGTTCCAAGCCCAGGGTCATGATCTACGGGGTCGGATATTACGGAATGGAGGCTGTGCGCATTCTCGTCAAAAAAGGCTGGCCTATCGTTGCGGCGGTGAACCGGGCAGGTCCCAAGATCGGCGAGGACCTGGGGCGGCTTGCCGGGCTGAACGAGGACTTGGGCGTTATCGTTCAGGACTGTGAAACCGCCGACTACGCGACCATGAATGCGGACATCGCGTTGGTTGTGCAAACCGAGAGGCTGAGCCTCAACTTTGCGGCTTATCAACGCCTCTTGGGCGCCGGCATCAATGTCATCTGCCACGGCTCGGAGTCCTATTTTCCGCAAGGCGCCGATCCCGACCTGGCCGAAAAGATCGATGCGTTGGCCAAGAGCAACGCTGTTACTTTCACCGGGACTGGCATTTGGGACTTCTCGCGCATCTGGGCGGGAATTCTGATTGCGGGACCGTGCACCGAGCTTCGCTCGCTCACGCATCGCAGCGTGACAAACGCAGAGCTGGCGAACGAACGCATGATGCGCGCCTATGGCGTCGACATGACGCAAGCCGAGTTTTTGGAAAAGGTCACCAAGGTGCCCGGTCAATTGGGCGAGCTGTATAAAGGCATACCGGCGCACGTGATGCATGCGCTTGGCTTTACGCTCAAAAACGTGACCGAGCTGCGCGAGCCGGTACTGTCCGATCAACCGATGTGGTGTCGTACCCTCAACAGGTTTTTACAGCCCGGCACTTCGCTCGGTCTTCGGATCATCGTGTCGGTCGAAACCGTAGAAGGGTCTACGGCAAGCGCGCACATCGAGCTGCGTCTGCTGGCGGAAGGGGAGTCCGAAAACATGACGTGGGACGTTGATGGAAGGCCACCCTCCAAAATCCGGATCGACCGCGCCGATGGTGTACACACCTCGGCGTCCTGCATGGTGAACCGCATTCAAGATGTCATCGCTGCTGCGCCTGGGATCAGGTTGATTTCGCAGCTTGGTCCATTGCGACCGTCGCTGACGTAAATACCGGATACCCCGATCGCCACGGGTGAAATGCTCACCAGCGTTGCCGAGCACGCCGAGTTCATCAATCTGCGCGGCGCTGACTTCCTGATGCCCGATGCAAAAGCGTTGCTGTTGATCGTTCCCATGCTCCGCGTGGGAATGCCGCCGGGGACGCTCTGCGTTCCGCTGTCGACACCAGGCTTGAGTCTTGCGCAAGGGTGACGCGGAGCGTCACGGGATGCATTCCCACGCAGAGCGTGGGAACGATCACTAAACCGTGGACAGCGCAAGAAGCTGAGGTTGCCAAAGACAAAAAAACCCGCTCAATGGCGGGCTTCATCAACGGTTTTTCCTATGGCGCATGGCCAAAACTCTTGTGCAATTCGTCCTCCAGTTTTCGACACGAATCAGCGATTACGCTTTTCCCTGCTGCCGGGCCGGAGTAGCTGTCTACTTCTTGACGGCATAGTTCGACGGCATCTTGGGCTTGTATTCTTCCCTGGTCTTCTGGCGTGTCTCTGACATAAAAACCGAAAGCCCAGTACAAGGTTGTGGCAATAATAATTGCGACGAAGACCTTGCTGACAGGGCCTATTCTCCTTTCTGACGATAGTGGCCCCTGCGGCGCATTCCGTATTTTCTGCCTGAGGTCGGATTGGCAGTGCTTGCATAAAATGGCTTCAGCCATGATGACTTCCGCGCAATAGGGGCAACTCTTTTTTCCAGCCTCCACGGATGAAACTCCTTTTTCAAAACGGAATTCTATCATTGGGCCTGAAGGGTGGCGGAGGGGAGAAATTTTGTAAGAGTGTCCGATCGGGGACGTGAGCTACTTATCCTTACAGATCGCTTTGGGCCGAATGTTGCGCGTTACGAAGGACAGCAATCGTCCAAAGCAGTCATTCAGATACGCCTGAAGAACCAGCCAATTCAATGAGTATCAGAAATGACTGTATGTGCCGACGCGATGGCTGATATGTTTCCTGCGCACCCGATCATGTCCAATTGACGTTGATCACATCAAGGAAGATGAAAGCCATGAAAACAGTGCTGGGCGCCTTGCTCCTTTTGTGTCTGAACACACCAGCATTCGCTGGCGACAACCCAATCGGTTTCCGGGCCTTGACGTTGCCAGAAAAGCAAAATGACCGTCCGCTGGAGTTAGTCGTCTGGTACCCGAGCGCCTCCACAGCCACACCGCAGTTGATCGCGGATACACCGGTATTTGTCGGTGCGCTCGCTGTTCCCGATGCGCCGCCGGCCACTGGCGCGCATCCATTGGTAGTGCTCTCCCATGGCTTTCGCGGAAATTGGGGGAACCAGTCATGGCTGGCCATTGCATTGGTCCGACAGGGTTACATCGTGGCGGCGGTCAACCACCCCGGCACCACCACCCACGATCGCAACCCTGAAGCGGCCGCCCAGTTGTGGCAGCGGCCTGTCGATCTACAACGGGCCATCGATGCGGTCATGGCTCAACCGGAATACTTCGGGTCAGTGGCCAAACGGCACATTGCAGTGGTAGGACATTCACTTGGCGGCTGGACCGCTCTGGTAATCGCCGGTGCCCGATTCGATCCCGAGCGTTTTGCGCAGGACTGCATCTCGCACCCTCAACTGTCCAGTTGCAGCACTTACAAACAACTCGACCCCGACCGTGATCCAGCATCGAAAGCCCGGCTGGTCGCCGATCTGAGCGATAAACGTGTTACTGCCATTGTTTCCCTGGACCTGGGCCTGTCACGCGGCCTGACCAATGAAAGTCTGGCGGCATTGCCGGTACCGACACTGGTGATCGCAGCGGGTGTGCCGTCCGAAGACCTTCCCGCGCAATTGGAGTCCGCCAACCTGGCCAAGCGCTTGCCCACGGCGACGAGTCGTTATGTCGAAATCAAGGACGCCAGTCATTTCAGTTTTTTGTCGATGTGCAAACCCGGTGCGGTGGCGTTGCTCGAAGAAGACGCACCGGGCGATGGCATGATCTGCCGCGATGGAGACAACGCTCGACCACGGGCGACGATCCAGGTGCAGATTGCATCGCTGATCAACGAGTTTCTCGTGCAGTCATTTCGCAACTGAAAAGGGCTGAACCCATTGGACGCCTTTCACTCTGCCACTCAAGCGAATCCAGGGCGGGGTGACAGGCATGAGCTCGAACATGAGGACATACGGACATGAATACGCGAAAAATTCTGGTCACCGGGGCTGCGGGTCTGATCGGTAGCGCTTTCTGGAAAGCACAAGCCGACAACATGGATTTACGTCTGGCCGATATAGACGAATCAAGACTGCCAGACTCCGCACAACGTTTCGCCCTCGACGTCAGGGATCAAGCCAGCTGCCTTGAAGCCTGCGCAGGCATCCACACTGTGATTCATCTAGCGGGTGATCCGGACCCGGATGCTGATTTCATGAGTTCCCTGCTACCGGTGAATATCGTGGGCACCTACAACATGTTGTTCGCCGCAAAAGTCCAAGGCTGCAAGCGCTTCATATTGGCGAGCAGCGCCCAGGCCATTGAAGGTTATCCCAAGGATGTACAGGTACATGAAGGTATGGCGCCCAGGCCAGGCAACCACTACGGCGTCAGCAAAGCGTTTGGCGAAGCGCTCGCTTCGTTGTACGCAAACGACGGTGACATGACGACCATTGCAGTCCGTATTGCAAACGTCGCGCAGTTTCACCCAGGGGAAACCCACAGCCCTCGGGACGTCGCTGCGTTTATCAGCGTGAGGGATGTCGTCGCTTTGTTGGGTAATTGTGTAGAGGCCGAGTTGAACGGATTCCATGTTGTCCATGGCGTCTCGGATAACAGGTATAAACGCCTCTCCATTGATACGACCAGAAAGGTCGTTGGCTACGCGCCCCTTGATAATGCATTCGAAATTCTGGAAGGACGCGCTCAACATGATTGAGTGCAGGCGTCTTTCTATTCACCTGCACGCGTCAAAGCTACCTATTCGACCCAATGACTCATTGCTCAGGGAGAGCGCCATGCCTTTAGAAATCCAGCTGTTGGAACATCCAACTGAAGAAGAGCGGTCAGCCATTCTAACCCCGTTGCTGGCCCATAATCTGGCCAACGGTGGGGATGATGGGTGCGCCGGGATTACGGGAACACCAACAGCTTCAACGAGAACCGGTTGATCATTTCCTACCCGTTGTCGATTTTTTAGCGCTTCAAGGGCCCTTGCCGAGCAGCAACATGGTTGGGGCCGGTAGCGAATCCCAAACTTCCGCCTATTCAGTACCCGTGCTTCGATACCTTCTGAGCCGTCCTCGTTTTTCACGCGATGGAGCTTAAGGGGCAGCTTGATATAGGACATAAGGCCAACACGTACCGAAAAGGTCAGGAATTGCACTCGGTTTTTGCGACCGCCCCCCCCAAGCTTGACGCCTATTCCCGGCCACCCGTTCGCTTATCCGCTAGTTTCCTTCTACATTAAAGAGGTGCACACGGAGCCAACAGCGAATGAAGTCTTTGAAGTATTACGAAAAAGATCGACACGCCACATGGTTGGAGTTGTTTTTTGACCTGATCTTTGTTGTTGTAATTGGCAAGGTGACGCATATTCTCGGAGATGTTCATCAAGGCCATTTTGAGCATGAGCAATTATGGATATTTGTACTGCTTTTTGTTCCATTATGGTGGGTCTGGTCTAGTCACACGATTTACGCCAACAGGTTTGATACAGACAGTAATTCTCACCGTTTGGCAACATTATTTGTAATGTTGCTGCTCATTGTGCTGTCTGCACTGATTGGGGATGAACCAGAAGTAAACTATCCGCTTGTTATTGCCTGTTATTTTGGTATACGTGTCGTCATCAGTATTATGTACATTTCATCCAGACGTAAACTTAATGGCCGTGGCGAATTCTCCTCCAGGCTTGGCTTTGCCCTGTTAGTTAGCGCAGTTGTTACTCTTTCATCTATTCTTTTTGACCCGCCCATGCGTTACCTTGTCGCTTACTTTGGGATTTTTCTCGATATTCTCCTCCCTGTATTTGTTGGGAGTAAACTAAAGCCATTGCCAGCACATACAGAACACTTGGTTGAACGACTGGGCTTGCTCACCCTCATCTTATTGGGCGAGTCAGTATTTAGTCTTTCTGCAGGGTTATCTAACATTCAATGGGGTCTTTATAATGTGATGACGGCAATCACCGGATTTATCATGATTTGCAGTATCTGGTGGATATATTTTGACAGCTTTTACCTGCTGAGCAAAAATGAAAGCAGTATGACTGGGCACTCCTTAATCTACTCGCACCTTTTTCTATTTATGGGGCTAGCACTCCTCGCCAATTTGATCAGGCATGCGATCCTGAATGACATTGCGATACGCGATTTCCAGATTATGTCAATCATCGGCATGGCCTTGTTTTTCCTGGGCAAGCAATATGGCTATTTCATAGCCGTGCCTAAAATAAGGAAATACATAATACAAAACACTTTGATCGTGTTCTCTTTGGGTGCGTTGGTTATATTTCTACCCCGCGTCGAGTACATATTGGTCGGCCTGACAGCAACCATGATCTGTTATGTTTTTCTGAATTTCAGATATCGTGGAATGTTTATTAGGCCATAAGTTGGGGGGCGCCCGCGAAACCCCGCAGACAAGATCGAACAACCCGCCCGCGAGCATGGAAAAGGGGATTGATCAATTTTCCAATCCAATTGCCCTAAAAAGTGATCAACCAGCTGACCTTCGGCTTACGCGCTGCCCACTACGTCATTCTCAGTGTCCCTACGCCACTTGCCGCTACCCTTTGTCTCTTTGGGTTTGTAATCCTGGGATCGACGACCATAGTTAAGAGTCCGGTGTCCCTTGTGGCTATCGCGATCTGACAGCGCTGGATCGCGGCACAGACAACCACGATTACGCTTGCCACCGGTCCGATAGTGCTAACCGTGCGCTACCGCTGCACACCGCCAAGGCATCGATCGAACAGCTCTCGGGCGGGCGGCTAGTGCTTGGTGTCGCCTCGGGCGACAGACCAGATTGCCGCCAGCCTCGGGGGCACACGTCATCGCGACGACAAGCCGGCGCAACCACGACTTCGAGCATGCCCTCGGTGACCCTACGGTGCTCGACTACACATCTGAGGATGTGGTCAAAGCCATCAAGCGGTGCAGCAGGTTAACCCTCCTCACCAACAGCTTATGCGTGAGGAGCGAGGCGCAAGGATCCGCTTAATCCACTGAAGGAAATCGAAAATGATGCTCGATTGGAACACCTACCATCAACAGCTGCTCGCCACGATTGGCGACATGGCCAAGCTCAGCCCAGACACCGTTCACGGTTATGGCCAGTTAAGCGAAGCCGGCACGAAAACCGGACGACTGGACGCCAAGACACGCGAGTTGATAGCGCTCGCCGTGTCTGTCACTCGTCAATGCGACGGCTGTATCACCGTGCACACGGAAGCGGCGATCAAACATGGGGCAACCCGGGAAGAAATCATGGAGGCGCTGGGCGTGGCCATCACCGTGAATGCCGGTGCCACCCTGGTTTACTCGGCGCGAGTCCTGGATGCCTACACCGCTAAAACAACCTAGCAGCGGCAGCACACTCAACGGCGGCAGGCAATGGCTACTGACTGAGGGCGAGGCCGGGCAGCTGAAGCCGATCATTGCCAAGACCTTCCCCTTCGAGCAGATCGTCGAGGCGCACCGTTACGTGGAATCGAACCAGCAGTTCGGCAAGATCGTCGTCACCGTATCCCGGTAGAGGCAGTTCGTGAAAGACCAGGGGAGGGCAGAGTCGCCTTTCCCAAGATTACGGAAATGACTCGGCTCTGATCTCTCGGATAATTTCGATAGGAGGTAAACCTCATGCCCGTATCTACCGAATCTGCAGCGCAACAAGGCGCTATGCCGCAAACGTCCAGGGAGTTGCTGTTTCAACCCGTCAAACTAGGGCGCTACGAGCTTCCGCACCGGATGGTCATGGCTCCCTTGACCCGCTCGCGCGCCGGCCAGCCGGGCAATGTCCCGACGCCACTCAATGCCTGCTATTACGCGCAACGGGCTTCAGCCGCCCTGATCATCAGCGAGGCGACCCAGGTCTCGATGCAGGGCCAGGGCTACGCCTGGACCCCGGGTATCCATAGCCGCGAACAGGTCGAGGGCTGGCGACGGGTCAGCGACGCCGTGCATGAAGCCGGCGGTTTGATTTTTATGCAGCTCTGGCATGTCGGCCGCATCTCTCACCCGGCGCTGCAACCCGATGGCATGCTGCCGGTCGCGCCCTCGGCGCTCAAACCGAGCGGTGAGGCGTTTATCGAGAACGAGAACGGCGAGGGCGAGCTGGTGCCCTTCGTCACCCCGCGGGCCTTGCAGATCGAGGAGATGCCCTACCTCGTTCGGCAATTCGAGCGCGCGGCCAGGAATGCGCTGAGCGCCGGCGTCGACGGCATCGAGGTGCACGGCGCCAACGGCTACCTGCTCGACCAGTTCATCAATTCCGGCACCAACCAGCGCAGCGACTGCTACGGTGGGCAGATCGAAAACCGCGCACGGCTGCTCCTGGAAGTGGTCGAGGCGGCCTGCGAAATCTGTGGGCCGGACCGCGTCGGCGTGCGCCTATCGCCGCTCGGCACCTTCAACGACATCAGCGACGACAATCGGGAGGCGACCTTCGGTTACCTCGCCGAAAAGCTGAGCGACTACAAGCTCGCCTATCTGCACCTGGTCAATCCGGCAATCGCCGCGCTTGAGCAGGGCCTTCCTCCCACCCCTGAGGCCATGCGGATGCTGGCGCTGATGCGGGAAAAATACCGTGGCACGCTGATCCTCGCCGGCGGTTTCGACCACGACACGGCTGAGGCCTGGCTGCAACGGGGCAAGGCAGACTTGATCGCCTTCGGCCGCAAGTTCCTGGCTAATCCCGACCTGCCGGAACGCTTTCGCACGCGCGTGTCCCTCAATGCCGAGGATCACTCCACCTTCTACGGCGGCGGCGCCAAGGGCTATACCGACTACCCATCCCTGGCCAAGGAGCGCTGCGAGGAAGCGAAACCCTGCGTCGATGAGAGTTGGCGCTAGTCCAGTCCGCAAGCCGCTCGAGAACCAAGGAGCAGCCAGAATGATGCTCGAATGGAACGGGAACGATTACACGCTGTTCGAGCTGACCGGTGACCCGCAACGCTGGAGCTGGGCGGCAAATCGGCGAATATCGCGTCGGGCTTACTGGAAAGCATGGCGCATGATGATGTAGGCGTAACAACAGGAGGCACGTCATGGTCAAAGTAGCGTTGTTCGTTCGTCTGGAAGCAAAACCCGGGAAAGAGAAAGAGGTAGAGAGCTTTCTCTTGAGTGGCCTTCCAATGGTAGAGGAAGAGCCGGCCACTACGGCTTGGTTTGGAATCCGCTTGGGCCCGTCCACCTTTGGCATCTTTGATGCCTTCCCGGATGAAGCAGGCCGGCAGGCTCATCTTTCGGGCAAGGTCGCAGCGGCGCTTATGGCGAAGGCTGGCGAGCTGTTTGCCAAACCGCCGTCAATCGAGAAGGTTGACGTCCTTGCGGCCAAGCTACCCGGCTAAGCAAGCCCAACAAAGCCCCCAATCAACGTCACCGGTATGGAGCCGGACGCAGCACCGAAACCCACCAAAGCGCTGACCCCGGTGTCGCTGGACGATCACAGCCAGATGTTCAGCAGTTGGCTGTGGCAGGGCACCGGCAGCCTGAACGTTAAACGGTTACGCGCATGGCTCAACGCATTGCCCAGTCAGTCGCCCGGCCGCGTCATGCGGCAGGACCGACGACCGCGCGGTAGTCGGCTCCTCGGTTGCGCACCATCAGCAGCGCCAATCCCAGTACCGAGACGAGGGCACCGACCAGCCCCATGTAGGAAACGCCAACGGTACTGATGGTCACCCCGCCCAATACCGAGCCCAAGGCGATGCCGAAGTTGAAACCGGCGATGTTCAGGCCGGCCGCCACGCCATAGGCGTGCGGCGCATGCTGTTCGGCGATGCCGATCAGGCGGGCCTGCAAGGCCGGCACGGCAGCGAAGGTGAATAGGCCCAGCAACGCGACAAGTACGCCCATGGCAAGCGCCGAGGAGGCGAAAGCCCACACGCCCAGCGCAACGAAGGCGATACCGCTGATCACGATCACGCTTGAACGATCCACTCCGATCCGGTCGGTCATCTTGCCGCCAATCACGTTGCCAATCGCGGCGAGCACGCCATAGATCAGCATGAAGATGCTGACCGTAGCGCCACTGACGTGGGTGACGTCCGTGAGCAGCGGCGCGATGTAGGTATACGCGGTGAACGAGCCGGCATAGCCCAGCACCGTGACGAGCGCAGCAACCAGCAAGGTCGGATGGAAGATCGCCTTCACCGCCTGCCCGACCGAGTCGGCTCCAATGTGCCCTTGTTGCTTGGGCGGCTCCTTCATGCCCAGCAGCAGTCCCAGGAAGCCCAGTGCGCCGAACGCCGCGATCGCGCCGAGCACCGAATGCCAGGAGATCACGCCCCCAAGGTAGGTGCTGATCGGCACGCCAATCGCCATGGCAATGGTGAACCCGCCAAACACCACAGCCACGGCACTGCCGGCCTTCTTCGGCCCTACGAGACGTGCCGCGGTGCTCGAAGCCACGGCGAGGAACAGGCCGTGGCCCATACCGGCCACAAAGCGCGCAATCAGCAGTGTTGACAGGTTGGTGGCGATTGCCGCGAGCAGGCTGCCGACAGTGAAGACCAATACTGTCACCAGCATGACTTGCTTGCGTGACCATCCGGCGGTCAAGGCTGTCAGGACGGGCGCCGCGAAGGTCGCCCCCAATGCGTACAGGGTCACGGCGCTACCCGCCTGTTCGATGCTGATGTCCAAGCTTTGCGCCATGACATCGGTCAGGCCTATGGGCACAAACTCGGCAAGGCCTAGCGCGAAGGCACTGAGCGTAAAGATGTACACGATAAGTGGCATGAGAATCGCTCTCGATCTTCAGGAAAGAACAGCCTTGGGCCGCAGTGCCGTGAATCGTAAAGAAGGTCTATGGATATGAGGAATTATCATTTAATGGTCTATGGATAAAAAATTTTATGGCTGACATACTTTTTTCATGCAGATCGGCTTGCGAACGGCGGTCCGGAGCCGAACAGGTTGCTATCTCCACCAGAACCTTCCGGAGGACGTCGCCAGCAGCGGCGTGACACTATCCATGAGCCATCTTGATCATCTGCGCACATTTATCGAGGCTTACCGGCTGCAGTCGTTCTCACGGGCGGCAGAATCTCTTGGCATGACACAACCTGCGGCATCCCTGCACATCCAGGCGCTGGAAGCCTTTGTGGCCAAGCCGTTATTCGTACGTCGTGCCCGTGGCGTCACGCCGACGGAAGCGGCTGACGAACTGGCGCGAGCGATCGGCCCGATGATCGACGGGCTGGAGATGAGGATGGCCTCATACCGTCTGGGCGGTGAGATGGGTGGCACCGTGCATATCGCCGGGCCTTCCGACTTCATTTATTCCAAGATCGCGGCGGGATTGGCACCGCTGATGGCGCAGGGATTTCAGATCCGCGTGCACACGGGAAACCGCGACCGCATCTACAGCCTCCTCAATGCCTCGACTGCGGACCTGGCCATCACCGCCTCCATGCCGAATGAGCATTCGCACGGATTCGCCAGGCTGTGGACCGAGCGTTTTTTGCTTGTCCTCGCTCCGGAGATGGCCAAGCAATTGGGCAAGCGTCCTACTGCGCAAAGGCTGGCGAAGCTCCCGCTTATCGCGTTCGATGAAGACCTGCCGCTGATTCGGCCGGTGTGGACCGCGCTGTTTCAGTTTGCGCCAACACTGCAGGCCGCGCTCACAATCGCCGACCTGCGCATCATTCAAGACCTGGTCGTGAAGGGGCACGGATGGAGCGTTTTACCGGATTACCAGTGCGCCGAGGCGCTGGAATCAGGACTGTTGGTGTCGATCACTTCGCGTCAAGACGCCCCCACCAACAACCTGTATCTGGTTTGGCAAAAAACCGTTATGCGCAATCCACGCATCGTCCATGTGCGCGACTTCATTCTGGGAATGTTCGGTAGCGACACATAAGAGCGTATTGTCGGCTGCTGCTCAAACAACAAGTAAGCGGACTGGCCTGCTGTTAGGCCCCATTGTGTGTCCGGGGCCGAGCGGCCAGTTGCGAGCGGGGCGTCAAGGTGGCCAAGGCAACCGCCACGATGAAGAGCGCCGGCACGTCACCTGCCAAGTGCCCCATTTGCCCCGGCTGGGTCACCGCCTGGACGGTCATGATTCCTGCGTGTACGGCGCTAGACCACGCGGTGAACCAGATTAGGCTCAGATTGGCTAATGGATCACGTGCGGCCAGGATCAAGAACACGCCAAGTGTGGCGTAGATGCCAACGATCATCATCGGGTAGTCCGAGTGACCGACGTGCCAGGCCCAGCCGGACGGCCAGAACAACATAAGTGGGTAGAGAGCAAGGCTCGCGAGCCCAGCCAACACTAGAACGACACGCAAATACCTGAGGCGATCGACTACGGTCATGGCGGACTCCTCTTTGGGCCTGACTCTAATTTGACCTCAAGTGGGGTGATAACACCCTCACGGGCTTGGTGGATAAAATTCCTTGCTCTGTCGTCTAGCCCTGACTAGACCGGGCATTGACAGTCGGGTGTCTGCTGAAGAGGGTTATACGCCATCGACGCAAAAGCCCAATCTGCTCAAATAGTTCCGGCAGCAGACCAAGCATAGCTACTCATTAGCTATCGCTCCGTCCACCGGCTGCTTTTGGCCGATTGATGCCTGTCACAAGGGGCAACAATCGACCCAAAGCGGTCTTTTGCTTTTGGCTGTCTGAGTGTTTATATAACCTCTCGAAATTCGCTTTGTACACTCGTTGCAATATCCAGGACTCTTATATGCAGACTGACCAGACCAGGCTACTCGCCCTCGCATTGCTAGAGATCAGGACGTTACTTGCTGATTATCTGGGTAGCGTTGTGGATGCTCCAATGAGCGTCCGTGTCGCGGCGCATATGGCCTATGCACTTCATAATGAGGCGGAAACTGCATACGGCAACGCTGACTTTCAGCTCGACCACGCAACCCAGAAAATCTCTGCGATCGATCAGATTCTTGGTGTTTCGGATGGTGCCGCGTTGTTGAGCAGGTTTGATATCGAGACCAAAGGCATTCTGGACAATGCTCAACCTGAATGACTGCTCCTGGCCGTTTCCGTCCATTGGCAACCGGCTGAAATCGACCCGATGGCAGCCTGTCACTCGGAACTGCACAAAATTCAGATCAGGTTTCAGCGCGCGCTGAGCCACTCGCTTCGTGTGATCTCCCAGACTTCGACCTGCATGGGCCCCGAGACAAAATGCCCGTCCCGCGTCCCTATCATCCGCATGCCTTCATGTTGGGATACCTTGCGCGAAGCGTGGTTGGCGACAGCCTTGGGCACCTGCATGACTGGACGTAACAATGTCGCGAACCAGTACGCGTTGACGACCTCGCAAGCTTCGCGCATATAGCCGTTGCCCTGCCACAGAGGCGCGAGCCAGAACCCCCTATGGTTACCTGGCTGGTCATACAGGCTGATGCTTCCGATGCTGCGTTCAGGTTGCGCCCGCGTGCGAATCATCCAGTGCCACTCTTGTCCCCTGGCCATGGCGGGAAGAGCGACATCGCGCACGTAAACCAGCGCACCATCCTGCGGGTAGGGCCATGGCACACGGCTGTCAAGGTAGCGGACCACTTCCCATTGGGGAAACAGCTGTTGTATAGCGGCTGCATCAGTCATTCGCAGCGGCGTGAGGATAAGACGGTTGGTATATAGCGTCGGGGGGCAATCCATCGCATGAAATCCTTGGCAAGAGTTGTTGCAGATTTGATCAACACTTTCCTAATGCAATTGTGCCTTGGTCGCGTGTCTACACTTGGCCGATTTCTGCCTGCCGTGGGGGCAGCAGCCACCCAAAGCGGACAGATCGACCCAGAACTTGAGTCGATCTATCAATGCCGGTCAGAAACGCCAGTCCTCAGCGTGAACGACACGACAGAATGGGCCCGCCAGGGTTGCATTGTGATGAGCGACGATACTTTCAGCCTTCAATGCGGGAGTGTCGGTGCAGGTATGACCATCGGCGATCAGCACTGCGTCGAATCCAAGATCTCGTGCGGCGCGGCAGGTGCTGTCGACACAATACTGGGTCTTCATTCCCGCAATAATCACGCCTCGAGATCCACAAGCCTTTAGTCGATCGGCCAGGTCAGTCATGGCGAAAGCGTTAGGTCGGCTTTTGTTGAAAATCACTTCGTCGCCTTGCAGCAACAGTTCCTGCACCAGTTGCGTCAACGGGCTTCCAGGTTCGATAGGCGAGCCGGGCGGCCCCACGTGGCGAGCAAGAAAAATTGGCGCGCCTGCCCTGCGGGCTTTATTCAACAGACTATTCAACGTATTCAGCAGCGCCTCACCAGCCCATGGTTCATCCGGGCCATGAAACAATCCAACCTGCATATCGAGAATCAACAGTGCATGCATAGTGCTTTTCCTTGCGTTTGGACCAGCGACACAAGGGCAAAAGAAAAGGCCCTTTCCATCACTGGCGGGCCTTTGAAGTTCGTGCGCTATTGGCTCACGGCACCTCTCACGACCCGCCTCGGGCGGTCGTAGTCGTGGTGGTGGTCGAGGCAATGCGTAGCTGATTCATAAGCGGACAGTATCTGCAAGGTGCCTGGTTGGCAAGGGGACAAGATCTACGCGATGGCTACTTCTTGTATTGCTCATTGAGGTCCGCTTCTGGCCGTTTTCTGCCTATCACGACAAGCCGAAACCGACCAGAAGCTGCCGGTAGCGCAGGAAAATAAATGAGTCCCCTTTTTTGGTTCGAAGGCATACGATTAAAAGTGAGGCAGTCTACATGCAAGCTACAGCGCCGCCACGGTGACACCACGCCGGATGCGGTCATCAGACCGGGAGGTGCTACTTGAAGTGCACAACTGATATGCCCGCTAGCGTCATCACGACACTTACCTACCTGGTCAAGCACGATGCGAAGCCCTATGTGCATACCGAGGCTCTGACCGGTAACAGTGAACCGCACTACTTTGCTGAGCAGGAGGAGCGCGAGGTCACGATACACAACGGTCGTCCGTTGGCAGACAGCCTTTCTCTGGACAAGCAGGGGTTTGAACTCCATCGGCGGGATACGGTGGTCGACGACCTCTACGACGATACCTCAGTGGAAAGCGTCTACTATGACGAGGTCAAGGCCTTGATCAAGGAGTTGACGGGCGCGAGCCGGGTCGTCATCTTCGACCACACCAGGCGCAGCGACGCCGAGCGGCGGGATATTCGCGGCCCAGCCAGCCGTGTGCATAATGACTACACCGAGCGCTCGGGGCCTGAGCGTATCCGCGACGTGCTGGGCAGCGATCAGGCCGCCGCACTGGCAGCGGTGTCGATGGCCCAGATCAACCTCTGGCGCCCGATGAGTGGACCCGTCAAGCGCTCGCCGCTGGCCGTGCTGGACGCCTCGACGCTCGACCCCAATGACCTGCTGGCCACCGACCTGGTCTACCCGGATCGTGTCGGTGAGATCTACCACCTGGCCTACAATCCGCACCAGCGCTGGTACTATTTTCCGGACATGCGCCGTGACGAAGTCTTGCTGATCAAGGGGTATGACTCGCGTCATGACGGCCGTGCCCGCTTCACGCCCCATACCGCCTTCCAGGACCCCCATACGCCGCCGGGAGCCCCGCCGCGCGAGAGTATCGAAGTTCGCACCCTGGCCTTCTTTGATTAGGTTGTGGCCACCTGGCGTGGGCCTCACCCGTGCGGCGCTTGACCACTCCCGCGTTCTACCAGGCGACCATCCGCTCCCAGTCGATTCCAGCCCCACTGATGGATCTGTAGCCGTTACGAGTGATGGCTGCTCGCAAACGTAAAAACAGCGAAGTTGCGAAGTGGCGACCCCTGATGAAGTCGCCACGTTTCCTCTGCCTGATCAGTTACCCACTGGCATCGGCAGGTTGATACCTTCTTTTTTCAGCACGTCACGCACGTACTGGAATTTCTGGTATTGCGACAGCTCGATCGGCCCGTCATAACCCATGCTTTGCAGTTTGCGTGGTGGGTAATCCGCGTAGGTTTTCATCAGCTTGATGATTGCGCTCGTGATCGGCACCATCGTCCAGGTACGCTCGGTGAAGTTGTTCATGAAGAGGTCATAACGTTCCTGCGGGTCTTGCCACAAGTCAAAGACTTGCGGAACAGTGGCCACATACTTTTCTGCGCCTTTCCATCCCAGGTTGGAGTCGACAGCCAGACCACCGGTTTGTGCACCATCATCGCCGCGCAGGTTGAACACGGCTTTGTAGTTTCCAACTCGGGCCGCACCCGGGGATAACTCGTTCTCGGTAAAGTAGAACCACTCCTTACGTGGAGACGGGCCAGTTCCAGTGAGCACTGGAGTCATATCGTAACTGTCGAAGATGATCGGCTGACCCTCGCGGTCTTTTTCCGGCAGCTTCACGCCAGCAACAGAGGCGAAGGTTGCCATCAAATCCAGGCCACCGAGAATCTCGTGATTTTTTGTGTCCGGCTTGATCTTGTCTGGCCAGACGGCAATGGCCGGTACCCGGTTACCCCCCCTCACGCACGGTACCTTTGGTTCCCCGGAACGGCATGTAGCCAGCATCTGAGATGGTATAGCCCGACGTATTTCATCACGTCATAACCTTGCGCATTTGGCAGCGTATAATCGGCTTCGCCCAAATGCCATTTCCCGGTGAAATAAGTGTCATAGCCACCGGTTTTCAACACCGATGCCAATGTCTTCATTTCCCCTGTTACATGATCGTGCACTGTTTAAGGCGCAAGAAGGAGTCTAGTGCTGTTTTGGCAAGGGGGCGGGGCGATTGCACTGTTTTGCCGTATATGTAACGCCAGAATAACAACTGGAAAAACACCCTTGAATACAATCGCCACCTATGACACGACTTGACTCAAACTGACTACGGGAAGTTCATCGAGTCGCGTGTGCAATATCGCCGCAGAAAATATCAGCGCTGCCATCCTCGGGTGAGGTACGCACGACAACTGAGTACTTGCCGGAAAGCAGGTCTGGCAAGGTGATCGGTGCGCTCCTGTAGAAGGTCCATCCACCGGTGCCTGCATTGGGCTCAGTGTTGACCTTAGCGTTCATTGCGAACGCGGCTGGCCCGGGTTGCTGGCAGCTGCCCTTGTTGATGAAGGTGTAGAGGCGCGGCGGCAAGATGGTTCCGTCTGGAACGCCGGTTATGTAGAAATCAAAATTGGTTTGATTGCCTTCGCCAGTCAATGTAGTCGTGGCTGTATGACCAGGGTTTTTATGGGTCGCTGCCAAAGGAAGATTCATTGACTGGTGTGATGAACTGGAGCAGCCAAAGAGAGTAAAGGTCATCAAGAGTGCCGACAGGGGGATACAGGGTTTCATTGCCAACCTCCAATAATGGAAGAAGTGCGGTGGGGGGACTATTGGGTATAGCTCAATAACATCGCATTGTTTTCCTGGGCCTCTATTTTTTTATAATCCCTTGAATCCCTGATCCTACGGTTTATGAATAAGCCATTGTGATTTCCAATGCTCACGCGCTTGAGAACCAGTAAGTAAGTAGAGGGTTACGTCACTCGAATGCGAAATCTTCTTCCAGTCTTTTTTATGCTGATCGCCTTCCAGCCTTGTTGCTTGGGTATATAACGATTCGAACTTGATCCGTGTCAAAGACGGGGCGCTCGGCGCCCCGTTTTTTATAGCGCAAGTATCAGCTTCCAGCGCGCCTGTTCAGCGCCTCTTCCTCTGCGAAAATTTCTGCCTGGCGCCTGACGATCAAATCGCCCTTTGGCGGTCCCTGGAAGCGGCGGGCTTCGAAGCCGAACCAGACGATGGCGGTCAGCACCAGGAAGCCGATGGTGATGTACAACGCCCATTCGTTGGGTGGCTGGATGCCGATGACGAAGATGATCACCATCGAGAGGACCGAGAGCAGGGCGAACACCGTGTACCAGAATCGCCCCATGTTCCATGGCCCCATGGTGGGCCACTTCGAGGTGCCGTAGGTGAACAGGCCGAGCACGATGGGGATGATGAAGGAGAAGAACAGGAAGATGACCGTACAGGACACGACGATGGTGTAGACCGGCGTTTCACCGATCGATATCACCGACGATCCCCAGTCGAACAATACCGCGAGCGTGGCGCCGGTCCAGATCGCTGCGACCGGGCTGCGCAGGGTTGGCGAAACCGAGGACAGTGCCTTGGAGAAGGGCAGGCCGCCGTCACGGGAGAACGCGAAGATCATGCGCGAGACCGAGGTTACGGTCGCCAGTCCGCAAAGCACTTGCGAGATGAAAATGGCCACGTACAGCACCGTTTTTACGGTCGGGTTGACTTGGGTGTCCATCGCCCAGAAGAACACGGTCCAGCCATGCTTGGCGGCCTCGTCCATGCTCGGCAGCATCAGGACAAACGAGCAGAGCATGAGCCAGCCGAACAGCAGCGACCACACCACTGATGTGACCATGCCGCGTGGCACCGACATCGTCGCGTTATGTGTCTCTTCCGAGGTGTGCGCGGAGGCGTCGTAGCCGGTGATGGTGTAGATCGGCAACAGCAGGCCGAGCATGAACACCCAGCTGTTCGACACCTGCGGCCAGACGTTGCCGCCTGCCTCGCCGGAATAGTTGCTGAAGGTCCATAACCGGGCGAACTCATAACTGGGCGCCGATATCAGGCAAACGATGGTTAGCGCGAGCGCGGTGGCGAAGATCAGGTACCCCGAGAAGTCGGTGAGTTTCGCAGTCAGGCCAATGCCCAGGTGGTTGCACAAGGCTTGGAGGCCCGTGAGGATCGCCAGGAAAATCACCCGTGTCGTGATGGTGTCTTGCATGCCCAATGCCGGTCCGAAGGCGCCGAAAAAGAAGTAATACGTCCCGACGTTGATCGCGCCAAGCACGGTGATCAGACCCAACAGGTTGAACCAGGCCGTCAGCCAGCCGGTGAAGCGGTTACCGAGAATCGAGCCCCAATGATAGAGGCCGCCAGCGGTGGGGTAGGCGGAGGAGATCTGCGCCATGGCCATGGCGAAGACCCCGGAGATCAGGCAACCGATTGGCCAGCCGATGCCAATGGACGCGCCGCCCGCGCCCGAGGTGCCTTGGGCAAGTGAGTTGATGCCACCCGAGAGGATGCAGATGATCGAAAAGGAAATGGCGAAGTTGGAGAAAACGCCCATGCGTCGCGAGAGCTGCTGGGCATAGCCCATGCTGTGCAGCACCTTGACGTCATCGTCGTGCGGGCTTGCTGGCTTCATGTCGTGTGCCCCTTCAGGTTTTGATACGCATCCATCCGGGGTCCCGGATGGCCTGGTCTTCAACCCCTTGTCGTACTGCTCCTTTTTGCAACCCTGTCCGCACGGCGACGGCTCTAGAGACGGCCGTGATACGCCGCGTCGAAAATCTGTGCGGCACCGGCCCGCGTCAATGGCAGCGGATTGCCGCCGGCAGACGGATCGACAATCGCCATGTCCGCGATCAAGTCGGCTTGTCGATCATCCACGCCCAGTTCTATCAACGTGTGCGGCACACCGATGTCCTTGCGCAGCTTGAGAATGAAGGCCAGGAAGCTGTCGAAGCCGGGCGAGGGCAATCGCAGATAAGCCGCCAGGCGCGTGATGCGCTCTTCGATGGCCGGGCGATTGAACTTCAAGACATAGGGCATGAACGTGGCGTTGGTCATGCCGTGATGGGTGTCGTACAGCGCACCCACCGGATGCGACAGGGCATGCATGCCGCCCAGACCTTTCTGGAAAGCGGTGGCGCCCATCGCCGCGGCGGCGAGCATTTGCGCGCGTGCATCAAGGTCGGACGGCGTAAGAACCGCTCGCACCAGGGCATTGGCCACCAGACGTATGCCTTCCACCGCGATGCCGTCGGCCATCGGATGAAAACCGGGAGCACAGTAGGATTCCAGGCAATGCGCCAACGCATCCATGCCTGTGCCGGCGGTGACTTTTGCCGGCATGCCGACGGTCAGGGCCGGGTCGCTGATGACCACGCGCGGCATCATTTTCGGGTGAAAGATGATGCGCTTGGTGTGGGTTTGCTCGTCGATGATCACCGCCGCACGACCCACTTCCGAACCGGTGCCCGCCGTCGTCGGCACGGCGATGACCGGGGCGATCCGGCTTTCGTCGGCGCGGGTCCAGTAGTCGCCGATGTCTTCAAAATCCCAGACCGGCCGGGTCTGGCCGCTCATGAAGGCGATGAGTTTGCCCATGTCCAGGCCGCTGCCCCCGCCGAACGCGACCACGCCATCGTGTTTGCCCGCGCGCCAGGCATCGAGCCCACCGGCCAGGTTGGCTTCGACGGGATTGGGCTTGAGGTCGCAAAACAGCGCGACACCCAGGCCGGCCGCGCGCAAGGCGTCTACTGCCGCAATGGTGATCGGGGCACGCGCCAGACCGCTGTCGGTGACCAGCAACGGTCGCTGGATACCCTGGCTGCGACAGACTTCGGCCAGTTCGGCGATGCGGCCGACGCCGAAACGAATGCTCGTGGGGTAGTTCCAGTTTCCGGTCAGGCTCATGGCTCAGGTCTCGTGGCGAAGATGGAAGGATTTCGCTCGGGTCAGGTGTTCGTAGCCCAGGGACGACAGCGTGACGCCGCGTCCGCTGTGCTTCACCCCGGTCCAGGCCAGGGCCGGGTCCAGGTAATCACAGCGGTTCATGAACACGGTGCCGGTGTCGATCTGGTCACCCAGGTGTTCGGCGGCGGCGAGGTCTTGGGTCCAGAGGGAGGCGCTGAGGCCGAATTCACTGTCGTTCATCAGGGCAATGGCTTCGTCGTCGCCGGCCACCGGCATGATGCCGACCACCGGACCAAAGCTTTCCTCGCGCATCACCGACATGTCATGGCTGACGTCGACCAATACCTGAGGCGCCATGTAGGCGCTGCCCGGCGCATCAAGGGGGAAGGCTTTCGGATCGATCAGGGCCTTGGCGCCTTTTGCCAGCGCATCGACGATCTGGCCACGGACGAATTCGGCGGCGTCCGGGTTCACCAGCGGACCGAGGGTGGTGGCTTGATCGAGTGGATTGCCCAGTACGTATTGATTGGTCAGGGCGACGAATCGCTCGACAAAGGCCGGGTAGATTTTCTGATCAACATAGATGCGTTCAACGGCGCAGCAGCTTTGCCCGGAGTTGAAGAAGCTGCCATCCACCAGGTTTTCCACTGCGTGTTCAAGGTTCGCGTCTGCGCGAACGTAGGCCGGGTCTTTGCCGCCGAGTTCCAGGCCGACGCCGATGAATCGCCCCGTGGCGGCGGTTTCCATGGCCTTACCGGCGGCAACCGAGCCGGTGAAGTTCACTTGCTGCACGCGTCCAGAGGCAATCATCGACGCGGTCTGCTGATGATCGAGCAGCAAATTTTGGAACAGACCTTCAGGCAGATTGGCGCGGCGAAAGGCTTCGTCGAACCGTTCGCCGACCAGCAGCGTTTGCGAGGCGTGTTTGAGGATGACGCTGTTGCCGGCCATCAGCGCGGGAATGATCGTATTCACCGCCGTCAGGTAGGGGTAATTCCAGGGGGCGACGACCAACACCGTACCCAGCGGATCACGTTTGATATAGCGGCGAAATCCTGCAATCGGCGTGGGCTCTATCGTTGCCAGGGCTTTGGGCGCGATGGCAATCATATGCCGGACGCGTTCTTCGAAACCGCGCAGTTCACCGGCGCCAAAACGCACCGGGCGGCCCATCTGCCAGGCCAGCTCCGGCACGATGTCGGCTTTCATCGCCAGCATGGCGTCCGCGGCGGCGCTGCAAAACGCCGCGCGTTCGTTCAGTGGCCTGCGTTTCCATTGCGCCTGAGCGGCTGCGGCAGCCGTCAGCGCCTGATCGATCTGTACGGTATCGGCGCAATGGCGCTCGGCATAGATCCGGCCATCGACCGGTGAGATGAGTTGAATCATTGAAGTCATGATCGCCTCAATAGCGCTCGAAGCCGCGCTGCAATTCCCAGTCGGTGATGCGCCGGTCGTATTCCTTCTGCTCCCATTCGGCGGTGTGCACATAGTGGTCGACCACTTCATCGCCGAACGCTTCGCGCAACATCGTCGAGCCCTTGAGCGCGGTGCAGGCTTCGCGCAAGGTCTTCGACACTTCTGGCAAGTGTTCGTCGATGTAGGCATCGCCTTCAAAGGGCGGCGCGAGATTGAGCTTCTCGTCGATACCGGCCAGGCCCGCAGCGATTAACGCGGCGAAAGCCAGGTAAGGGTTGAGGTCGGCGCCACCGATGCGGCATTCAATGCGGATGGACTTGCTGCTTTCTGCGCACAGGCGAAAGCCTGCGGTGCGATTGTCGCGGCTCCAGACCGCCCGCGTCGGCGCAAAGGTGCCGGCCTGGAAGCGCTTGTAGGAATTGATGTACGGCGCGAGAAAACAGGTGATGTCGTTGGCGTATTTGAGCTGCCCGGCGACCCAGGCGCGCATCAGTTTCGACATGCCGAACTCAGCCTTGGCGTCGAAGAACAGCGGCTTCTTGCCGTTCTTGTCCCACAGTGAATTGTGGATATGGCTGCTGGAACCGGCGGCGTCATAACGCCACTTGGCCATGAACGTGATCGCCTTGCCCTGCAGTTGCGCGATCTCCTTGCAGGCGTGTTTGATGATGACGTGGTGGTCGGCCATCGTCAGCGCATCGGCGTAGCGAATGTTGATCTCTTCCTGCCCCGGTCCCCATTCACCCTTGGAGTTTTCCACGGGGATGCCGCTGGCTTGCAGGTGCTTGCGAATCGCCCGCAGCACCGGCTCTTCGCGGGTGGTCTGGAGGATGTTGTAATCCTCGATGTAGTGGCCGGCGGTCTTGGGCTTGTGGTAGTTGCGTTTGTGGATGGCCTCGTAGCTCTCGTCGAACAGGTAGAACTCCAGTTCCGAGGCGAACATGCCGGTGTAGCCGCGCTCGCGCAGGCGCTCGATCTGCTTTTTCAGGATGGCCCGCGGGCTGTGGGGCAAGTCCTTTCGATGGTGATGATCTAGCACATCGCACAAGACCAATGCCGTGCATTCGAGCCAGGGCACCCGTCGTAACGTGGCCATGTCGGGCTTGAGCACGAAGTCGCCGTAGCCTTTGCTCCAACTGGCGGCGGCGTAGCCCGGCACGGGCTCCATGTCGATGTCGTCGGCCAGCAGGTAATTGCAACAGTGGGTTTCTTCATGTCCGCTGTCGATGAAAAACTCGACCTGGAATCGCTTGCCGACCAGTCGGCCTTGCATGTCGACCATGCACACCAGAACGGTATCGATTTCGCCGGAGGCAGCAGCGCGCTTGAGTTGCTCGAAAGTGAGGAAGGGCTCGGTCATCACGTAATCCTGCGTGAATAGGTTGGGCCTGTCTGAGATAGCTGTTGCAGACGCTCTCCAGAAAAAACCTAAACCTGCAGACGCGAGCATCGTGAGCAATAAGCTGCTCTTAGCTTAGCCTACCTCCGCTGAATGCAAGTTTTGCGCGGTGGCCATCCGCTGACTCGACTCACTCATCGCACAGTGGAGTTGGCGGTAGGCGTCCACCAATTGATCCTGCGTGAACGCGCGATTTCGCCCACTTGGATTGGGCAGGACCCAGACCGAGGCGTTGCCAAAAGTTTGGGATTGCCGCCCCCAGTTGATTTGCCGCTGGCCGGAAAGCGCGCAATAAGCCGCTTTGCCGAGAAACGCCACATAGCGCGGTGCGTAGCGTTCGATCTTGCGTTCGAAGTCGGCCGCCGCTGCGGTGAATTCATGCAACGACAGCTGATCCGCCCGCGCGGTCGGCCGCTCAACCACGGCCGTCAATCCACACTGATACTGCAAGATCGTTCGATCGTTTTCCGGGCGCACTTCCTCAGGTGTAAAACCGGCGAGGTGCAGCGTGCGCCAGAAGCGATTGCCCCTGCCGGCAAAGTGATGCCCTTGAGCGGCGGCGGTCAGGCCCGGATTGATCCCACAAAAAATCACCGCCAGCTGCTCGGCCAGAATGTCTTCAAGTCCTTCACTCACGATCAACCTCACACACCGCAGATCACACTGACCGCGTTGCGGGCCAGTTCCGTCAGTTCTTCGCGGGATTTGCCTGCCCGCGCGCGGATCGAGATGCTGTGCAGCAGGGAGGAGGCGAGGACGGCGAGGGCGGCGGCGTCGACATCGCTTTTCAGTTCGCCGGACTCGATGGCCGTTCGCAAGCGCGCTTCCAGGTCGGTGTCGAGCCTGCTGAGCCGGTCTGAAAGTACCTCACGAATTTCCGGGTCCTCGACGGCTTCGGTGGTTGCCGTGCCGATCGCAAAGCAGCCGCGCGGTTGGCCGTCGCCCGAAAAATAGATCGACAGCTGCCCTTCGTAGAAACGCATCAACGCATCGCGCAGGGGCAGTTGGGTGTCGGTCAGCGCCTCATGCATCGCTGCTGCGGCAAATTCCCAGTATTGCTCAAGCGCTTTGATGTACAGCGCGTGTTTATCACCGAATGCCGCGTAGAGGCTCGGGCGATTCATCCCGGCTGCGGTGGCAATGCTATCCAGCGAGGCGCCTGAATAGCCGGTGCTCCAGAACACACCAAGTGCCTGCTGCAGGGCGGTTTGTGGGTCGTAGGCGCGAGGGCGGCCACGGCCTTTTGTCTCGGTAATCTTTTTTTGTGCCATGTTGTACAAAATCCTTGATGGAAGGTGGGTGTGGGGATATTCTTACACCATCGCACAAAATTAAGGAACCAGAAATTCCTTGGTTTACGGTTTGTTGAAGCGGAGCTCGAACTGAGTGTTGCGGCGACGAAACAGGTGCGGCGGAGCGATCCTCCAGTCCGTGCTCGGGCTTGATTCCTCACAGCAACTATTGATGTCCGGCCCGGCACAGTGTTGGCCGGCCTGATTTCCCGGTTAAAGGTGTATTCGATCATGACTAAACAGTTCGACATCCCGGCGTCACAGAGCTTCGAGCACCCAGGCGTGAACCCTGGCCAGGCGCCCATCAAGAAACCGTTCAAACAGAAACTGCGACCTTGGCTGATGATCGGCTTGCCGGTGATCTTCGCCGCGCTGGGATACGCCCGCTATCATGCCGGCGCCGCTTTCATTTCGACGGATAACGCCTACGCCCGAGTGGCGAAAGCGTCGATCAACGCGCGCATTTCCGGGCAAGTCGTGGAAATCGCGGTCGAGGACAATCAGCGGGTACACAAAGGTCAGGTGCTGTTCCGGATCGATCCGAAACCGCTGCAGATTGCCGTTGACCGCGCCGAAGCGCAGCTGAATGTGGCGCGCCTGCGCATCGACGGGCTCAAGGCCAGCTACCGCCAGCAGCAGGCTGAGCTGCAATCGGCCAAAGAGTCGGCCGATTTCGATCAGCGCGAATTTGCCCGCAAGAAGGCGCTGGTCGCGACCGAGTTCGTCTCCCGCGCCATTTACGAACGTGCCGACACCGACCTTAAAGTCGCCCGGCAACGGATCGCGTCTGTCGAACAACAGATCGCCAGCACCGTGGTTGCCCTGAACGGCAATCCGACGATTGAAGTCGACACCCATCCCACGGTTCGCGAAGCCAAGGCGCAACTCGACGAGGCGCAGCTCTATCTTTCGTACTCAACGGTGTATGCGCCGGACGACGGCACGGTAGCCAAGGTCGATGACTTGCAGGTGGGCAACTACGTCAACAGCGGCGCGCCAGCCTTTGCGTTGTTGTCCGATCACGAGATCTGGGTCGAGGCCAACTTCCGCGAAACGGACGTCACCCATATGCGCCCCGGCCAGGAAGCGACCGTCAGTATCGACACCTACCCTGATCACGTTTTCAAGGCTCACGTGACCAGCATGAGCCCGGGTGCCGGCTCCGACTTCGCCTTGCTGCCACCGGAAAATGCCACCGGCAACTGGGTCAAGGTGGTCCAGCGTGTTCCGGTACGGCTCGAACTCGATGAAACCGATCCCGCCTTGCCGCTGTTCTCGGGCACCAGTGCCACGGTCAAGGTCGATACCGGCTTTCGCACACCTTGGTGGCATCCGCTCAAGACATTGTTGACCGCGGGTAACTTCTGATGAACGCCAACCATGCCGGACTTCAAGGTGCGGGAGCGTTAAGGTTCGCCGCGCTGCTTGCGACGTATATGCAGTCGGCGAGCCTGCCACTTCCAAACGCTGTACTCAGGTTGATTCAGGGCAGCCTGTCGATGACCGACGACCAGGCGGGGTGGATCTTCACCTCGTACCTGGCGGCTAGCGCCATCACTATGCCGATTGCACAATGGCTCGCCGGACGCTTTGGCCTCAAGCGCATGTATCAAACCGCGCTGGCCTTTTTCGTCCTCGGGTTGCTGCTCGCCACACAGGCCACAACGCCGCTGGAATTCATCGGCGCGCGGATTATCCAGGGCCTGGCGAGTGGTGTGCTGGCGCCGCTGTCGATGGCGATTGCCATGGAGACGTTGGCACTGGAAAAGCGCGCGAAATTTGGCGCGACCTGGACCGCCATCGTGCTGTTCGGCATCGTCAGCGGCCCGAGCATCGGTGGCTGGATTGGCGAGCATTTCGGATGGCGCCCGATCTTCTACATCAGCGTCCCGTTGTCGGCGTTTATCGGCCTGGTGATCGCGCTGTTGCAGGCCGAGAAAAAGGCCGAGAAGCGTCCGTCGTTCGACTTCTTCGGCTTCGGCAGCTTCACGCTGGGCTTGATCAGCCTGCAAATGCTGCTCGACCGTGGCGAACGTCTGGACTGGTTCGCCTCGACCGAAATCTGGCTGGAGGCCATCGGCTGTGCCCTGGGGCTCTACCTGTTCGCGGTGCATGTGTTGACCACGAAGGCGCATTTCCTCAACAAGCGCCTGTTCCAGGACCGTAACTTCGTGTTGTCGACGACGATCTTCTTCGCCGTGGGTTTTGTACTGTTGTCGACCATGGCCCTGACGTCGCCGATGCTCGACGAGATTCTCGGTTACCCGCCGGACACCACCGGGTCCCTGACGATCCCGCGTGGCATTGGACTGGTCGGCGCGTTTCTGCTGATGGGGCGTGTGCCCGAGCGCTTTGACCGGCGGTTTTTCGTGGCGGTGGGCGTGGCGCTGGTGGTTTACGCCAACTGGCTGATGCTCGGTTACTCGCCGCTGATGGACTGGTCGCCGGTGGCGGTGGCGGGTGCGATCCAGGGCGTCGGCATCGGCATGTTGATGCCGTCGCTGACGAAAGTCGCGTTCAGCACGCTCGATCCAGCGTTACGTCCGGAAGGCACCGGTATTTTCAATCTGTTTCGGGTCTACGGCAGCACGCTGGGCGTGGCGATTGTGCAGCTGTTTTTCTTCAACAACACGCAAGCGATGCACATGGCGCTGGCCAGCAACCTGACGCCGTATCGCCCGGCGCCGACGTCCCTGCAAGCACTGGCTGGGCTCAATGAAATGATCACAGGGCAAGCGGCGTTCATCGCGGTGATCGATCAATTCAAGATTTTGATGGTGGCGATGCTGGTGGTGAGTCCACTGGTTGTCTTTCTTCGCAAGCCGGTTTCGGCCCAATAGTTTTCGTGGAGTATGCCCAATGAAATCCTCTGCACGCTTCATCAACAGACAGACCTTCAGAACCACGTTCGGCGCGATGGCGGCCCTTGCATTCCTGACCGCCTGCACCGTTGGCCCTGACTATCAAATGCAACCGCCGAGCCAGTCGCAACACTACGACCAACAGGCCGAGCAGCGCCTTGGTCCGCGCGGCAACACGCCGGGTGAACAGCACATTGCCCTTGGCCAGAAGGTCAGTGGCAACTGGTGGACGGCTTTCCAGTCGCCAAAGCTCGACAAGGTTGTGCGCCGCGCCATCGAAGGCAATCTTGAGCTGGTGGCCGCGGACGCAACCATCCGCCAAGCGTCGTCTTCGGTAGCCGCGGCGCAAGGTGCGCTGTATCCGCAAGTCGATTTTGGCGGCCAGGCGGGTCGCCAACGGGTGCATAACGCGAAGGAGCCAGCCACCACCAATTTCTATGCGATCGGCCCACGGGTTGGCTTCGACCTCGATGTCTTCGGCGGCAACAAACGCCTGGTCGAACAGCAAGAAGCGTTTACCGATCTGCAGAAGCATCGCTACGAAGCGGCCTATTTGACCTTGACGGGCAACGTCGCGAGTCAGGCGTTGCTGGTCGCGTCTGCCAACGCACAGATGGCGGCAGTCGAGAAGTTGCTGGCCAATGACACGAAAAACCTCGAGCTGGTGCGCAGGGCACACGCCAGCGGCGCCACCACGCAGATCGACGTTTCGCTGGCCGAAACCCGGCTCGCCCAGGATCGCACGCTGTTGCCGCCGCTTGCCCAGCAGCGCGATGCCGCTCGCCACGCGTTGTCGATTCTCACCGGCAAAGGCCCTGGCGACTGGATCGCGCCGGACTTCGATTTTGCCGAGTTCGTGTTGCCGGCAAACGTGCCCGTCAACGTTCCTTCGGAAATGGCCCACGGCCGGCCGGACGTATTGCAAGCGGAGGCCGAGTTGCACATGGCCAGCGCGGCAGTAGGCGTTGCAACCGCTAATCTCTATCCACATGTCACGCTGTCGGCGTCGCTGGTACAGGCCGCTTCAGGCAATGGTGGGGCGGCGCTCTGGGGTTTCGCGGCCGGGATCGCGGGTCAACTGTTCGATGGCGGAACGCTCAAGGCAGAACGTCAGGCGGCCGTCGACGGGTACAAGGCGACACTTGCTGGCTACCAGCAAACGGTCATTCAGTCGTTCGGCCAGGTCGCTGACTCGTTGCAGGCCATCAACCACGACGCGGAGGAAAACCTGGCGCAGGCAGACGCGTTACGCGCGGCGCAAAGCAGTTTTCAGTTGAACCAGCAAGCGTACGCGCAGGGCGAGAACAGCGTTCTCCAGGTGTTGGAAGCGGAGCGTGCTTATGAGCAGGCATTGCTGGGTCAAATCAAGGTGAAAACCGCGCAATACCTCGACACGGTGCAGCTCTACGTAGCGCTCGGCGGTAATTCGGTCGGTGCGTTCGAGCAACGCGTTGCCAGTCGTGATGAACCGAAACCTGCGTATCAATAGCGCCGGATTTTTTGGCAGCACATGACCCAGGGGCGGCCTGACTCAGGTTCGCCCCGATTCTTCTTTTTCCCGAGGTGAAAACGATGGACGTTTTCCAGACCATGCGCTTTTTCGTTTCTGTGGCCCAAAGTGGCAGTTTTACTGCCGCGGCTGAGGTGTTGGACACCACCACGACGAACGTTTCCAAAGCGATCTCCAGCCTGGAAGCGAGGCTGCAAACACGGTTGATCAACCGCACCACCCGGCGCCTGGCATTGACCGAAGCAGGCCTGCGTTATTTGCAACGCTGCGAGAGGATTCTGGAAGAGATACGTGACGCGGAACAGGAAGCGGGCACTGCGCATACGCTGCCGGTGGGGCGGTTGAAAATCCATGCGATGTCAGCGGTGGGCAATCACTACGTGATCGATGCGATTGCCAAATACCGAGAGACACACCCTTCGGTGATGTTTGATCTGACGCTGACCAATCGACTGCCGGATCTGCTGGAGGAGGGCTATGACATGTCGATTGTGTTGGCCCGGGACCTGCCCGATTCAGGGTTTGTCGCGCAGCGGCTCGGCATCACGTACAGCATTCTCTGCGCGTCGCCGACGTACTTGAGGAAACGCGGATACCCTGACACACCGCAGGCGCTGGCCGCCCATGACTGTTTGAAAATCGTCAACACGGTGATGCCGGTTGAAAGCTGGGTACTGGAAGGGCCCGAAGGCGTGGAGACGGTTAACGTGTCGTCATCACCGTTTCACATCAACACCGCCGACGGCATGACCGTGGCGATTGCCAATGGTATGGGTATTGGTATTCAGCCTATTGCTTCTGCGGTCGATGGCTTGAGAGCGGGCACGCTGATGCGGGTGTTGCCCGAACACCATCTGGAAGAGCTGAATTTGTATGCGATCTACCCGTCACGAAAGTTCGTGGATGCAAAAATAAAGACCTGGGTGGAGTTTCTTAAACATTCCATCCCGGACGTATTGGCCAGCGACGAAAAAATCATCGGTTCGGCGAAAAAAAATTAACTTCACAAACACCGCAGGCATGGAGTGTCGACCCTCCATGATCCTGACGGTATTCAACCATTTGAACATCCGGTGCCCATCACTTGGTACTGAAGGATGTGACGTTGTCCGTGAGAATCTTCATACGTCATCTGCGCCGGAACCGGTGCGCACTCGTTGGGAATGTCTGAGATCGCGATGATTTTCTTGATGTCGAGCGTCGTGCCGTATGTGTAGCTTTCAACCGCTGTTTTGCTGGCGTCGGCCGTTGAGTGGCTATCGTCTGCAAAGGCCTGTGCGCCTAAACCGCCCAGCGCCAGGAACAGCGCAACTTTGAGGATTTTCATTTCATTCTCCGTCTCATCTTGGGTTGACCCGGCTGGCCAGTGGAGCGTTGCGCCATCGGTGTACCGGGTTAGTGGCAATGCTAGGTGTTCAGCCCTTTCTCAAAAAGCGCCCGATTGGACAAACACTGTTGCCGGATTGCGCAGTAATGACGGGTTGGGAAAAAGCCAATGGCGTTGCGCTTGCCCCTATGGCATCGTCGAAAAAAATACGTCGTACAGCGAACAGGATCAGCACCATGGAGGAGGGGAATGAGGTCGGCGCCAAGGCGTCGATGGCCACGCTCAACGCGTTCAATCTGTGTGTGCTGCACCTGGGGCGGCTGGCGCGGGATCGAGGCTCGTCGCAGTTCATCGCAGACGGCCTGCAAGCGTTTCGCGAGTTGGTGCCGTTCGCTTCGGCGTGGTGGGGCGAGATGTCCGCCTCAGATGCCGATGCTCCCCCCAAGAGCTGGATGCACGGGCGTATCAACCTGCCGGCATCGTTTGCCGCCGAATGGCACAAAAGTGCAGGCAGCGACAAATTCTCCCATGACACCTTGAGTCAGCCAGGAGCGGTCGTGCGCGACAGCGGTTTCACCGACCCGGATGCAGAGGTGGACGCGTTCGCGCGGCGCCACGACCTCTACCACCCGATGTGCATTACCTTCGAGTTGCCTGAAAGCGGCTTGATGTTCTTCGTCTGTCTATACCGTGGCGCGGATGCTCCAGCGTTCAGTGACAGCGAGGCCGGTGTGTTTGCGGCTTTCTGCGACCATCTGTTGCAGCTGTGGCGGTTTCAGGTGCAGGACATGATCCGCATCGACACCGGCAACGGCGCGACTGACTTTGGCGTCGCGCGCATGGACGGCAGCCTGTTGTACGTGGGCGCCAGTCTTTGCGCTGCCATTCAGCGTGAATTGCCGGGGTGGAGCGGTTCGATGTTGCCGACTGAGGTGATTGCACAGCTGCATCAAGCGCCCTGCGTGATGCGCCTGGGCCGTTGCACGCTGACGCTGAGTCCCAACGCCGAGCACGTCATCCTGTCGCTCGAAGCGCAGTCGCGCGGGGCGGTGCTGGCGCCGCGGGAGCGCACGGCGGCGATGCTGTTCGCCGCGGGGCATTCCTACAAGGAGATTGCCAGGATGCTTGCCTTGAGCCCTGCCACGGTGCGCACCTACTTGCGCAATTGCTACTTGCAGCTTGGCCTGAAGAGCAAGGTGGAACTGGGTTCTGCCCTGCGCGATGCCACGCGGCGCGATTAATTGCGTAGATCTCGCCAGTTGAAATGCAAATCCCCTGTGGGAGCGAGCCTGCTCGCGATGAGGGTGCGTCAGTCGACATGAATGTTGTCTGACACACCCTCATCGCGAGCAGGCTCGCTCCCACGGGGTTGTTGATGTTGCTGGGCTATTTGCCTCACCCCTCCTCATTTGCAGAGGTCCATCCAGACGCCGCGATCTATAGGGTATGCCCTGCATATCAGGGGCTTGCGCGGCAGTTTGTCCGGGCCACTTCGAAAACTATAAGAACAGGGGTGAGGCAGTTGAACATTTCCAGGCTGTTTATCGAGGTTGCGACGACTACGGCAGTTTCCTGCGTGGCACTGGTGGGGTGTCAGACACTGGGCTCGGCGCCCGCTGACCGGGTGATGCGCAACGGCTATGTCTATACCGTCGATGGCCAGAATTCAGTGCAGCAGGCGATTGCCGTGAAAGGTGGGAAGATCGTCTATGTTGGCAGCGACGAAGGAGTTACCTCGTACATCGGCCAGAATACTCAGCTGATCGATCTGGCGGGGCGCATGCTGATGCCCGGCTTCATCGATGCGCATATGCACCCGGGGGACGGCGGTCGTGCCATGACCTTGTGCGACCTGAAATACCAGACAATGACGCGCAAGGCGTTTCAGGAAACCATCCAGGCATGTCTTGATGCCGACAAGGACAAAGGCCCCGATGTCTGGCTTGAAGTCGGCAGCTGGGATCGCATGGGCATGGACGGACTCGACGGCGATCCGGACAAGTCGACACTGGATGCGTTGAAGACCAAACGTCCGATTCAGGTGCGTTCCACCGACTTCCATACCGTGCTGACCAACTCCCGTGGCCTGGAAGTGGCCGGCATCAACAAGCACACGGCCAATCCGGGCGATGGCAAATACGTGCGCGACAACGCCGGCAACCCCAACGGCATCTGCGAGGACGGTGCCGCCGATGCCATGGCCGCCGTGGTGCCACCCGCCACCGATGCAGAAAAACTCAACCAGACCCGCGCAGCGCTCGACGCGATGCGCCAGCAAGGCATCACCAGTTTCTTCGATGCCCTGTCCGGGCCGGAAAACGGCAAAGCCTTCACCCGCCTGCAACAGTCGGGCGAGCTGACTGCCCGGGCCTTGCTGGCGATCAAACTGGACCCGGCCGCCGCCGCGGCAGACCCGGCGAAAACCATTGCCGAGGCGAAGGCGTTGGCCACGACTTACGACCAGGGCCCAGCGCAACCGGCGCCGGGCGTCAGCATGCGTCACGTCAAATTGTTCATGGACGGCATCATCAATGCGCCGGCGGACACGGGGGCGATGTTGACGCCGTATCTGCGCAATGCCGGGACCGAGAAAGCGCCGAAGTGGACGCCCGGCAAGAATGTCGGGGAGCTATATTTCCCGCCGCAAGTGCTCAAGCCGCTGCTGTTGCAAGCCGTGCAGGCCGGTCTCGATCCGCATCTGCACGCCACGGGCGACCGCGCAGTGCGTGATTCACTGGATGGCATCGAATACGTGCGCCAGCAACTGCCGGGCAATGCTTTTCGCCCGACCATCACGCACAACGAATCCGTGGATCCGGCCGACTACCCACGCTTCAAGGCCCTCGATGTGACCGCCAACATGTCCTTCCAGTGGGCGCAGCAAGCGCCGTCCACGGTCGATGGCACCAGCGATCACCTCGGGGCTCAGCGGTTTGCCCGAATGGAGCCGTCGGGCAGCATTGCCCTTGCCGGCGGTCGCGTGGCGTATGGCAGCGACTGGCCCGTCGACCCGCTCGACGAGTTCCTCGCGTTGAAGATTGGTGTCACCCGCTCGGGCGATCCGCTGAACCCGCACAGCTACGGCCCCCAGTACGCCGGGAGACTGAATGCCGACCCGGCACTGTCGCGCGCGGACGTGCTGCGCACCATCACGATCAACGCCGCCGAGCAGCTGAACCTGGATGCCGCGGTCGGCTCGATTGAAGTGGGCAAGTTCGCCGACCTGATCGTCCTCGACAAGAACTTCATGAAAGTGCCCGAGGAAGAACTGGCCCGCAATGAAGTGCTGATGACGGTGGTCGGGGGCAAGGTCGTGTGGGCCAAGGCGCCGTTCGTGGGGCTTGATCGGCAACCGGCTCAAGTCGCAGTGACTGAACAACAATAAGCGCGACTGTCTGAGTCAAACACAAAACCTGTGGGAGCGAGCTTGCTCGCGATCAGGGCGTGTCAGTCGACATCAACGGTGCCTGGCACACCGCTATCGCGAGCAAGCTCGCTCCCACAGGGATCGCATTAAACGGCCTGACATTGCCGTCTACCAATAAGAAGAGAACAGCTTACTTTGGCTGGAGCACCTTCCTGCTGGCCGTAACGCTGTCCGCGTCCTGGCAGATCGCTTTTGGCCCTTACGTGGCCGACTACTCACGCTACCTGCCAAGCAACACCTCATCGTGGAAAACCTTCACCGCCGTCGGCCTCGGAACCGTGCTCGGCGCCCAGGCGTCCATGGTGCTGGGGCCGCGGCGTCCACCACCCTGGCGCTGCTGGGGCAGTATTCGTTCCTCAACACGTTCAAATATTTCATCCTGTTCCTGCTCACGTTCTTCACGCCGTGGAGCGCGATCAACCTGGTGGACTACTACTTCATCAACAAGGAGCGTTATGACATCCCGGCACTGTCGGACCCGGCGGGTCGTTATGGCCGCTGGAACAGGCGAGGGATCAGCGTGTATGTCGTGGGGGTGTTGATCCAGCTGCCTTTCGTCGACACGCATTTCTACTCGGGGCCGATGGTCGCGCGGCTCGGCGACGTGGATATTTCCTGGATCGTGGGCCTGGTGGTGCCAGGAATTCTCTATTACGCGCTGGCCCGAAAATCAGGGTTGGCAGTAACCGGCATGTCTTCGAGCGTCTCCTATACTGATCCGCGTTGACAGGTTCAACGCAGATCAAGAAGGCCGTTGGAACAGCGACGGCTTCCCTAAGACCCAACAGTCAGGAGAACGATCATGACCATCCGTATTGGCGACGAAGCCCCGGACTTTACCGCCGAAAGCACCGAAGGCACGCTGCATTTCCACGAGTGGATCGGCGACAAGTGGGCGATTCTGTTCTCGCATCCCAAGGACTTCACCCCGGTGTGCACCACTGAGCTCGGTTACATGGCAGGGCTCAAGCCGGAGTTCGATAAACGCAACACCAAGATCGTCGGCCTCAGTGTCGACCCGGTCAGCAATCATGCGAGCTGGGCCAAGGACATCGAAGAGACCCAGGGGCATGCAGTCAACTACCCGATGATAGGCGACGACAACCTGGTGGTGGCCAAGCTCTACGACATGATCCATCCCAATGCCAGTGGCGGCGCGCGCACGGCCGTGGACAACGCCACGGTGCGTTCGGTGTTCATCATCGGGCCGGATAAAAAGGTCAAGGCAATGCTGGTCTACCCGATGAGTGCCGGGCGCAACTTCGATGAGGTACTGCGCTTGCTCGATGCGCTGCAATTGAACGCCAAGCACACCGTTGCCACCCCGGTGAACTGGCGTCCGGGCGAGGACGTGATCATTCCGACGTCGGTGTCCGACGAAGACGCGAAGAAGAAATACCCGGATGGCTTCAAAACCGTGAAACCGTATTTGCGCACCGTGGCGCAACCGAAATAACCCACTCGTTTGGAGACCCGCATGGCTGTTCAAATCGTTCGCGCCGAAGCGATTCATGTCGACAAGATTGCCGGCCTCTTCGATGCGTATCGAGGTTTTTACGGCCAGCCCTCCAACCTGGCGCAGTCCCGGGATTTCATTGCCGAACGCCTTGCCCTGAACGAATCGGCGATCTTTTTCGCCGAGGACGCCACCGGCAAGGCGCTGGGCTTTGTCCAGTTGTATCCGACGTTTTCCTCCATCGACGCCTATCGCACCTGGCTGCTCAGCGACCTGTTCACCGCCCCCGAAGCCCGGGGGCGGGGAGTGGGGCGATCACTGATGAACGCTGCGCGAGCCTTCGCGGTGTCGACCGGCGCCAAGGGCATGGTGCTGGAAACGGCCACGGACAACCTGGGGGCGCAACGGTTGTATGAGTCGTTGGGCTATGTGCGTGACAGCGGTTATTACACCTACTGCCTGGATTTGCAGCAGGGCTGAGCAAACCCTGGCAGGTGGCCCATCAACGCGGCGGTAACTTCCAGGCTTCACGCAATTGCTCGTATTGCGCCTCGGGCATTTGCACCAACAACGGCGACTCACCCGGGTCCAGCCAGTCGAACAACCGCGAAATATCCGCCGGGTCCATCGCTGTGCAGCCCAGCGTCGGGGAGGTGGGACCGCGCCAGATATGGAAAAAGATGCACGACCCCGAGGCCGGGGAGGCTGGCGTGTTGTGCTCGATGAAAATGCCTTGGCGATAGCCGGACTCACTGCGCATGTGTTCGGAGCTGTTCCAGTCCTTTGCCGTCGCCGCGCCGTCGACCAGTGCGTTGTAGTGCCTGGAGGCGCTGTCATCCACGCATTCGGTGGTGGGCGTCAGTGCGAGGTAAGGCAGTTTTGTCGCGGCCGTCGTGTCGTAGCCGAAGGCCGTGCCGAGTCTGAAGATCCCGGCCGGCGCCTTGCCGTCGCCTTCGCGCTTGACCGGTCCTGCGCCAGGCTCGACGTTACCCGGTCCCTTGCCCCACGCCAGGCCGTTTTTGCCGACCACCACTGCAAACCCGTCACCGACTTTTCGAAAGGAGTTCCCGTCCCGTTCATAACGCTGGGCGCTGCCCTGGATGTCGTCCCAGTTTTTGGTGGTGACCACAATCAATTGATGACTGGTGTCGAGCACATCACGGGCCGTCAGCGGTGTGATGGGAAAATCCATCACGGTTTTGGGCGCGCCCTCTGCGCTGTAAGTGAAGTGCCACCATTCTTTGGAATATCCGGCAAAGCCCTCTTTCTCCATGGCGCTACCGAGCCGTTGGCGGTTTTCTTTGGCAAGCGCATTGATCGTCGGGTTGGCGGTATGCGCGCGCTCATCGAAACAATCGAACCCGGTGCCCATATCGAGTGCGCCGTCGTGCCAGCGCTGGCCGTAGGGCGCGGTGCAATCGACTTGCGCGGCCGAGGGCGTCCAGGTGTCGGCAGGCAGCGCGTTCGGGCCGGTCAGTGTCAGGTCCACGGTCGAACCTCTGGAGTGATTCGACACCCGCGCCACATAGCCCAGGTGCCAGAAATCCTGCTTGTCCACGCGCGGGTAGAACTCAGCCTTGCGCGGATCACCGGGTTCAGTGGCGAAGCGAGCCATATCGGCCACGGCCCGGCTGGGCCGATAGCAGTCGAACACCTTCAAGCCGTAACCTTGTTTTTGCAGGGCGGTTTGAACCCGGGACAGGGCTTTGGCGGTGTCCAGCGAAAGCATGCATTCCGGCGCGGCATAGCCGTCGAGCGGGTGCCCGGTGAAGTTGTGGGCGCCCGCGTAGCGAATGTCCTGCTCGATATTCGGATCAATCGCACGCAAATACACCATGTTGTCCGGCCTTGGCTCGGCGCCGGCCATGGCGGGCATGACGATGCTCAGCAAGAGGAGAGGGCGTGCAAGCAGGCGGCGCAGTTGGGCCGCAATGGGAACGTTCAGGTTTAAGCGCATGAAGTGATCGTCGAGTCCGCAGAAGGCTTCAACCGATCTTAAACCATGCCGCCCGTTTCTGGCCGATTCATGTCTGGCCTGTGCGCTCTAGCGATTTTTTGAGGCACGCCCGACGGGACTTATTGTCAACATCACAACAGCACAGCTTGAGATAAGAGGAGACGCAACATGGACCGATTCACTGGCGGTTGCCTGTGTGGCAGTGTCCGCTTCGAAGCCACGGGACGCCCTTACCGGGTCGGGATTTGTCACTGCCTGGACTGTCGCAAGCGACACGGCGCCGTTTTCAACGCTTGCGCGATATTTCCCGAGAACGCCGTCACGATCGAGGGCGAAACCCGCGACTACGCCGGACGGTATTTCTGCCCGCTTTGTGGCTCGTCGGTTTTCGCGCGCACCGCTGACGAAATCGAAGTGAACCTGGGGTCTCTGGATGCCCCCGATCAACTGACGCCCACCTATGAAATCTGGACCGTGCGTCGCGAGTCCTGGTTGCCGCCGTTTGCGCTGTCCAAACGCTACGAGCGTGATCGCGAGAGCACGGGGCGCTGCGAAGAATAGGGCCTAGGTGGGGCGAAGCTGGCCAGATGACCGACCGCCGGCGAGGTATCCTGGAGGTCGGGTCAAGGGGTGAAAAAGCTGTGGATTGGTTTTGCCACGACCTCACCCGAACGCTTCAGGAAAAATGCGCCCGTTTATTTTTGACCAAGGAAATTCAGCATGATGGCGTTGAAGTCATCGGGTGCCTGCATAAACGCAAAATGACTGGCGTTGGGCAGTATCGCCAGGCCCGCACCCGGGATGGTGGCCGCCAGGTACTCAGTATGTGCACGCTTGATTGCCTCGTCGTGGTCGCCGTCGACAATCAATACCGGTGTTTTGATTTTCTTCAGGTCGGCATCGCTCCACGATGGCTGCGATGCCCACATATGGCTGATTTGCTCAACGAACTCATCATATTTATCCGGTGTCGGGGAGAGCTTTTTGTATTCCTGTCCGGCACGGTCGATGTAGGCGGCAAACGTCGGGTTTTTTTCGACGCCGGCAATGACACCGTCCGTTGTTGAGTTGGCGGCGAAGGCGAAGATCTTGCCGACGCGCTCAGGGTGACGGATCGCCAGATCGAGCCCCAGGATCGCCCCGTCACTCCATCCCACCACGTCGGCTTTCTTGATCTTCAGACGGTCCAGTAGCGCCACGACGTCATCCGCCATCAAGTCGTAGCCATAGGCTTGCGCATCCCTGCCACTGCGACCGTGGCCCCGACTGTCGAGCAATATCACGGTGTGATGGGGGGCGAGAACCTTGACCTGATTACCCCAATAGTCAGAATTGGCCAGCCCGCCATGCAACAAGACCACGGGTGATCCCTGGCCGACGACGCGGTAGAACAGTTTGGTGCCGTTAACGTCGAGATAGCCGGATTTAGAGGTTGTTGTGACTGGCGGTGTTGCCGGAAGTGTTTCCCAGCGCTCGGCAGCCTGTGCCATCGAAAGCGCCGTGCACAGCAATGCTGCAGCCAACAGTCGGTTCATGCCTTTCTCCCCTGCGTCATCGATTCGACGAAAAATGCGCGAGTAGCGCCTGATCAGCCTTGTGCCTGGCGGCAACCACGGTCGATGGTCCCAAGGCGGTTCCTTCAACAGAGAAGAACGTTAGCGCATGCAGTCCGATCATGCCCGGTACGGTTTTCAGATAGGGCGTCAAAAAGCCTGGCTTGTCTCGTGTAATGGATGGCGAATCGAACGCCATCACTTTTTCGACGGTTTTCCGCTGGCGGGCATGTGCAGGTAAGCCATCACGCTTTCAGTCAGCTCGGTCGCCAGCTTGACGGCTTCTTTGTTGCGCGCCATCACACCGGCCACCAAGCCTTCGATCAAGGCGAGCACCGCGATGTTGGAACTGGTCAACACCGGATGGTCGGCGGGGGCAAACAGCGTGTGTTCGGCAATGCTGGTGAGCGGCGAGGCGGGTGAATCGGTGATGGCCAATACCGAGGCACCACGTTCGTTGGCGAAACGGGCGAGTTGCAGGGTGTCGAGGGAATAACGCGGCAGGGAGATCGCCAGCAACACATCCTGATCGGTGATCGCGGCCAGGCGGTAAGCAGCGTTTTCGTTGCCGCCCTCCATGCTGATGGCGGTGGCGTCCGCACAGAAGGGCATCAGGGTCGAGGCGGCGAGACCGGCGAAGTACACGCTGTTGCCAAAGCCCAGGATGTAGATTTTGCGAGCGGTGGTCAGCCGTGTGACGAACGCTTCAAAGGTGTCTTCGTGGTTATTGGTCGCCGCGGTGGCAAGGTTGCTGCTGGCGCTCTGGATTTGCTCATGCAGGCCAAACGCACCGTCGGGACGATGGGCCAGTTCGTTACGCAGCTTGTCGACCGGCGACACCATCTGCTGCAAGGTCGCGACCAGCTCGGCCTTCATGCCGGTGTAGCCGCCCAGGTTCAGCGCCTTGGCCAGCCGGTTGACCGCGGCAGGCGAAGTGGATGTTTCGTGCGCCATCTCCTCGATTGTCAGCGTCGCGGCCTTCAGCGGGTGACGCAGGATAAAGTCCGCCACCTTGCGCAGGGACGGCTGCAAATCGGCAACGATTTCCGCCAGTTTGCGCATCACCGGCGCGGCATAGACCGTGGTGTTTTTCGAGGGGGTCGGCATATCCGGCTCAACATTTCCTGAGGGCATAAGGTTGGCTGGAGTGTATCCGAAGCCAACCGTCGGTGAGCGGGGCGGGTGGATTATTTCAAGCTACCGGCCAGGAATTGCTGGAGGCGCTCGGACTGTGGGTTGGCCAGCACTTCACGCGGGTTGCCGCGCTCTTCGACCTGGCCCTGGTGCAGAAACACCAGTTGATTGGAGACTTCCCGGGCAAAGCCCATCTCATGGGTCACGACCACCATGGTGCGGCCTTCAAGGGCGAGGTCCTGCATGACTTTGAGGACTTCCCCGACCAGTTCGGGATCGAGGGCCGAGGTCGGTTCGTCGAACAGCATCACTTCCGGTTCCATGGCCAACGCACGGGCAATCGCCACTCGCTGCTGCTCGCCGCCCGACATATGCGCCGGCCAGGCGTCCATGCGATGGGCGACGCCGACTTTGTTCAGGTAGTGCTCAGCCTTTTCGCGCGCCTCTTTCTTGGACATTCCCAGCACGTGCACCGGGGCTTCCATGACATTTTCAAGGGCGCTCAGGTGCGACCACAGGTTGAAGTGTTGAAACACCATCGACAGGCGCGAACGCATGCGTTGCAACTGCCTGGGTTCGGCAGCTTTGAGACCGCCGAGCTTGTTGGGCATCAACTTGAGCGGTTCGCCATTGAGCACGATAGTGCCCGCGTTCGGTTGTTCCAGCAGGTTGATGCAGCGCAGGAAGGTGCTTTTGCCGGAGCCGCTGGAGCCGATAAGGCTGATCACGTCACCGGCTTTCGCCTCCAGGGACACGCCTTTGAGCACTTGGTGGGTGCCGTAGCTTTTATGCAGGTTCTGGATTTCAAGTTTGTACATGCTGGTCATTCTCTGGAGTCAGTCGCTGAGCAAGCGACCTTGGCGAATTAGGCGGGTGCCGGCGACTTTGGCCAGCCACAAACCGGGTTGGGCAAAGCGTAGGCGCTCGCGGGCATAAAGGATGCCGTCGGTGCTGGCGCGCACGATGCTGTGCTGGTCTGTCAGCGGATCCAGTACTTCGAACAGTGGATCACCGACCCGGACCTGGGCACCCAACGGTTGCAGAAAACTCACCACGCCGGGGTGCGGCGCATAGGCGTACTGCGTTCCGGCGAAGGGCGTTGCTTCGCAGCAGGTCAAGGGCGCTTCGGGCCAGTCACCGCTGATCAGACCCTGTTCGGCGAGGTAACCGAGAATGGCTTCGGCGCTGTCGATGCATTGTTCACGCTCGGTGTCGGCCATGCCGCGTAATTCGATGGTGGTGGCGGCGCAGGCCAGCGGGATAGCGGCGTCAGGAAACAGCTCGGCCAAACGCAGCCACGGGATCGCGCAGGCTTCATCGAAGGCATTGCCGCCGGCACCTTCGGCGAGGAGCGCCGCGCCGGCACCCAGGCGCGCGGCCAGAGAACGCAAGTGCGGCCAATGTTGCGGCATGGTGTAAAGCAGCATGATCGACTCAAAGTCGCAATGCAGGTCCAGCACCACATCGGCGTCGCAGGCATGCTGCAACAGCACGCGACGCAGGCCATCGAGCTCGGAATTTGCTGGCGGCATGTCGGCGAGGACATCGCTCATGGCGCGGCGGATCAGCGCGGTGTTGAGGTCGGCGTTATCACCCAGTTGACCTTGCACCAGTGCCGCCACGGCTTCGGTCAGTTCCGGGAAGTCGCGGTTGAAATTCTTGCCGCTGTTGAATTCGAAACGACCCTGATGGGTGGCCTGAAACATCTGGGCGATACCGATCGGATTGGCCATCGGCACCAATTCGATCACCCCGTTCAGCCGACCTTGTTCTTCCAGCAGCCGCAGCTGCCGCTTGAGTTCCACCGCCACGCGCATCCCCGGCAGTTCATCGGCGTGCAAGGATGCCTGGATGTAGGCCTTGCGCGGCCCGCTGCCGAAACGAAACAGCGACAGGCGCCGTTCCGTGCCCGAAGCACTCCACGGCAACAGGTATTCAATGTGTTCCATAAATGCTCCTTAATGCTTGCGCGGTGCCAGATACGCCAGCCAGCGGCGCTCGGCCAGCTTGAACAGACGGACCAGGATGAAGGTCAGGGCGAGGTAGATAAGGCCGGCGGTGATGAACGCTTCGAACGGCAGGTAGAACCGCGAACTGACCGTCCGCGCCGCACCGGTGATGTCCACCAGCGTGACGATCGAGGCCAGGCTGGTGGTTTGCAGCATCATCAATACTTCGTTGCTGTACTGCGGCAGTGCCCGGCGCAAGGCCGACGGCAAGAGAATCCGGCGGTACAACGTGAAGCGCGACATGCCCATGGCCTTGGCCGCTTCGATTTCGCCATGGGCGGTGGCCTTCAAACTGCCGGCCAACAGTTCCGCGCTGTAGGCACTGGTATTGATCGCAAAGGCCAGGCAGGCGCAAAACGTCGCGCTGGAAAGGTACGGCCAGAGTGCGCTTTCACGGACCGCTGCGAACTGCGCCAGGCCGTAATAGATCAGGAACAATTGCACCAGCATCGGCGTGCCGCGAATCACGTAGGTGTAGAGCCAGGCCGGGAAGTTGATTAGTGGTGAGCGGGACACCCGCATCAGCGCCAAGGGGATTGCCAGCATCAGGCCAAAAGCCAGGGAGATCAGCAGCACTTTGAGGGTCAACAAGGCGCCATTGAAATACAGCGGCAGGTTTTCCCAGATCAGGTTGTAGTCGAGAATCATGGGGGTTGCTCCCAATCACAATTCGGCGGCTTTGATGCCGACCGAGTAGTGTTTTTCCAGATAGCGCAGCACCAGCAATGACAGACTGGTCAGCATCAGATACAGCGCCGCCACCGCGAGGAAAAACGTGAACGGTTCATGGGTGGCGTCCGCTGCGTTCTTGGCCTTGAACATCATGTCCTGCAAGCCGATCACCGAGATCAGCGCGGTGGATTTGGTCAGCACCAGCCAGTTGTTGGTGAAGCCGGGAATGGCGAAACGAATCATCTGCGGCACCAGAATCCGCCAGAAAACCTGGGCGCCACTCATGCCATACGCCACGCCGGCTTCGCCCTGGCCTTTAGGGATCGCCATAAAGGCGCCGCGAAAGGTTTCCGAGAGATAGGCACCAAAAATAAAGCCCATGGTGCAGACGCCGGCGATAAAGGGATTGATGTCGATGTAACGGGTGTAGCCGAGTGCCAGGGCAATGCGGTTCACCAGGTCCTGGCCGCCATAGAAGATCAGCAGGATCAACACCAGGTCAGGGATCCCGCGAATCAGCGTGGTATAGCCTTCGCCGAGCATCGCCAGCCATTTAAGCGGCGACAAACGAAAGGCGGCGCCAATCAGACCCAAGGCAATCGCCATGCTCATGGAGGTCAGGGCCAGATTAATGGTCAGCCAGGCGCCATCGAGAATGCTCGATCCGTAGCCGTGAAGCATGATGAAAATCCTCAAGCTAGCGCCGTGAAGCGCGCAAGACACGTCCCAAGCGCCCGCGATGAGCGGGCGCCCGCATGACAGATAAAGGTTTATTCGCCGTAGATATCGAAGGCGAAATACTTGGCCATCACTTGCTGGTACTTGCCATTGGCGCGGATCGCGTCAATCGCCGCACTGAGGCGTGCAGCGTTCGCGCTGTCGCCTTTACGCACCGCAATCCCGGCGCCCCGACCGAAATATTTCGGGTCATTGATGTCCGGCCCGGTCAGCGCGAAACCCTTGCCCGCCGGGGTTTTGATAAAGCTTTCGTCGGTGGCGACGATGTCGGCGAGCGTGGCGTCCAGTCGACCCGACGCCAGGTCAAGGAAGGCTTCGTTTTGTGAGCCGTAGCGCACCACTTCGACGCCGGCTTTTTCAAGTTGCTCGGTGGCGAAACGGTCGTAAGTCGAGGCGCGTTGCACACCGACTTTCTTGCCCTTGAGATCCACCAGCGGGTCGTTGATCACGTTGCCGGCCTTCATCGCGAACTTGCCCGGCGTGTGGTAGTACTTTTTGCTGAAGTCGACCGACTTCATGCGGTCTTCAGTGATCGACATCGACGACAGCACCGCATCGATCTTGCGCACTTTGAGCGACGGGATCATGCCGTCGAACTCCTGAATGACCCACTCGCATTTCACTTTCATCTCTTCGCACAGTGCGTTGCCGATGTCGTAGTCGAAACCACTGACGTTGCCCTCGGGCGTCTTGAAAGAGAAGGGCGGGTAGGCGGCTTCGATACCGATACGCAGGCTGTCTTCCTCGGCGTGTGCCAGAAAGCTTGCTGCGCACAGTGCCAGAGCGCCAAGAAGTGCTGTCTTGTTCATTTTGTTGACTCCTGGGGGGCATTGGGAGGGTGCTGGTTTGGTGCCGTCCGGGCTGGCGGTGGATCAGTCCTGATGAATTTTGTGAGGCTATAAATGACACGTATTGTTTCATAAATCAATAATGTGAAAATAAATGTATCAAAACGAGTCGCGCGGATTTATTGATCAATCGATGCCGGCCCGGTTTATCCGGTCGATCCTCAAGGCGCAGAAAAGGCAAACTGCTGGCCCCCAAGTCGCCAAACTATCGCCAAAATCACTTCACTTTCAGGTGGTTAGGTGAATGGAATTGCGAAGTGTATTTGTCACGATGATCTCGTTCGCCCTGGCGAGCGTTGCACTCTCTGCCCAGGCTAAAGAGCTGGCGTCCAATGACCGGTTTATGTGCAGTTGGGGCGCGGGAACGGCGGCGAGGGCCCAGGAACTCAAGCTGGCCGGGGTTTCGCTGTATGCCGCTCGTCAGAAGATACAGGCCTACAAATTCGACAAGGCGTGGATGCGGATGATGGCGATGGGCATCACCGAGCAAACCTACGACAGCAAATCGCGGTACAAGCCAGCGGACGTGCGGAAAAATTTTTATGAGGATTGCGTGCGGTTCAAATTGGCCCGCAAGTGAAAAAAGGCCCGCGAATTTAACACCCAAATCCCCTGTAGGAGTGAGCCTGCTTTTGCCTCAGTTCAGGCATTGCGGCTTCGACCAGTTCGATCCAGTGCCGCACAGGGGGGTGGCCCTCACCGTCGAGGTGGGACTGCATGGGCGTTACGCGGAAAGGCCGTCGCATTCGTACGGACTGGGGTTGATCTCTTTTTCAGTGGTGGCCTTTTAATATTGCCTGCAACTCTCTAAAATCCGCGACCCGCTCTCCGGTATGGAGGCGCTGTGCCATTATTAAAGGGAGTCGTCATGCAGTTTGGGAAATGTCTAGGGTTGGCCTTGGTACTCGGCCTAAGTGGTTGCGCCAGCTTCACCAAAGATGAAGTTGCTCCGGTCAGCCTGCCGTCAATGTCCAGCTATTCGAACAAACCGAACGTCTATGTGGACTTCGATTTCTATCAAGGCGAGCCAAAAAGCGCTTCGGCCGTTGAAATGCCGCAAGCACGCGACATGTTGAAGCCTGAACTGCAAAAAGTGCTGACCGATTCCGGTCTTTTCGGCCGCGTCACGCTAGACGAGTTCCAGAAACAGCCAGGTGACTACAAACTGCGTTTGAAGGTTTATAACCATCCACCGGGTGGTGGTCAGATGGTCATGGCATTTATCAGTGGTTTGACGTTCACCGTTATCCCGGCGCTGGCGACGGACCAATACACCATGAGCCTGGAGACGCTCGATTCGCAGGGGCAGACCCTGACTAACACGAGCAACCATGACGGGATCAATACCTGGATTGGCATCTGGTTCGTGCCGTTGATGGCTAACACCCCGAAAGAGGCAATCAACGACACCTTCAGCCGTCAGGTCAATTCCCTGCTCAAGCAGATGGTCGATAGCAAAAGCCTGAAATATTCGGCTCTTGATGCCTACGTGCCTCGGGCCTGATCACGACATCACGAAAGGAGCCGCAAAAGCGGCTCCTGTTTTGCCCTTATTTGAGGGCTTGAATGAACTTCGGGTCGCTGTACAACGCCTTCAGCAAATCACGAACCATCGGGTTGTAAGCGTTAGCGGCATTCGGGATCGCAATGGCACCGAAAAAGCTACTGTCCCACTGGCGGCCGACATCTTTGGTCGCGTCATAAACCACCTCATTGTCCTTGAGCAGCGTAAAACGCGCCGCCAGCTGGCCCGTGCCCGTTCCCATGCCTGCGGTCAGCTCATTCTTGACCACCAATACATCCAGATGCCGCTGCGCATGAGCATTCAACAGTCCCGCCCGACCCAGTTCTTCGGTAATCGCATCCTGAATATGCTGCGTGATGCTGCCGCTCGGTGAGCTGATCGGATTGGCCCGGACCGTCAGCGATCCCTGACCGGAGTCCGCTTTGACCTGAGCGTTGCTGATCGATTGCAGCGGCGGGGTTTGCTTGAGCTGTTGGACGTTTTCGTAGCTCGGCTCATAACGCGCCATGGTTACACCACAACCTTGCAGCAGCAGAGCGAAAACAGGGACGAGCAGGAGAGATTTCTTCACGGCATTTCCTTGCGTGAGTTTAAGGAGGGGCGGGATTATCAACTGATGGCATATAGCTAGCAATCAAGTTTCGACAAGTATTCGTCGATGCGGTCGGCTTGGCTCGCTGCATCGGTATTGGAGATCTGTGCGCCGTATCCGGAATAGAAGAGCACTAGTCGATCACCTGACTGTGCGTCGTCCAAGGCGATCAAGCGCTGAAAAACGCCGCGACTGTCGTAAAAACGACCTGTTTACACCGAACGCGAAGCACCACGACTTTTCTGTTGAACGACTGTTCAGCTTCGACTATGTTGATGACCACCTCCCCGGCTGGTTGCGCGGGCTTGCGTTTCTTCTATTCGAACGAGGCACTGGCATGCGGTTTTCACCCTTTGTTGAGCGGATTTCAGGCGACGGTGTGGCCGCCTGGGATATTCACAATGCAGCCTTCGAAGCCCAGCGCCGGGGCGAGGATGTGATCATTCTCAGTGTCGGCGACCCGGATTTCCCCACCCCCGATTTCATCACCGATGCCGCGATTCATGCGCTGCGTGAGGGCGACACCCACTACACCGAAATTGCCGGTCGGCTGGCCTTGCGCGAAGCCATCGCGGCTCGCTACAGCCAACTGTTCGACCGTGAGCTGCAAGCGTCAAACGTGATCATTGCGGCCGGGGCGCAGAACGCGCTGTTCATCACCTCGATGTGCCTGCTCAATACCGGCGATGAAGTGATTGCCCTGGACCCGATGTACGTGACCTACGAGGCCACGCTCAAGGCGTCGGGCGCCACGCTGGTTCGTGTGCCGTGTTCGGCGGACGAAGGTTTCAGGCTCGATGCCGCTGTGCTGGCCAAGGCCATCACCCCGCGGACCCGGGCGATTTTCTTCTCCAACCCGAACAACCCCACCGGCGTGGTGCTCAACCGCGAAGAGCTGCAAGCCATCGCCGAACTCGCCATCGAGCATGACCTGTGGGTGGTGGTGGACGAGGTTTATGAGAGCCTCGCCTTCGAGCGTGAACACCTGAGCCTGGCGGCGTTGCCGGGCATGGCCGAGCGCTGCGTGGTGATCGGCAGTCTGTCCAAATCCCACGCGATGACTGGCTGGCGTACCGGCTGGATCGTCGCCGATCCAAGCCTGGTCGCGCACGCCGAAACCCTGGTGCTGAGCATGCTTTACGGCTTGCCGGGGTTCGTCATGGAAGCCGCGCTCAAAGCGGTGCAGGCCCATGCAGACGTGACCCATGGCATGCGCGAAATCTATCGCCGTCGCCGCGATCTGGTGGTGACCAGCCTGTCGGATTGCCCGGGCATTTCGGTGCTCAACCCCGACGCCGGCATGTTCGTGCTGGTGGACGTGCGCGCCACCGGGCTGACCTCCCTGGAATTTGCCTGGCGCCTGTTGCGCGAAGCACACGTCTCGGTGCTGGACGCTGCCGCGTTTGGCGAACCGGCGCAAGGTTTCGTGCGGCTCTCGTTCACCCTTGGTGAAGAGCGCCTGGCCCAGGCCTGCCAGCGTATCCGCGATTTTGTCCTGGTGTTGCAAGGCGAAGCGCCAAGGCCGGTGATCAGCCGTGTCACTTGCCAGGCGCCGGTTGAACCGGTCGCCGCCAAGACCATGATCGAAGTCGACGGCCTGCATAAACGCTTCGGCAATATCGAGGTGCTCAAAGGCGTTTCCCTGACCGCCCGCGAAGGCGATGTGATTTCGTTGATTGGTGCCAGCGGCTCGGGCAAAAGCACCTTGCTGCGCTGCATCAACATGCTCGAAGTGCCGGACCAGGGACGCATTCTGGTGGACGGCGAGAGCATCCACCTGAACTTCGACCGTCCTGGCGCGCCGCTGGTATCCGACGCCAAGCAACTGGTCCGGATTCGTTCGAGCCTGGGCATGGTGTTCCAGAATTTCAATCTCTGGCCCCATCGCACGGTGCTGGAAAACCTCATCGAAGCGCCGACCCAGGTCCTGCGTGAAAGCCGTGCGGAGGCCACTGAACGGGCCGAAGCCTTGCTTGAACGCGTCGGACTTGCGGCCAAGCGCAACGAGTACCCGGCGTTTCTCTCCGGGGGACAGCAACAACGGGTGGCTATCGCCCGGGCCTTGGCCATGCGGCCCAAGGTCATGCTGTTCGATGAACCCACCTCGGCACTCGACCCGGAACTGGTCGGCGAAGTGCTGCGGGTGATCCGCTCCCTCGCGGAAGAAGGCCGGACCATGATCCTGGTGACCCATGAAATGGCTTTCGCCCGCGATGTCTCTTCCAAAGTCGCCTACTTGCACCAAGGCCTGATCGAGGAAACCGGTTCGCCGGATGAAGTGTTCGTACACCCACGCAGCGAGCGTTGCCGACAATTCGTCAACGCTCATCAGACTCGCTAATACATCATAAAAAGACGGGGAAAAATCATGGGAAATCGACGTTTGGCAAACTGGTTCACGGGCGTGGCCTGCGTATTGCTGGCCGGGATGAGCGCGGCCCAGGCCCAGCCGATCAGGTTCGCGGTCGCGGCCGAACCTTATCCGCCGTACACCGAGAAGCAGGCCAACGGGGAATGGAAAGGCTTTGAAGTCGACCTGATCCACAAGCTGTGCAGCGAAATGAAAGCCGAATGCGAGATCAAGGAAGTGGCGTGGGACGGCATCATTCCCTCGCTGCTGTCGAAGAAGATCGACGTGATTTTTTCCTCGATGTCGGTGACCGAAGAACGGGAAAAACAGATTGCGTTCAGCAAGGCCTATTACGATTCGGTGGTCGCGCTTGTCGGGCCGAAGGGCACGTCGGTGAAAAAATACCCGGATGACCTCAAGGGCAAAACCATCGGCGTGCAGAACTCGACGGTGAGCGCCAGCTTCCTCAAGACCTACTACGAAAAGATTGCCGACGTTAAGTATTACGACACCCAGGATTCGGCCAACGCCGACCTGATTGCCGGCCGGATCGACTTGATGATGGCTGACGGCACGGCCATGGCGGCCTTCGTGCAGACACCGGATGCCAAGGACCTGGCATACCTCGGCGCGGTTCCGTACGACCCGATCTTCGGCAAGGGTGTGGGCGCCGGTCTGCGCAAGGACGACACCGAACTCAAGGCCAAACTCGACACGGCGATCGCCTCGTTGCTGGCCAGCAAGGATTATGACGACCTGTCGCAGCACTACTTCGGCACCAGCGTGAAACCTGCGTTCTGACCTGAACACAGAACCTGTGGGAGCGGGCTTGCTCGCGAAGGCGGTGGGTCAGGCGACATCATTGCTGAATGTCAGGCCGCCTTCGCGAGCAAGCCCGCTCCCACAGGGGATTGCGTCAGGCAGTGATTGCGTTAACTGGAGGCGGAAATGCCGGCAATGTTCGATTTGATCAATTTCAGCGAACAAGGATGGGGCGGTGCGCTGTTGAAGGGGCTCTGGATGACCCTGCAGATATCGGCCGGGGCCTTCGTGGTCGGGCTGTTCATCGGGTTGGTGGTGGCCTGTCTGAAACTGGGCGCACCCAAACCGATCGCCGCACTGATGCGCAGCTACACCACGTTGTTCCGTGCCGTTCCCGAGTTGCTGCTGATCCTGCTGCTGTACTACGTCGGCTCCATGCTCCTCAATTCGTTGATGGCGCAGCTGGGTTACGGCGCGGTGAACGTCAGCGGTCCGCTGGCGGCTATCGTCGTGCTGGGACTGGTGCAAGGCGCCTACGCGTCGGAGATTTTTCGCGCGGCGATCCAGGCGATTCCCTTCGGCCAGATCGAAGCGGCGAAGGCGTTCGGCCTGAGCGGTTTTGGCCTGTTCCGCCGTGTCACGCTGCCGATCATGGCGCCGTATGCGATGGCCGGAATGGCCAACCTGTGGATCAACCTGATCAAGGACAGCGCCTTGATCAGCGTGGTCGGCACCAACGAGCTGCTGTACACCGCCAAGCAAGGCGCGGGTTCCACGCGTCACTATCTGTTGTTCTACCTCACGGCCGCGGCGATGTATTACGCGGTGACGCTGGTGTCCAACTACCTGTCGGGACGGCTTGAGCGACGGATTCGTCGCTGGATGCCTTTGGCTGAGTGAATGAAATGATTCCAGCGTGGATAGTTGAATACGCGGCGCTGTTGGGCCGAGGGTTGCAAACGACCATTACCATCCTGTTGATTTCCAGTGCCTTGGGGTTTGTCCTGGCGGTGCTGGTGGCGTTGGCGCGGATCTCGAAGAACACAGTGATCGCCAAGGTCAGTCTGTTCTACACCAGCGTGACGCGTGGCACGCCGTTGCTGATCCAGATCTACATCTTCTACTACGGGCTCGGCAGCCTGTTTGCGCAGTTCCCGCTGATACGCGGCAGTTTTCTCTGGCCTTACTTGCGTGACGGTTACTGGTACATCGTGTTCGCCCTGGTGTTGTCGGTGGGCGCGTATGTGGGCGAGGTTATTCGTGGCGGCCTGTTAGCGGTGCCAAAGGGCGAGATGGAAGCCGCCTCGGCGTTTGGCATGACCCCGCGCCAGTCGCTGCTGCGGGTGCGCTTGCCCCGGGCCTTGCGTTTGCTGTTGCCGACCCTGGCCGGGGAGACCGTGATGTTGCTCAAGTCCACGGCACTGGCGTCGACCATTGCGATTGTCGACCTGCTGGGCGCGGCCAACGTGGTGCGGGCGCAAACCCTTCAGGTCTATGAGCCGCTGCTGCTGGTGGCCGGGGTGTATGTCTGCCTGACGTTCCTGATCGAGGCACTGTTTGCCTTTGCCGAACGGCGCGGGACGCCCGTGCGCAGGTCGGTGTAATGAGTGCGTCAGGAGTGGTCGACCGCTCGTTGCAGGGCATTGGCCTGTGCACCTTGGGTTACGCGTTCCTGGCGTTGCAGGATGCCGTGATCAAGTGGCTGGTGGCCGACTATTCGGTGGTCACCATTTTGTTCTGGCGCGGCCTGGTGGTGGTCCTCGCCTGTCTGTTGACCGGGCGCCTGCGCCTGGTTCAGCGAGCCTGGCGCTCGCCGAGTCGACGCTTGCTGGTGGTGCGCGGCTTGCTGTCGATTGTCGCCTGGCTGCTCTATTACACGGCTGCTCGGGACCTGTCGCTGGCGGAAATGACCACCCTGTATTTTTCCGCGCCGATCATGGTCACGGTGCTGGCAGCGGTGATACTCAAGGAGCGTGCGAGCGGCTGGCAATGGTTTTCCCTGATCATCGGATTTGTCGGGGTGGTCATCGCCTGTCGCCCGAGCAACATCACCGATCCCTTGCCGATCGTACTGACGCTGCTAGCGGCAGTGTGCTGGGCATTCACCTACATTCAGTTACGCCAGGTGGACGAGCAGACATCCGTGCTGGAGCAGATGCTGATCACCAACGTGGTGTTTGTGCTGTGCATGGCCGTCGCGCTGCCCTGGACCCACACCCCGGCGCCGACCCCGGCCTGGCTGGGGATGATCGGTGCCGGGCTGGTGGGCGGCATCGGTCAATTCCTGTTGTTCGCCAGTTTCCGGCGAGCCACCGCGACCTTGCTCGCACCGTTCGAATACACCGGGCTGATCTGGGCGTTCCTGTTGTCGAGCCTGATCTGGGGCACGCTGATGGACGTGTCGCTGATGATCGGTGCCGGGCTGATCGCGGTCAGCGGCACCCTGGCGATGATCTTCGGACGCCATGCCTCACAAGACGTCGTCGGTGCTGAATGCTCCGTGTCGCAACCCCTTTATCCAGCAACGGCAGATGTGCAGGCCGTTGGCGGGGCTGAAGGTTTCGGGGTTCAGGCACCACTCGATCCAGAGTCCGTCGAGCATCGCTGACAGACCGATGGCCGCCAGGCGGGTGTCGTGGATCACAAAACCTTCGCTGGCCGCCATGTCATCCAGCAGTTGGCGGAGCAGGTCGAGGTAGGCGCGGTAGCTTTTTTCGTGGGACTGGCTGACGTGTTCGGAGTGACGAATCAGGCTCCAGAACACCACCCAGACACCCAGCAGTTGCGGGTCCATGACCCGCGGAGAAAAAGACCCGGTGAGAAACGCGTCCATCTTTTCGGCCGGGGTGCCGGCCTGCTGGATTTCCTGGAGCAGGGCGGTGGTCAGCTCGCTGGCGATCTTCTGGTAGGTGTCGGCGATCAAGGCATCGATGCTGCCGAAATGATGGTTGAGCAGACCCACGGACACCCCGGCCTCGGTGGCGATGCGGCGCACGGAAATCCCGGCGTGCCCGTCACGGGCCAGGCAGCGCAAGGTGGCGGCCACCAGCATTTCGCGGCGTTCGTCGGGCTCGGCGCGGCGGTTTTTCGGCGAAGGGGTTGTCACAAGGAGTTCCTTGGATGCGGTGCCAGGTTGGCGAGCTTAGTTGAACGTGCGTTCAATCTCCAGTTCCGGCCGTGGCGATGCATCGGTTTTTAACGGTTCATGACGGGGAGGGTGGGCCAATGGCGCAGGATATTTCGTTCAGTGTGCGCAACAACAACGGTGACGCGATGCCGGTCGGCGTCTGGCGTTTCGAGGGCGATGGCAGCGGGCCGAACGTGCATTTGCAGGCCGGGGTGCACGCCGATGAAATTGCCGGGATGCTGGTGCTGCACGTGTTGATGCAGCGCCTGGAGGTGGCCGAGGCCGAAGGCCGGCTCAAGGGCCAGGTGACGGTGGTGCCGCAGGCCAATCCACTGGGCATCGGGCAGTTTCGCCAGGGGCGGATCCTGGGGCGTTTTCACGACGCCACCGGGCATAACTTCAACCGCGCATTCGATCAGTCGGCCGCGCTGCAGCGGCCGTCGACCAACGTCCAGGAATGGCAAAAAAAACTGGTGCAACTGGCGTCCTCGGCAGATCTGATGCTCGACCTGCACACCGATGACGAAGCGCTGCCGTACCTCTACGTACACCGCAGTTTCTGGCCCCGTGGCCGGCAACTGGCGGCGGCGCTGAAGATGGACGTGGCGATCATCTGGGACGAGGGCGGCGATGGCTCCTTCGAAGAAACCATTATTGCGCCGTGGCTGCGCGATGGCGTCACCGACGGGCGCATGGCTGCGACCCTGGAATTGCGTGGGCAGGGCGATGTCAGCGATCGCTTTGCCGAGCAGGATGCCCAGGGTTTGTACGTTTGGCTGTGCAGTTGCGGGGTCATCGACGAAGCGCTTGCGCCAGGCGACTGGCCCGTCGAGGCGATGGAAATGGGCCACATGGAAACCATCCTCGCGCCGCAGCCCGGGGTATTGATCTTTGAAAAGGAACTGGGGGATTTCGTCGAAGAAGGCCAGCGGTTTGCGCGGATTCTGCGCCGCCCCGGCGATCCGTCTTCCGAAGTGGTGCTGGTGGCCGAGCAGGCCGGACGCATGGTGACGCGCTATCGGGATCGGCTGGTGTCCCAAGGCATGGTGGTGGCGAAATTCACCGGCAGCCGGATGTCGCGCCACTGGAGCGGCGGGTTGCTGGACCCGAACTAGGCAACACGGCCACCTCCGCTGAACGTGCATGACTCTCTAAAGCAGTCAGCGGAGGCGGCCATCAGGCGTATTGCTAGTTCCCGTCGGCGACTTTGCGCTCTATCTCCGCTACTTTTCGGCGCAGCTCCTCGGCTTCCTGCTCCTGGTTATGAGTGGAAGCAGGGTTATTGGCCTCTTTGGCTTCTTTGTCCTTCAGCGCCTTTTCAACGTCATCGATACTGTCATCGTTGTTCATCTTGCCTACCTCCGTTGACCTACACGTTGGACGCAACGGCATGGCGCGAGTTCGAGATTTGTTTACCGACGGTCGCCCTTAAAGCTCACGGTCCGCCAGCGCTTCCAGCAGGTCGGCTGAAGGCACGAAAAACAGGCCTCCCGTCACTGCCGTGCTGAAATCAAGCAAGCGGTCATAATTGCCTGGCGGCCTGCCGACGAACATGTTTTCGAGCATCAGCTCCAGAGGGGCGGGCGAGCGCGCATAGCCGATGAAGTAGGTGCCGAATTCGCCCGCGCCCGGCCGGCCGAATGGCATGTTGTCGCGCAGGATTTTCACTTCTTGCCCGTCCTCGGTGATCGTGGTCAGGGCGCTGTGGGAGTTGGTCGGTTTGACCGTGTCATCGAGTTCGATGTCGGACAGCTTGGTACGGCCGATAATCCGCTCCTGCGCTTCGACCGTCAGGGTGTTCCAGGCCGTCATGTTGTGCAGGTATTTCTGCACCAGCACATAGCTGCCACCGCTGAACGACGGATCTTCACTGCCCACTATCGTGAAGTCGACCGCCTTGCGCCCGACCGGGTTTTCGGTGCCGTCGACAAAGCCGATGATGCTGCGCATGTCGAAATAGCGAAAACCCTGCACTTCATCGACGACCGAAATCGCATCACCCAAGGCGGCGATTATTTGCGTGGCCAATTCGAAACACAGGTCCATCTGTTCGGCACGGATGTGCAGCAAGAGGTCGCCGGGGGTTGCCAGTGCGCGACGTCCCGCCGGACCGAACTCGCGAAACGGGTGCAGCGCGGCCGGGCGCGGGTTGCCGAACAAGGTGTCCCACGCGGTCGCGCCAAAGCCGCAGATACACGAAAGATTGCCTGCGGGAACACGTTTGCCCACCGAGCGCACCAGGCCCGCGACGTCGCCACACCAGGCCCGCACGCGATTGGCCGCGTCACTGCCCGGCGCTATGGTCGCCACGATGAAAATCGCACTGCGGGTGATGGGGCTATCGACCGATTGCGGTTCCGGCGTCGGGTTGTCCATAGGCGTCAGCGTTGTCATAGAGCGTTTCCAATTCAGCAGGACGAGGTTGGAAAACAGTAGCAGAGAATGGCGTCGAGGCAGCCACGGCGTATGGACTGTAAACTGTCCGCGCAAAAGGCGTTGAGCTCCCCTTTACCCCCCCAAGCAAGAGATCCCCATGGCAAACCAAGACATCACGTTCACCCCCGATCCCGATGCGGATTCCATCTCTTCCGACGTTGCCGGTTTCGGTGGCCTGTTGGTCTCCACGCAGATCCCGACCCACGCCGATGGCAGCCTGGAGCTGGGCGACATCACCTTGCAGAGCGAATGCACGCTGCAGGCGCTGAAAGTTGCGCTGGAGCGCGCCGGCAGTTCGATGGACCGGGTGTTGCACCTGACCATCTACCTCACCGACATGGCCGACCGCGCCGCGTTCAACGAAGTCTATAAGCGTTTCTTCGCCAAGCCGTGGCCGGTTCGGGCGGCGGTGGGCGTGGCCGCTCTGGCCGTTGAAGGCATGCGCGTCGAAGTCACCGCGATGGCCGCCAAAGCCTGACGTTTGGGGTCAGGCGCGATGAAAATCCGCCTGACCCAATTTCAAAAACACCGACGGCTCATGCCTCTGCACGACAAGCCTTATCCCTGCACGAAAATTAGTTTCGCCTCGTTTGAAAATCACGCCTCGAAATGTTTTATGAGTTTCACAACCCATTCGACGTGACCCTTTCGAGGAGTACCGCATGACCCTGTCCTTCGGCTATTGGCTGCTGGTGTATGCCGCCATCGCCATCATTGCGCTGATCGTTCTGATCGCCCGTTACCGACTCAATCCATTCATCGTCATCACCCTGGTGTCCATCGGCCTGGCCTTGCTGGCCGGGATGCCGGCGTCTGGCGTGGTCGGCGCTTATGAGGCGGGCGTCGGCAAGACCCTGGGGCACATCGCGCTGGTGGTAGCGCTGGGCACCATGCTCGGCAAGATGATGGCCGAGTCCGGCGGTGCCGAGCAGGTGGCGCGGACCCTGATCGACCGGTTCGGCGAGAAGAACGCGCACTGGGCGATGGTCTGCATCGCCTTTCTGGTCGGCCTGCCGTTGTTCTTCGAGGTCGGTTTTGTGCTGCTGGTGCCGATTGCGTTCACCGTGGCGCGGCGCGTTGGCGTGTCGATCCTGATGGTCGGTTTGCCGATGGTCGCCGGGCTGTCGGTGGTGCATGCACTGGTGCCGCCGCACCCGGCGGCGATGCTGGCGGTGCAGGTGTATCAGGCGTCGGTGGGGCAGACGTTGATGTATGCGATTTTGATCGGCATTCCGACCGCGATCATCGCCGGGCCGCTGTATGCCAAGTTCATCGTGCCGCGCATTCAACTGCCGGCGGAAAACCCGCTGGAGCGCCAGTTCCTCGACCGCGAACCGCGTGACCGCCTGCCGGGCTTCGGCATCACCATGGCGACCATTTTGTTGCCGGTGGTGCTGATGCTGATCGGCGGCTGGGCCAACCTGATCTCCACGCCGGGCAGTGGTTTCAACCAGTTCCTGCTGTTCATCGGCAACTCGGTGATCGCCCTGTTGCTGGCGACCTTGCTGAGCTTCTGGACCTTGGGCATCGCCCAGGGCTTCAACCGCGAGTCGATCCTCAAATTCACCAACGAATGCCTGGCGCCTACCGCCAGCATCACCTTGCTGGTCGGCGCCGGCGGCGGCTTGAACCGGATTCTGGTGGACGCCGGGGTCACCGACCAGATCGTCAGCCTGGCCCATGAATTTCACCTGTCGCCGCTGATCATGGGCTGGCTGTTCGCCGCGCTGATGCGCATCGCCACCGGTTCGGCCACGGTCGCGATGACTACCGCCTCGGGGATTGTTGCGCCGGTGGCCATTGGTCTGGGTTATCCGCACCCGGAACTGTTGGTGCTGGCGACAGGCGCGGGGTCGGTTATCTTTTCCCACGTCAACGACGGCGGTTTCTGGTTGATCAAGGAATACTTCAACATGACCGTTGCCCAGACCTTCAAGACCTGGACCGTGCTCGAAACCATCATTTCGCTGGTGGCGTTCGCGCTGACCGTAGGTCTTTCCTACCTGATTTAACCCGAACACTCCGATCGCTTTCCTCAAGGCTCATGGTCACCCATCGAGCGCGTCATTGTGCGCGCCGGCGGTGGGTGCTACTGGCGGATGGCGCTCGTTCAACAAGAAAAAAATCATAAAAAAATCACCCTGGAGCACCGTATGTTTAAGCGAGCAATCCCCACCGCACTCTTGTTGGCCACCGGTTCCCTGTGCGCCCAGGCAGCCGACTCTGCAGGCCACGGTTTTCTCGAGGACAGCAAGGCCAGCCTGTCGATGCGCACCTTGTATTTCAACAGCGATAACCGCGACGGCGCCGCCGCCCCCTCGAAAACGGAGGAGGCCGCGCAGGGGTTTGTGCTGCGTTACGAGTCAGGGTTTACCCAAGGCACCGTCGGGTTCGGGGTCGATGCGCAGGCGTTGCTCGGGATTACGCTGGACAGCGGCACTGGGCGTCACAACGGCAGCGGCATGATCCCCACTGATGGCGACGGCGCGGTGGACGCCTGGAGCAGCTTCGGCCCGACCGCGAAGATGCGTATTTCCAAGACCGAGTTTCGCTACGGCACACTGCTGCCAAAACTGCCGATCCTGATCTCCAACGATGCGCGTGTCTTGCCGCAGTCGTTCACCGGTGCCCAAGTCACGTCGACCGATATCGATGGCCTGATGCTGACCAGCGGCGTGCTCGAACACGCGGTCGGCCGTGCCTCGACTGATCGCACAGGGCTGTCGGTGGCCGGCAGCACCCAGGACAGCAACAAGTTCTACTTCGCGGGCGGCGACTACAACATCACCAAGGATCTGAAGGCGCAGTATTACTTTGCGCAGCTGGAAGACTTCTACAACCAGAACTTCTTTGGCTTGACGCACATCCTGCCCATCGATGGCAAAAGCTCCTTCACCACCGACCTGCGCTACTTCCATACCACGTCGACCGGTGCCAACAGCACCGCGGCAGGTCGCGCACAAGGTTATCGCGTGTCGGGTTACACCGAAGACAACAACGGTGAAATCGATAACAACACTTGGGTGGCGATGATCACTTATGCCAACAGTGGTCACGCGGTGTCACTGGGGCATCAGCGGGTGGGTGACGGCAGCAACTTTGTTCAGCCCAACCAGGGCAGCCTGGTGGATAAAGGGGCGGGCGGCGGTAGTGTCTATCTGCCGACGGACCGGATGATTCAGAACTTTGCCCGTGCTGGCGAGCAGACCAATTTCGGTCAGTACAGTTATGACTTTGCGCCGCTGGGGGTGCCGGGTTTGAAGGCGACCATTGCTTATCTGAAGGGCACGGATATCAAGGCGCGCAATGCCAGTGATCAGTCGGAATGGGAGCGGGATATGACTCTCGATTATGTGTTGCAATCGGGTGCGCTCAAGGGGGTTGGTTTCAGTGTGCGCAATGGTAAGTCGAATACTGATGCTGGGCGGAATGTTGAGCAGAACCGCTTTATCATCAATTACACGCTTTCGTTGTTGTAAGCGTGGTGGGCGGCGGTTTGGGGGCATATCCGTTTTTTCGGTAATGGCTGGTATTGGTTCCGCCCTGACGGCGGGTTACTTGGAAGAGCGCCAAGTAACCAAGCGCTTTCGCCCCTGACGTACGGTGCCTCGCTGTGGCTCGGCATTCCCTCACTCCAGTCCTGCTCCGTGGGCCCGCCGCCATCGGCCATCCATGGCCGGGGGCGGCTAACCCGGCATCCATGCCGGGTTGCCCACTGCGCAGAACCTGCGTTCGGCCTTCCGATGGGGCATGTCAAGATCAAAAGCCAGATCAACAGCCAGATCAAGTGCTGAAGCGTGCTTGGCGCTGACGCGAATCTGTGCTGATACGCGAACCTGTGGGAGCGAGCTTGCTCGCGATGGCGGCAGTACATTCAACATCATCGGCGACTGGTCCGGCCCCATCGCGAGCAAGCTCGCTCCCACTTTAGGCTCAGCATTTGCTCAAGGCGCTGAAGCCTCTGTCCAGTCCAGCGTTGCCGATGCGCGCCATTTCACGTCGGTGAGGCCGTACCGTTCAGCTTGGGGTTTGGACACGACCTTGAGGGGTGGTTTTCCGGGTTTCGGGATGGGCGCCAATCCGGCATCACAGCTTGCCCAGTGCCATGCGTGCGCGTTGCTCATTTCTTTCGCCCGGATGATGAAAGACTTCGGCTCCCCGTGGAGCTTGTATTCGATGATGAAAAGGTCAGTGCGGTTCATGAGGCGCTCCTTATGCTCATAGACAAAGGAGTGAGTGCGTCAAAAAAAATTCAAAGTGTTTAACTGGCGTGCCCAGGCTTTTGAATTCGTTGTTTTTTTTCGCCATCGCGTCGGCCAATCGCTGGAAGCGTTTCGCGGCTGTACCTCATGTCAATCCTTGTGAACCAATGCCGTTGCCGGTTGATCCATTCAAAAACAACGCCGGGATTGCGATGAACAGCCACCTGAACTTCGGCATCGAAGAAGAATATTTCATCACCGACCTGAACACCCGGCGTATGGCCTGCAAGCCTCCCGTCGCGGCGATCCAGGCGTGTGAGGCTGCGCTGGGCAGTTGTTTTGCCTATGAGATGTTCCAGGGCCAGATCGAAGTCGCTTCGCCCATTTTTACCGGCGTTGCTCAAGCGGCGCATTACCTCGCTGCGGCCCGTCACACGTTGCGAAAAACCCTGGAGGAATACGGCCTGGGACTGCTCAGTGTCGGCAGCCACCCTTTGGCGGATTGGCGTGTGCAGCAGGCCACCGGGCAACCGCACTTTCTTCAACTGTTTGAAGACTTCCAGCGCGTGGCCAGGCGTAGCCTGTTATCTGGTCTGCACGTGCATGTCGAAGTGCCGTCGGACCTGGACCGTATTCAGGTGATGAACGAAGTCTTGCCGTGGATGCCGTTGTTGTTGGCGCTGAGCAGTTCTTCACCGTTCTGGGACGGTGCCGACAGCGGCTTCATGAGTTACCGGCAAACAGCCTGTGACGAGTGGCCGAGGATGGGCATTCCCGAGTTCTTCGAAGATCAACGTGCCTATGACGCCTACATCGGATTGCTGATTCAGACTGGCACCATCAAGCAGGCGGGCGAATGCTGGTGGTCGGTAAGACCGGCTGCGAAATATCCGACGTTGGAGATGCGCATCACGGACGCCTGTCCACGCCTGGACGATGCGTTGTGCATCGCGTCTTTCTTTCGATTGCTGGTGGCCTATGCCATTGAGCAACCGTGCCCCGGGTCGACCTATTCGTCCGTGTCGCGATGGGTTCTCAGCGAAAACCGGTGGCGGGCCAAACGGTTTGGAGCCCACGCAGCCTTCATCATCGAAGGCTATGACCGACCGTTCTCCGCCGAGCAGTGGCTGTCCATGGCGCAGCAGGTGTTGGGCGATGCGGCGCGTAATATGGGCGTGGAGAATGTGTTTGCTCAGGCGCGCCGGATCCTGCGCAGGGGCACCAGTGCGGATCGGCAGCGCAGCGTCTACGAACGCGCCTTGCACAGTGGGCAGGATGTCCAGGCGGCGCTGTCGCAGGTCGTGGATCAGTTGCTGATGGAGACGTCGCAAGCGCCGCACATTTGCAATGACGTGCAAAGCGTCGCCTGTGAGTCGTGAGTAAAGGGTGAGCCAGTTGAGCGACGGGATTGTGGCTGTGCGGCCCCAATCCCGGCTGTTTTACGGATGGTTGCGCGGCAATGGCGGGGTGCGCGGCGGGATCATTCGCAGGTTGCCCATCGACTCGAACGCCGAGGCAAAGCGCAGCAGCGTCGAATCGTCATAGGCCCGACCGGCAAACGTCAGCCCGACCGGCATGCCGATGTCCGGCATTACGCCCATCGGCACCGTGACCGTGGGCACGCCCAGATGGCGGATGGCGAGGTTGCCGTTGGCGACCCACACGCCGTTGCTCCAGGCGATATCGGCAGACTGCAGATCAACATCGGCATTCGCCGGCCCGACATCAGCCACCGTCGGGAACAGCACCGCATCCAGCTTCAACCGATCCATCCAGTCTTCAAGGTCGATGCGCCGCGTTTCTTCAAGTCCGCGAAGTCCGTCCGGCACTGTGCTGAACTGGTCCCACGGGGTGATACCGCGCTGGGCCATCTTCACGTATTCGTCCATGCCCGCCGCCAGGTCGTCTTCGCGGTTGGGCAACGTGCCCGGGTCGTGGGGGAATATCAGCGGCCCGTCGACATCGGCCAGACGGTTGAGCTTGGGGTCGCCGTTGGCGCGCAGGAAATCATCGAACGCCCAGGCCGACAGGTCCCACAACTCATGATGCAAAAACTCTTTGGACACCAGGCCGCGGGTGAACACGGTCGGCGCGCCGGGGCGATCGCCCTCGCAGTTGGAAACCAGCGGGAAATCGACTTCGACCACTTCGGCGCCAGCGGCTTCGAGGGCCTTGCGCGCTTGCTCCCACAGGCCAATCACGCTTTGGCGGGTGTGGATTTTCTGCCCCGTCGGGCCGCCGATGCCAGGCGATTCGCTGGTGCCCGCATCCGGATCCTTGTTGATGTACATGCGCGGGACGCCGAAGCGCTTGCCGGCGAGCGAGTCGGATGCCGCGGCCAGTTCGGCATAGGAAGCGGGGCGCACCGACGCGACACTCGGGATCGGCACCCAGGGTTGCATCCGCCACAGATCGCCACGGGTGTCGGGGTCGTTCGCCACCACCACGTCGAGCACCTCAAGCAAGTCGGCCATGGTTCTGGCGTACGGCACGACCACGTCCATCGTCGGGGTCAACGGCCAGTTGCCGCGCACCGAGATCACCCCGCGCGACGGCGTATAGGCGCACAGGCCGTTGTTCGATGCCGGACCGCGTCCACTCGACCAGGTCTCTTCGGCCAGGCCGAATGCGGCGAAACTGGCGGCGGTTGCAGTGCCGGCACCGTTCGATGAGCCTGACGCAAACGGGGCCGTCAGATAGTCGGCGTTGTACGGGCTCTCGGCGCGGCCGTAGACCCCGCGTTGCATGCCGCCATTGGCCATCGGCGGCATATTGGTCTTGCCCAGGCAAATCGCCCCGGCGGCACGAAGCCGTTCGATGGTGAACGCATCGCGGTAGGCGATCAGGTCTTTAAACGCAGGACTTCCGGAAGCGGCAGTGAGCCCCTTCACCAGATAACTGTCCTTGGCCGTATAGGGAATGCCATCCAGCGGGCCGAGCGTCTTGCCTTTGGCTCGACGGTCATCGCTGGCTTGGGCTTCCTTGAGTGCGTCGGGGTTTCGAACCACCACCGCGTTGAGTGCGGTGGGCGTTTGGGCAGTGTCGTAGGCGTCGATCCTGGCGAGATAGGCCTGGACCAGTTCAACCGCCGTGGTCTGGCCGGACTCGAGCGCCGCGCGCAGTTCGGCAATGGAAACCTCGGTGACCTCGATCATGCTGTCACCACCGCTGGCTGAAGGGTGTTGTGGTCGATGTTGGCCTCGCGCCGGGTCTTGGGGGCGAGGGCATCGCTTATCTCAAAATGGGTGTTCATATCAGTTCTCGTTGCACTGCATTACGCGACAGGGTCTGGGCTTAAACCTGAGCGCTCTATTTAGCACCAAGGCGGGCGCGGAGGGAATCGGTGTGATCATTTGGTGCGCAGGGAAGCCGTCAGTCAGCGATTCTCAAACCGGGGGCGTGTGGCGACTATTCTCATTCGGGCGAAAATCATCCTCAAGGAGGCGGCATCCAAATGAAGAAGGACGCAATGTTCGCAAAGGACGGAGAGGGGGACGATTCTGCCTCTCGGTTGATAGACGCAAGAATCAACGAGTTGAATGACTGGCGGGGCGAGACGCTGGCCCGGGTCCGCTCGCTTATCCACCAGGCCGACCCTGATGTCGTTGAGGAGTGGAAGTGGCGGGGCGTTCCGGTGTGGTCCCATGCCGGGATTCTCTGTACCGGCGAGACGTATAAGCAGGTTGTGAAAATGACCTTTGCCAAGGGGGCCTCGCTTGAAGACCCTGCGGGGCTGTTCAACTCAAGCCTTGAAGGGAATACCCGGCGGGCTATCGATATCCATGAAGGTGATTCGATTGATGAGGGGGCGTTGAAGGCGTTGATTTTGGCTGCTGTTGCGCTCAATACCTCGCGAGCGACCGCTCGTAGCAGACCGCTCAAGTAAGCGCACGGTGGGGTGGGTACATATCCGTTTCTGTGGTCATGGCGGCTATTGGTTCCGCCCTGACGGCGGGTCACTTTGAAAAGCGCAAAGTAACCAAACGCTCTTGCCCCTGACGTCCGGTGCCTCGCCTAGGCTCGGCATTCCCTCACTCCGGTCCTGCTCCGTGGGCCCGCCGCCATCGGCCATCCATGGCCGGGGGCGGCTAACCCGGCATCCATGCCGGGTTGCCCACTACGCAGAACCTGCGTTCGGCCTTCCGACGGAGCAGAACAAAATCAAAAGCGCAAGGCGAGCTAACGCTCGACCTGAAGAGTGGTGAGGAGCAACTGCGGTGCGCCGATTTGCTTTGTGTGGGAGTGAGCCTGCTCGCGATGCTGTTGCTGTTGATCGTTCCCACGCTCCGCGTGGGAATGCATCCCGTGACGCTCCGCGTCACCTTGCGCAAGACTCAAGTCTGGTGTCGATAGTTGGGACGCAGAGCGTCCCCGGCGGCATTCCCACGCGGAGCATGGGAACGATCAGGACGCGCAAGCGTTGAGCAAACAGGTCGGCCCGCAGGCCGCCTCGCTTTGGCTTTTGCGGTGCACGCCCCCTCGTGAGGCCGAACGTCAGGGGTAAAGCGCTTTGGTTACTTTCGCGCTTTTCGAAAGTGACCCGCCGTCAGGGCGGTACCATAAGCCGCCATTACCAAAAAAACGGATATGTACCCAAACCCCAAAACACCCCAAGCATTACCATTCCCCCAGGCTTTTCCGTTTCAGGAAGTCAAGAACTCGCGGCAGTCAGTGGCGCTCAGCGACGCCAGCATGTCGAGACACCCGATTCCTTCCCGCCCGTTTCGCCTGATAGAGCTGCTGATCCGCCCGATTGATCAGCGCTGTAGCGTTGCTATCGGATGCTTCGGCAAGGCCAATACCGATACTGACCGTGACCTGACCGACCGAGGCAAAGGTAGCGGCGGCGATCGCGGCGCGGATTTTCTCTGCGACGATCTCGGGACTCTCCGGCTCCTCGACTTCGGGCAACAGCACCGCAAATTCCTCGCCACCGTAGCGGGCCACGAAATCCGTGGCGCGGGTGTTGTCCTGAATCAGGCGGGCCAGTTGGTGCAGCACTTCATCGCCGATGGCATGACCATGGGTGTCGTTGATTTGCTTGAAGTGGTCGGCGTCGATGAACAGCAACGCGAACGGGCGTCCGGTGCGTTGATACAGCAGGCTGGACTCGACCAGTTTCTCGTCGAACCGCCGCCGGTTGTAAACGCCCGTCAGCGCGTCATGAGTGGCCAGTTTCAACAAGTCGGCATTGGCCTGGGTTAGGGCGGCGGTGCGTTGGGCGACGGTGGCTTCCAGCGAGGCATTGGCCTCCTGCAACTCGCGCTCCTTGCCGAGCAAGGACTGAGTCATGCCCTGAAGGGACTGGCCAAGCTGGGCAATTTCCAGCACTGAATGTTCCCGGGGGAACGTCGCGCCGGGCTGTTGGTTCTGGACTTGTTGAGCCGACTTGGCCAGCAGCTCTATCGGCCGGCTGAGGTACAGCGCGAGGTAATACGCCACCAGCGCAAACACGATGGCGGCGATGACGCCCAGCAACAGCAACTTGTAAAACAGGACGCGTGCCGGCTCAAGCGCGATGTCCAGCGGCTGTCGAACAGCGATGTACCACGCAAGGTTCGTACTCGAGGATGTCGGCACCGCGACAATGCTGGTCAGGTAGCCATTGCCCACTGACCAGCCCGGCGTATCGGGATGGGTTCCCTGAGGCGGCGGCATGTTGGTCAGTTGTTGCCCCATGAGCGGTTCCGGGTACAGCACTTTGCCGTCGTGGTCGACAATCAGTGCTTCTACTTCAGGCGTCGTACCCTTGTGCAGTACGGCCGCGTCGACAATGCGCGTCACCCAGCTCCAATGGGCATGCGCACCCAGCACGCCGATCACCTGGCCGTTGGCATTGCGTATCGGCGCGGCGAAATCGATGAAGCGCAGCGGCTCGCCATTGCTGGCGCCCGGCAACAGTTTGGCCAGCAAGACCGCCTCGTGAGGATCGCCGGTATAGGCACCGCGCAACCCGGCCTGAAACCAGGGGCGTTCTTTTACCGATTGATTGACCAGAAGATTGTTCACCGACTGGTGCACACGCCCGTCGGCGTCCGCCACGCCCATCCACGCGTATTCGGCTCGGGACTGCGAACGCAGCTCCATCGACGACAGGATGTCCGGATCGTCGAGGTCGCCACGCTTGAACAGCGCGGCGCGGCTGAGCAGGGACACTTCGAGCTGACGTTCACCCAATTGCGCGCCCAACAGCTCGGCCGCAGACCGGGCGGTGCTCAACAACGCATTGCCGCTTGCCTGCTTCATCTGCTCGGTGGCGATGTGGCCGACATAGAAACCCACGCTCAGCAGCGTAAGCAGCGACAAACCGGCAAACCAAAGTGTCAGGTGGCTACGCAGACTGGCTTTGATCATGGGGGCCCATCTGTAGTTTTTTTTAGAGTCGCGCATGGTATGCGCAATGGAGGGGGCGCGGCCAGTGGCGGCGCTTTCATGGCCCTTTGGGAAAGAGTCTCTTGTGACAGCGGCCCAAAAAGGGACCGCTGCACAGCAAACCGCCTCTACACCGGCGTATCGATCTTATCCAGCACCCGGTTCGCCGTGATCTCCGCGACCATGATGCTGTTGGAAATCCCCAGCAGGGCATAACGTGATTCACCCTCCAGATGATCCACCAACTGATGGACCATCACATCGACCGAGGCCAACGTCTCGACCAGATACACCGCCAGGGTTTCAGCCGTGGCCTCAGGGTCAACGGAAAACAGGGTGCTACGGGTTCGCGGTGTGGCTTTGATGTCGGCGTTCGACGGGAAGTGGTAATCGAGCGCTCGCTCGGCGGCTTCGTGGAATTTCTTTGAATCGGGTTCGTACGGGGAGGCCGGATCGTTGTCCGGTGGGTTCGGCGTTACTTTGAACATATGCTGAGTTTCCAATTGGGTGCCGCCCCTTTTGCGACTAAACAAAGGGGTGGCAGCTGCACGCAGGTTAGTCGACCGGGAAACTCAGCAATCCGGCGCGCCCGAAGGCGCCCTGCGTACAGCCACCATCAAGTACAGGAATGAAAGTCCTGCATGACAGATGCACGCAACTGAGTTAACCCGGGCGACTAAACCCGATCACTGATGAGCAGTGACGGGAACCAAGTTACCGAGCAGCCCCCAGGCGCACAAGCCGGCGGATTCTGGCGTAGCCGTAGGCAACGGCGCAAGGTTTTGTAGCTTTCAGGACGTAACCTTGAGCGCGCTTAAACAGACACCTTCCGGCGATGTTTAAACCTTGATAAAACCGAGCGAATTCCGGACGTACGCCGAGCAGCTCAAACCCCCCAGCCTTCCCGCACCGCCCTGCGAATCCCCTCCAGCAACATCGCAAACGCTGGATTGTCGTTGTTCTCGCGCCAGATCAGATGCAGCTCGCTTTGCACCCCTTCGCCCAGATCAATGTCGCGAAACACCACGTTCTTGAACACCACGCTGGTCGCGCAACGCGGCACCAGGGCCAGGCCCATGCCGGCGTTGACCAGGGCCAGGATGGTCAGCGACGAACCCAGCCATTGCACGTATTCCGGGGCTACGCGGGCGGAGCGCAGCATGCCGGTCAGCAGCTCGTTGAAGGGCGGGTAGGCGGCGTGGGAGTACATTAGAAAAGGTTGCGCATCGAGGTCATTGACCGACACGGATTCGACGCTGGCCAGCCGATGGTGGCTGGGCACCGCCAGCACGAACGGTTCACGCACCAGGCATTCGGTGGCGTAACCCGGCTCCAGCAACGGCGCGCGGACAATGCCCAGGTCGATACGCCGCGCACGCAAGGCCTCGTGCTGCTGGTAGGTGTTCATCTCCGACAGATCGATTTTCACGTGGGGCTGTTTGAGCCGCGCTTCGGCGATGACCTTGGGCAGGAACTCATACACCGCGCTGCCAACGAAACTGATGTTGACCGAGCCGATATCGCCTTCAGCAAAGCGCCGAGCGGTGACCGCCGCTTGCTGCGCACGCTCCAGCAGGTTCTGCGCTTCGATGAAGAACGCACGACCGGCGGCGGTCAGGGCCACGCTGCGGGTCGTGCGGGTGAACAGCTCGACGCCCAGGTGATGCTCCAGCAGTTGAATCTGTCGGCTGAGGGGCGGTTGCGTCATGTTCAGCCGTTCGGCGGCACGGCGGAAGTTGAGTTCGGTCGCTACCGTGGTGAAGCAGCGCAGTTGAGTCAGTTCGAACATTGATCTAATCCAGGTATCAATCGAATGCCAAGTTAGATTAGACGGGATCAATACTGGCGTCCATGATCGGCCTGTCCCTAAAAAAACAATGATCGGGAGTCGCCCCTTGAATACCCTCCAGAGTCCGCCGGACCCGAATGTGCTCGCCCGCGCAGCCGCCAAGGTCAAGCGCCACGTGCTGCCGCTGTTCGTGGTGATGTTCATCGTCAACTACATCGACCGGGTCAACATCGGCTTCGTGCGCAGCCACATGGAAACCGACCTGGGCATCGGCGCTGCCGCCTACGGCCTGGGCGCCGGCCTGTTCTTCATCGGTTACGCAATCTTCGAAGTGCCTTCCAACATGCTGCTGCAACGTTACGGCGCTCGCGCCTGGCTGACGCGCATCATGTTCACCTGGGGCGCGGCGGCGATGGCGATGGCGTTTGTGCGCGGCGAAACCAGCTTCTATGTGCTGCGATTTGTGCTCGGCGCCGCCGAAGCGGGGTTCTTTCCCGGGATCATTTATTACTTCACTCAATGGCTGCCATCGACCGAACGCGGCAAGGCCATGGCGATCTTCCTCAGCGGCTCGGCCATCGCCTCGGTGATCTCCGGCCCGGTGTCCGGCGCGTTGCTCAATGTCAGTGGCTTCAGCCTGCATGGCTGGCAGTGGATGTTCCTGATCGAAGGTTTTGCTTCGATCGTGCTCTGCGGATTTGTCTGGTTCTGGTTGCAGTCCCATCCGCGCCAGGCCAATTGGCTGAGTGCAGAAGAAAAAGACGCACTGGTCAGCGCCATCGCCCTGGAACAGCAGGCCCGCGAGGCGACGCAAACCGTCAAGCCGTCGATGTTCAAATTGCTCGCCGACAAGCAGATCGCGCTGTTTTGCTTCATCTACTTTTCCATCGCCCTGACCATCTATGGCGCCACGTTCTGGCTGCCGAGCATGATCAAGAAAATGGGCAACCTCGGCGACTTCCAGGTCGGCCTGTTCAACTCGATTCCGTGGATCATTTCGATCATCGCGATGTACGGCTTCGCCGCGATGGCCAGCAAATGGAAACACCAGCAAGCCTGGGTCGCCCTGACCCTGGTGATCGCTGCGTTCGGCATGTTCATGTCCACCACCGGCGGGCCGATTTTCGCCTTCGTCGCCATCTGCTTTGCCGCGATAGGTTTCAAAGCGGCCTCGGCGTTGTTCTGGCCGATTCCGCAGGGCTATCTGGATGCGCGCATCGCTGCTGCCGTGATCGCCTTGATCAACTCCATCGGTAACCTCGGCGGTTTCGTCGCGCCGACGGCGTTCGGTTTCCTTGAGCAGAAAACCGGCTCCATCGAAGGCGGCCTCTACGGTCTGGCGGCCACTTCACTGGTGGCGGCGGTGGTGATCTTCTTCGCCCGCACCGCACCGAAGGGCGATGCACGCAGCGTGCTCGGTGCCCCACCGCAAAAATCTTCAAGTTACCCAGCATTGAAACCTGATCCAAAGGGAGCAGCCTCTTGAAAATCAAACGAGTCACCGTCACCCCCATCGCCTTTCGAGACCCGCCGCTGCTCAATGCCAGCGGGATTCACGAACCCTTTGCGCTGCGCTCGATCATCGAGATTGAAAGCGACAACGGCTACATAGGCCTAGGTGAAAGTTACGGCGACGCGCCGGCACTGTTGATCCAGCAGCAACTGCAAAGCCAATTGATCGGCCTCGACCCGTTCAACCTCAATCAATTGCGCAGCATCGTCCAGGCGACGGTGGCGGCGAACAAACCGGCGAGCATTGCCGGCGCGGAACTGGCGCCGGGCTCGCATGCGAGCAAAGCGGTGAGCAACGCGTATTCGGCGTTCGAAGTGGCGTTCCTGGATTTGCAGGCACACTCGTTGAACGTGCCCTTGGTGGACTTGCTCGGCGGGGCGATCCGCGACGAAATTCCGTTCAGCGCCTACCTGTTTTTCAAGTACGCCCAGCATGTCGATTCACCCTACAAACCGGACAACTGGGGCGAGGCGCTGAACGAAGAACAGATCGTTGCCCAGGCGCGGCGGATGATCGAGGCCTACGGTTTCAAGAGCATCAAGCTCAAGGCCGGCACGCTGCCACCGGAGCACGAAGTGTCGTGCATCAAGGCGCTGAAACAAGCCTTTCCCGGTTACCCGTTGCGCATCGATCCGAACGGTAACTGGTCGCTGGAAACCTCGATCCGCATGGCCGAACTGTTGGGCGATGATCTGCAATATTACGAAGACCCGACACCGGGCCTCGACGGCATGTCCGAGCTGCACAAACGCACCGGGCTGCCGCTGGCGACCAACATGGTGGTCACCGATTTCGACGAATTCCGCCGCAGTGTGGCGTTGAACAGCGTGCAGATCGTCCTCGCCGATCACCATTATTGGGGCGGTCTGCGCGACACCCAGGCACTGGCGAAAATGTGCGACACCTTTGGCCTTGGCGTGTCGATGCATTCCAACTCGCACCTGGGCATCAGCCTGATGGCGATGGCACATGTGGCTGCCGCAGTGCCCAATCTGGATTACGCCTGCGACACGCATTACCCGTGGCAGGAGCCGGACGAAGAGGTGATCAAGGGCGGCAAGATCCCGATTGTCGATGGCTGCGTGAAAATCACCCGTGCGCCAGGGTTGGGCCTGGAGCTGGACCACGATCAACTCGGCAAGCTGCATGACCAATACCTGACCTGCGGCATCCGCCAGCGCGATGACGTGAAGCAGATGCAGCGTTATAAACCGGACTGGAAGGCAGTCAAACCGCGTTTTTAACGCCTCCGTCGAGGATCATCTGTGCCGCCACTGAAAAATCAGAACGAAGCGCTTATGCTGGAGGCTTTTCAATCATCTGGTTTTCGGTGGGGGCAGGGATGGAACATCGGTGTGAAGTAGCGGTTCTCGGCATGGGCGCGATGGGCGCCGCCACGCTGTATCAACTGGCGAAAGCCGGCGTCAATGTGATCGGCGTCGACCGCCACCATCCTCCCCACGATCAAGGTTCAAGTCACGGCGACACGCGCATCACCCGGCTTTCGGTCGGGGAGGGCGCCGCCTATCTGCCCATCGTTCGCAATTCCCACCGAATCTGGCGCGAGCTCGAAGCACTGTCCGGCGAGTCGCTGTTTGAACAGTGTGGCGTGCTGGTCATGACCTCCGGCCCCGACTACAACGCTGACGATGCCAGCGACTTCACCCACCGCACCCTGCACCTCGCGCAAACCCACGGCATCGAACACGAGCGGTTGTCGGCGGAGCAGATTCGCCAGCGCTTCCCGCAGTTTTCACCGGTGCTGGACACGGCGGTCGGCTACTTCGAACCGAGTGGCGGCTACGTCCGGCCCGAGCGCTGCATCGCGGTGCAGCTGCAACTCGCCGAAGCACTGGGCGCGACGCTGCTCAAAGGGGAAACCGTCACGCAGATCCGCTCGGACGAGCAGGGCGTCACAGTCACGACTGATCAGCGCACGATCATTGCCGACAAGGTGGTGATCAGCGCGGGCATGTGGTCCCAGGGTTTGCTCGGCGCCCCCTTCGACCGTTTGCTGCGGGTGTGTCGTCAGACGCTGTTCTGGTTTGAGCTGGAAGAAACAGCGCAATTCGCGCCGGTCTCGCCGACGTTCATCCGCCATCAAGGGGCAGACGATGATGCGAGCTATGGCTTTCCACCGTTGCCGGGCGAGAACAGCCTGAAGGTCGCGACCGAGCAATACAGCGAAGAATCGTCGCCCGACACCCTGGACAGAACCGTCAGCGCCGCCGAAGCACAAGAGATGTTCGATACCCACGTGCGCGGCAAGATCGCCGGTGTCAGCTCGCGGGTCGCCAAGTCGGCGGTGTGCGCCTACACCGTGACGCCGGACAGCCACTTCATCATCGACGAGCATCCTTCACTGAAAAATACCCTGGTGGTGTCCGCCTGTTCCGGGCATGGCTTCAAGCATTCCGCGGCGCTGGGAGAGGCGTTGGCGCAGTGGTGTGTGCGGGGCCGCAGTGACCTGGATTTGTCGGCGTTTTCGTTGCGGCGCTTTGAGGGTGTTACTGCGTGATTTCAGCGCACAGCCGTTCAATCTGCGCCTGCTCCCAAGTGCTGAGCAAACTCACCGGGTCGGTGCCGTAACGTTGCCAGCTATCGGGCTCACCCGTGCGACCGTCCGGGCTTTGGCAGCGCAGGCAGTGACGCAGGCGATTGCCCTCGAAACCGAGGCTCAGGCGCCAGCCTTCGATGTCGACGTGCACATGGCCAGGCTCGGGTTGTTCGTCGAGGCGCTTAAGCGGCCGGACTTCCAGCGCAGCGTCGCGCAATAGCTGGTAAACCTCGCGGGCGGTCAGGGGTGGCACAGGTGTCTCCGGTGAAATTTCGGGGTGCACAGGATAAACGATCATGGTGAAATCGCCGCAAAGCTTGTGCCGTGAACACCCTCTGATCCGGAACCCTATATGAAGAAAGCCGCGTTACTCACCTTCGCCCTGGTGCTCAATGCTGGAGCGTTCAGTGCGCAAGCACACGCGGCCGGCGACGCTGAAGCCGGCGCAAAATTGTTCCCGCGCCTATGCGGCGGCTGCCATCAGGTCGGCGAATCGGCGCGAGGTTCATTCGGACCGCAGCTCAACGGCATTTTTGGCCGTCATTCGGGCAGCAGCCCGGATTACCAATACTCCGACGCGATGAAATCAGCCGGCATCGTCTGGACCCGCGAAACCCTGACCGCCTACCTTGAAGCGCCAAAATCCGTCGTGCCTGGTACCCGCATGATTTTCTGGGGGCTCAGCGATCCGGAAAAAGTCGACAACCTGTTGGCGTATCTTCAGACGTTTCAGCCGCAGTAGAGCCTTCTGTCGCAAATGGCCGCGTAGAAAACGAGATCGCTCATAGTTCTCCCTCCGCCGCCGATAGCGTTGTATGCAAGCGCCTTGCACCAACGAACTGCGGTAAATCATGCCGAACAATCTCGCTTCTATCGTTTCCTCCCTCTCCAACCGTACAAGCGTATCGTTGGCTCGGGCCTCTCTTTTCAAGTTTGTGGGGTTACTGGCCGGTGTGTTTCTGCTGGCCAGCATTTCACTGGTTTTTCTCGCCCGGGATTTAGACCGTACGGAGGAGGCCGAAAGTGCTTTCTACACGCAGAAAGCGGTGCAATCGATGGAAAAATCCCTGCGTCTGACCGTCAAGGATTACGCATTTTGGGGCGATGCATACAAGCACCTGCACACTCAAGTGGACCCCAACTGGGCTTTCGTGCGACAAAACGTTGGCTCCACGCTTTATGCGGACTTTGGCATCCAGGGCCTGTTTGTCGTCAATGACGTCAACCGCACTGTCTATTCGGTCGTCAAAGGGGAGCTGAAATCCGTCGAGCTTGCCCAGTGGCTCGGGCATTCCGTTGACTCGATTCTCGACAAGGCTCGTGCGGGCGCGGAATCGGAAACGCCGACCACCGCTTTCGTCAATATTGGTGGCGTACCGGCCCTTGTCGCGGCTGCCGCTATTACACCGGGCACCGATCCGACCGTAACGGCGGATGACCGAGTGCCGTCGGTGTTGATTTTCGTGGACATGCTGGAGGGCGCCAAACTCCAGGCGATAGGCAACGATTTCGGGGTAAATGGTCTGCGTGTCGCCACCGCTGATGACGTTGACTCGACGTCTCTCTTTGCCTTGGGCGATGACGGCAGCGTCGGCAAATTGCGTTGGATTTCGTCCCGGCCTGGTCTGCGCTTGTTGGGCATAGGGTTGCCATTGATTGGCATCGCCGCGTTGTTGGTGTGCCTGATGACCTGGGTGATATTGCGGCGCGCGACCGTTGCTGCGCTCGCATTGGACGCCAGCTACGCATCGCTGCAGAAAAGTCAGGATGCCCTTGCCACCAGCGAAGCGCGTTTTCGCGATGTGGTTGAAGCCAGCTCGGACTGGGTCTGGGAAATTGATGCGAATTGGCGCTTCACCTATCTGTCGGAGCGATTTGAAGCCGTCACCGGGCTCTCCATGAATGCCTGGATTGGTGCGCCAATGGATGATCTGCTGGGTACTGAATCAGGCACATTGTCTCAGTGGCTGAGCCTCCCGAACCGGCGTCCCGATATCACTATCCAGTGTCGCTACGTGGATCCCCAGGGGCGTGAGCGAATCACTCGTCTCTCGGCCCGAGACATGCCCTGTAAAGGGTTCCGGGGTACAGCCACTGATGTGACGGAAGAAGTCGAAGCCCGTCGACGCATCGAGTTTCTGTCACAGCATGATTCCCTGACCGGGCTACCCAACAGGACACGTCTGCAGGAGTTTCTTGACGGTAAACTCAAGGCAATGCCAAGCGAAGACTCACCGCTGGTCATGCTCAGCCTGGACCTGGATCGGTTCAAACCGGTCAACGACTTGCTTGGGCACGCGGCAGGCGACCTTGTTCTGAATGAAGTGTCGAGCCGCCTGGCGGATTGCGTACGCCACGGCGACCTTGTCGCCCGGGTCGGCGGGGATGAGTTTGTGCTGATCCTCACCGACGTCAGTTCCCAGGACGAAGTCGAGGCACTCTGTCATCGCCTGATCGAATCTATCGAGCGGCCGGTCGCGATCGATGAGCAGGAAGTGTTTGTCAGTGCCAGCATCGGCATCGCCATGGCGCCAAATGACGCTAGCAAAGCGGCCGAACTGCTGCGTTATGCGGACATTGCCCTGTACGAGGCGAAGGCCGCGGGTCGTAACACCTGGCGTTTTTACGCCGGTGATATGAATGCCAAGATCATTGAGCGTCGTCGCCTGGAAAACGATCTGCGTTTCGCGATCAAGCATGGCGAGCTGCGGCTGCATTTCCAGCCCCGCTATCGAATCGCCGACGGAAAGATGGTCGGCGCCGAAGCCTTGGTACGCTGGAAACATCCCGAGCACGGCTTGATCTCCCCCGACACATTCATCCCCATTGCCGAAGAGTCAGGGCTGATACTGGCCTTGAGCAACTGGGTGCTCAATACCGCCTGCACGAGCGCCGCTCAATGGCCGGAGAGTCTGTTCGTCTCCGTCAACCTGTCACCGACCGAGTTCAAACAGGGCAATCTGGTCGAGCGCATTCAGCAATCGCTCGACGATTCTGGTATCGACCCCGCCCGCGTCGAGCTGGAAATTACCGAGAGTGTCATGCTCGAAGATGCGTCGGGCGCGCTGGAGATCATGCGCACGCTGAAACGCCTTGGCGTGCGCATAGCGATGGACGACTTCGGCACCGGGTATTCATCGCTGAGCTATCTGCGCGCGTTTCCTTTCGATGGCCTGAAGATAGACCGCAGCTTTTTGAACCGGCTCGATGAAAGCGAAGATGACAAGGCGATCATCCAGGCCATCGTCGGCCTGGGGCGTGCGCTGGCGCTCACCGTGACGGCAGAGGGCATCGAAACCGCTGAACAACTGAAGTTGCTCAAAGCGGTGTCATGCGATGAAGGTCAAGGCTACTTCCTGAGCAGGCCACTGGATATCGAGGCGTTCATTACCTTGGTCGGTGTCAGGGAAGAAGAAGTCAGCTGAAGCGCTGTTTAACGGATGCTGCTCTAACGCGGCTGGCTTCGGGTTTCGCCAAGAATCCTGGCGGCATCTCGAGCGGGCGGCAAGCCGAATACCCGCGCGTAATCGCGGCTGAATTGCGTGGCGCTTTCATAACCCACCTCGAATGCCGCGCCGGTGACACTGCTGGCGTTGGCCACCAACAGCATCCGGGCCTGGAGCAAGCGCACCCTTTTCTGATACTGCAACGGGCTCAGCGCGGTGACGGCTTTGAAGTGCCGGTGAAAGGCTGACACGCTCATCGCCGCACGTTGTGCCAGGGCCTCCACCCGAATGGTTTCGGCGAAGTCGCGACGGATGTGCTGAATCGCCTGGCTGACCCGGGCCATGGCGCTGTCGGGGGCCGCGATATCACGCAGCATCCAGCCGTGAGGGCCTTGCAGGACACGGTACAGAATCTCTCGTTCGTAGACTGGCGCCAGCGCCGCAATGTCGTCGGGGCGGTCAATCAATCGCAGCATGCGCACCCAGGCATCCATCAGGTCGGGGGTGACGGCGGCTACCGAAAAGCCAGGGTCCTGGTTGTGATGCCCGATGGGTTTGGGAAGATCGGCCAGTAGCGTTGCCAGAACGATCGGGTCGAGCGTCAGGCTGACGGCCAGGTACGGTTCACCGCGAGCGCTGGGGTGTACTTGACCGACCGCAGGCAATTCGATGGACATGACGAAATACGTCGCCGGGTCATAGCGCAGCGTACGGTCGCCGATGGTCATGGATTTACTGCCTTGCAGGATCAGGTTGATCATCGGGTCGTAAACGGCGGCGAGCATGTGCTCAGGGATTTTGCCCTGGACCATGGCGACTCTCGGGATGCCCGTTTCCGTGCGGCGGTTTTCGGCCCGGCTTGCCAGTGCGCGAAGTTCATTCAATGGGTTTGTCATGGCGAACATCTGACCTCAGGCGTGTATGCCCAGGCAAGCGAAAAGCAGAAACAGGCAGGATTTGGGCAGGAACGGCTGCGTGCGTTGCGAAGGCGATGGTTACTGTGGTGACTCAATTCAGTGACATTGGAGTAGCACATGAGCGTTATCGTCATTACCGGCGGCAGCCGGGGCATCGGCGCCAGCACGGCCGAACTCTGCGCCCGACGCGGCATGGGCGTCATCCTGACCTACAAGAGCAACGCTGATGCAGCAGCCTCTGTGGTCCAGCGTATCCAGGCAGCAGGCGGCAAGGCCGTAGCGCTTGAGCTGGAGGTTGGCGACGTGAGTCGCTTCGACCGTTTTCGAGACACGGTGCAGCTGACCTTGCAGGACACCTGGGGGGTGGCAACGCTCGACGGTCTGGTGAACAACGCCGGCCACGGCGTATTCAATCCTCTGGAGTCGGTCACCGAGGCGCAATTTGACGGCCTGCTGAACGTTCACCTCAAGGGCCCGTTTTTCCTGACACAAGCGTTGCTGCCGTTGATGGGCGAAGGTGCGAGCATCGTCAACCTGACCAGCGCCACGACTCGCGTTGCCACCGCAGGCGTCGCGCCTTATGCCGCCTTCAAGGGCGGACTCGACGTGTTGACCCGTTACATGGCCAAAGAATTTGGCCCTCGGCGCATCCGTGCCAATGCCGTCTCACCGGGGGCGATTCGCACCGAACTAGGTGGCGGTTTGAATGACGAATTCGAAGCGATGCTCGCCTCGCAAACCGCCCTTGGCCGGGTGGGCGAACCCCAGGATGTCGCGGATGTCATCGCCATGTTGCTATCCGAGGAAGGGCGCTGGATCAACGCTCAGACGATTGAAGTCGCGGGCGGTTATTGCATCTGAATCAGCATCTCAACAGCGAGGCAACCACCATGCTTGATCATGTTTTTATTTCGGTAAGCGACGTTGAGCGCTCCATCCGTTTCTACACCGCCGCACTGGCGCCGCTTGGCATTACCGCGCGACTCGACTATGACGGGAAGAACGGTCCGCCGGGCCATCCGGACCTGAAGGGGTTCGGTGCCAACGGGCGGGTGTTTTTCTGGTTGCGCGAGGGTGTGGTCGAGGGACGGGCAGTGCATGTCGGCTTCGTGGCGAACAGTCAGGCCGAGGTCAACGCCGCCTACACCGCCGCCATGGAAAATGGCGCGGTGGACAATGGAGCCCCTGGCGCACGCCTGCATTACGATCCCAACTATTACGCCGCCAATGTCCTTGACCCGGACGGTTACAGCCTCGAATTCGTCTACAAGAACTGGCAGCACGCCCAATGAAAACACTAATGATCTACGGGGCGACGGGCTACACCGGTCGCATGGCGGCCGAGCATGCCACAGCGCTGGGGCTGGACGTTGTGATCGCCGGGCGCAATGGCGAAAAACTGGCGTCGCTCGCTGCGCGACTGGAGGTTCCTTATCGCGTGTTCACGCCCGATGAGCAGGCAGCCGAATCCCTGGACGGCGTTGGCGTGCTGCTGAACTTCGCCGGGCCTTTTGCGAAGACGGCATCTCCCTTGATGCAGGCCTGTATCAAGGCCGCGGTCGACTATCTGGACATTACGGCTGAGATCAACGTCTATCGGCTGGCGGAACGGCTTGGCACTCAGGCTGCCGAGGCGGGTGTCATGTTGCTGCCCGGGGTTGGCTGGGACGTGGTGCCGACCGATTGCCTGGCGATGCATGTCGCTCGCCGAGTGCAGGACCCGCAGTCATTGCGGGTGGCACTTCAAGTCGCAGGTTCCATGTCCCGGGGATCGGCCCTGAGTGTCAGCGAGATTATCGGTGCCGGCCTTCTGGCACGGGTCGATGGGCAGCTCGTAGCAACGCCGGATGCCCAGGCGCAGTACTTCGATTTTGGCGAGGGTCCGGCACTGTGCGCGCCGCTGTCCTTCGGTGATTTGGTGACCGCCTGGCATTCCACCGACATCCCCAATATTGCGATGTTCGTGCACATCACCGGCGATGCCTTCCCCGAAGGCGATCTGTCACTGCTCCCCGACGGCCCCAACGCTCAGCAACGAGAAGCCCACCGCGCCCGCGCCGTGGCAGAAGTCACAGGGGCCGACGGCAGCGTGGCGCGCTCAGTGATCGAGACTGTCAACGGTTACACCTACACACCGTTGGCGGCGTTGGCAGCAGCGCGCCGGGTGTTGGGGGGTGAACGAAGACCGGGTTTTGAAACGCCTGCGCGGGTGTTTGGAGTGGGGTTTGCCAAGACGATTGCCGGGACGACGATCATCGATTTGTAGCGCTGGCTGAGCGGGTGAGTCCGGCTGAGGTCTCGGTCGACAATGTCTGGCGTACCGGCGATCCAGGCGTCCTTTACGGTGTTTGAAATGCCAGCAGGCTACCCTCGGCCCGGCGCCGTCGGCGATTTGAACCTGGCCGCATCACGGGCCGGTGGCAAGCCGAACAGGCGGGAGTATTCGCGGCTGAACTGCGAGGCACTTTCATAGCCGACGGTGAAGGCGATCGACGCGGCATCACGAGGGTCGAACAGCAGCAACCATCGAGCCCTGAGCAGGCGCAGATGCTTCTGATACTGGATCGGCGTCAGGCCTGTGATGGATTTGAAATGACGGTAGAACGCCGCGACGCTCATTCCGGCCAACGCGGCGAGCGGCTCGACCCGAAAAGGTTCGGTGTAATGCTCGCCGATCCATTGGGTAGCGCGACGGATCTGTGCCAGATGGCCGTCCGGGCGCGCCATTTCTCGCAGCATTCCCCCCAGCGGTCCTTGCAAAACCCTGAACAGGATTTCTCTCTCGATCATGGGCGCCAACACCGCCGCTTCGTGTGGACGGTCAATGAGCCGCAGCATGCGCAACCATGCATCGATCATCTCGGCAGGCGCCGTCACGGCACAAAAACGACTCGGGTTTCGCTGTTCCCTCGGCGGACATTCGCCCTCCAGCAACGTGGCAATCACGGCGGGATCCAGGGTCAGGCTGATCGCAAGGTATGGCAAGCCCGGCCCGCTCGGGTGGATCTCGCCGGTGGCGGGCACATCCACGGGCACCAGGAAATAGGTGATCGGCCCGTACTGCAAAACCTGATCCCCGATGGACAGCGTCTTGGCGCCCTGAAGCACCAGGTGCAGCATTGGTTGATAAACCTGGCTCGCACACGCCTCGGCCTGGACCATCGCTACGCGTGGCAGCCCGGTGTCCGTCCATTTGTTGTCGGCGCGCATCACGAGACGGCGCAGTTCATCGATTGCAGTGTTCATGCGCTTGAACATGAGGCCGCGCCAAAGGCAACGCAAGCGATGCGAGAAGAATAGGCAAGCATCGAAGAGAAACCGGCAAGCGCATCACCTTCGCATGCACGAATACTGTGGGTAGGCGGCACGTTGCGCCCAGGCCTTCATACCTGGCTGCTTGCGCTGGCGAACCCTCACTCAATTGAAGAAGGTCATTGCATGAAACTCGAAGGAAAAATAGCGATTGTCACCGGCGCATCAAAAGGTATCGGTGCAGGTATCGCCAAAGCACTCGGTGCCGCGGGCGCTACAGTCGTCGTGAATTATGCGTCGAGCCAGCCTGACGCCGACGCGGTGGTTGCACAGATTCAGCGCCAGGGCGGCAACGCCGTCAGCATTCAGGCGGACATGAGCAAGGCCGCCGATGTGGTTCGCTTGTTCGATACCGTCAAGGCTGAATTCGGGACGCTCGATATTCTCGTGAACAATGCCGGCGTCGCGGTGTTTCAAATGATCGAAGACCTCACCGAGGAAGCGTTCCACCAGCAATTCAACCTCAATGTGCTCGGGTACCTTTTAGCGGTTCGAGAAGCCGTCAAATTGTTTGGTCCATCGGGCAGCATCATCAACATCAGCTCGATCCTCAGCACGGATCCGTACCTGGCTTCCAGCGTTTATTCGGCCACCAAGGGCGCGGTCGATACGTTGACCTTCGCCTTGGCCCGGGAGCTCGGACCACGGGGTATCAGGGTCAATTCAATCTTGCCGGGCCACACCAACACGCCGGCAACTGACGGCAATTTCGCCGGTGAATTTGGCGAAAAACTGATTGCCGGTACACCTCTGGGTCGTTTCGGCGAGCCGCAAGACATTGCACCGTTGGCCGTGTTCCTGGCATGCGAAGACTCGCATTGGATAACTGGCGAATCCATTCGGGCTTCGGGTGGCGTACGAGGGGTTGGCTACTAAACACCGTAAAGGGCTTAACCCCGAGGCTCAGCCACCATCAACAACGACTGCGGCACAGGACTTTGCGGGTGTTGCGGCTCCTGCAAGGCAGTCAACTGAAATCCCGCCATGTCCAGCGCATTGAGCCAACTGGACAGGGTGCGGAAATACCACGGCATCGGTTTCCATTGGCCCTTGAACCCCGCGAACGTCTCCTCGCGCCAGCCGTCCTGATAGTCATCCCCTGCGGCGATCCACGGATGCAGCGTCTGGATCACTAGCGCGCCGCCAGGGGCGAGCAGGGTGTTCATGGCGGCGAGCAGCGGGATGATGTCCTGATGCAGCAGGGCGAAGTTGGCGCAGATCAGGTCGTAGTCGCGGCCTATGTCCACCGTCGAATCCACCAACGCCTCATAACTCGCCACATGCACGGGTGAAGAACCCGCCGCCTGCGCGGCCTCGACCAGCGTCGCGTCGCCATCGACACCGACTGCCTCGATGCCCCGTTCAGTCAGTGCGCGCAGCAGCCAGCCTTCGCCACACCCCAGGTCCAACACCCGTTCGGGCTGGCGCCCCAGCACCGCGAGCAAGATGGCCTGGTCGGTGACCTGCAGGCGGCTTTCGATGGTGCCGCCGCGGATGGCTTCAATCCAGGGTTTGGCGTTGTGGTGCCAGCTTTGCAGAAGGTTGGATTCGGGGGCGGGCATGTCGGTGTCCAGAGTGGTCGGCTGGATAGAAGGATAGGACACGTGCCGGGATCGAACCTGCCGGTGCCGCTGAACGGCCTGCACGATCAACGTGCAAGCCTGAAAATCAGTTGCTTCCCAGCTTGGCCCAGAACTCTTCGGCGGCTGTGCTGACAGGTGCCGTCGGACGCGTGAGATGAATCTCCAGTGGTATGTCCCAGCTTTCGTCGAGCGCCCGCACCAGACGTCCGTCCAGGACTTCCTGCTCGGTCAGGCTCTTGGGTAGCCAGGCCACGCCTTTGTTTTCCAGAGCCATCGACATCAGCACGGCGGCAAGGTGGCTGCTGAACAGCGGCTTGAGGTGCAAATAGTCCGCTTTGCCCTGAAGCCGGTGAGCGACGATGCGCCCGAGCCCGGATTCCTGAGTGTACGCAAGGTAAGGTAGCGATGCCGGCGACGTGCCGAAGTTGGCCGAACTGCCCGCCAAGGGCACAAGCACATCTTCACCGACCTTTTTGCTGACGAATTGAGCAGGAGGAATTTGCGGGGGAACGTCGGGGTGGCGATGGCAAAGCAGAAACTGCACCTGGCCATGAATCAGCATCTGCTCACAAACCGCCATGCTGTCCGAATGCAGTTGCACTGCCTCAAGCGGGGCGCCTTTTTCCGCGCTTCTCAACCATCTGGGGAAAAAGGTAAACGACAGCGAATGCGTTGCGGCGAATTGCAGTGTTTTAGCGGCCATTCCCGCCACTTCCTGAGCTTCGCTGCGCATCCGGTACAAACGCCTGGCGGCTTCCTGGGCACTGGGCAAAATCTGCTTGCCGGCCTCGGTCAGCGTCGCCCCTTGTGGCGTGCGTACGAACAGTTCAACACCCATCCAGTTTTCCAGCGAACGGACTCTGCGACTGAAGGCCGGCTGCGTCACATGGCGCGCTTCAGCGGCACGAACAAAGCTGCCGTACTCCGCCAAAGCCGAAAAATCTTCTAGCCAAACGAGTTCCAAGGGCAATGCCTCCTGTGCATAGGGCGCGGCATTAATAGCATTGGGCGCGTGTCATCGCAAAGCATAACGTTGGGCCATCTACAACAAGAGGAACCCGTCATGCGTATCGTCGACATCCGTGAAAAAACCGTTTCCATTGCCTCTCCCATTGCCAATGCCTACATCGATTTTTCCAAAATGACCTGCTCGGTCGTCGCTGTTATCACGGATGTGATTCGCGATGGCAAACCTGTCATCGGCTACGGTTTCAACTCCAACGGTCGTTATGGCCAGGGCGCGTTGATGCGCGATCGTTTCCTGGCGCGAATCATGGAAGCCGATCCAGAGACTCTCATCGACCATGAGAACAACAACCTGGATCCGTTCGCCATCTGGAAAGCCCTGATGACCAACGAAAAGCCTGGTGGTCACGGCGAGCGTTCAGTTGCAGTCGGTACCATTGATATGGCCGTGTGGGATGCCGTTGCCAAGATCGAAGGCAAGCCGCTGTATCGCTTGCTGGCAGACCGTTATCGCGATGGCGTGGCCGATGACAAGGTTTGGGTTTATGCAGCGGGTGGCTATTACTATCCGGGCAAGGACCAGACCAAGCTCAAGGCGGAAATGCAGAGCTATCTGGATCGTGGTTACGACGTGGTCAAGATGAAGATTGGCGCGGTGCCACTGGACGAAGATATCCGTCGTATCGAAGCAGTACTTGAAGTGGTCGGTGACGGTCGTCGACTGGCGGTCGATGCCAATGGCCGCTTCGATCTTAAGACAGGTATTGCGTACGCAGAGGCCATCAAAAAGTACAACCTCTTCTGGTACGAAGAAGTTGGCGATCCGCTGGACTATGCACTGCAAGCTGAACTGGCAAATCACTATGAATTGCCCATGGCCACGGGTGAAAACCTGTTCTCCCACCAGGATGCCCGCAACCTGCTGCGCCACGGCGGCATGCGTCCTGACCGTGACTTCGTGCAATTCGACTGTGCACTGTCCTACGGCCTGGTGGAGTACATGCGCACCCTGAAAGTGATGGAAGAAATGGGCTGGTCGTCCCGCCGCGTCGTGCCCCACGGTGGTCACCAAATGTCTCTGAACATCGCCGCCGGCCTGCACCTGGGCGGCAACGAATCCTATCCCGACGTGTTCCAGCCTTTCGGCGGCTTCGCTGACGGGATTCGTGTGGAAAACGGTTACGTCGGCCTGCCGGATATCCCGGGCGTCGGCTTCGAAGCCAAGTCTGCCTTGTACGCGGTAATGCGCGAGCTGGGCGAAGGCTGATAGCCGCCAAGCTGCGGCCTCCCAGCCGGAGGTCGCAGTGATCAGGCGTCACCCACCGACGCCACGCCACACGCCCATCACAACAATAAAATGAGGTGCTTCCGTGGAAATCTCCAAGTCCCGCTGGTACGGCCAGCTTTATGTGCAGGTGCTGATCGGCATCGTGATCGGTGCAGCCATCGGTCACTTTGAACCGCAATTCGGCGCCAAGCTTCAACCCTTTGCAGATGGCTTTATCCGGCTCATCAAGATGCTCCTGGCGCCTATTATCTTTGGCACGGTGGTGGTCGGTATCGCCAAGATGGGCAGCATCAAAGAGGTTGGGAGGATTGGTGCCAAATCGCTCCTGTATTTCGAGGTTCTTTCAACCATTGCGCTGGTCATCGGCCTGATCGTCGTCAACATCCTCAAGCCCGGCGTCGGGATGAACATCAATGTCGACACGCTGGATGGCAGCGCCATCGCCAAGTACAGCCAGGCTGCCAGTGAGCAGGGCGGTACCATCGATTTCTTCATGAACATCATCCCGCAAACGTTCGTTGGCGCGTTCTCGAACGGCGTCATGCTGCAGGTCATCCTGCTGTCCGTTCTGATGGGGATTGCCCTGGTTCAAATGGGCGAAACCAGCAAGCCGCTGATCAATAGCATCGATCTGTTCCTGCAAGGCTTGTTCAAGGTCGTCGCCATGGTCATGCGACTGGCCCCTCTGGGCGCCGGTGCCGGTATGGCGTTCACCATCGGCAAATATGGGATCGGTACGTTGCTGTCGCTCGGCCAGTTGCTGATTGCCCTCTATGTCACCACGTTGATCTTCATTGTGGTGGTGCTGGGGACGGTGGCTCGCTGGTCAGGCATGCCTTTGTTTCAGTTTCTGCGCTACTTCAAGGACGAGATCCTCATCACGCTCGGCACCTGCTCGACTGAAGCAGTGCTGCCGCGAATGATGGTGAAACTGGAAAAACTGGGCTGCAAGAAATCGGTGGTCGGCATGGTGCTGCCAACCGGCTACACTTTCAATGCCGATGGCACCTGCATTTACCTGACCATGGCGGCGATTTTCATCGCCCAGGCCACCAATACGCCGTTGACGTTCATGGATCAGATGGTTCTGTTGGGCGTTTTCCTGCTGACCTCGAAAGGTTCGGCTGGCGTGGCGGGTGCCGGGTTCATCACCCTGGCGGCCACGCTCACCACCATTCACTCGATTCCGCTGGTCGGGTTGGTACTGCTTTTAGGCATCGACCGGTTCCTCAACGAAGCACGCGCCGTAACCAACCTGATTGGCAACGGCATCGGCACCCTCGCGATTGCGAAGTGGGACAACTCGTTCGATGTCGAGGCCTGCGAGCGTGAAATGGCCGCCATGAAAAACGCAAAGGCGGCGCGCAAGGCGTTAGTCGCACAAAAGTAACCCGTCTCGCTCACCGGTCGTTGCCCTGCAAACAGAAGGCAATGACCGGTGGCGATGTTGAGCGGGCAAGTGCGCGCTCAACGCCATGATGCAGATGGGAAAAACCGACGTCGCGGCAAACGGGGCCGTGCCTCAGACATCCAGGTCAATCACGCAGGCGTCATCAAAGAGAGGGTTCTCATTGATGCCGTCCTTTGCATAGCCACGGGCATTGCACATGACGCGGGTGTTGCCGACCCGATAGTCAAAGCTCCCGTGGGTGTGACCATGTAGCCAGAGCGCCGGCTGCCACTCCTTGATGCGGGCTTCGAGGTCTGAAACGAAACTCGCGTTAATCGCTGAGCGCTCGAAAAGCGGGCTGATGCTCAACCGTGTCGGTGCGAAATGCGAAACCACCACCGTGGGAATCGTAGGGTCCTGGCTGAAGCATTCTTGCAGCCAGGAAACGGTCTGCAAGAAAATCAGTTGGGACACTGCCGGGGTGAACGGATCCTCGAAATCGGGTGAGATTTTTATATGGGTGAAGTCCCGGATCACGTTCGTCGCCATAGCAATGCCTTGTGCCCGCTCCTCTGGGTCATCGATCAGACGATAGTCAGACCACAAGGTGCAACCCAAAAACCGCACGCCTTTGTGGATGTACTGCGAGCGCTCCAGCACGTGGATCTGCGTGCCTTGGGTCAAGCTTTTGAAGTGCGCGTAGGTCGAGATCAGGTCACTGCCATAAAACTCGTGGTTGCCCGCCACATACACCACCGGCAAAGGGCAGGCTCTGGCCCACTCAATGGCCCGTGCCGGGCGCGAGATATCGCCGGCGAGCACGACAATGTCGGCATCCACATCGGGAAAGGGGATTGCGTTGACGGACAAGTGGATGTCGGACAGCAAGGCGATGCGCATCGATCAACTCCAGACTGACGTGAATGGCAGCCTGTGCAACTTACGCGTTCGTCGCTGCTTGCGACAAGTGCCGAGGAAGCAGACCCTTGTCGCCTTCGGACGTTATTGCGCCAACTGATCCACCAACTCAGGCGTCACGTAGTGCGGCCCGTCGAACAGGTACAGCGGATAACCGTTGTACGCTGCCATTTGCGGCTTGAGCTCGGCGGCGGTTGCGGAGCGAAATCCGCCACCGAAGCGGGGGCGGAAGGCTTCGACGATGATTCGCACGCGGTCTTTGCCCAGGCGTTGGCTCAGGGCGTCGGCGTAGGTTTTGGCCACCGGGGCGGTGCGGGCGTAAACGCCGACGCCGTCCTGGAAGAACACGCCGATGTCATTGGGCAGCCACTGCTTGAGCCAGTCGGCGGTGGCGGCGGGGCCGATGTTGGCGCCGTCGTAGACGCTGATCCACAACGGTCGCGGCAGCTTGGCCAGCAGGGCGGGGAGTTCTTTGGCGCGGGTCCAGCTGGGGTCGACTTCGGCGGGGAAATACCAGCCGGTGACGTGCAGCGGCGTCGGCAACTTGGCGATGCGCTCCGAGGTCGCGGCCAGTTGCTCGATGTTGTCCCGTGAGCGGTTTTCGCTGAAGTAACCGGCCAGTCCGACGATCACATCCTGCGCCCACGGTGCCTTGGCGATCCGCGCCCAGTCGGGCAGAACCGGTACGCTGGGCAGGCCGGTGCCGGCCACAAAGGCCTGGTCGTCGACAACCGTCCATTGCACCAGCAGTTCACGCGCGCCGAGTTTTTCCCAGTGGCCATTGATGCCGACAGTCTTGTTGTCTGGCTGCCAGACGATGCCGACAACCCCCGGTTCCAGGGTCTTGTTGTGGGTCACATAGAGCATGCTGGTACCTGCACCGAGAGTGGCGGCGAACAAAAGTCCGGCAAGGGTTGCCCGGCTGACGGTGTAGCCAAGAATCTTCACGGCAGAGCCTTGTCGATGCGTTGATGCCATTGGTTCAGCGAGGTGACGCCTTTGGCGTTCCAGTTGGCCGCTGCATCCGGGCCGAGGTGGAACTGACCCTCGTTGAATTGCCAGACGATCACTTGCGGTTTGTGTTGGGCGAAATCCGCCGACTCCAGGTACTGCAGCAGCGTAGCCCACGGGCCGACGTCGCCGGGATTCCAGGTCAGCGCAACGGGACGGTCCAGGGCATTGGAAAGCTTTTGCGTAAAGCCCAGGTAAGGCTGGACAAAGCTGTTGCCGATGACTTGAACCGGCGCCGGAGCATCATCGATCAGCAAATCGTTCTCGGCTTGATGGCGCACGGTGTAGATGTCGCGACCAATGGCCTTGCGCTTGACCGCCGGCAGGAAGTTACTCGCCAGGTCGCCGAAGGCGCGGCGTTCGAACCACTGGCCCAGTGCTGCGCCACCACCGGGTTGACCTTGCAGGCGGTAACGCTCGGTGATCAGTTGTGCGGTGGCATCGGCGGTGTTTTCCGCGCTCCAGGCTGTCCAGTGGTAGTCGGCGCGGTAAAACGCGGTCTGCTGGCCAACCTCGGTACGGAGCAGGATCGGCTTGATGTCCAGAGTGGTCAGGCCGGCGCGAGTCAGGTCACTCTGCAAATGCTCGTAACGCTGATTCACTGCTGCGCTCAGCGGCTGATCGGCGGGCAAGCGTTGGGCATAGAACGGCGCTTTCATGGGCACGACCAGTACGATCAGCCCGATGTGTTCGCGTTGCAGTTGCTGCTGGAGCGTTTTGACCAGCGCGATGTTGCGCGCCGTGCCGGCGTTGTCGACCTTGCTCAGGCTTTCCCAGGCCGGGAATAACCAGCCGCCGTCGCCAGTAATCACCGCCGACGCCGCTTGAACGCTGGCACCGGACAGGCTCAACAACAGGCCGGCGATCACGCCAGGAATCGACAGGCGAGGAGGGCGGCCAGCGGATTTCAATTGAAAGTTCATGGCGCGCTCTGGTCGACAAGGCCAATCAGGCGTGGCGCCTGCCGCGAGCCGACCAGGAACAGGCTGTAACGGTCACCGGCCTTGAAAGGGGCGAGCTTCAACGGCAGGCTCGCGGTTTCATTGCAGGAGGCGACCAGCGTCGCTTGTACCGGGTTGATCGTGCGCTGGGCCTGACCGTTGAACGGCAGCTGATTGAAGACAGGGGCGCCGTTGGCTAGTTTGACCTCGGCCTTGTCGCAACCGTTGGCCAGGTTGTAGACATTCAGTTCGGCGCGCAGGTCCTTGCCGCGCAACGGCGGGTCGATCACCAGGCGTGGCGCCCGTGTCGGGTCGCTGTCGAGGATCAACGTGACCCACGCGCTTTTCGGCGCGCTCAGGCCTTTGATCTCCTGACCATTGACGGTCACGTGCAGCGGCTGTCGCGAGTCCACCACCTGAAAAGGGCTGGCCACTGTGGCTTGTGCTGAAAGGGCGACGCTTGTGCCCTGGTCGACCCGCACTTGCTGGGCCGTGTCGGACGGATTGACCACGCGCAACCAGGCCGAACCTTCCGGCAGTTTTGGCGCATACAGCTGGGCGATTTCAGAGGCGGCGTGCGCCCCCATCGGGAGCAGGCCAAGACCCAGCCACAAACACATTCGAACGTTCATGCAAGTCCTCAATAGGAGTAGGTCAGGCGCGCGAACACGCCTTCAGCGTTGTCTTCGCCCAGCACCTTCACACGGTATTGCAGGGAAAAATCCACGTAGGAGCGAGGCGCGTTGTACGCGTCTTCGCGGAACCAGTAACGCACGTTGTTGCCCACGCCAATGCCGCCGGCCTTGCCGGACGATGTGTGGTCGCTGCCGTCGGCGCCGGTCTCGCTGTTCATCTTCGAGTCGTAGTCGAACGCGGCCACCACATGCGGGAACGTCACCCAGCGCGAACCCGCGCCGCCGATGGCGTAGCTGCGACCCACCTGCCATTCGCTGTTGAAGTAGTTGCGCGAGGCGTTGACGTAATGACCGCCTTCGGCGTACAGCTGCGAGGTCCACCAGCTGTCGGTATCGACCCGCAGGTCGGTGCCGATGCTGGAGCCATAACCCAGACGCAGCAACCAGTCACCGTCGACATTCGATGAGCCCAAAGGGAAGGTGCGCTCGACGGCGGCCATCACGTTCAGCGAGGTGAACGGTTTGACCCGCACGCCCAAGGCGCCTTGCAGCGCATCGACGCCGGTATCCGAATCGCTGTTCTTGCTCCACAGCGTGTCGGTGACGCGACCGTACAGTTCGACAAAACGTGCGTTGCGGTAACCCAGGGGGCGCCAGGAAAGTTCGGTGCTGTTTTGCACACTGTCATTGCTGGTACTGCCACTGCCACCGCTCGGGGCAGAACTCAGGCCGCTGCTGGTGCTGTTGCCGCGATAGCTGGTGGTGTTGGTCAAGCCCCAGGTGCGCGACACATCGGCCACCGCGCGACGGGTGTCGAACAACTGCTGCGGGGTCAGGTCCAGATCGCCGGCATTGGTCGAATCGATGACGCGCTTGAAGTAGGTGACGGCTTGTTCGTCGTCATTGACCCGCATCGCGTTGTAGGCCGCATCCTGAGTGGCTGTCGGCGAGAGTCGGGTCTGGGCATCGGCCTTGCGGAACGACTCATGGGCGCTGTCATCGTCGCCGGCCTGGACCGACAGGTAAGCGATTTGCAGCTCGCTCATCGATTCGAGTTCACCGGTGTCCCGCGCTTGTTGCAGCCGTTCGCGCGCAGTTCGGCGCTGGCCGATGGCGGCATACAGGCTGGCTTCTTCGTAAGCGGGCAGGCTGCCCAGTGCCAGGGCTTGAGTAAAGTCCTGGCGAGCCCCGGCATCGTCACCCGCTTGCTGACGCAGACGGCCGCGTTGGGCCAACAGTCGTGCGTCATCGCCAGTGATCTTGAGACCTTCGCTGGCTGCCGTGATGGCTTCGGGCACACGTTTCTGGTCGCTCAAGGCGCTGACCAGCAAACGGCGGTACGCCGGATTCTGCGGCGCACGGTCAATGGCCTGTTGCGCCAGGGCCGCCGCCGTTGCTGGGTCTTTGCGGGCCAGGGCTGCGTAAGCCTGGGTCGCCATGTCCGTGCCGCCGTCGCGCTGGTTGCCCGGCCAGATATCACAGACCAGGCCGAAGGCAGTTTCCTGGCAGTTCAAGGCCGGGGCAGGGAAGCGCGCGCTGACATTCGCACCGTTATTTTTCTGGCGCAACGCCATACGGGCGGCGGTGCGTCGACGTGCCACTTCGCCGCCTTCATCGTCGGCGAGCGGTTGCAGGTGATCGAGTGCTTGCTGAGGCTCGCCATGGGCCAGTGCGGCGTCGGCGGCGAAGAAACGAATGTCGCGGGTTTCGGTTTCCAGCAAGCCGTCGATGGCCAGGGCGTGATTAAGGTCCGCCTGAGCGGCCTGGGTCTTGCCCTGACGATCAAGGGCATAGCTGCGCAGAATCCACGGAGCGATTTCCCCATCGTCCTGGGCCAATGCGCCGGTCGCGGCCTGTTCGGCGCCGCGATAATCGTTGGCAGCGAGCAGGGCGCTGATCAGCAGTTGCTGGTTGGCGCCGATTTCCGGCGCCCAGGCGACGGCTTTTTGCGCCCGGTCCACGGCCACCGGTACTTGGCCTTGTTCCAGGGCTCGATAGCCTTCAACCGCCAGCGGTGCGGCCAGTTGACGACGAATTGCTTCGCGACGCATCAGCAACGTATCGTCATTGGGGAAGACGGCCAAGGCCTGGGTGGTGGCTTGATCGGCGTCCTGCAAATGTTGCTGGCGCTGCAAGGATTCGATCAACAGCAGTCGATAATCCATGCGTTTGGGCGCTTGGGCGATGGCTTTGCGTGCCGCAATAGCCGCCGTGCCGAAGTCATCGTGATCATAGGCCTTGAAGGCCTGTGCCGCGGCGCCGAAGCCCGGAGCCTGGCGTGACGGCGAGTAGCTTTTGGGATGGTCGCGCAGCTCCTTGTCCCGTTGCGCCAGCGCAATCAGCGTATTCAAACGGGTGATGTCGGCGCGCTGACGCAGTGCTTCGCGGGCCTTGGCGATGGCCAGGTCGTAGTCTTTGCGTTCGTAGGCGCTGTAGGCCTCGTTGGCGGTGACATAGGCCGGGCCGGTCAATGGCAGCGGCAGGTTTTCGGCAAGGGCCAGCGCAGGTATCAGGCTCAGCCCCGTCGCCATGAGGGTCAACAAGGGGCGATTCATGCCGGAAGCTCCGCAGGGTAGTGGCTGTGTTGACGTGCCACGGCCTTTTCGATGATTTCGCGGGGCAGCACGCCGCTGTCGACCAGATAGTCGCCGATGCGTCCGTGACGTTGCGGGCGGTACTGCAACATGGCGCGGTCGAACACCTCGCGATCCAGCAGACCCATTTCGATCAGCAGGTCGCCCAACAGCGGCGCACGGGCATCCGGTACGGCCTGGCCGTCGCGCACGTTCAGTTGGCGCAATTGCGCGACGATTTCACTTTCCCGGGCGATCAGTTGCACCGGCTCACTGCCCAGCTCATCGCTGATCTGTTGCAGACCTTCGGCCGGCAGTGGACTGGCCACGGCGATTTGCGCCAGGCCGTCTGCATTCAGGCCAAGCGGCACCACGCGCCAGCGCAGGGCGAATTCATCGTCGAGCGTCTGGTTGGCGTCCTCAGCCTTGTTCGCTAGATCGAACACCCGGGGCAGGTCGTTCTGGAAAGCGATGGCTTCAGCCAGGGTCTCGTCATCCAGCCAGCCGTTGCTGAGCAAAATACGGCCCAAGGGCATGTGCCGGGTTTTCTGTTCGATGAGGGCGCTTTGCAGATCGGTTTCGTTGATCGCCTGCCAGGACAGCAACACGCTGCCCAGCTTGCGCGGTGCGACAGCGACCAGGTCGGTGGACGGGAAGTCGTGCATGGTCTTGTCCCACACCAGTTTGCGGTTCATCACCTTGCCGACCAGGAACATGCGCCAGGCCCGTGAGGCGGCCATGAAGTTGACGAAGTTGCCGACGACCATGCGCGGAATGGACAGCAAACCATGCTGCCAGCCGTAGAGCACGGTGGTGAAGTAGCAGCGGTGGGCGATACGCCAGACCAGTGCGGCACCGTTGGCCAGCAACAGGTATTTGATGAAGCCGTTGGTTTCAAACGGGGTCGGGAAACTCACGTCCCACAGACCGCTGTGACGCAGAATGATCAACGCCAGCAGCTGCACCAGAATCACGTAAGCGATGATGCTGACGAACGCCGTCACCACGCCTTTGCGGTCACGAAACAGCAGATAACGGTTGGCCAGCGAGCCGTTCCAGCCCATTTGCTCCCAGCCTTGCAGGCCGATGCCGAGGGTCCAGCGAGCTTTCTGGCGGAACGCGGTGCGGAAGGTGTCTGGAAAGAATTCGCGCACACACAACGGCATTGTCAGGGTCGATTCGTACGGCTTGCGGAACCACGATTTGCGCAGCACGCGAAATTTAACCGGGAAGCGCACGAAGATCGCATTCATGCCGACCTTGGCCAGGCGTGCGCCAACGTCGTAGTCCTCGGTGAGGCTGTCGGTGTTGAACGGCTGGTTCTGGGTTTCCCCGGCCAGCACGCGCAACGCACGGTGTGAAAAGCACGTGCCGACGCCGGCAGACGGCACCGTGTCGGTCATGCTTTCACGCACCACCAGGTCCTTGCCGTGCCATTCGGCAAACTCATCCATGTAGGTGCCAGCGACCCATTCGTACCAGTTGCGCTCCAGTGAAACCACGGGCAACTGGATCATGTCCTTGCGCGGCAGCAAGTAGTTGAACAGGCGCAATTCCATCGGGTGCAGCACGTCTTCGCTGTCGTGCAGCACGACGCCGGCGAAGGTTATGCCGTGGGTTTTCTCGTGCAGGAAAATCGCCTGGATCACCCAGTTCAGGCAGTCGGCCTTGCAGGTCGGCCCGGCATGCGGGACTTCCACGCGATGCAACTGCTTGTAGCGCCGACGCATGCGTTCCACTTCATCAATGGTGCGCTGGTCGTTGATGTACGTGCCGACGAAGACCACATAGTTCTGGTAATCGAGGGTCGACACCATGTTCTCGATCATCGGCGCGATGACGTCGTATTCCAGCCACGCCGGGACCATGATTGCCAGGGGTTGTTCGTCCCTGGCCATCAGTTGCTCGGCGGTCAGCGGCCGGTACTTGCGGCCCACGGTGAACTTGCGAAACAGGCGGCGAGACCAGTACCACAGGTCAATGAACAGATCGTCAACCCCGGAGATCAGGATCAATATCGCGACCACGATGGTCGAGAACTCCAGGAAGCTGTAGTAGTGGGCCAGCCAGTAGGGCCAATAAAGCGACGTCATCGAAGGGTACCGTTATTGACGATTGCGACGGGCGTTACGGCCAGCCAACAACAGGATGAGGACCAACAGAATGCCGCCGGGAATCAGCCACAGCAGCGACGGCGTGCGCCAGGCATCCAGGCCTTTGGGTTCTTCGTTGTCGATCAGTTGGCTGCCACTCGGGTCCTGGGTGTCGAAGGTGGTCAGGGTGCCGTTGTCACCGAGGATGGCGACGTCGCCGCGGTTCAGCAGAACCTGCTTGGCGAAGCGTGGCGCGTCGGCGCCCAGGGTGCGATAGACCAGACCGTGCTGGCTGCCGGCATCGACCACTTGCAACGAGGCCAGGTGGTTGAGGGGATGCACGTCCAGCAGCAGTTGATCCTTGTGATTGACGCGCAGACGACCCTGGTCATCGACCAGCACCGACTCTTTGCTGTCCTTGATCGGCAGCTCGAACGCCAGGAAAGGCTTGTCCGGCGTGACCGAGTTTTTCGGGTCGGCGCTGACATTCAGATTTGCCCGCAGCGGCGAAACACCGGCGGCGTTGGCGACCGAAATCACCTGCGGCAAACTGCTTGCCGGGTGTTCGAGGTAGGCCTGTGGCACGAAGATTTGCGTGTCCATGGCAAAGCGCGCAGCCATGCCGGAGAAGTCATCACCCAGCGTGGTTTTTTCCAGCACGATATGGCTGGTCGGCAATACCGAGACCGGGAACGCCTGTGGCGTTTCCAGGCAGCGATCGCTGACAGGCTGACGCTGGAACGACACGCGCAACACGTTGGTCGAGCCCAAGGCGTAACGCGGGATGCGCGCTTCGATGCGTTGCTTTTCACCGTTGGCCACCAGCTGTTGCGCGCCAATCAGGTAATCGTTGAGAAACAGCGAGGCCACCGGATCGGTGTCCGAGGCGCCGGGAGCGGCGGACACGTCGATTACTGCTTTCACAGGCAGGCGACCGTCGTAGGCCACGCTGCCCAGCGGGAACGAGGTGCTCCAGTCGGACTTGGCCAGCACGTCGATGGCGCCGGGGTTACCGCCCAGGCGCGACAAGGCCACGCGGCCATCGGCGCTCAGTGGCAACTGGGCTTCGCTGACCGTCAATTGACGGCTGCGGGCCAGGGAGTTCCAGGCCGAGCTGAACAAGGCCAAGGCCTTGCCGGTCGCTTGCGGCGCGATCATCAGCACCGGGCGTGTGCCCAGCAGTGCCAAGCGCACATTGTCTGTGCCAGTGGCGGCCAGGCCTGCATTGATGTGCTGCGCACGCCATTGCGTGAAAGCGTTGACCGCGGAGGCGTCGAGGCCCTGGATCTGGCTCTGCAAGGCGTCGAGGGCGTCATTGACGGCCTTGAGCAGTTGCGGGTCGTTGATCGCCAGGTCAGCCTGGACGTTCGGGGTCTGGCCCAACATCAGCAGCGCGCCGATTTGCGCCGGGTTCGCCAGGACCTGCGAGCCTTTGCCGTTCAGGCTGGCGAAGGCCGGGATCGCCAGCAGCTCGGCCGGGATGCGCAGGCCGCTTAGGTCAACGCTGTCCTGGAGTGCCGGGAAGGGCAGGATGCGGGCGTGCTTGCCGATCCGCTCCAGCGCCACACCGAGGCGCCAGGCGGCGTCGTAGCTTTCGGCGGACACCGTGCCCGGCGCAACCATGATCCCCGGTTTGCCAGGCAATGCTGTCCAGGCTGCACCGACGTCCTGCAAAAGGCTGGCGTCGTAGCTGTAGGTGAGGCGGGTGTCCGGCTCGATGCGCAACACGTTGCCGATGGCACGTTCGTCTTCGCACAACACACGCGACACGATCGATGACCAGGCGACGCCCAGGCGTACCGAGCCGCTGTCTCGTGCTTTCTTGTCCACGCCGAGTATCGCGCTGGCATTGCCCTGAGGTTCGCTGAGCCCTTGCGCACTCACCGGATAGCCATCCAGCGACAGCATCAAGGTGTTGCGGCCGCCTTCGCCATTGAGGTAGCTGGCGTCAAAATTGAGCGACGCATCCGTCAGAGGAACGCCCGCCGGCACCGGCAGATACAGTTCACGTCGCGAATCGGTGGAACCGAGGATGATCGGTGCGTCGATCCCCAGATCGCTCAAGCGAATCTCACGCTCTTGTCGGGTATCGGCGGTGAGCCGGTTGATCGCCTGGGTGAGCGGGCTGTCCGCGGCCAAGGCAAAGGTCGGCATGAGCGCGAGCAGGCTCACGCCACAGGCAAAGGCGCTGAGCGCACCCGTATGGATGGCAACGGAAGACTTCATTCAGGTAGATCTCGAGCTGATAAGGGGAGAAGTGATTTGGGTTACTGAGCGGTAAAAGCCGGGTGGTGTTTCTCGGCCACCGGCACCCCTGACGGCGAGTGCAGGAATTGAGGCAAAGGGCTGGCGACGATGAACTCATCGACCGGACGACCCATCAGGGCGTCGACGATGCGCGAGCTGGCCAGGCCATCGCCGTAGGGGTTGGCCGCCAGGGAGCAGCGACGCCACAGCAGGTCGTCATCGAACAGCGCGTTGACGCCCTCGATGATCGAGTCCGGCGAGGTGCCGACCAGCCGCACGGTGCCGGCAGCGACAGCTTCCGGTCGCTCGGTCACATCGCGCATGACCAGCACGGGTTTGCCCAGCGACGGCGCTTCTTCCTGCACACCACCGGAGTCGGTCAGGATCACATGTGCCCGTTGCATCAGGCGCACGAAGGCCAGGTAGTCCAGCGGCTGGATCAGGTGCACGTTGGGCAGGCCGCCCAGGTGTTCGGTGACCGGGCCCATGACATTGGGGTTCAAGTGCACCGGATAGACGATCTGGATGTCGGCACGCCGAGCCAGATGGCTCAAGGCCTTGCAGATATCGAGGAAGCCTTCGCCGAAGTTCTCACGACGATGCCCGGTTACCAGCAGGACCTTGCGGCCGCCCTGCAGGAAGGAGAATTGCTGGTCCAGGCTGGCACGCAGGTCAGCGTCCCGTTCGATGCGCTGCGCGGTCATCTGCAACGCGTCGATCACCGTATTGCCGGTCACGAACGTGCGCCCCTGAAGGCGTTCGTCGAGCAGGTTCTGCCGCGATTCGTGAGTCGGTGCAAACAGCATGTCCGCGCCGAGGTCGATGCAGCGGCGGTTCATTTCTTCGGGCCACGGGCTGTAGATATCACCGGTTCGCAAACCGGCTTCGACATGGCCGACCGGAATGCGGCGATGGAACGCAGCCATCGCGGCGACCATGGCCGAGGTGGTATCGCCATGCACCAGCACCCGATCCGGGCACGTCGCGTCCAGCACCGGGTCAATCGCCGCGTAGAGCGCCGCTGTCAGAGAGTTGAGCGTCTGCTTCGGCGTCATCACATCGAGGGTGTAATCGGCTTTCAGGTCGAACAGATCCAGCACCTGTTTGAGCATGCTTTGGTGTTGGCCGGTGATGCAGATCTGCGAATCAATGCCAGGTTCTGCAGCGAGGGCTTTGACCAAAGGCGCCATCTTGATGGCTTCTGGACGGGTACCGAAAATCGATAGGATTTTAATCCTGGATTGATGACGAGCGATGATGCCCTTCCTCGCGCAGATTTATGCGCAGCGAAATAGCTGGTCCGAGTTTATTAGAACTTGAACAAGCTGGCGTTGTTTGGGGGTTAGTTGAAACCGGAAAAGTCAGCCTGAGAGCTGATGTTCACTTCATGTGAGAAGGGTGTGACGCCTTAAGAACCCGGTGGCGGGCGGATTATTAGCATCTATGATCAATATTTAAAAGTGTTAAATGCACTATTTAATTTAATAAATAAGTTTGAAACTTTTTATATTTGCGCCCGGTCTGTGTTGGTTTTGCTAATTTTCGACAGGGTTGCCTGGAGAGGAGGCTGTTCTGTTAGTGCGTTGTTTTTAAAGGGTTTTATTTATTTTATGTCCGTTCGTCAGTTCTGGTGAATTAAACATTAGTGTCTGCGGTCGCGTTTTTTGGTTTGAGGGTCTTAAGTTTCTGGTGTGGTGATTGATATGGCCACTTTAATGACGCCTGAATGTTGTCAGGCGCTATTGATAAGGTGGCGTCAACTAATGCGCCTTCGTAATAGTGTACGTTCACTTGTCAAAATAGACGTTGCTCAAGAACTTGCCAGTGACGATCGGTCGGTCCGTTTAATCCGAGGCTCATTCCTGTTCTTCCAAATGATCAATGTGTTTGAAGCGCTCCACTAGAAAATCGATAAGGCTGCGCACTCGCGCCGACAAGTGCAATTGTTGCGGGTAGACGGCATAGACGTCGGCGCGAGTGGGGGTCTGATCCTCCAGCACCAGGCGCAGGCGACCGCTGCGTACATAGCGAGCGATGTCCCATTCGGCCCTAAGCAAAATACCGTGGCCTTCCAGCGCCCAGTTCAGGGCCACTTCACCGTCATTGCAGCCCAACGCTCCACGCACCTTGATGTTTTGCGTGCGCCCGCCGTTGGTAAAACTCCACACGCCGTAGGGTGTTTCGTTTTGCCGCAGGAAGATGCAGTTGTGTTGCTGCAGATCCGCGAGGCGCTTGGGCACACCGTGCTTTTCCAGGTACAGCGGCGACGCGCAGAGCAGGCGGCGATTGGAGGCGATCTTGCGCGCATGGAAAGCGGCATCGGGCAGGGTGCCAAAACGAATGCCCAGATCAAACCCGTGCGTTGCCAGGTCGAGCGGGTGATCGCTGATTTCCAGCTGGATTTCCACCTCAGGGTATTGCGCGAAGAAGGCGCCGAGGGCCGGGCCAATATAACGGCGCCCGAATCCCAGCGAGGCGTTGACGCGGATCAGTCCCTTGGGCGTCGCCCGGCTGCTGCTGATTAACTGCTCGACTTCATCGATCTGGGTCAGGATGCGCGCGGCATGGGAAAAATACAGCTCGCCTTCCGAGGTCAGGCTCATCGAGCGCGTGGTGCGGTTGACCAGGCGAATGCCCAGCCGGGCTTCCAGTGCGCTCAGGCGTTTGCTCACCGCCGGCGGAGTGACGCCAAGTTCCCGTGCTGTCGCCGCGAGGCTGCCTTTATTGGCCAGCAGGTAGAAAAATGACAAATCCAGGGTCTGGCTCATTCGTAACCTGTGTTCATGTATGTAGTGATTTTGAGTAACTCACACTCATTTGTTCACTACATATACTCCGCTCACACCCTGATTGAACACCCCGTTCGACAGGCACAACAAGAACGTGACGAGAGTGGAGTCAACCATGAGCGCATACAAAATTGCTGCGGTACCCGGCGATGGCATCGGTGTTGAAGTGATCGCCGCAGGCGTCGAGGTGCTGCAAGCGTTGTCGAAGCAATCGGGCTTCGAACTGGACTTCAAGCACTTCGACTGGAACTCGGACAACTACCTGAAAAACGGTTACTACATCCCCGAGGGTGGGTTGGAAGAACTGAAAACCTTCGACGCGATTTTCTTTGGCGCAGTCGGTGCGCTCAACGTGCCGGATCACATTTCCCTGTGGGGACTGCGTCTGCCGATCTGCCAGGGCTTCGATCAATACGCCAACGTGCGGCCGGCGCGCGTATTGCCTGGGGTCAAGAGTCCGTTGCTCAACGGCGATCAGATCGACTGGGTGGTGGTGCGGGAAAACTCCGAGGGCGAATACTCCGGCAACGGTGGTCGCGTTCACCGAGGGTTGCCTGAAGAGGTCGCCACTGAAGTGTCGGTCTTCACCCGTGCCGGGGTCGAACGCATTCACCGCTTTGCCTTCGAACTGGCCCGAAGCCGTCCGCGCAAGCACCTGACCATGGTCACCAAGTCCAACGCCCAGCGACATGGCATGGTGTTGTGGGACGAGATTTTCTACGAAGTCGCCAAGGATTTCCCTGACGTCAGGATCGACAAGGAACTGGTCGACGCCGTGACCACGCGCATGGTGCTCAAACCGTCGACCCTGGACGTGATCGTCGCCACCAACCTGCACGCCGACATCTTGTCCGACCTGGCCGCGGCGTTGTCCGGCAGCCTGGGCATCGCGCCGACGGCCAACCTCAACCCGTCGCGCAAATTCCCCTCGATGTTCGAACCGATCCACGGCTCGGCCTTCGACATCACCGGCAAAGGCGTGGCCAACCCGATCGCGACCTTCTGGACTGCGGCAATGATGCTCGAACACCTGGGTGAAGCGGCTGCCGCAAACCACCTGATGTCGGCCATCGAGGCCGTCACCGAGAGCGGTCTGCACACGCCGGACCTGGGCGGCACGGCCACTACCCGGCAGGTCACCGATGCCGTGATCGAGCTGATCAAGCGCTGATTCAAGTCGTACTGCGGCACAACGCCAAGGGGCCGGTCACTGCATCCGCGCCCTTGGCATTTCCTGACAACAATAAAAAATCAGGGCCCTGTCATGAAAAGAATATTCGGCAAACTCTATGTTCAAGTCCTCATCGCCGTCATCCTCGGCGCCATCGTCGGGGTGTTCATTCCTGAAACCGCAACTGCGCTCAAACCCTTGGGCGATGCCTTTATCAAACTGATCAAAATGCTCCTCGCACCGGTGATTTTCCTCACCGTGGTCACGGGCATCGCCCGCATGGAGAGCATGAAAGAGCTGGGCCGTGTGGGCTTTCGGGCGCTGCTGTATTTTGAAGTGGTGTCCACGCTGGCCTTGATCGTCGGCCTGGTGGTGGTTGATGTGTTCAAGCCCGGCGCCGGCATGAACATCGATGTCGCCACGCTGGACACTTCAAGCCTGGCCACCTACACCACGGCGGTGAAACATACCTCGTTCATGGACTTCGTCATGAACATCATCCCCGACACCATCGTCGATGCCTTCGCCAAGGGCAACGTGCTGCAAATCCTGCTGTTTTCGATCCTGCTCGGCATTGCGCTGGCGCACGTGGGACCGCGAGCAAAAGTGTTCGTCGACACTCTGGATAGCCTGATGCAGGGGATGTTCCGCATCGTCAACATGGTGATGCGCCTGGCGCCGATCGGTGCCTTCGGTGCCATCGCATTCACCATCGGCAAATACGGTTTTGGCTCGTTGTTCTCACTCGGAAAACTCATGGCCTGCGTCTATCTGACCTGCGCCGTGTTCGTGATTTTCGTGCTGGGGCCGATCTGTCGCTACAGCGGTTTCAGCCTGTGGAAGTTCCTGAAGTTCATCAAGGAAGAACTGTTCACCGTGCTGGGCACCAGCTCTTCGGAATCGGTGCTGCCGCAGATGATTTCCAAGATGGAAAAGGCCGGTGTCTCCAAGCCCGTGGCGGGGATGATCATTCCCTCGGGCTTGACCTTCAACCCGGACGGTCAGGCGATCTACTACACCATCGCCGCGATCTTCATCGCCCAGGCCACCAACACGCCGCTGACCCTGACGGATCAGTTGATCGTCCTGGCGGTGTTGATGTTTACCTCCAAAGGTTCTGCCGGTGTGACCGGTTCGGGGTTCATCATTCTGGCGGCGACATTGTCATCCCTGGGCACCATTCCGGTGGCGGGCATGGTGTTGCTGTTGGGCGTGGACCGATTCATGTCGGAAGCGCGGGCGATCACCAACACCATCGGCAACGGCGTCGGCACCATGGCCATTGCCAAATGGGTCGGCGCACTGGACACCGTGAAGATGAACAAGGCGCTGAACGGGGAGGTGGTCGACGAAGAGAAGCCTGAGACGGTTCAGGCAGACCTCAGCGCAGTGACGTCATCGACGGCGACCCTGTTGCCCAATTTCAAGAGTGTTTCTCAGGGGTAAACACTATGTCGTCTGGCTGGCGGCATCGAGGTTACTCAGCAGCCAACCGACGAAGCTTCGCGCCAGCGGATTGTTTTCGCTGTCGCGATGGGTCAACAAGGCCCAGTTCGGTCCGCGAATGGTGTCTTCCACCAAGGGTTGCAACAAGCCGTTGGCGCGCGCTGGCTGGCTCAGCAATTGACTGACCAGCGCGATGCCGAGCCCTGCGCATGCTGCGTCCAGCAACAGGCCAGGATCGGAGAAATTCAATCCCTGATCCTTCTGACCGACATCAATTCCGGCCTCCACCGCCCAATGACTCCAGTCCATTTCCCGTTCGCCGTGAAGCGTGGTGCGTTGCTCGGCGGGCAGCACCAACAGGTCCGGGTGGCAGGCTGGGTAAAGGCGGTCGGCGTGCAGCACTTTGAAGCTGCATTCGGCCTGGGAACTGATGTCGTCGCGCACCGCGAGATCGATGGTCTGCGTGGTCATGTCCGGCACTTCATCGGTGCTGAAAATCCACAGGTCGACTTCCGGGTGCTGCCGGCGAAAATCCCCCAGCCGTGGCAGCAGCCAATGACGGGCAAACGTCGGCGTGGTGTTGAGCACCAGTTGATTGGGTTTCTGGTATTGCCCGAGGCGGCGAATGCCGACCGCCAATTGCTGCAACAACGCTTGGGTGGTGCTGAGCAAATCGTGGCCGGCATCGGTCAGGCTGACGCTGCGTCCACTGCGGAAAAACAGCGGCTGTTCCAGGTACGCCTCAAGCGTTCGAATCTGCTGACTGATCGCCGATTGAGTCAGGTGCAATTCGTCGGCGGCCTTGTGAAAACTGCCCAGGCGGGCGGCGGCTTCAAAGCCGCGAAGGGTGCTGAGCGGGGGCCAGTGCTTGAGCATATTGATAAGTTCCTCTAATCACTTTTCTGCAAAATCCATCGTTTGTTGGCCCGTTTTTACAGCCGTAGCATGCATGCCAAGACCGCCAAGGCAGTTTTGTTGAACACAATGGCTTAACTAAGGGGCTTTTTATCATGCAGCAGAACCAACTTCAAAACGGCGGCTGGTGGATGCCGGCCGAGTGGGTTAAACACACCGCGACCTGGATGGTCTGGCCGCACAACCGGGCACTCTGGGAGTCGGGTTGGCGCGTTACCTTGCCGTTGGTACAAGAAGATTTCGCTCGGGTCGCCAACGCCATTGCCCGTTTCGAACCGGTGAAAATGGTGGTCGATCCGTCTGCTGTCGCCAGCGCAAAAGCGCTGTGCGGACCCAACATTGAATTGATCGAAATGGCGGTGAATGACAGTTGGTGCCGTGACTCAGGCCCAAGCTTCGTCTGCCACCCGCAACACGGGATGGCCGGTGTGAGTTGGCGCTTCAACGCGTGGGGCGGCAAGTCGGCGCACGACCTGGATCAGAGCCTGGCGCGCCGCGCGCTCAATCACTTGGGGATGCAGTGCTTCGGCACACCTTTGAGCAATGAAGGCGGGGCGATTCATGTCGACGGTGAGGGCACGCTGATTACCACCGAGTCGGTGCTGCTCAATCCCAATCGAAATCCGGGCATGACCAAGGCTGAAATCGAAGAGATCTTCACCCGCCTGCTGGGCGTGAAGAAAACCATCTGGCTACCGGGTGATCCGGATTACGTGACCGGCGACATGACCGATGGCCACGTCGATGGCGTCTGTGCATTCGCTCGTCCTGGTGTGCTGCTGGTGGACGCCACCCACGACACGCAATCGGTGTATGCCGAGGTCGCCCGGGAAAACCGTCGTGCGTTGGAACTGGCCACCGATGCCAATGGCCGGCGGTTCGAGTTGATCGAGTTGTTTGAAGCCACCGATGCCGTGGACACCGACGCCGAAGTGTTCTGCGCCTCGTACACCAATTTCTATATCGCCAACAACGCGATCATCATGCCGGCCTATGGCATCGATGCCGACCACGCGGCGGCCGAGGTGTTGACTCATGCCTTCCCGGGGCGCGAGGTGGTGCCGGTGCGGATCAACCATCTGGCGCATGGCGGCGGCGGGGTGCATTGCATCACCCAGCAGCAGCCGGCCTGGCCGGTGGAGGGTTGATGCCATGACGTTGCTGACGATTGCCACCACGCAGATGCCTTGCACCTGGGATTTACCGCACAACCTTGATCAAGCCGAGCAGTTGGTCCGGGACGCGGCCGGGAAGGGCGCCCAGGTCATCCTGTTGCAAGAGCTGTTCGCCACACCGTATTTCTGCATCGAGCAGAGCCATAAGCATTTGATGTTGGCTGAAGAGTATCGGTACAGCCCCGTACTCAAGCGCTTTGCCGCACTGGCCAAAGAGTTAGGGGTGGTGTTGCCGCTGAGCTGGTTCGAGAAGGCCGGCAATGCCTACTTCAATTCCCTGAGCGTGGCGGATGCCGACGGGCGTTTGCTGGGGGTGTATCGCAAGACCCATATCCCCAACGCCATCGGCTATCAGGAGAAGGAATACTTCAGCCCCGGCGATACCGGCTTCCGCGTTTGGGACACCGCGTTCGGGCGTCTTGGCGTGGGCATCTGCTGGGATCAGTGGTTCCCCGAAACCGCCCGTTGCCTGGCGCTGATGGGCGCCGAAATCTTGCTGTTTCCCACCGCCATCGGTTCCGAACCGGGCTGCGCCACACTGGATTCGCGCGATCACTGGCAGATGACCATGCGCGGTCATGCCGCCGCGAACATCCTGCCCGTGGTCGCGGCGAATCGCGTCGGTCGTGAGGTGGCAACCACCGATCCAGACTTGCAGATGAGCTTCTACGGCTCGTCATTCATCTGCAATCACAAGGGCAAGCTGCTCGCCGAAGCCGACCGAGACAGCAGCGGGGTGCTGGTCCACAGCGTGGACCTGGCCGCAATTCGCGAAGAGCGCCTGAGCTGGGGCATCTACCGCGACCGCCGGCCGGACATGTACGGCGCGCTGTTGAGCCAGGACGGTCGCCATTCCCACGCACGCTGGAACACTCAAGGAGTTTGACATGCGCATTCCCCACACGCTGTTGCTCGCCGCTTTGGGTCTGGCGCTCGCCTCGCCATCGCTGCGCGCCGAAGAGAAAACCCTGCGGCTGTACAACTGGGCCGATTATTTTGCCGAAGACACACTCGCCCAATTCACTGCAGAAACCGGGATCAAGGTGATCTATGACGTCATGGATGGCAGCGAAACGCTGGAAGCCAAGATGCTCGCCGGCGGCAGCGGTTATGACCTGATCTTCCCCGGCGACACGGTTGCCGAGCGCCTGATGCGCGCCGGTAGCCTGTTGCCGCTGGACCGCTCCAGACTCACCGCCCTGAATGACGTCGAGCCCGGTCTGCAGAAGTTGCGCGCGCAGTATGAGCATTCGAGCCAAGCAACTGTGCCCTACACCTGGGGCACCATCGGCCTGACCTACAATGCCGAACAAATCAAACAACGCTCGCCGGATGCGCCGGTCAACAGCCTCGACATGCTGTTCAAACCGGAACTGGCCGCAAAATTTGCCGACTGCGGTATTTCGATGATCGACTCGCCAGACGAAGTGCTGGCGGTGGTGCTCAATTACCTCGGTCGCGAACCGCGCAGCGCCAAGCCGCAGGACCTGGCGGCAGCGAGTGAATTGCTGATGAAATTGCGGCCGTACATTCGCAAGTTCCAGTCGCAACCGGTGACCGATCTGGTGAACGGCAACCTGTGCCTGTCGCTCGGCTACAGCGGCGACATGACCCAGGCGCAACGCACATCGGACAGCGCCGGCAAGACCACCCGATTCGAATACCGCATCCCCCGTGAAGGCACCACGGTGTGGATGGACACCATGGCCATTCCGGTCGACGCCAAACACCCGGAATATGCTTACGCGTTCATCAACTTCGTCATGCGTCCACAGAACATGGCCGCCATCAGCAATTTCACCGGCTACCCGACCTCCAACGCCAACGCGCGGCCGAGCGTCGATGCGACGATGCGCAACAACCCGGACATCTACCTCGATGAGGCCACCTATGCACGGCTGATTCCGGGCAAGGACATTCCCCAGGCCGACATGCGGGCGCGCATGCGTACCTGGACGAAGTTCAAGACGGCTACTGCGAAATGAGTGACTTCGCCATCGATGGGAGGGTTGGGGCAACAGGCAGCATGACAAGGAAGATCCGTCGAAGTTCACGTTCGGCGTCTGATGGCGGCTAGTCCTGAGGCGCGGCTATGATCCATAGCAATCATGGAGAAGAAACCGACAGGGATACGTGAAAGCTATACACGAACTTGATCAGTTGTGACTCGCTGCTCGCGTCCCTGGAGGGGCTCATGTCGCCCATCACCCCGCGTCTGGCGCTGTTTGTTCTTGGCCTGACACTTGTCGTGCCAGCCCACGCCAACGACTGTCCCGCTGGCGAGAAACCAGTGTGCCTGGACAGTTGTGTCTGCCTGCCAGACCTGAGCCCGCTGCTCGGCACACTGCCCGATGACATTTACCAGGTCGCGGCGCCTGCACTGGCGCTGTGGCTGACCCAAGCTCGCGCCGAAGCCGCCAGCGCCGACATCCAACCCATCCCGCCGCACATCCGCGAGCAACTGCTGCGCTGGTACGACCCCGGCATCCTTGATGCCGCGCACTACAAAGTCAGCGATGCCAGCCAATTCACCGCTGCCACCGCGATGCTGCAAAACCCCGATGTCGGCGCCGTGACGCTGATCGACATCATCCTCTTCCGGGACGCTCAAACCGCAGAACAGAACCTCGCCGTCTGGGCTCACGAACTCAAGCACGTGCAACAGTTTCAGGAATGGGGAGTCAACGGATTTGCCCAGCGCTATACCCAGGATTTCAATGCGGTGGAGGCGCCGGCTTATGCGATACAGGCTGAAGTCAGGCGCTGGGTGCGGGAAGGGGCTCACTGACTCAATTTGCGGCAAACGGCGGCCGTTCGTTGAACCAGGCCACGGCTTGTTGTTTGAACGCCTCGGCAGGTGGCGTTAACGGGTAGCGCTGGTCATAGGCCAATACGATGCGCTGTGCAGGCAGCTCTTCGCGGATCGGACGACAGACCAGTGGCTGACCATCGTAGCTGTGGTCGCCGAAGGGTCTGGTGTAGGTCAGCGCCACGCCGAATCCATTGGCGACGAGACTGCGCTGAAACTCGAAGCTGTGTGTGCGCTGGACGCTGGCGGGCGAAAGCCCATGAAAATTGAACAGGTCGAGCACGTGTTGCCAGCTGTGGATTTGGTCAGTCACCACCAGGTTGCATTCGCTCAGAGCCTGCAGACTGACATGGGTCTCGTTGGCCAGCGGGTGATCAGCCGCCAACAAGGCATGGGCCGTCAACTGGCGCAGCACGATGCATTCCATGTTTGCCGGCAACCCCAGGTCGTACGTCAGCGCCAACTCCAGGGCGCCTTCAGCGAGACGCTTGCCCAGATATTCGAACCCGCCTTCGCGCATATCGACCGTGACCTGAGGATGGTCCTGTTGCACGCGCCTCAGGATTTGCGGCAGGCAATAAGGCGCCAGGTCCTCGTAGCAACCCAGCACCAGTTCTCCGGAAAAATCGTTGCTGTTACTCCCGATGTCCGAAAAGCTCCGAGCCTCGGCCAAGACACGTTTGGCCTGGGCCATCACCGTGCGGCCGAAAGGCGTCAGGGACACGCCGAGCCCGCGTTGGCGAACAAACAGTGGCTGCTCGAAAAGCTGTTCCAGCTCGGTAATGGCCGTGGAGATCGAGGGTTGGGAAACGTGTAACTCCTCGGCCGCCAGCGTGAGGTTGCCATGCTTGGCCGCAGCGAGTGCGTAACGCAGTTGTCGCAGGCTGAACTTCATAAGATTTTCTTCGGTGTCAGATCAAGACATATTATTTTATCTTCGTTGAGTGTCATGAAATATTTGTCCTGCGCCCACCTTTATTTCTTGTTCGAGGGAGTTTCAGGTCATGACACGCAGTTCCTACACCATTAACGAAAAAGACATTGAGGCCTTTCAACGCGATGGGGCGGTTTGCCTGCGCGGCATTTTCAGTGACTGGATCGAGACCATTGCCGCCGGTATTGAGCGCAATCTGAACGAGCCAGGCGTTTACGCCAGCCGATACGTCGAGAAGGATGACAAGCCGGGCGGTTTTTTCGATGACTATTGCAACTGGCAACGGATCCCCGAGTTTCGCGCCATGGTGGAGCAGTCTCCGGCAGCCTCCGTCGCTGCCGCTGTCATGCGTTCGAAATCGGCACAATTCTTCCATGATCATGTGCTGGTCAAGGAGCCGGGGGCGCAGAAAGCCACGCCTTGGCATCAAGACATTCCCTACTACTTTGTCGAGGGCAACCAGAACGTCAGTTTCTGGATACCCGTGGACCCAGTGCGCGAATCGACACTGCGGCTGCTTGCGGGCTCACACCGTTGGGAGAAGGGGATAAAACCCGTCCACTGGGCCGATCAAAGCGATTTTTACCGGGACGCGGACGGGTACCGTGACGCGCCTGATCCGGACAAGGAAGAGGGCATGCAAGTGCTTGAGTGGGAGATGCAGCCTGGCGATGCAGTGCTGTTCGATTTCCGCACGGTCCATGGCGCCAGGGGCAATGCATCGGCGCAGCGTCGACGTGTGTTGTCGCTGCGCTGGCTTGGCGACGACATCCGTTACTTCGAGCGTCCAGGACGGACCTCTCCACCGTATCCAGGGCATGCGATGCAGACCGGTCAGAGACTGCGCGAAGATTGGTTCCCGACGATACATCAAGGAGCTTGAGTTTTACGTTGATGACAATTGTTCGCCACTGATGTGGCGAACGTTTGCACTGCCATAACCCTGTTCACTGTGTTGGAGCGTGCGATTGTGAAAATCAAAAAAAACCTTACCGCCACACTGATTTCCCTCGGTCTGTTGGCCGGTAGTGCAGCGACCCAGGCCGCCGGTTGGTGCGAGTCGGGCAAACCGGTGAAGTTCGCCGGGCTCAATTGGGAAAGCGGCATGTTGCTCACCGACGTGTTGCAGGTTTTGCTCAAGGACGGCTACGGCTGTGCCATCGATACGCTGCCGGGCAATTCCATCACGATGGAGAGCGCCTTGAGCAGCAATGATATTCAAGTGTTGGCGGAAGAATGGGTGGGTCGCAGCGAAGTCTGGAACAAGGCGGCAGACTCCGGGAAGGTAGTGGGCGTCGGCGCACCGATCATTGGCGCAACCGAAGGCTGGTATGTGCCGCGGTATGTGGTCGAAGGCGATGCCAAACGCAACCTCAAGCCCAAGGCTCCGGACCTGAAAAAAATCGCCGATCTGACGCAGTACGCCGGACTTTTCAAGGATCAGGAAGAGCCGAAGAAGGGCCGTTTTTATAACTGCCCGGCCGGCTGGACCTGCGAACTTGAAAACAGCGAAATGCTAAAAAGCTACGGCCTCGAAGCGAGCTACACCAACTTCCGTCCGGGGACCGGCCCAGCCCTGGATGCCGCGGTCCTGTCGAGCTACAAGCGTGGCGAGCCGATACTGTTTTACTACTGGTCCCCGACACCGCTCATGGGGCAGGTCGACCTGGTCAAGCTGGAAGAGAAGCCGGGTGTCGACAAAAAGATCAGCATCAAAGTCGGGCTTTCCAGCGCTTTCCATGAGCAGGCGCCGGAACTGGTAGGCGTGCTGGAGAAGGTCAATCTGCCGATCGACCTGTTAAACCAGAACCTGGCCCGCATGACCAAGGAGCATATTGATTCTCCCAAGCTGGCGAAGATTTTCTTCAAGGAACACCCGGAAATCTGGCACACCTGGGTCAGTGAAGCGGCGGCGAAAAAAATCGACGCGACGCTCTAGCTCGTCAAAGGGCAGGGATGCCCTTTCTCTGGCCAAGGTTGTTTCTCCTTGCGCAATCGCTGATGGCCAATCCCTCGGTATGACTCACCCACCTCGGTAACAGTTTCTGACTGGCACTGGTCGATTCCTAGCACCCCCAAGCGAACTGAATCCTCTCACCTGTATTCCGAACTAGAATTTCACTGCCGACTCTTCTAAGGCCCGGTCTGATATCAACCGCGCTGCATCAGATCTCGAGCGTTATTTCAGTCCCTGGGATACCGGTATGGAAAATCCGCAAGATAAAGCCGAATCCGAAGCGGATTTAGCTCAGATGGTCATAGGGCACGGGCCCTGCACCTATCTATTGTTGCTCTTGCTGGGATTGATTCTGCTGTTCCCCTTTCTTGAAGAAGGCATATTTGCTCGCACGTTGCTTGGCATTTTGTTTTCAATCGTGCTGCTCGTAGGCGCTTTTGCCACCAGGCAGACTCGAATGGGGTTCATCCTCAAAACAGCTCTGGCGTTGCTTGCGGTTGGCCTTCAATGGGCGGCGTTGTGGGCTGGAAGCATCGCCATGCTTGACCTTGCGGGATTAGCTTATGCGACGTCTCTTGCCGTCTCATTTAGCGGAGTACTTCGCTATATTCTCCAACGCGGGCCCATTACGACGGACAAGCTGCATGGTGCGCTAGCGGGTTACATCCTGCTGGCCTTCGTTTGGTCCTTCGTCTATGCGATGGTCGAAGTATCCAGTCCGGGCTCATTCGGCCCTGGTCAGCTCGACTTTGTACAACCCGGCACTTTCTTCAGGCTGATCTATTTCAGCTTCACAACGCTGACGACCACCGGTTACGGTGACGTTCTCCCGCTGACCAATCACGCTCGTTCAGTTGTGATGGTCGAAGAATTTTCAGGCGTCTTTTATGTCGGTGTTGTGATTGCGCGGCTAGCCGGTCTTTATCCGTCGTATCAGACGAAGTGACTGTCGATTGGCTGTACCACTGCCGGGCATCTGGATGGCGGCGCGATGGTTGCCTTATAAGTTCCTCAGGCCGCTTGGTGTTTCGATAGAGGAAACCAGGCGTGACGCCTCAATGCTTTCGCACCTGTGAAGTCGAACTGGCCCGGAAAAATTCATGGCCTCCAGCAGGTGACTGATCCTCTCTGGCGCCGGATGAAAGATATCGAGCATCTGCAACGAGCAGCCTTTATCTTCAAGCATCGTCGCAGGGTGCACCGGCTGTCCCCAATGAATCAGGCTGGGCGCGGCCCCCTCCAAAGGCAGTCTGCCGTCCGCTAAAACAGTAATCTCCCAACGCAGTTCGCCTCGGCTCATCGGCTGCGCCTGTCCGACGACCTCTGTGAGCATCGGGCCAAGCGTTTTCAAGGTGTCGGTTTTAGCGACCCAATGGGCCAGCCGAGGAGATACGTTGGCTGGCAGCTCGTCCAGGCCAAACCACCGAGGCCGATTCACTGGCGGCGCCGCTGGGTTAATAGCGATCACTTCCAGATAGACATGTGTGCCTAGCCGAAGCAGTTTGTTGTGGGTTCCCATCAGCGGATGGCAACCGCCTGGTTGAAGTTCCACACCCAGTCGCTGACTCACGAAGCGGTCACCCGCCTCCAACGTAGGCGCCACGATGACTAAATGATCCAGCGAAGTCTGCATAAGGGCTCCCATCACACCAGTACGTTATCGAGCAAGGTACAGATCGACGGCGCCCAAGTGATGCTCGGAAAGCGCCAACAACGACTATAGTCATTGCAGCGTTAGAGCGAATCCAGCCGTTGCGCTACCCACCTGGCCTCAATCCAATACCGCGAAAGCACGGCGGACTTCCTCGTGCTTCTTGATGCGGAACATGAACGTCTCGCAGCCGAAAACACTCAGGCTCAGGCCGAGATCGAGGCATCGTCGCCATTTATATATTCCTGACGGTGGATGGAGTAATCCCGCCGGGCAGTCGTATCCCCGCTGAGCAGACCCTAACCACCCATCTATCAGGGCTCAAGCAATGAACACTTCAGAATTGGATGATGCAAAAAAAACGAACGACGACCTGGGTCAGGGGCCGCTGTCAGCTGGCACTGTCGCGCCCGACTTCTCGCTGTATGCGACCCCTGATCAACAGTTGTCGCTGCGTGAGCTGAAGGGAAATCCCGTGATACTTTCGTTTTATCCCGCTGACTGGAGTTCGGTTTGTGGCGACCAACTGACTTTGTACAACCAGTTGCTACCCACATTCAGAGAATACGGAGCGACGCTACTGGGTATCTCGGTTGACAGCGCCTGGTGTCATCAGGCCTTTGCCAAAGATCGGAATTTTCACTTCAGCCTGCTGGCCGATTTCGAGCCCAAAGGGGCTGTGGCGCGACAGTATGGAGCGTACGACTCCCACCTGGGGGTTTGTAAGCGGGCGCTGTTCGTGATTGACAAGGAAGGGGTGGTCGCCTGGAGCTACGTCTCACCGATGGCTATCAATCCTGGGGCGGACGGCATTCTGGATGCGCTGGATGCTCTGGCGAATTCGCCACAAAGAACGCCAGCCAAAAATTAACAGGTGATCACATGGCCACTCTCAAAGTCCCGGTAAGTGAAAACGACCATCGTCAGGGAAGTGCGCATGCCAAGGTCACACTGGTGGAATTTGGCGACTATGAATGTCCCTATTGCGGTGAAGCGTATTGGATGGTCAAAGAGCTACAAAAGCATTTTCGCGATGATCTGCAGTTCGTGTTCCGTAACTTTCCACTGACCACCGCTCACCCGCATGCGATGGGTGCAGCTGTCACCGCTGAGTATGCCGGGAGTCGAGGATTCTTCTGGGAGGCTCACGACGAATTGTATGAAAATCAGGAGCGATTGGGCCTGCCGCTGTTTCGGGCCATCGCTCTAAAACACGGCCTCTCCGACGAAGAACTCTATCTTGCTATGCAAGACGGTACTTACCTACCCAAAATAAAATCCGATTTTAATGGCGGCGTACGCAGCGGCGTGAATGGCACCCCCGCGTTTTACATTGACGGGCTTCGTTATGACGGGGTTCCAGAGTTCACCGAGATGAGTCAGATGATTGAGCTTTCGTTAGTGCGTGAACGAGATCGCTAGAGTGCGACATCGGCTTGGCATTACCCAAATCGTAGTCACCGCTCCCATTGAAGCGCCGACTCGACAGCGCTCAGCAAAGCTTCTTCGCTGAAGGGTTTACGTAAGCATTCGATGGGCTCATAGCGGCTGGATTCGGCCAGTGTCGCTTCGTCCCAGTGTGCGGACATGCAAATCACCGGCAATTTTCTGTTCCCGGTTGTCAGTGCGTGCATGACGCCTATCCCTGACAGTCCGGTCATTTTCAGATCCAACAGCACACACGCGATGTCATCGAAGTTGTCGAGGGCCAGGAATTCCTCCCCCGAGGCGAATACCCGAGAGCGGTATCCGGCCGACCGGAGCAGGTTGGCCAGGCTTTTGCGCACAGATGCATCGTCGTCCACGATACAGACGATGATCATGGCGCTACCGGACGATCCGGGCACGGCGCAAGCGTTGTCAGTAGTCATGAAGGTCCCTGCGTGCCAAACGCCGGCTCTGCGCTGATCAAGCCATACAGGTTGACCAGACTCACCAGCGAGCGCGTCTGCATCTTCTCCATAATGTGTTTGCGGTGGACCTTGGCGGTGACTTCACTGGTGCCCAGCCGGTTGGCGATGAGTTTGTTGGATAGCCCCGCGACGACCAGCGGCAGCACTTCGCGCTCACGGGGGGTCAACAGGGCGGCCTTTTGACGGGCGCCCTGAAGGCGCTGCCATTGCTCGAACGCCACCGCTGCCCGCTGACGGGTGGTGCGCAGCGTGTCCAGCAACTGGTCGTCGTTGAAAGGCTTGGTCAGAAACTCGACCGCTCCCGCTTTCATGGCCTGTACCGACATAGGGATGGTGCCGAACCCGGTCATGAAAATCACCGGCCACGGATGTCCGCGTTGTCCGAGTACCGATTGCAGTTCCAGGCCAGTCGCCTCGGGCAGGGTGACGTCCAGCAGCAGGCACGCGGGACCGATCTCGAGGTCAGCATTGAGAAATTCTTCGGCCGAGGCGAATATCCGGTGCGCAATGCCTTCGGCCCGTAATAGTCGGCTGAGTGCTGTGCGCACGGACGCGTCATCATCCACGATGAACACCGGCACGCTGCCAGGATCGATCGATTTCTGATCCTCGGACGCCAAGGAGACCGGTGCTACCGGGTGGAACAGGGGCAGGGGCGGTTCACGTTCTTTCAATATTCGGTAACCTCGGCGCGGAACCGTCTGGATGAGTTCTTTTTCTCCGAGCAACTTGCGCAGGGAGGAAATCTGCACCTGCAGATTGTTTTCCTCGACGACAGTGTCGGGCCAGACCTGTGTGATCAATTCATCTTTACTGACAATCCGGCCATCTGCCTGCATCAGCACCGAGAGGATTTCGAACGCCCGGCCCCCGACACGCAGCAGACGTCCATCAAGAAATGCTTCGCGCCGCTCCAGGGAAATAGTAGCTTGGCCGAGTCGGATCATGCGTTCCTCTGCACTGCGTTGGCGGAGAGTGACGGCGGAGCGTCGACTCATCAGGCGTACACGCTAGGGGAGGGCCCCACATAATGCAATTATCCCGAGGGATAACGCGCCGTGATTTCAGAGAGCAAATACCATCGGCAGCGGCGGCTCTCAACGGCCATTATGGTGCTGATGACAGACAGAATTCCCTGAGCGCAGCCATTGGGCCAGAGCCTTGCGTATACTCTTGGGCTCCGCCCGAAACGAATCTTTAGCGGTGATTGTTCATGCCCAGCAGTCCTTTCACATCATCCGGTTCCTGCAGACTTGATGTCGTCCACGATGAAGCCTGGCTGGAACGTTGCACGTTGGGAATGCTGCGCCGGGAAAACGATCTGACCTGGTTCATGCTTCATGATCGGCCATCGGGAACACGCTGGCTCGCCGCCCGGGCACCGATTCAGCGGCCTGCCACGTGCCAGCGGCTGGAGCGCGATTTTCATTTGGACCGGGATCCGGCCTGGGCGATTGCCCCAGTCGCATTCATCCGCTCCGCCGAGGGACCTTTGTTGGTTTATCCCGCGACGGGGACACCACTGGTAGATTTGATCGGTGACACAGGGCTGCCACTGGAACGTTTTCTGGCCATCGCAACGGCTGCCGCCACCGCAATGGCTGGCGCGCAGAAAGCGGGTGTGCGACATGCCAGTCTGCTCCCGCACCATCTGATGGTGGAGGCCGCCGACTCGGTCAGACTTCTGGGGTTGCACAGTCATGCCGCCGAGGCGCCTGCGGATGAACTGCCCAGCCTGGAACAATGGCCTTATCTGGCGCCGGAGCAAGTGCGCCGCGATGCTGCCAGTTTTGACGCACGCAGCGATACCTACGCTCTGACGGTGATCCTTTATCAAGCGCTGACCGGGCGCCTGCCGCTCACTGGCCGCGACCCGTCCCATTGGCTGCACGTGCACGCCGCCGTCCAGCCCCAATCACCGGCGATTCATGTCACCGGTCTGCCGGAAGGCCTGTGCCGAGTGCTGCTCAAAGGTTTGGCGAAGGACCCGGGTGCCCGTTATCAGAGCGCAGCATCGATGGCCGCCGATCTGGCCTGGTGCCAACAGCAGTGGCTGGAGCATGAGCGCATCGACGCGTTTCGGCTGGGCGCTTTCGATGCATTGCCTTCCATGACCCGCAGCGATGTTCTGTTCGGTCGAGACACCGAACGCACGCAGTTGATCGAGCAGATAAGTCAGGTGCGCAGCGATGGCATTGCCCGGGTCTTGTTGGTCGGTGGCGCGCCGGGTGCCGGCAAGTCGACGCTGATCCATCAGGGCGTCCGCCCGCAGGCACCCGGCTATTGGGCTAGCGGCAAGAGCAATTTGCTGCAGCAGGAAATTCCATACGCACCGTTGGCGGAAATCTTCAGGTCGCTGATGACCCAACTGCTCGGCAAGCCGGCTCTGGAACTGGAAACGCTGGGCGAGCAACTGGTCGAACGGCTCAAGGGCCGAGGCAGGCTCCTGGTGGATCTTGCGCCCGAGGCCGAGTTGGTGATCGGCGGCACGCCTGAGCTGCCGAACATGCCGGCCCGACATGCGCTCGATCGTGCCAACCGGACGTTGCTCGATGTATTGGAAATCTTCACTCTGCCGGGGCGGCCGCTGGTGCTGTTCGTGGATGACGTGCAGTGGGCGGATGATTCGACCCTGTCGTTCTTGCGAGCCTTGCTCGCGCGGCCGCCCCGGCATTTAGTGCTGATCCTGGCGTACCGCGAGGCTGAGTCGCAGGCCCTTGAGCGTGAGGGGGGATTGCTGGAGGTGCTGGGCCGTGGGCAATCGTTGCCGTGTACACGCGTCATGCTGGGGGCGTTGTCAGTGCCCGCGGTCGCTGAACTGATCGCCGCTGAACTGGACACTGATCCGAAGGGGATTGAGGCGCTTGCGCACGTCGTGCACTACAAGACGGCCGGTAACCCTCTGTTCGTCAGCCAGGTGTTGCGAGCGTTGATCGATGAGCGTCTCGTGCGCTTCGACGTACAGGGTCGCCGCTGGGTCTGGAACCAGCAGGAAGTGGACGGTTACCGCTATGCCGACAACGTCGCGGACTTGATGGTGCAGCGACTCGAACGGCTGGCACCGATGGAACGCGAGGTGCTGCGCACGGCCGGCTATGTCGGCGGGCGCTGTGATGAATCGTTGCTGCATCGGCTGTTGCCCGGTGATCCGCAACAGATCACCCGTGATGCGCAACATTTGGTCGATACCGGTTTTCTGCTGCGCGAGGGCGAGCAACTGGTGTTTCCCCACGACCGCGTGCTTGAGGCGGCCTGTCAGCTTGCGGCACCGGCGGGACGCGCCGCCGAGCATGCGCGTATTGCTGGTGCCATGCTTGATCAGTGGGGCGAGCAGATCCATGAGCGTGTGTTCGAAGTCGCCAGCCAGGTCCAGCGCATTGACGCCGATGAACTGGATGCGAATCGCCGCGCCGCGTTCGTCGAGCTATTAGTCGAAGCCGCCGAACGCGCCAGGGACACCGCTGCTGTCGAGCAGGCCGTGGGTTATCTGCGCACGGCTGAAAGCCTGCTCGGCCAGACGGGGTGGTCGAGCCTCTACACCCAGGCGTTCGCTACCCAATGGCTGGCTGCCGAGTGCGACATGCTGCTGGCTGATCTGGCTGGCGCGCAACAGCGCCTCGACGATTGCCTGAGCCACGCCACCACGGCGCTCGACCTTGCGAAAACCTATCGGATACGGGCCACCTTGCGCACGCTGCATTCCGATTACGAGGGGGCAATAACCGAGGCGCTGAACGGTCTGAACCTGCTGGACATTGCGCTGCAGCGCAGGCCCTCGCAGGAACAATTGACCCTGGCATTTACCCTGGTGCGTGAGCTCGTCGGCGCTCGCCGCATCGCCGAGCTGGTGCATTTGCCCAAAGCTGATGACCCGGTGGTCGAAACGGCCATGGAGTTGCTCAGCACGTTGATTTCCTCGTTCTTCGTCGACGATGACATACGCTTTTTGCATCTGGCAAAAATGGTCGAACTCACGCTGCTGCATGGCACCACGCCGAGCACCGGTTACGGGTTTGCCTGGTTCGGCGTGATGATTGCAGAACGCTATGGCGAATATCTGGACGGGCAAGCCTTCGCTGAAGTGGCGTTGGAACTCACCGACAAGCACGGCTATGAAGCCGGTCGCACAGGCACGCTGGTGGCGCTTGATCAGGTCAGCCCGTGGACCAGGCCGATGGCGTACGCCCGGCAGAAGGCGTTCGCGGCGTTCGAATGCGGCCAGGCCGGCGGCGACTTGGGAATGTCCTGTTATGCCTGCAATCACATCGGTTCGGACCTGCTGTTCATGGGCGAACCCTTGCAAGGTGTGTTGAACGAACTGGAACATGGCCTGGAATGGGTGCGTCAATTTCATTACATCGACATCGAGCGCATTCTGCTGGCGCAACAGGCGTTCGCCACCGATCTGCGCGATGGGCGCCCGCACCGCCCGCTGGCTGAACTGGACGCCACGGAACATGACCGTTTCGGCTCCATCGATCGCACCCGAGTGTCGCAGCCGACACTATTTTGGTCGTGGTTGTATTCAGGTATGTCGGCGTTTTATTTTCGCGATATCCCTTACGCATTGCGACGTTTCGAAGAAGCTGCCGCGCTGGTCTGGTCCATTCCAGCGCACATAAATCTCGCCGATTACTACCTGTTCTACAGCCTGGCCCTGAGCAGTGCGCAAGCACCGGGCGAGGTGGCGGAAAAACTGCAAAAGCTCGAGCGGCAACGCCAGCGGTTCCTGCCATGGGTCGAACTCAACCCGACAACCTTTCGCAACAAATTGCTGCTGATCGAGGGGTGCATTGCCCGTATGCGTGGTCAGGAGCTAGTTGCCATCCGCTGCTTTGACCAATCGCAGATCGCCGCGGCGGCGGCCGGTTTCATCCATGAGCAGGCACTGGCTCATGAACAGTTGGCCGATATCTGCTTGCCCAACGGATTGGTCTCTGGTGCCAACCACCACCTGCGTGTCGCACGTGACTGCTATATCCAATGGGGGGCCGAGGGCAAGGCGCGTCAGCTGGAGACCTTGCACCCGTTTCTGAGTGCTGAGCCGGCGTTCGAACCGTCCCGGCCGGCAACCCAGGTCCGTCTCGATCTTGAAGTGGGGATCGAGGCGGCGCGTGCACTTTCGCAGGAAGTACTGCTAGAACGACTGATCGAAACCCTGATGAATCACCTGATGATTCAGGCTGGTGCCGACAATGGGGTTCTGATGATCGTCAGCGGCGCCGAACTGCAGCTGGCGGCGACAGCTGCGGTCGAAGCCGGCAACGTGCGGGTTGCTCTGGACGCCGGACAGCCGCTCGAACAAATGGCGCCTGCCTCGGTACTTAATGCAACCATGCGCACACGCACGACCCTGGTACTCGACGATGCCCGAGCCGAATGTCCCGAGGCCTACAGTGCCGATCTACAACTGCGCCAGACACGTTCCATGTTGTGCCTGCCGTTGCTCAAACAAGGCACATTGATCGGTCTGGTCTATCTCGAAAACAGCCTGGTACCCAAGCTCTTCAGCGCCGAACGCCTGACCATGCTGGAAATTCTCGCTTCTCAGGCCGCGGTGTCACTGCAAACTGCCAGGCTGTATGCACGGTTGGTCGAAGACAACCAACTGCGCGCGCAGATGGAAGCGGACTTGCGCAGTTCCCGCGCAGAACTGGCGCGTAGCTCGCACCTTAAGGTTTTGGGTGAACTGTCTGCTTCGATTGCCCATGAGATCAGCCAGCCACTGCTGGGCATTTTGTCCAATGCCTCGGCGAGCCTGCGCTGGCTCAAGCGTGACCAGCCCGATCTGGACGAGGCGATTCAAGGGTTGGAGGACATCCGCTCAGACAGCGCCCGTGCCGCCGACATTGTCCAGGCACTTCGTGCCCTCGCCAAACAAGCGCCGTTGAAACGGTTGCCTGTGCAGATCGACGATTTGATCGGTGAGGTCGTGCGCCTGACTGCCACCGACCTGGCGAACCGTAACGTGCGCGTGGAAACCCGGCTGGATGTGCAATGTCCGGTGTCGGCCGATGCGGTGCAGATCCAGCAGGTGGTATTCAACCTGATCACCAATGCGCTGGAGGCCATTGCTGGGGCAGGGTTGCAGGATGGATGCATCATTATCGGCTCAGCGGTGAAGGACGACCATGTGGTGGTTTGTTTCCAGGATAACGGGCCTGGAATTGACGCGCACCAGCGCGAGCAGATCTTCGATGCGTTCTACACCACCAAAGGCAGCGGCATGGGAATGGGCCTCGCCATTTGCAGGTCGGTGATCGGCGCGCATGGTGGGACGCTGGTAGTCGAGGACAGCGAGGAGGGCGCCCGGATAGGCTTCAGCCTGCCACTGGCACCGGCCAGCAGTGGATAAAAAAAGGCCGCATAAGCGGCCAAAAGGGAGGAATTCGTTTTGCGGAGCTCGATCAGTTCACGACGCGCAGCTCCTTGGAGCGCGACTGTCCCATCCCGTCGACCAGGTTATCGAGAATTCTCCAGTCGGATATGTCGCGATCGATCACTGGTCGCGGGGTAGGGTGGCTCGTTGCATGATCAAAGGCCCGGCGCCAGGCCTTGGGTGTTATCCCTTCCAGACGGCTGAAAGTGCGGGTGAAATGCGAGTGGTCGGCGAAACCGCACTCATAGACGATGTCAGTGATGGGTATCGGGGTGCTTAACAGACTTTTGGCTTTTTCGATTTTCATCCTCACCAACCAGCCTTGCGGCGAGTGGCCGGTCACCTTTTTGAACGCCCGGGAAAAATGGCTGCGGGACAGATTGCAGTGTTCGGCAACCTCGCTGATGCGCACGCAGCTGCCTATGTCACGCAACATCAATTCCTTGGCACGGCGCTCTTGCCAGCCAGACAGGGCGCCCAGCGGTCGCGCAAGGGCTTGCGGATGGTCTGAATTTACCGATTGCGGATTCATGGCGGCTCTCCTGATCGTTCAGGAAAGTCTGTCCGCTGGTGACATTTAAAGTCCTTAAGCAAACCTTAAGAGTTCTGAAATGCAGGGGCCGTTGCAGCGCGTCCTGCCATGCGTGCTGTTCAGCTAGTATCAATTGTCCACGCCCGTGTGCATTCGCTTAAAGCGATGCCCGCTTCAGAAACTTCATGATTTCGAGAGAGTAGGCGCCTGGATGCGAGAATCTGAACATGTGGCCGGTGCGCGGCATGATGACTTCCTGCGAACCCTTGATGCCCTTCAGGAGGATGCCCGCGGCTTGTTTGCCGATCAGCTTGTCTTCCTCGGGAGTCAGGATCAGCGTGGGGACGTCGATCTTCCTCAGCATGGCCGTATAGTCCACTTTCTCGATTGAGCGCAGGCGGTTGACGTAGGCTTTGTGAGGAGTCTCCTTGACGAAGAATGCGCGACTCTTTGCGGTTGACCAAGGGATGTCTCCCTCCTTGTCAAACGACGAAGCTAACTGCGCAGCGTGGACCCGAAGGGTTGTCTGCCGGTAAAAAGGCCCGGGGAAGAATGGTGCAAGCGCTGCCATCGTTTTGAGCAAGGGCGATGTGATCGGATTCTTGGCAAAACCACCAGAGAGCACCAGCCCCTTAAGACCCTTTGGCTGCCGCGTCGCAACCGCGATTGAGGATACCGCGCCATACGAATCGCCAATCAGCACATAGTTATCGAGGTCCTTCACCCGGTCGGCGATGAAGTCGGCCAACGTTTCCAGCTCGCATACGTCGTTCGGCAAACGAAGGGTTCGCATGGGGCGGCCTTGCAAGTAGGTCAACTGTTCAAGCTGCCACGGGGCGCCCGCGAAGCAAGGGATCATGACCAAGGTGGGCTCTGTTTTCATCAGGTACTCCTAGCGGGTTGAGTAAACGACGACCGAACTCTAGGAGGACCGATGTGTTCGATCCAATGGCATTTATACAGCGTGTGGATGCACGAGATTCATGGGCGCGGCTCACTCTGGCCGCACCAGGTCAGGGCCGATGTTTTAGTCGGCGATCATCATGTTTGTAATCCACTCAACGGCAGGCTCGTTGGCACGTCCTTGTGCTCGAATAACCAGTACCTCCCACGTGGGGAGTACGAGGGGCAGTTCAAAGAGGCTTAGCTGCGCGGTCTCCTGCAGCTGTAATGCGACCCGCTCGGCAACAACGGCGATCGATTGCGAAGCGCCGACCATAAACGGAACAGCCAGAAAGCTGGGGCAGGTGACACTCACCTTGCGGGTCCGACCAAGCTTCTCCAGCGCATCGTCGACAACGCCCCGAGTGTCGCCGAGCGGAGAGACCAGTATGTGGGGCAGGCGAGCGAAGTCATCCAATTCCATGTGCAGCTTCCTGCCTCGCTTGACCAGAGCCGGGTGGTCATTGCGCGCGATGCCAACGAAACGCTCCTTATGGACAAGCTGGCAATCAAAGCGCTGTGGGACCTGGGCAAAAGAGCCCGATCCCAGCACGATGTCGATCTCGCCAGTGTCCAGCATGCGCAGAGCGGATTCGACATCGGCCGGTCTGAGCCTCAGCACGGCGTCTGGCGCAGCGGCTTGGATCTTGGCCAGAACAGGGGTGATGACGGTCAATAACGCGTGATCGGTGGCCGCCACTGAGAGTATCGCTTGCAGACACCCTGGATCGAACGGCCCACGGGGACTGGCAACGAGCCTGACTGACTCGAGCACCGCCGCCACTCTGGGCATTAACTCTATGGCCAGCGGCGTCGGCGCGATCCCGCGGGGGTTGCGAATGAAAAGCTGATCAGCAAAAGCGGTACGCAGCCTCGCTAAGGCGTGGCTGGTTGCGGACTGGGACAAATGCAATCTTTCGGCCGCACGACCGACGTGCCTTTCGGCCCAAAGCGCCTCAAGTACAACCAGAAGGTTGAGATCGAAACGCGTTAGATCCAGAGGCTTCATGCTGTATTGGTCTCGTTATTCATAATTCCAGGAACGGAGCTTTCGTATAGACCTTTCGGGGCAACGATGGCAACTATTCTGTCCGGCCTGAGCCACTGCGTTGATCCCAGCTCTATCAAGCGTCCTTTCGCCTGCGGGATGTTATCCATCCGCTGCTGGAGTCAATAGCTGAAGAAAGCGGGGGAAACCTCATCCTTCTACGTGCTTGAGAACGGAAGCAAAGCTCTATTTTAGGTGGGCGGGTAGGGCGGTCGCAGACGACGGGAAGCAAGAAGCAGCATTGACTGGCCGCTATTTGGCCGTTTGCCGCCTGAATCATGCGTCGCCAAGAAACAAGGTATGGGTTGCATGGTCATCATCTGATCGGTTGAAGCCGCAATGCCGATAAAAGGCGTCTCCTTCAGGTGTATCAGTAGAAAGGCGTACGATCCGAAAACGATGAGAGGCGAATTCGACAAGCGCATTGACCAACGCTTGTCCGACTTTTAGTCCTCTTGATGAAGCTGAAACGTATAGCCGTCGTAGCCTTGCCGTATCGTTTTGAGCATACGGATCAACCGAAAGGCCTCCAATGCCTATCAGGCGATGGTCCCTATACGCTGCCATCAGACACTCGCCCGGTGCGTCGAAGCGATTTGCCCCGGATCTCCATTCGGCAATCAGGCGGGTGAGAAACCTGAAGCCTTCCCCGACCGCCTCTTTTTCAAGGGTCAGGATCTCTGGCGGAAGGCGCGCGATCCGTTGAATCTCCACTCGTTTCATTCATCGTCCCTGACTTGGCGACTCCCGTTCCTGCGCTTTCAAAAGACCGCTACCAAGGACATCAAATCCTACGCAGCGGCCATCATCAGGCGTGTAGACAGCGGGCTATGGTTTTATCAAAAGTCCCTGTCCTGTGGGCAGACTGGCAATCGCAATATCCCTTTTTGCGGCCCATTGATCCATCCCGTCCTTTTGCGGCTGATAGCCAAAGTAGGCGTAGTCATCCAGTAAAATGACCGCCCCCGACACCAATCGATCCCACAGAAACTCAATGGCCGCCACTTCTGGCTGCACGCAATTCATATCGATGTGCAAGTAAGCAATCTGTGTCGAGTCGATCTGAGCCAGCGTTTCAGGAATGGAGCCTTGAATGATATTTACATTTGACCATTCCGAGAAATTTGCTCTTACCGCATCAATGTTCGATGTGTACGTCCCGTCGTCAACCCACTTCTGGCTTTTGCCAGAGACACCACCGACTTTCTCTTCATCCGATAAAAACCGGTCATCGATGCCCGAGTAAGTGTCCAGAAGATGGAACATTTTGCCGGTGCTGTCCCAGTCCAGGTCTTTCATGATCGCTGAACTTAAAAAGCCATAATTGACACCACATTCGACAAAGTCACCTTGGCGTTTCGCTGCGGTCCGTGCTGCCCAAAGCCCTAGATGAACGCGCCAGTACCATTGATAGTCGGCGCCTGAGGCCTCCATGCCTCGGTCATACGCAGCGATATAACGCGGATCACTCATGAAGTCGTGATTGTGTACGGTCCTCAATCCATCCGAATGGAATTCTCCCTTTACTTTAGGAAGTAGAGGATCTGAGTTCGGTTTATAAGGACGACCTTCTCCGACTCCCCACGTCAAGTAGTGAACTGCAGGATCGATACCTGACAATCTAACGTCAGGGTGTAGATACAGGTATTGCTCAGCAGAAAAATCTATAGGCAAACTCATTCCATATCCTTGTTAGCCTTTAAACAGCTCCATTCCCAATGCGCGATGCAAGGGTAATCACCAATCAGCATTCAAAAATCGGCGCGGGGCGATACTACATTAACGGCGTATCACCCTCTATGCAGAACACAAACTCCTTTGTGGTTGCTCTAGCGCAACAGATGCACGGCCAGGCCAGTGAGCGCACAGCCCGTCAACACCGGGATGACGCCCCGCTTGAAGCGAAACAAGGCAATCGCGGCGGCGATTGCGATCAACGCCGAAGGCCAGTCGAGGCTGCCGTTGAAGCCCTTTGGCCAAAGCACGTGATAACCGAAGAAACACGCCAGGTTGAGGATCACGCCAACCACCGCGGCGGTAATGGCGGTCAGTGGCGCAGTGAATTTGAGTTCGTTGTGGGTCGACTCCACCAGCGGGCCGCCTGCGAGGATGAACAGAAACGAAGGCAGGAAGGTAAACCAAGTCACCAGCGAGGCAGCCACAGCGCCGGCCAGAAACACCTGATCCGGCCCGAAAACCTGCGAGACATAGGCGCCGACAAAACCGACGAAGGCCACCACCATGATTAGTGGCCCAGGTGTTGTTTCGCCCAGCGCCAAGCCGTCGATCATCTGGGTTGGGGTCAGCCAGCCATAGTGACCGACCGCGCCCTGGTAGACATACGGGAGCACCGCGTAGGCGCCACCAAAGGTCAGCAATGCCGCCTTGGTAAAGAACCATCCCATCTGGGTCAAGGTGCCCTCCCAACCAAAAACCACGGTCAAAAGGCCCATTGGTAATGCCCATAGCCCGACGGCGATCACGGCCAGTATTGCCAGTTTTGGCCAACTGAACCGGGCATGTTCCGGGGAGGGGGTGTCATCATCGATCAAGGCCGGACCGAAGGATTTTTTCGAAGCGCTATGGCCACCGGTTCTGAACTTCTCGGGCGCCAGGCGTCCGCCGACATAACCGATCAATGCAGCACCCAGCACAATCAGCGGGAACGGAACATTGAACGCGAAGATGGCGGTGAATGACGCCGCCGCTATCGCCCATAGCCAATTGTTTTTCAACGCCCGAGAGCCGATCCGATGGGCCGCCTGCACCACAATGGCCGTCACGGCGGGCTTGATCCCATAGAAGAGCCCGGCCACCACGGGTACTTCGCCGAACGCGATATACATCCACGACAGTGCGATCAGGATGAACAATGAGGGCAGGACAAACAGCGCCCCCGCAATCACGCCTCCCCAGGTTCGATGCATCAGCCAGCCAATGTAAGTTGCCAACTGCTGAGCCTCCGGCCCGGGCAGCAACATGCAGTAGTTGAGGGCATGCAGGAATCGGCGCTCGGATATCCAGCGCCGCCGCTCTACCAACTCCTGGTGCATGATCGAAATTTGCCCTGCGGGCCCACCGAAGCTGATAAAGCCGAGCTTCAGCCAAAACCAGAACGCCTCACGCAAACTGACTGCTTCGGGCCTCGACAGCTCTTCTTCAACCATGGGTGCCACCACCTTATTCATCGGATTGTTCCTCTTTCACAAACACGGCGAGCAGACCGTCGAAGATGGCGCTCGCAGCAGCCAGCAGGTCATCGTCATGGAGAATGGTTTGATGCAACCCTGCGAGCACGCGCTCGATGCCGGTGGCCTCCACCGGTTGAATGCCTCCGACGTCAAGGTAATGCACCAAGGCCGCAATGCGGTTCAGGCCTGACTCTTGAAGGTCGAAACTGGCTTGCAACGTTTCGAAGCTCACGCGGTTGCCGACATGACTGAACGCCGCGTCATCGAAGTCGAACCCCACGGCATCGGCGGGGCAGTCCTGTGGAGTGTCCAGCCAGAGGATTTTAGCGCCAGGGTCAATGAAGCGGCGGATTAGCCAGGCACAGGCCAGACGATCAACCCAAGGACGCTTGCGGGTTGCCCAAACACGTCCTTGATATTCGTCACGGTCGAGCACCGTTATGGGTTGGTCGTGGCTGTGCGGCTCGTCTGAAGACAGGGCTCTGCTGACGGCAATCTCAAGCTCCTGCAAGACGGCATCAATCTGCTGCTTCGGTTTGCCCGGGAAGTAATCGATGGTGGTCAACTGCTCGTAGGTTTTGCGCAGTTTGCGAACCTGTTTCGTAATGGCCAGCGCGTTTTCAGGATTGAGCTGCCCACGGCACTCTTCGATCTCTGCGCGTAGCTTGCTGTAGTCATCGCTACGGTCGAACAACTCGACGAAACGCTCCCCGTCAGGATCGACGACGGGCAGGATAAATGCGGTGCCATTGATCGCCAGGATGTCGCGCTCGACAGCGGCGAGGGTTTCACGACAGGCATCGGTGTCCGGCAACAGATAGGCACCATCACGCAGAACTGCCGCACCCGCAGCTCTCAACGCACGCCAGGCGCGCATGCGTTCGGTGGCATTGGCGGTGGGTAATCCAAGAATCAGGGTTAGCCAGTTTTTCATGTAGAGTTAGCTATTTATTATGTAGTAACAATTACATTACGCTGGATTTTGAAAATTGGAAAGTTGCCTGGTCAGGACGATCGACCCTCTGTGACGCCGGACGAACCGCCCGCCACAGAGGGTTGTCCCTTACTCCTTCATCTCAACATTATCCAACGCCTGATTCACCGCCAATTCCCCCAGCATCACGACCTGCGTAATTCCCAGCAGGGTCTTGCGGTGTGAGTGGTCCAGTAACGCCGCGAAATTGCTGAGCATGGTGGTGGCCGAGCCCAGTGATTCACTGGCGTTGACCAGCAGGGATTCGGTGTCGTACTTGGGATTGACGAGGAACATGCGCTCGGGCTCGTTGGCCGCGGCCATGATGTGGGCGCCTGGGTTGAGGTAATGGTCGAGGGCGCGTTCGGCAGCGTCGTGGAATTTTTTGGAATCGACGGATTCGTAGGGGGATGCCGGATCGGTATCCGGTGGGTTGGGTGTGGGTTTGATCATGGGTGAAACTCCGATGCTACTTATTAAAAAGAGCCATCGCCCTCTCGCTACCAAACGGAGGGTGGCGGCCATACGAAGGTTGGTAGACCGGGCATCGGAACCGGCGCCCCCGAAGGAGCCCTGCGCATGGCCACCGTAAAATCGCAGTCCAGAAGAAGGACCGCAGAAGGTGACGCTATGCGTCGATGCTGAGGGTCTACCAAACCCATCACTGTTTTTAGTGACGAGCAAACGATAGAACCCCCGCCTCAGACGCACAAGCCGGCGGATTCTGGCGTACGCGTAGGTAACGACGCAAGACGTTGTAGCCCTTAGGACGTAACACCGGGTGTCTTTAAACGCGCGCCTTAAAACCTGTTTAAGGCATCAATCGTCGAGCGAAAATTTCCAGTTTGAAATCGATGCTGCCCGCTTTTTTTGCCCTTTATTTTTAGTCGACTCGGTCGCGCAGGCGCTGTGAAATAGGTGTAAACCTGTTTGAGGACTAGACGAAGTATTTCGCACAGCCTTACATCCATTCCACTTCCAGCACGAGGATGAATCATGCGTATGTGGATAGGAGAGGCAGCCCGGCTCATCAGCCGATGGATGATGGCGGCGGGTATCAGCCTTGTCGCAATCTTGACCAGTGTCCAGGCTCAAACCACACCTCAAGCCACTCTTGAGATAAAGAACTTGCTGGACTATGTCGAGCATAGTGAATGTCTGTTTGTGCGCAACGGGAGCGAATACCCAGGTCCCCGGGCTCGGGCGCATCTTGAGCAGAAGCTGAATTATCTCGAAGGCAAGAATAAGGTTAACAGCGCAGAAGACTTCATCGATCTTGCTGCCACCAGAAGCAGCATGAGTGGCCGCGCCTATGAGGTGAGATGTCCAGAAGGCGTGCAACCGGCGGGTACCTGGCTGAAGCGGGAACTACAGAGGCAACGGCAGCTTCATTAATTTTCATTCAGCTAAAGAACACCGCTCGAGTTGATGAGGTGCACACCTCACCAGGCCCAAGGGCTGAAAAAGTACGAAAGCATCTGACGTATTCCAGGACGAGGTAAGGCCGACAAACGCCCCTCAGCCCCTCAATTCAAAGTGCTACAAATAGCTTCGCGCATGGGCACATACATCACCGAATGTCCTAGACTCGTTTGCTCTGCCAATCAGCCAAGGAAGAATCAATGGGCATTCGAGGCAAGGACCATCAGATTGACAACATTGAGTTCAATGTTGTTGATATAGCCATCAGCAAGGCGTTCTACGGAAGCGTATTTAACTGGAGTTTCGTCGACTATGGGCCGACCTATAGTGAGTTCAGCGACGGTCGTATGACGGGCGGATTCACTACAGGAGAACCTGTGCGGCCGGGCGGCCCACTAGTCATTCTCTACGCAGAAGACCTGGACCTTATCCAACTCAGGCTCAAGGCTGCAGGCGCTACGATAAGCCGTGAGATTTTCTCGTTCCCAGGTGGGCGCCGTTTCCACTTCATCGACCCGGATGGTTACGAACTAGCCGTGTCGTCGAGTTCTCAATGACCTCGAGGTAAGTCACAGACACGCAGTTTGCTGTCGATGGCCAAATTGTATAGAGCCCGATCCCGTGTCTTCTCACGCTAGCTGAAGCCTTACCCGGATGGTCCAGATATCTCTGACTCGGAGTGGGGCTTTCAGCGCGACAAACTTTCCCTTGTTCCAAGGCTGGGTTGGTGTACAGCGCCGGAGGGCAATCCATCGCATAAATCCTCGGTAAAAGTCGTCACCGGTTTTGCCAATACTTTCCTAAAGGAATCGCGGCTTTGTCGAGTGTTTACACCTGGCCGTTTTCAGCCCTCAAGACCTGACCTTAACTGGCCAACGTATCAAACGATATCGTCGATGAGTATGTGATGCAGCCCGCGGCTGCACTGCTCGATGCGCGCCTCAACCTTGTATACGTTGCGCAGCATTTGTTTGGTAATGACCTCGTGGCTTGGACCGCTGCCTTGAGCGGTGCCGTCCGCGATAACCAGCACCTGATCGGCAAAGCGCAGTGCCTGGTTCAGGTCGTGGATGGCGATGAATACAATGACCTCGCGTTTGCGGGCCAGTTTGCGCATGAAGTCCAGCACCTGCACCTGCCGATACATATCGAGGGCGCTGGTGGGTTCGTCCATCAGCAGGATTTCCGGCTCGCGCACCAGCGTTTGTGCGATCGAGACCAATTGTTGCTGACCTCCGCTCAATTCGCCGAGGTTGCGGAACGATAGCCCCGTGATGCCCAGCGCCGCGAGAATCTCGTCGACCAGTTTCAATTCGTCGTCGTGTACGACCCAGCCCGGTGTCAGTTGTTTACGCGCCAGCAGCACTGATTCGTAGACCGTCAGCCGGGCGCTGGCATTCAAACCCTGAGGCATATAGCTGATGCCCTGTGTGCCTTTTTTTGAGTCTTGCAGGATGACCTGCCCGGGGCCATCGATCAGTCCGGCCATGCGTTTGAACAACGTCGACTTGCCTGCGGCATTGGGCCCGACCACCGCGACCACCTGACCACCGAAAAAAGCCGCAGTCGTGACACCGCGAATGATCTCGCGCTGGCCGTAGCGGGCACCGAGATTCTCCAATTGAAGCGTTACCATGAATTTTTCTTCCCGCCGAGAATCAAGGATATGAAGAACGGCACGCCGATCAACGAGGTGACGACCCCGATGGGGAATATCGCGCCCGGTATCAGGGTTTTGCTGACCACAGAGCTTGCCGACAGAATCAATGAGCCGGTCAGCAACGAGGCCGGCAAAAAGAACCGTTGGTCTTCACCAATCAGCATGCGGGCGATGTGCGGGCCAACCAGCCCGATGAATCCGATGGTGCCGACGAAGGCCACCGGAAACGAGGCGAGCAGGCTGACCATGATCAGCGTCTGAAATCGCAGGCTGCGCACGTTGATGCCGAAACTGGCAGCCTTGTCATCGCCCAGTCGCAAGGCCGTCAGGGCCCAGGCGCGTTTGGCGAAGATCGGCAGGGTGATGAGAATGACCAGGCAGATCACCCCGAGCTTCGGCCAGGTGGCCTTGGTCAGGCTGCCCATCGTCCAGAACACCACGGCGGCCACGGCCTGCTCGGTGGCGAAGAACTGCACCAGCGCCAGCAGCGCATTGAACGTGAACACCAGCGCAATGCCGAGCAGCACGATGGTTTCTGCGGTGACGCCGCGACGCATGCTCAAAAAGTGGATCAACAGCGCCGACAACATGGCCATGATGAACGCGTTCAACGGCACCATGAACTGCGCTGCCAGCGGAAACAATGCGACACCGAACGCCAGCCCCAGCGCCGCACCAAAACTGGCGGCGGCGGAAATGCCCAACGTAAACGGACTGGCCAACGGGTTGTTGAGGATCGTCTGCATCTGGGCGCCAGCCAGCGACAACGCCGCGCCGACGGCGACGGCCATCAGGGCCACCGGGAGGCGGATGTCCCACATCACCACACGCACTTGCGGTGAAGCGCTGTCCGGCGAGAACAGCGCGCCGAGGACTTCGCGCAAGCTGTAACTCGCGGGCCCCAGCGCCAGGTCGAGCAATACGCTGCACAACAGCAAGATCACCAGCCCGGCGAGAATCAGGCGTTTACGCAGCACCAGGCGACGATAGGTTTCGCGCTGGACGACCACGGCGTCGGTCAATGAACTCATGGTTTTACCTCAGGCTGGCGCAAGCTGACAAAGTAACCGGACTCATAAGGCACCGGCAGGAAGCGCTCATGCAGTTCGCGAAATGACGCGTCCGGATCCAGATCGGCAAACAGCGTTGGATGGAACCATTTTGCCAATTGCTGGATGGCCACGAACTGGTAGGGGCTGTTGTAGAACTGATGCCAGATGGCGTGAAAGGCTTGATCGTCCTGAGCCTTGATCCCGGCGTAGGCCGGACGCTGGGTGTACCAGGCAAGTTTTTTCCTGGCTTGCGCCATGTCCGCGCCTGGGCCGACGCCGACCCAATGACCGCCGGGGGCAAAGGCTTCCCAGTTGGCGGTGGTGACAACGACATGCGCCGGGTTGGAGACGATGACCTGCTCGGGGTTCAACTGGCCGAACGTGGTGGGAATGATGCGGCGGGCGATGTTGTTGCCGCCGGCCATATCGACGAACAGTCCGAAGTTCTCGTTGCCGAAACTCAGGCAGCAATCATCGGTGTAGCCTCCGATGCGCTCAATGAACACGCTGGGGCGGGGAGGGTGTTGTTTCTCGATGACGTCGGTGACGCGATGAATCTGCTGGTTGCGAAAATCGATGAAGGCTTCGGCGCGTTGTTCCTTGCCGAACAGTTGGCCGAACAGGCGCATGGTCGGTTCGGTGTTCTGGATCGGGTTATTGCGAAAGTCGACGTAAACCACCGGGATGCCCAAGGCGTCGAGCTTCTCGATGTAGCGCGCATCTTCGGTGGCATGCTGCGCTTCAATATTGAGGATGATCACGTCCGGGCGCTGGGAGATTGCCTGCTCGATATCGAAGGTGCCGTCTTCAAACCCGCCGAAGGTGGGGATTTTTGCGATGTCGGGGAATTTGCGCAGGTACGCGCCGTAGGTGTCCGGGTCTGACTGGATCAGATCCTTGCGCCAACCGACGATACGCTCGATGGGGTTTTGTGTGTCCAGCGCGGCAACCAGATATAACTGCCGGCCTTCACCGAGAATGACGCGCCTGACCGGCAAGTGCACCTTGACCTTGCGTCCCAGCAGATCGGTCACCTCGGTGAGCGCCGGATCCGCTTCAGCGGCGAGCACGCTGCGCGGTGCGAGGCAAAACACTGCCAGGCTCAGCAGTCCTGCCAGTAGTAGCGCAGCGAAAGCGTGGCTGCGTCGATCAAAAGTCACCATGGTCAAAGCCTTTGCAAAAGCCAGAACGGTCAACGGCTCACACCGTCGCCGGGCTGAACGTTTCAGAAATCGACAGTCGCCGACAGTAATAAGGTGCGCGGTGAGCCCTGGGAGAACGCGCCGTAAGAGGCCACGCCCGACCAGTATTCTTGGTCGAGCACGTTTTGCACGGTGGCGCGAAACGTGGTCGGTCGTTCATCGATGCGGGTGGTGTAACGTGCGCCGACATCGAAGCGCGTCCAGTCATCCAGTTGCTGGGTGTTGGCCTGGTTCACGTACTGGCTCCCGGTATGAATCGCACCACCGGTGAGCGTCAGGCCTTCGACCCACGAGGTATCCCATTCGGCCCAGAGGTTGGCCTGCACCTGCGGCACGCCGACCGGTTTGTTGCCACGGTTGGCGGCAACCCCGGTTTCGGTCAGTTGCGCATCGAGCAGGGTTACGCCACCGAGCAGGCGTGTGCCTGGAACGACTTCGCCGAACACATTGAGCTCCAGCCCGCGGTTGCGCTGTTCGCCCTGCACCGAAAACACACCGGATACCAGCTCGCCACTGGGTTTCTTGATTTGAAACAGGGCAAGTGTCGAGGTGAACGTGCCGTAGTCGACCTTGACCCCGATTTCCTGTTGTCGGGAGACATAAGGGGCAAAGATCTCGCCGGCGTTCGACGCGGCGGAGGGGGCAACGTCACCTTTGCTGAGGCCTTCGACATAGTTGTAATAGAACGAAACGTGGTCCCAGGGTTTGACCACCACACCGAACAGCGGCGTGGTTTTTCCGTCGTCGTAAGAGGTGGTGACCGTGCCGACCGCGTTGTAGTTGTCGGAATCGATGTTCTGCTTGCGCAGGCCGAGCGTTACCTGAACGCGCTCATCCAGCACTGACAGCGTGTCGGCGAGGGCCACGCTAGTCAGCTCGCTCTCGGACACCTTGGGCGTGTCCGGCTTGGGGATGGCAGGTTCCGGGCGATCCACCGGGTGATAGATATTCGACAGGATGGGGGGGCCGGAAATGATCCCCCGCGACAGTACATCCCGATAACGGCTGACCTGCAGGGCGGCCCGGTGACTGATCGGCCCGGTGTCGAAGTGCAGGCGCGCACCGGCGTCGACGGTGTACCGCTCGACTTCGAATTTGTAATAGCCGGGAACGGAAGAGGTGTCGCCGGCCGCATTGATGATGGTCGGGGTCTGGTCGGACATGCGCGCGACGTCCGATTTGCCGCCGCCGGCGTGGGCGAACACGGTCAACGCGTCGCTGAGGTCGTATTCGCCGCTGAGCAGGGCCGATTTGTCTCGGGTTTCGGACCAGCCCCATGCCTGGCTCACATTGGTACGGCCATTGGCGGCAGAGGGAATGTCCACGCCCGGGGCGATCAGAAACGGCCTCGAGGCGGCATCGAAGTGTTCTTTCTGGTTGAGCCAGTCGAGGGTGGTTCGCAGGCGTTCACCCTGGTAGTCGAGGGATATGGCGCCGATATCGACGTGACGGGATTGATCGTCAATCGCTGTGTCGCCCTGCTGGGTACTGCCGTTGATGCGCACGCCGAACCGGCGTTCCTCACCAAAGCGTCGGCTGACATCGAGGTGGCCACCGACCTGCGAATCCATGGCGTAACTGGCGGTGAAACGGGTCAGGTCCTCATCGAGGGAGCGCTTGGGCACGACGTTGATGACACCGCCAACCGCGTTGTTGGGCGACATGCCGTAAAGCAGGGCGCCGGGGCCTTTGACCAGCTCGATGCGCTCGGCGTATTCGGTAAATACCCGGTAGTTGGGCGCCACGCCGTACACGCCGTCAAATGCCAGTTCGCCGAGGTTGCCTTCACCAACCGGAAAACCGCGGATAAAAAACGAGTCGACAATGCCTCCCGTCTGCCCCGTGGAGCGCACCGATGAGTCGCGCTCCAGCACATCGCCGACGGTGACGGCCTGCTGATCCTTGATCAGCGTCGAGGTGTAGGAGCTGATACTGAAAGGCGCGTCCATCACATCGGTGTTGCCCAGGATGCCCAGGCGCCCGCCATTGGCGACCTGCCCGCCGGAATACACGGATGGCAGGGTATCGGTGCGTTTGTCGGTGCCGATGACGGCCGTTTCATCCAGCGTAACCCGGCGTGGCACCAGTGTGTAGCTACCGTCGCGGCGCACAGCCATGTCCAGGCCACTGCCCTCCAACAAGCGAGAGACCGCCTCCTGAGTGGAGTAGTTGCCGACCAGTCCGGGACTGATCAGGCCTTCGGTCAACGATGGCTGGAACGACAGCGCGATGCCGGCGTCCACGGCAACGCTCGACAGGGTCGCACCAAGGGGGCCGGAAGGAATGTCATAGGCACGGACCGCGACAGCGTCCAGTTGCTCAGGCACGACGGCCAAGGCAAACGGGCAAATGGCACCGATCAGGACAAGGCTTAGCAACGCACTGCGAAAAACTGGGCTGAACTGACGATCCGGGCGCAGGAGGCGTGCAGCGAACATGAATGGATGAACCTATAAACAGGACGAAAAAGTTCTTCTTCCCCATAGCCAGTCGAGATCAAAAAAAGTATCACCTGTGCGCACTTTTTTTGGCTCAGGCCGGCGAGAGCATGACCCAGAAGCCATTCAAGTGGCCGCTGACAAGAATCGGGTAGGTCTGCGCTAACATGTTCAACGTGCGCTGGGTGTCGCTGATCGGATAGGCACCGGAAATGCGCAGGTCGGCAATCGCCGGATCGAGACGCACGAAGCCGTGGCGATAGCGGGTCAGTTCGGCGACGAAGTCCGCCAGGCGCATCTTGTCGGCCATCAACATGCCTTGGGCCCAGGCGCCGATGTAACGATCGGTGGCGGTGACCTGGCCAAAGGTGCCGGACGAAAAGTCGGTGCGTTGGCCGGCATTGATGATCAATGGCGATCCCTGGCGATTGTCGGCGAGGTCGACCTGCACCGCGCCTTCCAGCACCGCAAGGTGAGTGCGTGACTGCAGTTCTCGAACGGTGAACCGTGTGCCCAGTGCCTGCATTCGGCTCTGGCGGGTGCTGACCAGGAAAGGCCGCGCCAGCGGGGAAATATCCGGTGCGGTCTGCACCAGTATTTCGCCTTCACGCAGACGGATGAGCCTTTGGTGGGCATCGAACAGCACGTCGATGGCGGTATCGGTGTTCAGGGTGATGTGCGAGCCGTCAGCCAGGGTCAACTCGCGTCTCTGGCCGACAGCGGTGTGATAGTCCGCCGACCATTGCAGCGATTGCGCCAGCTTCCAGCCGCCCAAACCGGCCGGCAGGATCGCCAGAATCATCGCCAGTTTGCCCAGCGCTGCGCGACGCTGCGGGCTGCTTGGGCGATCCAGTGCCGACATCGCCAGTGACGGTGGCAGGCCGCCAAATTTGCTCTGCAATAACTGCGCGCGTCCCCAGGCACGACCACGCTCGGGCGTGCTGACTTTCCAGCATTCCCATTCGGCACGTTCAGCGTCACTGAGTTCGCGCTCGCTGAGGCGCATCAGCCAGTCTGCGGCTTCTTCAAGGGCCTGGTGATCGGGATGAGGTGCTTGGCGGCGACTAAGCATTTACTCCACCAGCAACAGGCATTGCACGAAGGCTTGCTTCATGTAGCGTTTGACGGTGATCAGTGACACGCCCAGTTGCTCGGCGATGTCATCATATTTCAGGCCGCTGATCTGCGAGAGCAGGAACGCACGTTTGACCAGGGGCGGCAGGGCGTCGAGCATCGCATCGATTTCGTGCAGGGTCTCCAGCACCATGAAACGCAATTCCGGCGAAGGCACTTCGGGAGCGGGCACATGAGCGAGGGCATCCAGATAGGCACGTTCCAGTGCCTTGCGCTGGTACCAGTTGATCAGGATGCCCTTGGCCACGCAGCTCAGGTACGCGCGAGGTTGTTCGATGACTGTGACCCGGGAGGCGAGGATCCGAGTGAAGGTGTCCTGTGCCAGATCCGCCGCATCCATGGCGTTACCCAGTTTTTTTCTCAGCGTCGCATACAGCCAGCCGTGATGGCCGCTGTACAGGGCTTCGATCGCACGCAGGTGATCGTCGTTGTTCGCGGAAAGGGTTTCGCTCATGGCTGCAGACTTTCATGCAATTGAGAAGTATTCCCAATGCTAGATTACAAAGCGGCTGTGACGCAAGCAGCGATTGGTATCCCTTTCAGGCGCGTGGCAGGCGGATCAGTGCTTCGATCATCGTGTCGATTTCAGCCTCGGTGTTGTAGGCATGGAGTGAGGCGCGGCTGACCTCCGCCAAGTCCCTGTGCTGCATGTCGAGCAGGGTCGAGCGCGACGTTGAGGTGGAGACATTGATGCGTTTTTCCTGGGCAGCCAGCCATTGCTGGACCTGCGCGGCACTGCTGTTCTGGTGGGTGAAGGTCACGATGCCTGATTTGATGGCGCCCGGATCCCGCGGTGTCATGCCCGGAATGTTCGCCAGTCGATCACGCAAGTGACTGGCCAGTTGTTGAATCCGTTGCCACATCGGCTCGATGCCTTGAGCCAGCGCGTACTCCACCGCCGCACCGAGGCCCAGCTTGGCGGCGACGTTGCACTCCCAGTTCTCGAAGCGTCGTGCGTCGGCGCGAATGTTAAACGTGTCGGATGTCAGCAAGGACGCCGCATGCAGGTCGAGAAAGGCCGGCTCCAGGTTCTGGCACAGAGAGCTTTCAACATACAAAAATCCCATCCCCCTCGGCCCACGCAAATATTTGCGGCTGGTGGCGGCGAGCATGTGACAGCCGATTTTCTGCACATCGATGGGCATTTGCCCGACACCTTGGCAGGCATCGAGCAAAAACAGCACGCCGGCGGCCCGAGCGAGCGCGCCGATCTGCTCGATGGGTTGGACCGGCCCGCCATTGGTGGCGATCACGGGCAGGGAGATCAATGCCACGCGGTCATCGTCGAGCATGTCTTTCAGCCCCGGCAGCGACACCTGGCCTTGCTCATCATTGGGGATGATGCGGATTTCAATGCCGCGTTGCTTTTTCAATTGCAGGTAGGGGATGTAGTTGCCCGCGTACTCGGTGGTTGAGGTCAGCACCACATCACCGTGTTGCAAGGGCAATGAATAGAACGCCATGTCCCAGGCGCGGGTCGCGTTTTCGATCACCGCGATTTCATCAGGCCGGGCGTTGATCAGGCGGCCGATGGCGCCATAGACATTCTCCAGTTCGGCCGACTGTTGCCCGGCCGCTTCATAACCGCCGAGGTTCGCCTCAAGCTGAATGTGGCGGATCATGGCCTCGATCACCGGCCCGGGCATCAGTGCCGCGCCGGCGTTGTTGAAGTGGATCAGGTTCGCGACACCCGGTGTATCGGCGCGCAGTTGTTCAATGTTCAAAGCAAGACTCCTTGATCAATCCTGGGGCGGGGCATGACTCGGGAGCATCTGTGCAGGCCAGTAACGCAACGCGACAATCGGGATCAGTGCCAACACGTAGGCCAGGCAGACAAACAGGTAGGTGTATTGCAAGCCATAGACCTGGCTGAGCAAACCACCGGCCGAGATCCCCGCAATCGAAGCGAATTGTGCGGTGCCCTGGGCAATTCCCAGCACGTGACCCTGTTGCGAGCTATCGGCGGTTTTCGAGATCAGCGCCATGAGCACTGGCGTGGTCGCCCCCAGCAGCACACCCCAGATGAAGTAGGCGATGACAAACACCACGGGGTTGTGCGTGACGCCTGCTATTGCGGTCAGGGCGATGCAGCCGATGACGACGTAGGTCATGCGGTGCAAGGTTTCCTGTTGAGTGCGGTGTTCGAAGTAACGCGACCAGGCCGTTGCCGAAAGAATGAAACCCAGCGCCAACAAGCCATAGCACAGGCCGACCACCGAGTTACTGACCTCGAAGACCGAGCTGACGTAGAGCGAGAAGGAGGTCTGCGGCAGCATGCGCGCCAGCAGCAGAATGCCCATCACGCCCAGCAACGACAGTAACGGTGAGCCTTGCCAAACGCTGCCCGAACGGCTGGCCGATGTCGCTTTGTCCGCGACCGGCGTTTTCTTCACCGGCGGTACATCGGGCAAGGTAACGGCCGCGATGACGGTGCAGACGGCGCACAGTGCCGAGGCAATGATGTTGATCCAGAAGAACGTCGCGTAATCGAGGATCAGCCCGCCGACGACAGCGCCGAGCAACGAGCCGACGTTGGTGGAAATCTGCAGGATGGCGAACAGGCGTGCGCGCCGCGAAGGGGCTTCGATGCTGACTCCATAAGCTTGGGCCGGCGCGATGTATCCGGCGAAAGCGCCTTGCAGAAAACGCAGGATCAGAATGACCCAGATGTCGCTGAAGAGTGCCAGCCCAAGCTGGGTCAACGACAAACCGGCGAGGGCGCGGATCATCATCAACTTGTGGCCGTAGCGATCACCGATACGGCCCCAGAATGCACTGGTCAGAATAATGCCCAGCATCGGCCCGACGTATACGGCGATGCTGGCGAAGCTGAAAACCGATTCCGAGGAGGTCAGCCCACGCAGGTGGACGGGCCAGAAGGGCCCACTCATTTCCATCGCGCCCATGGACACAAGCTGGATCGCAAATAGAAGATAAATCAGGATTCTTACTTTAGAACCCTGGATGGCACCTGCATGGGACATGAGTCAGCCTCGGTGGTTAAACGCTAGCGAGCGGGTTGGTCAGGGTGTGTTGCAAACGATAGTTGGAGTACTGCATCAAGTGCATGCGCAACAACGATCGGGTTGGCCATGGATCTTCCACAAACGCCTGATGTTCGACTTCCCACAGGTCTGGCGAGACACGGTCGCGTACCGCCGCGAATGCAAGATCGGTTTCCTCGCGCAGTACCTCCCACAACCGCGTGTTGTTCAAACCGTATTCCTTGGTCAGCCACAGGGCCATTTCGTGCAGGTGCGTCAGGAACGCGGCGTCCAGCACGAACATGCGCACCGGTTCGATATCGCCTGAGAATACCGTCGGCAAAATACCCGGCTGTACATGTGGCAGCAGGGTGTAGCCACGGGCTTCCAGCAGCGGAGCGTAAGTCCTGCCATCGCCGAAATCGCGGATCAGCAGACTACGTGCTTTGCCATCGGGGGAGAACAGCACCATGGTGTTTTGCTGATGCGCTTCGAGCCCGATGCCATACAGCAAATAGATCGCCACCACTGGGTGGGTGACCACTTTGGCGTACTCGCGGAACCAGTCTTCAACCTGGTCAGCATTGGCCCGCACGCCATCACGTTCGATCAGATCGGTAAATAACGGCCGGCCACTGCCGGGCAACCTGGTGAACAGTGATGCCACGGTAATCGGCAGGCAATTGTCGCTGCGCTCGAACGCTTGTTGACTGGCGCGATAGACCACAGAGAGATGGCGCCCGGGATTATCGTCCTGGGTGACCGCATTTTTATAACGCACGCCGATTTCTTCCGGGAAGATTTCCAGGCGTTGCCCGAAGCCATTTTCGGCCTGCAAAATCCGGGTGATCACCGCGCTGATGCGCGGCCCCATGTGAATCGACTTGGCTTGCAGGCTGCGCAGTTCGCTGGTCATCCACACGGCGATCGGCAATTTGATCAACGGTGCGCATTCGTCCAGCACCGGCATCATGGTGCGGTAGGACATGGTCGGCAGGGTTTGAATGTCAGGGCCGTCGGTGATCAGGATGCCTTCTTCGATTTCCGCAGCAAACGTCTTGAGCACATAGGCCTGCAAATGCCAGGCGTGAATCGGTAGCGGCAGCCACTGGGTTTCATCCAGCCCTTTGCTGTTGAGCGAGGCTTTCCATTGTTCCCAGTGCGCCGGGAAGTTGCTGGCGAACCACTCGCGGTATCCGGTCACGTGCGGCATGCTTTCGCTTTTCGAATGCTCGGCACGCAAGGAGGCGATGCGCAGCGGTACCTGAGCGTTGAACTCGGGTGACAGTTGCTCGACCTCGGCATCGGTGAGGCCCGGACGGGATTTCCACGTCGGGTAATACGGATGGCCTTCCAGCGAACCCCACTGATCCAGCAGGATGGCGGCGTCTTTGGTCGTGGCATGCTGGCGCAGGTAGTCGGTGAAGCTGTTGAGGCCCTGATCCCTGGCCGCCTGCTCCAGTCGCGCGTTCCATTGCTGGCGATGCTGACGGGCGTGGGCATCGTTGGTCAGGCTGTTTTCCATGTCGGCCTTGAGCCCGGCCACGCCTTCGTCGGTCGGCTTGAAGTCGAAGCTGTCACGCAACACATCCAACATATCCTGATGGCTGGTGATCACCTGGCGTACGCCTTCGTCGGTCAACAGCACCACTTCACCGTCATTGACCACGGTATCGGCCGGGCCTTTGGCGATGTCGGAGAAAAACAGGTGGGCGCGGGCATCCTTCAGCGGGTAGGTGGCCTGGTTCCCCTCGACGGAAAAGTTCAGGGCCGAACGATCGAGGATGTTTTCCGCAAAGAGGCAACGGATCAAGCGTCGCATGGCGTTTTTGCGGGAGTAGGCGATCAGTGTCTTGAAATCATCCATATCTGCTGTCTGCTCGTCGAAAATTAAAGAAAGAGATCAAGCCCACGGCTCATGCCGTGCGTGGCCAGTGGCTTGGGAAATAGTCGAGCGCCGAATCGCGCAGGCCTTGCATGTAGGCAACGCTCCACTGCAAGACTTCCTCGATGTAGGGCACCTTCAGTTCAAAGCGTTTGGCCATTTCCACCAGCAACACCAGGCCATAGGCAACGTCTTCGTTGAAGGCGCGGCTCTCGCGTTCAATTACGTAGCCGGCGCGGTTGCCGTCGGCTGGCACCATGGGGGCAAGGATGTCGTTGTAGGCCTGATTGGTGCGCAGAATCGAAAGCATGCTGCTCTGGTCGCGGATCTGTTCGCCGTAGGCCTCGACAATTTCCTGTTTCAAGGATTTGACCGATGACAGGTCGATGCCCATGCGCTGGCTGATGACGGCGCACAGATCCTGGCTTTCCTGATCCATGCGTTCGAGGAAGTAGGCACCCAGTTCCGGGCACTCGGTCCACCAGCACATGCGTTGCGGGAAAATTTTGCGATGCCATTGGCCAAAGGGGCCGATCAGCCCGTAGATCACCGAGCTGTGCATGATCGGGTTGCCCGGCGTCAGGGTTATTTCCAGGTAATTGTCGAGCATCGTCACGCACGGGCCGTACAACACGGTGAGGATTTCCTCGAGCCGCTGACGGGACTCTTGCGATTCCCGAGCGTGCGTCGCCACGTACAACCGGCTTTTGCCACCGCCCATTTTGATTGATCGTCCGGGGGTCAGCTCGAAGGCGGTATGTGGGACGTCCTTCATCCCCCAGATCACCAGATTGGGGCGATCGGCCAGCGTGGCCTCTGCCAGCCAGTCGAAACCGCAAAACCCCGGAATCGCGCCGACGTACACCGGTTTGCTTGAACTCAGGTGTGGTGCGATCGCTTGCAAGGTTTGCGGCCGGGCATGGGCGGGCACGGTGATGATGACGATGTCGGCGTCCTCAACGGCAGTCCTGGCATCGGTGGTTACCCGATCCAGCCGGGCGTCCAGTGTCGAACCATCCGGCAACATGGCCTGCATTGGCGTGTGACGAGCGTGCTGTTCAATGATCTCCAGATTGCTGGTGAGCATCGAAACCTGAACATTGGGCAGCTGCTTGAACAGGATGGCGTTGAGATGGCCAGTCCTGCCGCCACCACAGATGGCGACTTTCAACAGATTCATCGAGAGACGTTCCTGAGTGATGGGTGGGTCATGCGACGCTTAATTGCAGCGGCGCGGAAACGGAGTCCAGCCATTGGGTCTTGCCCAGCCAGGCATCCAGTTGCGGTGCGACGTTCGGGTCCAGCAAATCACGTTCTTGCAGCCATTGATCGTCGAACACCGTGTGCAGGTATTTTTCGCCGCCATCGGCGATCGGCACGACCACGTTGCCGGTCAGCACGCCTTTGTGGATCAGCTCCAATGCCTTGAAAATCGCCCCGCCGGTCGAGCCACCCACCAACAGCGCCAGGTTTCGGGCGATGTAGCGGGCGGTTTCGAAGGCTTGGGAGTCGGTGACTTGCACGCCCAGGTCGATGCAGCTGTAGTCGAGCACCAGACCGACCGTGTCACCGGCCGGGGTGCCGGTACCGGACTGATAGTAGGGATAGCCGGGATGGCCGAAGACAATGGAACCGGCCGGTTCCACCGCAACGGTCACGGTGTCGGGATTGTGCAGTTTCAAACCACGGGCGATGCCGGTCATCGAACCGCCGGTACCGACGCAACCGACGTAGGCACCGATAGAGCCTTGCACCTGAGCAATCGTTTCGCGGACGAAATCGCTGTAGCCACCGGCATTGGCGGCGTTGTCGGATTGATTCATGAACACGGCACCGGGAATGTCGGTGGCGAGTTCAGCCGCCAGCCGTTGGCGCTCGACCACCGCCACTTCGTCTTCGCGATAGGTGCCTTTAACGAATCGAATGTCGGCGCCCAGCGCCTTCATCACGGCGATCTTGTCCTGAGCCGCGTGATGATCGACCACGGCGATAAACTGCAGGCCGAATTCGACGGCGGCCATGGCCAGGCCAATGCCTGTGTTGCCGGACGACGACTCGACGATGACGCCGCCCGGTTTCAGCCGCCCGGACTTGAGCGCGGCCAGCACCATGTTCCGTGCCATGCGGTCTTTTATGCTGCCGCCGGGGTTGTTCTTTTCAATCTTGAGTAACAGCCTGGCGTTGGTATCCGGAACATCAATACCCAACATTGGTGTATTGCCAATAAGATCAGAAACTTTATTCAATATCATTTCAATTATTCCCTTTAGTAGTCAGGTGAAAATGCATAGTTACCTTCCGTACAACAGGTCGCCATCAAGCGCCGGGGCAGGGGATGGCGATGAAACTCGTTTTCCAGCAAGTCCATTTGATAACCGGCGGTATTAACGTAAATCAACAAGTCGCCTGCTTGCGGGGCAGTGCCAAAGTTGATCAGGCGATGGGTAATGACGTCATCGTCCAGACAGCTATGTCCAGCGATATACGCTTGCGTCGGGGTGTGCGGTAGTTCGTTTGTGCTGATGAGTATCGGGTCAACGAGGTACTCGGATGAAAACCAGGTTTCACAGGCGCTGAAACTACTGCCTTCAACAAAGATGACGATTTTGTTGTCGGCCAGTTTCTTTGTTCGTGTGACGCGAAACAAGGAAATAGCCGCCTGGTCCACCAGACTTCGGCCGGGCTCCAGTGCCAACGTTATTTTTTGCATGTTCAAATAATTGGCAATGGACAGCCCGGGCGAGTGGTCGGCCTGGAGGAATAATGTCAACCATTGGGGCGCGTTCAGTTCACTGCCGTAGGGATAATAAGAGTCGGGCACTACATGGTTGTAATAATGGTCGGGCTTATTGTCGTTCTGTAAAAACCGACTATAGGCCTGAGGCTCGACATAGCGAATCGGCAGGCCGCCGCCGATGTCGATCATCTGCGGATTCAGCCCCATTTCACGGGCGGCCTCGACAAACCCCGTGACTTCACGGAAGGCTTGCGCACGGGATTCGAATCCATAACCACCCAAGTGGAAATGGAACCCTTCGAAGTGAAAATTCTCAGGTTGTCGGGTCAGCCGTTGAAGGCATTCAAGCATGTCCTCAAAGCCCATTCCAAATCGGCTCTTTGGACAGCTCGTTGGCCTGTAACGCAGTAAAACCCGTGCTTTGGCGGGGGCTGGAAAAGATTCAATCACTGTTTTCAGGTGATCGAATTCCTCCAGCGAGTCCACACAAATCAGAGAGCCTGCGCTGATCAGTGCTTGATGAAACACGGCAGTTTTGGCCGGGCCGGTCGCACAGATTTTTGCCGCTGGCGTACCAGCTCGCAGTGCTGCCTGCAGCTCATGAATGCTCGAGACATCGACGCCAATGCCCGAATTTGCCGCAGCGCTGAGCATGCTCTGAGACTTGTTGGCCTTGGCGCCATAGAAGATGGCGTGACAGACATTGTGCTGATTCAACACCGTTTGCAGCGCCTTCGTATTCAACTCGAAAGCATGTGGCCAGACCAGATTTAACGGTGAGCCATGTTGTTTGACCAGATCTGAAAGTGTGCTCGGAAAATGGTTGATAAGTGTGGCAATAACAAGGTCGATAAGCGGTTTTAGCGTCTCTGGATGATGAACTTCAATTCGCTGTTCAGCGGGCTGTACATTAATTGCAGGCATAGTTAACCCTCTGGCTTGAAATAGAACTTAGCCATTGATATTCGACAACCAGAAGTTATCGACGGAAACCGTATTTTCGCTCGTCAGATACGAGCTTTTAAATGGGGCGGAGGCGGATGCCACGCCAAACCTGAAGACGAATTTGTAGCGCGGGTCGCAATAAATGGTTCACAAAACAATTGCATGAGAAACCCCATTCCATAAGGTTTGTACGGATGTTCTGATTGGCCACTAGTTGATGGCCAACCGGTGTGAATGATCAGTAACTGACATTCATGTGCCATGACTGGCATGTACTTCCCATTGCTAGTGATGACGTGCTTTGAAGCGAGGCTAGTTCCGCTTGGCGACGTGAACAATATTGCTAACGCGAATGATTATCAAGTAATGTCTTCAAATATTTTTGAATAAGAACCTGCGCAGGGCGAATGAATGGGCGCGTATTTACACGCTCAAGTACGCGTTCGCCTTATTTAAAAACCCCCCGTAATACCTTGATGAACAAGGCGTTGCGGGGAGGTGCGAGCAGCCACAGGCAGGCGCGGAAATCCGCCGCTGACAGGGCCTGGTTTTTTCAGATTCACAACGATTCACGCCAAGGAGTAACGCCATGACATCCGATCTACTCAGCAGCAAAACCCCAACCGCGATCAGCTACCTGTTCGTGCCGGGCAACCGTCCCGAACGTTTTTCCAAAGCCGTCGAAGCGGGGCCGGACGCTATCATTCTCGACCTCGAGGACGCCGTTCATCCGGACAGCAAGGCCGCTGCCCGGGCAGCCATCTGGGCATGGCAGGAGAGTACGCCGAGCGTTTCCTGCGAGCGTTACATCCGCCTGAACAGCGTCAGCAGCACGCTTTTCCGCCAGGACCTGACCTGGCTGAACGACATGCGCTATCCCGAGCGTTGCGACGGAATTTTCCTGCCCAAGGCGGAATGCCCCGAGGCCCTTACCCAGGTCGTCGAACGTTTGCTGAAGTGGCAACCGGAACTCAAGATCATCGCGATCATCGAGACGGCCAAAGGTCTGCAACAGGTGGAAGCGATCGCCGCGATTCCAGGGGTGACGCGACTGGCGTTTGGCTCACTGGATTTCTCCCTCGATATCAACTGCAGCCAGATTCCCGAAGCGTTTCTCTTCGCCCGAAACCGCATCGTGCTGGCTTCGCGTACAGCCGATTTGCCGTCGCCGATTGACGGCGTCACGCCGGCGATCAGCGATTTGGCGGTGGTCGCCAAGGACTCCCATTACGCGCGTGCGTTGGGGTTCGGTGCCAAGCTGTGCATCCATCCCTCGCAACTGCTCACGGTGCAGCGCGCCTTCCTGCCGGATTCGCGGCAATTGGCGTGGGCCGATCGGGTGATGAGCGCCGTGGCCACCGGCAGTCATGCGGTGCAAGTGGATGGCGAGATGGTTGATCTGCCGCTGATCGAACACGCCCAGCGTCTGCTCGATGTGGCCCGCCAATACGCGCCGATTGCCAACGCAGACGCTTGCTGAAGCCCGGCGAATCAGGAGATCAACCATGGAACACGGTTATCAGATTGCATTGCGGCCGCTGTGTGACGTGCTGCAGTCCGAGCAGGTCGATCCTGCCAACGTGACGTTGCTGCGGGAGTCGATTGTGCGGGCCGGCCATTGGCTGGAACCGATCATCGTCGAGCGCTCGCTGGGCATCGTGATGGACGGCAATCACCGGTTCAACGCGGCGTTGCAATTGGGGTTGAAGAGGGTGCCTTGCATCCAGCTCGACTACACCGATCCGAGGGTGTGCGTGCGGCACTGGCAGTCCGGCCAGGCGTTTGAAGTGGCGCGGATTTTCACCACGATCGCCCGGGGTGAGATCTTTCCGTACAAGACCACTCGGCACGCGTTTGACCCCGCGTTGCCGGTGATCGCAATACCGCTGGAGCGCCTGTATGCCTAGCGATGGAGGCACAGCAGCAAAAAAACTCTACTGAGAGTGATACTTTTTCGCATATCGACTGGCAATAGGAGTGATTACCATTTTCCCTGTTTGAAAAGGATCCTCACGTCATGCCTGTTGTCAGTCGTCCTTGCGGTGAGCGCGTGTTAACACTCGCCATTCGTACCGCCATGCTGAATTTTGTCTTGGTCGCAGGAAGCGCCAACGCCTGGGCCGCAGCCCCTGAGCAACAGGACGTTGCCGCTGACACAACCACGAACACTCCGGCCGCGACGCCGGCCGAACACAGCACCAATACGCTGACGCTCGGCACCACTGACATCAACGCCAGTTACAGCGGCCCGACCGCGTTGCCGGAAGTTTTCGCCGGTGGCCAGGTGGCGCGTGGTGCGCGACTGGGCATGCTGGGCAACAAAGACGTGATGGATACCCCGTTCAGCGTGACCAGTTACACCGCCAAGACATTGGCCGACCTGCAAACGGTGACCGTGGCCGATGCATTGGAACGTGACCCTTCGGTGCGCTCCACGGGTCAGACGGGGGGCATCGTCGATTCGTTTTTCATCCGTGGCTTTCCGGTGGGTGAAGGCAACCTGGGCGAACTGGCGTTCGATGGTGTGTATGGCGTGGCGCCCAACTACCGGGTATTCACCGAGTATGCCGAGCGTGTCGAAGTGCTGAAGGGACCGGGCGCCCTGATGTACGGCATTTCGCCAAACAGTGGCGTCGGTGGCGTGATCAATATCGTTCCCAAACGTCCGCTGGACGAAGACCTGACTCGTGTTACCACCAGCTACGCCTCGGACTCCCAAGTCGGCGGTCACCTGGATCTAAGCCGGCGCTTTGGTGAAGAAAATCAGTTCGGCGTGCGCTTCAACGGCAACCTGCAAGGCGGTGACACTGCCGTTGATGATCAGCGCCGAGACCTGGGGATCGGTGCCATCGCGCTGGATTATCGAGGCGAGCGCTTGCGCTTGAACCTTGATTACATCAGCCAGAAAGAAAGCTTCGATGCACCGTCTAGGCCATTCACTGTCGCGCCTGGAATTGATATTCCCTCCGCACCCAATGGCCGGACCAATGTGTCGCAGGACTGGGGGTGGTCAGATACCAAAGAGCAGTCGGCATTGCTGGGCGGCGAATATGACCTGAGTGATGCGGTCACCGTGTTTGCCCATGCGGGGGGCGGCAAGTCAGACGTCAAGCGGATGTCCGACCAGGTGCCGAGAATCATCAATGAGGCCGGCGATACCAGCAACATTCCCGGGTACTACAAATTCAACGTCGACCGCTCTACCGCCGACGTCGGGATCCGCGGAGTGTTCGCAACCGGTCCCGTCACCCACACAACGACGCTGATGGCGACCCGATACCAGGATGAGCTGTCCCGAGGGATCAACAACGGCACTGAAGTGCGTTCGAACATCTACCATCCGGTGGAAGTGCCGAAGCAATTTATCAACTCGCCCCAGGTGCTCCGTGTTTCCGAATCGGATTTGTCCGGTGTTGCGTTGACCGACACGCTGTCCATGCTTGATGACCGCTTTCAGTTGACCCTGGGTGTGCGTCGACAAGACATTGAGTCACGTAATTACAACGCGGCAGGCTCGGTCAGCTCGAAATATAACGAGAGTGCCACGACCCCGCTCGTCGGCGTGGTGGTCAAGCCCTGGGAAGACGTTTCGCTCTACTACAACTACGTCGAAGGCTTGAGCAAAGGCGATATCGCACCGGGCTCGGCGGCCAACGCCGGCGAGACGTTCGCACCTTATGAATCGAAGCAGCATGAAATCGGCGTCAAGTATGAACACGGCACGTTCATGACCACGCTGGCGTTGTTTCAGATCGAAAAACCGAGTGGCGAAGTCGGTGCCGACAACGTGTTTTCGGTGCAAGCCGAACAGCGTAACCGCGGTGTCGAGTTGAGCATGTTTGGCGAAGTGGCGCCGGGCACGCGCTTGATGGGGGGCGTGACGCTGCTCGATGGCGAGTTGACCGATTCGGCCACGGCCGCCAATCGCGGCAACAAACCGGTAGGCGTGCCAGACGTGCAAGCCAATCTGTGGGCCGAATATGACACGCCTTGGCTTGAGGGTTTCACCCTCACCAGCGGTGCCATTTACACCGACAGCCAATACGTCAATCAAGCCAATACCCAGGAACTGGCTTCCTGGACCCGCTTTGATGCCGGCGCGCGTTACGCCACCAAAATCGAAGGGCGGCCGACGACCTTCCGCGCCACCGTACAGAACGTATTCGATCGTGAGTACTGGTCGGGCGTCGCCTCCTACGGCGCGTTCTCGGCTGGTTATCCGCGCACCTTGCAGTTATCGGCCACGGTCGATTTTTGAGAAGGACGGGAAGGGGGAGCGACCATTGAGCGTTGTTGCCCCGACCTGATCATTCCTGAACAGGAGTATTTGCATGTTGTTTAACCACAACCTGTCCTCTGCTGTTAAACGTCGTCCGTTCCTCGCAACGACTCATTCACTGCCCCCCGAGTCTGATCGCAGTGCGAACGGTCATATCCGTGAGTTGCTCCGTTTGCATGGACTGCGCACCAGTCTGTTCCGTCTTAAAGTTATCAAAGCACTGGTCTTGGCTACGCAGGAGGGGCGCTCGATCGGTGTGTGTGGGGTGCGTGCCTGTTTAGAGTCGTCCTCTGTTGAGCTGACGCTCGTCAGTGTGCGTGAAGTACTGAAGCGTCTGGCTGATGAAGGCGTGATCGTTTTTCAAGCGGACAAGAGCTACCGCTTTACTGCCGAGGCGTGGGAGATCCTCAAACCAAATCTAAGAAAAGCGTGAGTGATCACTGCTTTTTATTGTACGTGGCAGATGTGTTTGTATATGTTTTGTGCAAGATAGGCCTAAAAGAGCCACCTGACGATTGCCACTTCAGCACGTTGGTATAACTTTCAAAGGCGCCTATTGAGTCATATCGAGGGCTTTGCATGACTATGCAGACGGGCCGCTTCATCCGCCACGCGATCTGTTTTGTTCTGATGCTCCAGAGCGCAGAACTGCTTGCTGACTGGCGCGAGGCTGTTCCCAATGCTCATCGGTTGGGGTACGGGGAGATGCGCGTATTCGGGTTTTCCATCTACAGCGCGCAGTTCTGGAGCTCACGCCTCGTTGCCGGTGAAACGCTGGATGCCGATGTGCCTTTTGCGCTGGAGCTGACCTACCGTCGCGCTATCAGTCGCGATGATCTGGTTGAGGCCAGCATCAAGGAAATCCGTCGTCTGTCGCCCAACACTCCGAATTCAGAGCTGATGGCTCGCTGGGCGTCGGAGATGTCCAAGGCGTTTGTCGATGTGCGTGCCGGTGACCGCATCACCGGAGTTTATATGCCCGGAGAGGGCGTACGTTTTTATGTCGGTGAGCACCTTCAGCATGTGGTGAGGGATGTTGCGTTCGCCAAAGCCTTTTTTGCGATATGGCTAGACCCCCGAACACGCAACCCGGAACTGCGCGCCCAATTGCTGGGCGTAGCTCAACCCTGAGACCGTTGAGGAAATGCACATGTTGAAGATAGGCATACTGCTGCTTTGCCTTGGCCTTGCAAGTTGCAGCCAGGTGGATGTGCACACCTACAGTCAGGACAAGCCCGCGCTTGAGTTGCGCGAATTCTTCGAGGGCCGGGTTGAAGCGTGGGGGATGTTTCAAAAGCGTTCTGGCTTGGTCGCCAAACGCTTCCACGTGGAGATCAATGGCCACTCCGAAGGTAGCAAGCTGATACTCGACGAATCATTTACCTACAGCGACGGTACCCAGCAAAAACGCGTGTGGGCATTAACCCCGGTTGGCTCCAGTCAATGGCGCGGAACCGCTGGCGACGTGGTGGGCGAGGCGCTGGGTGAGGTGGCAGGCAATACGCTGCGCTGGAACTATGTGCTGAGCCTGCCGGTGGATGGCAAGGAGTATCAGGTTCAGTTGGACGACTGGATGTACCTTATGGACAAGAACACCATGATCAATCGCTCGTTCATGTCCAAGTTCGGGGTAGAGGTAGGCCAGATCACCTTGTTCTTCCGCAAGCAACCTTGATTCAAAAACAGACTGCGCCGCTTTTGGCCGTTTATTGCCTGTCGCGCTGGCCCTTCCTCAAACAAACGCCGCCTCGATAAACGCCTCCAGCGCCTCATCTTCCAAAATCTCGATAGAGAAATGCCCGAAGCGCTTGGGTAGCCAGATGATGCGTGTTCCGGAAGGAGACTGCAGATTCTCACGGGTCAATGGCGCGCCGTTTTCGTCCTCGGGCTGAACGCCGGCGATGATCAATTCGTCATAGGCTTTCTCGATGTCTGGCGTTGAGTAGCAGTGGCGGTAGATCATTCCTTCGCCCGATGAGTCCATCAGCTCTTTGAGGTTTCCCGCCAACGGTTGTACCAGCATGAAACGCTCTTGACCGATCAATGCAATTGCATAGCGCACGTGCAGGCCACCGCGTTCCCAGACCAGTGTTTTTGAGATCCTCGCGTTCAATATCTGCGCGTAGTAGGCACAGGCTTCTTCGAGATCCTTGACCAGTACATCGACGTGACTGAACTTCAGTTCCATTGCATGCCTCCTGCTAAGCCTGCGTCCATGGTAAATATGTCGCCTACCGCTGTTTCAATAGCAAAGTTCTACGGGAAAGGCACCGATAACTTGGTTTTCAAAGGAGATATTCATGGCATCAGGACAATGTCTTTGCGGGTCTGTACGTTTTTCCCTCGCGGTTGAACCACGATTTTTCTATCGCTGCCATTGCAGCCAGTGCCGCAAGCAAACCGGGGTCGGCCATAATCTCGCGACGCTGGTCAACGCTCGCGATTTTCGGTGGGAAGAGGGGCAAGAAGTGATCGCCAGTTGGCGTAAACCCAGCGGGTACAGAAATGACTTTTGCTCGCAATGTGGCTCGACCGTGCCCAACGTTCTTCGCGAGTCTCCTTACTTCTGGATTCCGCTTGGACTTCTCGATGTCCAGTCGAACATGGCGTGTGTCGGGGATTTCTGCACCGATGATGCGATGCCATGGGATCAACAACGCTCGGAAAAAAGCCATCCCGCAGCCCCGGACTCACTTGGGTTCCTTCTGCGTGAACTCCAGGTCGATGTTGATTGAACCGCAAGTTTGCGGGATCAGAATCCATCAATGCTTCTGATCTTCGGTAACCTCCTGCCAGCTGTCATCTGGATCAAAAAGCTTCATCGACTGCGCCACTTTATTACCCTCGGGTCCCAGGTCTTTCTCAAAGACCTGGCCATCGTGACTGATCATGAAGCTCATGACGCCGGTGTCAGCGTATTTTGCCGGCCAGGCGATCAGCGCAAAGCCACGGCTCATTTTGTTGCCGATGAGGTAGCTGTAGGCGCCACCCGGTGCCGAGGGGCCTTGTCCCTTGAGGATACGGAAGTGGTAACCATGCCAATCCTCCCCGGCGATGGTTTTGCCGAACAGGGGGCCTAATGGACTGATCTGACCACTGTCGTCGTCCGCCCAATAGAGTCCGTCGTGCGTGCCGGGTGTGCTGAAGATGTTCTGAGCGTATTCGAGTGCGCCGTCACCGTTATGATCCACTAACGCGTAGTCCATCTGGGCGTCGTGATAGGTCATCGCCGATTGCATCGCGGCGAGTTCGTTTCTGCCGATGCGACGTGCACGGATTTCGGCGTCACCGGCCTTGATATCGAAGCGCCAACCGTTCCCGGTTTTTATCAGGGGAATCGGCAGCGTCCATTGATCGTTACCGACAGACAGAATGGCCTTGCGATCGCTGGGTTTTTCGATCTTGTGCTGTTCGTGATACAGCTTCAAAAAAGCATCCACGTCACTGCGCTGCACGCCACTTCGCGGGATGAGGCTGCGCCATTGATCACCCAGCAACTCTGTCAGACGGGCCTGATCGGCGTGCTCCGTACCCAGCGCTTCGACGAACGCTTCAGCAGCCTTTTCCGGCGTTGGAAATGCCTGCTGTGCCGCCGCCATGCACGACCATGCCAAGCTGACGATGATCGACAGGATCAGCGGGAGCAAACCCATGAATGCTGTCACTCGAGAATGGTTTTTCACCGCCGGCCTCCCGATCTTTGTCGCATGGGGGGACTGGATGGCCTGCTGATCTGGTGGCCAGCCGATCGCTGGGCACTGGGGCGCCGTGCGGATGCCTCGCTGGTTCGACCGCGGGCGGCTTGTGCGCTGGTCTGGGACGGTGAGCGCGCACCGGCGAATGCGTTGTTGCGGGCACTGCCCGCCGTACTGGCCGGTCGATTTTGCGTGCCTTGGCGCGCCTGCGAGTAGTCCTGCCTGCGTTGATTTGTCTGGGCTGCCTGGTTCCTGGGTTGCTGGTTTTCCCGCGTGTTTCGTGCAGTGCCTTGGCTGCGGTCAGACGCCTTGGGTCTGTCGGCACCGGCTTGCATGCGATTGCCGGCTGAAGGTGTGGACTGAGCTTTGCGCGCTTGATCACGGGCCTGGCGATTGCTGGTGGCGGGTCGTTCGATACCGTATTTGTCCATTGAACCGCGGGCTTTTTCGCGAGCCTGGGCTCGTTGGGCATTGTCCCCTCGAAAGGCCTCACGCTGAGTGGCGCCGTTGAGTTGTCGGCCGTATTGTTCACGGCTGCGGCTGTCCCGATAGGGAACGCCATCGCGATGGGCGGAGTTGTGCTGCCACTTGTTCTGATTCTGGGTGATCTGGTTGTTGCGATTGATGTTGTTGTAGCGGTTGACGTTGATATCGACGTCGTTATTGCCCCAGTTACAATTGCCCCACAACGAAGCGACGATCGCCACACCGGTACCAAACGCCAGCCCGGCCACCAATGCCGAACCGGGGTAATAAGCGGGCGGCGGTGGATAGTACGTGGGCGGCGACGCTGGATAGGCCCAGGTGCCATAGGTTGTTGTCGGGTTATAGCTGGGTACGTACACCACCTGCGGATCGGAAGGCTGAATGATGATGGTGGAAGTGCTGCTGGCCGGAGCCGGAGCCGGAGCTGGCGCTGTGGAGGAGGGGGCCGGCGGAGCCAGGTTCTGAACCGTCACATTCTGATATTGGTTGCTCTGGAGATTGCCTGCGGCCTGCGCCTGATGACGCAAGCGTTGCACGCCCCCCATGACATCGTCCGGTTGCGCCAGGAAGGCATCGCCCAGGCGCTGCACCCAGACGGGATCCTGCCCCAGCGTTGCCAGGACCTGCGGGAAGGCGACCAGCGCCTGAACGCTCGGATCCCAGGGCTGACTGGCCACCTGTTTGACTGCATCATCGCCCTTGGCGTCCGGATGCGCTTTAGACCAGGTGACCGCTTCGGCGATTTCCCCCGGGTACGTGACCGCCATCAGTACCTGGGCCAGCAGTGGGTCCGGGTAAAGCGCGATGGGCGCCAGCATCTGATCCAGCTGTTCCTGAGTAAACACCGCATCTTTGGCCGCTGCCGTCACGGGCGCTGTACCGGCCGCGTTTGCCGGCGCCTCCAATGGCTGCGCCAGGCACCAGGGTCCACCTAGAAGCAGCACCGCTGAAACCGCGTAAACCAATGAAATACGCATCGCTCCACCCTCATGCGGTCATGCAGACCGTATTCTTTGACGCCTTGTGTTGTCCGCCTACGTTGCTAGCGTGAGGTTTTGACATGCATGACTTCGGTGTAAACAGCGTTGATTGTCTGACCCACCTGGAGCTTCTTCATTCGGGCCTGGAGCTTGGGGTCTTCGACCTTCATGACCCTCGCTTGGCCTTCGGGGGGAAGCAAAGTCACTTCATGCTTTTTCAAGTCGATGTGAGTGATCTTCGAAGTGACCTTGACCCGGCGAAACGCCTCGCCTCCCGGATTGGGATTGTCTTTGCCGGCGCGCACGGTCGTTGATTCGTTGCTGATACCTGGCGCGTTGTCGAGATTGGTGTCGAGCGTGTAGGCGACTGTGCGAATGACATGGATGTCAACCTTGTCGCCGACTTTCAAGTTGTGCAGTGCCTTGGCTTTGTCCGTGAGTTGGAGGGGCATCGGACTTTTATCGGCGCCTTCAATGGTGATCTGATAATTCGCCGGATCGACGGCCAGCACTTGGGTGACGATGTGACCTTCCATCGTAGTACTGCCCAACGGCACTTCAGCGGCCCGGGCTATATAGCCGGCAGTGGGGATGAATGAGGCAAGAGCCACAGCGTAGGCAAGAACGCGGATCGGTTTCATGAGCCTGCTTTTCCGTGTGATGGCCGGCAACGCAGCGCGACGGATTTCGGGTCAGAGCGCTTTGCACCTAGGTCAAAGCATAGACAGTGATTGCCAATGTGTTTGATCACTCGGACCGTGGATATTCATGTTTCTTAAGTGTTGCTTAGGCTAATTCGAACTGGACGATATGCCGAAACAGCAGAACAGACGAAAGTCGGCACCTCTACTTTTATTTGTAATGTGGAACTAACGACTAAGCTCTTTCAGATCGCTGTTACCGGCGCATCGAACTGTCTGGCCATGGCAAAAGGCAAGTCGTATGAGTGATTCGCAGACCTCGCCTCCCGTTCCGGAACCCGGCCGCATTGCGCGTAGCCGCACAACCAAGCCCTCTGGCTGGAGTCGTTGGCTGCCCGGGTTACAGACGTTGCGCAGCTACAAGATGGAATGGTTGCCGCACGATATCGTGGCCGGACTGGTACTGACCACAATGCTGGTGCCCGTCGGTATCGCCTATGCGGTGGCGTCGGGGTTGTCGGGCATCTACGGCCTGTACGCGACCATTGTTCCTTTGCTTGCCTATGCCTTGTTCGGACCCAGCCGCATTCTGGTTCTGGGGCCTGACTCGTCGTTGGCAGCGGTCATTCTCGCCGTGATCCTGCCCCTGTCCGGGGGCGACCCGCATCGTGCAATCGCCCTGGCGGGCATGATGGCGATCGTCTCCGGGACGGTGTGCATCCTGGCGGGGGTGGCGAGGCTGGGTTTCATCACCGAGTTGCTGTCCAAACCCATTCGCTACGGCTACATGAACGGCATCGCACTGACGGTACTGATCAGCCAATTGCCGAAGTTATTCGGCTTCAAGATCGAATCCGATGGACCCTTGAGAAATTTGTGGGCGATTGCCAGCGAGGTGATAGCTGGGAAAACCAACTGGATCACCTTCATGATCGGCGCCGTCACCCTGGTGGTGATCCTGGCCCTCAAGAACTATAAGCGCGTGCCGGGCATTCTGATCGCCGTGGCCGCCGCCACTCTCGTCGTTGGCATGCTCGACCTCGCCGCACGGGGCGTAGCGGTCCTCGGCACACTTCCGCAAGGCCTGCCTTCGCTCGTCATCCCCTGGATCACCCGTGCCGATATCGTCCCGGTACTGATCGGTGGCTTCGCCGTTGCACTGGTGTCGTTCGCCGACACCAGCGTGCTGTCGCGGGTCTACGCGGCGAAAACCCAGACCTATGTCGATCCGAACCAGGAGATGGTCGGTCTCGGCGTCGCCAACCTCGCCGGCGGTTTTTTCCAGGGTTTCCCGATCAGCAGCAGCTCGTCACGCACTCCCGTCGCCGAAGCGGCGGGCGCCAAGACCCAACTGGCCGGCGTCGTCGGTGCGCTGGCGGTTGCCTTGCTGTTGGTGGTGGAGCCCGATCTGCTGAAGAACCTGCCGACCAGCGCACTGGCGGCGGTGGTGATCGCATCGGCCATCGGCCTGATCGAGATCACCGACCTGCGGCGCATCTACCGCATCCAGCGTTGGGAGTTCTGGCTCTCGATTGCGTGTACCGTTGGCGTGGCGGTATTCGGCGCGATCGAGGGCATTGGCCTGGCGATCGTCATCGCCGTCATCGAGTTTCTGTGGGATGGCTGGCGTCCCTATTCGACGGTATTGGGGCGCGCCGAAGGTGTCGAAGGCTATCACGACATCACGCGTTATCCCGATGCGCAGCTTATTCCCGGCCTGGTGCTGTTTCGCTGGGATTCGCCGCTGTTCTTTGCCAACGCCGAGCTCTTTCATGACCGGGTGCTGGACGCCGTGGCGACCTCGCCGACGCCGGTACGCTGGCTGGTCGTGGCGGCTGAACCGGTCACCAGCGTGGACGTGACGTCCGCCGACATGCTGGCCGAACTCGACGAAACGCTGCACGCGAGCGGCATCAAGTTATGCGTGGCCGAGATGAAGGATCCGGTGAAGGACAAAATGAAGCGCTTCGGGCTGTTCGCTCGCCTCGGCGAAACGGCGTTCTTTCCCACGATCGACACGGCGGTCAGCGGCTATCTCCAGACCCTTCGTGGGAAGGGGCTGGAAGGGAAGGGCGAGGACCGTGAATAGGCGTTCACGACCAGCGGTGATGGAGCTGTGGTTATTTGGTCCGATTTCTTAAGCTGGTATCATTCGGGCACTTACACGCCGAGCAAAAAACATGAACCGTCGTAAAAAGATCACGCAGTTATTAAAGGCTCACGCAAAAAAGGCCAGTGCCAAATTGGCACCCGCCAGCAAGTCGAAATACATCAGTAAGGCTGACCGACTGAAGCTGGCTGCTGAAACCAGTCAGGAAACAGACAATTCCTCCGAGAGCTAATCCTGGCTAGCTTCCGAATACGTGCGCAGCCACGTATTAGCCACCCGTCGATCCAATTCCTCCCAATCCGCCATGCCCAGCCCCCGCGTGGTGTTCAACCCGCGCAAATAACCACGCAATTGATTGGCGGTGTCGCGCACGAGCTCCGGTTCGGCCGCTGTTTCGCCCAACAGCACGCTTTCGTATTGGGTCAGGTAATCGGCCACCCGCTCACGAAAGTCGGGCAGAACGGCGTCGCGGATCAGGTCAAAAGTTCTCAAGGTGAGATCCTCACTAAGGTCATTTCCAGTGGTGATTGATTGTGCATTCTCGCGCGCGGCACACAACTATCGTTAGAAGTAATAGTGACCATTACCAAACGCAAGTTCTGCTTTGCCATCAAACGTCGGAAAATCGCCTCCACTGGCTGAAACAACCGAACTTTTAATTTTCAGGATGAGAACGATGCGCGCTTTATTCGTCCCTGCCACGGCGTTTGCCTCTTTGTTGCTCGCCGGTTGTGCTTCTGCACCGAATGATCCGACCCTGACCTTGCAAACCCGCAAGACGCCAGCGCAGTACGCCGATTGCGTCGTGCCGAAATTGCAGAGCAGCGCGTTGAACCCGACGGTTTCGCAGACTCAACGCAGCTACCGCATCGTGGTGCCGAGCAAAGTCTCGGCGGATAACGTGCTGGAAGCCTACAAGGCCGGCAGCGGTGGCAAGGTGTTCATCTACGAGCGGCATTTGCTGGCTTCCAACTTCCTGCCTTCGAGTTTTGAACGTGCCGCACAGGATTGCATCTGACCCAGGCTGCGCATCGTTTTTTTATCGAGCTCCTTTGGTTGGCCGCAACCAACCAATTTTTTGCCCCGCAGCCCAGTTGGTTGCGGGGCTTTTTTTTGTGTGCGCTTCAGAGGTGGTCCGCATCAATGATCGCCTTGGCGAACGCCTGCGGATCTTCTTGTGGCAGGTTGTGGCCGATGCCGCCGTTGATCAGCCGGAACTCGTATTTACCGGTGAAGCGCTTGGCGTAATCCTCAGGAGCGGGATGCGGTGCACCGTTGGCATCGCCTTCCAGGGTGATGGTCGGCACGCTGATGGACGGCGCCGTGGCCAGTTTCTGTTCAAGCGCTTCGTACTGAGGCTCACCCTGGACGAAGCCCAGGCGCCAGCGGTAGTTGAATACCGTGATGTCGACGTGGTCGGGGTTTTCAAGTGCCTTGGCACTGCGGTCAAACGTGGCGTCGTCGAACGCCCATTTCGGCGAAGCCAGTTGCCAGATCAACTTGGCAAAGTCGTGGGTGTTTTTCTCGTAGCCGGCGCGGCCACGGTCGGTGGCGAAGTAGAACTGGTACCACCACTGCAGTTCAGCCTTGGGCGGGAGCGGGTTCTTGCCGGCCGCCTGGTTACCGATCAGATAGCCGCTGACCGAGACCAGCGCCTTCACCCGTTCTGGCCACAGCGCCGAAACGATGTCGGCCGAACGCGCGCCCCAGTCGTAGCCACCGAGCACGGCTTGTTTGATCTTCAGCGCGTCCATGAAGTCGATGACGTCACTGGCCAGCGCGGCCGGCTGGCCATTGCGAACGGTTTTGTCCGAGAGAAAATGCGTATCGCCATAACCCCGCGCATACGGCATCAGCACGCGATAGCCTTTGGCGGCCAGTAGCGGTGCAACCTCGTCATAGCTATGGATATCGTACGGCCAGCCGTGCAAAAGAATCACCACAGGCCCATTGGCCGGGCCTGTTTCGGCATACGCCACGGTCAGCAGACCGGCGTTGACGTGCTTCAGCGGGCCGAACGGAGAGGGTGTTGCTTGGGCGGTGTCGGCCTTGATCGCGGTTGGCTGTGCGGCGGCGGACGTTTGTGCGTGGGCCCCACCGAGAACGCCGAACAGGGCGAGCGCCAGGACCGACGAGCCGATCAGACGGCCTTGGGGTTTAGGGTTTTTGTTGTGCAATGCCATCTTCATGGTGATGTCTCCGTCGCATGCCATTGGCCAGGGGTTCCGGCTGAGCCCCTTGAAACCTTGCATGCATTTGAACCCGGTGACGTATCTGGCCTGTGTCGAATCGCAGGCCAGGTGAAAACTCATGTATCAAGGGAATAGCCAGACACACTGTGATACACAGCTGAAGGTGCCGGGTTTTGCTGTCCGGCACTGGTATTAGCAGCCTGGGACGCTGTCAGGGCATCAGGTTTTGCTGGCCGCCAGGTAAGCGCCCAGGCGTTGCCCCATTTGTTCGCCCAAGGCTTGCAGGGCACTGAATGGGCGGACCATGACTTCGAACTCGACGATTTTTCCCTGTTCGTTGAACCGGATCATGTCGATGCCTTTCAGTTCTTTTTCTCCGACTTTGGCGCTGAACTCCAGGACCACGTTCAAGCCGTCGGCTGTCGATAATTCGCGGTGGTAGGCAAAGTCTTCGAATACGTTGACCACGGTGTTGAGGATCATCGATACCACGGCGGCTCCCGGATAAGGCTTGTGCGCCATTGGTGAGCGAAATATTGCTTGTGGGTCCAGCAAGCCGGGCAGGTCGCTCAAGTCACCCTTGCGGATCATGTCGTGCCACTGCTTCAGGGATTGCGCGGCATTGGGATGCAGTTTCGGTTCAGACATTTTCAACTCCTGTTGTTTGGCGCGAGGTATTGATCGTGCGCTGGCGGTTTTGTGCAGGCACTAAACATAGCTGAAAAAACATGTCCGGCGGTTTAGGCCTTACTGCGGTTCACTTAAGAAGTTTTTTTTGGGGGGGGGGGGGTGGGTACATATTCGTTTTTTTGGTGATGGCGGCTATTGGTTCCGCCCTGACGGCGGGTTACTTGGAAGAGCGCCAAGTAACCAAGCGCTAGCGCCCCTGACGTACGGTGCCTCGCTAAGGCTCGGCATTCCCTCACTCCGGTCCTGCTCCGTGGGCCCGCCGCCATCGGCCATCCATGGCCGGGGGCGGCTAACCCGGCATCCATGCCGGGTTGCCCACTACGCAGAACCTGCGTTCGGCCTCCCGACGGGGCAGATCAAGATCAAGATCAAAAGCTGAAGGCGAGCTAACGCTCGGCCTGAAGAGTGGTGAGGAGCCACGGGTGTACACCGTCAAATGTGGGAGCGAGCTTGCTCGCGATGAGGCCCTGTCAGTCGGCGGTGATGTTGCCTGTAATGCCGCCATCGTGAGCAAGCTCGCTCCCACAGGTATTGAGTACATCTGGCAACGCCAGGTGGGCCGGAAGGCCTCCTCGCGGTTTGATGCTGATCGTTCCCACGCTCCGCGTGGGAATGCATCCCGTGACGCTCCGCGTCACCATCGCGCAAGACTCAAGCCCTGTGTCGACAGCGGGACGCAGAGCGTCCCCGGCGGCATTCCCACGCGGAGCATGGGAACGATCAGGACGCGCAAGCGTTGAGCAAACAGGTCGGCCCGCAGGCCGCCTCGCTTTGGCTTTGGCGGTGCACGCCCCCTCGAGAGGCCGAGCGCAGGTTCTGCGCAGTGGGCAACCCGGCATGGATGCCGGGTTAGCCGCCCCCGGCCATGGATGGCCGATGGCGGCGGGCCCACGGAGCAGGACCGGAGCGAGGGCATGCCGAGCCTTAGCGAGGCACCGAACGTCAGGGGCAAGAGCCCTTGGTTACTTGGGGCTTTTCCAAGTGACCCGCCGTCAGGGCGGAACCAATAGCCGCCGTTACCGCAGAAACGGATATGTACCCAACCCCAACCCCAACCCCAACCCCAAAACAGTGAGCAGCATCAGAAGGATAAGGCCAGGCTTGTTGTTGGTCCAAGCTACAAACCTATCCCTTCAGCCAACACGCCGTTCGATCAAGGGGCTCACTGATTCGCGACACACAACTCGCCAGTGGCACGAATCAAGGCCTGCCCGTGCAATTGATCCTTGATCAGACGGGCTCGCGCCTTGCCCAGCCAACTCGGGCAATTCGGATCCTTGCGATAGGCGGCAAAGTCGGCGTATTGCTGCAACAGACGGTTTTGCAACTCATCCAGCTGAGGCCGGATCTGCCCGGCGAGGTCAGGCCGTGGGGTGTCCGGCGCCTTACCCGCCGCTTGCCATTGCGCAAGCAGCCCGTACTGCACCAGTTTGTTGGCCTCTATCTGCGCGGCGATCAGCTCGGCGACCTCATCCGGGTCGAGTTTACGGTCAACGGCCATTTTCCTCGCATTGGCGATCACTTGCGCTTCCCGGGCGCTGTCCTGTATCGGCTTGCCACTGTCCCACTTGGTCAGCGCCACAAGGTCGCCGATGTTCAAGCGCTCGTTCATCGTGAGCAGCAGCGGCTGCAAACTGTCAGGTGCAGAGGAGGGCGAGCTAGCCTGTGTGCTGCTCGCGAATAAACCGATCAAGGCGCAGATCAGCAGTTGCGATAAATGCGGGAAGCGGGGCATGGACAACCTCTTGGGCTCACGATTCACAATCAAGGGCGATTTATTCAGGCTTTACGCGCGCACTGTCTGCCAATTGCGCGGCATCTACGCGAACGAAAACCGAGTCGCCAATCGCCGTGAGTACGTCCCCGGCGTAGACCTCGCAAATGACGCGACTCTTGCGTCCGACCTCACCTTCGACTTTCGCACGCAAGGTCAGCGGCACACCCATCGGTGTCGGTTTGATGAACTTGATGCCCAGGTTGCCAGTAACGCAATTGATGCGCGGAAGGCTTGCCGCGTCGCGGTTTTCCATCCGGTAGTGATAGGCCATCGCCGTCCAGTTTGAATGGCAATCCACCAGCATCGCGATCAACCCGCCGTACACCAGGTCCGGCCAGCCGCAATACATGGCGTCGGGCGTGTGTTCGGCCATGACGTGGATGCCGTCTTCATGCCAGAAGCTCTTGATGTGCAGCCCGTGCGGGTTGCTGCTGCCGCAGCCATAACACACGCCGTCTGGCGCTGCGGTGTCTTGCAGGGAGGTGTCGAGTGCGGACATGCCTTTGATTCTCCTTGATCGTGTGAACCCAATCTGGCGGATATTAACGCGACAGGCAGGTTTTGGTCATTGGGGGGATGGCGTCCCGTTGATCTTGCCGTGCTCAGGCTTCGCTGATCTTGCTGACGCTGGTGATCTGGCCGTTCCAGACCATCTCGTAGTGGGCTGCCTGAATGATCGATAAGACCGGTTTCGGTGTCATCAGCGCCCAGCAGTAACTGCCTTGCATTCTCACGGACCGGTAGCGCAGGCCGGGTACGCCGGATTCTTTGACTGAGCGCCCGAGCCGACGGGAATGGGTGTAATCGTCAGGCGCGTACACAGGATCGGTCAGCGCAATGGGGGCGGCGTCTTTCATGCCTGCGTCGACAAAGCTGCAGGACAGTCCGCGAAAAACGAAGCGCTCATAGTTGAGGCTCGGCACATTCGACCAATACAGGCTTTGGTGATGACGGACTTCGGCCAGTGCCGTTTCCAGGGTGTCGGCCAGGTACAACACCCCGAAGCTGCCATCGCTGAACCGTGAACCGGCCGGGTTGACGTGGGTGAACGGCGCGGTTGCATAGGAGCAGCCAGGAATGCCGAACGGGATCTGATCGCGTGCGATCCACTCCAGATGACCCACTTCATTTTTCAGACGGGGATTGGTCAGTGCCTGAATCTGATACAGGACTTCAAATGCTTCCGCGTCCGCCACGTCGTCGAACAACGCCACGGGTGGATACTTGGAATTGACCAGTCGGTAGGCCTGTAGGCGCTCGCCAGCGCACTCTGCCAGTTGGTTGACTTCTACCATTGAGCGCCACGCAGCACGTCAATGCGCCGGAAGGTTTCATACAAGGAAATCATGTCGCCCTGCGCCATGATCTCGAGTGGGCTGCGTCCGTTGAAGAACTCGTTGTGATTGGCCATCGACGGGAACCCGTAGACGTTTTCCGGGTTATCGAAAACCAGGCGCAGGGCGGCATGGATGTTGAGTACAAAACTGATGCGCTGCATCTGGTCCGCGTCCAGGGACACCGTCCATTGCGCGTCGCGCTGCCGGGCGCGGGTGTAGGTGCTGCGGGAAATGCGCAGGATGCGACAGGCCTGGTCGCTGGAGGCGCCCCATTTGTCGAGTATGCCGACCGCTGCACGCAGCCCCGTGACGCACTGGGTCTTGGTGAGCGCTTGTGCCTGGAGAGGGACTGCCATGTTCGATATCTCACGATGAATCCTTGGAATCAAAACTATCCATATTGAATCTATAGATCAAGGTTGGGTCGACCAATGGACAGTGAAGGGCGGCTGTTTGCGGATGAAGAAAATCAAAAAGGGCTGCCGTTGATACGGCAGCCCTTTTGGTTACGCCAGTCTGTGTCAATCGGCGAGTTCTTGCGGCGAGACCACCCAAACGCTGCAAGGCATTTTGTAGAGCAGGTGTTCGACCGTGCTGCCAATCAAGCGGCCCATGCCACGGTGGCCAACCCGTCCCATAACGATCACGTCGACGTTGTAGGCATCGGCATAACTGGCCAGGACCTTGGCCGGGTTGCCCATGACCATGTGGCGCTGCTCCGGTGGGATGCCGTTGCGCTCGGCCAGTTCGTTGAAGGCTTCGCCCTGGGCGTCGAACAGGGTCTTGGCGGTTTTTGAGGAGAAGAATCTGGTGGCGTCGTCGAAACCGAATTCATCGGCACCGATCGACGACAGGTCGTAGGCGTAGACCACATCAAGCTGGGCGTTGCACGCGGTCGCCAGCTTCACCGCTTCATGCAGGATGCGGTCGTTGAAGCCTTCGTATTGAGCGTCGCGATGAAACGGGTCGACCGCCGCAACAATCCTGCGCGGCAACGCATGCTGCATATGACTGACAAAGTGCAGCGGCACCGGGCATTCGCGCAGCAGATGGATATCCAGGGGCGTAAACATCATGCGCGAAAACGCCGTTTCATGTTCCAGCGCCTTGATCAGCAGGGCCATTGGCTGCTCTTTGAGGTGAATCAGGATTTCCTTCAAGGGATTTCGGACCCAGACCACTTCGGTGGTGACGGTCACGCCGATTTTGCGCAACGGCCGAGCCTGTTCTTCCAGCCATTGGCGGTGGCGTTCGAGGTAACCGAGGCGCATCTGTTCCAGCGCCTGCTCGTTGACCAGGCCTGCGGTTGCCAGGCCTTCCAGGTAATCGAAGGCCACGATGTGCAGCGCGGCGTCTTCTGCCTTGGCCAGTGCGGCGGCGCGGTCGAATGCGGGGCTGTTTTCCATCAGGGGTGAGACGACCAGCATGAAACGTGATTGCTCGGACATGACAATGCTCCCTTGGCGCACAGAAACTGGCCGAAATGGCCACGAGGGTTGGATGGGGCGTGTACCTGAAAGCAAGGTTGCCGCCACCGTTGTCGTCGCCGCTTGATCTTTGTCAACCCGATGCGGTGTGCCGGGGGACGGCACGACGCGTGGTTGTCGGATGGGTTTGACGTCTCCGCGCTTGATGAAAAGGGACGGCGAAACTGATAAAGATCAACTGGTCCGGGGCTGGGAACGTGCAATCTGAAACTCTACTGACCCCAGCCGATAACCGCCTGTCGAGGTGCCCCATGTCACAGACTCAACGCTTACTGTTAATTGCTCCCCCAGCCATGACCCGCACGCCGGCGTTCGACCGGGCCGCCGCGTTGGCGCACGCGATGCAGATGCCGTTGCACATTGTGGCGTTCGATTATTTGCAGGCTCTGGCGGTCGCTGGCCTGTTCGCCCCCGAACAAATCAACCTGGCCCGGGAAGGGTACTTGCAAACCCATCGGCAATGGCTCGCCGAACAAGCCGGTTTGATCGGCCGGCACGGGGTTGATGTCACCAGCGAGGTGGTCTGGGTGCAGCATCCGTATGAGGAAATCCTGCACTTCGTCAACGAGATGTCGCTGGCGCTGATCATCAAGGACGCCCAGGAAGAGTCGACGCTGAAACGGGTGTTTTTCACGCCGCTGGACTGGCAGTTGCTGCGCGATTGTCCGGTGCCGGTGCACTTGGTGACCAATGCCCTCAATCCCAAGCCACGCAACGTCCTGGCCATCGTCGATGTGTTGCGCAGCGAAGACCAGGATCGGGTGTTCAACGACCAGATTGTCGACGCGGCCGCCAAGCTGGCCGTCCTGTGTGATGCGGGGCTGGATCTGCTGCATGTGTTTGACTGGACGGCGGTGTATGCCCAGGACATGGGCTTTGGCGCATTGCCGCTGGCCACCGGCATTTATGAAGCCTTGGGAACGGCTCAGCACGATGCCTTTGCGGCCCTCGCCGAACGTCATGGCGTGCCTCCAGCGTCCCGGCATTTCATTGAAGGCTCACCGCTGACCAGTATTTGTGACTTTGTCGCCGAGCATCACACGGATGTCATTGTCATGGGCACGGTGCAGCACAACAAATTGAACATCCTGTTGGGCACCACGGCAGAGCAATTGCTGCATCGTGCGCCCTGCAGTGTGCTGGCCATCAAGCCAGGCAAGACGCTGCAATCCTGAAGGCTGGATCGCCCCGCGATGAACCGTTGGCCTGAACATCCCGGGGCGATTTTTTACAGGTAAAGACGGTGAATGACCTGATGGCTGTCATCTGGGTCATTGCTTGTCTGGAAACCCAGCGCTTTGGCCAGGTCACGCATCGGTGCATTGCTGGCGGCATCCACCGAATACATCTGGGTAAAACCATTTTTGCGTGCGGCCTTGATCAGATGCTCCATCAGCAATGTTCCCAGGCCCAGGTGCGTCCACTCATCGGCGACCGTCACGGCGCATTCGCATTCTTTCTCGGCCGTGGCGGCGTAGCGGCTGACGCCGATCTCGATCAGTTGGCCGTTTTCATGGGTCAGCGCGACGTAGGCCATCCGCTGTTTGTTGTCGGTGTCCATCAGCTGATTGAGCATCGAGATGCCGGGCTCGTTGATCTGGGCGAGAAAACGCATGTGCCTGGACTCGGGGGACAGCCGTTTGATGAAGGCGTATTCACGCTCACGGTCTTTTTCCGACAGCGGCCGGATCAGCACATGACGACCATCCTTGAGCGATTCGATCCAGTGTTGCCCGGTGACTGCGGCGTAAGCGGCTGCGGCCCGTTCATTGTGGTCTTTGACAGTCAGCATGGGGTGATCCTCCATCCGGTTTGAAAGGTGCGCGGGGGTGAACCGTACAGTTCAGTCCTTTCTACGCCCATGGCCGGGCCTGAATCTGATCTGGATCAGAGAGTCGTGACGCAGGAGGTTCATTGACCTGTATTTGATGTAAATCAACCTGGAAGAGGGGGCAACGCGCGCACGCTTGGAACCTGCCGGTCCTGCGACCGCCGTCGAACTCGAGGTGTGTGATGGGTCAATATCAACGTTTGTTGCTGGTCGCCGACCAAACCCTGCATCAGTCCCCGGCCATGCTGCGGGCGGTAGCCCTGGCCAAGGCGAGCGGTGCCGTGCTGGCCGTGCGGGCCTTTGTCGAACCGGCACCGGTCGTGCATTTGTGGGAAGAGAAAATCGACGACGCACGGTATCAGGGGTATTTGCGCCGTTACCGTCGCTGGGCCGCCGATGAGCTCGACCGACTCAACGATTTGGGGCTGGACGTGACGGTCGAGGTGGTTTTTACCACGCATCCGCTGCTGGATATCTTGAAAGCGGTCGAAGACCTCAAGCCCGACATGCTGATCAAGGACGTGACCCTGGAGCCGATGCTGAAACGGGTATTCATCACACCGCTCGATTGCCATTTGCTGCGCGAATGCCCGGTCCCGGTGCATCTGGTCAACCAGACCCGTTACGGCTTGCCGCACCGCGTCGTGGCGGCGGTGGACCCGTTCGATCCTTCCACCCAGATCAACGGTTTGAATGACACCATCATTCAGACCGCGAACGCCTTGGCCTTGCAATGCGATGCCCCACTGCACCTGCTTTACGCGTATGACTTGTCACCAGCCTTCAACGGCGATGCGCCACTGGCCGGTGGAGGCTGGACCGTGGACTTTATCGAGGAACTGCGCGAGTCCTTGCACCTGGCGTTTATCACGTTGGCCGATCGCTACGGCATACCGCCGGAGCGGCGGCATTTCATCATGGGGTTACCAGTGCCCGTGATCCACGAGTTTGTCGAAGAGTACGTGGCGGATGTCGTGGTGATGGGCACGGTGCACCGGGTGGGGATCGACCGGTTCATTGGCAGTAACACCGAACGGGCCCTGTATTCGGTGCCGGGCAGCATCCTCGCCGTCAGGTCCCCGGTCAGGGGGTAAGCACGATGGCGCCCTTGAACTGGCCGGCTCGCAGGCACGCCAAGGCCTGATTGGCCTCGGCCAGGGCAAAACAGGTGACGTCACAGTGCACGGGCGTGTGCTCCAGCTCCTGGAAAAACGTGGTGCCGTCTTCACGGGTCAGGTTGGCCACCGAACGAACGCTGCGCTCGCCCCATAGCAGCCGGTAAGGAAATGCGGGAATGTCGCTCATGTGAATGCCGGCGCAAATCACGCAGCCACCCTTGACGGTGACCGCCAGTGCCAGCGGCACCAGCGCGCCGACAGGGGCGAAAATCAGGCTGGCATCGAGCAGGTGTGGCGGTGGCTGGTCCGAAGGCCCGGCCCATTCGGCGCCCAATGAACGGGCATAGGCCTGACCCTCGCTGTCATCCGGGCGAGTGAACGCATAGACCTTCTGCCCCCGGCCACGCGCCACCTGAATCGCCAGATGCGCCGCCGCACCAAACCCGTAGAGGCCCAGATGGCGCGTGCCCTTGGCCATTTGCAACGCCCGAAATCCGATCAGCCCGGCACACAGCAGCGGTGCCGCCTGAACGTCCGAGAGCCCCTCGGGAATCGGGAAACAGAAGCGCCGGTCGGCAACCGTGTACTCGGCATAACCGCCGTCCAGATGACAACCGGTGAACTGAGCATGATCACAAAGGTTTTCCCGGCCCGAGGTGCAGAACACACATTCACCGCAGGTCCAGCCCAGCCATGGGACGCCCACTCGCCGACCGATCCAGTCGGGCCTGACATCCGCTCCGACTGCTGTGACCACGCCGACGATTTCATGCCCCGGCACTCGCGGCAGCACCGCTTGTGGCAACTCGCCGTCGACCAGGTGCAGGTCGGTGCGGCACACGCCGCAGGCCAGGACTTTGATCAGCAGTTGCTGGGGACCGGGTGTCGGCATAGGCCGTTCTTGTTGTTGCAGCGGATGGCCGGGCCTGTGCAATACCATGGCGCGCATGATGACTCTCCGGCGTCAGGGGTTAGCTTTGATGGCGATGACAGCCCGCGACCAGCTGCTTGAGCCCATCCATGTTCTGGATTTTGACGTCGCGGCCCGATATTTCCGCCAGCCCCTGATCTCGCAGGTGCGCGATGCCCCGGCAGATGGTTTCCAGGCGCAGGCCCAGGTAGGAGCCGATTTCCTCGCGGCGCATTTTCAGGACAAATTCCCGGGATGAATACCCACGTTGGTTTAGACGTTGCGACAGGTTCAGCAGAAACGCGGCCAGGCGCTCATCGGAGTTCATGTTGCCCAGCATCATCAGCATGTCGTGATCGCGGACGATTTCACGGCTCAATATCTTGTTCAGGTTGTGCTGCAGTGAGGGCAGTTCACTTGCGAGTTTTTCCAGGTGAGCGAAGTGGATAGGACAGACTTCGCTGTCTTCCAGCGCGTAGGCATCGCAGGTGTGCCGCTCGGTGCTGATGGCGTCCAGACCGAGCATTTCGCCGGGCATCTGGAACCCGGTGACCTGCTCCCGGCCATCGAGCGAGAGCACGCAGGTCTTGAACGAGCCGATACGCACGGCGTACAGCGAGCGCAACGGGTCGTCTGCGCGATAGAGTGCGGCGCCTTTTTTGACTTTGACGCGTTGTACGATCAGCGTATCGAGCTGCTCGATTTCCGGGCCGGAGAGGCCTAGCGGAAGGCACAGATCCAACACGCTGCAGTTGGAGCACGCGGCCTTGAGATGATGGTCTCGATACGAACGAGCGTCAGGCATGTTCATATAGCCCTCGGTGTCAGCTTATAAAGCATAGTTTCCTGTGCGTCGCAGGTAAGGCTAATTGGTCCCATGGACAAGGGATTTAGACGAATGGATCCATGCTCGGCAGTGTCGCCCCCCCCCGCGCCCGAAGGCCCGCGCACCGATTCCACGGCTTGGACACTTGAGGTAAATCAAGTTCTGCCCGGTGCCAGACTCGCACAATCACCCCATGTCGATCAGTGGATCGACCCGCGCTGCTGGGCAAACGGGTCGAACGCTCACCTGTCTGGAGGTCAGTCATGAGTCAGTATCAACGCTTGCTACTCATCATCAACCCGGCCCTGCGCCAGTCTCCGGCAATCAACCATGCGGCGGCACTGGCCAAGGCCAGCGGTGCGAAGTTGCATATTGCCGCCTTGATTCCTTCCTTCAAATTGTTGTCGCTGCTTGAAGAAGGCGACCGTGACCAGGCCCGGGAAGTCTATCGGCGTGACCATGAGGACTGGCTCAAGGCACAGGCCCATACGTTGCGTGGCAGGGGCATTGAGGTGACCACACAGGTGACCTGGGCCGATGACCTGTCGCAAGACATCCTCGATCACGTCACGCAATTGCAGCCCGACCTGCTGCTCAAGGAAGTGCAACATGAATCGGTGCTCAAGCGCGCTTTCTTCACCCCGCTGGACTGGCGATTGCTGCGTCAATGCCCGATACCGGTCTACCTGATCGGAGCCAGCAGCTTTGCCTTGCCGCGCAAGGTCGTGGCGGCGGTGGAAGTGTCGGATACCGGGTCACCGGACGAGGCGCTCAATGACCGGATCATCGAGCAGGCTTGCGGCCTCGCCCTGCAGTGCGATGCCGAGTTGCATCTGCTATATGCCTGCGATATCTCCGCGGCTTTTCTGGCAGACATGGGTGGACTGACGCTCGCGGACCTCACCAAGTCGCTGCGCAGAGACCTGGAAAAATCGTTCCTGCATTTAGCCGCTCGATACGGCGTGGGCTCGGACCGTCGACATTTCATACAGGGCCACCCCGTCACGGCACTGAGCGACTTCGCCAGCGAGCATCAAGTGGATGTGATCGTGATGGGCAAAGTCCAGTCCCACGGAGTGGACAAGCTGCTGGGCAGCACCACCGAGCATATTTTGTATCAGGTGCCTTGTAGCGTCCTGGCGGTCTAGAGCAGCGTCGAACAGGGCGGAATAAATCTCCCCGGACGACTGCGGGCGGTACATGGGCGGTTATTTGCGCTTCCAGTATTTCTGCATTTCGAGAAACAGAAACGAAGCCGTCCAGGTAATCAATACCAGCCCCGTCAGGGCTTCCAGGCCGGTCAGGTATTTGAGGTTGCCCACCGGTGAAATATCGCCGAAGCCGATGGTCGTGTAGGTGGTGAAGGAAAAGTACACGCAGTCCATGAACGAGCCATCGAAATTGCCGATCAGGGTTCCCCATTCGCCGGAACGTGCCATCAGGTAATAGGCCAGCGCGAAGCACCAGACTTCTATCGCGTGGGCAAGCAGGGCACCGAAGACCCCGGCGACAATCCGAAAGCGGCTCCAGATCTTGAGCCGCGGCAGCCAGTCGTTCAGCCGTAACAGGCATTCGTAATGGTTCACCACGACGATGACGACCACTAGCGTGTTGATCAGCGTGACTGCCAGCATGGTGAGCCTCCAACGGTATCGGGGCGAGCTTCATCAGCATCGGCGGTGGACGTGTCCATTTCTACTCCAGGGCGGCTGAAAGTCATTGAGCTACATCAACAAGGCTTCCATGAGCGGGCGTCGCAGGAACAAAGTCTCTGAGAGTTTGTTGACAAAAATCAGAGCCCTCAGGGAATAACGCCAGATACTTGAACAAAAGCTTTCGAGTCGCATTAAATCCAGGGAGCACCGTCATGAACAAGCGCTTGTCCTTTGCTTTACTGAGCATCCTGTTAGCTGCGACTGCCGGTTGCAGTCACCGGCAAACTCAGGAATTCGAGGCGCGGCTCGAATCCGCTGAAAGCAACGCCGCGACGGCAGGACATCGCGCCGATGAGGCGATGGTGAAGGCGCAACAGGCAGCGCAAGCGGCCAGCCAGGCGCAACGCACTGCCGATGAAGCCAATGTTCGTGCCAGTCGGATGGCGGAAAAGTCGACTCGAAAATAAAGGAACCGGTTTGCAGGACATCCGCCAACAAAGGATTGGCGGCAAGGCAGGCAAGGTATTCCGAGGACGAGGTAGGTCATGCTGAAACTCAAGCGGATCCTGTTGATCGCCCCCTCCGAAATGAACCGCACGCCGGCGTTCGACCGGGCGCGCGCACTGGCCTGCGCCTCCGGGGCTTTATTGCACATCGTCGCGTTCGACTATGTGCAGACACTGGCGCTGGCCGGGTTGTTCGATCACGACGCAATGGCACAGGCACGGGAGGGCTACTTGCAGGTACATCGTCACTGGCTGGAGCAGCAAGCCCGGTTTCAACGGTGTACGGGGTTGCAGGTGACCACTGAAGTGGTCTGGGCCAAGTCGAGCCTGGCGCATGTGCTCGAGTACGTGAATGACTTCCATGCGGATTTGGTGATCAAGGACACCCAGCAGATTCCGGCACTCGATCGCGCCTTCCATCGCCCTCTGGACTGGCTGTTGCTGCGTGACTGCCCGGCTCATTTGCATCTGGTGACTGACCCCAGGAATCCCAAGCCGTCGAAGATCCTCGCGGCCATCGATCTTTCACACCTGGAAGACCTCACGCATGGGCTCAATGACCGGATTCTCGACCTGGCCTCGACATTCGCAGCCTCCTGCGATGCGTCCTTGCACCTGCTCAACGTCAGCAACTGGTCGGTGATGGGCGACGCTACGCAGAGCGTGCCGACACAGAGCCTGAAAGCCAGTCTGGGCGACGCCGTCACCGATGCCCAGACAGAAGCCTTCGAGGTGCTGGCCGAGCGCTACGGTATCGAACAAAAACGTCGACATCAGCTCAGAGGTATTCCTCACAAGGTGATTACACATTTCGCGCAACGCAATGCCTTCGACATGGTGGTGATGGGCGCGGTCTACCAACGCGGGATTGACCGGTTCATCGGCAGTACCGCCGAGAGTGTGTTGAACCGCGCGCCTTGCAGTTTGACCATCGTCAAGCCATTGCCATGGCTCCAGTGAGAGACCACCGCGTCATCGATTCGCCTGCTACGCCATCAAGCTGATAAAAAAAGCCCCCGCCGGTTTCCCGGCAGGGGCTGGACTTGCAGGGTTTCACTCGCCTTTGATCGGTACAACCTTGTCGGCTTTCATGGCCTCAGGTTTTTTTGGCAACGAGACGTTCAGCACACCTTTGCTGAAGCTCGCTTCGATCTTATCGGCATCGACGCCTTTGGGCAGATTGAACACCCGTTCGAACGAGCCATAGTGACGCTCGCTGAGGTGATAACCCTTCCTTTTTTCTTCCTTGTCCTCTTTCTTCTCGCCTCTGATGATGAGGCTGCCGTTGGACAATTTGATCTCGATGTTTTTTTGGTCCATGCCGGGCAGTTCGGCGGAGATTTCGTAGCTTTTATCTTTCTCGGTGATGTCCACCGCAGGCAGGCTCTGGCCGGTCAGTTCCAGTGGCCAGAATGGCTCGACATCGAACAGCCCACGACTGAAGGGGGAAAGTCCCCGGCCGCGACCAAAGTCCGAGAACAGTTGATCGACCTGTTGCCGGAGTTTTTCCAGAGGTCGCCAAAGGTCTGCTGTCGTCATAGGGTGCTGACTGGCTTTGTCTTCAGTCGTTATCGGCATTTTTTTCACGGAATTGCTCATGTTTACTCCTCCTCTTGGATTGAGGGCGGACGGCGAACATTTTGCTGCACTCCACCCTGAAAGAATAAAAAGCAGGTCCTGGCCCTTATAAGATCGGTGGCCCGGACCACAGCCTCCAGCCGACGAAGGCTACCGCCGCGCCCCTGAATGACAGTCCCGTATCGGGGGCATGGAGCGGTTGGCCCTGAGTTTCTGTATTCCTCGAATGTCAGGGTGCGGCTGCTGACTTTACTGTCGGCGAGAATGTCCAGGAGCCGTTTGATTTAGATCAGAAACAGGGCAAACGTTGAGTGCCTTGGGGGACAAAGGTCAGTGCTGGCCGGCGTGGTTGACATGGCTGCTGGGGGCGGCGATGTGTGCGACGGACGTTGGTATCGCGCTGCATTTCACTGATGTCGAATCCTTCCCTCGATTGCTGATGGAGCGTCACCCCTTATCCCGTCGTCATGCTTGACGCACGTGTTGGCCGCCCCTGGGTTATGCCTGGCGCTGTCATCGATTGGCCTTGTCCCTGAACCGCATCCATTCCTGCCAGGCTTGCCGGTATTTTTCATCGGCGCGTTTTTTCGCTTCGGAAAACTTATGCATGGTCGGCGCCGAAATGGGCTCGTTCAACAATGCGTAGGCTTGATCGTTCAGTTGGTCGGCTTCAAAAAACAGCGCGGCGATACTGTCGTTCGATTCGAAGTTGGCAGCGTGCTGTATGGCTGAATGATTGTTGGTCATGGTCGTACTCTTTCTGAAAGCACCTATTCGTCACGTGTCCAGTGGATGCTCACCCCGTACTTATCCTCGCTGTACCGGTAATCGGATTTGCCTTTGAAAGCACCTTCCAGCGCATGGCCCAAGCGATTCGCGAGATGGATGCCGGTCGTGGTCACGATCAGGTCATCCCCGGAGTCGGTCAGCTTGATGATGCGCTCCAGGGCATGCTCGGCTTTTTCAGTTTTCTCGGTGTGTTCCACCAGGTGGATGATTTCATTTCGATGCTTTTGCGAGAAGCTCCCCGACAGCGTGAGGGTGCCCGCTGGCATGTTGTCCGCGATGCGTCGGCAGGCTGGGCAGGTGGTTTCTTTCGCGTCATGCACCACGGTGTTTTCGGGACGATTCCAGGTCCAGTTCCCTGCTTGATACACCGCGCCACACTGCGCACAAACGGCTGAGCCTTCAACTCGCTGCAAGCAATAGGGGTCATGGGTGGAGGTTTTGAACAGCTTGTCTTTCTGGCTCTGTTGATACTTGTCCATCGTGTTTCTCCTCGCCCATTGAAATGGAAAAAAAACCGTTCGGTTCACAAAAATTCGCCTGTCCATCCTTGGAGTTCACGATTTCATTGGGACTCTGTTTCCTGCTTCCAGCATTGATTTTTGTCAATTCCGGGGCGCGAGCTGACAGTCGGTCTTCCTGAGGCTACAGGCGGCCGAAGGGTCGGGGGACCCTGTAATTTTGTTGATAAAAGTCAACGTGGAGCCGGCCATTCCATAGAAGCATTCCAGCATGCAGTTGTTATACAAATGGCGAGGAGTGCACCCCGATGGCTCACAGTAAAATCGTGTTTCGTGCGACAGCTCGCGAGAAAATCCTCAGTGGCGCCACGCAGTTGGCGGACGCCGTGCGTGTGACGCTGGGCCCGAAATCAAAATCGGTGTTGATTCAAAGTAAATGGGGCAATCCGACGGTCTGCAATGACGGCGTGACGATTGCCAAACGCGTTGACCTGCAAGACCCCGAGGAAAACCTGGGCGCGCAAATGCTGCGCCAGGCCGCCGAACGCACAGGCGATGCCGTAGGGGATGGCACCAGCACCTCAACAGTACTGGCCCATGCCATCCTGGCCGATGGCATTCGTAACGTTGTCGCGGGTGCCAGTGCGATCGACCTCAAGCGTGGCCTGGATCGCGGCTTGTCGCTGGTCGTGGAATCACTTGCCGCCCAGTCGCGACCCGTCAGCACACCCAAGGAAAAAGCCCAGGTCGCCGCGCTGTCGGCGCACAACGACACGGTCATCGGTCAATTGGTGGCGGATGCATTGGAGAAGGTCGGCGTAGAAGGTGTCGTCAGCGTAGAGGAATCGAAGACGACCGAAACCGTGGTCGAGGTCATGGAAGGGATGCGCTTTGACCGGGGCTATGTCTCGCCGTATTTCGTTACCGACGCCGAGAAAATGCAGGTTGAACTCGATGACGCGTATTTGCTGCTCTGTGACCATAAGATCGGCGCACTCAAAGACTTGCTTCCCTTGCTTGAACTCGTTGCCAAAAGCGGTCAACCCCTGGTGTTGATCGCGGACGACATTGAAGGTGAGGCGTTGACCACGTTGGTCGTCAACCAGATACGCGGCGTATTGCGGGCGGTGGCCATCAAGGCACCAGGCTTTGGCGACCGGCGCAAGGAAATGCTCCACGACATGGCGGTTCTGACAGGGGCGACGGTGATTTCCAACGACCTGGGCATCCCCCTGGAACAGGTGGAACTGAGCCAGCTGGGACGGGCGCATCGCGTGGTGGTGCAAAAAGACAGCACGGCATTGATAGGCGGGGCGGGCACACGTGAGGCCATTGAGGCGCGTCTGCAGCAGATTCGTGCGCAAATGGACAGCACCGCCAGCGATTACGACCGGGAAAAACTCCAGGAACGACTGGCCAGGCTTTCTGGCGGTGTTGCGGTGATCCGGGTCGGGGCGCCTTCCGAAGCCGAGATGAAAGCACGCAAGGATGCGCTGGATGACGCCATCTCGGCGACCCGGGCGGCAATCGCCGAAGGCATTGTTCCGGGGGGTGGGCTTGCGCTACTCAAGGCTGTCCCGATTATCGCGGCCGAAGAGGCCCTTTATGAGGGCGATGCCAGGACCGGTCTGCAGATCCTGCGCCGGGCGCTGGAAGCCCCGGCCAGACTCATCGCGGAAAACTCCGCGGTGGACGCCGGCGTGGTGGTTGCACGCATGCTCGCCGAACCCGGCAACGTCGGTTTCGACGCGTCCGCCAACTGTTACGTGGACATGTATGACGCCGGCATTATCGATCCGACCAAAGTGGTGCGCATTGCCCTGGAAAATGCCGTTTCAGTCGCCAGCATCTTGCTGCTGACCGAGGCAACCCTGACCGACATTCCGGAAAAGGAATCGCCGGTCCAGCCACCGTTCCCTGAATGAAACAGGGGTGAGCTCATGAGCCAGTATCAACAGTTGTTACTCATTACCCATCTCGCCCTGCGCCACTCCCCGGCAATCGACCAGGCCGCGGCGTTGGCCCGGGCCAGCGCTGCACGTTTGCATATTGCGGCGTTGATTGCGCCACTGAAACTGTTGTCGCTGCTGGAGGAGAGGGACAGGGCAACCGCGCGGGAGCGTTATCTGCAGGATCACCGAGACTGGCTGCGGGAGCAGGCGAAATATCTGCATGGCCAAGGGATCAGCGTCACCACGCAGGTGGCCTGGGCTGATGATATGGAGCAAGACATTCTTGATCACGTGGCGCTACTGCGGCCCGACCTGCTGATCAAGGAAGTTCAGCATGAATCGGCGCTCAAGCGTGCGTTCTTCACGCCTCTCGACTGGCGCTTGTTGCGCCATTGCCCTGTGCCGGTTTATCTGGTCGGAGAGGCTCGTCACGCCTTGCCGCGCAAGGTCGTGGCGGCGGTCGACGCTGCGGCAGGCGAGTCGACGAACAGCGAACTGAATGATCGCATTATCGAGCAGGCCATCGGCCTGGCCATACAGTGCGATGCCGAATTACATCTGCTGTGCGCCTGTGAGGTGTCGGAAGTTGTTCTGGAGGAATTGGATGCAGGGTTGGCACTGTCGAAGTTGACGAGGAAGCTGCGCAACGAGCTGGAAAAATCGTTCATCCAGTTGGCCAGTCGGCACAGCGTGCCCGCTGATCGTCGGCATTTCGTTTTGGGGCATCCGGTCTCGGCGCTGAGCGAGTTCGTCGATACGCATCAGATGGATGTGATCGTGATGGGCAGAGTTCAGTATCAGGGTCTGGAAAAGCGGGTGGGCAGTACCACTGAACACATCCTGTACCAGGTGCCGTGCAGCGTATTGGCAGTCTAGCGGGCGCAGGTTTGACATAAGTCAACGCCACAGAATCCTCAACGGAGGACGCTTAATCAACGCTGGTGCTGATCCGGCGCAGGCGTCGACGCCAGCCTCGGCAAAGGGCCTGTGGTGCACGACGAGCCCCCTCTGTGTGGAGTCAGATCATGAGCCAATATCAACGCTTGTTACTGATCATCAACCCGGCCCAGCGCCATTCCCCGGCGATCAACCATGCTGCCGCCGTGGCCAAGGCCAGCGGTGCGAGCTTGCATATTGCGGCGTTGGCCAAGCCGGTAGAGATACTGTCACTGCTTGAAGAAGGCGTGCGGGAAAAGGCCCGGAAAAGCTACCTGCAGGACCATACGGAATGGCTGAAAAACCAGGCAAAGAGCCTCCGTGGTCGCGGTATCGAGGTCACCATGGAGGTGAGCTGGGCCGATGACTTGCAGCAGGACATCCTTGATCACGTTACGGAAATGCAACCTGATTTGGTGATCAAAGAAACCCAACACGAATCAGCGCTCAAACGTGTTTTTTTCACCCCGCTCGATTGGCGTTTATTGCGACATTGCCCCGTGCCGGTGTACCTGGTGGGCGGGGGCGCTCACGCCTTGCCGCGCAAGGTCGTGGCGGCCGTCGACGCGTCCGATACGGCGCCTGCCAACAACGAGCTGAACGAGCGGATCATTCAACAGGCCACCAGCCTGGCGTTGCAGTGCGGGGCCGAACTGCATCTGCTGTATGCCTGTGATATTTCCTCGGTGTACATGACGGACATGGGCGGGCTGGCGCTGTCTGACCTGACCGAGGATTTGCGTAGAAACGATGAACAAGCGTTTCTCGAATTGGCCCATCGCTACGGTGTGCCCGCCGATCGTCACCATTTCATTCTGGGACAACCCGTCTCGGCGCTGAGTGAGTTTGCCAGCGAACAGGAGGTGGATGTGATCGTGATGGGCAGGGCTCAGTATCACGGCCTGGAGAAACTTCTGGGCAGCACCACTGAACATATTCTGTACCAGGTGGCTTGCAACGTTCTGGCGGTCTAGCGCGGGCAAAGCCCTGGGTAAACAACGGCAGGCGTCATCGCTCGGGAGGTTTTCATGACTCAGAGTCCCTCATTGCAAACGACCTTGAAGGATCGGGCCGCGGCAGGTCGAGGTCTGGTAGAACCGTTGCTCAAGTACGCAAATCGACCGGATGTCATCGTCCTCGCCTTGCCGCGTGGCGGCGTCCCGGTGGCCTATGAAGTGGCCACGGCGCTTAATGTTCACCTGGACCTGATGCTGGTGCGCAAGCTGGGCGTTCCGTCTCATGAGGAGTACGCCATGGGCGCCATTGCCAGCGGTGGCATTCAAATACTCAACGAAGATGCTCTGCGCGCCCATCCCATTGATCGAGCCAGTTTCGACGCGGTGGTCGCACGAGAAACACGCGAGTTGCTGCGTCGTGAACAGCTGTACCGGGGCAATCGCCCACCGGTGCAGATCAAGGACCGGGTGGTGATTCTGATCGATGACGGGCTGGCGACAGGGGCCTCGATGATGGCTGCGATACAGGCAGTGAGAAAACAAACACCTGCTCGCATCGTTGTCGCCGTGCCGGTTGCGCCGCTCGAAACGATGGAGACGTTGCTCATCGAAGTCGATGAAGTGATCTGCCCGCTCGTGCCTGAGTGGATGGTCTCGATCGGTTATTGGTATTTGAATTTTTCCCAGACCTCGGATGCGCAGGTCATTGAGTTGCTGCAGCGCGCCTGGCAACGAGAAGCTGCTGCTGGCGGTGCAACTGAGGGCAGTGTCGATGTTTGAACTTCAACCTCGACAGCTGGACCTGAATGACGTTGAACTGGCTGCTGATTTACGACTGCCACCGGGCGCCGTTGGCCTGGTGGTCTTCGTCCATGGCAGCGGCAGCAGCCGTTCAAGCCCACGCAATCGATTTGTGGCGGAGTCGCTGGCCAAACGAGGGTTAGGGTCGTTGCTGTTTGACCTGCTCATGGAGCCCGAACAACGCCTGGACAACCTGACCGGAGAGCTTCGTTTCGATATCGCGCTGCTGACCCGGCGGCTGGTGAAGGTCATCGACTGGATCGGCCAGGATGCGCAACTTCGAACGCTGCGCATCGGCCTGTTCGGTGCCAGCACCGGTGCAGCTGCCGCGCTGTTGGCGGCGGTTGCGCGAGCGGATGTGGTGCATGCGGTGGTCAGCCGAGGAGGGCGGACCGACCTGGCGGGGGCGGCGCTGTCTCAAGTGCGGGCGCCCACGTTACAGATTGTCGGCAGCCTGGACCCGGTGGTGATCAGGGTCAATCGCCAAAGCAGCGATGCCCTGCGCTGCGTCCAGCGTCTGGACATCGTGCGGGGCGCGACCCATCTGTTTGAAGAGCCCGGAACTCTGGCGGAAGTCGCCACGCTGGCTGGCGAATGGTTTGAACAGTATTTGAACGACACTGCTGCATAGACCATCGCCTACCCTCGGTGCGCCTCACACACCAAACGGAAAGGTTTCGTCTTCCGGTTCGATGGCCTGGCTTTTCGGCAGCGCCAATGCGCTCACGGGTCGGGTCTGTTCAATCCAGATCATCGCGTCAAACTGCTCGGCCAGCGAGGCCTCGAAGTAATGGCTGCGGCGCTCAGTGTCCGGGCGATAAATCACCCCGATGGCCCGCTCCAGCAACGGTCCGGTCAAGGCCTGGCGCAATTCTTTGCGGCGCGGATCTCGCCAATCGGTCAAGGACGCCGGTACGCCGGCCTTGAAAAACTGATGTTCCCAACTGTCCGGGTGCGAGGGCCTGATGTCCTTGATGAGCATGGCGCCGTCCCAGTCATCGGCAGCCGCCACCTGGCCGCGGTCGGTGCTCATGCCAATCAGCACGGCATCGCGCCCGAAGGCGCTGCGGCATAGATGTCCAATGTTGAACTGCCCCTTCCAACCCATTTCCGTGGCGGCCGCGTTGCCGATATGGGAGTTGTGCGCCCAGACCACGGCTTTGGCCTGAGGCCCCCGGTGCTTGAGCAGCGCCTGTAGCGTGTCGAACATATGCCGGTCCCGCAGGTTCCAGGAGGCGGTCGAACCGCGGTAAATCGCGCGGTAATACTGTTCCGCCGCCTGCACCACCCGGGCGTTTTGCGCCGCATTGAAGAACGCTTCGTCATTGCGGACAAGTCCGGCCAATTGTTCGGCCAGCATGGCGTTGAGTTGCTCGACCACCGCTTGCTCGCAGGGCATGAGGCCGGCGCGTTCGACGAAGTGTCCGTAAAGCGCCGGATCATCCTGCCACGGCGTCAGACAGCCGTAGCGCTGGCGCGCTTCCTGGGCCAACCGCGGATCGACATGGTCCAGGTAGCTCAGCACGTCATGGATGGAGTTGCGCAGACTGTAAACGTCGAGACCGCGGAACTCGACACGACGTTCAGGGGCGTGCTGGTGATTGAAGTCATGCAGCCAGTGGACGAAGGTCCTCACTTCGGTATTGCGCCACATCCAGGTCGGAAATCGGCTGAAGATGTGGCGTTTCCACGCCGAACGGGCGAGTCCCCGGACGTACTGGTCGACATGGCAAGCGTCCGGCCAATCGGCTTCCACTGCCACCACAGTGAACCCGTGGTGTTCAATCAGCCTTTGGGTAATCGCTGCGCGGGTTTTATAGAACTCGCTGGTGCCATGGCTGGCCTCACCGATCAGCACCACGCGCGCATCCGCGTAGCGATCGAACATCTCACCAAACGTTGCCGAGGTCAGCGTCGGCAAGGGTTCCGCGTATCGGCGCAGGATCGGCGCGATGGCGGCCTCGTCGATGGGCCGAGGTGAACCATGGAATGTGTCCAGCGAGTCTTGAGTGGGTGTAGGCATGACGGCCCTCCCATGGGTAGGTAACTGCCACCGGCATTGCGCTTGTTTTCCATCAGGCGCGCAACCACCAGAACTCAATTCGCAGGCGCTCGACGCGGTGTTCACGCTCCGCCCCGTGTGGCGCCTGGTCGACGTTCGATCATTCCTACACGCTGATTCAGGCGAATGATTGAGTTTGATCAACAAAGGCTGCAATGCCTCGAGAGAAAGTGTTCAAGCCAGGTCCTCACGAGCCGGATATGAGCACAAGCGATGGACATTATTGCGAATCAGGCTGAGCGGCTCGTTGCCCTTGACCTTTAGAGGGGCGACGTCTGGCTAAGCTCAATTCAGAGGTGTCACCCGCGCGCCTCTTGGGAGATTCGCAATGACAGTGACGGGCGTGTCTGTCGATAGTTGAATCGAGGGGCGTCGACCATGGAAACCTGTGGCAACAAGCGTACTTTCAACCGGTTGCATCGTGTTGTCGCGCTCTGCGCCGTTGCGCTCATGAGCTGCACGAGTACCAAAGAGGACACCTCCCAAGAGGTGTCGCCCATGCCCGGTATCGCCATGGCCGATCAAGTGTGCTCGTTGTGTCATGGCCTGACGGGAGAGTCCGTGTCGCCGCTGTTTCCCAAGTTGGCCGGTCAGCAGAAGGAGTACCTGAAGTTGCAATTGAGCGACTTCAAACTGCATACGCGCAGCGATAAAACCGGGGCTCAGTACATGAGCGGGCTGACCCATTTGACCGAGACCCAGATTAAGGAATTGGCAGACTATTTTTCGAGTCAGAGCCCCATGAAAGCGGATGTCGGTGCGTCGGACGCCCGCGGCGAATCGATTTTTCGCAACGGCATTCCCGAGTCCGGCGTGGCTCGGTGCAGCGCTTGCCATGGTGCTGGCGGGGAGGGCAAAGGCGCGGTGCCCCGCTTGGCGGGTCAACACGCAGACTATGTGGTCAGCCAGATGAAAGTGCTTGGGCAGACAGACCAGCGTCCCCGTGGCGCTCAAATGAAGCGGGAGAATCATTCCCTGTCCGATGCGGACGCTCAATTTGTAGCGCATTACCTGGCGACGCTTGGAGCCAAGACCCAGTGAAACGATCTTGAATCGCCGTCTTGATAATTGAGGTAAATCAAGTCTCCTCGGTTCAAGACTTGCAGAATCAACCCATGCCGATCATTGGACCGACAGCTGGCGGAGCACTGCAATGAGCGATTTTCTGAATGCCGAGCAACTGGAAGGACTGGATGCCTATTGGAGGGCGTCCAATTATCTGGCCGTCGGGCAGATCTACCTCAAGGACAATCCGCTACTGAAGGAACCGCTCACCCTGGCGCACCTGAAACCGCGGTTACTGGGTCACTGGGGGACCACGCCGGGGTTGAACCTGATCTACACGCACCTCAATCGCCTGATCAATCTGTATGACCTGAACATGCTGTTTATCGCCGGTCCCGGTCATGGCGGGCCGGCGGTGGTGGCGCAGACGTATCTGGAAGGCACCTATACCGAGTTTTTTCCCTCGGTGGAACGCAATACCAATGGCCTGGTTCGTCTTTTTCGGCAGTTTTCCTGGCCGTACGGGATCTCCAGTCACGTCTCGGCGCAAGTTCCGGGATCGATCCATGAAGGTGGCGAGCTGGGTTACAGCCTGGCCCACGCCTATGGCGCTGCATTTGATAATCCGGACCTGATCGTCGCCTGCGTGATCGGCGACGGTGAGGCCGAAACCGGCACGCTGGCGGCCAGTTGGCATTCCAACAAGTTCCTCAATCCGGCGCGTGACGGCGCGGTGTTGCCGATCCTGCACCTCAACGGCTACAAAATCGCCAACCCCACGGTGCTGTCCAGGATCAGCGAGGATGAACTGTCAGCCTTGCTGTATGGCTATGGCTACGACCCCTATTTTGTGGAAGGTGACGACCCGGTGCAGGTGCATCTGGCCTTGGCGCAGACGCTGGACACCTTGGTGCAGAAGATCCGTGACATTCAACTCGAGGCGCGCCGTTCCGGGCGATCGGGACCGCCGGAGCGGCCGCTGTGGCCAATGCTGGTCTTGCGGACACCCAAAGGCTGGACCGGGCCGAAGTTTGTCGATGGCCATCGAGTCGAAGGCACCTGGCGCGCGCATCAAGTGCCGCTGGCCGATTTCCAGCAACCGGTGCACCTGCGCCAACTCGAAGAGTGGCTCAAAAGCTACCGTCCCGATGAACTGTTTGATGCCAACGGTACGTTGCTGCCCGACATCGCGGCGCTGGCGCCGACCGGTCACCGGCGCATGAGTGCCAACCCCCACGCCAATGGCGGCGGGTTGTTGCGAGCGCTGGATCTGCCACGTTTCAGTGACTATGCCGTGCGGTTCAAAGCTCCCGGCAGCCTGCGCGCGGAGGCCACGCGGGTCATGGGCACGTTTTTGCGCGATGTGATGAAACACAACCTGGCCTCCAGCAACTTTCGCCTGTTTGGCCCGGATGAAACCGCCTCGAACCGACTGGACGCCGTCTATGAGGTCAGCGCCAAGGCGTGGATGGAGCCGCGAGAACCGGACGACCTCAATCTGGCACCCGATGGCCGGGTGATGGAAATTCTCAGTGAACAGGTTTGCGAGGGTTGGCTCGAGGGCTATTTGCTGACCGGTCGCCATGGTGTGTTGTCCTGCTACGAGGCCTTCATCCATATCGTCGATTCGATGGTCAACCAGCATGCGAAATGGCTGAAAACCGCCGCCGAGGTGCCTTGGCGCAAACCGATTGCTTCGCTCAATTATTTGCTGACGTCGCACGTCTGGCGTCAGGACCATAACGGCTTTTCCCATCAGGACCCGGGCTTCATCGATCTGGTGGCCAATAAAAAATCGGACGTGGTGCGGATCTACCTGCCGCCCGATGCCAATTGCCTGTTATCGGTGGCTGACCACTGCTTGAAAAGTCGCGATTACATCAACGTGATCGTGGCGGGCAAACAGCCGGAGTGGCAATGGCTGGATATCGATGCAGCCGTCCTTCATTGCCAGGCGGGTATCGGCCGTTGGGATTGGGCGTGCAAGGATGATCAAGACCCGGACGTGGTCATGGCCTGCGCCGGTGACGTGCCGACCCTGGAAACCCTGGCTGCCGTGACCCTGTTGCGCGAGTACGTGCCGGACTTGCGGGTGAGGGTGGTCAATGTCGTGGACCTGATGGTGTTGCAGCCCTCATACCAGCATCCCCATGGCTTGCCCGACAGTACGTTCGACGAGCTGTTCACCGTCGACAAACCGGTGATCTTCGCCTTCCACGGTTACCCCGCGCTGATTCATCGGCTGCTGTACAAACGCACCAATCACGAGAATTTCCATGTCCGTGGGTTCAAGGACGAGGGCGCGACCACGACACCCTTCGACATGGCCGTGATGAATAACCTGGACCGTTATCAGTTGGCCCTGGACGTCTTCGAACGGGTCCCCCGGCTGCACGATCAGTTGCACGTGGCCCGGTCGCGCTATTGGTCAACGCTTGAGCGGCACAAGCTCTACCTGATCGAGCACGGGCAGGACATGCCCGAGGTGCTGAACTGGCAATGGACCTCGGCAAGCGCCGCCAATAATCAGCCGACCTGAGGTGGAGGGGCGGGCAGTCGGGGGGCTATCGGGATGGGCTCGATGGGCTTGAGCGGTGGGAATTCTTCAGGTGTCAGGGTTTCTTTCTCCAGCAAAAGACGTGCTCCGGCGTCCAGGTCAGCCCGACGACTGTCGAGCAAGGCTTTTGCGCGCTCGTACGCTTCATCGAGCAGGGCGCGAATCCCCAGGTCAACTTCCCTGGCGGTTTGTTCCGAATAGTCTTTTTCGCCGACGCCTTGCATCCGTTCGCCCAGATACGTCGCGTTTTGCCGCTCCAGAACCGCCTGTCCAAGTTCAGGGCTCATGCCAAAACGGGTGATCAATTGGCGGGCAATATCCGTCGCGTGGGCCAGGTCATCAGCCGCCCCGGTGGAAATCTGGCCATAGGTAAGGAACTCGGCGGCGCGTCCGGCCATCAGGACGACAATCCGGTCCTTGAGCATTTGATAGCTGATGAGGAAGTGGTCTTCGGTGGGGCGCTGCAACGTATACCCCAGCGAGCCAATGGCGCGGGGCACGATGGAGACTTTGTGCACCGGGTCCATGGCCGGCAAACTGCTAGCGGCCAGGGCGTGCCCCATTTCGTGGTACGCCACCACTTGGCGTTCGTCGGCGTGCAACAAGCTGCTCTTGCGCTCAACCCCGGCGACGATGCGTTCTACGGCCCGGGTGAAGTCATCGAGGCTGACCGCTTCGGCGCCGCGACGGGTGGCGACGATGGCCGCTTCGTTGACCAGGTTGGCCAGGTCGGCGCCGGTAAAACCGGTAGTGATGTCGGCGATCTGCTCGGCGTCGAGGCCCGGCTTTATGACGATTTTCTTCAGATGGACGTTGAGAATCGCCTGTCGACCTTTGCGGTCGGGGCGGTCAATCAGAATCTGCCGGTCGATCCGTCCGGCGCGAAGCAGTGCCGGGTCGAGAATCTCTGGCCGATTGGTCGCGGCCAACAGCACGACACCTTCCCGGGGATCAAATCCGTCCAGCTCTGCCAGTAACTGGTTGAGGGTTTGCTCTTTTTCGTCGTTGCCGCCAAATGCGCCGACGCCGCGCATTTTTCCCAATGCATCGAGTTCGTCAATGAAGATGATGCAAGGTGCCGCCTGGCGCGCCTGGTCAAACAAGTCGTGTACCCGGGCAGCCCCCACGCCGACGAACATTTCGACGAACTCAGACCCCGATATCGAGAAAAATGGCACACCGGCTTCACCGGCGATGGCTTTGGCCACCAGCGTCTTGCCGGTCCCCGGCGGGCCGACCAGCAGCGTGCCCTTGGGAATGTGCGCCCCGAGCCGGGCGTATCGGGTCTTGTCCTTGAGGAACGAGACAATCTCGACCAATTCAACCTTGGCTTCATCGATGCCTGCGACATCGGCGAAGGTCACCCCGGTGTCACGCTCGACGAACACTTTGGCGCGTGACTTGCCAATACTCATCAGGCCGCCGATGCCTTGTTTTTCCGCCATCCCGCGAAACAGAAAATGCCAGATCACCATGATCAGGATAAACGGCAGCAGCCACCCGATCAGACCGTTGAGCAAGGTGTTTTCACTGACCCCGGTAAACTCCACACCTGATTGACCAAGGTCGCTGGCCAGCGCTGGATCGACCCGAACCGTCGAAAACAGGTTGCGGCCGTCGATGGGTTCCAGCAGCTTTCCGCTGATCTGGTCCTTCTCGATCCGCAAATCACTGACCTTGTGCTCGCTGAGCAGTTGCTGGAACTGACTGTAGGGAATGCTCTGAACGACATGCCGTTCTATGAACAGAAATTGAAAGAGGCTGAGCACGATAAAGGTGATCGCGAAGTAAGACAGGTTCCATTGGTGGTTTTTTTTCATGACCTTTGCTCGGATAAGTAACGGCTGTCGAACAGGCCGTTCTTGAGCCTCCCGGGGAGGTCGCAGGCTCCCCGGGTCCGCGATTCAGGCAAGCAGTATGTGATCGATGACCTCCTTGACGCCGGGCACGGACCAGGCCGCCCGTTCCGCAATCTGGCGCTGGCGCCACAAATGCACCCTGCCTTCGAGTTTCACCACATCGCCCTGAACCTTGACGTGAATCCCCTCGGCATCGACTTCGGCATTGCGCTTGAGTGCTTCTTCGATGCTGCGCTGGATATTCCCGGCGTCTACACGAGGACGCAGGGTAAGGTCATTGTGAATGCCCACCACGCCGGACAATTTACGCACGGCCCGCTCCACGGTTTCCTTCTGGTACTGCCAGTCAACTTCGCCTTCCAGGGTGACCCAGCCGTCCTGCACGATGATTTTTATGTCGCCATCGGGGACATCGGAGCTCCAGTTGATGATCTTCAACGCGCGACTGGCGATGGTGTCATCTGCCGTGCCGGCGCCTTTCTCCGGCCGCACCTGGATTTCTTCAGCGACTGCGCGTACGCCTTTGAGACTTTTGACTGCGCGCTCTGCACTGATTTTCTGGGCGTAGCTTGAAACGTGTCCAGAGAGCGTCACCACACCGTTATCCACGGCCACGCCAATGTTGGCGGCATCGATTTCAGGCTGGAACTGCAGTTCATCGAGGATGGCATTACGCAGGCTCAAGTCGTTCATGATGGAGTCCTCTGTAAAGTGCGCGAGAGATAACGGATTGTGATTACCCGGTCAGTATTTTTTACGCTTGAACGAAGGAAAATCGTTGAGTTATATCAACAATGCGTCGGAGAGCCAGGGGCTGGCCGGGAGACATGAAACCCACACCGTTTAAAGCGTCTACAGTCAGGGAGCTATCTCCTCGCTGAAGGAACGACTCGATGTTCAGATCTCGCTCATTAATTGTCGCCGTTACAAGCCTTGCACTGGTCTGCGGCTCGACCACGGCGCTGGCCGATCCTGGAAATGGAAATGGAAATGGAAATGGAAAGGGTAATGGCAAGGGAAACCCGCAGAACAGCCAGGATCATGGCAATCAGGCAGGTCATGCCAATAAAGGCAAAAATACCGCAGGCGGCGATTGGGATCATGGTCCGAGCGTCAATCGCGACAGTATCCTGGGGATTATTGGCGGCCACCGGGACTACTGGAATCCCGGTCCTGCTTTGCCCCCCGGCATCCAGAAAAACCTCGCTCGCGGCAAACCATTACCGCCGGGTATTGCTAAAAAGCTGGATGGCCGCCTGGTCGGCAGATTGCCTCATTATGACGGGTACGAGTGGCAGCAAGTCGGCGTCGACTTGATCCTGGTCGCGTTGGCGACGGGGCTTGTCTACGAAGTTTTGAACGGCGCTTTTGATTAATGGTAGATGAGTTAAAGCGCTTGAATCTCATTACCCGAAGAGGTTTTTTTCTTCGTGCGACTCAGGCATGTCTGCAAGGCTTCCGTCCGTCGCAACACCCGGAACTGAAACCGGGTTATCACGTCTTATGACACGCGATATCAACCTACGGAAGCCATCATGCTTTTAAAGAATAAAAGTCTCTTTGCGGTCTTTTCCTGCGCCCTGATGCTTGCAGCTGCGCCATTGCTCCCCGTTGACCTGTCGATCATGGGCTCGGCCTATGCGAAAGATGGCGGCGGTGGCGGTGGCGGCGGTAATGGAGGCGGTGGCGGTAACGGAGGGGGGCATGGTGGTGGAAACAGTGGCGGAAATGGCGGTGGCCATAGCGGCGGTGCGAGTGGCAGCCATAGCGGTGGTGTGAGTGGCAGCCATAGCGACGCGGATCATGACGGTCGCTCCGACAGCAACGGACACGGTAAAGGGCTGGCCAGCGATCATACCGGCAAGGCAGTTCGCGACCGTGGTGAAAGCGGAAACCATTACGGCAGTGATCGCGGTCACGGAGCAACGACTTCTGGCGTCGCCCACTCCAAAGATACTCGCGGCTTAGCCAAAGCCAGGGCCATTTCGGCCACAACGCCCGGTGATCACAACACCAAAGGGTTAAGCAAGATTGGTAACTCGATCTCGAATAAAACGCACTGACACTGAAAAACGGGCGCCTTGATGGCGCCCGTTTTCGGCGCCCGTTTTCATTGAGCCTCGCTTTAGCCTGCAAACGCCCGAACACACGCTTGGCATGAAGCGAGGTAGGCGATATTCCGTGGTTTATGCACCGTCTCCCAAAACGGCAGATTCCGCATGTTTATTGCCGAGCGTGGTGGCGAGGAAGTCGGCAAACGCACGCGCCGCCAGACGCGTCGTGCGTCCCTGCGGAAAGTACGCATGGACGGGCAGGTCGGCCATTTTCCACTCCGCAAGCAGATGCACCAGGGTGCCACTGGCCAACTCCAGTGCGCAGGCCCAGGACGTGGTCGAAACGATGCCCAGGCCTCCTGCCGCGGCTGCCAGCGCCCCGGCGGTGTCGTTGGTGGAAAACTGTGGGGCGAGGTTGATGGTTGACGCTACGCCGTCGCGTTCGAATTGCCAGGATGAAGCCTGCGAACCTGCCGGACCACCGACGATCCGGTGTCGCTCCAGGTCGGTCGGGGTCATTGGCGTGCCGTGGCGTGCAAGGTAAGCGGGAGAGGCAACGATCACACGGTGCATGGTGCCAATCCGTTTGGCCGTGCCCGCCAGGTCCGGCAGTTTGCCCACGCGGATGCCGATGTCGACGGCTTCCTTGACCATGTCCTGCCACTGATCTTCGAGCATCAGCTCCAGGTGCAGCATCGGGTGGCGTTCAGTAAAGGCCGACAATCTGGGGATGATCACGCGAATACCCATCGTCGAGGGCATGCCGATACGCAGCAAACCCCGCAATTCTCCGTTCTCGCGCACGCTGTTCTCGGCATCGTCGACCGCCGCCAGGATCGGTTCCATGCGCGCCAGAAACTCCATCCCGGCTTCGGTCGGCACCACGGCCCGCGTGGTCCGCGACAGCAGCCGCGCGCCCAGGCTCGCCTCCAGCTCGGCAATCATCCGTGACACCTGGGACTGCGCCAGCCCGCTTTCCCGTGCGGCGGCCGAGAAGCTGCCGAGTCGGGCTACGCGGGTATACAGCCGCAAGGCGAGGATGTCTTTCAACGGCATGCCGGTTTACCTGTTCAAGCGAGCCCGTGCCGCTCACCCGAGAGCGTCGCAAGTGTCGCAGGCGATGATTAATGCTGATTCGATATAAATCTTAGCCTGATTCAACCGCTACCGCCGGTTTGGGCAAGACGACATAGTTGGCCCATCGGAGCCGAAGCCCTCCAGCGCTTCCCCGAACTGACGGGTGCCCGTTCACCGCCGAACCGCAGATCCTGCAGGCGATGATGTTCACCCGGTTGCCGCAACGCGGCAGTCCCCCACCTGTTTGACGGAGCTCATCATGGATTTTTTACAGACGCTGACCCAACGCAACAGCGAGTTCGCAACGACCGGTTTTCATCCCGACCTCAAGATTATTCCTTCGCAAAAAACACTGATCCTCGGCTGTGTCGACCCCCGCGTCGACCCGATGGACGTGCTCAAGCTTGCCCCTGGCGAGGCGGCAGTTATCCGCAATGTCGGTGGCCGGGTGAACCCGGCGCTGTTCGAGACGATGGCCATCCTCGGCACCGTGTCCCGTGTCGGTGGCGCGGCGGTGGGCCAGGGCTGGAACCTGATCGTCCTGCACCACACCGATTGCGGTATCAGTGGCTGCTATCACCACGCCCCCGCATTGTTGGCGAAACACATGGGCGTGTCCGAGGATGACCTGGCGGCATTGCAAATCGACGATCCTTACAAAGCGGTCGGAGTCGATGTGGCCGCCCTGAAAGCCAATCCAAACCTGCCCGGTGGATTCACCGTGACAGGCCTGGTCTACGACGTGGCCACCGGGCGCATCGACACGGTGGTGCCCGCGAGCCAGCTGAGACCCGAGTAAGCCGATCGACTTCATTCGTGCTGCGTTTATTGCTTGAAAGGGCCAATGGCGAGTGTGGTCACGCCGGTCATTGGCGCACAAAAAATCCGCAACATTGGCACTGTGTTGCAACCTGCTCGACGTGTATTTTTTCAGTTTCAACGGGTTGATCTGCCTGGGTTCGAACCCTTGAGGTAGCCGTCTCCAATGGAGCGACCAGGGCCGATCAGCTGGCCGGCGTTGCCGATGTAAAACCGGCGGCGCTAGACACAGGAGGAAAATCCATGTCGACGAACGACATTGCCGGCGTACAAATCCCCGACAGCACGATGGCTCGGGAAGTGACGCAACTCATTCGTGACACCGAAAGCGAATTGCTGTTTACCCACTCCACGCGCGTTTACTACTGGGGCGCTTTGCTCGGAAAACGCAAGGGCCTGATCTTTGATCCAGAGTTGCTGTACGTCGCCGCCATGTTCCACGATCTGGGCCTGACCTCAATCTACCGGGAGAGTCAGCTGCGCTTCGAGGTAGACAGTGCCAACGCCGCGCGTGACTTCCTGCGAAGCCATCACATCAACGAGGGCGATATCGAAAAAGTCTGGACCGCCGTTGCTCTCCATACGACGCCTGGCATCCCGGAACACATGCACGCAGAAATCGCTCTGGTGCAAGCAGGAGCGGGCATGGACGTGGCAGGACGTGGTTTTGATATGTTCACGGGCGAACAACGTGAAGCGGTGATTGCCGCCTATCCGCGTGAAAGTGATTTCGCCCACAAGATGATCGACGAATTTTATCTCGGGATGATGCATCGCCCCGGCAGTACGTTCGGCACCTTCAATGATGATTTTCTGGCCTACAAGGATCCAGACTTCAAGCGAGTGAATCTGTGCAGCATCATCCTGGGCTCACACTGGGAGCGATGAACCGGCCACTCAAGAGGACCGCTGATCCTTCCTAGGGCTTTTTCTCAGTGTCGTCGCCACCGCTCGAAGTCGCCGCATCATTGTCCGTGGCCTGCGAATCGGCGCCGGAGTTGGAGCCTGACGCTTCCTCGCCTTTTTTGTCGGCCTTGTCCTCCTTGGATTCAGCACCCTGAGGCTGGTTGATACCCGGAAGCGCGGCCGGTGGAACCGCCGAGTCTGCAACCGTGTTTTCGCCTGCCAGTGCGGGCAGCGTGCCAACGGACACCAGGCCAGCGATCATGAGAGCAGCGATTGTTCCGTTCATGGTTTGATCCGCCGTATGAGGGGGTATACGGCGTTGGAAAAAATGCAAGGCAGAAGGTGCTGAGAAGCTGACAAGCGGCGGCCAATGAACCATCAAGCAGATGGCGCGCACTGAAACTCTATTGCTCCAACGACGGAGTGTTGATCAGTTCTTGCATTGCGCCAACACCACTTTGCAGGTGTCTGGCGTGCCACCGGAGCGGCCGGCATAGCGAATGCAATTATCCAGGGATTTCTTGCGCGCCATGCCCAACGTGTTCCCCCAGGCCAGGCCGCCCTCGCCAGCGGTGGGGAGGGCTTTGGCGTAGCAAGCAGAGCTGGTATTGGAGGCCAGATAACGCGTCGAGGCCGGTTTGCCCGCGCAACCCGCTGTCTGCGCCAGGCTGATGGCGAGCAGGGAGGGCAGAATCCATAACGAGCATTGATGCGCTGTTAGACCGGTCATCTCATCTCCCCTGGATCAAGAGGCTTGAGGCGTGAATGGGCTCGTGCCGTGCTCTGTTGAGATTAGTTGGTGTTGCGCCTGTCCATGAGGTGCGGCGGACAAAAAAGCCTGAATCCTGGAGCAAACCAACGACCCTTCGTCGCCTGCCGACTGATCGGCGTTTTTAATGTCTCTACTTAAAGGCAGGCCCTGTGTTTAAAAAGAGGCGCGCCATGAGCGACGAACAGGTGGCACCTGAGACGAAAGGCGTGACAGTGGACTTGTTGGCAACGATTGATCTGGGTCCCGAGATCGAGGGCATGGCAGGGCGTCAACTCAGAATGCGTCGGGTAACCATCGAGCCCGGCGGCGTCTTCGGACCGATTCACAACCATGTGGACAGGCCCGGCACCGTCTACATCCTGCAAGGGACAATCACCGATCACCGTAATGGCGTTGCGACCGACTATGGGCCGGGCGTGGGCTGGCCCGAGGACAGGCACACCACTCACTGGCTTGAGAATCGAGGAACGATTGCAGCGGTGGAGATCTCGGTCGATATCGTGCGGCAGACGTAATTTCGCGTCCTTGCGGCGGGTATCTGCGGGGCTTATTTTCTCGGAACGCAAGGGCAGCAATCGTCACGCACCGATCGCTGCCCTGACGCCGTGTCCTGTTTTGCCTTATGAAAGGCTTGATTCGCCAGTTGTGCTCCGCAAACGTTCGGCCGTGATGGCGATGCGCGAGAAAACCAGCCACGCATAGAGCAGCACACTGCAGCCGACGAGGATTGATGCGGCACCGATCAATGGCTCCACCGCCGCGAAACCCTTCAGGCGCAGCGTCAGCGCACCGAGCATCACCGGGACGCCCAGGTTGTACATCCAGTACTGTGCTGTCGCAACGCGCCCTTCATTCATTGCCGGATGCACGGTGCCGATCAGCCCAAACAGTGCCATCGATACCCATCCCAACAGATTGATATGAGCATGAACCGCGAAAAGTGAGTGGTCGCCGGAAGCACCCATCACCACACCCAGCACCACGCCAATCGCAAAGTAGAGGGCGGCGAGCCGAAACCACGTCCGCGAACGAGGGTTGATATTCATGACATTCACCTCATGCGCCCTGAGGCGCGCTCAGTTGCTGAAATGTGTCTATCATGAGACTCAAGTCTCATTACAAGACGGAGTATCATTTATTCCATGTCGAATTCCACGTCAAGCCCGTCGGTCAGAGACGGCGATACCCAAGGCCGTGCCAATCAGCGCCTGCGAACGCGTCAAGCGTTGCTCGATGCCGCCGTCGCATTGCGCGACGAAGGCCTGAACCCAACGGTTGCACAAGTGGCCGAGCGCGCGCGGGTGTCGCGGGCCACGGCCTATCGTTACTTCCCCTCGCCTGAAGCATTGATCAGCGAAACGGCGACCGATCGTGACATGCCACCGCTGGAGCAGCTCTGGCAGCCGGGAGAAGATCCGGTCAAGGGCATAGGCCTGGCGGCGAATGCATTGAACACACTCTTGATCGAAGACGAAATCGCCTTGCACGTGATGGAGCGTTCATTCATGACGGTATGGCTGGACAGTGAAACCCACGAGCCGCTGCGACCGGGTCGACGCATGAGCTACGTAGCGCCGATTGTCGATTCGCTGAAGGACGTGCTTTCACCCCGTGCACGCAAACGATTGAAGCAGGCGCTGTCGATCGTCATGGGCACCGAGGCGTTGATCGCCGTGCGCGACATCGGTCAGGCGAGTATCGAAGAGTCTCTCGACACTGCCGCCTGGGCCGCTCGGGCGCTTATGCGTCAGGCGCTGGAGGAGGATGAACAGGCTAGACGCAAACGCAAGGCCCGTTCGGTTGCTTCATCTGAGTGAACGACCCGCGTTTGTTCAAGGCAGACAGGCAGCAAACGAAACCGATCAATTGCATACGAAAAAGCCCGGCTGTTCAGGCCGGGCTTCTGCGTTGAGTAGTGCGGTGAAACCAGGCATTTATGCAGCGCGGCTTTCGATCAGACGGTCCGAGCCACCTTCGGCAACGCGGTTCTCGATCAGACGGTCGGAACCACCTTCGGCGACGCGTTTTTCCATCAGACGGTCAGAGCCGCCTTCGGCAACGCGATTCTCGATCAGACGGTCAGAGCCGCCTTCGGCAACGCGATTCTCGATCAGACGATCCGAGCCACCTTCGGCGACGCGTTTTTCCATCAGACGGTCAGAGCCGCCTTCGGCAACGCGATTCTCGATCAGACGATCCGAGCCACCCTCAGCCACTCGACTTTCAATCAGACGATCCGAGCCGCCTTCAGCGACAACAGGGTAAGCCGAAGTAGCGGCGAAAGCGTTAGCTGCAAAAACCGAGAAAGCGATGCTGAGGAAGAGTTGGCGTTTCATGATGGTGTGCTCCGGGGTGTAGTTGTTTGGTATGGATGCGATGTTACGCCGCGGAGTTTTTAAGAGAACTTCATTAAATTGATGGTGACTATCGACGTCGGCAATGGATGGACGAACTGTCCTTCCCTGAATGATGGCATCAGGCTACGCGTTGCTTGATTGGATCCGCGGTGGCACCCTCAGCGCCCGTTACACCAAGGAGCCAGGTGATCAAGGAATGAGTGGATACGTACCCAACCCCCCGAAAAACTATCGATACGACGAAGCCAAACCCGTCGACATCCATGCCAACCGCTGGGCCGAATATGAGAAACACGGCAAAGCACCGGCTCCCGCAAAAGAGAAGGCCAGGGTCGCGTTGCGCATTGGAGTGTTCTTTGACGGGACGCTGAACAATGCCAGCAACTCCGCTTCGGGACTGCTTTGCGGCGCACATCATCCGATTCTGCCGACCGATGTCGATGCGAGTTGTAAGCCTTATATGGCGGATCCCGAAGGGAGTTACGGGAATGATGTGAGTAATGTCTTCAAGCTTTATGAGCTTTATCCGACATCAGAAGTAGCGGGCAGCGACAACTCCGCCAAACTCGTACTTCGCAGTTTGTATGTCGATGGGATCGGTACGGATGCAGGCGCTGAAGACAGCATGGGGGCAGCAGCCACCGGACGAGGCGATGCCGGCGTAGCTGGGAAGGTGCAACAAGCGTTTGTCGCTATGAAAGCACTGATCAAGGAAGCTGCAGAACGTAACCCCGGTGGCGAGATCACATCGCTAACGTTCGACACCTTTGGATTCAGTCGGGGTGCTGCCGCTGCCCGGCATTTCGCCAATGAAATCGTGCGCTGCAACCAAGGACCGTTGGGGGAAGTCCTACGCAGCAACCCAAAGGGCTTCAGTTCCGGCTTTGGTACCCAGTACAACAGCGAAATCATCATGGGGTTTATCGGCCTGTTCGATACTGTGCCCTCCGTCGCGGGGTTCACAAACATCGGTAATATCCAAAGTCCAGTGGCACCGGGGATCAAGCTCTACCTTGATCGCAAGTACTTTACCGATGTCGTCCAGTTGACCGCGCGGGATGAAATTCGAGCCAACTTTGCGTTGAGTACAGTCATCCCTGCGCACACGGAAATTTCTGTTCCTGGTGTGCATTCGGATATTGGTGGCGGTTATCGGGAGGAAGTCGAGGAATGTGTATTGGTTAGCCCTATGCAAGCCCTGACAGTGCGAGAGGGAATCGACATTCGAACCACTTCAATCTATCGGGATGCCCAGCAGCAAAAAATCCGGTTGGTCGACAGCGGCTGGCCAGAGACGATGTTGGAAATCGTGACGCCGAAACCGACCCTCCTGCCGAAGGCAGAGCAAACGGTCGGGTTCAAGCAGGTACGGGCGTATGTAGGTCTGCAACTTAAACGTCCGGTCAGTGGCAAGCTGTCTGTGGTTTATCTGCACTTGATGCATAAGTTGGCGAAGGAGAAGGGGGTGCAGTTTATTGATGTGCCAAAAACCTCTCAGTATTCCGTTCCATCAGATCTTCAAGCTCTACGCGACCGGTTTCTGGGTGGTAACTACGAGGTCACAGCCGCAGAAGAGAAAATGCTCAAGTTGCACTACATCCATACGTCCGCCAATTGGAACAATCCCATCGGGCTAAGTCGAGAACGTGGCGTGAACCTTCGCTATACCAATGCTCCGACTGAAGATGGCATACGCGTGCGTCATCCTCACGTGCAAGACTCAAGCTGGAGAACGTTTTGATGCGTTTCTCGGGAATATTGTTAGGGATGCTGTTGGTTTCAGGCTGCCAAGCCACAAACCTTGCATCATCCCAAACGGAACTCACCAGAAAATGGTGGAGCCTCAGTTTCAACGAACCGTACTACATGAAAGCGTGGGTTGAAGACAGCGCGGTCGAAGACATCAACGGCAAAATGTTCCGTCGTACAGGGGGCGGCACGGCAGCAGGCGGCGAGCCACAAAACGGCACGGAGTCCGCTCGGGGTTGGGGCGAGATAACCGGAGGCATTCGTGAGGTCGTGGGGGCTGACTTGCCCAAGCGGATCTTTGTTCGCTGGCAATCCATTGTCGAACCGCAAACATACCGCGCATGGGTAGACATTCCAGAAGAAGCCCGGCAAATCATGCGCGCTACATTGAGAGAACCTTGTCCTGCATCTCCAGATGAGCCCGCAGGCAATGTCGCACTGGTTTATGTGGGCGTGGCGCCGGGAGGCGTTGTCCAAGTGTGGGTTGCAGACAAGTGCATGAAACCCGTCAAGGTCGCTCGCGCCCAAGCAGAGATCGAGCCTTTGGGGCCAGACCAAGGTAAAAGTCAGGGGCAATATGCGTATCCAGTTAGTGAAAAGGCGAAGCGCTACATTGGCCAATATGGAATTCCATACGGCAGTTGGTAATCGCCGCCCCAAAAAACAAAAAAAGCGACCCCAAGATCACAAGCCATCTCAATCGACGGCTATTTAGTTGTGCTATACAACTAAATAGCCGTTCATTCGAGGTGTGCTCCCCGTGACTCATTCACAGCCAGACCTGATCAACCAAGTCCGTTCAGCATCGCGCCTCATGGTGCGCGAGCTGGGGTTCATGCAAGCCACTCTGGCGGCGACGGACTATCCGCCTTCGTCGGTTCACACAATTGTGGAAATTGGTGAGTGGAGGTCGTTGACTGCCGTGGAACTGGTGGAGCTTCTCGGCCTGGAGAAGTCTTCGGTGAGCCGCATGGTCCGCAAGTTAATTGAGGCGGGCGAGATCGAGGAAGTCCCGAACGAGGAAGATGCTCGTTCCAAGAAGCTGCAGCTCACGGCAAAGGGCATGGAGACCCTGCGAGCCATTGATTCTTTCGCCAGGGAACAAGTGAGTGCGGCGATGTCGCACTTAACTACCGAGCAACAGCAGGCAGTCAGTGAGGGCATCGCCAACTACGCCGCGGCCCTGCACGCGCATCGACTCGGCATGGCTCAACCGCCCTCGGCGCCGCTGGACATTGCTCGGGGTTACCGACCCGGCATCATCGGCCGAATTGTGCAGATGCATTCCGACTACTATGCCAGGCTTGCGAACTTCGGCCAGCCGTTCGAAAGTCTGGTTGCTGCGGATATGGCGGAGTTGATGGGGCGTTTGGACAATCCACGCAATGAAGTTTGGGTGGCGTTGGACGGTCAGCGGATTGTCGGTTCCATTGCCATAGATGGCGAAGGAGAGGGCGGCGAAGCGATTCTGCGATGCTTTATTCTTGATGACTCGGCGCGTGGCAAAGGCGCAGGCAAGCGCTTATTGGCGCAAGCCATCAAGTTCTGTGACGAACATGGCTTTTGTGCGACAAGGCTTTGGACATTCAAGGGGCTCGATGTCGCGCGTAAACTCTATGAAGACGCTGGTTTTAAACTGGAACAGGAGCAAGAAGGGGAGCAATGGGGCGCACGGGTTACCGAGCAATGCTATGTACGGCGCTGCCCGTCGTAAACATTCGGATCAACTTCGGTCGCGGCTATTTCACCGCACCGCCACCTTTGATATCCCCACAAAAGATATCAGCGTTGCCACTGTCCGGCGCACTTCGCACGACGATGGAGTACTCGCCGGACAACAGGACCGGCAAAGCGACCGGCGCGGTTCTTGAGAACGACCAACCACGCACCGCTTGGCGTTCGGTGTTGACGCGATCATTCATGGCGTAGGCGACGGGCCCAGGTTTTTGGCAACTACCTTTATTGATGAATGTGTAAAGCCGCAAGGGCAGTATCGATCCACTGGGTGCGCCACTGATAAAGAAGCTGAGCCCGGTTTCTTTGCCCCAGTCAGACAATGCCACATTGCCGATCTGACCGGTGTTCTGTCGGGTGGCAACCAAGGTGACGCTCGCTCCTGGGTGTGATGAAGTGGCGCAGCCAAAGAGGCTTGCGCTGATCAATAGAGCAGTCAGTGAATATCTGAGCTTCATTGCCAACCTCCGGTATTGAAGAACTGCAATAGGAGATTAGCCGGTATAGCTCATTAATCGCCTCTGTGGAGTGACTTGGAGGGTAGGGCATTAAAAACCCGACTGATGAGGCCGGGTCCTTATTTGAGTCCCGCGTTAAAGCCAATCATTTATGCAGCGCGGAGTTTTAAAAGAACTTCATTGATCTGATGGTGACCGATGGCAGCAATGGATGCGCCTCACCCCCAGGTTTGCCCGAGCCTTCCCAAATCAGCCTTTTGCAGATCTTGCGCGCTCAACATGATGCGGAACTTGCAGCTGGCATTGAAGTTAAGAAAAAAGGGTTCGGCCAAGGCGGGGATATCGGATGGCTCATTGACGTCGACCAGAAAGATCCCGCCACGCATGCCATCCTGCTCGGTAAAATAAGCCGCCTCCGGCTTGATGCTCGCCAGAATGCGCTCAATCAGCTGGCCCGCCGTGCCGGCTTTGATAAGGGAGTTGAAGGGTTCATTAGGGCATTCGACCATCATTAACATCTTCATGATTCAATCCTCTGCTCAACCCGCAAACCTGTAACCAGACTTATGCGCCTGGTGCCCGTGCCGCTGGCCATCGATTCAACAATCCTCGCAGCGCGTGTTATCAAGAATAGCCAAGCGGGTGCCGGCTCTCGGGGCAGGGTTACGGGTGGTCATGAAGGCTCATGTCGGGAATTGAGAACGTCCTGATAGCAGACCTCGCTTCGCGATTCGGAAAATAAACCGCTTATCGCTCAATTCGACGGCTTCGACGGCTTCGACGGAAAGATACCGCGTGAACCCCCTGATTTATTTCCCGTTTTACCGGGCAGGCTGGGCACCACCGGACGGGATCGGGGCTGAGGGTTGGAGCGGCTGCGGGGTTGAGGTTGTTTGCTCATGGATTGCCTCCGGATCTTTCAGAAAGTCGCGCGGTGGTCTTCCAATCAGGTAGTTGCTGTCGGCTCACGACCCGCCGTCAACGAGTCGTACCCTGTGGCAGTCCGATGGGCCAAGTTTCCGACCTTTTGATGAGCGAACATCCAGCGGCATCAACGGCTGGCCTGACTCTTTATCCAACAGCACAGAACGCGTCTCCTGCGGCTGGAACAGATAACGTTCGCCCCACTGCCTCATGCTGACCACCACCGGGAAGATCTCCCGTCCTTTATCCGTCAGCACATACTCCTTATAGGCGCTGCCATCGGACGCTGGTCGGACGTCGAATACGCCGACTGCAACCAGCGTTTTCAGTCGTGATGTCAGAATATTCTTGGCTACGCCCAAGCTCTTCTGAAATTCGCTGAACCGACGGATGTCGTCGAAGGCATCGCGGATGATCATGAGCGACCAGCGATCTCCGATGGCCTCGAGTGTTCTTGCTACGGGGCATTCGCTGCTTTGCGGTGATGCGTCTGCGACCATTTTTTTGACCTTCCGGAATATGTGTTTGCCAAGCCTGTCCACTGAGTTGGTGCAATGTGGTTGCAACTTGAAACAAGATACGGCAACAATCGATCTGGTTTTTAATCGCAACCAGTTTAGCGCCAAGGAGGCGTACATGACAGCAGATGCCGACCCGGCTACCCAGCGTTTCCTCAGTCAGCCTTCAGCATTGCCGCCTGTGGATATCGAAGAAAGCACCAGGGCTCACCGAGCTCAAGGACTCTCTGCCTCGCTCACGTTACTGTTTTCTGTCACCTGTGCGCTCGCAGTAGCCAACGTTTACTTCGCACAACCTTTACTCGACTCAATGGCTCAGAGTCTGGGTGTTGCTTCATCAATGATCGGCGTCGTGGTGACCGCGACTCAGATTGGATACGCGCTGGGGCTGCTGTTCATCGTTCCGCTCGGCGATCTGGTCAACCGCAAGCGGCTGATTTTGACTCAGGTATTGCTGTCTGCCATTGCGCTGGCGGTCGTCGGCGCAGCACAGCAATGGATCGCCCTGTTGAGTGCAATGATCCTAATGGGCCTGCTGGCAGTGGTCGTCCAAGTGCTGGTGGCTTACGCCGCGGCGTTGGCAACGCCATCGCAACGCGGACAGGCAGTGGGCACGGTGACCAGTGGCATTGTCCTGGGCATTCTATTGGCGCGGTTCACCTCTGGCCTGATCGCGGACGTCGCGGGCTGGCGCGCTGTGTATTTTCTGTCCTCGGCGGTGATGCTGATACTTGCGTTGGTGCTGTGGAGGGTGGTTCCAGTCACTGCGTCGCCAAGGCATCAAGCTACTTACCGGGCGCTCATAGGATCGCTCTTCAAACTGTTCATCACCGAGCGGACACTTCGCGTCAGAGGCCTGCTGGGTCTAATGATCTTTGCCGCTTTTTCCGTACTGTGGACGTCGATGGTGCTGCCATTGAGCGCGCCACCTTTATCCCTTTCACACACGGCAATCGGTCTGTTTGGATTGGCCGGGGTCGCCGGCGCACTTGCGGCCAGAAGAGCGGGTCGCTGGGCCGACCAAGGTCATGGGCAACGCGTGACCGGCATCTCGCTGGTGCTCCTGACGTTGTCCTGGTTGCCCATCACGTTTGCCGTGACATCCCTGGTCGCGCTGGTCTGCGGTGTAGTGGTGCTCGACTTTGCGGTGCAAGCGATACACGTCACCAACCAGAGCATCATTTTAGCGGCACGCCCCGACGCCCAAAGCCGCATGGTCGGTGCCTATATGTGCTTCTACTCGGTCGGTAGCGCACTGGGTGCGGCCGCTGCGACTCAGGTGTATGCGCTTTGGGGCTGGACAGCAGTCAGCCTGCTGGGCGCTTTGATCAGCGCCAGCGCATTGATTCTATGGTTTCTCACGCGTCATCTCTTAACGACCCATGAAGTGGCAAGGCCCCGTTAACTGGCATTAATTCTGGTCTTTCAGCAGGCATCGCGTCGCTGGTGGCCGCGGAGGCGGGCCTATACTTTAAGAGTCAGCACACTCGATACGACCTGCAGTCTTGGGTAATACATGGGGTGGCGCGTCGAGTGATCGTTCACGCGGGTCACGGCCTGCCTTCGTCGTAAAGAGGAGAAGATCATGGCGCGTAAATACATCGACTGCCGCGAGTTTCCAAGCGACTCCAAATGCTCCGTCGCGCTCAGCGCAGACTCTGAAAACGAATTGCTCGAGGCTGCCGCACAGCATGCGGTCAGCGTTCATAAGCACACCGACTCACCAGAACTGCGTGCTCAACTGAAAACGATGTTTCACGACGGTACCCCACCTGTTGAAGCACCGCGCCCCGCTTAGCATGAGAGGGGCAGACTACGATGACGGCAAATGCTGACCCATCGTGATCTGTCCCGCTTCTTTAATGGTGGTCTTTCGCGAAGGTCTTTAATCGACCTGGAGTTAACGATGGGCGTCTGGCGGCAATCGCCAAAAGCGGTGAGTCAGCACCCAGGCTCTGGGGGAGGGGAAAGAATTTTTTAGACGGGGGTTGACCACCTGTTTTAATCCTGTATTATTCGCCTCCCGCTAACGAGCATATTGAACTTGCTCCTAGCGTAAGTAATTGATTTGAATGAAAAAATCATGCGCTTTTAAGGGTTTGCTTTTGAGGAGATGTGCTGTAAGATGCGCTCCTCGGTTGAGACGAAAGATCTTAACCAACCGCTCTTTAACAACTGAATCAAGCAATTCGTGTGGGTGCTTGTGGAGTCAGACTGATAGTCAACAAGATTATCAGCATCACAAGTTACTCCGCGAGAAATCAAAGATGTAACCAACGATTGCTGAGCCAAGTTTAGGGTTTCTTAAAAACCCAAAGATGTTTGAACTGAAGAGTTTGATCATGGCTCAGATTGAACGCTGGCGGCAGGCCTAACACATGCAAGTCGAGCGGTAGAGAGAAGCTTGCTTCTCTTGAGAGCGGCGGACGGGTGAGTAATGCCTAGGAATCTGCCTGGTAGTGGGGGATAACGCTCGGAAACGGACGCTAATACCGCATACGTCCTACGGGAGAAAGCAGGGGACCTTCGGGCCTTGCGCTATCAGATGAGCCTAGGTCGGATTAGCTAGTTGGTGAGGTAATGGCTCACCAAGGCGACGATCCGTAACTGGTCTGAGAGGATGATCAGTCACACTGGAACTGAGACACGGTCCAGACTCCTACGGGAGGCAGCAGTGGGGAATATTGGACAATGGGCGAAAGCCTGATCCAGCCATGCCGCGTGTGTGAAGAAGGTCTTCGGATTGTAAAGCACTTTAAGTTGGGAGGAAGGGCAGTTACCTAATACGTATCTGTTTTGACGTTACCGACAGAATAAGCACCGGCTAACTCTGTGCCAGCAGCCGCGGTAATACAGAGGGTGCAAGCGTTAATCGGAATTACTGGGCGTAAAGCGCGCGTAGGTGGTTTGTTAAGTTGGATGTGAAATCCCCGGGCTCAACCTGGGAACTGCATTCAAAACTGACAAGCTAGAGTATGGTAGAGGGTGGTGGAATTTCCTGTGTAGCGGTGAAATGCGTAGATATAGGAAGGAACACCAGTGGCGAAGGCGACCACCTGGACTGATACTGACACTGAGGTGCGAAAGCGTGGGGAGCAAACAGGATTAGATACCCTGGTAGTCCACGCCGTAAACGATGTCAACTAGCCGTTGGGAGCCTTGAGCTCTTAGTGGCGCAGCTAACGCATTAAGTTGACCGCCTGGGGAGTACGGCCGCAAGGTTAAAACTCAAATGAATTGACGGGGGCCCGCACAAGCGGTGGAGCATGTGGTTTAATTCGAAGCAACGCGAAGAACCTTACCAGGCCTTGACATCCAATGAACTTTCCAGAGATGGATTGGTGCCTTCGGGAACATTGAGACAGGTGCTGCATGGCTGTCGTCAGCTCGTGTCGTGAGATGTTGGGTTAAGTCCCGTAACGAGCGCAACCCTTGTCCTTAGTTACCAGCACGTTATGGTGGGCACTCTAAGGAGACTGCCGGTGACAAACCGGAGGAAGGTGGGGATGACGTCAAGTCATCATGGCCCTTACGGCCTGGGCTACACACGTGCTACAATGGTCGGTACAGAGGGTTGCCAAGCCGCGAGGTGGAGCTAATCCCAGAAAACCGATCGTAGTCCGGATCGCAGTCTGCAACTCGACTGCGTGAAGTCGGAATCGCTAGTAATCGCGAATCAGAATGTCGCGGTGAATACGTTCCCGGGCCTTGTACACACCGCCCGTCACACCATGGGAGTGGGTTGCACCAGAAGTAGCTAGTCTAACCTTCGGGAGGACGGTTACCACGGTGTGATTCATGACTGGGGTGAAGTCGTAACAAGGTAGCCGTAGGGGAACCTGCGGCTGGATCACCTCCTTAATCGACGACATCAGCTGCTCCATAAGTTCCCACACGAATTGCTTGATTCATGAGTTTGTAAAAGCGCAGAGCTAACTATTCGCTTCGAGTATTTAGCTCTGATCTTTTTCAGAACCGTTCTTTAAAAATTTGGGTATGTGATAGAAAGATAGACTGAACGTTACTTTCACTGGTAACGGATCAGGCTAAGGTAAAATTTGTGAGTTGCTCTTAATTGAGTATTATCGAATTTTCGGCGAATGTCGTCTTCACAGTATAACCAGATTGCTTGGGGTTATATGGTCAAGTGAAGAAGCGCATACGGTGGATGCCTTGGCAGTCAGAGGCGATGAAAGACGTGGTAGCCTGCGAAAAGCTTCGGGGAGTCGGCAAACAGACTTTGATCCGGAGATGTCTGAATGGGGGAACCCACCTAACATAAGTTAGGTATCTTAAGCTGAATACATAGGCTTAAGAAGCGAACCAGGGGAACTGAAACATCTAAGTACCCTGAGGAAAAGAAATCAACCGAGATTCCCTTAGTAGTGGCGAGCGAACGGGGACTAGCCCTTAAGTGGCTTTGAGATTAGCGGAACGCTCTGGAAAGTGCGGCCATAGTGGGTGATAGCCCTGTACGCGAAAATCTCTTAGTCATGAAATCGAGTAGGACGGAGCACGAGAAACTTTGTCTGAATATGGGGGACCATCCTCCAAGGCTAAATACTACTGACTGACCGATAGTGAACTAGTACCGTGAGGGAAAGGCGAAAAGAACCCCGGAGAGGGGAGTGAAATAGATCCTGAAACCGTATGCGTACAAGCAGTGGGAGCCCACTTTGTTGGGTGACTGCGTACCTTTTGTATAATGGGTCAGCGACTTATTTTCAGTGGCGAGCTTAACCGAATAGGGGAGGCGTAGCGAAAGCGAGTCTTAATAGGGCGTCTAGTCGCTGGGAATAGACCCGAAACCGGGCGATCTATCCATGGGCAGGTTGAAGGTTGGGTAACACTAACTGGAGGACCGAACCGACTACCGTTGAAAAGTTAGCGGATGACCTGTGGATCGGAGTGAAAGGCTAATCAAGCTCGGAGATAGCTGGTTCTCCTCGAAAGCTATTTAGGTAGCGCCTCATGTATCACTGTAGGGGGTAGAGCACTGTTTCGGCTAGGGGGTCATCCCGACTTACCAAACCGATGCAAACTCCGAATACCTACAAGTGCCGAGCATGGGAGACACACGGCGGGTGCTAACGTCCGTCGTGAAAAGGGAAACAACCCAGACCGTCAGCTAAGGTCCCAAAGTTATGGTTAAGTGGGAAACGATGTGGGAAGGCTTAGACAGCTAGGAGGTTGGCTTAGAAGCAGCCACCCTTTAAAGAAAGCGTAATAGCTCACTAGTCGAGTCGGCCTGCGCGGAAGATGTAACGGGGCTCAAACCATACACCGAAGCTACGGGTATCACTTAGGTGATGCGGTAGAGGAGCGTTCTGTAAGCCTGTGAAGGTGAGTTGAGAAGCTTGCTGGAGGTATCAGAAGTGCGAATGCTGACATGAGTAACGACAATGGGTGTGAAAAACACCCACGCCGAAAGACCAAGGTTTCCTGCGCAACGTTAATCGACGCAGGGTTAGTCGGTCCCTAAGGCGAGGCTGAAAAGCGTAGTCGATGGAAAACAGGTTAATATTCCTGTACTTCTGGTTATTGCGATGGAGGGACGGAGAAGGCTAGGCCAGCTTGGCGTTGGTTGTCCAAGTTTAAGGTGGTAGGCTGGAATCTTAGGTAAATCCGGGATTCTAAGGCCGAGAGCTGATGACGAGTGTTCTTTTAGAACACGAAGTGGTTGATGCCATGCTTCCAAGAAAAGCTTCTAAGCTTCAGGTAACCAGGAACCGTACCCCAAACCGACACAGGTGGTTGGGTAGAGAATACCAAGGCGCTTGAGAGAACTCGGGTGAAGGAACTAGGCAAAATGGCACCGTAACTTCGGGAGAAGGTGCGCCGGTGAGGGTGAAGCATTTACTGCGTAAGCCCATGCCGGTCGAAGATACCAGGCCGCTGCGACTGTTTATTAAAAACACAGCACTCTGCAAACACGAAAGTGGACGTATAGGGTGTGACGCCTGCCCGGTGCCGGAAGGTTAATTGATGGGGTTAGCTAACGCGAAGCTCTTGATCGAAGCCCCGGTAAACGGCGGCCGTAACTATAACGGTCCTAAGGTAGCGAAATTCCTTGTCGGGTAAGTTCCGACCTGCACGAATGGCGTAACGATGGCGGCGCTGTCTCCACCCGAGACTCAGTGAAATTGAAATCGCTGTGAAGATGCAGTGTATCCGCGGCTAGACGGAAAGACCCGTGAACCTTTACTATAGCTTTGCACTGGACTTTGAATTTGCTTGTGTAGGATAGGTGGGAGGCTTTGAAGCGTGGACGCCAGTTCGCGTGGAGCCAACCTTGAAATACCACCCTGGCAACTTTGAGGTTCTAACTCAGGTCCGTTATCCGGATCGAGGACAGTGTATGGTGGGTAGTTTGACTGGGGCGGTCTCCTCCTAAAGAGTAACGGAGGAGTACGAAGGTGCGCTCAGACCGGTCGGAAATCGGTCGTAGAGTATAAAGGCAAAAGCGCGCTTGACTGCGAGACAGACACGTCGAGCAGGTACGAAAGTAGGTCTTAGTGATCCGGTGGTTCTGTATGGAAGGGCCATCGCTCAACGGATAAAAGGTACTCCGGGGATAACAGGCTGATACCGCCCAAGAGTTCATATCGACGGCGGTGTTTGGCACCTCGATGTCGGCTCATCACATCCTGGGGCTGAAGCCGGTCCCAAGGGTATGGCTGTTCGCCATTTAAAGTGGTACGCGAGCTGGGTTTAGAACGTCGTGAGACAGTTCGGTCCCTATCTGCCGTGGACGTTTGAGATTTGAGAGGGGCTGCTCCTAGTACGAGAGGACCGGAGTGGACGAACCTCTGGTGTTCCGGTTGTCACGCCAGTGGCATTGCCGGGTAGCTATGTTCGGAATAGATAACCGCTGAAAGCATCTAAGCGGGAAACTAGCCTCAAGATGAGATCTCACTGGGACCTTGAGTCCCCTGAAGGGCCGTCGAAGACTACGACGTTGATAGGTTGGGTGTGTAAGCGCTGTGAGGCGTTGAGCTAACCAATACTAATTGCCCGTGAGGCTTGACCATATAACACCCAAGCAATTTGCTGACCTGAGAAGGCACCAGATTGCGGTGTGTGAAGACGAAACGAACCGAAAGTTCGAGAAGACTCGCAAAACACCGACAGCTATCACATACCCATTCGCTGGAGCGTGACCTCGCAAGAGAGCACGAGCTGGCTACCGAATTTCTTGACGACCATAGAGCATTGGAACCACCTGATCCCATCCCGAACTCAGCAGTGAAACGATGCATCGCCGATGGTAGTGTGGGGTTTCCCCATGTGAGAGTAGGTCATCGTCAAGATTAAATTCCGAAACCCCTATCTGCGTATGCAGGTAGGGGTTTTGTTTTGCCCATAGAAAAATGTCCGGCAGCTGCCGGGTTTACGTCAGCTGGTTACTGCTCCTTGCCTCTGTTCCCATCGAAAATAATCGCCATTACCCGCGTGGCGGAGATTATGGCCGACTCCCTGGCGTAGAATTGCAAACCGCGAGCCCACACCCGAGACGGAGCCTCAATGCAAACCCCTACCACCCAACACTCCCTCTGGAAAACCTACCTCCTTTTCCTCGCCCCCATGGTTCTCTCCAATTTCCTCCAATCCATGTCGGGCACCATCAACAGCATCTACATTGGCCAAATGCTCGGCACCCAGGCGCTCGCAGCCGTCTCCGGCATGTTCCCGATCGTCTTCTTCTTCATCGCCTTGGTCATCGGCCTCGGCGCGGGCGCAGGCGTGCTCATCGGTCAGGCCTGGGGCGCGCGTGAACCGCATCTGGTAAAAACCATCGCCGGTACAACGCTACTGCTAGGCGCGATGATCGGCCTGACAGCAGCAATCCTCGGCAGTATTTTCGCCAGATCTGCCCTGCAAGGCCTGGGCACGCCGGCGGATGTACTCGACGACGCTGTGTCCTACGCCCACGTGATGATGTGGATCATGCCCTCGTTGCTGGTCTACGTGCTGTTCACCCAGTTACTGCGCGGGGTGAGCGATACGGTGTCGCCGTTGGTGGCGTTGGTGGTGTCGACGTGCATCGGGTTGGCCCTGACGCCGGCGTTGATTCGGGGCTGGTTCGGGTTGCCGATGATGGGGATTCAGAGTGCGGCGTATGCCGGGTTGGCGGGTAACTTGTCGGCGATGGCGTGGCTGGCGTGGCGGTTGATTCGCAAGGACCATCCGTTGGCGCCCGATCGGGAGATGTTTGCGGCGATGCGCCTGGACCTGGTGATTCTCGGCAAGGTGCTGCGTATCGGTTTGCCAACCGGCTTGCAGATGGTGGTGTTGTCGGTCTCGGAACTGGTGATTCTGGCGTTGGTGAATCAGCACGGTTCGCAAGCGACAGCGGCCTATGGTGCGGTGACCCAGATCGTCAATTACGTGCAGTTCCCGGCGTTGTCGATTGCGATCACGGCGTCGATCCTTGGCGCGCAGGCGATCGGGGCAGGGCGGCTGGAGCGCATGGGGCCGATTTTGCGCACGGGGTTGTTGATCAATGTGTGCCTGACCGGTGGCCTGGTGGTGTTGGGGTATCTGTTGTCGCACTGGTTGCTGGGGTTGTTCCTCACTGATGACACCACCCGCGCAAAAGCGGAGCACCTGCTGCACATCATGCTCTGGAGTCTGTTGGTGTTCGGCTTCCAGGCGATTGTCGGCGGCATCATGCGTGCCAGCGGTTCGGTGCTGGTGCCGATGGCGATCTCGATATTTTGCGTGGTCGGCGTGCAGTTGCCGGTGGCGTATGTGCTCGACGGGCAGTTCGGGTTGCAGGGCGTATGGATGGCGTTTCCAGTGGCGTATCTGGGGATGCTGCTGTTGCAGACGGCGTATTACAAAATGGTCTGGCAGCATCAGAAGATCGAGCGGTTGGTCTAGGCGCTCGCTAAGTGCTTGCCATCTGCTCGATGAGCAAAATCACCGCGATAACTATCATCGCGCGCCGGAAATACTTCTGACCCACGGTGCAGCGGCGGGCCGCGCTTGCAAAACTGCCTGGGAGCCAAAGCCCTCCAACAGATAAATGACGCCACAGCTGACCGGGTGGACCAGCCCCAGTGCCACCATTTGCATCGGCACTGGCCAAGCCGCGGCGGCATCGGCGAACTGTGGCAATAGTGCGAGGAACAGCAAGAACACTTTCGGGTTCAGCCCGCCACCGTCAGCACTGACAAGACAACCGGGTTTTTCTTTCAAAGATCATCACGAAAATGCAGCACAAAAGGAGATTCTTCTAAATGGACAGGATTGATCGGAAGATTCTTTCTGAGCTTCAAAAGGATGGCCGGCTGTCGGTCACCGACCTCGCCGAGCGCATAGGACTGAGCCTTTCCCCTTGCCATCGGCGAGTTCGCGCACTGGAAGATGCAGGAGTTGTACTGGGCTACCGCGCACAACTGGACCCCGGCGCCGTCGGCCTGAATTTTTCGGCCTTGGTGTTTGCTACCTTGCGTGAAGGCGACCGACAAGCCGTCGAGGCGTTCGAGACGGCCCTCGTTGACATCCCTCAGGTGATCGATGCCCAAAGATTGTTTGGTGAACCGGACTACTTGCTGTACGTGGTCGCCCAGGATCTGCCGGCCTTTCAAAGGCTCTACGATGAGAGCCTGTCGACCTTGCCCAATGTGCAGCGGTTGACCTCAACGCTGGTGATGAAACGGGTGGTGCAGGACCGGCCTTTACCGTTGTAACGCACTCAGGCGTTGACCCAGCGCTGACGGCTCCAGCTGCTCAATGAATCGACGGCCAAAACCAATAACAGCATGGCCAGTATGACCGTGCTGGCTTGCGCTTCCTGGAACAGGCTGAGGCTGACATAGAGCATTTGCCCCAGGCCACCAGCACCGACGAAGCCGAGCACGCTGGCCATGCGAATGTTGTTTTCCCAGCGGTACAGGATGTAGGCCAGCAGCTGTGGCAAGAGGTTGGGCAGGGTGCCGTAGCAAAACGCCCAGACGGCGTTACCGCCCTGCAAGCGAATGGCGTCAGCCGGTTCTGGCGGGGTGTTTTCCAGTGCTTCGGCGAACAGCCGGCCGAGTACGCCGGTAGTGTGCAGCGCCAGTGCAAGGGTGCCGGCGTTCGGGCCGAGCCCGGCGGCAAGCACCATCAACGCGGCCCAGACCAGTTCCGGCACCGCGCGCAAAGCGTTGAGGACCAGGCGCGACGCGCTCTGCAACGGCCAGCCGAAACGTCCGGCCGCAGGCAAGGCCAGCAGCAAGCCGAATACCGCCGCGAGCAAGGTGCCAAGGGCCGACATGGCGATGGTTTCCAAGGCGCCGTGGCCGATGGCTTGCAGGTGTCCTGCGCTCAGGTCCGGGCTGAGAAAGCGTTGCGCATAGGCGCCCATTTGCTTCAAGTTGCCGCTGCTCCCCAGCTCGCCGAGGTCGATGCTCAAGTAGCCGAAGGAAGCCACGACCGCAATGCCGATGGCGAGGACCAGCAGTAAGTTGAACAGACGATTCATGCCAGCCTCCAGCGCAGCAGGCGACTGAGTTGGTCGGCGAACAGCACCAGCACCAGGAACGTCAGCAACAGGCTGGCCACTTCACCGCCAGCGAACATGCGCAGCGACAGGTCCATTTGCTGGCCCAGCCCGCCAGCGCCGACGAAGCCCATCACCACCGAAGCGCGGATCGCGCACTCCCAGCGGTACACGGTGTACGACAGCAACTCCGCCGAGACATTGGGCAGGATGCCGTAGCAAAACGCTGCGAGCCGTCCACTGCCGGACCGTAACAGCGCGTGAGCCGGGCGCTGGTCGACCGACTCGAAAATTTCCGCGTAAACCTTGCCCAGCATGCCGCTGTAGGTAATCGCAATTGCTAAAACCCCCGCCGTCGGACCCAGACCGACAGCGCGCACGAACAGCAGCGCCCAGACGATTTCCGGCACGCTGCGCAAAAAAATCAGCAAGCCGCGTACCGGCCATCGCAGCAATTGCCCCCAAAAGCTCGGACGACCGGCACGTGAGGCCGCAGACAGCGACAGCGCCCGACTGGCCAACAGGCTGGCGGGAATGGCCAGCAGCAACGCCAGGGCCATGCCGGCCGTAGCGATGGCCAGTGTCTGCAAGGTGGCTTGCAGCAGAATCTGGATGAACTCTTCGCCATGGGCTGGTGGCCAGAAGGCCGAGACGAATCGGCCCATTTCGCTCTGGCTGTCACTGGCGATCAGCACCCGCAAGTCCAGTTCGCTGTAGTGAATGCCCGGCCACAGCAGGGCGATCGCCAACAGGGTGAGCAACAGGCGAGGGCGGGCGGCTGGGTCGCGGGTGTCAGACGTCAGCATCGCGGAATCTGCACACTCAAGTGGGTAGCAGGCACCGGTGAGGATTGCAGCTGCTCGTTGGCGTAGAGCGCGTCGAGGCGCTCGCGATCGACGGCGCTGGCTGGGAGGTCGAACAGGATCTGTCCGTCACGCAGGCCAATGATCCGCGAAAAATGCGCCAGCGCCAGCTCCACCGCATGCAGGCTGGCCACCAACGTGACGTTGTGTTCCCGGGCATGGCGGCAGAGCACTGACAGCGTGTGCTCGGCCAGTACCGGGTCCATCGCCGAAACAGGCTCATCGGCCAGCAACACCTCGGGCGCCTGGTACAACACCCGGGCAATGCCCACGCGCTGCAATTGCCCACCGGACAGCTGCTGGCACTGGCTGAACAATTTGTCGCTCAGGTCCAGCTTCACCAATGCCGCGCGTGCACCGGGAATGTCCAGCGGATACAGCAGATTCAGCAGGCTCTTGCCCAAACCCCACTGACCCAGCTTGCCGGCCAGAATCGCCGTGACCACGCGCTGTCGCGGTGGCAGGGGCGGCGACTGATGGATCAGACCAATGCGCGCACGCAGGCGCTGACGTTGACGGGCCGAGAGCTGCCACGCGCGCTCGCCCAGCACTTGCAGCTCGCCGTGGCCCGGTCGCAGGGCGGTGGCCAGCAGATTGAGCAAACTCGACTTGCCCGCGCCTGACGGTCCGATAATAGCGACCTGTTCGTTGGCGCCGATGTGCAGTTCCACGTCACGCAGCGCCTCGACACCGTTGGCGTGGGTCAGGCTGACCTGGGTCAGGTGCAATGTCATTTCAGCAGTTCGGCGGCGCGTGCAGCCTCTTCGATGCCCTTGTAGTTTTCAGGGCTGGTTTCGATGAAGCGGCTGGCAGCCTGCAGGTCGAGGATTTCCTTGTCCTTCGGGTTTGCCGGATCAAGCGCCAGGAAGGCCGCTTTTATCTTCGCGGCCAGCGCCGGGTCGAGAGTCCCGCGCACCGTCCAGTTGTAGTCGAAGTAGGCCGGGGTGGTCGAAAACACCTTGACCTTGTTGGTATCGACCTTGCCGGCGGCGACCAGTTTTTCCCACACGCTGGCGTTCAGCACACCGGCGTCCACTTTGCCGGCCTGAACCCAGGCGACGGTGGCGTCATGCGCGCCGGAGTAGCCAACGCGGCTAAAGTAGGTTTCCGGCTTGATGCCTTCCTTCAACATGAAATAACGCGGCATCAGGCTACCCGAGGTGGACGACACCGAGCCGAAGGCAAAGGTCTTGCCCTTGAGATCGGCGAGGGATTTGACGTTGGGGTCGGCAGTGATGAATTTGCTGGTGAATTGGGCATCCTGTTCACGCTGCACCAGCGGGATGGCGTTGCCGGTTTTCAAACGCGCCTGCACGAACGTGAAACCGCCCAGCCAGGCCAGGTCGATTCGGTCAGTGGCCAGCGCCTCGACCACGGCCGGGTAATCGCTGACAGGCACGAACTCGACTTTCATGCCTAACTTTTGCTCCAGATACTCACCCAGCGGCTTGAACTTGCGCAGCAGTTCCGTGGGGGCTTCATCGGGAATTGCGCTGACTTTCAAGGTGTCGGCGGCCTGCGAGAGCAGGGTGAAAAAACACAGGGTCAAGCTGACAGTCAATGCCAGGGTACGCTTGAGCATGGAAGTTCTCCGGTGCATTAACGGATGGAATTCGATGCGCCGGACACAGGCAGATGACTGCATGGCGCTTTGTGAGGTTAGACGAAACGCAGCGATGCTAACGGCTTTTGGCCTGATTGCAGAGCCCTTACTGCAACAGGATGTATGAGCGCTGCGTGGATCAGGCTCCAGGCGATGTCGGTAACATCAGGCGAACAGGCGAACGGGCTGAAAAGGTGGACGCCCCACTTAGACCACCGCGCCAAACAAATGCCCCACCAGTGCCGTGATTGCCATGGCCAGTGCTCCCCAGAATGTCACGCGCCAAGCGCCGATCAACACCTTGGCTCCGCCCGCTCTGGCGGCTATGGCGCCCAGTGACGCCAAAAATACCAGCGACATGGCCGATATCCACATCACCACGCTCTGCTGCGGCGCGAAAAATGTCACGGCCAGCGGCAACGCGGCACCCACCACGAAACTGGCGGCGGAGGCCATGGCAGCCTGCAAGGGTTTGGCGGTGAGGGTGGCGCTGATGCCCAATTCGTCCCGGGCGTGGGAGCCCAGTGCGTCATGGGCCATCAATTGATCGGCGACCTGATGCGCCAGTTCGGGGGATACGCCGCGATGCATGTAGATGTTGGCGAGTTCGATGTGTTCGGCTTTCGGGTCGCTCGCCAGTTCTGCCCGTTCGCGGGACAGATCGGCTCGCTCGGTATCGGCTTGGGAGTGCACGGAAATGTACTCGCCTGCGGCCATGGACATGGCGCCTGCGATCAGCCCTGCCATTCCAGTGACCAGTAAGGTGGCATGAGTGGCGTTGGCGGCTGCGACGCCGATCAGCAGGCTGGCGGTCGAGACAATCCCGTCGTTGGCGCCCAGGACGGCGGCGCGCAGCCAGCCGATACGATCGCTTCGGTGTGCCTCGGTGTGACGGTGCATGAATTTCATTGTTCAACGGACTCACTGTCAGTAGGCGGTCCTGCCGCCCGGTCAGGGTGTCAGCGGCTTTCAATCTGCGCCTGCAACTGGCCGCCGACAATGGATATTTCTCTGAACTGATCACCCTCGCGCAGCACGAACAGTGCGTCCATGCCGCGCTCCTGAGCCAGGCGTGGGCCTTCGGTTTCGCCCAGCACCATCAGCGCCGTGGCCCAGGCATCGGCGAGTATGCATGAGGCGGCTACCACAGTAACGGCGGCCAGTCGGTTGCACAGCGGGGCGCCGGTAATCGGGTTCATGGTATGAGCATAGGATTGCCCGGCCACATCGACCCAGTGTCGATAGTCCCCGGATGTTGCAATCGCGGCGTCGCTCAGTTCCATCACGCCCATCACTTCACGCACGCCCCGATTGGGCTTTTCCAGGGCCACGGCCCAGCATTGGCCGTCCGGTTTGACGCCCCGGGCGCGCATCTCGCCATCGATGCCGACCAGGTAGCGGGTGATGCTTAAATCATCCAGGCAACGCGCCAGCTCATCAACGCCAAAGCCTTTGGCGATCCCACTCAAATCAAGGTTCAGTGGCCCGCGTTTGCGCGCCTGATTGCGTTGCGGGTCAACCATTAACGCTGCGCTGGCCAGCAGCCTGACGCGCGACGGTATCGTGCCCAGCGTCTGCTCGGTGACCGTCTGTTCCCCAGGACCAAACCCCCAGGCGTTAACCAGATCACCGACAGCGATGTCGAAGGCGCCGTCGGATTGCTGACCCACACGCAATGCAGCAGACAGCACCGCGCACAACTCCTTGGGCACCGACACCCATTCCTGCTCGGGGGCGTCGTTGAGGCGGTTGAGGTCAGAATCGTCTTTCCATGTGGACATTTGCTGGTCCACCCGGGCCACGGCGTGCGCTAGGCGCTGGCCAACCTCGTCGGTATTGATCCCGGGGCCGGCATAGAACAGGGCGGTGTAGCGGGTGCCCATGGTTTCGCCATTCAGGCTGTAGCGCTGCAACTCAGTAGATGTCTTCACGGTAGCGTCCTTGTGCCTTGAGGGTGAGCACACTCAGGTCGAGAGGCGCCAACACTTCATCCAGGGCGTGCATCACGCCTTTGGCCATTTCGCGACTGCCACACACCAACACCTGGGCGCCTTTTTCAATCAGTCGGCGCAAGGCCAGGGCATCGCTGATCAGTCGGTCTTGCACGTAGCTGCGGTCCTGAACCTGAGAGAAGGCGGCGCGCAGCGCTGTGAGGCGCCGGTCCGCCAGATACTGGTTGAGCTGCGGTTCATAGAGAAAATCCGACGCCGGATGGCGCCCGCCCCAGTACAGGTGCATCGGGTGTCGTGCCTTGTTGTTGCGAATAAAACCGGCCAGCGGACCGATGCCGGTACCGGCGCCGATCAGGATCACCGGATGTGCGCCCGACGCTGGACGAAATTGCGGGTTCGGCTGGATAAAGGCTTCGATCTGCCCGCCGATGTTCAAGTCATGAAGAAACTGCGAGCACATGCCGCCGTCGTGTTTACGCACACAGATTTCCAGCACACCGTCCTGCGAACCGCTGGCCAGCGAGTAGAAGCGCGCGATCGGGCTGCCCGGGGGCACAATCCCCACCAAGTCGCCGGCCAGAAAGTCCGGCAGCTCGCCGGGCGCCTTGAAGCGCAATACATGAGTCGGCGCATTCACCTGTTCGCCATAGGCGATGCGTTCTGTCAGCGCCAACAGATGAGTGCGTGGCTGCTGCGGGGTGTGAATCAGCGTCAGGTCATGGCCCAGGACTTCGCCCAAGGCGTGGCCCCAGCGGGCAAACTCCTGAGAAGACTGGCGGTTGACGGTTTCCAGTCCCAGCAACGGCGAGCCCCCGGCCTGCACCATCGCGTCCTGAACCTGATGGGCGTACTGACAGAACTGCGCAAACTGACGGTCACCCAAGCCCAGCACGGCAAAGGGCAGGCCGGGCTTGAGGCCGCTGTCGGCCAGACGCTTCAGGAACTGAGAGGCCGAAGCCGGTGCATCGCCGTCACCGTGGGTCGCGGTCAAGATGAATACCTGCTCAGCCTCGCGGTAATCGCCGCGCCATTCATTCATGGCTGCGCTATGCACTTGATGGCCGCGCTGGTGCAAAGCTTCATGCAAGGTGTTGGCAAAGCCCCAGGTGCTGTTGTTTTCACTGCCCACCAGAATCACGCTGCCGGCTGAATGGGCAGGGCTGTTGTGGCGGATCTTCGGGCCGGCCTTGCGGCGGCGCCACCACAAGAGAATGCCAGTCACGCTCATCAACGGTACACCGAGGGCACACAGACCAAGCGGCAGCCCGAGCCACCAGAGGCCTTCGCCGGTGTGCAGCCGATAGATCCATTCGTAGAGGTTGCGCATCGAGTCGTGGGCTTGATAGGACAACAAGGCACCGCTGGCCTGATCCACATAGCCGTCACCCTGGGCCGTGCGCAGGGAAAACACGTCCTGAGGATTGCCGGGGCTGGGGTAGACCAGTTCGCGCAGGTCATTCAGGTCGGTGGCCTGCAAGGCGTGCAGGCTCGCCACGGGCAAGGCCGGCCCGGTGCTGACGTGGGCAGGGAAGGCGGGTTCACGTTGACTGCCGTCGGCGATAAAACCAAAGTTCGTGGCGGACATATAGAGCCCGGTCAATGCTGAAAGCAGCAGTGCGAGCATGACCAGTCGCCCGACTTCGGCATGCCAGCGCTGGCTGAAGGTGCCGCGCAGTGGCCGCAGCAAGTTGCGCCAGCCACCCAGGCGCCGGGCCAGCAACAGCGCGCCGGACACCGACAGTATCAGCATGAACAACGCGCCCATCCCCGATGCACCATGGCCTGGCGAGCCAAGGAATAGCGAGCGGTGCAGCTCTTTGACCCAGCGGGAGAATGCCGATGGCGCGTACGGCGCGAGGCCTTGGCCGGTCAATGGGTCGACCTTTTCAGCCCCGGCCTGACCGTTCTGGTTGTAGTAGACGATCACTGTGCCGGACGCTGTGCGCTGGATCTGCTCCACGCCCGGAAAGTGGCTGGCGACGCGTCCGGCCAGTTGGCCGACGTTGAGTTGTCCTTGGGTGGTGGGCGTACTGTGCAGGCGTTCCAGGGCCGGGTCGATGGACAGCACCGCGCCGCTGATGGCCAACAGCATGACCAACAGGGCGGCGATCAAGCCGGGCAGGGAATGGAACTGGCGAAGCATGTTCAGCCTCCAGAGTGGGCAGGTGCTACAGATCGTAAGTAAAGGAATCAACGTAGGTGCTGCCGGCCGCCGGCTTGCCTGCGCCTTTGGACGTCAGGGGCACGCTGACATCAGCGTGGGCTTCACGTTTATCCTCGACGGCGCTATCGATGCGGATTTGATACCCGGCATCGATCAGCGTATCTGCCAGTTCGACGCTGACTTTGAGCGTGCGCCCGCTGCCGACACTGGCACCGCTGACCCCATCGAACTCGCTCGGGTTCAGCCCGCTGCCACGGGCCCAGTCGCCCAGGTGCTTGTAATATTTGGCCTTCTTGCCGGCCACCCAGAGGGTTTTCTGGTAGTGGCCAGCGGCGTCGGTGACGTAGATCGCCAGGTACGCATCATTGCCGCTGTAGTCCTTGAGCTGTGTGGTCAGGGTCACTTCACGAGCCTGGGCCAGCCCCGGCAGGGCAATGGCACCGGCAAGGCAAGTTGCAGCGATGATCTTTTTCATGGAGATATCCTTTTGATCGTTAGGTCGAGAGCCTGGACCTGCTTGCTGACAACAACCTGAAACGCAGGAAAAAACCATCGACAGTGGGACGTCATTCGGTGAGTGGACTGCCGAGGTAATCCCTGGCATCGCCATCGTCGCGAAAATGAATCTCGAGTGTGTGCAGGCGCAGCGAGGCCGGCGAGTAGCTGGCTTCAATGGCGTTGCCTTTGCGGTCCAGCCCCTTGAGCTCGTAACAGCCGTCGTCGACCTTGATGCGCTGCACGCTCCAGCCGTATTGCCGTTCCACCTGCTGACGCAGGGTTTCGCGCGGTTGCCAGTCGCTCACCGGGTCGCTGCAATCGTCATCGGCCACGGCGTAGCCGCTGAGCAGCAGGCTCAACAGTGCGGCATTGACGATAAAACCTGTTTTCATGATCTGTCTCCTGCCGAAGGCGGCGTCTGTGGCATACCCTAAGGTGCAATCCTGACAACCAGCTGAATCTTCAGATTCACGTCAGGTAAGGCGATTAAGGTGCTGCACGACAACCATCACAGGAGGTGCCCCAATGCGGGTTTTATTGGTCGAAGATGCACTGGGTCTGGGGGAGGCGGTGCGCGAACAGATCGCCGATGACGGCCATGCAGTCGATTGGGTGCAACGCCTGGACCATGCGCGCAACAGCGTGCGCACCACGCCTTACGACCTGATCCTGCTCGACCTGATGCTGCCGGACGGTCGCGGACTGGATTTTTTGCATCAACAACGCTCGGCAGGGAACGTGACACCGGTGATCATCCTGACCGCACAGGATCAGATTTCCGATCGTATCGCGGGCCTCAACGCCGGTGCCGACGACTACCTGGTCAAACCGTTCGACCTGTTCGAGCTCTCGGCCCGGGTGGCGGCGGTGGCCCGGCGCTACAGCGGCAACCCCAATCCGCAGATCAGACTCGGCGACTTGCAGGTCGACATGAGTGCCCGCACGGTGTCGCGGGCCGGTGTGACGGTGGACTTGACCGCGCGGGAGTGGGCGCTGTTCGAGGCGTTTGTGCAGCGTCCCAGCGCGCTGCTGTCCAAATCGCAGCTGGAAGAACGGTTGTATGCTTTCGGCGCCGAGATCGAGAGCAACACCATCGAGGTCTACATCAGCCGGCTGCGTAAAAAGCTCGGGCGCGATCTGATTGAAACCGTGCGCGGCATGGGCTATCGGTTGATGTCCGCATGAAGCCATCTTCAAGCCTGCAAAAACGCCTCGGCCTGGGACTGACGCTGGGCATGACCTTGCTGTGGCTGGCGGCGACCGTCGGCGCCTGGCTGGTGGTGCAACATGAATTGAACGAGGCGTTCGACAGTGCGCTGGAAGAGACCGCGCAACGCATCCTGCCTCTGGCCGTGCTGGAAATCAGCAACCGCGAAAGTCCCCGTGATGCTCAGCACGTCGCCCCCCTGAAAATACACAAGGAATACCTGACGTATCTGGTGCGCGATGCCAAGGGCGAGATCCTGATGCAGTCCCATGACGCTGACCCGAAGATCTTCCGCTCGCAACTTGCCGAAGGTTTCACAACCACTGAAAAATACCGTCTGTATGGCGCCAGTGCACTACGTGAGACGGTGTTCATTGAAATCGCCGAACCTCTGGAACATCGCCGTGAAGCCGCGCGGGAAGCTTTGGTAGCCTTGCTGTTGCCGTTATTGGCCCTGATCCCCATCAGTCTGTTCGGCACCTGGATGCTGGTGCGCATCAGCCTGCGCAGCGTATTGGCCTATCGTCGTGCCGTGGAGGCCCGCGGTGTGGGCGATCTGTCGCCGATCACCATGACGCACCTGCCGGCAGAAATCGCCCCGCTGGCCGAGGCGGTCAATCATCTGCTGGAGCGCTTGCGCAAAACCCTGGAAGCCGAGCGCAGCTTTACCGCCAACAGCGCTCATGAACTGCGCACGCCATTGGCCGCGACCCTGGCGCAGATCCAGCGCTTGCGTCACGAAGCGCCCGAAGGTCCGCTGCGCTTGCGTGCGGCCAAAATCGAAAACTCGTTGCGCGAACTGACGCGACTCTCGGAAAAACTCATGCAACTGGCCAAGGCTGAGGGCGGCGGGCTGTTGTCCGAAACGCCTCAGGACCTCATTCCATTGCTGGCCCATGTAGTCGATGAGTGGAACCACAGCAGCGGCCAACGAATCGCGTTGCAACTGCCCACCCAGACCAGCGTGTACTCGACGATTGATCCGGACGCCTTCGCCATCCTGTTACGCAACCTGATCGAGAATGCGCTCAAGTACGGCGCCACGGATCAACCGGTCGAAGTCAGCCTCACCGACCAGGCGTTGCTGCGGGTAGTTAATGGTGGCCCGCCAGTGCCCGAGCCGGTTTTACAGAGTCTCACCGAGCGATTTGTACGGGGTAGCAGTGACACCAGCGGTTCGGGTTTGGGGTTGGCGATTGCAAAAACCATTGCGCAGGGAGTTGGCGCGAAAATTCTTCTGATATCGCCAGCAACAGGACGGCGAGAAGGATTTGAAGTATGCGTGTGGTTTCCACTCGCGTCGATTACAGACACTGAGCGCGATGACAAGTAACTTGGCGTCATCAATATTAACTAAAGAGCTTATTGTCGACCATTAGAGCGTTCTAAGAAGTCTGACAATTGTGGATGTTCAGGCACGAGTTGAGAGTGACTCGCTGTTGCACTTTTTGTTAGCTTGGCAATAACTAATGGATCCAATGTGCGCTGTTTCAGGTGTCGCCTGATGGACCAGGCCAGTGACCATGGGCGATTGCGAAAATCGTCAACAAAGACGCCAGCGCGAGTGCTTTTAACAACCATCACCGTTTGTCGGTCATGTGCTCAGAAAATGAACATTTTGGGGGCGAGGGCCTCTGATTCTTCAGCACGTCACCCAAGACCTGCTCGTATAACTGTAAATAAGAAGTGGAAAAATAATCTCATGTGCATTGAATGCCAATGGGGATTTTTTTATCTGGAATCAAGGAGAACCTAAGTAAATCGGCCGTTCATTTGCCAGACAAATCAATGGTCTAAGTAGTGTCAGCTTATTGGTCTGGCATATCTTATAAAAGTAAGATCGCAAGGGTTTCTAATCGTTGGATTCCCTGTTGAATGTCGATCTGTACTATCGAACAAGGTGGAGAAAGTACCGTGGCGATAAATACAATTATGAGCCTGCTCGACAATAAAGAAGTGATGGAGTTTTTGCGACTTGGCGTTATTTACGTTCATTTAGTGTCATGTTGTGTGGCCATTGGTTTGGTCTTGACCAGTGATGTTGCGATGGTAAGAGACTTGTTAAAACGAAAGGCATTCACTGAACATGATACGGCTCATATGGAGAGTCTTCAGCGGTCTGTCGTGGGTGCGTTGATTGTGTTGTGGATAACCGGTATTGCTGTGATCGGTATTGATTACCTGGACAAAGGGATGGATTACTTCATGAATCCAAAGCTCCACGCCAAAGTGATTATTGTCGTGTTGCTGAGTTACAACGGCATCTTGTTGCATCGCCTGGTATTGCCCGCGCTGCAAAAGGCTGGTTCCTTGCTCAATCTTGGATTCAGCGCACGGATGCTGGCGCTTTTCTGCGGTTCATTGTCGGCAGTCTCCTGGATGTATGCCGCCATGCTCGGCGTCGGGCGCCCGCTGGCCTGGAAGTATTCCCTTTCTGAGTTGTTGATGGCATATCCAGTACTGATCGCCCTGGGTTTCCTGGCAATGCTGGTATTGACTCAGCGGATGAGACAACAGGACTTCATCGTGGGGTCTCAGCGGACCGTCGCGAGCGCCTGTTAGGCCGGGTTAGCGCGTAAACCTTACGGCTTGTTTAAAGCCCGACTGGGGCGACTGTCCTTGCGCAGAGCAATATCGGCCGTGACTAGTCGCTCTTCAGCCAGTCCTCAAACCGGGTCGCGCCGACGATGGGGTTGGCACCCGGTGTCAGCGACTGGTCATTGATCGGCGCACCAAAATAAGGAACCGTGTCGTCCGCGACGGCCTGGCGCGGGTCCTTGGTGTGTTTCAGGTAGTCGTTGGCGAATTCCACGAGCGGGCGTTTTTCGGGGCCCGCCACTTCGACGGTCTGATTGCTCGGCGCTTTCAACGCAATTTCCGTCAGTGCTGCTGCGACGTCGGCCGACGCCACCGGTTGCAACGCGGCGGACGGCAGGTGAAGGGTGTTGCCTTCCTCGCGCCCGGAATGCGCAATGGCATGGATAAACTCGAAGAACTGCGTGGCCCGCAGGATGGTGTAGGGAATGCCCGACTTTTTGACGAGCTTTTCCTGGGCCATTTTCGCCCGGAAGTAACCGCTGTCGAGCAGGCGCTCGGTGCCGACAACAGACAAGGCGACATGGTGTTTGACGCCGTCGATCTTCTCCGCTTTAAACAGGTTGTGCCCGGCGGTTTCGAAAAAGTGCAACGCGGCGTGGTCCTCGAAGGAGGGTGAGTTCGCCACGTCGACGACCACATCCGCGCCTTTCAATGCCTGTGTCAGCCCTTCGCCGCTGATGACATTGACGCCGGTACTGGGAGACGCCGCCAGGGCTTCATGTCCCAGATCCTGCAGGTTCTTGCACAGTTTGCTACCGATCAAGCCTGTGCCACCGATGACCACGATTTTCATGTCCGGTCTCCTGAAGCGGTGAGTGCCTGGACAATTAAACACCCGCCTGGACGCAAGGATCGGCCGCGGACTCACGTTGCCGACCGGTGGTCAGGGGCTAGATGCCCGGTGGCATAAATCGCAGTTCTTTGCTTTAGTCCACCTATCGTTGGCCGGTGGGTGCCACGACCGGAGCGTCCCCCATGAAGCATCGATTCGCGCAGTTCGCCCTGTTGGCTGCAGCGCTCACCTTCGGCGTCTTGCCTTGTGCCGAAGCAGTCCAGTATTCGCAAGTCAATGAGACCGCCAGCAAGATCTCGTTTACCTACAACCAGTTGAGCTCGCAGGTGTATGGCACTTTTGGCTCTTTCAAGGCCACGCTCGATTTCGACACGGCCGACCCGGCCGCAGCCCATGCCGCTCTGACCATCGATCTCGACAGCATCGATGCCGGCAGCGAGGACGCCAACACCGAACTGAAAAAGCCTGCCTGGTTTGATACGCAGCAGTATCCGGTGGGTACGTTTCAATCGATCAGCGTGAAAACCCTGAGTGCTCGTCACTACTCAATCACCGGAAAACTGACGCTCAGGGGTGTCACGCGTGTGGTGCAGGTGCCCGTTGAGCTGAGGACCCAAAAAGGTATCGGCATTTTTGATGGTCGGTTGGTGCTCAAGCGCAGCGACTTCAAGATCGGGGAGGGGGAGTGGGCTGATACGGTTGTTTCCGACGACATCAATATCCGCTTCCGGATGGTTGCACCGCAGCGGTGACTCAGAAGATCCGGGGGGAGGGCGCAGGAAAAAACTGATCGAGCCGGTTAGAGACAGGCCTCGGCTACGGCTTTCTCGGCGCGTTCAATTTCCTGTTTGATGTCTGCGGTGATGCGTTGTTTCTTGAGTGTCTGTTCGAGGAATTGCTGACTTCGCTGGTTTTCCAGTACCGCGTCGGTTGCAGCGTCCTGCGCTTGCAACTCGGCTGCGTGTGCGTCAATGACGGCTTCGATCTCTGCGTCATTTTTCGCCGTATCCAGGGCGCTGACCAATTTGCCGACTTGGGCTTTCTCGGCTTCGGCGTAAGCGTCGACAGACAGTCCAGCCGCCATTGCCCGCGTTCGAATGCCCAGGGTTTCCATGTGCTGCTGCGCGGTCTTGCACACGGCATCACGGCGTGCGCTCTCGGCTGCTCTCCATTGCATGAAACCGTGCGTTGTCGCACTCATCACGGCCAGGGTGATGACGATACCAATCAATTGGCCTCTCACATCCAGCAACCTCGACAGTCAAGGGGGTCATTGTCGTGAGCGAAAGTCCCCGTCGTTGATACACAAACACTCAATGCGAGGCACCGGGCGTCGAGGGGGAAGCTACCGCAAATCTTTTCAAGATCAGACAGCGTTGAAGTGACGTCAAAAACAACGATGTCCTCTCACCCCGAAGTGGAAGGCGACGGGAAAGTCTCACCTCTACAAGGTATTGCACCTTTGTTCGCATTTCCATTGAGAAATCCGCATCATTGCGGACCTCATCCTCGCGGGCATACAGACCCTCTGTCGCACGGTCGATTTCTGGCGTCCATCGACGGCACTTTCCTCAGTGGAGGCGTGGGGGACGCACTTGTGTGCTATTACTTTTTTTGGCGATTGGCGCTATACGTCTGCAAGTTGAGGTATGGCGCATCACCGTGAGTGGACGAGCCTGCGCCGAGTGTTATTCGTTTGTTTACCTGTATGGCAGGATGCCACAATCGCTTTTTTGTCGCAGTATCATGATCAGGCGGATCAAATGGGTGGCCCAGGACTTCGGCACGAACAGGATACTTCCATCGCAGCGCAGGTGCGCAGTGACCGGCTGCACCAGTTGTTCCACCAATCCGTGGCGGCGGTTTTCGGCAGTTACCTCGCCGCGATCATGCTGTGCGGGCTGTGCTGGCAACGCTTCGACCACGGCGTCATTTTCTGGTGGATAGGCTTGTTGACGTGTTCGTCGTTGCTGCGCATCTCGATGTTCATCGCCTGGTTTCGCTGCCCAGACAGTGAACGCACCCCGCAACGCTGGGAGCGCAGATACTGGATCACGCTGATGTTATCCGCCGGCATATGGGGCGCGGGTGCGCTGGCGGTCATGCCGGCGAATGACTTGTTGGCCCAGGCGCTGGTCATGCTCTTTGCCGTTGGCATGTCGGTCAGTGCAGTGTCGTGCTACTCGGCGCATCGCTACATGACACTCTCGGCCATTGGCCTGGTCTTGTTGCCCTGCACCTTCTGGTTGCTGTTTCAACCCTCGGCGATGCAAATCGGAATGGCGTTGGCGGTTTTGGTGTTTACCTCATTCGTGGCCAGCGCGACCCGCAAATTGTCCGAAGCCCTGGCAACAGCCTTTCAATTAACCCGTGAGATGGAACGCGCGCATCACATTTCCACGCATGCGGCCCAGACCGACGAACTGACCGGCCTGAAAAACCGCCGGGCTTTTTTCGAGCACGCACAACAATTGTTCTATGACTGCAAAGACAAGCGCCTGCCTTTGTGCGCCGTGATGCTGGACATGGATCACTTCAAACATATCAATGACACCTACGGGCATCAGGTCGGGGATCAGGTGCTGCGGCAAATGGGCGTGGTCATCCATCGCTCTTTTCGCGAAACGGATGTCTATGGCCGGTTGGGTGGGGAGGAGTTTGCGATCCTGCTGCCGGACACTTCGATTGAAGTAGCACTGACGATCGCCGAACAACTGATCCACTCCATCAGCGGCTTGATGACTGGCCCGGTTCACCGCATCTCCGCCAGCCTCGGCGTGGCCGCAATGGAAGCCAGCGACAATGACCTGCAAAGCTTGCTGAACAATGCCGATAAAGCGCTGTACCGGGCCAAGGCCCGGGGGCGTAATCAGGTGGCGGTGTCGGAGTAGGTCTCCTTAATGCGCCGCGATCGGCACCGTCAGCGTTTTGCCGAGCGCCGAATTGACGGTGATGTTCGGGCTCGGTGTCGGGCCATTGCCGGTTGCGGCACTGTCAGGGTTGGCCAGCGGATTTTTTGTTGTCCCCCTGATTGTTGTCATTTTTTATGCCGGTGCGGAAGGTGGGCAGTGCGACGGAGTTGACATAGGTGACGCCATCCCAACCCGGCAGTGGCGTTGGCATCAACTGGAACTGGCCCGGATGCTCGACATCCCAACGCAACAGCATCGAGGAGTCCTCGTGCTGGGTGTTGTGGCAGTGTTCCATGTAGGTCCCGGCGAACTCGCGAAAGTGGATCGCTATATCGACATCCACCGAGGTGTCGATGCCTTCGCCGATGGAATAGATATCCTTGCGCGCGCCTTTTTCCCATTCCGGCGGGGCCTTGCCATCACGGCTGAGGATGACCGCTTCCTCGAAGTGCACGTGCACCGGGTGGGTCCAGCCGTTGCCGCCATTCTTGATCTTCCAGACTTCGAGCGTGCCGTCTCCGGAGAACCCGGCATCGGTGGGGCCGGTTGCCAGTTGCGGCGCGGCCGAGATCCGGCGAGGGTCCATGTTATAACCCGCACCGCCGTCGGTCTTGACGGTCCAGGGCGCTTCGTCGGTGCCCTCGGACCGGCCGAAAATGAACTCGCGATGCCGCGCCACCTTGAGCTTGGCCTGGTCGGCGGGATTGTCCCGATCGATGGTCAGAGGAATCATGACTTTACCCGCCGGCTTGCCCGGTTTGGCTGGCTCGTAGTCGGCCGGGTTCATGCTCACGTCCTGTCCGGCATACGGCTGCACCAGCAGTTGCAGGAACTTGCCCACGGTCGGGTCGCCCTTGTCCCACTGCGGGCCCTTGCTGGTCTGCTTGATCACGGCTTTGTACTTTTCGGACAACACATCGGCCAGGGACAGTTCGGTTTTCTCCGGTCCCTTGCCGGTCTTGTGTTCCATCAAGTTGACGAAGTACAGCTTGTCGCCGGGTTTGATGCCGTTTTTTGCAAAATTGATGATGATGTCGAAGCGTTCAGCGATGGCTTGCGTTGGCAGGATTGCGTTGTGGTCTTGCCGGTCACCATCACCGTCCAGGTCCATGCTGCCGTCGAACGGCACGGCGTGTTCCATGAGATTGCCGTCGTTGGCGATCATGTGGAACGGCACTCGGTTGTAGGACACACCTGACCCTGCGGGCCCCGGGAACTCGCCGCCATTGCCGCTGGTTTCACGTACCACGGCAATCTTGAAGAAGCGCGATACCGAGCCGTTGAGAATACGGAACCGATAGCTGCGCGCCCGGACTTTCAAGTGTGGCTGATACTGCCAATTGACCAGGATCTGGTCGCCGAGAAAGCCATCGGTGTTGAACGGGTTGAACCACAACTGGCCTTTCTCGTCCCAGGCCTTGTCGGCAACCACCAGGTTCACATCGTAGTCCCGATTGCCCCACGGCAGCGCCGAACCGCTGGGCAGGCGCAGGTTGACGCCATCCTCGAAGGCCTCGTTGCCGCGATCGAGAGCGCTGTAATAGTTCATCATCACCGCGTTGCCCTTGTAGACATTCTGCGCGGTGAAATCGAGCATGTGGTCGTGGAACCAGTGGGTGCTCATGGTTTCGCGCCAGTCGCCACGGATCTTGATGCTGCCGTTTTCGCAGGTCTTCAGGCCCGGGTGGGTATCGTTGACGAAGAGCTTTTCGCCCGGCGAGCAGGGGAACGCGGCGCGCGGATCCTGCGCCGTGGTGTTGATGGTGTCGTAACCGGCCAGTTGCAGCGGCCAGCGATAATCGTAGTACTGCCCCGGAAAGAAAAACGCGTTGGCATAGCCGTCGCTTTCGGCGGGGGCGTGGCCGTTGTGTTCGTGGGTGGTGATGGTGTGCAGACCAAAGCCCATATTGGCCGACGGGTCGATCGGCAGAGCGTTGTAGTGACGCATCAGCAGCGGTTGGCCGTTGCGGACCATCAGCAGTTTGGGCGGTATGGTGCCGTCAAAGGTCCACAGCGAGTTGTGATTCTGTACCGGCATTTTCGAGTGGAAACGCAGGTCTATGCCTTTGGTCGTGCCCGCCGTTTCCGGGATGTCGGAGGTCTGGTAGTAGAGCCCGCCAGGGGCGAATTCACCTACGGCGTAGTTGTGCAATTGCCTGCGGTCACGCAGGCCCTGGTTGGTCCGTGCGCCAGCTTGCACGGTCTTGAATCCGACCTGAGGAAAAAACTCGTTCCAGCGCTGATGCGACCAGCCTTTTCCCGGCGGCCGACCTTCAGCGGGCGAACCTACCGGATGCCGATTGAGGAAGGCTTCGATCTGCGCTTTCCACGGGTTACGGTCCAGCACATTGGAAAACTGCGAGGGGAACGGAAACAACCCCGGCTGACGCATGAACGCTTCAAGCGCGGCACTCGATGGACCGCTGCGGGCGACGTTGTTCGGGTCTTGCTGGGGCGCCGGGCCGGTAGTGGGCACCGGGAATGTCAGTGGCGGCGGCGGTAGGGTCGGATCGAGTTTTTCCGAACCTAACTCTTCAAACAGAAGCAATTGCTGGGTGAACGGTTCGGCCCCAAACAAGGGGCTGGGTTTACCGTTAGTGGGGAAGTTGAACGAGGTCTGTACGTTGGGCGGCAGCACGTTGTCGGCCCGTGGTGTGTCGCGGTTGCCGAAGACTCCGTTGGGCAGGGCGATGGCTCCTTGATTGGCCGGCGGCAGGAGTTTCAGCGCCTCGAGCGCAGCGGCGGGGTTGGCCGCAGGATTGGTGAATGCCGAGGGATCTGTCGGTGGCGGCGGCCCGAAATCATCGAGTGGTGCGGCATTTACGGCGGTCAGGCTGAACGTCATCAGCATCACCGAAGTCATGCCCGATGCCAGCAAAAAGCCGGACGAGACGTTCTCAGGAACTGGGCTTTTCATGGTGGTTCTCGTGGGGCATGCCGACATGACAGCACGTGCCTTTGAGCCTGAGCAAAAGTTGTGCCTATCCTGGATCCACAAAAATATGTCTAAAAATCATTATCTTAGAGTTGATTTTTGACGAGTTGTGATTAAGACGATTTCCCAATTAGGGTGATATTCCTCACTGTCGGGTGACGGCGATTTCCCCACGGCAAAGCACCGAGCTACGACGGGGGACGCCATTTCGTAACCGCTGGCGCAGCCTGCGTCCGGCTGCGCCAGCTCTTACAAATACGTAGGCTTACGAGAGTTTGACGTTCATGGTAATCCGCGCCGTGAACACCTTCTTACCCTCGGCGTCATGAATGTCCACCGGCACGATCTTGTCGCCTTCGGTTTGCCAATCCACCGCCTCACCGTCGGCCACCGCGGTCACATCGCTTTTGGCCTTGGCCAGGTATTCAACCGTCATGCCTTTTGGAATCCAGCGCGCGCCAGCGGGGATGGACACGTCGGTCATCGTCCCGGCGGCCAGTTCGGCGGCGTTGCACATCGCAATCGCGTGAACCGTGCCCAAGTGGTTGGTGATTTCGCGGCTGAAGGGCACCTGCACCGTTGCATGCCCGGGGCGCAGCGCCGAGATCAGCGGGTTGATGGTGGTGAAATAGGGCGCCATCTGGCAGGCCATTTTGCTGAAGGCTTGTGGGCCTACGCTGTTGAACATGCTAAGAACCTGACTCATGTCGAAGCCTCACTATAGGGTGGTTTTACAGAATGATGTTCCGTAACAGAATAATGTTCTGTGACGGAACAGTATTCTGTTGAGACGAAATCTGTCAACCTAGCGCGGCTTACTCATGGGCAGTCGACTGCCTTGTCATGGATTTTCTTTGGCCTGTGTTCAGCATGGAAACCGCAGATTTACTCGAGCGCTGCTACCCCGGCAGAAGAGCCGAACTCAAGCGCGACATCTTCAGAAAGGCCCTGGCCCTGTTCAACGAACAAGGGCTCGAAGCCACGACCATCGAAATGATCCGCGCCGAATGCGATACCAGCGTGGGCGCGATCTACCATCACTTCGGCAACAAGGAAGGCCTGGTGGCCGCGTTGTTTTTCACCGCGCTGGACGATCAGGCGCTGCTACGCGACGGCTACCTTGCAGAGGCCTCGACGACCGAAGAGGGCGTGCACGCGTTGGTGCACAGTTACGTCGATTGGGTGGACAGCCAGCCCGAGTGGGCGCGCTTCCAGTACCACGCCCGATTCGCCGTCACCAAAGGACCGTTCAAGGAAGAGCTGGCGAGTCGCAACAAGACGCGCAACCAAAAGCTTGGGCAGTGGCTGGCAGAGCCCGGTCGGCGCGATGAGTTGAAGGCCTTTCCGGCCGAATTGTTGCCGTCGCTGATCATCGGCCAGGCGGACAGTTACTGCCGGGCATGGTTGTCGGGCCGGGTGACAGCCAGTCCGAAGGCCTACAGGGAATTGCTGGCGGAAGCGGCGTGGCGATCAATCTGTGACAATAGCCACGCCGATGCCCAGTAAGTCTTTTCCCGGAGTCAGAATTTCAATGCCGCACCTCACCCACTTCAAGGTCCCGTGCCCGGAGCACATCAACAGCCAGATCCTGCAGCTGGTCGTGGACAACCTGACCGACATCAGCATGGTCGGCATCGCGCCGAGCAACCCGCTGTACAACGTGTACCAGTACGCAGTGGGCTACGAAGTGCACCTGTACCTGGAAGCCCTCGGCGGCGGCAAGGGCATTGCGGTCGAGTTGATCGTCGCCACCGACGAAGACGACCCCGAGAAGGTCATCGGCTTTTTGCTGTACCTGCCGGTCAAGGACGATCCCGATGCGTGCGGCGTGGCCTACATGGCCGTCGACGCCAGCCACCGTCGACGCGGTGTGGCGCGCGCCATGCTGCGCCAAATGATCGGCCGCTATCCGCACGCCGAACTGACCTGCACAGTGGCCAAGGTACCGTGGTTTGAGTCGATGGGGTTTCAGGTGCTCGGCGTGCGTGGCACGCAGGTGCTGATGAACACCCGCGACCACAGCAGCGAAGGCTTGATGGGACTGTTGGATGTCACATTTATCTACAGTTCTCTGGAGGTCCGGCAGATACATCACTACTTGCTGCAAAAACATGGAAAGCGCGCGATGGTCGATGCTGAAAAGCAGCGCGACCGGCATCTGGACCAAATGACCCACAACGCCAAGGTGTTTGTGCTGAATCGTTTAGGCCCCAACGCGGCAAACGAACCGCGTCTTGAATGACTCTCAAGTCCTTTCGAGAGCGCGCGGTCATCGAGCCGTGATATTCTGCGCGCCAACTTGGTTTGACCTATTCAGTTTGCCCGTCCTTGAGACGTGCCGACAGGATCAATGTCGCTCAAGTAGCTGAAGCCAATAATGATAAAAAGTCAGTTCAGTAGGGACATATAACTGAGGTCGATGGAGACACGTCGGCCTTGTGTGCCCACCCTCCAATCCTTATACGCAAGCACCCCACGACATCCTGCCTGAATGCCGTGAAACGAGGGTTTCGTTGTGAGGATGGAAGGGCGGATGGCGTTTTATCATAGGTGCTACAGATGTTTAAGAAAATGAACACAGCCCTGTTGGGGCTGGCTTTGTCGATGGGGATCACGTCCGTTCACGCGGAAGAGGCAAAGAAGGTCGATGTGTTGCTCATCGGCGGCGGCATCATGAGTGCCACCTTGGGTGTCTGGCTCAATGAGCTGGAACCTGACCTGTCGATGGAAATGGTCGAGCGTCTCGACGGCGTCGCCCAGGAAAGCTCCAACGGCTGGAACAACGCCGGTACCGGTCACTCCGCCCTGGCCGAGTTGAACTACACGCCGGAAGACGAGAACGGCAAAGTTCAAATCACGAAAGCCATTGAAATTAACGAAGCCTTCCAGATCTCCCGTCAATTCTGGGCCTGGCAGGTTCAGCAAGGCGTGCTGAAGAACCCGCGTTCGTTCATCAACTCCACGCCGCACATGAGCTTTGTGTGGGGCGATGACAACATCAAGTTCCTGAAAAAGCGCTACGAAGCCCTGCAAGCGAGCCCGCTGTTCGCCGGCATGCAGTACTCCGAAGACCCGGCAGTGATCAAAAAGTGGGTTCCGCTGATGATGGAAGGGCGTGACCCGAACCAGAAAGTCGCGGCCACCTGGAGCCCGATCGGCACCGACATGAACTTTGGCGAGATCACCCGCCAGTTCGTCGCGCACCTGCAAACCACGCCGAAGTTCGACTTGAAGTTGTCTAGCGAAGTGCAAGACATCACCAAGAACGCAGACGGCAGCTGGCGCGTCAGCTACAAAAACCTGAAAGACGGCAGCAAAACCGAAACCGACGCCAAGTTCGTCTTCATCGGCGCGGGCGGCGGTGCACTGCACCTGCTGCAGAAGTCCGGCATTCCTGAAGCCAAGGAATATGCAGGCTTCCCGGTAGGCGGCTCGTTCCTGGTCACCGACAACCCGACCATCGCCGAGCAACATCTGGCTAAGGCCTACGGCAAAGCCTCCGTTGGCGCACCGCCGATGTCGGTTCCGCACCTGGATACCCGTGTCCTGGACGGCAAGCGCGTCATCCTGTTTGGCCCATTCGCGACCTTCAGCACCAAGTTCCTGAAGGAAGGTTCGTACATGGACCTGCTGACAACCACGACCACGCACAACGTGTGGCCAATGACCAAAGTCGGCATCAAGGAATACCCGCTGGTCGAGTACCTCGCCGGCCAACTGATGCTGTCTGATGAAGACCGCCTCAACGCCCTGAAAGAATACTTCCCGAACGCCAAAGCCGAAGACTGGCGCCTGTGGCAAGCCGGCCAGCGCGTGCAGATCATCAAGCGCGATGAAGCTGCCGGTGGCGTGCTGAAGCTGGGCACCGAGATCGTTGCTTCGCAAGACGGCACCATCGCCGGCCTGCTGGGCGCATCGCCGGGTGCATCGACCGCTGCGCCGATCATGCTGACCGTGCTGCAGAAAGTGTTCAAGGACAAGGTTGCAACGCCTGCCTGGCAGGAAAAACTGCATCAGATCGTGCCAAGCTATGGCACTCAACTGAACGGCAGTCCTGAGAAGGTTGCACAGGAGTGGGCTTACACCGCCAAGGTGCTGCAACTGACTCCGCCGCCGGCGATTGGTCAGGTAGCGGCTCCGGTTGCTGCTCCGGCTGAAGCGCCAAAGGCCGCAAAGGCTAATGCTGCAAGTGATATGGCTCTGTAACTAGAGGCCTGATCAAAAGCCCACTGGACCGGTGACGGTCAGTGGGCTTTTTTATGGGCGGGATTCAGTGTTAGCGCGTCACGCAGTGCGTGGGGCAAGTGCTCACTCACGCCTCAGAACGTGCCGACGCTCTTTGGCGCGGGACTGAAGGCCATCTTCACTTTGTTGTTGGGACCCGGCTGCCACTCTAAGACTGTCAAGTCGTCCTCTTTAAGCACGACGCACTTCCATTCCACTTCATCGCCAGGTTTTAACTTTGTGAAGTTTATCTTACGGGTCCATGTAGGATAGGAATCCGAGTTGAGTTTTACAGCGTCGGCCATAGCCCATCCCCCTAACTCCTCAGGGGCACCAACCACATACACGCTGTAGCCCTGCGTCGTGACGCCGTTGTTGCATTGAAAGTCCACTTCGAGTCGCAAGTACGTCCACTGGACGCCCGCAACAGCCGGGGCATCGTGCAACACCGACAGCATCGCCAGCAAGAGAACGCCCAGCGGCAAAAGGTATCGATTACGGAACATGATGAACACCTCCATTCACTCTGGTGGGCGCAGCTTATCGTTGGTCAAACTGAAAGTGACCTGTTAGAACTGACAGTTCGTTAGAGCGCTTCGCGATAGCTTCAATCGTTGGTTGTTAATGGCGAGCTTGTTCTCGCTGGCAATCCCTCAAGCAGTAGGCGGCAACTCGCGTGTAGAGCGTTGCAAAGGGTTGTGGGGGTGACCATCAGGAATCGACAGCGTCGCGCGCAATCCGCCTTCCGGTCGGTTGACCAGGGTGATGCGTCCGCCCAGCCGGGTGGCGATGGTGTTGACGATGGTCAGGCCCAGTCCGGCGCCGTGAGCATTGCCGCGACTGTAGAAACGCTCGAACAATCGTGCGCGATCCGCTTCGTCGATGCCCGGGCCTTGATCCTCGACGCTCAGCGTATAGAAACCGTCCGCCTGGTTTAACTGCACGGTGATGACGCCGTGTTCGGGGGAGAAGTTGGCCGCGTTACTGATCAGGTTGTTCAGGGCGATGTCGATGGCGGAGGCGTCCGCTACCACTTTAAAGGGGCGGTCGGTGACGTCAAAGGCCAGCTCAAGGTTTTTGCTCAGCAGCCAGGGAGTGAGCTGGGCCAGGCTGTCGCGCACGGTTTCGGCCAGGTCAATGCTGGTTAACACCGGCGCCAGGGCTTTGGGTTCAAGGCGCGCCATGGTCAGCAACTGATTGACCAGGCGGCTGGTGCGGTCGACGCCGGCAATCAGAAATTGCAAGGACTCACGGCGCTCCTGTTCGGTGCCGGCCTCCAGCAGGTTTTGTGCATGCACGCGCAACACGGCCAGAGGCGTGCGCATTTCGTGGGCGGCATCGGCAATGAAGCGTCGTTCGCGGCCCAGCACTTCCTGAATCTGCGCGAGCATGCGGTTGAGCGCCGCTTGCATCGGCTCCAGTTCACTGGGCAACGGGTTCAGTTGCAACGGCTCCAGCGAACCGCTGTGCCGCGCGCGCAACGTTGCCGCCATGTTTTCCAGCGGCTTGAGGCCCCAGCCGATAGCCATCCAGATCATCGCCGCCAGGATCAGACTGCCCAACACATTGGGCCAGAGGGTATGGCTCACGATCCGATCCACCAGGTCCGCACGCACATCGTCCAGTTCGCCGACCCAGATCCTCAAGTCATTTTGTTTATCCAGCAGCAGGAACGCGCGCCAGTGACGATTGTTCAGATCGACCACGTCACTGAATCCTGGAGTTGCCGGCGGCGAACTGAAGGAGGGCGCGCTCGCCGTGTGCACCAGCACTTCGCCGTTGTGGCTCCAGACTTGAAAGGCCAGTTTGGTTTCATAAGGATGGCCGTCTACTCGGGGTTCCGCTTCGCCCAGCGCCTTGTTGAAAGCCTGGTACAGATCGGCGTGCTGCTTGCCGGCCATCGGCATGCGCATCACGCCCTGCAACAGCCGGGCGTTCTGCGCCAGTTGAGCATCGTAGACTTCGGCGATCTCGTGATTGCTGTCGTGCAGGTTGAACAGGCTGATCACTGCCACCCCCACCAGCATCAAGCCGATGATCAGCGTGAGCGTGCGGCGTCGGATCGACGTCATCGACGCTCCTCCACCAAATAACCGACACCGCGAATGGTGCGGATCAGGTCGGTGGAGAATTTTTTGCGCAGGTGATGGATGTGCACTTCCAGAGTGTTGCTTTCAGCTTCCTCGTTCCAGCCATACAGCAACTGCATGAGGTGATCGCGCGTCATGACCCGGCCCGGCGGCGAGAGCAATTCGTGCAGCAGCTGGTATTCCTTGGGCGTCAGCGCAACCGGTTCGCCCTGGTAACTGACTTGCTGGGTGCCGGGGTTCAGGCTGATGCCGGCGTGTTCGATCAACACCTGGGCGCGACCGGCACTGCGGCGCAACAAGGCCCGCAGGCGAGCCTTCAGTTCGGCGAGGTCAAAGGGCTTGATCAAATAATCATCAGCCCCGGCATCCAGCCCGGCAATGCGGTCTTCGGTCGCGTCCCGCGCGGTGAGGATCAGCACCGGCAGGTTGGAACCGCTGTCACGCAAGCGCCGCAACACTTCAAGCCCGTCCATGCGCGGCAGGCCGAGATCGAGCACCGCCAGGTCAAAGTTTTCGCTGAGTAATGAATGCAGGGCGCTCGCGCCGTCCTGCAGCCAATCGACGGTGTAGCCCTCACGGCCCAGGGCCTGATGGATGCCTTCGCCCAAGGCCACGTCATCCTCGATCAGTAATAAGCGCACACGAACTCCTGTCAGTCGATTTTCTTGTTGATGTCCATCAGCAACGCTGCGATCTCTTTGCGCCGCCCCGCGTCGGCGGTTTCCCGGCCTGGCCTTGGTTCGGCCAGCAGGGCTTTTTGCAGCGCGGTCCGAGCCTCGGCGTAACGTTTTTGACGGTAAAGGTGATCGCCCCAGAAGTACAGACTATCGATGCCGGTCGGGTTGAGTTGCAAGGCCTGCCTGGTAAGTGTTCGGCCTTGTCCGAGTCGCCGAAACCGACAAGTCAATTCGATACACGGTCATGCAACGCGAATTTTTTCATGGTTCGAGGTTCTCGTTATCGGGCTTGTGACTCAGGCGTCGAATCAGTGGCAATTGCTTGCGCAAGCCTCGATCCACCAGATGCGGCAGCAGGCTGTTGAGGCGTACGAAAAAGCGCTCCGGCCAGCCCAGGTACAAGTCGCGCCGGTCACCGGCGACCGCATGGATCACGGCAGATGCGACGGTTTGCGGGTCATCGACATTGGCCTTGAGCGCATCGTTCAAGGCCTGCGCCGCCGGGCTGTTCATGCTGGTGCGGGTGGCGCGCGGGGCGACATAGAGCACGCTGACCCGGGTATCCGCCAGTTCCCGGCGCAGGGCTTCTGAAAACCCGCGCAAGGCAAACTTGGTGGCGCAATAACTGGCGTAACCGGGGTAGCCGATGGAACCGTAAGTCGAGCCGACGTTTACCACCATCGCGCTGTTGGCTTGCTTGAGCAGCGGCAGCAAGGTTTTGGTCAGGCAAATGGGCGCGCCAATGTTCACCGCGAGCATGGCGTGGATGTCGCTGTCCTCCAGCTGTTCGAGCATGGCGAAATGGTTGACCCCGGCGGCGTTGATCAGCAGGTTGATCCCGCCGATGGCTTCGGCCGCGCTCAGCACTTTGCGCCGGTCGGACAGCACGGTCAGGTCCGCGCCAATCCAGCACAACTGCTGCGGATAACGTTCGATCAAGGGCGTCAGCGGTTCCTTGTGCCGAGCCACCGCCAACACCCGGGCGCCGCTGGCACACAGGGCGGTGGCGATTGCCAGGCCGATGCCGCCACTGGCGCCGGTCAATACCACGCGAGCCTCAGACAGGCGCATGTAGATTCTCCCCGTTACGCGGCAAGCCACGGAACATGTCGATGTAGAGCGTGTACACCACTTTGGAGGCGTGAATCACGGAGGCCTGATCGGCCGGGTCTTCGAGCGTGTTCATCAATCGGCGATAGGTCTGCATGTGTTCAATGTCCAGAGCGCCATGGGAGCTGAGGTAGCTGAAAGCGCTTTCGGGCAAGTCCAGCCGTTCGCGAATGCTGCCCGCCGCGTGGGTGGCGAGGGCGATACTGGTGCCTTCGAGCACGTTGACCATGCCGAACAGACCGACCGGGTTGTCGCGGGCGATCAAGTCGTAGAGATAGCTGACCATCAATTCGATTGGCAGGCTCGGCTGACCATCGCGCACGGCGTTGCGGTCGCCACCGCAGGCTTCGATATCGTCAAGCACCCACTGTTCGTGGCCGTATTCATCCTCGATGTATTCGCACACCGCTTTGCGCAGCCATTCCAGACGCGTTGGCAGACGCGCACCGCAGGCCATCATCAACGGCACGGTGTGGCGCACGTGGTAATAGGCTTGCGTCAAAAAAGCCCGGTAGCTTTCCAGGCTGACCTTGCCTTCGAGGGCGTCGAGAATGATCGGCAGGTTGAACAATGTGTGGCGTTCTTGTTGCGTGACTTCTTGCAGGGTGTCGAAAAAACTCATGATGCGGATACCTCGGGAAATACCGATTCAGACAGTTGTGCCCGGTAACGCTCGACGATGGCGTCACGGCGCGGACGGCCGTTGGCGGTGAGCAGGCCATTGGCGGGGGTGAAAGGTTGATCCAGACGGGTCCAGTGATGGACCTAGGCGTAATCGGGCAAGGCCTCGTTAGCCTGGGCCACGGCGGCGGCCAGTTCTTCGTCGGTGCAGTCCGGGCGGTGGGGCCAGAGCAGCGCGTGGTTGTGCGGCATGGCTTCGCCATAGACGAAGGCCTGGGCGATATGGCGGCGCTGGGTCAATTCGGCCTCAACCCATTCCGGGTTGACGTTGCGTCCGAAACTGGTGACGAATTGGTGCTTCTTGCGACCCTTGAGGTAGAGAAAACCTTCGGGGTCGAACTCGCCGAGATCGCCGGTCGGCCACCATTCATCGGTGTGCGGCGCTTCGCCCAGATAGCCGAGCAGGGTGGAACCCTTGACCAGCACTTCGCCGTCCTCTGCCAGGCGAATCTCGACGTGGGGCAGGGGGCGGCCGACACTGCCCGGGCGGCGTGCCTCGGGTCGATTGAGGCACACCACCGAGGCGCACTCCGACAGCCCGTAGCCTTCGTAAACCGGCAGGCCGATGCGTTGTGCGCGATGCAGCAATTCTTCGCAAACCCGCGCGCCACCCACTGCGGCAAAGCGTAATGCGCCGGGGTTGTAGGCTTTCTGTTCGGCGGCGCTGACCAGTAGTTGTAACAACTGCGGCACGAGGATCAGGCTCTCGGGCGCACGGGTCATCAGGCAGCCGAGCAACCGTGGAATATCAACACCGCTGGCGCCCTGAATTCCCAGGGTTTTCTGACTGGGCACGCTCAAGGTTGCACCGGCGTACAGCGCGGCATAGCAACCGAGGTTCTCCAACAGGATCGCCAGCGGCAACAGGGCCAGATGATGCTGCGGATCGGTTGGCGTGCTGGCCTGATACAGTTCGCGAGCGACAGTCAGAAGGCTTTCGGCGCTCAGGCATACACCTTTTGGCGTGCCCGTGGTGCCAGAGGTAAACGTCAGTTTGGCGGTCCCTTTGGGCATTCGGTCCGGGCCGCTGAACGAGCGGCGCCAGAACGCCCCTGCTTTCTCGTAGCCGCACGCTTGAAGTTCGGCGTCGAGTTCCGGCTCGGCAATCACCAGCTCGGCCTGGCTCTGTTCCAGGCAATGGCTACGTTGCGCCGGGCTGAAAAATGTCGGCAACGTCAGGCACGTCAGGCCTTCAAACAACACAGCCAGGTCCCAGAGCATGGCTTCGACGCCGTTCTCCAGCGCCAACGCCACCACCTTGACGTTTTCATCACGCAGTCGCTCCTGGCGATACACCACGTCGGCGTACAGCTCGGAGTAATCCACTTTGAGCTGATCGCCCCACAAGGCGATGGTGTTGGGCTTGCGTGCGGCGTGGCTGCGCAGGATCTGTTTGAAACGCTCGGTTTCAGGCGACATGGCTGGAATCCTCGATGGACGTTGGCAGCCCCAGGCGATTGAACATGCCGATGTTGCGTAAATGGATGAAGCCGGCGCGGATGTTGCCGACGTGCACCCAGGGTTTGCTCTCGTAATAACTGCCCCAATGCTGGCGCTCATCGCCCAGTCGCTCGGGATCGGCCGCGCAGAGCGTCACCGGTTTCAACCCCAGGCGATGAAAGCTGTTGACCAGACCGACGTTGCCGGTGAAAGCCACCCATTCCAGGCCGCCCATGGCCAACAGATAAGTGATGGCGATGATGCTCATCCGCGCGCTGCCGGTGTCGCTGGCAGCCAGGTTGCCGACTTCGACTATGCCGGTGCGGTCCACCGGACGTTCGGCGGCGGCACTGATCAGCGGCTCGATCGACTCGTCCAGATAACGCTCCAGAAACAAGTCCCCAGCGTTCGCCAATCGCACGCCGACCACCGCGGTGAGCGCGCCCGAAGCATCGCTCATGCCGAACAGCTCAGGCATGAAATGACGAATATCGGCACCATGGGCCTTGCGAAAACGATGTTGGATAAACGCTTCAAAGACAGGACGCTCGATGTCGTCCGGTAACGCCCTGGCCAGATTCATCGGTGGCGTTTCGGCGTGGCCGAAGTGCAGGGGTAGAGGAATATTCCATTCAAAATCAAGCATTGGAAGACGCCTCCCGGGTAGCTTTTGGAGGAGTATTGGTGGTGTTTCTTAACGGAGTCTGAAGGTGACAATCGCTGTCTTACCGTCCCGATCTTCAGATTGCCTTAAGACTTCGCGGGCAGGGTGTCGCCCTTCGGTGCGGTAACCCACCGGACCCCGGATGCGCGAATGACTCGGCAGCCGGCAATGACGTTTTTGAGGCCCTTTATGACCCGCGAATCAGTGACAAATCGGTACGGAAAACTCTCGATCACCCTGCATTGGCTGATGCTGGCGCTGTTCGTTGGCGTGTATGCCTGCATCGAGATCAAGGGGCTACTGCCCCGGGAGAGCACCGCCAGGGGCCTGTTTCTGGGGCTGCACGGCTTGTTCGGGCTGAGCATTTTTGCGCTGGTGTGGGTGCGTTTGCTCGGGCGCCTGACGCCTCGACCACCGATCACTCCATCACTGCCAAAATGGCAGACGGGCATTTCGCACCTGATGCACTTCGCCTTGTACGGCCTGATGATCGCCACGCCATTACTGGCCTGGCTGTTGCTCTCGGCAAGCGGCAAACCGATGCCTTATTTTGAGTTCTACCTGCCATCGCTGGTGGCGGTCGATCCGGACCAGGCCAAGCAGTTCAAATACTGGCACGAGCTGCTCGGCAGCACCGGTTACTGGCTGATCGGCTTGCACGCGGCGGCGGGGCTGTTCCATCACTATTGGGTCCGCGATAACACCCTGACCCGCATGCTGCCGGGCCGATCCGCCGATGCCGTCAATCAGCGTCAGCGCTGATTGCGGCCGAGCCTTTTCATCGTCATCCAGATACCTTGAATTCAACCCAATCCCCTGTGGGAGCGAGCCTGCTCGCGATGGCGTCAGCCCCGACGCCATCGATTTCAGACTGGAAATTGTCGCCCGACGTTTGATGACTTAAACAGATTTCAAGGCGCCTGTTTAAAGACACCCGGTGTTACGTCCCAAGGGCTACAACGTCTTGCGTCGTTGCCTACGCGTGCGCCAGAATCCGCCGGCTTGTGCGTCTGTGAGGTGGGCTATATCGTTTCCTGGTCACTGGAAAACAGTGATCGGGTTTGGTAGCCCGGTTTCGTATCACAGCGCATAGCATCACCTTTTATGGTGGCCATGCGTGGGGTCCTTTCGAGGGCGCCGGGAACTGATACGACCGGTCTACCAACCCGCGTATGGCCGCCACCTTCGTTTGGTAGCGAGTGTGATGGCTCCCTTTCAAATAAACTCGTATCAGGAGTTTTATCCATGACCAAACCCACACCCAACCCACCCGATACCGATCCAGCATCCCCCCTACGAATCCGTCGATTCCAAAAAATTCCACGACGCCGCTGAGCGTGCTCTCGACCATTACCTCAACCCAGGCGCCCACATCATGGCCGCGGTTAACGAACCCGAGCGCATGTTCCTCGTCAATCCCAAGTACGACACCGAATCCCTGTTAACCAACGCCGGCGAATCACTGGGCTCGGCCACCACCATGCTCAGCAACTTCGCGGCGTTGCTGGACAACTCTCACCGCAAGACGCTGCTGGGAATTACCCTGGTGGTGATGTTGGGAGAATTGGCAGTGAATCAGGCGCTGGATCAGGTTGAAGTGAAGGAGTAGGGCAACGCCCTCTGTGGCGGACGGCTGGTCTGGCGTCACAGAGGGTCGAGTCAATCGACAACCTACCGATGGGATTTCAACGGTCAGGTATCGGTGCTTCACCCAAAGCTTGTCTCGACGCATCAAAAAATTTGAACCGCTCTTGGACGCGCTCGCCTAATGATTAGCTTGTCGAGAATCGCACAGGCATTTTGCCAATACCGGCATACTCCGAGAGGTGATCAACGTGGCTAAAGACGACAAAAAAAGCAAAGGTGAAGCTTCGAGCGCCAGCAAGGATATGAAAGACAAAAAGTCTTCATCGACAAAGAAATCAGCGGCGGCCTCGGCTCTTTCGAAATCTTCCGATAAGAAAGACAAGAAAAAAGATGTCGAGCCAAAGAAATCTGCAAAAAAAGCTGATAGCAAGCCAGATAAGACTAAGAAGTCAGACAAGGCAGATAAGCCTGCGAAGAAGAAAAAGTGACTGAAAAGGGGCGGGTTTACTTTCCTGAAAGTAAACCCGCCCCCTCACTTTTTTGCGCGACCGGTTTTAACGCTTGATCAGCGAAATCTTGGTGCCTTCGATACTGATCCCGGCCATCAACCCTTGCTGATCGAAGATAAACGCATACGCGTCGTCCTTCAGCGTCGAGCTGGACAGGTTCTTCGCAACCCCTTCATCAACCACCACAACCGTTGGTCCTACGCCGATTTCCCAACCCTTGGTTTCAGCGACATATTTCACGGCTTTGTCGGTCATCAGGAAAACCACATAGCCATACGACTGGGCGCCTGCCTGTAGCCCCCATGAGCCGCTGACAGAGTTGTAGTAATTCTCTACTTTCGAGCCCTTCATCAATACGCCTTCGCCATAGCTACCACCAAATACGAGGCCAGCCTTGATGATTTTCGGGAAGACGAGCACAGCCTTGGCTTTTTGCGAGATGGTTTCAGAAAACGGATGGGACTTGTAGAGCATTTGTAACGCTTGCCGGGATTCGGCATTCAGATCTTCGGCGGTGGCCGCACCCGCCGTGTTGAGGAAACTCGCCGAGGCCAGTGATGCCGCTGCGAGGAAGATCGACAGGAAGAAGCGCATTGATTGAGTCATTTGCATACTCCGACAAGGGAGCATTGGATGAAAGCAGCAGTCCGCGCCTGCGTTACACAGAACCGAACCCACTGAACGTTATCCGGCGCACCCTAAAGTGTGTGATTTGCAAGCGCCGCGCTTGAGTGGAGCAGACCGAGGGTCTTTGATCAGTCGCGGTGCCATCATTGGTTGTGACCACTGTGCGAGGGCCAAGGTTCGCTGTCAGAGGGGCTGATTTTGGCCGATTACTGCCCTGACGAAAGACTGTAATCGACCTCATGCCACTCTAATTCGGTGCCCGTCGTGGTTCGACGCGTGGTAAGCGTCGGCGATCGAGAAACTAAACGGTTCTGACTGACAATGCTTTTTGCCGACGATACAGAATCGTCGTCGCCGTGAACCCGCACACCGCCGCGAACATCAGCCAGTAGGCAGGTGATGCCTTGTCGCCCGTGGTTTGGACAAGCAACGTCGAGATTGCCGGGGTAAAACCGCCAAACACCGCGGTGGCCAAACTGAAGGCCAGTGAAAACCCGACTACCCGCACGTTCTGTGGCATGACTTCGGTCAGTGCCGCGACCATGGCGCCGTTGTAAATGCCAAAGAAGAATGAGAAGTACAGCAGAACAGCGAGCAGTCGTTCGAAACTTGCCGCTTCTGCCAGCCAGTGCATGGCGGGATAGGCGGTCAAAATGCACAGCAACGATATCGCCAGCAACAGTGGCCGACGGCCAATGCGGTCGGAGAGGGCGCCGCCGACAGGCAACCAGATAAAGTTGCTGATGCCGACCAGCAGTGTGACCGCCAGGCTGTCGGTGGTGCTTAAATTCAGCACTGTCCTGCCAAACGTCGGTGTGTAAACCGTAATCAGGTAGAACGTGGTGGTGGTCATGGACGCCAGCAAGCCACCCGCCAGTACGGTGCGCCAGTTGTCACGCATCGAGCGAAAAACTTCGCGAGTTGTTGGACGATGGCTGCGAGCAGTGAAGGCCGCGGTTTCTTCCAGTGAGCGGCGAATAATGAAAATGAACGGGATGATCACGCAGCCAACGAAGAACGGAATACGCCAGCCCCAATCGGCGATCTCGGCGGCTTGCATCGTGGCGTTGATCGTGTAGCCCAATGCGGCCGCGACGACGATCGCCACCTGTTGGCTGGCCGATTGCCAACTGGTGTAGAAACCGGTGTGACCGGGGGTGGAAATTTCCGCCAGATACACGGAAACACCGCCCATTTCCGCTCCGGCGGAGAAGCCCTGGAGCAGCCTGCCCAACAACACCAGAATTGGTGCCGCCACGCCGATGGCGGCATAGCCCGGCACCAGGGCGATCAATACGGTACCGGTGGCCATGATCGACAGCGTCACGATCAGCCCCTTGCGACGGCCCACTTTGTCGATGTACGCCCCCAGCACAATGGCGCCTAACGGACGCATCAGGAATCCGGAGCCGAATACCGCGAAGGTCATCATCAGCGAGGCAAACTCGCTGGTGGCCGGAAAGAAGGTCTGAGAGATGTAGGTCGCGTAGAACCCGAACAGAAAGAAGTCGAACTGCTCGAGAAAGTTACCACTGGTGACCCGCAAAATGGCGCCCAATTTGGACCCCTTGGCTCGGGTTGTTGCCGTTGTCGTTTTCATGGCTACCGTTATGCTCACTATTGTTTTTGGAATGAGTGTTTTAACCGTCAGTCGCTGCCGGCGTTGATCGGGTTGGGTTGACGCTTCTCGATCGCGTGTTTGAGCAGCGCTGCGCTGCGGAATATTCCATGGGCGAATTTGCTGTAGGGCATGGTCAAGAAAAACGCCATGACCAGGCCGAGATGGATCGCCAACATCAAGCCCAAGGCGCTGGTTTCACGCAAAGCCAGTAGCGCCATGCCGCTTGCGCTGACCAGAAACAGCAGCGCGATGAAGCCGCGATCCATGGGTTTTTGGTTCTCATCGCCTTGCGCAGGGTTGCGACGCAGGTTCAGCCAGAGAAGACCCGCCGGGCCGATCAGCAGGCCGATGCCACCGGCAATACCCAACATCACCGGCAAGCTGAAGATCGGATAAGGTGCCGACCACTTCAGCAGATAGTGAAAGAGCGTGGCGACACCGGTGGCGGCGAAGCACAGCATGAAGCCGTAAAAGGTGAGGTGGTGGAATCGGCGTCGCCACAAGGTGAATTGGTCGTCGGCGTTGTTGCAGCCTTCGCCATGGCCGCCATCCAGGTATTTGAGTTTCGCGACGTTGGCCGTAGCCTCCAATGCAGCGGACGTTTTCAACGGCAGTGGCGCTGCGACCGGTGAAACGTTGCGCCAGAAGCGCCGTACACCCATGGTCAGGGCAAGTACCGCAAAGCCGAACACTGAGCCAAACATCAGCGCCAGGGTGTTATGCGGGAAAATCTTGTAGAAGTTGCCCCCAGGAATGGCCGTGTACAGGTTGCTCATGAGCATCAGGGTCAGGCATAAAAACAACGCCAGTGCCCCTCCGGAAGCCAGCGCCAGAGTCAGGCCGTTGCGCTGATACAACCTGCCCATCACTTGCGGCCAGGCGTATTCGGCGTAAGTATCCAGGCGCACTTTGGCCATGGCTTTGGGGATGTTGACGTCGAATTCGTGTGGGGCGGCGTACTGACAGGCGTGCAGGCACGCGCCGCAGTTATGGCACAAGTTCGCCAGGTAATGGATGTCGGCCTGAGTGAATTCCAAACGCCGGGTCATCGCCGGAAATACTGCGCAAAAGCCTTCGCAATAACGGCAGGCATTGCAGATGGTCATCTGCCGCTGGACTTCACTTTCGTCAAGATTCAATACCGGGATCAACCCGCCCGACGCTTGGGGATCAAACAGTTGCATGTCGAGACTCCGTCTTTGCAGATGAAACGCCAAAGCCCACCGAAGCGGCCGCCTGCACACCGGCGATACGGCCAAACGCGGTACCGATGGCCATGCCGATGCCGGCGGTGTAGCCCTTGCCGAGAACATTGCCGGCCATCATTTCTCCCGCGACGAACAGGTTGGGGCTCGCTTTACCGTTGAAATGCACGGCAGCGGTTTCGTCGGTGGCGAGGCCGAGGTAGGTGAACGTGACACCCGGTTTAAGCGGGTACGCGTAGAAAGGTGGTTTCACCAATGGCCGCGCCCAATGGGTTTTGGCGGGCATCAGTCCTTGGGTGTGGCAGTCGTCCAACGCCGTGTGATCGAACGTGCCAACACGGCAGGCGCGGTTGTAGTCCTCGACAGTCTTGACGAATTTTTCTTGAGGCAGCTTCAACTGGCGGGCAAGGTCTTGCAGAGTATTGGCGGTAGTTCCGGGAAAGACCGGTGGCATGAAGCGGCCGATGGCTTGTTGATCGATGATCGAATACGCCTGCTGACCGGGTTGTCCGGCCACTAGACGCCCCCAGATCGCATAACGTTTCGGCCAGAAATCCTCACCTTCGTCGTAAAAGCGTTCGCCATCACGATTGACCACCACACCCAGCGATACGCAGTCGATTCGGGTGCAGATGCCGCCGTCGTAGAGTGGCGCGCGGGCATCAATCGCGACCATGTGTGCTTGTGTCGGATCGCCGATCACATCTGCGCCAAGGTCGAGCATGCGCCGCAGCAAAATGCCGGTGTTGAATCGGGTGCCGCGGATCAGGAAATTGTCCGATGGCCATTCACCGCGTTCGTTCTGACCCCACGCTTCGCGCAGCCATTCACGGTTGGATTCGAAGCCGCCGGCCGCCAACACGCAGGCCCGGGCTTCAATGCGTTCTGCGGCGAAACGCTGACCATCGACCTCATGTTCGCCCACATGGGCGGCGACGAATTTCCCCTCATCCAACTCAATGTCGGTCACTTGCGCGTTGTAGCGAACTTTTACACCCAGGCGCTCGGCGCTGCGGAAATAGGCATTGACCAGCGCTTTGCCGCCGCCCATAAAAAATGCATTGGTCCGCGCCACGTGCAGCGCGCCGGACAGCGGTGGCTGAAAATGCACGCCGTGTGAGCGCATCCAGTCGCGGCAAGAGGACGATGCCCGAATTGCAATGCGTGCAAGCTTTTCATCCGTAAGGCCACCGGTGACCTTCAGCAGGTCTTGCCAGTATTCTTCTTCCGGATAGGCATCGATCAGCACGTCCTGCGGTTCGTCGTGCATGCACCGCAGGTTACGGGTGTGTTGGGAGTTGCCACCGCGCCAGATTTTCGGAGAGGCTTCCAGCAGCATCACGCTGGCGCCCGCTTCTCGCGCCATCAGGGCGGCGCACAAGGCAGCGTTGCCACCCCCTATGATTAAAACATCGATCATTATCGCTCCTCGATTTGCAAGGAAGCGGGAACGAAGTGCTCCTTGCGAGTGGGGAGAACGATAGGGTGAGGCAGGAGTGGCCGAAAGGCTGCGTTTGACGCGGGGTGTTTAGTTTTTCTAAAGGCTTTGTCGTCTGGAGAGTCTAATGAGTCCGGGGTGAAGGAGGATTACGCATCTACACCTTCTATCCATGTAGCTCCAGGCCACTGTTTGTCGACGACCAGCTGTCGCGCCACATCGACGATGACCAACCGCGTTGCCAGCGCCGCCGGAGAGAGTTCGTCGTCAGCCAGCGTCGCCAGAAGATTACGCCGGCCCACATGGGGATCGGCAATCCTGACCAGTGAAAGTCCTGACCCGTCTTTCAATGCAGCGGCCGCCCCCGGTTGGATCGTTGCTGCATGACCTGCCCGAACGGCGTTCATCAACACAGCGAGACCGTCGACTTCCATAATCACATTGGGTGTTAGCCCGACCCGCTCGAACGCGCTCATTAATGCCGAGCGCAGTCCATGTTGCGCGCTAGGCATCACCAGCGGCAGGCTGCCGAGGTCTGCTAACTGCACGCTATCACCAGAAGGCGCTTGAGGCAGGCTGGGCGAAGCAATGACAAACAACTTTTCATCCAGCAGCGGAGTCACGCTCCAGCGTTTACCCCCTTCGAGCTGGAACAGGATGGCCAGATCAATTTGCCGTGCGTTGAGCTGCGCCGCCAAGTGGCCGGAAAGCATTTCCACCAAATGCAGCTGTATGTCCGGATAGCGCGCACGCATTGCGTTGATCAACGGCAACGCGAGCACCGTTGCGGTGGTCGGCGGTAAGCCGACGCTGACATAACCGCTCATTCGCCCGCGATGGGCGGCCATGATTGCGTTTTCCGCCTGGCGTAGCGTCAATTGGGCATGGTGTAAGAACGCAAATCCGGCGCTAGTGGGCGTCACGCCGGTAGAGGTTCGATTCAGGAGGCGGGTGCACAGTTCGCTTTCCAGCTTGGAGATTTGCTGACTGAGGGCTGACACGCCAACGTCCAGTTCAAGTGCCGCACGCCCCAGGCTGCCAAGCTCGATGATTTTTACGAAATAGCGCAGTTGTCTCAATTCCAATGTGGCGGCTCCTCGCGAATTTGCAATTCAAATACCTGAACGTTTGCCACGCAAGTTACGAAGCACGAAGAGGCAGCATTGTCGCAGGTTTGGGTTGACCGTTGAGCGCGTGCGCTTTGTCGAGGACTGGTAGCAGCGGACCCGAAGCTTTCATCGAGACAATGGTCACTGATCCTGGATTTCATACCAGGGTGCCTTGGACGTGACTTCGATATGTTGCTACTTGTCGGTAATAAAGGTCATGTCTAGCGAACCCAACGTTATAAATATCCAGTCTGCGCGGGTGAAACATGATCAAACCACAACGGGCCGCAACTCGTGCGCCAGTTCAATCAGTGCGCGCAATCGCGCCGGCACGAAGCGATGGCCCGAGTAGTAGAGCCTCAACCCGCCAAACGACGGGCACCACGGCATCAACACCGGCACCAGTGCGCCGCTTGCCAGTTCTTCCAGGATGAACCACTCGGAAATGAAACCAATGCCAAGGCCCAACAACACGGCCTGCTTGATCGCCAGCAACTCATTGAACGCGAAGCGCACCGGCAGATCCATCTGCAACTTCTGGCCGTCGCGCTCCAATTCCCACTGGTAGAGGCCTCCGTGGGCCATGCGCATGCCGATGCTCTGGTGGGAGAGCAGATCTCGCGGATGCTCGGGCACGCCGTGGCGTTCGAGGTACTCGGGCGTTGCCACCACGAGCATCCGGATGTCACCTGACAGTGCCACGGCAATCATGTCTTGCGGCACGGACTCTGCCAGGCGAATCCCGGCGTCGAAGCCACCGGCGATGATGTCGACCATGCTTGATTCGCTGACGATGTCGATGCGCACTTCGGGATAGCGCTGAGCGTATCGCTTCAATAGCGGCTCCAACAGCAGGTAGGCCGCGCCATTCGGTGCATTGATGCGCAATGTGCCGCTGGGTTCATCGGGGCCGACGCTGGCTTCTTCGCCAGCACTTTTGATCTGTGCCAACGCAGGTGCGATGCGTGCCACGTAGCGCTGCCCGATGTCGGTGAGGGCAACGCTGCGCGTGGAGCGATTGAACAGGCGTACTTTCAGGCGCGCTTCCAGGCCAGCCACCGCGCTGCTCACGGCGGTGGTGGACATGCCCAACTCCTGTGCTGCGCCGCGAAAACTGCTGCGGCGCGCAACGGCCAGAACCACTTCCAGTTCGGTCATTCCTGTTCTGTGCATGGATTGTCCTGAAAATGCGGATTCTTCATGAGCCAAAGGATAGCTTATCGGAACAATGAACTCTTCTTAGACTTCGCTTCACAGAGGCTCGATTCAGGCGAGTCATTTTGAGCGAGGAGTTTCCATGCAACGCATTGAACATATCTACATCAACGGCGAGTTCGTCATTCCACACGGGCAGGAATGGTTCGACCTGCATAACCCGAGCACCGAGGAAGTCATCGGTCAGGTTCGGCTGGGCGATGCACTGGACGCACAGCGTGCGATCGCAGCCGCCAAGGTAGCGTTCCCGGCGTGGGCTCGTACCAGCCGGGAGGAGCGCATTGCGGCACTGCAACGCATGCACCGGGCCGTGGCGGCAAGGGAGGAAGAACTGTTGGAGGCCATCCTCGTGGAATACGGCGCACCTGCGGTCCGCGGGCGCTGGATGGCGACTTATCCGACTGACGTGATCGCGCAGGCAATCGATGCACTGGAGGCGTTCGATTTCGAGGAGCAGGTCGGCATGGCCAGGGTCATTCTGACGCCCGTGGGCGTTACCGGTCTGATCACACCCTGGAACAGCAATGCGGGCTTCATCTGCAACAAGCTGGCCACCGCGCTGGCGGCAGGCTGCACCGCTGTCATCAAGCCGAGCGAGATGAGCGCGTTGCAGACGCAGGTCGTGGTCAGGGCGTTGCACGAAGCGGGGCTGCCACCGGGTGTATTCAATATCGTCAACGGACGAGGCGATGTGGTAGGCGAGGAAATCGTCCGTCATCCCGACGTTGCCAAGATCTCGTTCACGGGGTCGTCCGCGGTGGGCAAACATCTGGTAAGAGCCGGTGCCGACACCATGAAGCGCGTGACGCTCGAACTCGGCGGCAAGTCGCCCACCGTCGTACTTGACGATGCGGATTTCCATGCGGTCATGCCATTGGTGCTGCAAGCCGGATTTCTCAACAGCGGCCAGGCTTGCATCGCGGGCACTCGCATCCTCGTGCCGCGCAGCCGGCTGGCAGAGTTCGAGCGGATTGCGAAGGAGGGGGTCTCACAGATTCACTCGGACGATCCACGCAACGCCGACACCGACATCGGTCCGATGGTGAGCCAGAAACAATGGGAACGGGTGCAGCGCTACATCCGTACCGGCCAGGAAGAAGGCGCGAGGTTGTTGGCGGGTGGCGAAGGTCGCCCGGAAGGCTTGCATGCCGGATGGTTTGTGAAGCCCACGATCTTCACTGATGTCAACAACCGGATGCGCATCGCCCGTGAGGAAATCTTCGGCCCGGTGCTGACGATCATCCCCTACGAGGATGATGCTGATGCGATCAGCATTGCCAACGATACGGACTATGGGCTGAGCGCCCTGGTGCTGGGAAAAAGCTCCGAACGTTGTATGAACGTCGCCCGTCAGATCGATTCGGGACGCGTGCTCATCAACACCCTGGCCCACGAACCGCGTGCCCCCTTCGGTGGATTCAAGCATTCAGGCCTTGGGCGCGAAATGGGCAGGTGGGGGATGAGCGCGTATTTGGAGCCTAAGACGTTGATCAGGTATGACCCGTTGAAATGACAGGGGCAGGTTCCTGTGTGGGAGCACTGGATGGGGAATAGCAGCCAGCGTCCGCTTTTGGCCGATTGTTGCCTATCGTGAAGGATGAACCGTTTGTCAGGCGTACAAGCCATACCCTGCCGCGATGATCAGCGGAGAAACCAGCAGCGTTGCCCAGAACCCCGATTTTGGAACAGCAATGACGCAAATGATCGAGATCATAAGCACATAGATGCCAACCATTTTAAGCAGCGCGAGATCGCCAATGGCTACGGCGTGAATCGCTGTCTGCCCTGCGAGCATAAAAAGCGGCCCCAGCATGGTAAACCACAGGGCAGTACGCCGATCTTCGTGCGCTTTGAATTGGTCAACGAAGCCAGAGTCTATAGCGGCGGCGAATGCTGTTTTGAACTTGATAATACCGAATGGAATATGGAGGACGCCCAAGGCGAACAGGGTCCATGCGACGATGTTGGACATGTCTTATATGCTCCGCAACGGGAAGGTTGGCTTAGAAGTGCTCACGGCAAATACGACATTGCTCAGGGAGAAACGCAACATGGGTCACGGCAAGGACTGCTCCCCGCGAATGAAGCTACCCATTCGCCATCACCGTGTCCACCGTTCACTTTTGACCGTTATCTACCAGTCATCACCGGCATCAATCGACGGTGGATTCAACCGGTCGACGCACAGATTGGCTAAATCGATCAGTCCCTTTTAACCATTGCAATGGGTGGGCGGCACAGTAGAGGCAGCAATGTCCCACGTCAGCATTATCTGGGTGATGGCCGCATCAATGACCCCATGCTGCGTGTTATCCCGAGCAAGGATGGAAATACCCTGCAAGAAACTGTCGAACACCGTAGCCATCGCAGGCGCGTAAATATTGCCCGGCAACTGACCGGCACTGACACCCCGCTCAACACACGCCAAAATCCCCGCGCGAGTGCGGGCGCGAGATTGGGTCAGGGCATCGACCACTCGCGCATTCTCTGGGCTGGGCGCGCTCATCATGCCGAGGGTCACCATGCAGCCCTTGGGGTGGCCTTCTTCACACTGCATGCGCGCCGACTGGCGCAGCGCTGTCTCGATAGCCTGGCGTGGCGGCAGGCTCTCGTCCCATAGGCATTCGGTGACTTGGGCGAAGGTCGCCAGGTAACGCTGCACACACTCATCAAATAACGCTTCCTTGGAACCGAACGCCGCGTAAAAACTCGGCGCAGAGATCCCGCCACCGAGTCCGGCTTTCAACTGAGCGAGGGAGGTCGCGTCGTAGCCTTGTTGCCAAAACAGGTGCAAGGCCTGTTCCACGGCGTGGTCACGGTCGAAGGTGCGGGGGCGGCCCATTTGCGCCATTTCAAGGCTCCTCTGAATGACGAGATAAATACTAGTCGATACATAAGTCGTTGACAACAAGCGCTGCCTGCACTCAACATTTGTATCGATCAGTATTTAAATATGAAGTCCTCGCTCAAGGAGTCTCCCGTGACACCCTCAATCACCTTATCGGCAGCACCCGACCGCCTGCCCATCGGGGCGTTGCTTGCTCTGGCCATGACCGGCTTCATCTGCATCGTCACCGAAACCCTGCCCGCTGGCCTATTACCGCTGATCAGTGAAGGCTTGGCGATTTCCCCCTCCATGGCCGGCCAGATGGTCACCGCTTACGCTCTGGGCTCGGTGCTGGCGGTCATCCCAATGACCATCGCCACCCGCGGTTGGCGCCGCCGTAACGTGCTGCTGCTGACCATCGTCGGTTTCTTGCTGTTCAATTCCATCACCGCGCTGTCATCCCATTACGGCGTGACTCTGGTAGCGCGCTTCTTTGCCGGTGTCGCGGCGGGGTTGGCCTGGAGCCTGCTGGCCGGCTACGCACGCCGCATGGTTGCGCCCCATCAACAGGGCAAGGCGCTGGCGCTGGCCATGGTCGGCACACCGATTGCTCTGTCCCTGGGCGTTCCCCTCGGCACCTGGCTCGGCGGCCTCGTGGGTTGGCGCACCACCTTCGGCATCATGTCGGCCCTGACTCTGGTGCTGATCGCCTGGGTACTTGTGAAAGTCCCTGACTACCCTCCCCAAGCTGCACACCAGCGCATGTCGCTGCGCACTGTGCTGACCACGCCGGGCGTACAACCTGTGCTAGCGGTGGTGATCAGCTGGATGCTGGCACACAACATTCTCTACACCTACATCGCACCGTTTGTGGCGCCGGCGGGGTTGGGGGATCAAGTGGATTTGGTGTTGTTGGTGTTTGGTATTGCTGCGTTGGTGGGGATTTGGGTGACTGCCAAATTGGTTGAGCCATTGTTGCGCAAGACTGTGTTGGTGAGCTTGGCAGCGTTTGCGGCTGTTTGCGTGATGTTAGGTTTTTTGGGTAGCGTGCCTGAGGTGATCTACATCGGTATGGTGGTTTGGGGGGTGAGCTTTGGTGGGGCGGCGACGTTGCTGCAAACGGCACTGGCGGATGCGGCCGGGGATGGGGCTGATGTGGCGTTGTCGTTGAATGTGGTGGCCTGGAATAGCGCGATTGCGGGAAGTGGGGTGATGGGTGGGGTGTTGTTGGATAGATGGGGCGTCGCCTCTTTTCCATGGGCAATGGTGGTGTTGGTGGGTGTGGGGTTTGCAATTGTCTGGAGCGCTCGGGTTCACGGCTTCAAATCGGGCCCGCGTGCGGCTGGCAGACCTGCGGTTGCGGGGCACTGAACCACATGAAAAATCGGCAATCCGAGGGGGCGGCCTTAAGTCGATAGCGGCTTTTTGATCGATTTCTGACATCTGTAAAAGGGTCGTTATCGACCCGATGTCGCCACACTCCGGGCAGATGTAAATGAGCACCCGATTCGGCTCTTCTTCTGGCTCATTGAATTGCAGAAGGCTAGCGCCCAAGAGCTGATTTTGTTGGACGGGCTTCAGGCAAGATTAGGGGCTTCAGGCGAGGGACCGCTCCTGGCCTATTTCTGCCTATTGCGAGGACCGCATTTGCCCCAAACCGGCCCCGCCGAGCAAGAGCGTTCGAAAAAAAAGCCGCCCGGTGATGGGCGGCAAAGTACAAACTTGAATTCAATCAGACGCTCTAAAGAACACGCAGTAAATGGCCTGACGACCGGTTCGATGCGGGCCAATATTTGCTTGACCTTATCGGTCTTTCAAGCGGTACAACACCTGACCAAGGACGTCTGACGCCAGCGTAAAAAAGACTCCCAGCTCATAGTTACAGCTTTGTACTTTTGAGTTTCAATCGAAATTTGTGTAACAGCGGTTCGGTATAACCGTTGGGTTGCGCACAGCCTTCGAATACCAGTGCGCAGGCCGCTTGAAAGGCAATGGACTGCTCAAAGTCCGGAGCCATGGGCTTGTAGATCGAATCCCCCGCGTTCTGCTCATCGACGACCCGCGCCATACGCTGCAATATTTCGAGGGTCTGTTCCTTGGTGATTATCCCGTGTCGTAGCCAGTTGGCCATGTGCTGGCTGGAGATGCGCAAGGTCGCGCGGTCTTCCATCAACCCCACGTTATGGATGTCGGGCACCTTCGAGCAGCCAATGCCTTGTTCGACCCAGCGCACTACATACCCCAGCAAGCCTTGCGCGTTGTTTTCGACTTCCTGACGAATCTCATCCGCCGACCAGGATGGGGCGGTGACGACCGGCACGCTGAGCAAGCCGTCCAGAAGTGCCGGGCTGGCGCCAACGAAGTCCGTTTTTTCAAGGGACTCCTGCACCGAGCGCGCGTTGACCTGGTGGTAATGCAGCGCGTGCAAAGTGGCGGCGGTCGGCGAGGGAACCCAGGCGGTATTCGCGCCTGCTTTCGGGTGGGCGACTTTTTGCTTGAGCATATCGGCCATCCGGTCCGGCATGGCCCACATGCCTTTGCCAATCTGCGCCCGCCCACGCAATCCGCAGTCCAGACCGACGAGCACATTGTTGCGCTCGTAGGCGTCGATCCACGCGGTGTTTTTCATGTCTCCCTTGCGCAGCATCGCGCCCGCTTCCATGGCGGTGTGCATCTCGTCGCCAGTGCGATCCAGAAAACCGGTGTTGATGAACGCGACCCGTGACGAGGCTGCCGCGATACAGGCCTTGAGGTTGACGCTGGTGCGTCGTTCCTCGTCCATGATGCCCATTTTCAGCGTGTGACGTTCGAGCTGAAGCAGGTCTTCGATGCGGCTGAACAATTGCTCGGCGAAGGCCACTTCGGCGGGGCCGTGCATTTTTGGTTTGACAATATAGACGCTGCCGGTCCGTGAGTTGCCGCGGCGTTGCAGGTCATGCAGGGCAATCAGGCTGGTGATGACGCCATCGAGAATGCCTTCCGGGATTTCCAGTCCGCCATTGTCAAGAATCGCCGGGTTGGTCATCAGGTGCCCGACGTTGCGGATGAACAGCAGCGAACGCCCGTGCAGCGTCAGTGCACGGCCATCAGCGGCGGTGTATTCGCGGTCCGGGTTCAATCGACGAGTGATGGTTTTACCGTTTTTCTCCAGGTCTTCCTTGAGGTCGCCCGTCATCAAGCCCAACCAGTTGCGGTACACCTGCACCTTGTCTTCGGCGTCGACTGCCGCCACCGAATCTTCGCAATCGATGATGGTCGACAGCGCTGCTTCGATCAGCAAGTCCTTGACGCCGGCAGCGTCAGCCTGGCCGATGACGCTCTGGCGATCGATCTGGATCTCCACGTGTAGATCGTTATTTTTCAGCAGAATGGCCGTGGGGGCAGCGAGCGAGCCCTGGTAGCCGATGTACTGCGTGGCATTCGCCAAGCCGGTTTGACTGCCATCGTTCAAGGTGACTTGCAGCGCTCCACCTTCAATGCCGTAACGCGACACGGCTGTATGGGAGCCACTGCTCAACGGGAACGCCTGATCGAGAAACGCCCGCGCAAAAGCGATGACTTTCGCCCCGCGCACAGGGTTGTAAGCCCAACCTGGTTCAGCGCCGCCGTCGTCGGAAATCACATCGGTGCCATACAGGGCGTCGTACAACGAGCCCCAACGGGCATTGGCCGCATTCAGCGCGTAACGGGCATTCACGGCGGGGACAACCAGTTGCGGTCCAGCCTGCATACTGATCTCGGTATCAACGTTACTGGTGCTGACGTTGACGTTCTCGGGCTGTGCGTGCAGGTAACCGATCCTTCTGAGGAAGTCGCGGTACGCCGGCATGTCGGTCACCGGGCCCGGGTGTGCACGGTGCCAGGTGTCCAGTTCGGCTTGCAGGCGATCCCGCTCTGCCAGCAGCGCGCGGTTGATCGGTGCCAGTTCGTGCACCAGCGCGGCGAAACCACCCCAGAACGTTTGTGAATTCAGACCGGTTCCCGGCAAGACGTCCGAATCAACGAAACGCTGCAGGACAGGTGCGACCTTGAGGCCATGGCAGTTAACGAAATCGGTCACTTTTTGCATCTCCATCACACGGTGTTTATCGAGCGCTGACAGCGTCACGTTCAGTTCATTTCAGGCATTGCGCGCCGGCCTTGGCCACTTGTGCATCCTGCTCGGCCTTGACCCCGGACACGCCGACCGCGCCGATCACCTGGCCGTCGACGATGATCGGCACGCCACCTTCAAGGGACGTCAGCAAGGGCGCTGACAAAAAGGCATGGCGCCCACCATTGACCATCTCTTCATAACCTTTCGATTCACGCCGACCCAGCGCCGAGGTGCGGGCCTTTTCGGTGGCGATGTAGGCGCCAATCGGAGCGCAACCGTCGAGGCGTTCAAGGGCCAGGGGATGGCCACCGTCGTCGACAATCACGATGGTCACGGCCCATTGGTTGGTCTGCGCTTCGGTGCGTGCAGCCGCGAGGATTTGGCTGACTTCGGTCTGGCTCAGTACGGCTTTGCTTTTCATGGGGATTCTCCAGTGCTCGGTTGGGGCAAGGCGGCTTCGACCAGTTCGATCCAGTGCCTGACAGGGGTTCGGCCCGCACCGTCGAGGTGCGACTGACAGCCGATATTGGCCGTGACAATGACTTCGGGATGCCCGCTTTCCAGCGCATTGAGCTTGTTGTCGCGCAGTTGCCGGGACAGTTCGGGTTGGGTCAGCGAATAGGTGCCCGCCGAACCGCAGCACAGGTGACTGTCGGCAACCGGCGTGAGGTTGAAGCCCAGGCTCGTCAGAATCGCTTCCACCGCGCCGCCGAGTTTTTGCGCGTGCTGCAAGGTGCAGGGGCAATGGAAGGCCAGGCGCTGGTCGCTATGGACGCCGAGTTTTTCCAGTGGCTCGTCGCGCAGCACTTCGACCAGATCCTTGGCCAGTGCACTGACTTTTCTAGCCTTCTCGGCATAAGTCGCGTCGGTGCTGAGCAGGTGGCCATAGTCTTTGATGAAAGCGCCGCAACCGCTGGCGGTTTGTACGATCGCCTCGGCGCCGTTTTCAATGCTCGGCCACCACGCATCGATATTGCGGCGGGCGCGATCAAGGCCGGCCGCCTGAGCGTCGAGGTGATAGTCCACGGCGCCGCAGCATCCGGCTTCGCGGGCCGCAATGACGCTGATCCCCAGTCGGTCCAGAACCCGCGCGGCGGCCGCGTTGGTATTGGGCGACAGACTCGGTTGAACGCAGCCTTCGAGCATCAGCATCTGCCGGGTGTGGCGCGTGACCGGGCGCGGCTTGGCCGGATAGACGCGGCGAGGTAACTTGATCTGCAAGGTGTTGGGCAATAACGCCCGAAACAGCTGCCCGCTGCTGACCAGTGCCTTGAACAACCCGGGATTGGGCACGACGCTGCGCAGCCCCTCGCGCAACAACCGCTGACCGAGTGGGCGCGGCACCGCCGCATCGACCACCGCCCGGCCGATGTCCAGCAGGTTGTGGTAGTCGACGCCGGAAGGGCAGGTGGTTTCACAATTGCGGCACGACAGGCAGCGATCCAGGTGCTGTTGGGTCTTCTGCGTGACTTCGTTGCCTTCCAGCACCTGCTTGATCAGGTAAATCCGCCCCCGCGGTCCATCCAGTTCATCGCCCAGCAATTGATAGGTTGGGCAGGTGGCGTTGCAGAAACCGCAGTGCACACAGGTGCGCAGAATGCTTTCGGCTTCTTCGGCGCGGGGCAGTTGGCGGGCGTGTTCGCTCAAGGTGGTCTGCATGGGTCAAAGCTCCGCGTACAGGCGTCCGGGGTTGAAAATCCCCCGGGGATCGAGTTGTTGCTTCAGGTTCCGGTGGTAGCGCAGCAGTGCTGGGGGCAACGGCTGGAACGGGCTGTCGATCAGGCCATGGCTGTAACAGGTCACATGCCCGCCGACTTCTTCCACGATCGAGCGAATGAAGGCTGCCTCTGCGTCAGATTTGAGCCAGCGCTGTGCGCCGCCCCAATCGAGCAACTGACGGCCAGGCAGGGAAAGCCGTGGCGTGTTGTGAGGCACGGACAGGCGCCAAAGCGGCTGGTCCTCATCAAAGAAGCTCAATCGATGTTCGTTGAGATCATCCCAATACGAAGCGTCCAGCAACTCGCCGCCGAGTCGGTCATGCGCCGCCGCCACCGAGCCTTCACCGCCCTCAAGTCGCAGGTGCAGTCGCTCGCCATCGTGGCACGCGGCGCTGATCGGCAACGGTTGCTGGCCCCATTCGGCGAGGCGCAGCAAGGCGCGATCACTGTCCATGTCCAGGCTGATGCTCAAGCATTGACGTGGTTTTGGCAGGACCTTGAGTGAGACTTCGGTCACCACGCCCAGCGAGCCGTAGCTGCCCGCCATCAAGCGCGACAGATCGTAGCCGGCGACGTTTTTCATGACTTCGCCACCAAAGCGCAAATGCTTGCCATGCCCGGTGATAACCCGTGTTCCGAGGACGAAGTCCCTGACGGACCCGGACCAGGGGCGCCGTGGCCCCGAGAGCCCGCTGGCGATCATGCCGCCGACCGTTGCACCGTCGCCGAAGGAGGGCGGTTCGCAGGGCAACATCTGCTGCGCCGCGTCCAACACCTCAGCCAGTTCTGCCAACGGGGTGCCACAGCGGGCGGTGATCACCAGCTCGGTCGGGTCGTAGCTGACGATGCCTCGGTGGCTGCGCGTGTCGAGCACTTCGCCCGCCACGATGCGTCCCAGAAACGCTTTGCTGTTGGCGCCTTGAATGCGCAACGGCGTGGCGTTTTGCAATGCCTGGTTGACCTGCTCCAGCAGAGAGGTGCTGTCGTCGAAATCGAGTTCGCGGCGCATCAGAATCGCTCCAGTTCAGGGAAGGGCATTTGCCCCATGTGAACGTGCATGGCGCCAAATTCGGCGCAGCGGTGCAGCGTCGGAATGTTCTTGCCGGGGTTGAGCAGGCCGCTTGGATCGAAGGCGGCTTTGACGGCATGGAACACGGTCAACTCGTCGCTATTGAACTGCGCACACATCTGATTGATTTTTTCGCGGCCCACGCCGTGTTCACCGGTAATGCTGCCGCCGACCTTCACGCACAATTCGAGGATCTTGCCGCCCAGGGCTTCAGCGCGATCGAGCTCACCCGGTTGGTTGGCATCGAACAGAATCAGCGGGTGCATGTTGCCGTCACCGGCGTGGAAAACGTTGGCCACGCGCAGGTCGTACTCGGCCGACAACGCCGCGATCGCGTGCAGCACGCCGGGCAGTTCGCGGCGCGGGATCGTCCCGTCCATGCAGTAATAATCCGGGGAGAGACGACCCACCGCCGGAAAGGCGTTCTTGCGTCCGGCCCAGAAGCGCATACGTTCGGCTTCATCGCGAGCCTGGCGCACTTCGGTGGCGCCGGCCTGTTCCAGCACCTGGCGCACGCGGTCGCAGTCATCATGAACGTCGGCTTCTACACCATCGAGCTCGCACAACAGAATGGCCTCGGCGTCGACCGGGTAACCAGCGTGAATGAAGTCTTCGGCGGCGCGAATGGCCAGGTTGTCCATCATCTCCAGACCGCCCGGGATGATGCCGGCGGCAATAATGTCACCCACTGCGCGGCCAGCCTTCTCAACGGAATCGAACGCCGCCAAAAGCACCTTGGCGGTCTGCGGTTTGGGCAGCAGTTTGACCGTGACCTCGGTGATGACACCGAGCATGCCTTCGGAACCGGTGAACAACGCCAGCAGATCGAAACCCGGAGAATCGAGCGCCTGGGAACCCAGGCTCAGGTGTTCGCCGTCGACGGTGAGGATGTCGACCTTGAGCAGGTTGTGCACGGTCAATCCGTACTTCAGGCAATGCACGCCGCCGGCGTTTTCCGCCACATTACCGCCGATTGAGCAGGCGATCTGGGAGGAAGGGTCCGGCGCGTAATACAAGCCAAACGGCGCGGCCGCCTGGGAAATCGCCAGGTTACGCACCCCCGGCTGAACCCGGGCCGTGCGGGCGGCAGGGTCGATGTGCAGGATGTTGTTGAAGCGCGCCATCACCAGCAGCACGCCTTTTTCCAGCGGCAATGCACCGCCGGACAAACCGGTGCCGGCACCGCGGGCGACCACCGCGACCTGACGCTCATGGCAGAGTCGAAGCACGCCTTGCACCTCGTCGATGTGGCGCGGCAGCACCACCAGCATGGGCGTGGTGCGGTAAGCGGAAAGTCCGTCGCATTCGTACGGTTTGAGCTCTTCCTGTTGATGCAGGACTTCCAGATCCGGCCATTGCGTGTGCAAGGCTTGCAGCAGCGCATTTTTGTCGACGTCTGGCAGGACTCCGTCAACGCGCTCGTCGTAGAGAATGTTCATCGGTGCACGACACTCGCTTGTTTTTATAAGTGGTCTTTGCGTATGCAACTGACTTGCATCATTGGACTGAGCCGATCTACTGTCTATGTATTGTTTGAGTGGTCGAACCAGTTTTTTAATAATGGTTTTGTTTGATAACCAAAAAAATTGATATTAAACATGGACATAAAATTGATGTTGATGACATATGATCGGGCCGGTTGAGCTGGTCATACCAGTTGGAGGTTCTATGGACGGCGCAGGCACCAGCCGTAATCTACAAGTGGCCGATCTGGTCTGTGAACGTATTGAACGTCTGATCGTGGACGGCGTGCTCAAGACAGGACAGCTGTTGCCATCGGAGCGTCGTCTGACGGAAAAGCTAGGTGTTTCCCGCACGGCACTTCGCGAGGGGCTGAAGCTGCTGCGCGCTCGCGGGATCATCGAGACGGAGCAGGGCAAGGGATCATTTGTCGCCAACCTTTCGGGGCATGGAGCTGCATCACCACTGATGCACTTGTTCAGTTCACAGCCTCGAACACTCTATGATCTGTTCGAGGTCCGCAGCTTGCTTGAAGGAGAGTCCGCTCGCCTGGCGGCTCTGCGCGGCACGGACGCTGATTTTGTCCTTATCACCCGCAGCTACGAAGCCTTGGTCGATGCCCACTCGCGATCTTTGGAAGCATCCGAACACGCTCGGCTCGATCATGCCTTCCATCTCGCAATCTGCGAGGCTTCGCATAATCCTGTGCTGGTGCAAACCTTGCGTTCGCTGACGGATTTGCTGCTCAACACGGTGTTCGCGTCGGTCAACAATCTCTATCACCGAGAACCGCAAAAGCGTCAAATCGATCGTCATCACGCACGGCTCTACAACGCAGTGATCGGCCGAATGCCGGAGCAGGCACGAAAAGCGGCCATTGCGCATATTCAGAGCATCTGCGAAAACCTCAAGGAAATTGAAGGCGAAGAACAACGTTTGATTCGGGCCACATTGCGACTTGAGGGGTGGGCGTAATGCAGCACCTGGATCATTTGTCCTTGCACTTGTTCATTCTGGTCTGTGAGGAAGGCACCATTGTGCGCGCCGGCGAACGGGCATTCATTGCGCCATCGGCTGTCAGTAAACGTATTTCCGACATTGAGGCGCGATTTGGTACACCGCTGCTAAAACGCAGCAAACGCGGAGTTGAACCCACTCCGGCGGGGTTGGCGCTGCTGCGGCACGCTCGGTCTCTGACGCGGGCGATGGAGCGGCTCGATAGCGAGCTTAGCGAATATGCTGAAGGCGCCCGAGGACATGTTCGGGTATTGGCAAACATCTCGTCAATTATGGAGTTTCTGCCGGAAGAACTGTCTGACTTCATGCTCGAGCACCCAAGAATCCAGACCGACATCGAAGAGCGTTTCAGTCCCGATGTGGTGCGAGGAGTGGCCGAAGGAAATGCCGATTTGGGCATTTGTCGACGATCAATGGCCGTGGGCGATCTAGAGTTTCTGCCCTATCGACAGGATCATCTGGCCGTCGTCGTAGGAGCAAATCATCCCTTGGCCGATCGCACCAGTATTGCGTTTGGAGAGACCCTCGCCTTTGATCACTTGGGGTTATCCGCTTTCGCCACGCTGAATAACTTTATGCGTAATGAAGCGACGCAGCATGGCCATGAGCTGCGGTTTCGCTCCTATGTGTCGTCGTTCGATGCAGCATTCCGCTTGGCGCAATTTGGGTTGGGACTTGCTGTATTCCCTCTGGAAGCGGTGGCTCGGTACGCACCGTTGTTTGAATTGCGCATCATTCCTCTGACCGACGATTGGGCGTTGGGTGAGTTTGTGATCTGTGTACGTGATCGGGATGCACTGTCGCTGTCGGCACGGCGGTTGCTGGATCATCTGCTTTTGCGCGCTCCACCGCTGCAATCCCGGCCCTGATCGCATCCATCGCGGTTGACGATGGATCAACCCGTAAATGACGTCTTTTCGCTAAACCTATGGCTCTCTAATCTGAAATCACGCTTCAGCCTGTGAGAGCTTTTTCATGAAAACAATAACAATCAACGAAGTCGGTATGCGTGATGGTTTGCAAAGCCTTCAAGCCGTTATGTCTACGTCTGCTAAACGACAATGGATCGATGCCGCCTATGCCGCTGGCGTGCGTTATATGGAAGTCGCGTCTTTTGTGCCCGCCAAATTGTTGCCGCAGATGGCCGATGCCAAAGAAGTCGTAGCCCATGCCTTAAGTTTTCCGGGGCTGGTCGTCACGGTCCTGGCGCCTAACCTGCGCGGCTGTCGCGATGCGCTAGAGTCCGGTGCCCACCGTATCATTGCGCCTGTCTCCGTAAGCGCTGCCCATAGCCTGGCTAACGTGCGTCGCACTCCGCTGGAAATGGTCGAAGAGTTGGCGCGGATGTGCCAACTGCGCACTGAATTTGGCTTGCACAACGTTCAAGTCATTGCCGGAATGTCTGTAGCCTTCGGCTGCACCCGCCAGGGTGATGTGCCATTGAGCGAACTCTGCGAGTTAACCGGGCACGTACTGGAAGCCGGTTGCGATCTGGTTTCCTTGGGGGATACCACGGGCTACGCCAATCCCGGCCAAGTGGCGACCACCTTGCAAGCCGTTCGCGCCATTGCTGGTGACAAACTCAGGGCTGCGCACTTCCACGACACTCGAGGTCTGGCACTTGCCAATAGCCTGGTAGCCGTTCAGCAAGGTATCACCGAGCTCGATTCATCATTGGCCGGGCTCGGCGGTTGTCCGTTCGCTCCTGGTGCTTCCGGCAATGCCGTCACTGAAGACCTGGTGTTCATGCTGCAGAGCATGGGCTACGAGACTGGCATCGACCTGGCCGCCCTGATCGCCTCACGGGACGTGCTTCGCGATGCGTTGCCGCACGAAACCCTCTACGGCTGCATTGCCCGCGCCGGTCTGCCACTCAATTACCCGTCAGCTGCCAGTCGCACCTGAACCTGTCCGATCGAGGGGAACAATAATGTCCAGGCTTCCATTGGACGGCATTCGTGTCGTCGAAATTTCGCACATGGTGATGGGTCCGACCTGCGGGATGATCTTGGGTGACCTCGGTGCCGAGGTGATCAAGATAGAACCGACCCGGGGAGACGGCACGCGCCGTCTGTTGGGTGCAGGTGCAGGTTTTTTTCGCACGTTCAACCGCAACAAGCAGTGTATTGCGATCGACGTCAATACTCCGCAAGGGCGAGACGCGGTGTTGGCGCTGATCGACACAGCGGACGTATTCATCGAGAACTTCAAGCCCGGCCGCATGCAGGAGATCGGCTTCGGTTACGCGGCAATTCGTGAGCGTAACCCGCGCATCATCTTCGCCTCGCACAAAGGCTTTCTCAAAGGCCCATACGACAATCGCCTGGCCCTGGATGAAGTTGTGCAAATGATGGCCGGCCTGGCCTATATGACCGGCCCGGCAGGTAGACCCCTGCGTGCCGGTAGTTCGGTAAATGACATCATGGGTGGCATGTTCGGTGCCATCGGTGTGCTTGCTGCGCTCAACGATCGTAATGCCACCGGTGTCGGTCGTGAGGTGCAAAGCGCACTTTATGAAAACTGCGTATTGCTCGCCGCCCAGCATATGCAGCAATACGCTGTGACAGGCCAGGCCGCCGCGCCTATGCCAAATCGTATAAGTGCATGGGCCATTTACGACGTATTCGAGTTCGCCAATGGCGAGCAGATGTTCGTCGCCGCCACCGGTGAAGGCCAATGGAACGCTTTGTGCCAGTTGCTGGGCCAGACCGCACTGCTAGACGACCAGACCCTCGCTACCAACAATGATCGCGTGCTGCAGCGGCCACGCCTTCTGGCTCACCTGGCTGAAGTCTTTGCCACCATGGACGCTCAAGCGCTGGCTCTGGAGCTTGAGGCCAACAGCATTCCGTTTGCACCGATTCGACGTCCCGAAGAGCTGTTCGAAGATCCTCATCTGCTGCAAAGCGGCGGCCTGGCGAATCTTGAACTCGAAGACGGATCGTTCACCGCTATGCCGTTGCTGCCGTTGTCCCTCGATGGAGAACGCCTGCAACCCCGCCGATCGATTCCGCGCATCGGAGAACATACACATAAGGTCATGCGCGAGTTGGGTTACAGCGACGAGCACATTGCTGAATTGTGTGCGGCGGGCGTTTTGAAAACCGACGTTCAAGTCTGAGGAGGCAGCAATGGCTATCTATCAGTTCGATGCGCTTATTCCTGTCATCCATGCCGAAACGTTCATCGCGGAAGACGCCACCGTCATCGGCAATGTCACCCTGGAACAGGGCGTCAGCGTATGGCCCCAGGCCGTTCTGCGTGGTGACAACGATTCGATTCGCATCGGTCAGCACAGTAATGTGCAGGAAGGGGCGGTGTTGCATGCGGACCCCGGATTTGCGCTGACGGTCGGCGAGGGTGTCACCATCGGGCATCAGGCCATGTTGCATGGTTGCACTATCGGCGATGGAGCGCTGATCGGGATACAGGCCGTTGTGCTCAATGGTGCGGTTATAGGCAAGAACTGCCTCGTCGGTGCAGGTGCGATTGTCACTGAAGGCAAGGTGTTCCCAGACAATTCACTAATACTCGGTGCACCAGCCAAAGTCGTGCGCGAACTGACACCTGAAGCGATTGCCGGCATGCAGAGAAACGCTGCTGACTATGTCACCAAAGGGCACATGTACAAATACAAACTGATTCGAATCAGCTGAACCCATTGAGCGAGGTCCTTAAAGGACGTTGCCTCTCTCCAATAATTACAACAATGGAGAAACATCATGGTTGCCTTGACTGGTGAAATTGCGCTTGCGCGCAATGAAGAAACGATCAACGAGCTGTTGCTTTATCGGCGTGTGGCTTGGCGCATCATGCCGCTAGCCATTATCTGCTTTCTATTCTCCTATTTTGACCGGATCAACATTAGCTTCGCCAAGACCCAGATGCAGCATGAACTGGGCTTGTCGGATGCAGCCTATGGTCTGGCAGCAAGCATGTTTTTTATCGGCTACGTGCTGTTCGAAGTACCCAGCAGCCTGGGCCTGAAACGTTACGGTGCGCCCGCCTGGATCTGCCGGATCATGGTTTCCTGGGGCTTGGCTACCGCAGCGATGATGTTCGCTTACACCCAATACACGCTCTACTTTTTGCGCTTTCTGATCGGCGTGATGGAGGCTGGTTTTGGCCCGGCGATTCTGTTTTACCTCGCTTGCTGGTTTCCCAAAAAACATCTGGCAAAAATGAACGGCCTTTGGTTCCTGTCAGTGCCCCTCGCAGGCGCCGTCGGCGGTCCCGCGGCGGGGATCTTGTTGGGCACGATGGATGGCGTTTTCGGCCTCGCCGGCTGGCACTGGTTGTTCCTGATGTCTGGGTTGCCATGTGTGGTACTGGGCGTGCTGGTACTGTGGAAACTGGACCGGGATATCGAATCGGCCAAATGGCTGAGTCGTGGAGAGAAAGACCTGCTGGCGGCCAATCTCGAGCACGACAAAGCCAACCAGAAGCCAATACTTGGCTCATTGTGGAGGGTGCTGTTGACGCGGGAGGTCGCGATCATGGCGTTCATCTATTTCGTGATCAAGACCGCTTCCTACGGCCTGAATTTTTGGATGCCGCATCTGATCAAATCCTCTGGTGTTCAAAGCCTGTTGTGGATTGGGATGCTTTCGGCTTTGCCTTACATCGTTGCCTGCATCGGCATGATCTGGCTGACCCGGCGTTCGGATCGTACTGGTGAGCGTAAGACTTACCTTGTCTGGTGCCTGATTGCGGCCGCGGTCGGCTACCTGTTGGCTTGCCTGTACTCCGACTCGTCGTGGGCCATGATGGCTGCGCTGGTTTTGGCAACCGCTGGCACGTTCATCGCTATCCCGATCTTCTGGACGATTCCTCAGTCGACCTTCTCGGGATTGGCAATCGCTACCGGGACAGCAGCAATCAATTCCGTAGCTCAACTGAGCGGCATGATTGCACCGGTGATGGTGGGCAAGATTAATGATGTTACCGGGAGTACCTACATGGGCATGCTCTCCATCGCGCCACTCATTCTGATCGCGTGCTTCATCGTCATGCGCTACGTCAAGAATCCAAAATCCTGACGAGATTGCTCATCCGCTTTCATACCTGACAATAACAATAAGAAAGGCAGAAACATGACTTTAATGACCACCAAGCGGGCATCGCTGATGCTCGCGACACTTTGCTGCGCTTCTCATTCGGCGGTTTATGCAGGTTTTATCGACGATGGAAAAGGCAGCCTGGAGCTGCGTAATTTCTATTTTGATCGTGATTTCCACGGTGATTCAGCAACCCAGTCCAGACGCGACGAGTGGGCCCAAGGTTTCATGTTGAAGTTGCAATCCGGTTTTACACCAGGACCGGTTGGATTTGGCCTGGATGCCGTGGGCATGTTGGGCATCAAACTCGATTCGTCTCCAGATCGTTCTGGTACGGGGCTATTGCCACGTGGAGCTGATAAGCGGGCTGTCGATGAGTATTCAAAGGCCGTTGGCACGTTCAAGGCCAGACTCTCGGAAACGGAGGCTAGAGTGGGTGGTCTCAGCCCTCAGCTGCCATTGCTTGCTTCCAACAACAGCCGGCTATTTGCGCAGTGGTTCAACGGCGCTCAAGTAGTGAGCAAGGATTTGGACAAGTTTACCTTCACGGTCCTGGAGGTCGACTCAACCAAGTTACGGGACTCTACCAACTTCGAAGACCTGACGGCGATGGCACAGCAGGGTGCTTACTCTACGACCGTCACCAGCGACCGGTTGTACTACGCGGGGGTTGACTATCAGCCGTTGAAAAGTCTGACGTTGAGCTTGCATACCAGTCAGCTTGAGGATTTGTTTCAGCGTAATTTCGCCGGATTCAAATACAAGATTGAAGCGGGCCCAGGTGAGGCATTTACCGAGTGGCGTTATTTTTCCGCCAAGGAGCAAGGCCGAGACTTGCTTGGCAAGGTTGATAACCGAACCTTGAGCACAAACTTCGGTTATTCGATTAAGGGTCACACCTTCAGCGGTGGCTACCAGAAAGTAAGCGGAGACACGGCCTACGCATATGTGGGCGGCACTGATACCTATCTGTTCAGCGAGCAGCAAATCAGTACGTTCGCATTGGAAAATGAACGCGCCTTGATGATGCGCTACGACTACGATTTCGCTGCACTTGGAATTCCCGGCCTGACATTCAATGTGCGTTATGTAAAGGGGGATCAGGTAGATCCCGCGCATATCAGCAGCGTCAAGGCCAGGGGCTTGCGTGCCTCGGGTGGAGAGGGTGAAGAATGGGAGCGCACGACTGACCTCAGCTATGTCGTCCAGTCAGGCACTTTCAAGAATGTTTCGCTGCGCTGGCGTAACGCAACAATGCGCTCGAATTTCGCGGATGCGGCGGATGAAAACCGCATCATCGTGGGCTACACCTTCGCGTTCTAGCCAATTGTTTTCAACCGAATCGGCCGCTGCCTCAAGCTCATCCCTTGCTCTCAGGAAACATGCATCCGCCACTGCGGACCAGCGCCTTCAACTCTTCGCTCACCTGCGTGGGGTCTTGAGTTAAACGGGTCACGAATTCCTCGAGGTCCCGTGCGTACGACTTCGAATCGTGCTTCGCGCTCCAAAGAACGATGTTGAGCACGATGGGAATGAGGTCCAGGCCTTTCTCTGTCAGCGTGTAGAAATCCTTGCGCCTGTCGTCGGGGTTAGGTGCCTTCGAGAGAACGCCTTGTCCTTCAAGGAAGGCAAGGCGGGACGCAAGGACATTGGACGCGATGCCTTCTTCCGATTTCAGGAACTGGCCATACGTCTTCTTACCCGCAAAAACGATATCGCGAATGATCAAGAGCGACCATCGGTCGCCGAAGATCTCCACGCCATAGTTCACTGCGCAATGGGACCGAATGTCTTCTTTAGATGTGGTTTTCATGGGGGGATCTTAACATCACTTGCATGGTGCAAGTAAATTCCTGTTATTCGCTTGCGCTTTGCAAGTGAAGCGACCAGCATGGTTAGGACATTGAACGCGAATACCCAGCCGTAAAGGAGATCCCCATGTACGACACAACCAAGTTATCCGAGTTGCTCCGGTTCGCACGCGTGGATGCAGGCTCCACCGTCATTGACGTTTACCCAGGCGACGGCGAATGGACCCGTCTGTTCTCCGACACCGTGGGACCAAAAGGGCGGGTCTACAGCTTTGTGCCAGCCGAAGTCGCCCACTTCAAGAACGATCCGCTCGGCAGCATGCAGGCGCTCGCGAAGGAGGCGGGCCGGGAGAATGTCGAAGCCGTCTCCGCCGACCTGACCGCGATGCCGGAGGTCACGCAACCGGCGGATGTCCTGTGGCTGCACCTGTTCTACCACGATCTCCACACTGATCTGATGAAGGCGAGGGGCGCCACGGCCGCCGACTTCAATCGAGCCGTCTATGAGCAGCTGAAGCCTGGTGGGGCCTACGTCATCATCGACCACGCCGCCGCCATCGGGACGGGCGCGAGCAATGCCCAGTCACTGCATCGGATTGAGCCCGCATCCGTTCGCAAGGAGGTGGAAGCGGCCGGTTTTGTACTGGACGCGCAAAGCACTTTGCTCGCGAACAAGGACGATCCGCACTCGATCAAGGCGTTCGATCCCGCCATCAAGGGCGAGACCGATCGCTTCGTCTATCGGTTCGTGAAGCCCTGACAGGTCACGACGCCGTCTTCATGGGAAGGGGTCGGTAGTAGCAGTCGACCAGGTGGCTTGGACAAGGCCATTCTGGTCGCGAGGTTTCTGATCTCGGGAAAGATACATCCGCGATTGCGGACCAGCGCCTTCACCTCTTTGTCGACCTGCCAGGGGCTTCGATTTAGTCGAGCCACCACCCTCATGATCAAGAGCGACCACCGGTCGCCGAAGATCTCCACGCCATAGTTCACTGCGCCAATGGAACCGAATGTCTTCTTTAGATATTGATTTCATTGGCGATTCTTAACATTGCTTGCATCGAGCAAGTAAATTTATGCAATTCACTTGCTTTTAGCAAGTGAAACGACCAGCATGGCTCGTAGGTTGAACGCAGTCGCCGGATCACGCCGGCAGTCCTTGAATGGTCAACCCATATCTGTAAGGAAACTGCACATGAGCACTATCAGCATCATCGGCTCAGGTGGCATGGCCGCAGCGATCGGCGGCCTTGCCGCCAAAGCCGGACACACCGTCGAGGTGATGAGTCGTGACGCCACCAAGGCGCGGGCGCTGGCCGAGCAGGTCGGAGATGGCGCGACGACAGGAACGTTCGGCGCCGCCCCGGCAGGGGATATTGTGATCCTGGCGGTTCCCTATTCAGCGGTTCTCGAGGTGGTGAAGCAGTACGGCGAAGAATTGGCAGGCAAGCTTCTTGTCGACATCACCAACCCCGTCGCCCCTGACTTCAAAAGCTTTGTGACCCCTGAGGACAGTTTCGGCGCGCAGGAAATCGCCAAAGCTGCGCCAGCCGGCGCCGAAGTCATCAAGGCGTTCAACACCCATTTCTCCCACGTCCTGGCTGCCGGTCCTGTCGAAGGCCACTCGCTGGACGTGTTCATCGCTGGAGACGACGCGCAGGCGAAGGCACGCGTCTCGGCATTCATAGAGAGCCTCGGATTACGCCCGATGGACGTCGGGCCGCTGCTCATGGCGCGAACGCTGGAGCACGCCTGCCTGCTTTCGCTGGGCCTCATTGCCCACTCCGTCAAGCACACGCACTTCTCAATCGGCGTCAGCCTTCTCGGCTGACCGCACCCGCAGCACCATTTTTTATCTCACTTACAAGGAACACCAACATGCGCGTTTTCGTAACTGGCGGGACCGGCCATTCCGGTCCATACATCATTTCCGACCTCATCGCTGCCGGCCACGAGGTCACCGCTTTGGCACGGTCAGACAGCGCGGCGGAGGCGATCACTGCGCTCGGCGCAAAGGTGCGTCGCGGTGATCTCGATGATCTCGAGGGGCTCAAGGAGGCCGCTGCAGCCGCCGACGGCGTGATCCACGTCGCGCACCGACAAGATCTGCTTCCGGTCGGCGGGATCGACGCTGTTGCCGCAGCGGAGATTCAGATCATGCTTGCATACGGTGATGCGCTGGCTGGAACGGGAAAGCCGCTGGTCGTGTCGGGCAGCATCGGTTCGCCGACTAACGAGGGCTGGCCGGTTCCTGGGCCACTCCAGAGCCGACCGGCGACCGAGGAGGATCCGGCTCTTTCTCCGGCTGGCGATCAATATAAGGGCTCGCTGCGGGTTCGGAACATCGTGGAGCTGACTGCAATCGGTCTCGCAGAGCGGGGCGTGCGGTCTTCGGTCGTGCGCATTTCTGAAATCATGCACAGCTCAACCGACAAGGCCGGGTTCCTTCAGGTCCTGATCGGGCAAGCAAAGGAAAAGGGCGTCGTTGGCTACCCCGGCGAAGGCTCCAACCGGTGGGCGGCAGTGCATGCCCGCGACCTCGCTACCCTGTTCCGTCTGGCGCTGGAGAAGAGTCCCGCTGGCAGATCCTGGCATGCGGTTGCTGAAGGGGCGATCCCGTACCGCGAGATCGCGGAGGCCATTGGCAGCCGTCTGAACCTTCCCGTCGTGCCCATTCCTGTGGACGTAATGATGGGGCCGGGCTTCTTCGGCTTCCTCGCGAACCTGGTGACGCTGGATACCCCGGCGTCGAACGCTATCACGCGCCAGATGCTCGGCTGGACACCAACGCAGCCCGGCCTGTTTGCCGATATGGACAACGGCCACTACTTCCCTGTCGCCTGAGTGAGCTGAGGCTGTTCGCCGGGTCGCAACAAGCCCGGCACACACGGGATATTAACCGGGGGAAGCCTGTTCAGAGACTGCGGGCAAGACCCCGACTCATTTGGAGATTACACATGAGCACTATCAGCATCATCGGTTCAGGAGGCATGGCTGCGGCCATCGCCGGTCGTGCCGCCAAAGCTGGACACACCGTCGAGGTGGTCAGCCGCGACCCTGCCAAAGCGCAGGCGCTGGTTGACAAGCTCGCTGCCGGAGCGACCACCGGCACCTATGGGGCCGCTCCTGCCGGCGACATCGTCATCCTCGCCGTGCCGTACACCGGTGCGGCGTCGGTGGTGGCCGATTACGGGGACGCGCTGGACGGCAAGGTGATCATCGACATCACCAACACGGCCTCGCCGGATCTCACGGGCCTCGTCTCTCCCGCTGGCAGTTCTGGTGCGCAGGAGATCGCCAGGATCGCCCCCGCCAGCGCGCATGTCGTGAAGGCATTCAACACCCTTTTCGGCCACGTCCTTGCCAAGGGAGGCGCCCTCGACGCGTTCATCGCCGCCGACGATTTGGAGGCCAAGGCGCGCGTCTCGACGTTCATCGAAAGTCTCGGGCTACGACCGTTGGATGTCGGTGGCCTGCACATGGCCCAGACGCTCGAGGCGCTCGGCCTGATGATGATCGGCCTGGCCAAAAACGGCGCTGGCACCTGGGACATCGCGTTGAAAGTCGATATCGGTTGAATCACCGACACCATGCTCCTCACCGGCAGGTCCACAAGGTATCTGATCAGAACGGACGCGATCAGATGCGAGAGAAACGGAGAGATTTCGATGAACGCACAAAAGAATGTCCAGGTTGTTAAGGACTTCTTCACCGCAATGGGCCGCAGCGATAGGCAAGGTCTGCTGGCGCTGACTTCCGAAGATATTGAATGGATCATTCCGGGCGAGAACTGGCCGCTGGCTGGCACGTATCGCGGGCACGCGGGATTGGCAGATCTGCTTCAGAAGGCTTCCGAAAAAATGGAAACATCCGTCATGGAGTTCCACGAGTACGTGGCGCAGGAAGATCGCGTTCTGGTCATCGGCTTCGCCAAGGGGAGAATCAAAGCCACGAATAAAACGTGGGAGGACGATTGGGTCTTCGCCATTACCGTGCGAGATGGAAAGCTGACGAACATCCGGGAATATATCGATACGCAAGCACTGGCGCGGGCCTCCAGGATGGATGCCGGCTCCAGGCCCTGACGCGAAGTGTGTCTCCTTCTTCTCGGATGAAGGAGGGGATTGCTAAACCAGCTGGCGGATCCCCAGAGACAAAATCAAACCACCGCACAGTCGATCAATTGCTTTTTTCCTCCCTTGATACCCGGCAGCAATCCTGGGTTGCGAAAGAGCGATTGCGACCATTCCATACCAGGTCATTGAAACCACCACCACAACTGCCAGCATCGACAAAAAGGTGCCTGGCGAAACGTGGGCCCACTGGGTAGCCGATTGACGAGTAAATCCACTAAAGTCTTCGCCCTTCGGATCGGCGTGCCAACGGTAGTGACCTAAAGAGGCGACTTAATGTTGTGTTGGATCTCCAGCATCCTGAACGTCACTTTTCCGCCCTCGGTGGGATAGCCGGTGTTGTCCTGCACATACGCACCCGCTTTGAAATACAGTGGTTTGGTCTTCCAGCTCGGGTCGATAGTGGTTCTCCAGTTGTTTCCTGCTGCGCTGATGCCCAGCGCGCCCTTCGGACTGAGATGGATCTGGTAGGAAAAGTTGCAGTCGAGCGGCACACCCGTCGCAATGGTAGTGACCTGGCCCTCTTCATCGTCGGGGCGCATGCGCACCTTGACGACAATGTTTCCCGTCGAAGCCGACGTTTTGTATTGGTATTCCAGTTTCACCATCGGGTTGTTGCTGTCCTTGTTGTGAATCTGACCAATCACGATCTTGCCGGTGCTGGGCACCTGATTGATGCTCAGACTCGCCCGCAGAATGTTATCTGCCGCTGAATACTGCCAGTTGCGCACCGTTCCATCGCTATAGGTTTCCCGCAACTCGCTACGCGGGTAAATAGCGTTGGCCGTCTTGGAACCGGTCACCGGTGCCCAGAAGGAAAGGGTAGTGGCTTCAGAACTGAAATACTGGTCTTTGAAGCCTTGCGCCAATCGAGGCGTTTCTATGGTGGCCGGTGGGCTGCCTTCAGGGATGCTCAAATTCCAAGTGGCGAGGTCGATCATGTCAATACTCCTGTATGCGGGGAATGCTGCGGCCACGGTTGCGCTCGAACCAACGCTATTGAGCTGTGTCAATTGGGTCTGCTGATTTGGAAATCCGTATGGCGGTAGATTGACGTCAAATGTTCGTCGAGGTGGTTAGTGCAGGCTTTGTGCCTGCGAGGGGCACCGTTCGTCGGCTATGTTGGGGGTTGATGGAACTAATCCGGGTTGCTTGGCTGCAACAGCGAATGGCCTAGCCATCAGCGATGGACGGGGCGGCCAGGACGAGTGCCTTCCGTCGACGGTAGAGGCCGCACGGCAATCGTTTTTTGCTGGCCCGCTTCCCTGTGGTGCAGCAGAGCGGCAGCTATCTACTAGCCAGGAAAGTGCCGGCGCAGCTGCAGGGCAACGACGTAAACGCCAGACGCCAGACGCTGTCTTAACAGCGGGTAGGCCAAAGGGGGAAATCATGACAACGCACAAATTAGTCATTAAAGACTTGCAGTTGAACGTTTCAATCCGTGGCCAAGGCTCACCGCTGCTCTTGCTCAACGGCCTGGGTGGTTTGATTCGTACCTTCGATCCCCTGCGCGATGAACTGGTGGACTACAGGACAATTACGTTGGACGTGCCCGGGGTCGGCAAATCGCAAATGCCCCGCTGGCCGATGCGTCTGCCGCGCCATGCCGACCTGATAGCCGAGCTGCTCAAGCAATTGGGAATCGACCAGGTCGATGTGTTCGGCGTGAGTTGGGGCGGAGCGTTGGCGCAAGAATTCGCCCTGCGTCACCCGAGCATGGTGCGTCGGCTGATCCTCGCAGCGACGTCGGCCGGCCCGGCGATGCTGGTGAAGCCCGCCGACATCCTGGATTTTTTTGGCAGGCGCAAAGGCGCCAAACTGCGCAGGCAAGAAGGCTCGCGCAATTCGATACAGACGCTGCTGCGCTTTGGTGTGGTGAACGGCATGCTCACGGTCAACCCGCGAGCCTATTACCACCAGCTCACCGCCTTGGTCGGCTGGACCAGCCTGCTGCGGCTGTTCCGTCTGCGCCAGCGCACGCTGATCCTCACTGGCGAACGCGACACCCTGGTGCGGCTGTACAACGCGCACATCCTGTGCCGAACCATTCGCCGTGCCGAACTGCACGTCCTGCAAGGCGAGGGGCATTTTTTCGTGGTGACCAGCGCCAGGCGAACCGCCGTAGCGATACGCGAATTCCTCTGCCAGCAGCACGGCGATGAAGAGCTTGCATCGATAAGTGAAAAGGGAACACCCATTAGCCAGTCTCAGATGACTGTTTTTGGCCGATTTTTGCCATTCACTTAGACCAGCCGAGCGCCGCCGTCGATGTTCAGCGTGGCGCCGTTCATAAACGTGTTGGTCATCAGGAAAACGGTAGCGGCGCCTGCTTCGGTGGCGGTGCCCAGGCGATGCAGCGGCAGCGACTGCTCCCATGCGCTGACGTACGCATCGCGACCCTCGCCCAAGGCTTTGCTAAAAATGGGGGTGTTGATCGGGCCAGGGGACAGCGTGTTGACACGAATGGGCGCCAGCTCCAGGGCGAGGCCACGTGCCAACGCTTCCATTGCTGCCGAAGCGGCAGCGAGCACGGCAGTGCCATGAGCATTGGGCCGGTCGGCCAAACAGCCAGAGATAAAGGTGATGGAGCCGTCCTTGGACAACCGATCACCAAGAGCGCGAATGGCGTGCACAGAAGCCCACATCCGCTCTTCAAACGCCCGTCGCAGGTAATCGACTTCAGCGTCCAGAATCTTGCCCGCCACAAATGTGCCGGCGAGTAGAACCAGATGATCCACGTGCGGGATGTCCGCCAAAGCGGTGTAGATGGCTTCGCTATCGGTGACATCAGCGGCACGCCAGCCGGCGAGTCCATATTCCAGAGCCGCTTGCTCGGCACGCTCGGCATTGGAACCGATCACAGTCACGGATGCCCCGGCGGCTTTGGCTTGAATCGCGGCCGCTAAACCGATGCCGGACGTGCCACCGAAAATCACCACGGTGCGGCCTTCCAGTTGGGCGGGAAGCGGTTGGGTAAATGCGCTTTGGGTAACAGTGGAATGGCTCATGGTCTATCTCCTTGAGCGCCTTGATGGCGCCGACGGGTAAACACTAAAGGCTCGAGCCAATATTGATAATTAGGGCATATGTCGCTTTACTAGTGCCATGAAGGAACAAATAGGGTTGGACCGCCTTACTGGTCTTATTGCCTTTGCCCGCGCTGCCTCTTTGGGCAGCTATACCGCTGCAGCGCGCGATTTATCAGTATCGCCGTCCGCCGTCAGCAAGAGCGTGCAACGCCTGGAGCAGCATTTCGGGCTGAGTTTATTCAGCCGCACCACCCGTTCGCTAACCCTGACAGTTGAAGGGCGGGATCTATACGAACGGGCACTACGGATTCTGCGCGAAGTGGAGGACATCGAGCAGGCCGCAACAGCCTCGCGCGCTGAGCCCTCCGGCACCTTGAAAGTCACAGCGCCACCGCCAATCGGGCTGAACATATTGGCGCCGGCGATTCCCAGGTTTCGCGAGCGCTACCCCAAGCTCGCCATCGACCTGCGCTTGGGCGATCAGTTTGCGGACATCGTTGAGCAAGGCATCGATGTGGCCGTACGCGTGGGCAACCTGGCCGACTCGCGGCTTATCTCTCGTACGCTGGGACCGCATCGACTGTGCGCTTTTGCCTCGCCAGCCTATTTGGCCAAACGCGGCACGCCGCTGGAACTCAGCGACCTGGCCGACCATGACTGCGTGAATTTTCGCTACCAGAGTTCGGGCCAAGCGCTGCGCTGGCCATTCAGCGTGGGGGGCCGAATGGTGGAGATAGCCCCCGACGCATCCATCGTCATCGACGCCAGCGATGCGGTGGCTGCGGTACTTGCCGCCGGCGGTGGCATTGGCATTTCACCCACCTATGTGGCAGCGCCCTATGTCGCTCGGGGAGAGCTGAAGCCGCTCTTTCCGCAGTTCGCGGCCGACCGTTCCTCCATCACGGCCTTGTGGCCAGAAAGCCGTCGGGGAAGCCCGAACGTCAAGGCGTTTGTGGGGTTTCTCAACGAGCTATTTCCCACACCTACAGCGTGGGACGAGATTGTCGCGAAAGGGTAGGAGTCGGTTGAATCCACAGCCACAAACCGTCATCAATATGCTCATCCATTGACCGCACTGGTAACGCCAACGAAGCAGTAATTGGACATGGGCAGAAGGCACTGAAAATTAAGGGGAACGCTCTAGCTCGGTCGTGCCACGCTGGGCAGGTATGTATGATAACGATGCAAGTTTATTTTTACCGACAGTCCATACTCGCAGTCTAGACCCGTCCCGATGAGGCTATTGCATCTGGGCATTTGTATTAAGGCGCCCACTTAATGGCCTATATGTCTCCCAAGCTCAATAGTAAGTCGCCTGAAGTGTTTCACTTGGAGACTAGCGATACCAGTGGCTACGCCGTGGATTGGCACGCCCACGACTGTCATATGCTGCTGTTACCACGCCAGGGTGGGCTATTTCTAACGACCGAAGGTAGCCAGACCTCTCACGTTTCGCGCCAGTCGTTTTCCTTTGTGCCAGCCGACTTTGCACATGCAACCCAAGCGGCTCCGGGGCGGGAGAAACATATGACCTTGTATGTCGACCCCTCATACGTCAAACACCAAGGACAGAAGTCCGGTTACCGCGGTTTCGCCAAACAGGTAAATCGATCGGGGATCTGGCAAGGAACCGAAGCGCTGGAAAGTATCTTGCGCTTGCATGACCAACTTCAGGGCTGTGTATCTACGGAGGCCTTTCAGCGCCAATTACCCCATCTCAATCATCTGCTCTTCGAGGAGTGCACGCGGGTTATCGCTTGTCAGCAGGCACAACCGCAGCCGAGTGAACATCTGCAGCAGGCCACTCTGGTGCGCGAAATACAGCGATACATTCGGGAGAATCTGGAAACAGAGTTGGATATTGAGTCGATTGGGCATGAGTTTCACCTGTCACGGCGTCACCTTACGCGTATTTTCAAAGCGGTTACGGACGAAACCCTGCTGGATTTCACTAACCGCACTCGGGTGGAAACTGCTGCCAGGCTTGTCTCTTGCACCTCACTGTCGATCCTCGAGATCAGTCTGACGGTAGGTCTGGAATCCCCTTCTTACCTTGCCCGATTGTTTAAGCGCTACCTGAGTCTAACTCCGAGCGAGCTGCGCAAAACCCGCTAACGTTCTGGCCCAAACGGGCGCATAGGCGGCCCGATCAAGCGCTTTCGTCAAAGTTATGCCGGCCACAATGGACCTCTTTTTCCATATTTAGAGGTCACGATGAGCGACGTGGACACGGTCGAAGTCTTCAAGCCCAGCCAGGGCGGTGGCTACCCGGCATCTATCGTTATCGATGCTGTTGGATTTAGCGCTGAACAGATTATGACGATCGAAGGCCTCTATCCGCGACTCATAGCGACCAATAACGAGCGAGGCAGACTGAGTTACTGGCAGGAGCGAAAAGCTAAAGAAGTCATGATGGAAAACCTTGATTGCGGCATTCAGATTTCGGCTGTAGCCAACGAGTGTTGCTTGTCACGAAGTCATTTCTCCCGGGCTTTCAAGAATGCTACGGGCCACTCTCCACGTGATTGGTTTCAGCTTGCGAGATTGACCCGAGCCAAAGTACTCCTGGAGCAAACTGATTTTTCTATTTCTCAAGTAGGCCTGGAGTGCGGGTTTGCAGATCAAGCCCATTTCTCCAATATATTTTCCCGCAGATTTGGTATGCCCCCGGGAAAGTGGCGCGCAAAGGAAAAGCCTTAGCCATAGGGGCTGGATTCCTTCTTCAGCATGCGGCTAAGGCCAAAGCGTCGCGTTCGGCGAAGATGCTTGCCATTTCCGCCGCGTTTTCGGTTCCCCAGGTGCACAGGGGGATGATCGCTTCAGCCAGGCTGCGACCGATCGAGGTCAGCGTGTAGTCCACGCGCGGCGGCACTTCTTTGTAGTCGTTCCGCGCCAGCACGCGGTCGGCTTCCAGATCCTTCAATTGCTGGATCAGCACCTTGTCGCTCACGCCCGGGATCAAACGTTTGAGTTCGCCGTAGCGCTTCGGGCCGTCGCGCAGGAAAAACAAGACCAGTGGTTTCCACTTGCCCGAGATGATGCGTAGCGTGGCGTTGAGCCCACAACCGGTGCCGCAGATTTCAGAATTCGTCGTCATTTTTTGATACTTACCAAAAGGTGCATACTTGCCCTTAGGTTATCAGAGCCGCATCCTCGTTCTCAAGCAAGCAATTTCCTGCTTGGGTAAAACTCCAACGAAGGATGCACGACATGACCAGATTGAATGGAAAGACCGCCGTGATCACCGGCGGCGCTACTGGCATCGGCCTCGCCGCAGCAAAGCGCTTCATCGAAGAGGGCGCTTTCGTCTTCATCTTCGGTCGCCGGCAGGAAGCGCTCGACGCTGCCGTAGCCGAACTCGGGCCCAATGCCCGCGCAGTAAAGGGCTCGGTCTCCACTGAGGCCGACCTCGACCGACTCTACGCGGCGGTTAAGGCCGAACGCGGAACCCTCGACATCGTCTTCGCCAATGCCGGGGCGGGAAGCCCGCTTGCGCTCGGCAACATCACCGCCGAACACATTGACGAAACCTTCGACACCAATGTGAAGGGCACGATCTTCACCGTCCAGAAGGCGCTGCCGCTGATGGGCCAGGGCGGCTCGATCATCCTGACCGGTTCGAGCGCCGGCACCACGGGCGCTCCGGCATTCAGCGTCTACAGCGCAAGCAAGGCAGCGGTGCGCAACCTCGCGCGGACCTGGGCGGAGGACCTGAAGGGTACCGGCATCCGGGTGAACGTGCTGTCGCCCGGGCCGACTGCGACCGATCTCGCGAAGGCAGCGCTAGGCGAGGAAGGCATGAAGGTCTTCGCCTCGATGAATCCACTCCAGCGCATGGCCGAGCCGGCGGAAATCGGAGCCGCAGCCGCGTTTCTCGCATCGCAGGACAGCAGCTTCATGACCGCCAGTGAGGTCGCCGTCGACGGCGGCCTGGCGCAAATCTGACTCACCACGCCCGGCCCGCTATTTGGCGCAGCCGGGCGTGGTAAACCTGAGGAGAATATATGAGCTACGCAATTATCGGCTTCGGCAATATCGGCCAGGCCCTGGCCAAGGCGTTTGCCCGCAACGGCATCGAAGTATCCGTTGCAACCACGCGCGACCCGCAAAGCTTTGCCTCCACAGCGGCCGCGATCGGACCCCAGATCATTCCTAAAACACTGGCGGAAGCCGTCAAGGCGGACATCATCTTTTTGGCCGTCCGTTTCGAGTCGCACCCGGATGTCGCAAAGGCGCTGCCGACCTGGAAGGGAAAGACCATCATCGATGTGACCAATGCCTACGGCGTGTCCCCCGATGAACTGGGAGGACAGCCTTCTTCCAGGTTCCTCGCGCAGGCCTTCACTGGCGCAAAATTGGTGAAGGGCTTCAATCATTTGGGCGCTGGCGTCCTTGGTCAAGATCCGGCCGTGAAGGGTGGCCGGCGAGTCGTGTTCCTGGCGAGCGACGATGACGGCGCCGCAGAGGAGGTTGGTGCGCTTGCGGAAAATCTCGGTTTCTCGCCGATCAAACTTGGCGGCCTTTCGGAAGGTGGACTGCTTGTGCAGGCGCGCGGAAATACTTGGGGTCAACTGATCTTCAAGGACTTGGTCAAGTTCGACTGATCGCAAATTTTGATGCGGTGCTGATGTCGGTCAAGCCACCGACATCATTCACCGACAGGTCCAAAACATAGTCGATTTCTTAAGTGCTTAATCATGAAGATAAGGAGTGACCATGCTTAATAATGAAAAAATAATCAGAGAACTCTGCGCCGCCGCAGAAGGGCAAGGAACGGATATCGAGAAGTTTGTCTCCATGTTCTCTGAGGAAGGGTACATGTGGGATATGGCTTCCGGCATGAAGTTTCGCGGGAAGGCCATTGGCGAGTCTATCGCGAGTCTGATAAGCGCGTTCCCCGATGTACACCGTGAGTTGTTTGACATCCACGTCGCGGGAGACGTTGTCGTTGTCGAGCTCGCAATTCGTGGAACGCACAAAGGTGATCTGCCTCTTGCCTCCGGGACTCTGGCTCCCACGGGCAAGACGATAGATGTCCCGTCCTGCGATGTTTTCCGTCTCGAAAATGGAAAGGTTGTCTCTTTCCATTGCTACAACGAGGCATCCGCCATGCAGCAACAACTTGGCCTCGTCCCCGGCTGATTTGCAACGCAGAGGTCTTTATGAGCATTAAAGAAAACATCCAGATTGCGAAGGACTTTTTTGCAGCAATAGGCGGCGGCGATAGGGACGCTCTGCTAGCGCTGGCTGCCGAAGATATCGAGTGGATCATTCCGGGAGAGGGCTGGCCGCTCGCTGGCACGTACCGCGGCCACGCGGGATTGGCGCACTTGCTTCAGAAGGCTTCCACAGAGATGGAGATTTCATCCCCGGAGCCCCCAGAGTTCGTAGCGCAGGGAGACCGGGTTCTGGTCGTCGGCGTCGCTACCGGAAAGGTCAAAGCCACGAACAGGACATTTGAAGACTATTTTGTTTTCGCCATCACTGTTCGCAACGGCAAGCTGACGAACATTCGAGAATATGTCGACACGCAAGCACTGGCGCGGGCCTCAGAGATGGGCTCAAGTCCCAGGCACCAAGCCATCGGGCCCGATACCCCCGGCGCTCGCTAATTGCACGCATAGCACGTCATGGAATTACGATGGATCTAGCCCCTTAAAGGCCTGAAGAATGCCCTGATCTCTTCAGCAAGGATTTCGGGCTGTTCCAGCGCTGCGAAATGACCGCCACGTTGCATAGATTCCCAACGGTGGACGTCAAAAACGCGCTCGACCCAACTGCGCGGTGGCATGGGCAATTCTTTCGGAAATAACGCAACTCCCAACGGAGTCTCCACTCGCTCATTGGCTTCGAAAACGAGCGGATTAAGTCGATTTTCCTTGTATAGCCTCAAGGTTGCTTGAATGCTCCCGCTGAACCAATAAAGCGATATATCGCTGAGGAGAGCGTCAAACGGCACCACTTGTTCAAGATCGTCGGGATGATCTACCCATGAGTGGAATTTTTCGATAATCCACGCAGCAAGGCCCGCTGGCGAGTCCGCAAGTGCAAAAACCAGGGTTTGAGGTTTGGTCCCGTGCAAAGCTGCGTAAGCACCTTCGGTCGCCGCGAACTGGCTGCTTCGATTCAGAAAATCCTGTTCTTCTTCGCTCAAGGCGTCTTGGCCCGTCCCCAGAAATGGCCTGAAACTACCCGGGATGTAATTGAGATGGGCACCTATCAAGTTGGGGCCGTGGTTACGAGCGAGCCACATTGATACACCCGCGCCGATATCGCCTCCCTGAGCGCCAAATCGATCGTAGCCCAGCTCTCCCATCAACGATGCCCATAGTCCTGCGATTTGCTTGGAGCTGATACCCGCTTTGGTCGGAGCAGGGGAGCAACCGTAGCCTGGTAAAGATGGCACGACTACATCAAAGGCATCTGAGGCATGCCCCCCGTATTTTGCAGGATCGGTCAGAAGCGCAAGCAACCGTTCCATCTCCAGGAAAGAGCCCGGCCAGCCGTGGGTAATTATCAGTGGCATGGGCTTTGGCCCAACGCCCCGCTGGTGTAGGAAGTGAATCTTCTCGCCGTCGATTTCCGCCATGAACTGTGGCAACTGGTTTATCCGCTGCTCATGAATGCGCCAATCAAATTGGTTGCTCCAATAATCCAGAAGGCGCGCAAGAAAACTCACCGCAGTACCGTCCTCCCAACTATCGGCTGCCAAGGTGTCCGGTAAGCGTGAAGAGCGCAGGCGTCGGTCAAGGTCGTCTAGTTGCTCAGTGGTAATGGCAAGCGTGAAAGGGCGGATGGACATGACGGTTCTCTATGGGAGGGGAGCGTTCCCGCTCGGTCGCGGGGCAAGGCAGGGCTGATGAAAGTTCAGTGTGATGACACGAAAGGCGAAGCGGTTGTCGGTGCCGGCAACGCATAGGTCCGTTTCATCCTCGCCACCTCCGCCAACGGTGTACGGCCGAAGAAGCGCTTGAAGTCGCGGCTGAATTGCGAAGCACTTTCATAGCCCACCAGAAACGCCGATCTGGCTGCTGTCAGGTCATTGCGCAGCATCAATAAGCGCGCTTGATGCAACCGTGTCGACTTGAGGTACTGCATCGGCGAGGATTCGGTCACCTTGCGAAAGTGCAGATGAAAGTTAGGCACGCTCATCTGTGCTTCCTGGGCCAGGGCTTCGACATCCAGGTGCTCGTGGTAACAGCTGTGGATTTTGTGAATGGCGCGCGTCACCTTGCCGAACTGGCCCTGCTGGGCGATGGCAGCTCGCAGGGTGCCGCCTTGTTCGCCGGTGAGGATGCGGTAGTAGAGTTCACGCAGCATCGCCGGGCCAAGGATTTGCGCGTCGGTGGGATCGCTCATGACCTCCAGAAAACGCAGGGTCGACTGGCCGAGCAGTTCATCCATGGGCGAGGCGTACATGCCCATCGGCTGAGCCGCGCTGACGCCCCATACCTCATCCACCTGCTGAATCAGCTCGCCGACCAGGGTGAAATCCAGACGCAGGTACACCGCCAGCATTGGCTCGGCCTCGCTGGCGTCGGTCTCCATCGTGAAGGGCACCGGCACCGACACCACCAGATAGTGCTGGGCGTCGTAGACGTAAATGTCGTCACCCAGATAACCGCGTTTCTGCCCCTGACAGAGGATGACGATGCCTGGCTCATACAAAACCGGCGTGCGCGTCAGCGGTCGGTTGGAACGCAGAAAACGCACATCATCCAGCGGGCTCAGGTTGTAACCCTCCAGCGGCGCAAGCTGGCCCATCAACTGCACCATACGTGCGGTGCTCGGGTCTTTGGGTTTGGCCATCGACTGCAATTTCTCCATATATGCTCAGCCGTCCGTCGAACGGCTAAGCGTCTCCCATTGCTCAATACTCTCCGCCGTCCGGTGCAGCTTGTCACGCACAAGGGCCAGGGCGTCGCTGCCTAGCAGTAGATGAGTCGGCGGGGCAGGGTTGGCGATAATCGTCAGCATGGCGCGTGCGGCTTTCTGCGGGTCGCCCGGTTGATGCCCGCTTTTTTCCTCGCGGGCTTTGCGTACCGGGTCGAAGCTCGCATCGTAGTCACTGATACTGCGTGGCGTGCGCTGCATCGAACGGCCCGCCCAGTCCGTGCGAAACGACCCCGGCGCCACGGCGGTGACAAAAATGTTGAAGGGTGCAAGCTCCTTGCTCAGCGTGTCAGAAATGCCCTCCAGCGCGAATTTGCTGCCGCAGTAATAGGCAATGCCCGGCATGGTGATATAGCCGCCCATGGAAGTGATATTGAGGATATGCCCCGCCCGCCGCTGGCGAAAATACGGCACAAACGCCTTGGTAACTGCCACCGCGCCAAATACATTCACATCGAACTGGCGGCGCATTTCCTCCAGCGACGACTCCTCGAAAACCCCTTCGTGACCATAACCCGCATTGTTTACCAGCACATCCACCGGGCCGTGCCGTTCCTCAACGTCGGCGACCACTGCGTCGATGGCATCGAAGTGGGTAACGTCCAGCACCACCCCATGAGCCCGTTCAGGCGAGAGTGCCTCGAAGGTTGCCAGAGCGGATTCACTGCGAACGGTGCCGATCACACGATGGCCCTGGGCGAGAGCTTCCGTAGCCAGTGCCTGGCCAAAGCCGCTGCTGACGCCGGTGATGAAGAGCGTTTTTGCTGCACTCATGTGGCGCACTCCTGAAGATACAAGGTGAGGCCATGCTAGGACGAGCAGGGGTGAGGGGCTATGCCGGATTGGATTTTAGTATTGCCTGATTCTATCAGGGTGGTCGGCCCATTACAGAGCCGCACTCATCCCATCGGCGCTCTAACTGGTACTCATAATCCGAACAGGGCCATGACGGTTAAGGACTTCGATCATGACGTTCTTTCCTGAACGTCTCAGCATCACATCAGCCGATTCCGTCCCCACTGTCAGGCGCTGAATGGCGATGGTGTCCAGAAATGCCGGAAGTATGGGCTCGTCAAACATGATGTTGAGTTTGGTCGGGCTGAAGCTAAGCCCCAGGCACGACTGAATCATCGAAAGCGGCGCTGCAGCAGCCCACGCCTGCGGCATGCAGGCGACTGGATAAAACGTCGGTCCTTGGGTGCGCTGCCGGGGGAAGCCGCAAAACAGTTCCGGAAGCCGTCGAAGATCAATGTACGTGGATGCGGCAAAAATCCCTTCGAAAATCCGCGCGGCTTCCTGCCGGAAGCCGTACCGGGCGAACCCGGCCGCGATCAAGGCATTGTCATGGGGCCAGACGGATCCGTTGTGATAGCTCATCGGGTTATAGCGTGGCTGCGAGGAAGCGACGGTTCGCACGCCCCAGCCTGAAAAAGAGGAGCGATCCATCAACGCCGCCACGACCGATGACGCGCGTTTTCGGTACGCGATGCCGGCAAAAAGCGCATGGCCCGCATTGGAGGTGCGCACTCGACAGGGCATTTTTTTGCCGTCCAGCGCCAGGACATACGTGCCCAGTTCCTCGTCGAAAAAGTGAGCATCGAACTGCTGGCGCAAGTGTCGAGCCTTTTCTTTCAAACGTAGAGCATGGGTTGGTTCACCAAGCCGTCGTGCAATTTGGGCGGCACCATTAAAAGCGCCATAGACGTAAGCCTGCACTTCAACGATCGCTATCGGGCCGACGGCCAATCGACCGTCCGCATGGAACACCGAGTCATGACTGTCCTTCCATCCCTGGTTGATTAGACCTTCGGCGGACTGCCGACCATATTCGATAAAACCGTCACCGTCGCGGTCGCCGTATTCATCAATCCAGTTCAGCGCCGCTACAATGTTTGGCCAGAGTCGGCGGAGGGTATCCAGGTCATTGGTCCTTTCCAGATAAGCCGCGGCCAGCATTACAAACAATGGCGTGGAGTCGATGCTCCCGTAGTAACGCCGGAAGGGCACCTCACCCAACTCAGCCATTTCCCCTAGCCTGATCTCATGCAGGATTTTCCCGGGTTCTGCATCGGCGCCAGGGTCGACGGTCAGTGCTTGATTGGCCGCCAGATGTCCCAGTACGCCCCGGGCTATACCAGGGTCGAGCCAGAGCATCTGCCACGCGGTGATCAAAGCATCACGTCCAAAGACTGTACTGAACCAAGGGATACCTGCGTATGGATACAGGCCCTCGGGCGTTTTGGTCATGAGCATGTAAAGGTCGGAAACGCTCCGACTGACCGCTTCGTTGAACACGTCATGGGACGTCACGACCGCGGCCGCGCGCGAAGAAAACGTGCGTGACTGGCGCCGGGCATCGCGCAGTGAAACGAAAAACCCGTGACGCACTGAATAGGGTGGGTTTTGAACGCCGCAATTGATATCCATAAACAATGATTGGATTTGACCGGGCGCCAATTCGATGTCGAACAGTGCCTGATCGCAGGAAAGACTGGCTGGCAACGGGTCAAATCGTAATCGGGTGGTGCGCCGCTTGTGGTCCAGCCCGGTGTAGGAGAGAAGGACTTGCTCACCCGTGATTTCCGCCCGATGACTCTCTCCGCGCTGCGGGCGCCGAGCACCGCGAACCTCGAACAGATCCTTGAAGTCGGCCACGAATTGGATTCTGAGTTGCAGGCGATGTGGGTGTTCGTCGAAATTGCGCAATGTCAGTCGTTCGTAACATGTTCCTTCCCACAAAAAACGTGAGCGGCGCAGGTGGATCAAATCATGGTGCAGGATTTTTTGGCCCTGGGTGTTGAACAGATCTGCGTTGGTAAGATCGCATGTGAGCATCGCGTTATCGTCGCGCAGCGTGGAACTGAGCAACAGTGGTCGCGTCCCGTTAAGCGTCAGATAGAACCCCGACAGATGCCGGGTATCGGTATGGAAAAGCCCCTGGGGGCTTTCTTCTGTAACCAGTACGTCCCCGTTAGGGTCGAATATCGCAAAAGTATCGTTATGTTTAAGAGTGCGTAAGCGCAATTCTTGCAACGACGCCGAGGCAGGAACATCGAAAGGTGTGTTGGGTTGGCCCGTACTGTGGCCCGTCGTCAGATGACGATACAGCTCCAGATAATGGTTAGTCATGCACTCGACCGTGAACCGTCCCTCGAACGCGGCCCGAACGCTGCGACGGTCGAGCTCATCGACTCGCTGGATAGCCGCTACCGCGCCTTCGATGTCATCGACAATGTAACCGGACACTCCGTCATCAATCACTTCCGGGACCGCGCCATGACGAAAGGCCACGACAGGCGTCCCACACGCCATGGCTTCGATCATCGCGATGCCGAAAGGCTCAGGCCAATCGATGGGGAAAATCAGAGCGCGGGCATTGCCAAGAAAATCGGCCTTTTGGTGATCATCGATCTCGCCGATAAATTCGACGTTCGGATGCGTCGCGATCAACGGAGCAATAACGTCGTCCCAGTAAAGCTGATCCGCCTTGTCGACCTTGGCTGCGATCTTCAACGGCAGGCCCGCCCTGGTGGCAATTTCGATGGCGCGGTCCGGACGTTTTTCGGGGGAGATACGGCCCAGGAATGCCAGATAGTCGCCTTTGGGCTCAGGGGTGAATGGGAAAAGATCGGCTGGAATCCCGTGATAAACATTGCCCGTCCAATTGACGTTGCCGATCAACGGCTCGCGTTGGGCTTTTGAAATCGAGACCAGTGGTACCTCGGGGAAATGGCTGTAAAACGATTGGTAGTCTGCGATATCCAGACGTCCGTGAAGCGTGGTTACACTGCGGCCGGCCAAGCGACGAATTAACGGAAAATGATAGATGTCGACATGAAAGTGCATCACATCGAATTGATCCGCCTGTCTGATCACTTGATCCAGCATCAGGATGTGATGAGGAATCGCATCCTTGACGTCCGGGTCCAGCCGCAAGGCTCGCCGCGATCCTGGCTGCAGGTGTGCCGAAGTTTGTGAATCCCCACTGGCAAAGAGCGTTACATCGTGGCCTTGCCGAACCAGTTCTTCAGTCAGGTAAGAAACAATCCGCTCAATGCCGCCGTACAGACGCGGCGGACAGCATTCGGTAAGCGGCGCAATCTGAGCGATTCTCATGGAGATGATCTCCGTTGTTGAGTCGAATGAATAGGCCTCCTGTGCCTGGCTTCTTACGATTTCCTTTGCTCGCTTTATCCACGGTTGATGGTGCTTCCACCGTGACAGTTCAACTCGATATGAAGCCTTCAGTGTTCACTGGTCGAAAACAGCCGATTGCTGCCGTTGACGACAGGCAACATCAGGCAGAAGCCGCCGGTCACCTGTGTCTAAAAAACCAGCCGCCATTCATAATACCGACCCTCTCTATTTACCCATCCAAAGCCGACAGCCATGACTGAAGAGTTCGAAGTCCCCAGCCCTCACGAGCAACATATTGAGCACACCACCCATCATGCCCATGCAAAAGGCGATCGCTTTGCCAGCAGGGTTGCGGTCATGACGGCGATCATGGCAACTGTGGGCGCCATGATGAGCTATCAGGCGGGCTCGACGGAGAGCGAGGCGGCCATGGACAAAAACAACGCAGCCATCCAGAAAACCGAAGCCGCCAACGAATGGAACTACTACCAGGCCAAGTCCAGCCGGCAGAACCTGTCAGAGCTGGCCAGTCATCTGCCGGGGCTGGATTCCGCCCATTATGTTGCCGAGGTGCGGCGCTACGGGGAGCAAAAAGAGGAGGCGCGCAAGAAGGCCGAAGCACTTGAGCAACAGGCGCGAGAGTGGGACGAGAAGTCAGAGCAGGTGCTGCATCAGCATCACCGCTGGGCCCAGGCCATGACCGCGATTCAAATCGCCATTTCACTGGCGGCCATTACCTTGCTGACGCGTAAGGAATGGCTCAAGCGTCTCTCGTTCGGGGCTGCGGGTGTGGGCGTCATGTTGGGTTCGCTTGCCTGGCTGCATATCTGAGCGAACGTCTGCTTGCGAACCACTCAAGCAGCACCAAAGCGAGCGAGCGCAGCATCGATAAAACGTCGGAGTTTGGCGGTTCTCTGACGATTGGCCGTGTAGAGCAAATGCATTTGTCGGCTCGGTGCTTCGTAATCGGCTAACAGTCGAACCAACTCGCCGCTGTGCAACGAAGGCTCAAGAAAGTCTTCGGGTCCAAGGACAATTCCGAACCCGTCCAGCGCGGCCGACAGCAGTGCTTTGCTCTCGTTGACCTGCAATCGACTGGCGACTTGTACCCGTTCAACGACGGAGTCTTTGCAGAATACCCATTTGCGGTCGGCCGGGCGGGACCAATAGGCGTACCCCAGACACTCATGGCTCTGCAGATCATCCGGTATTTGCGGCACTCCGCGCTCGGCCAGATAGCTGGGTGCCGCACAGGCCACCAACCGATAAGGCGCCAACGGTCTGGCGGTCAAACTGGATGAGGTCAGTGGGCCAATTCTGAAGGTCACTTCGTAACTTTCCTCCACCAGGTCGACGAAGCGATCGGTCAAATGCAGATCGATTTCAACTTCCGGGTGTTGACGTAAAAACTCCGTCACAAAGGGCATGAGGCTGTAGGAGCCAAATGTTACGGGAGCACTGATTTTCAGTTTTCCGCGCGGGGTATCGTTCATGATCTGCGCAAGGGAGTCGGCAGCCTGAGCTTCGCTCAAAATGTGTTTGCAGCGTTCGTAGTAGGCGCTGCCCAACTCAGTCAGGCTCTGGCGTCGAGTGGTACGGTTCAGTAGCCGCGCGCCGAGCCGCTGTTCAAGCGCGGCCACATGCTTGGCCACCATCTGCGGCGACAGGCCCAATCGCTCGGCAGCACTGGCGTAGGAGCCGGATTCCGCGGCCATCACAAACGCGCCCATGCTCGTCAGACGGTCCATCATTCAACACTCCTGGTAGCGAGACTAAGTAGCCGATGATTATTTATCTGCCATTGGTTGGCAATCATCATGGTTTCCTCTTACTCAACCAGCGGTGCAAGAACATGCGTATCGGTATTATCGGGGCAGGCTTCATCGGACGGGCAGTGGCGCAATTGGTCATCGCCGCGGGACATGAGGCAATGCTCAGCAATTCACGTGGGCCACAGACCATGAGCAGCGTGCTGAGTGGCATTCCTGGCAGTCAGGTCGGCACTATCGAGGAGGCCGCACAATTTGGCGACGTTGTACTCGTCGCCATTCCTCTTGAGCATTACCGAAGCGTGCCAGCGAAGTGGCTAGAGGGAAAAATCGTGCTGGACGCCAATAATTACTACCCGGAGCGCGACGGACACATCGCCGCTCTCGACCGATTCGAAACCACCACCAGCCGCCTGCTTGCCGAGCATCTGCCTCACTCCCGTGTGGTCAAGGTGTTCAATGCGATCCTCGCGCAGGACCTGGTGCAGGACTCACGTCCGAAAGCAGCGCACGACCGACGCGCACTCCCGATCGCTGCGGATGATCCGGCAGCGAAAGACCTGGTGATCAAGTTGTTGGACGAGATTGGGTTCGACGCGGTAAATGCAGGCGGCCTTGATGAAAGCTGGCGGTTCGAACGGGCTAAACCCGCTTACTGCATACCGCTGGATAAGGAAGGGCTGAAGGTTGCCTTGGCTACGGCCCAGCGGCAGGTCGAGTTGCCCGACGGATCGTGGCGCCGCTGAATAGCCTGAAAGGCGTGTGCGGACGTCCATGTTGTCCGCGGATTGCTCCCGTGGCATCGCACTAGCGACGATAGTAGCGGTGATCGTCCTCGTAGCGGTGCTGCATCGCCCGATCTTCGCGGCGCTCCCATTCACGACGGCGTTCGGCTTCTCGGTAGGCTTGCTCTCTGCGCCACTGATCTCTGCGCCAGTCGTCTCGACGCCAATCGTCTCTACGATCGTGCCAACGGCCGTCACGCCAGTATCCATCGTCGTGGGCCAGCAATGGCCCTGACGGTTTGCCGGCCATGCTGGCCAAGGAAGGCCACGGGTTGCCGGCGGCCTGGGCCTGAGCGGTTGTGAATTCAGTTTTGACTTCTGTTGTGAAAGCAGGGGTTGAGGTCTTCATCGGTGTTGCTGATGCCGAGCCCACTACCGCGAGCGCGAACAGGCCTAAAAGCATCATTCGTGGGTCATGGAATTTCATGAGCGAAGACAACCTCTGATTGACATTGGGACTTATGGCCATCTGGTTGCGGGAAGCCTGCGGATTCGCGCTTAACGAGCAGATGTGCCTATCCACATAGACCGATAAATAAGGAAAAGTTCTAGACGACCGCTGCTTTAAATAGCTGACGGCCTTGGTCTTCAACCCCTTTAAGGTTTGTTCTCTCGATGCCCACTTCTGGCCGATTGCTGTCCGTCATGGGAGGACGGCAGCCGACGGTGGACTCAATCGGTTGCTGCCACAAACTGAACAGGTTGTAAGCAGGGTGATTCTGCTACTGGTTAATATTTACCCCGTTGGCTGCTTTACTGTAAGTCGCAATAATAAATTGTCTCCCGTCCATGAGTCGTGGATTTCAAATTAGCTCATTAGTATTTGTTGGCTCGATATCTTGTTATCAGACAGGTATGTGAACTCGTATCCATTGATCTAGAGAGCCCTTTTATATAATTGGCTGTATAAAAGTATACGTTCGGGGATAAGCACCCAATTACCCCTCGTTTTCGGTGTAAACCTATCCCGATTATGGGTCAGTCCCCAGCAAGGTTTTCGTCCCGAACGAAACGCGATGACGGCTGGAACCCTTGGCTGACAAGACTCTCAGCCATCGAGACTGTTTGATTGAATGTTGGCGTAGTAATTGCTCGATGAGGTTGTCCCGTCCAAAAAAGTTGGGCGGGAATGGCATTTATGTATCGCGCTGGTTTGACATGAATCGTAGGGCGACATGAATAAAAATCTCTCTCAGTTCGAGTTTGAGGAAACCGTCATGAGTCATCATAAATATACATTGGCGCAAGTTGCACTGCATTGGCTGTCTGCGTTTGTAATTCTATGGTCGTTATGCACGGGCTCTTATGTCGCGTTGTTCAATGTGTCACCACACATGAAATCAATAATGACGGCCTTTAATATTTCGATGACAACGTTGTTCATTCCCTTTTTCCTGATGCGGGTGGTTTTGCGTATCAATCATCTACGCCACCACACGGTCGTGTCGGGTGAATTATTGGCCACTTTTGTGCATAACCTGATTTATCTGATAACGGGGATGGTGTTGCTCACGGGTGTGCTGATGATGGATCGATCGATTACGGTATTTGGCGCGCTGAGCATGCCGCCGCTGATCACCAACCCTCAGTTGCTGAGCGACTTCCATGCTGCGCATCAGGACAGTACCGCCATGCTGGGGGGACTGGTGTTGTTGCATCTGCTGGCGGTGGTCAAGCATGAGTTGAGTGGCAACCGGATTTTGAAGCGGATGAGCTTTCAGACATCGGCCTGGGAGTCGCCACTGCATGCTCGCGAGGATATCAGTCGCCAGTCCGCCACCGATCACAATTCAATGTGGACACCACCTGCTGCCGCGCCGTTAACAGGCAATGCGCGACATTCAATGGCCGCGATGGCTGATGATGTTCAAGATCGCCGGCGCATTCGTAGGCACTAGCGGTGGCTGGACTCAAAGAGCAGCAGGGTAGTACCAGCGAGTCAAAAGCATCCAGCGGATGGAGCGATGGAAAATGAGCGCTAAGCTTTCATCTACTGTCGGGCTTATTGAACAGATCGGGCTTTGCATGCGATTGACCAACCCTGCAAAGGCACTATCGACCCATTGCGGTCTAGTTATAGCTAGCCCTTCACAACAAGCCTCGGAGGGGAACCAATGAAACGCTTCGTAACGCTGATCGCCATTTCTTTGCTGACCACTGCTTGTCAGAGCAATAACGGCATCACCCAAATCGACAATTGTGTCTGCTATAAAACCGCCGAGGGACAAGCTTTGCAAGCATCGCAAATAGCATGGAAAGACCCCAAAGCGTTACAGAAACAATTCTCCCATTGTATTTGCCGAGCCTTGGTTGACCTGAAGGAGGCCAAGGATCCCGGTAAATATTTTGTGCCCGGAACCGAGATTCGAACTGAGCTGAAATAGATGAGTGGGGTGGTTAACAGACTCTGTTTTCGAGGTATTCAGTGAGTTTTGACGCAGCATTGGCCGATTGGGGTCTGTTGTGAGGGGCAGCAATCGACCCAAACCGGTCGAGCCCCATTGTATGTCCGGGGCCGAGCGGCCAACTGCGAGCGGGGCGTCAAGATGGCCAAGGCAACCGCCACGATGAAGAGCGCCGGCACGTCACCTGCCAAGTGCCCCATTTGCCCCGGCTGGGTGACCGCCTGGACGGCCATGATTCCTGCGTGTACGGCGCTAGACCACACGGTGAACCAAATCAGGCTCAGATTGGCTAATGGATCTCGTGCGGCCAGGATCAAGAACACGCCAAGTGTGGCGTAGATGCCGACGATCATCATCGGGTAATCCGAGTGACCGATGTGCCAGGCCCAGCCGGACGGCCAGACCAACATAAGTGGGTAGAGAGCAAGGCACGCGAGGCCAGCCAAAACTAGTACGGCGCGCAAATACCTGAGGCGATCGACTACGGTCATGGCGGACTCCTCTTTGGGCCTGACTCTAAATTGACCCCAAGTGGGGTGATAACACCTTCACGGGCTTGGTGGATAACATTCCATGTTCTGTCGTCCAGCCCTGACTGGACCGGGCATTGTGACAGTCGGGTGACCGCTGAAGGTGTCTATACACCATGGACGCAAAGCCCAATCTACTCAATTAGTTCCGGCAGTAGACCAATCATAGCTACTCATTAACTGTCGCTCCGTTCACCGGCTGCTTGTGGACGTTTTTTTCCTGTCGCGACCGGTTGAAAACGACCCAAAGCAGACGGAGTGCCGGTCGCGTGGCAACAGATCGGCCGGCTTGCGCTGTTACGTGACTGGATGGCGTGCCAGGCGCAACAGAGGAGGGGGCCAGGGGCTCTGCTTTATCCAGGCCCGCTGCTCAAGTCGGGGTACTGTCAGAAGGTAGCAACAGTTCGACGCCCTGCTTGCGGATGCCATCGGCCGCGGCCGGGGTCAGCGCGTCGTCGCTGAGGATGATGTCGAACTGCTCCAGCCCGGCGATCTTGTACATACTGAAAGTACCGTACTTCGAACTACTGGCGATCAGCACCACTTGCGAAGCCGATTGCATCGCGGCTTGTTTGACCTCCACCTTCAGTGCCGAAGGCGTGGTGAGGCCACGACGCAAATCCCAGGAACTGGTCGATATGAACGCGATATCGGTGACAACCTGACGCAAGGTGGCAACCGCCAGTCCACCCACGCATGATTGATTGGAGTGATCCAACTGCCCGCCGGTGTGAATCACTGTGACATGGGGGGCATCGATCAATGCCTGCACGATCCCGAAGTCGTTAGTCACCACGGTCACGCCCGTCAGCGCCTTGATATACGGGACGATCTCCAGTGTGCTCGTTCCCGCATCCAGATAAATCGTCATGTCGGCATGCAGTAACCGCGCAGCCAGCTTGGCCATCGCCTGCTTCTGCGGCAACTCGACCACCGCCTTGGACTGATGGCTGGGCTCGCTGTGGAGCTGGCTCGCGATTCGCACGCCACCCGTTACCGAGTAAGCACGGCCTTCCTGCTCCAGCAACGCTATGTCGCGGCGTATGGTCATGTGCGAGCAGTCGAACATGTCGATCAATTGATGAACGCTCAGCACCTGATGCTTGCGCAACTGGCGCAGCATCAACTCACGGCGCTGTTCAGGAATCATCGGTGCGCCGCGTTCGTCGGCGATGTCCTTTTGACTAGGCATCCGGGCTCCAAAGTAAAAATCCGCATGAAAGGAAAGCGGGCAAACATAGTAGCGAATCTACGGTGAAGGGACGAGCTGCTCGAAGATGGTGTTAAAAAATGTTATTTGAAAAAAATACTTCACATAATCTGCTCATTGGGGGATTATCTGTTCAACCTGTATGACGACCTGATTACCAAGGGCGCGGCCTCTTCGTCACGGCCAACGCCAATATCCAGGCGATCGTCGCGGCTATTCGCGGCTATTCGCGGCTATCCGCTCGTCGCCGGGTATGCCGCCCGCGCACATATCTACAATGCGGCCCGCCGTCTACGCCTTGCCGGCGTTGAATAAGCCGCTGTTTTTCTCAGGAGTCCCCCAATGAATAACAAGAATGTCGGTGTTGTCGGTCTGGGCGCGATGGGTCTGGGTATTGCCCGCTCGTTGTTGCGCAGCGGTTTCAATGTGCATGCCTGTGATGTGCGCGCTGCCGTAACAGAACAGTTCGCCGGTGAGGGCGGCGTGGCTTGCCCGTCGCCGTCGCACATGGCCGCTGAATGTGACGTGATCATTACCGTGGTGGTCAACGCCGAGCAGACCGAGACTGTATTGTTCGGTGAGGGTGGTGCCGTGGCCGCACTGCGCCCGGGCAGCCTGGTGATCGGCTGCGCCACAGTCGCTCCGACCTATGCCGTGGATCTTGGCCAGCGTCTGGCCGCGCTGGGTTTGCTCTATCTGGATGCACCGATTTCCGGTGGTGCCGCCAAGGCTGCCGCTGGCGAGATGACCATGATGACCTCGGGCCCGGCCGACGCCTATGCCAAGGCCGAGTCGATCCTGGCTGGTATGGCCGGCAAGGTTTATCGCCTGGGTGACGTCCATGGCCTGGGTTCGAAGGTCAAAATCATTAACCAGCTTCTGGCTGGGGTGCATATCGCCGCTTCTGCCGAAGCCATGGCGCTGGGCCTGCGTGAAGGGGTCGATGCCGATGCGCTGTATGAGGTGATCACCCACAGCGCCGGTAATTCCTGGATGTTCGAAAACCGCGTGCCGCACATTCTCAAGGCTGACTACACGCCGTTGTCCGCAGTGGATATTTTCGTCAAGGACCTGGGGCTGGTACTGGATACCGCCCGGGCCAGCAAATTCCCGCTGCCGCTGTCGGCCACAGCTCACCAAATGTTCATGCAGGCGTCCAGCGCCGGCTTCGGCCGTGAGGACGATTCGGCGGTGATCAAAATTTTCCCGGGCATCGAATTGCCGACTGCCAAGCCTGAGCCCGTTTGAGGAACACCCCATGACTACATCCACCGCACGCCCGCTGCTGGGCTGCATCGCCGACGACTTCACCGGTGCCACGGATCTGGCCAACATGCTGGTGCGCGGTGGCATGCGCACCGTGCAAAGCATCGGTATCCCGAGCGCGGAAATTGCCGCCGGGCTTGATGCCGATGCCATCGTCATTGCCTTGAAATCACGTACCACGCCGGTCGCCGAAGCGGTCGAGCAGTCCCTCGCCGCGCTGGCCTGGTTGCGCGAGCAAGGTTGCGAGCAGATCTTTTTCAAATATTGCTCGACGTTCGACTCCACCGCAGCCGGCAATATCGGTCAGGTCAGCGAAGCGCTGCTGGCTGCACTGGGCAGCGACTTTACCCTGGCCTGCCCGGCATTCCCGGAGAATGGCCGGACAATCTTTCGCGGCCACCTGTTTGTCCAGAATCAACTGCTCAGCGAGTCGGGCATGCAGCATCACCCGCTGACGCCGATGACCGATGCCAATCTGGTTCGGGTCCTGCAATCGCAAACCCGCCTGAATGTCGGTCTGTTGTGCTACGACACCATTGCCCGCGGTATTGAGCCGGTACGTGAGCGAATCGCAGAGTTGAAAGCTCAAGGTGTCGGCATGGCCATCGCCGATGCCTTGTCGGACAGCGATCTGTATACCCTCGGTAGCGCCTGCGCCGATCTGCCGTTGCTGACTGGTGGTTCGGGGCTGGCCCTGGGCCTGCCGGAAAACTTCCGTCGCGCCGGCAAGCTGCGCAATCTCGATGCCTCGAAACTTCCGGCGGTGTCCGGCGGTGAAGTGGTGTTGGCCGGCAGTGCTTCGATCGCCACCAATGGGCAAGTGGCGGCCTGGCTCGAAGCCGGTCGGCCGGCCCTGCGGATTGATCCGTTGGCCTTGGCGGCGGGTGAACCGGTGGTGGCGCAAGCCTTGGCCTTCGCTCGTGATAACGAACAAACCGTATTGATCTACGCCACCAGCTCACCGGAAACGGTCAAGTCGGTGCAACAGCAACTGGGTGTGGAACAAGCCGGCAGTCTGGTGGAAAACGCCTTTGGCGAAATTGCACAAGGTCTGCGCCAGAGCGGTGTGCGCCGCTTCGTGATCGCCGGCGGAGAAACCTCGGGCGCTGTGGTTCAGGCGCTGGGCGTACAACTGCTTCAGATTGGCGCGCAGATCGATCCGGGTGTACCCGCGACCGTCAGCAGTACTGACGAACCTTTGGCGCTGGCACTCAAATCGGGCAACTTCGGTGGCCGGGATTTCTTCAGCAAAGCCTTGAACCAACTCGCCCCGGCCGGAGGTGCGCAGTGAGCAGTGCAGTGACTAACGAAAACGCCCTGCGCGAAGAAATCTGTGAGGTAGGCCGTAGCCTTTATCAGCGCGGATACACCGTTGGCAGCGCCGGCAATATCAGCGCGCGCCTGGACGACGGCTGGTTGATCACCCCAACCGATGTCTGCCTCGGACGCCTCGATCCGGCAACCATCGCCAAGGTCAACCTGGCTGGCGAATGGGTGTCCGGTGACAAGCCCTCAAAGACATTGGCGCTGCATCGCCAGGTCTACGACCGCAACCCAAGTGTCGGCGGCGTGGTGCATACCCACTCCACCCATCTGGTGGCGTTGACGCTGGCCGGTGTCTGGCAGGCGGACGACATTCTGCCGCCGCTGACGCCGTATCAGGTCATGAAAGTCGGGCATATCCCGTTGATTGGCTACCAGCGACCCGGTTCGCCGAAGGTTGCCGAACAGGTCGCCCAGCTGGCCAACAGCGTTCGCGGCGTGATGCTCGAACGGCTGGGCCCGGTGGTCTGGGAGAGTTCGGTGTCCAGGGCCAGCTACGCCCTGGAAGAACTCGAGGAAACCGCGCGGCTCTGGCTGATGAGCAATCCCAAGCCTGAACCGCTCGATCAGGTGGCGCTGGACGAGCTGCGAGAGACTTTTGGTGCGCACTGGTAAGGCATTGGCTTAACACGACAGATTGATAACGCAGGCCCTGACCGGGAGGCGCGCAGCGACTCCCGATGGCCGAGGCTTGCCAAAAAATACAATAACAAGAGGAAAACCAGGCATGACTCATCTTCATTGCGGCATGTTCAGATCCAGTGGCGGCACCGTTTCGCCCACCCGGCATGGAGGGGGCGTGAAATGAGCCCGTTAATCCTGCTGGTTACCGCGGGGCTCGGGATCGCTCTGCTGTTGTTCCTGGTGCTCAAGTACAAGTTTCAGCCATTCGTGGCCTTGATGCTGGTGAGCATTCTGGTGGCGCTGGTGGCCGGGGTGAAACCGGTCGATCTGGTCGCCACCATCGAAGGCGGCATGGGTAAGACCCTGGGCCATATTGCGATAATCATTGCCCTGGGCGCGATGATCGGGCGGATCATCGAGCTCTCCGGCGGTGCCGAGGCGCTGGCCAAGACGCTGATTACCCGTTTCGGCAATCGACGGACGCCGCTGGCGTTGACGATGGCCGGCTTCATGGTCGGGGTGCCGGTGTTTTTCGAGGTCGGCGTGATCATCCTCATGCCGCTGGCCTATGGTGTTGCCCGCAGTGCGCGTAAGCCGCTGTTGGTGTTCGCGCTGCCGATGTGCGCGGCTTTATTGACCGTACACGCCTTTCTGCCGCCACACCCGGGCGCCGTGGCCGCTGCCAGTCAGTTGGGCGCGGATCTGGGTCGCGTGCTGATGTTCGGTCTGCCCATCACCGCGTTCCTTTGCTATGTCGGCTACCGCGTGGCCGGACGCATGACCCGTCGGGTGTACCCGATGACCGACGATATTCGTGCCGAGGTCTATGGCCCGCATGTCACCAATGAAGATCTGACCGCCTGGTCCAATGGCAACCACACGAACACTGCGCAAGCAGCCGTGGCTGCATCGCATATGGGCCTGGAGGAGTCCACGAGCAGCATCGTTGCCAAGTTGCCGCCGGCACCCGCACCGGGGTTTGGTCTGATCGTCAGCCTGATCCTGCTGCCCATCATCCTGATTCTGCTAGGAACTCTGTCCACCTCGCTGCTGCCTGCCGATTCGCTCCTGCGCGGCATCATGACCGTGCTCGGCGCGCCGATGGTGGCGTTGCTGCTCGACACCTTGCTGTGTGCCTGGCTGCTGGGTACGCGTCGGGGCTGGAGCCGCAGTCAAGTTTCCGATGTGATCGGTTCGGCTTTGCCCGGCGTAGCCATGGTGATCCTGATCGCTGGTGCCGGGGGGGTGTTTGGCAAGGTGCTGGTGGATACCGGAATCGGTGCCGTGGTCTCCGAAATGTTGCGCACAACCGGGCTGCCGGTGCTGGCGCTGGGCTTTCTGCTGACCCTGCTGCTGCGCGCGGTGCAGGGCTCGACCACGGTGGCGCTGGTGACCACTGCCGGCATCATCAGCCCACTGATTGCGACCCTCAATCTCACCCCGAACCACATGGCCCTGCTGTGCCTGGCCATGGGCGGTGGCGGGTTGGCCATGTCCCATATCAATGATGCCGGTTACTGGATCTTCACCAAACTGTCCGGGCTGAACGTGGCCGACGGCTTGCGCACCTGGACGGTATTGACCACTTTGCTCGGCACCTTGGGTTTCTGTATTACCCTGCTGATCTGGCCCTTTGTCTAACGAACTGTCGACCTGCAGGAGCACGGCTTGCCGGCGATGGCGTCCTTGAGATCGCCATCGTCAGAACGCCGCCCGGAGCAAGCTCGGCTCCTACAAAAACCATCTATAGGAGTTACCATGCCTCGTTTTGCTGCCAACCTCAGCATGCTCTATCCGGAGCATGCATTTCTGGATCGCTTCGCCGCCGCGGCGGCTGATGGTTTCGAAGCGGTGGAGTATCTGTTTCCCTACGACTACAGCGCTGAAGAACTCAAGCAACGCTTGAGCGACAACGGCCTGGTGCAGGCGCTGTTCAATGCGCCGCCCGGTGACTGGACGGCGGGCGAGCGGGGCACGGTGACGTTGCCGGGCCGGGAGAGTGAATTTCGTAGCGGTTTTGATCGTGCCCTGGAATACGCAGAGGTACTGGGCAACTCACGGATCCATGTTATGGCCGGCCTGCTGCCATCCGAAAGTGATCGGGCGCGGCATCACGCCATTTACCTGGACAACCTCGCCTATGCCACCGCCCAAGCGGCCAAGGTCGGCGTCACGGTATTGCTCGAGCCAATCAATACGCGGGACATGCCGGGCTTTTTCCTCAACCGGCAGGATCAGGCCCAGGCCATCTGCAAGGAAGTGGGCGCCAGTAACCTGAAGGTTCAGTTCGACTGCTACCACTGTCAAATCGTCGAGGGCGACCTGGCCACTAAACTGCGTCGGGACTTCGACGGTATTGGCCATATCCAGATCGCCGGCGTGCCGGACCGACATGAACCGGACCTGGGAGAAGTCAACTATCCCTATCTGTTCGAGCTGATCGATCAGTTGGGCTATGACGGTTGGGTAGGGTGTGAATACCGGTCGCGTGGCAATACCTCGGCCGGTTTGCAGTGGTTGCGCGACTGGAAATCGCGTTAAGCGCAGGAAAAACTAATCCATTGAACCGTTTTTCGTTGGTCACCTTTTATGACGACCACGGAGGTCGCTGCATAACTTGTGATCCCACTCGACCATAGCCGTAGTTCGAATTGAACCCTTGGGTGCCTTCGATTATTTCGTAATCGTGAAACGATACGTCTGTTCTTGCAGGCTCGTTTTGATTAATGAGGCCAATTGTTGGGTGGCTGGTGTTGGGTCGTCGCCATTGCTGTGAAGCACATAGCCAAGGCTTGGAACGGGGGGTAAGCCAGAAACAACGGTGAGATGGCTCGGCAGCCCGATGCGGGTTCGCAGCGTCAGGCCCAATCCGGCGGCGACGGCCGCCCAGATACCGCCGACGCTGGGGCTGGTCAGGGCGATCCGCCAAGGTATTTGCGCGGCATCCAGCGCCTGGGCGGCGGCGCTGCGCAATACGCAAGGCGCGTCGAACATGATCAATGGCAACGGTGAGTCATCAAGGGCCGTCAGCAATGGCGTATCGCGGGCCCCGATCCAGTGCATCTGTGTTTCGCCCAGACGTGTGGCATAGGGCGACATGTGCCCGGTGTCCCAGGTCAGGGCCAGGTCCAGATCGGCGCTTTCGACCAGAGCAAGCAGTTCGGCGTTACGGGCGATCCTGACTTCGAGATTCACCCTCGGGTAAGTCTGGACGAAGCGTCGCAGGATATCGCTCAGGAAATGTTCCCCGAAGTCCTCTTGAAGCCCGAGGCGTATGGTCCCGGCGGTTTGGCTTTCATGCAGGGTCTGGAAAATGCCGTCGTTGAGCTCCAGCAACCGGCGGGCATGGCTGAGCAGTGTTTCTCCCGTGGGGGTCAAGACCAGTCCGCGACCGGATTTAGCCAGTACCGGCGTACCGACCTGCTCCTCGAGTTTCTTCAATTGAGCGCTTACGGCAGACGTCGACCGACCGAGACGATCCGCCGCTTTGGCAAAACTGTTGAACTCCACGCCGGTGACGAAGGTGCGCAATACGTCAAGATCGAAGGTTGGGCGGCGCATTCAATGGTCCACTAATTCGGGATGATTGGTGCTATTAAATCTGATATTCGGAATTATCGCGACTTGATAGTTTTCCCCCGTCAATTGGGACATCAGGGGAAAAACATCATGAGTGCATCGATGGTCACGGGGCGGGAACACCCGAGCAGCTACCCGCAGAAGTTTACCGAGCTGACCGACAACGTATTGTTTGGCGACATGTGGACGCGTACGCAATTGAAGCCCCGTGAACGCAGTCTCGCGACGGTGGCCGCGCTGGTGGCGATGTACCGTCTGGAGCATCTGCCATTTCATTTGAAACGTGCACTGGATAACGGCTTGTGTGTCGACGAACTGGCCGAAGTCATAACCCATCTGGCGTTTTATTCAGGTTGGCCGACAGCCGCCTCGGCGCTGAATTTGCTCAGTGAGCTACAGGCTTGCCTTCCAAAACGTCAGGAGTAATCGTTGATGCCGTTTGCACGAATTTCACTGCACCGCGGGAAGTCGGCCGAGTATTTACAGGCATTGTCTGAGGGTTTGCACGACGCCTTGGTCGAGAGCTTCGAAGTGCCGAAGACTGATCGCTTCCAGGCCATTCACCAACATGAGATCGGCGAGCTGATATTTGATCCCCACTACTTGGGCGGGCCGCGTAGCCATGACTTTTTGCTAATCGCGATTACCGCAGGCCGTCCTCGAAGTGTTGAGACCAAACAGCGTTTTTACCGCGATCTGGTCGAGAAATTGGGGCGGGCGACGGGACTGAACGCGGAGGATGTCATGGTGGTGATTTCCACTACGGCCAGCGATGAGTGGTCGTTTGGAGGAGGGCGGGGCAACTAGCCTTCGGGTGGGCGCAGCGCCTGTATCCCATAAATGCATCACCTCTGTGTCTATCGACACCATCGCCAGATTGATACGGTCTGCATTTATCGCATGTCGATGAGGCAACCATGGATCTCACTGCAATCCCGTTCGGTACCACTGATTGGTCAACGATAGAGCCCGTGGCGCATGCCGGTCAGACAGGCACAGCCTATTGGCGTACCTGCCAGTTTGGTTCAGCGCGTGTGCGGATGGTCGAGTACAGCCCTGGCTATTTGGCCGATCACTGGTGTTGGAGAGGGCACATCCTGTTGTGCCTGGAGGGGCAGTTGCATACAGAGCTGGAGGATGGTCGTCAGTTCACACTGACGCCGGGCATGAGCTATCAGGTGGGTAATGATGCTGAGGGACATCGATCATTCACTACCCACGGTGCGAAATTGTTCATTGTGGATTAGTCGTGGGGGTGGGCGGACCTGCAGAACGCGCCCACGCAATCCGTTTGTGGCCTATACAGCCGCAATCATGGGGTCTGAAATATACGTGTGCGAATGACCGGTTATGGCCGAAAGTGGAAGCCCGAACATAAAGATACTTCCCATTAACCCGCTTGAGCCAATTCCAGAATGGCTCGTTCGATTTCAGCGTATCCATACTTTCAGTGTCAGGGACCAGTTCCGACGCTCTCGCCGGGATACTCAACCCAAGTGTTCGTTCGACATGGGTTAGCAACAGAAGCGGCAGAACAGAAAAGGGGGCGCGTCCGAAACGATTGGCCAATGATCGAGCCGCAGACAGCTGCAATGGCAATGCGCTAACGATGCTGGTCGTCGAGTTGTGCCAGGCGGAATTACATCCGGCCCGCCGCCTCTTAGGCGCAAGATCTTCTATTTGCCGGGCCGCGTTTCAGTCAGCATATTGATCAACGCTCTCAGGCCGGATGGTACATGGCGATTCGCCGAATAGTAGAGGCACAGCCCAGGATACGCGGGACACCACTGTTCCAGAACTCGTTTGAGTCGGCCGTCCTTGAGCGCATTTGCTGCAAGATGGTCAGGCACGAAGGCGATGCCTATTCCATCGATTGCTGCCTCCACCATCAGCGGTTGATCAGTCAATGTGAGAGGGCCGGGAGCGTTGATCCTTTCGACAGCGCCATGGCGCTCAAACTCCCATCGGTAGATTGCACCACTTTCAAACCGGAAGCGGATGCAATGATGGTCATACAGATCTTGCGGCACCACTGGATATCCGTGTTGCCCGAAATAATCGGGCGACGCCACTGCCGCAAAGCGGACCTCTCTCATGACTGGGATGGCCACCATATCTTTGGGTACAGCTTCCGCTAATCGGATACCTGCATCGAAACCATCGGCAACGATATCGCTCAACTTGCCATCATTGAATATGTCGAGATGGACGCGAGGATACTCGCGCAAAAACCGCGCAAGTACTGGCCACAGTACCAACCGGATGGCGCCCTCACTGGCATTGATTCGCACCGTGCCGCTGGGAGTATGGTCATCGCCCTCCAGTTCCCGAACGGCCTCTTCAACCGAGGCCATTGCCGGCCTTAGTTTTATGGCCAGGCGCTCTCCCGCCTCGGTCAAGGAGACGCTTCGGGTCGTCCTGTTGAAAAGGCGCACGTTCAACCGTTGCTCGAGAGCCTTGATCGAATGACTGATCGCCGAGGGCGTCATGTCGAGTTCGATTGCGGCGCTGCGGAAACTTCGGTGGGCTGCGACCGCCAGGAATGCGACAAAGGCCGACAGGTCATTTCCCTTGGATTGGTGAATTGATTTCATCATGGAATCAAATATTGACCAGATTGTTGCGACAGTCAATGACCCATAGACTCGAATGAAGCTGCAGCAAAGCGGGTCCAAAATGGCCAGTGCCGCTCTCAGAGCATCTCGTCCGCAGCCCAAGTACTAACCACCTGATCGAAAGGAAAAATGCGATGAAGATGAAGGCCGTTGTGATGACCGGCGCGAACAAGCCTTGGGAGGTTCATGAGGTTCCCATGCCCAAGGCAGAGCCAGGGCTGGTCTTGGTGAAAGTTCACGCCTCCGGCATGTGCTACACCGATGTGTGGGCAACTCAAGGGGCAGGCGGTGACATTTACCCCCAGACCCCGGGTCACGAAGTGGTCGGCGAAATCGTCGAAGTCGGTGCGGGCGTCCACACGCGCAAGGTTGGAGACCGAGTCGGCACCACCTGGGTACAGTCCTCCTGCGGGCGATGCCCGTACTGTCGCCAGAACCGCCCATTGACCGGCCAGACAGCCATGAACTGCGTTTCGCCCAGAACGACCGGCTTCGCGTCGCAGGGCGGGCACGCAGAGTACATCGCAATTTCTGCGGAAGGCACCGTATTGTTGCCCGATGGGCTGTCCTACACGGATGCCGCGCCCATGATGTGCGCGGGCTATACAACCTGGAGCGGCCTGCGAGACGCGGAGCCGAAACCGGGTGACAGGGTCGCGGTGCTGGGTATCGGCGGGTTGGGCCATGTCGCCTTGCAGTTCTCAAAGGCGTGCGGGTTCGAGACCATCGCGATCACGCATTCCCCAGACAAGCACAAGCTTGCGACCGACTTGGGTGCCGACCACGTCGTCACCAATGCCGAGGAGCTCTTGGCAGTCGGTGGTGCCGACGTGGTGCTGATCACCACCAACGACTACGAAACCGCCGAAAAGGCGCTCGCGGGAGTTAATCCTGACGGTCGCATCGTCCTGTGTGGGCTCGACTTCAGCAAGCCGTTCTCGGTTCCGTCCGACGGCAAGCCATTCCATATGATGCGCCAACGGGTGGTTGGCTCCACGCATGGCGGACAGCATTACCTCGCCGAAATTCTCGACTTGGCCGCGAAGGGTAAGGTCAAGCCCATTGTCGAAACCTTTTCGCTTGACCAAGCAACGGAGGCTTATGAACGTCTGTCCTCCGGGAAGATGCGATTCCGTGGTGTGTTCCAGCCTCACGGCGGAAATTGATACGCAGAGCGGTTCCGGCGACCGCGCGGTCGCCGGAACCGCGTTAATCATGAAACATGGGACTGAAAAATGGCGGCGGGTAGGTCATCGGCAATGCGCAAACGAACGTCCCCTCAACATCGCCATGCTGAAAGCCTGCGACGTGGCATTGATATCGGTCGAATATCGGCTTCTGGTAACGACGCCTGATTTATTGCTCAGAATATAAATCAGTCCCCTTTTCTATGCCCGCGCTCCACAGCTAATCCTGATCGTGCGCAAGATAGGACCGAAGTGGCTTGGTGACAAAACGCCACGTTGGGTTGAGTCGTGGCAAGTCGCTTGGATCAGTGCGTAGCAAATGGTGATAGGTCTATTTTCTCCTAGTTAGACGTCCGCTTCTGGCCGTTAGACGTCACTCGGGATCGGCAATCAACCCGGATGGCTGCGCTGTTTCGCTGACCAGATCACATGTGGCTGAGCTAGGCTTTTCTACTTTGTGCAGGGCTCGGATGGAATGAGGACGACCAGATCCGTATCACCTATGTCGACACCCGCTTGTGAAAGCAAGGTAGTCACTTGTCCACGGTGATGCGTTTGATGATTGAAGAAATGCATGAATAAACCATAAAAGTTCCTGTCAGCGGGTATTCCCTTCATGCTCGTGTAATTGAGGGTGTGATCTAGATCCGACTCTGCAATGGAGCAAGACCACTCGACAATTTTCTGATCGAGCCACTCTCGATGTGCCGAAAGTTCTCGGATATTCGAGAACAGCAACTGGTCGAGGCTTTTGAGCGTAGGAAGCTGTCGAATCGGTTCCAGAGCCAAGTAGTTCGCTGGGTGCTTGGCGAATCGCTTTAGCCAGACAGTGTCGCCGGCCACCAGATGGTTCAACGTCCCGAGAATTGAACCAAAGAATGCTTTCCTATCCACTGAGAGTTCTTCATCTGGCAGGCTTCTGGCTGCCTCATAAATTTTTGCGTTCATCCACTCGTTATAGGTCGCCATTAGGCGGATATGACTGGTTCGGCTCATCATGCTCATCCCCTGAATGAATACTTAACAAGCGATCCACGCTCATCTTGAAACCCAGTCTAGTGTTGGGTTTGTTTCGGGGGCAACAGGGGGAGGGGCCGTTCTTGCTGGGTGCTTGCATTTGGCTTGGCGAATGTCTTCATTTGGCCGATTTATGCCTGGCGCGAGCGGCGGAAAACGACCCATAACCGACGATCAAGCCAAGGAATGAATGACTGATTGGTGATCGTCCTTGAAGGTAACTACCCATGGCTTGGGAATCCGTAAAATATGAGTGTTCAAGTCCTCTTCCGGCGACTAAGTAATACGAATAAACCGATCAGTTGAATCACGCCTACGCCTATTGCCACGTTCTGCGCTACGGGGCCCAGATGGCTAAGCCAAATGGTCAAGGGAATCAAAAGCCCCGCGCCGAAGGGGATCCAGCATACGGTGAGCACCACTCGGATTAGTTTTCCATGACGTCGAGACCACGTGGGTGGGCCGTCTTTTCTAGCCTCAAAGCGGCCGGTTGAGCACCAGCAAACGTGCCGCCAGAGCTGTCATCACCACAGCGAAACCGTAAGCCCCAAGCCGTTTGGATATCAAGCCTTTGCGCTGGCGCCCATGCAGCCGTCCGGCGCAAAATCCGAGCAGGGAATGGAAGATCAATGCGATCAGCGCAAGCAACAAACCCAAGAACATCAATTGCGCGGTGACGCTGCTGGCACCTACGGTGACGAACTGCGGCAGAAATACCATGAAGAACAACAGCGCCTTGGGATTTAACAGGCTGTTGAGCGTGGCTCGGGCAAAGATCTTGCGAAACAGAGCCTGTGTGGCTTGAGTATCAGTATCCGCAGGAGGAGTCTTCAATGCCTGCCAGGCCAGCCACATCAGATAACAGGCCCCGGCCCACCGTAGCAAGTCAAACGCTGGCGCCCAACTCATCACCAGCGCACCGAGACCTGCGCTGACCATGACGGTCATCAGCACATCAGCCAGGGATATTCCCAGTGCTGCGGCGAGGCCGGCGCGCCAGCCGTGAGCAACTGCATGGCTGCTGACGATAGCCATGTTAGGGCCAGGCACGATTAGCAACAGCAGGGCGGCAACAATGAACAGGTAGAGGTTAGTGGCGTCCGGCATAGAGCAATACCTCCTTGGATGAGGAGTAATGCTAACCGGTAGTCGTCAGGCAGAAGCAGATACAGTGGGGATGGATTTGGCCGCAACAGTGGGGTGTGGAGATGCAAAATAGTTCGTTCGACAGCATGGTGGAACAATTCGAGCGACTGCTATTGCCTGAACAATACGACTGGATTGCGAGATAAAGAAATTCCCAACCGGTGATTAGTCATGGACTATAGGGGCTTTTTTAGCTGCCTCTTTATGAGGCAAGCACTGGTAGCTTCGGGAGCCCGTGGATGAACATCAAGATTGAGGCGCTGATCGCTCGTAAGATCGGCTTCGCTTCCCACCAGAACGCCATTCCGCTTGTACGAGAATTGAGCATTTGGAACCAGGAAGAAACAAATCTTGAAAATCTGATACTGACTTTAAGCACCGACCCGGATTTCGTTGAAAGCCGGTCTTGGCATATTGACCGGATTCATGCGGGTGATCGCCTTAGTATTTCTGAGCGCGACATCAAGCTCAACGCTGGCTATCTGTCCGGGTTGAGTGAAAGCCTGAGTGCCGATGTGGTATTGCGCTTGTCCCAAGGCGAGAACCTGCTCGTCGAGCAGCGCTTTCCCACTGAGCTGCTTTCTCGCACCGAATGGGGTGGTTTGAGCGCCATGCCAGAGTTGCTGGCAGCTTTCTGCATGCCCAATGACCCATCGGTAGACCGAGTGCTCAAAGCGGCTTCTCAAGTCTTGCGGCGAGCAGGAAAGAAAGACGGCATCGATGGCTATGAAAGCAAGTCGCGCACCCGCACATGGGAGCTTGCCTCCGCCATTTGGTCGGGGGTGTGCAGCTTTCAGTTGAGCTATGCATTGCCTCCAGCCAGTTTTGAGCAACAGGGCCAGAAGATCAGGCCGCCAAGCGTCATTCTGGAAAACGGCGTGGCGACCTGTCTGGATATGGCATTGCTGTTCGCTGCGGCGTTGGAGCAGGCTGGATTGAATGCCCTGCTTATCATGACAAAGGGGCACGCGTTTGCAGGCGTTTGGTTGCAGCCTCAAGAGTTTTCCCAACTGCTGACTGATGAAGCATCGGCAGTACGCAAGCGCTTGGATCTGAAGGAGATGGTGGTTTTCGAGACCACCCTGGCGACCCAATCGCCGGCACCGAATTTTAGCCAGGCGGTCGCAGCTGCGCAGCGGCAATTAGATGATGAGCAGTTCATCATGGCAATCGATTTGCACCGTGCCCGGATGCAGAAGATCCGCCCAATGGCACTTGTGTCAGCCGTCAATGCATCCGATCTGACAGACGATGCTCCGCCAGCCGCTGAAAGCCTGGAGGAAGCCCCGGCACTGCCAGGGTTCGATGTCGAAATCAACGAGGGTAATGAAGGTCCTGCCGGTAAAATAACGCTCTGGCAACGCAAACTCCTCGATCTGACTACTCGCAACCGTCTACTGCATTTGCCAGACAGCGCTAAAGGCGTGCGTCTTCTCTGCCCGGACCCAGCGGCTCTTGAAGACCTGCTTTCGAGTGGCCAGCGCATTCGAGTGGTGCCGGTACCTGACCTGAATAGCAGCGGCCGCGATGTGGCCGTGTACGAGCAGCAGAATAATGAAAGCCTGGTAGACGAAGTCGCCCGTCAAGCGCTGGCGCGGGGTGAAGTGCTCGCCAGCCTGGAGAAGATCAAGCTTGAAGCAACCTTGATTGATCTATTCCGAAAGGCGCGCAGCGATCTGGAGGAGGGCGGAGCCAACACGCTGTTTTTGGCAATCGGCTTTCTTAAATGGAAGAAAAGTGCCGAAGACCCGAAGACCTACTCCGCACCCCTGATTTTGCTGCCGGTGAAACTTGAGCGCAAAAGTGCCTTGTCCGGGGTGACGCTGACGTTGCTCGACGAGGAACCGCGTTTCAACCTGACCCTACTTGAATTGCTGCGTCATGATTTTGAGTTGGTGATACCCGGGCTCGATGGCGAGCTACCAAGTGATGAAAGCGGCATCGATGTGACCGGCATCTGGAACATGGTGCGGCGAGCGGTACGCGATGTGCCCGGATTTGAGGTGAGTACCGAACTGGTTCTGGGCACTTTCTCATTTGCCAAATATTTGATGTGGAAGGACTTGAATGCCAATGGGGCACAGCTGCTGCAAAGCCCATTGGTCAAGCATTTGCTGGAGCCTAAAGAAGCAGGTGAAGGCTTCTCTGGCTCGGACGAGTTTCCCAGGCCTGAGCGCCTGGACTCGTCGGTAACGCCTGCTCAGCTTTTTGCGCCATTGCCAGCTGACTCTTCGCAGCTATCTGCCGTGGTGGCATCGGCGGGCACTCATAGTTTCGTAATGGATGGACCTCCGGGAACCGGTAAGTCGCAGACCATTGCCAACATGATTGCTCATAACCTTGCACTAGGCCGTCGCGTTTTGTTCGTGGCAGAGAAGCGTGCTGCCCTTGACGTGGTTTATCGTCGCTTGGCGGAGAAGGGGCTCGGCGAGTTCTGCCTGGAGTTGCACTCAAGCAAAGCGTCCAAAGTTGAAGTGCTCAAGCAGTTGGATCGCGCATGGGATGTGAGTGACGCGTTGAGCGCCGAGGAGTGGGAGCGTGAGACTGCTCGATTGCAAACGCTGCGGTCACGACTTAACCAGTTGGTCGAAGTCCTGCATCGACGCTGGAGCAACGGTCTTACCCTGCATCAGGCGATTGGTCGCGTCGTTCGTGATCACGGTCCTCAGACGCCGAGACTGGCTTGGCCACCAGGCAAGGAACACGATGCTGCCGAGTATGGCGAGTTGCTCGATCTCGCGCGTCGGCTTGGACTTAACGGCGTTGCGGCGCGCGACTTGTCAGGCAAATTTGGCGCTCTGGCCCAGACCCAATGGTCGAACGCCTGGCAGGCACAAATTGCAAGCGCCTCGCGTGAGTTGCCACAGGCCCTTGACGCGCTAAATACGGCAAGTGAGAGGCTTCTTGGCCTGACGCGCTTGGCGTTGCCTGTGGCTGAAGCCTCACAGGTACAGCAGCTTCACGATTTGACGAGCCTGATCGTGGAATCCTGCGGGATGAACCTTTCGTTCGCATTTGCCCCCGATGTTGTCACGCGTATCGAAGCAGCCCGGCGTGCTTGTCAGTTGCTAGAGAGCTACCGGGAGTTGGAGCAAAGCCTGTCGCTGAATTATGCCGATGAAGCCTGCCGTCGCATCCCCCTTGAGGCAATGCACAGCGAATGGAGAGAGGCCGAGGGCAAGTTCTGGTTCCTGGCTACTTTCGCCAAGAAAAAAGTGGCGAAAAAACTAGCCTCTTTAGGTGGCGCGGCGGGCCTTCCGGACACGCTGGGTGACCTCGCCATTTTCGAGCGCCTGCATTCACAGTTAACGGAGTTGGACGCGTTGGCAAGTGACATGCAGTCGATCCCTGGCTGGCAAGGTCTGGCCAGCGACACCGCCCGTACACTGCGAGCTATCACACTGGCTGAAACTTTGCGCGGGCTGCTGATTGGCTTGGCCGAATCACCCGACCACTTGGTTTCATTGCGCGGCGCAGTCGCGCGTCTGGTCGTCGATGCGAATGAGATGTTGGCGCCGGGTGGGCAAATCAGCGCAGCGTTATCGGCATTGCAACAGGCGTTGTCTCGCTATCACGAAGCAGCTCGGCTATTCGCTGGATTGGCTGCAACGGACACAGACGCGCATCCAAGTGTTGCGGCATTGCGGGCTACTTCACTTTCTATCCAGCAGCAGGAATCACAACTCAAGGCCTGGTGCGACTGGTGTCGAGTACGTGAGCAGGCCGGTGAAGCCGGCCTGGCAAGCCTCGCCCAGGCTTTGGAAGTAGGAAGCCTGATTCCGTCAGCCAGCGAGGAAACGTTTGTCACGGCCTATGCCCATTGGTTTGCGACACAGGGCATCGACAGCGAGCCGCTTCTGAGGAATTTTGTCGCGGCCGAGCACATGAGTGACATTGGAGCTTTCGTTCGCCTGGACGACGAACTGGCTAAACTGACGGTGCGATATATTCGGGCGAAACTATGTGGCCTGATCCCTTCAAAGAATGACATTCCCAAGAGCAGCGGCTTTGCCATTCTCAAGCATGAATTGCAGAAGTCCCGTAGACACAAACCAGTCCGGCAGCTGGCTATCGAGATGGGGGACGCGCTGAATCGCCTCGCACCGTGCATGCTCATGAGCCCGTTGTCGATTGCGCAGTTCTTGCCTGCCGATCAGCCCCCATTCGATCTGGTCATCTTCGACGAGGCTTCGCAGATTGCTCCATGGGACGCAATCGGTTCGATAGCTCGGGGCAAACAAGTTGTTATCGCCGGTGACCCTCGTCAGATGCCACCTACGAACTTCTTCAGCCGTGGCCCTAATGCTGGCGACGACGACACGGCAGAAGACATGGAGAGCATCCTGGACGAATGCTTGGGAGCCGGGGTGCCGAGCCACAGTTTGAGTTGGCACTACCGTAGTCGCCATGAAAGCCTGATCGCGTTCTCCAACCATCGTTACTACGATAGTAATTTGATTACCTTCCCAGCCGCTGAAACTCGCGCAAGTGCTGTTGAGTGGCGCAGGGTTGAGGGCGTGTATGCGAAAGGCAAAGGGCGTTACAACCAAGCTGAGGCTGAAGCCATTGTCAGCGAGACAGTCAAACGTCTAACCGATCCTGCGTTCGTCGCTGCGGGTCATTCAATCGGGATCATCACGCTCAACTCTGACCAGCAAAAGCTGATCAACGATCTGTTGGACGCTGCCCGTAAGCAACACCCCCAGATCGAGCCGTTTTTCCAGGATACCCAGACCGAACCCGTCGTCGTCAAAAACCTGGAAACGGTCCAGGGCGATGAGCGAGACCTGATTATGCTCGGGATCGGCTATGGACCCACCGAGCCGGGTGCGCAGGTCATGTCGATGAACTTCGGCCCTCTCAACAAGGACGGGGGATGGCGCAGGCTAAACGTCGCCATCACACGGTCACGTCGAGAGATGTTGGTATTCACCTCGTTCGACCCGTCGATGATCGATCTGAACCGGACCAATGCTCGGGCGGTCCGGGATCTGAAGCACTTCATAGAGTTTGCTCAGCGTGGCCCTAAGGCTTTGGCAGAAGCGGTACAGGGCTCGGTCGGTGGATATGACTCACCGTTTGAAGAAGCTGTTGCTCAAGGGCTGCGTCGTCTTGGCTGGCAAGTAGTCCCGCAGATCGGCGTGTCGCGTTTCCGCATTGACCTGGGCATTGTTCACCCTGATCGTCCGGGTGACTATTTGGCGGGTGTCGAGTGTGATGGCGCGACTTACCACAGTGCCGCCACTGCTCGTGATCGCGACAAGGTACGAGGCGCGATTCTCAGTGGCTTGGGATGGAACCTGGTGCGACTTTGGTCTACGGAATGGTGGGTCGACAAGGAAGGCGCTTTGCAGAAGCTGCACATAGCCCTGAACGACCTTCTGGCTCAATCCCGAGTAGAGGCAGTGGGTAGCCAAGTGACCGAGGAACCATCGGCCGCTCCAATCGTTATCGATTTCTCAACCGACGCCGGCATTAGTGATGAGTTGCCAGAAGCGCCCATTAGCTCCGTGAGTGAATTGCCGTCGGAGATTGCGGACGTTCGTGTTGCTCGCGCTCACAGCGATCAACCTGTTTCCCTGGGGCAGAAGGGTGAATATCGCGTTGCCGATCTTTCTACGCTTGCGCACATGATCCAGCCCGAGCAATTTCACTTACCGCATTACAGTCCGGTGCTCCGTCAGATCATTGATGCGGTGCTACGCCAGGAAGCGCCAATTCTCGACGCACTCTTGGTCCAGCGTATCGCTCGCGCACACGGCTTCCAACGATCAGGACGGCTTATTCGAGACAGAGTGCTGGAACTGGTCGAACAGCACCATCACGTCCGGCAAGAGGAATTTGAGGAGGCATTCGTCTGGCACGCCGAGGGGGATGTGATGGAGTGGTCGACATACCGTGTTCCGGCATCGGTCAATGACGCGCGTTCAATCGAGGAGATCGCGGCGCAGGAGTTGCGTATCGCCGCGAGCATCATCGATTCTGGGGACCGATCCCTTGAGGTTGCCAGGTTATTAGGCGTCAAGCGTCTCACAGGGGTGGGACGTGAACGCATTGAGCGAATACTGAATGCATAGGGGCTGATTGATTCGTACGCGGCGTACTGCCCGCAGGTGAAATGGGTGGTGCGCGCTTTTGACCGCGAACACGCACTGGAATTGGTCAAGCACGACGCTGACTACATCGTGCGGGAAACCTTTGAGGCCGCCTTGCGCGGGATGTTCAGTGAGCATCATTGGAGCGGCGCACGGTTTCACGCTTCAACTGCGCTCCAGAGCAGAAAACTGGCCACTCAACCACGTGTAAAGCTGAGAAACCGCAGGGCTGATCTGCTTGCGATGCGGGCACACCAGACTCAACGGTGAAGCTTCGCCAGGATAATCCGGCAGCAGCACAAGCAGACGCTCTGCGGCGATATCTGCACTGACATCCAGCCAGGATTTGTTGGCGATACCTTCACCCTCCAATGCCCAGCGCCGCACGACATCGGCGTCATCGCTGAACAACGGCCCCGAAACCTGCACGGTTTGCCCGCCCAGGTTCCACTTGTCGTAGACCCGGCCATTTTGCAGATAGAGCAGGCAGGGATGCTTGCTCAGGTCATCCGGCGTTTGGGGAGAACCGCAGCGTTGCACGTACTCCGGCGAGGCCACCAGCACCCGCTGGTTCCACGGTGCAAGCGGCAGTGCCACGTAGTTGGCGTCTTCATTCGGGCCGTATCGAATCGCCACGTCCACCGGGTCGCGAAACAGATTGGCCATCTGGTCCGACAGGAAAAAGCGCAACGTCAATTCCGGATGCTGACGGCGGAACAGCGTCAGCCACGGCAGCAGTAGGTTGCGCCCCAGATCGGACGGCGCTGTCACTTGCAGCACGCCCCGCAGCGTGGCGTTCTCGCCACGCAGGTTTTCCTTGCCTTGCTTCAGGGTCTCTAGCACCGAGTGGGCAGTAGGCAGATATTGCTCGCCCTCGGCAGTCAATCGCAGGCTGCGAGTGGTACGGGCGAACAGGCGCACGTCCAGTTCGCGTTCCAGACGTTTGATTGCGGCGGCGACCTGACCGGGCAGTAGATCAGTCTCAAGCGCCGCTGCGGTGAAACTGCCCAGCGCGGCGCTGCGGATGAATAAACCAAGATCATCGATGCGGATCATTTTCACTCCTGCAGTGAAAGTGTTGGCGCATTCTGCTTGTTTTTCTTTGTACATGGGAAGTCGAAGATGGCCGCAAGTGAATGCACCAATCCTTCAGACAGCGAGTGTCCATGAAAGCCATCACCTTTACCGAACACGCCTTACCCATCGACGATCCACAAGCATTGATTGACATCAGTCTCCCGGTGCCCACGCCTGGCCCACGGGATCTGCTGGTGGAAGTTCACGCGGTATCAGTCAATCCGGTGGATACCAAGGTGCGCGCCGGAACTTTCACAAAAGAACCGAAAATCCTCGGCTGGGATGCCACAGGCATTGTCCGCGAGGTCGGCTCTGAAGTGACGCTGTTTCAGCCGGGCGATGAAGTGTTCTATGCCGGCTCGATTGCCCGCACCGGCAGCTACAGCGAATTCCATTTGGTCGATGAGCGGATCGTCGGGCACAAGCCTCGTTCATTGAGTGCAGCCGATGCGGCAGCGTTGCCGTTGACCTCGATCACTGCCTGGGAATTGCTGTTTGACCGGCTCGGTGTCGTCGAGGGTTCGGGGGAGGGCAAGTGCCTGTTGATCACTGGAGCGGCTGGCGGCGTCGGTTCGATGCTGGTGCAACTGGCCCGACAGTTGACCCGCCTGACCGTCATCGGTACCGCCTCACGCCAGGAAACATCTGATTGGGTGCGGCAGTTGGGCGCGCATCATGTGATCGATCACAGCCAGCCAATGTTGGCACAGTTGCAAGCGCTCGGCGTGCCGGAGGTCGACTACGTCGCCAGCCTGACCCACACCGAACAGCACTTTGCACAACTGATCGACGTGCTCAAGCCACAAGGGCGCCTGGGTGTGATTGACGACCCCGAAAGCCTCGACGTGATGCCGCTCAAGCGCAAGTCGCTGTCGTTGCATTGGGAGCTGATGTTCACCCGCTCGCTGTACGAAACCGCGGACATGATCAACCAGCATCACCTGCTCAATCGGGTCAGCGCTCTGATTGACCAAGGTGTTCTGCAAACCACCGTGGGCGAGCACTTTGGTGCGATCAATGCGGCAAACATGCGTCGTGCCCATGCGCTGGTCGAGAGCGGCAAGGCTCGGGGGAAGATCGTTCTCGAAGGTTTCTGATTTCTCTCATCAGGCGGGCTCGCTTGCGGGTCCGTTGAATCGGCCTGCTCATTCAACCTGCTGAACCGCGCCCTCGGCCGGGCGCGGGTGCGGATGCGATCGGCGTATCATTTCGCTCCATGACGCGCCTTTACTCCGAATTGCGGAACGAGGTGAGTGCCCAGCTCCTCAATGACTTGCTCGGCAGGGCGCTTTCCGTACTTGAGATTCAGGATGACGTGGTCCACCCCGATTTCCTGAAGCGTCTCCAGCAAAGCCCGGAGATGGTCACGTCCCAGCCTGAACCCCAAATGAATGTGAGTGGGCGGCATGGACGGGTTCTCGCTGAGGTCGATGTAAAGCGACTGAGCGAAGGGCTTATAGACGGAACCACATTGCTTCATGACCTCCATCCGCCAATCTTCCACGATCAGTCGCTGCATTTTCGGCGCGCGTGGATAGTTGATCCAACCGACGCTTTCGCGCGCGATCCAATCCAGTGACTGGCGGCTATGGCCGGTCACGAGCATTGGAATCACTTGGGTTGTGGGTTTGGGAATGAGGTCTGCGCCCAGCAGCTCACCACCGCTCCAGCGGATGGGTTCGAAGCTGGTGCTGTACGCTCGGCGAATCACCTCGTAGTGCTCTCGAAAGATTTCTCCGCGCCTTTCGGGATCGACGTCAAAGGCTGAAAACTCCACTGGGCGATCGCCGGAAGCTACCCCCAGAATCAAGCGACCTGCGCTCAACTGATCGACGCTGGCTGATGCCTTGGCCGTGTGCAGGGGATGGTGTAAAGGGATCGCAATCGATGCGGTGCCAAGCGCTATCTCTGATGTATGAGCGGCCATGTAGCCCAGGTAAACCCAGGGATCGAACACTTGGCCCACATCGCCGAAATTAGGGTCCCGAAGAGGCACGTCGCGAAACCAGAGCGCGGAGAAGCCCAGCTCCTCTGCTCGTTTGGCCAATGCGACCTGGTTGAGCATGCTTGGAGTGTCCCTATCGAAGGCCTCCAAAGGAAAGAACAATCCCAGGCTCAAATGACCCTGAGTGAAGGTTCGCCTGAACCCTCGATGCTCCTGATAAGGAACCGTGCTTGGCCGATACATACTCATCTTCCTCGATGGAAGAACGTGAACCGAGCGCCCATTTCCAGAGGCGCCGCATCGGTCGCTTAGGGACGATAGGTAGGGAAGTCCGTGTAGCCTTTGCCCGTTGCGTCGTACATGCTGGTCGGGTCGACCGGATGGAGGGGCCAGTGGTTGGCGATACACGCGTGCAGGTCAGGACTGACAATGAACGGGTGGTCAAAGGCAATCAGATCGCTCCAGCCCGATACCAGTACCTCAGCAAGGGCGTGGGGATTCATGCAAGAAGCATAGGCGGTTTGCGGTGAACCGCCATGTCCGTCGTCACTACGATGGGGGTGGATGCAAAAGAACGGGTTCACTTCAGTGAACAGGCCTTTTAGCCTAGCCACTTCATTGTGCGTGGCCTGCGAAACTGGCCGAAACGCTCTGCGCTCAACGCCCCTCTTGAACATAGGGACCCAAGGAGAAACCTTGCGTATCCCAGTTGATTTGGTAGATCACTTCCTTCCTTGGCTTGATGTTGGCTGCGATAGTTTTGATGGCGACACCTGCGCACAGCCCAGACTCGGCGAGCCCGGTACCGAGATTCACTTCACCGGGCGGCAAAACGAAAGATGCCTTTTGACCGGGAGCTATCTTCGCGGCGCGCTGACCATCAATGTAGAACACCGCATCACATCCCGCGCCGACAAACCCGTCATCACGGAAAATGGTCAGTCGTCCCGCATCTTCCGCATCTTCGATTTTGATCGCGTACATCTCGCTGGCCGGCACTGGCCGCGCTTCGGAAACTTGCATAGGTGATGTTGCGCACCCGCCCAAGGCGAGCAGAAGTGCGCCGGTTGCGATAATCCTTCGCATCATTTTTCCTCCTGAAAAAAAGACAAATGTATCAGAGCGTCATACTGCTTTGCTTCCTGAAGCCATTCGCAAAAAAACATCGCCAAGTACTACCATGAGGGGCTGCGTCAGGCCAATCGCGTCCTGGCTGAAATCAAGCCTTCAATAGTGAGTCCGTGATGACTCCTGAAAAAGTTGTCTTCACAGGCCCAGTGAGGAAGACGGGGCCGACGCCATCCCATTGCACCGTGACAGTTCCGCCGTCGCATTCGACTTCAACGCAGTTGTCCAACAACCCACGACGAATCCCGTTAACCGCGGCGCCGCAAGAGCAGGAGCCCGAGCCTAGCGGAATGCCACCACCTCGCTCCCAGATGCGCAACCGGATGTGCTGTCGGTCAATGACCTGAACAAAATGCACGTTGGTCCTGCGGGGAAACAAGGCGTCGGTTTCAATTGCGGGTCCAATCGTTGCTATCTCAACGGCTGTCAGATCATCGACAAAATAGGTGCAGTGCGGATTTCCCATGCTGCAGGCAATTGGGCTGCCGGTAAGTGGCAGCACTGAAGTATCCATTTCCAGCGCCAGAGGAATATCTGTCCAGTCAAAAAGCGGCTGCCCCATGTTGACGGAAATTGCGCCGGTTGAAGTTCGTTCGCAGTTCAGCAGACCACGGTCGGTGCGAAGAGCAACCGACGTCCTGTTGGATTCGCGCATCAACATATCCGCCGCCCCTCGCGTTGCGCTTCCGCATGTTTGCAGCGTCGAGCCATCCGCATTCCAAAAAATCAAACGCGCATCTGCATCATCACAGTCGAGCACGACCGCAAGCTGATTGAAGCCGACTCCCCGGTTCCGATCTCCCATTCGCCGAGCCAATTGGCTGGTGACTGGATTGGGTGATTTTCTCGAATCCACGATAACGAAATCATCGCCGTTGGCGTGCATTTTATAAAAGCTCAATGGCATAAATGGACCTGGGACGAGATATGAGATGAAAGAGTGTTTTAAAGCGAAACCGGCCGTTCACTCAAGCGCTTTACCCACCTTCATTCCCATCTCGAACGCGCGCGTCTCAAACCCGAACTCTGTATACATGCGAGCTGCACGTGCATTGAACGGCCATACAGACAATCTCAAGTCCAATGGATGCGCTACGTGTCTGGTTACACCAGCGACTGTTGAATTTGATGATCAAATGCGTCTAGAAAATCGTGCATGCCGATTTCTCCGAGATCTACAGCTTTAGCGCCGCCTGCGGCAATAAAGGTGACATCCGTGATACCCAGGACGTTCAGGATCAGTTTCAAATATTGGGTCGCAATGTCACGGTCTCTAATTGGCGAGTCGATGGTGTATACACCGCCCGAGGCGATCAGCACCGTTGCCTTTTTACCGGTCACCAACCCTTTACCATCAAAGCCCAAGGTCAGGCCCTTACGTACCACGTGATCCACCCACGCCTTGAGTGCCGCAGGGACATTGTAGTTGTAGACCGGCGTTGAGATAACCACATGATCGGTTTCCAGTAATTCGGCCACAAGCTCATTGGATAGCTGCAACGCGGATTTCATTTCAGGCGAATGTTGGGCTTGCGGCGTGAAGTAAGCCTGTAACCAAGGGGCCGTCACAAACGTAAGTGGAGTGTCCGTTAGATCCCGTATTTGGACGACGCCATCAGGGTTTGCAGCTTCCCACGCGGCCACAAATTGGCGAGTGAGCTGGCGGGAGATTGAAGCCTCTCCACGTGGGCTGGTTTCAATGGTGAGAAGCCTGGACATAAAAGTAACTCCTGCGCGCTGACGCGGCGGTATGTTTTGCGTTGTCGCTCTGGGCGATGTGGGACACACTCTACCCAACGCGATATCTAAGCAGGAGTGATGTAAATATGATTGAGTCCATCTGTTTAAGTGATGGGTCATGATCGGAAATCTCAGCCTGGATCAGTTGCGCATCCTCGTAACCATTGCTGAAACAGGTAGTTTCTCGGCAACGGGACGTCACCTGCGGCGCGCTCAATCTGCAATTAGCCAGTCGATTGCCACCCTCGAGTCAGTTCAAGGTGTGAGGCTGTTTGATCGCAGCGGCCATCGTCCCACGCTCACCGAGGTGGGTAGAGTGCTGGTGGTTCAAGCGCGCGCAGTGCTGGCAAGCGCTGCCCAATTTGAAGCAATGGCCGCCAGTACGGCAGCTGGGGTTGAGCCGGAGTTGGCGATCGCCATAGACCCGTTGGTCCCTAGCGCACCGCTCATCGAAAGCCTGCGCGCTATCCGTGAGGCTTTCCCGCATCTGGCCGTGAGTTTTTCTACAGAAGGCTTGGGCGGTGCGGAGCGCCGATTGCGCAACGGCGATGCCGCGCTGGCGCTTTGCACATTGATTCCGACAGTGCCCGACGATGTCACCGCGTTGCCGCTGCTCAGTGTCGACTTGCGGCCTGTGGTCGCCAGCGGGCATCCGTTGGCCATGTTAGGCCGTCGGGCAACAAGTGCTGACCTCAAGCCTTATGTGCAACTGGTACTTTCCGATCCGGTTACCCCCGACGGCCCAAGTTATGGAGTGACGGGCAGCCACCAGTGGCGGTTTGTAGATTTGGCACGACGGCTGGATTTTTTGCTTGCCGGGTTCGGCTGGTGCCGAATGCCGGAGCATCTGATTGCGGATCATCTGGCGTCAGGACGCCTCGTGCCGCTTGAGTTAACCGCCGAACTTCAGCGCACACCAGACACGCTTACGATCTACGCAGCGCACATGCAAAATCGCTCTTTAGGGAAAGCAGGCCGATGGCTTCTGGATGATCTGACTCGTCGTCTGTGCATGTGAGGATGCGAATACGATTGACGTCAGCGGTTTGGTTATCCCTGTTTTGTACCGATCACTTTGTCGACGTGAATTGACAGGTAGAATGCCAACGCTGCTCAGCACTAAAGGAATTAATGGTGGTCATAACGCGCACGATCGTTAGTGGTCGTACTGTTTGGAGCCGACCGGTTCCGCACGGGTATTTTGATCAAGGACAGTGAAAGCATGCTCACCGCAACATAATCCGCAGCCGTCTCCCTGAATCGGCACTCGCCCTACGTTTACTCCTCAATCCCATTCGAAGATCTAAAGCATGCACCTACGCAAAATTGCAGTTGGGCTGTCGGCCCTTGTTTTGCTCTCAACCGGCGCGGAAGCCCGCAGCCTCCTGGATTTCCTCAAGCCGCAAAGCCAGTCTCAGGAACACGTATCCCGCTCCGGCTCGATCAGCCAGAACGCAGCGCTGGACCTCTATTCAAACAAACAGAAACAGGCGTCGTTCGAGGGCTGTGCCGATCTGTTCCCGGCAGCCAAGCCGATCAACATGGCTACCGTGCCTGCAACAATGAACCCGCTGGCCTTGTGTTCCGACAACTTTGCAGTGCTGTACTCGCAAACCAGCAAGACACCGTTGGTGGTGGTAGAGCGTCTTACTGCCGCCCAGCTTCAGGATGCAAAAGGGGAAGAGCGCACTAACCAGTTCTATGCCGACCCACGCATCCCCAAGGGTGGACGGGCAGAGTTGAGCGACTACCGTAGTCAGCATCCAGCCGTGGACCGTGGTCATCAATCTCCTGCAGCGGATGCGCCAAGTCCTCATGCGATGGCGCAATCTTTTGCGCTGTCGAACATGGTGCCGCAAGACCCCACCAACAACCGGAAGATCTGGAGCAAGGTCGAATCCGATGTCAGGAAATTTGCCAAGCGAGCCGATGGCGATGTTTTTGTGTTTACCGGGCCGCTCTTTGGCTCGGGTCATTCCACCATTGGCGACAACAGGGTCTGGGTGCCGACCCGCCTGTTCAAGCTGGTTTACGACGCATCGTCCAAGCGTGCCTGGGCTTACGTATTACCCAACGCAGAAACTCGTATTGAGAGACCGATGGACTATGACGCTTTCGTAAAAAGTACGGGGCTCAAGTTGCTGGGTAATTTACCGGTCACAGGTTCAGTGGGTCGCAGTTGAAGCTTTCTGCTTGACGGAATGGACCCTGAAAGCTTGAAAAAAGGGGATGGGTTTATAGTTTTCTTAAACTATATCCGTCTCCTTTTTTTGTGTTTTGCATTCATGAGCCTCACCCGTCCGGCGCCTGGACCAGGCCATCCGCCACGGTTATCTATGCTTGATTCACCGGAAATTGTTTCGGTCAATACAAGGAAGGTGTGGCATGAATTTATTAAAGTTCGGCACGTTCATTTTTTTGTTCTCTTTGGCCGCTTGCGCAACCAGCCCCCCTTATCAACCACCGCCGGTGCCGGCAACCGCAGCAACGTTAAATGATCAACAGATCCAGAGTACGTTCACCGGCAAGAAACTGTACGGAACCACGCGCGAAGGCAGTCATCCTTATTCGATCACCTTCTCCCCTGATGGGACAGACGTATTCGAGATGGCGCCTAACAAGCCCGAGACAGAACGCTGGACGCTTAACGACGGTGTTGTTTGCGTTATAGCGAAAGATTATCCAACGGAATGCAGCCAGGTGAAGGTGGCCAACAATGAGTACTGGTTGGTCGATCCCAAAAACGGGAAAGTCAACGCGCATCTGAGGCTCAGTCCACCAACGAAGTAACGCGATGGGTTTATTGATACGCGCCTGGTTGTGCCCGCAGCGAAGTTGACGATTTTATCGGCCAATGGTTCGCCAGATCGCCATGCTCGCATCATTAAAGGAACAACTGGCCTGTCTTGTAGAACAACGAGACAACGGCCTTTCCGCACATACGGTTAGAAAAAGTTGATCTCGTAGCCAAATCGAGAGGCTGCGTTGACGATATGTTCCCCCATGATCTGGCGTGCCGCCGTCGCATCGCGATCGATGAACGCTTGTACGAGCTGTTCATGTTCTCCGCGAGCCGCATGTGGAATGTTGCTGAACACCGGGCCTCGGCGCGCGAAGGTCATCGTGATCAGCGCGCGCATCGGCTCGAGCACCGTGCGAATCATCGTCTCCAGATAATCATTGCCCGACGCTGCCGCCACGGCCCTGTGAAAATCGAGATCGGCGTTGACGGTTTCCAGGGTCGGCTCGCCTTCGTATTGCATACGCAAGACCGCTGCCTGAATGACTTTCAGCTTGGCGGGAGTCATGTGCGAGGCGGTGAGGGCGGCGGCCTGGCTTTCCAGAACGGCTCGCACTTCAAACATGTTTCGAATGGTGTTGTCACCGTCCAGCATCGGCGCACTCGCGCGCGGTGCCAAAGGCTCCGACGATTGCGGGGGCTCGGAGACGAAGACACCTACGCCCTGGCGTGACTGAATCAGCCCCTGCGCCCGCAGCGTGGCGATGCCTTCACGCACCACGTTGCGGCTGACGCCGAAGTTCTGCGAGAGAAACTGTTCGGTGGGCAAGCGGTCACCCGGTCGCAGCCGCCCGGAAGCGATCTCGTCGCTCAACGAGCGGGCGATGTGCTCGGCCAGATGAGGTCGCCGCGCTACGGGTTGCACATTCATTTCACTCATTCTTTTTCATCCCCTCACTTGTCTTCTTAATCTACATCAGAAGACTTGTTCCTGACAGTTAAAACTGAATTTCGCTAAACGCATAAAATATAAAAATCAATAAAAACAATGAGTTGACAGAAACATAGACCAAAGTCTGTCGAAATCACTCAGTTGTTCAGTTGAAGGACAACAGGACGTCGTGTACGTTGTCCTCAACCTGACACGGACGAATTCAAAAAATCGCTGTGCCAGCTTCGCAACCCGCTTGAGGCGCAGTCTTATGAAAATTGCCAGCATTGAAACCATTCCGCTTCGTATTCCCTTCACCACCGGTGGCCCGTCAGCCGGCGGGGTCTGGGGGCCGAAAGACCTGCAAATGGTCGATTCTCTTGTGGTCAAGATCACCACCGACGACGGTATCGTTGGCTGGGGCGAAACCTTCGGCTTCACCGCGATCCCAGCAGTCAAAGTGGTGATCGACACGATCCTTGCGCCTGAGCTGATCGGCAGTGATGTCACTCGACGGGAGAAGTTACAGGGCGATCTGCAGAAGAAATTTCACGTTTTCGGTCGCAGCGGCGCGTTTATCTATGGCCTCTCGGCGATAGACATTGCGCTGTGGGATATCGCCGGCAAAGCCGCCGAAAAACCGATCTACCAACTGCTGGGCGGCAGTGAGGCGACGTCGCTTGCGGCGTATGCAAGCCTGATCCGTTACGCCGATCCCGAGCTCATCCGCGTCAATGTGCAGCGCGCGGTCAACAGCGGTTTTCGTCACCTCAAGCTGCACGAGGTGGATATCAACGTTATCCGCGCGGCGTGTGAGGCCGCCGGTCCTGGCGTGGAAATCACCCTCGACGTCAACGCTCCGTGGACGGTGCGCGAAGCGTTGGACATGACCGAGAAACTTCGCCCATTGAACCTGCGCTGGATCGAAGAACCGGTGTGGCCACCGGAAGATTACTCGGGGCTGGCAAGGGTTCGCGCGCACGGCGGCATTCCGGTGGCAGCAGGCGAGAATGCCTCGACGCTCATGGACTTCCAGCACCTGCTTGAGGCCGGCGCGGTGGACTTCGTGCAGCCGAGCCCCGCCAAAATGGGCGGCATCACCGAATTGCAAAAAGTCTATGCGCTGGCCAACGCCCATGGCGTCACCGTGATGGTCCACGCCTTTTATGACGGCCCCGGCCTGCTGGCGGCGGTGCATGGAAGTGCGGCCCTGGGCGGCGCCAAGTCACTGGTCGAATGGCGTTACTTCGATCTCGAAGCGCAACTCTATGGCGACGCCATCATTCCGCGTAACGGCCGCATCGACGTCCCGCAAGGGCCGGGGCTCGGCATCGAGCCGGACCCGGACGTGATTCGGGACTACCGCTTCAAACCTTGACCCCAAAAGCCGCTTGTTCATTGCCGAGTTGATCGAAGCCGAAGTGTCGGCCTCGATCAGTCATGACGACATTCTTGATAAAAACAAATACGAGGATTGATGACATGTTAGACAGGATCGTAGGACCGATTTTACCCGTCGCCTTTGTGATCGCGCTGGGCTACATCGCCGGCAAGCGCGGACGGCTTACCCATTCGGACAGCTTGCTGATCAGTCGGCTGGTGCTCGGCTGGATATTCCCGGCGTTGCTATTCGTCGGTATGGCGAGCACGCCCCGTGAACAGCTGTTCGACTTCAAGTTCATCGTAGCGACTTTCATCGGCATCATGGGCATGTACACGATGGCGTTGGCGATCGGCTGGTTCAGCTCTCGCAATCTCAAGGTGGCGACGCTCAAAGGTTTCGTGAACGGTTATCCGGACGCTGCCTTCATGGGCATCCCGATCCTGGGCGCAATGTTCGGCGCGGGCAGCATTTACTCGGTGCTGGTGCTGAACCTGGTCGCGAGCCTGGTGATGATTCCGCTGACGACCATGTTGCTCACCATCGCCGATGGAAAGGCCAGTGGCGGGCAGGCGTTCGTGTCCAGCCTTTCAGGGGCGGTACGTCGTCCGCTGATGTGGGCGCCGGCGTTGGGGATTCTGCTTTCCGTGCTGCAGGTCAAGTTGCCGCCGCTTGCTGCCGAGTCCCTCACTCTTCTCGGCAAGGCCACGCCCGGCGTATCCCTGCTGTGCCTGGGGCTGATCATGTCGTCAGAGAAACTGAAAATGTCCGGTGAAGTCTGGGGCAACCTTGGGCTCAAGCTGTTCATTCACCCTGTGTTGATGTTCGGCGCGACGGTCCTGCTGGGCACTCGTGGCCTGTACGCACAACAAATGATCCTGCTTTGCGCGCTTCCATCGGCGACGATCCCGGCGATGTTTGCAAACCAGACCGGCGCCTATCAAAGTGAAGCCGCGACCTCCATTCTGGTCAGCACCGTATTGTCGATCGTGACGTTCTCTGCGGCGATCTACTTTATTGATGGAGGCCTCGCCGCCGCTTGATGGCGGGTTCCGCAAAACGCAGGGATGGGCTGGCGTGGATTGCGGCATGTGTGCCGAATACCACGCCGCGCTTCCCCTGAATCCATTCGGTTTCAACTGGCCGGTTCACTCAACAGGTCAAATCATTCGCCCGTCGGGCCGACGTTATATTCCTCGTCGGTGACCTTTTCCATCCAGACGACACTCACACCATCCAACGCTTCCTGGACCCCAATATGGGTCATGGCGGTGGTGGCGCTCGCGCCGTGCCAGTGTTTATGACCCGGTGGGCACCAGATCACATCGCCGGCACGAATTTCCACGATCGGTTCGCCTTCACACTGCGTCCAGCCGCAGCCTGCAGTGACGATCAGCGTCTGACCCAGCGGATGGGTGTGCCAGGCGCTACGAGCACCGGGTTCAAAGGTGACGCTGACGATGGACGCTCGGGCCGGTTCAGGAGGGGTGTTGATTGGGTCCATGCGGACGGTGCCCGTGAAGTACGCTTCAGGGGCTTTTATCGATGGCTGCGAGCCTGCGCGCTTGAGGATCATGGTCCAGTCCTGTTGATGAATGAAAAGGAAACGCAGCGAGCTTTATGCTCCGCATACACTATGTGCATGTTCTGGAGTAAAGCTACCCGTGGAAGCTAACCGATTTGGTGACATCGCTGCATTTGTCTGCGCCGTGAAGGCTGGAAGCTTCACCGCAGCGGCGGCCTCACTCGGCCTGACCCGATCGGCAGTGGGAAAAAGTATAGTTCGCCTGGAAAGCCGGCTGGGCGCACGGCTGCTCAATCGCACGACGCGCAAACTGAGCCTGACTGATGAAGGACAGGTGGCTTATGAGCGCTGGCGGCAGATTCTCGAAGATCTGGATGAGGTGGACGCAACCATGGCCTTGCGCCGTGGAAGGCCAACCGGGACCTTCAAACTCACCGCGCCGCTGTCTTTTGGTCAGCGTCACATTCTGCCGATTCTGGGTGCTTATCTGAAACAGTGGCCTGAACTGCGGGCGGACGTCTGGTTTACCGATCGCTTTGTTGATCTGATCGAAGAGGGCATCGACATCGCCGTACGGATCGGTGCGCCCAAAGATGACTCAAATTTATTCACCCGTACCGTGGCTTGGCAGCAGTTTGCGACGTGCGCCTCGCCAACATATCTGGCCCAGCGCGGAGTGCCGCAAACACCCGCTGACCTTATCGAACATGACACCATCGCTTTATTCAATGGCGAGCAGCCGACCGTCTGGCGTTACCAGACACCTGCCGGCCTTCATCTATACGAACAGCCTGGGCGACTGAACATCGACAGTTCCGAAGCCACGCGAGAAGCGGCGCTGGCAGGCATCGGCCTGATTCACCTGCCGACCTACATTACCGGTAACGACCTGCGCGACGGCACGTTAGTGGAAGTGCTGAAACCCTTTCGCGCACCTCCCGACCCCATCCGAATCGTCTACACCAGCAAGCGTCACTTGTCCCCCCGCGTTCGCCAGTTCATTGATCTGTTGATTGAGCGGTGGGAAACGGGAGTGCCTTGGGAAAGATAACGCCATTGGGGACTCAGAGGACCGTGTAAAGGGCGCGAACTGCTGTTTATCCAGCCTGAGGAATCAATAAATATGTCAGTCATCGTCACTTACGGGACTGCCATCATGACTACCGCCACACATTTCTCGCCACCCGCTCAACCTGCCACTTTACCGACCGCGCATCCTTCACTTGAGCGTCATCCCGGGTTTCAACGCTTGTTCAAACCGGAGGCGCTCACGATTGGCCTGATTTTGCCCCTCGAAACCCACCCGGGCCGACCAGCTCCGACCATGCGTGATCACGTGGAGATGGCGCAGCGCGCCGAAGCGCTTGGCGTTGGTGCGTTATGGATGCGCGACATACCTTTCTACGACCCGGAGTATGGCGATGTGGCGCAGATCTTTGAGCCACTGGTCTACATCGGCTACCTGGCCGCTGCCACCCGCAGCATCGTCCTGGGTACCACGGGTATTGTGTTGCCGACCCGTGATCCGATGTACCTGGCCAAGCAAGCGACGTCCCTCGATCAACTCAGTGAAGGTCGTCTGGTGTTGGGCTTTTCCTCGGGCGATCGATACAGCGATTACCCGATGCTGGGCATCGATTATGAGTCCCGAGGCGATCGCTACCGTGATGCCTTTTCGGTGTTTCGAACCCTGATCGAACAGAGTTTCCCGCGTTTCCGTTCCGAGCGATTCGGTGGCTCGCCGGGCAACCTCGATCTGGTGCCGAAAGCGCCGTATGGCCGCGTTCCCTCGATTGCTGTTGGCCAGGCGCAACAAAGCATCGAATGGTTGGCACAGCACCTCGATGGCTATCTCGCCGGTGTCCAAAGCCCAGAGCGGTTGGCATCGTTGGGCGAGAATTGGCGCGCCTCCGTGCAGGAAGCAGAGAACCGCAATGCCTTCAAACCGTTGGGCCTGGGTGGTTATCTGGACCTCAGCGACAACCCGGATCAGCCGTTCCAGCGCATCCAGGGCGGTTTCCGGGCGGGGCGAAACGGCCTGCGCAATTACCTGGAGCAAGCGCAATCTGCCGGTGTCTCGCATATCGCGCTCAACCCCAAGGTCAGCCGTCAACCCTATGGCGAAATCCTCGACGAACTCGGCGAGTACGTGCTGCCGTACTTCCCGTCACATTCCTGAGAGCACGCGGAGAAATCACTCATGTCATCACTTTTCGAATCTTATGACCTCTCGGGTCAGCCACTGCCGAATCGCATCGTCATGGCACCGATGACCCGCGCTCGCGTCGAGGGCACCGTGCCGTCTGAAGACATGGCTACCTACTACGCACAGCGCGCCGGAGCCGGCCTGATCATCAGTGAAAGCGCCCAGGTTTCTCCACAGGGACGTGGCTACCTGTACACCCCGGGCATCCACAGCGCCGCGCAAATTCAAGGCTGGAAGCGCGTGACTGATGCGGTTCATCAAGCCGGCGGACGCATGTTCCTCCAGCTATGGCATGTGGGGCGCGTCTCGCATTCTTCCTTGCTGGAGGGACGCTCACCTGTCGCGCCCGTGGCCATGCCCGCCGCTCAAACGTTGGTGCATGCTTACGACAGCGACGACAAGCCTGCCCAGGTTCCTGTGAGTGCGCCCGTGGCTTTGGATGCCGAGGGTATTCGGCAGGTCATTGCAGACTTTCGCCTTGCCTCGGCCAATGCCATGTCGGCAGGTTTTGACGGCGTCGAAATCCATGCCGGCAACGGCTTTCTGTTTGAACAGTTCATCAACGGCGGCTTCAACACACGTGAAGATCGTTACGGTGGAGCACCGATTGCGAATCGCCTGCGATTGCTGCTTGAGACGGTCGATGCGGTGAGTGCGCAGATCGGCAGTTCGAAGGTAGGTGTGCGCGTGTCGCCTTTCGCCCACTTGGCGGATCTGCACCCGTTCGATGGCGAAGAGGCCACTTGGCTTGCCCTGGCCGGAGCACTGTCGCAACGCCAGATTGCTTACCTGCATGCGAGCCATCTCGGCACGCCGCGTTTCCAAAAAGATTTCCGTGCCGCTTACGACGGCACCTTGATGGTATCGGGCGGATTCACCCGTGAAACAGCGCAGCAGGCTATCGAAGAAGGATTAAGCGACCTGGTGGTTTTTGGCCGGCCGTTTATTGCCAATCCCGACCTGGTCAATCGCTTGCGCCACGGCTGGCCACTGGCCGAAGCGGGAAGGGAGGCTTACTACGGTGGGGGAGCACACGGCTACATCGACTATCCCGCGTACTCGTCGCCAGTTGCAGAGTGCGCATAGCGGACTTCGCCGTGCAGGTTTCTTATTTTGACGAGTTACGAGGGTCGTCATGACTATCAATATACTCAAGCCCCAACGGACCTGTTCCATACACCTGAGAGATGTACTCCCCCGACTTGGCCCAATGAAAATGCGGCGTATTGGCCGGGAGAACTACAACACTGCCAGGACCGTAAGCAACCAACTTGTCCGGATCAAAGACAGACCCGAAACCAATATAAAACACACCGGACATTACGGTGTAGATACGGTCTTCAGGGTGGGTATGGGGCATTAATTTAATGCCGTCAGGCACTTTGACCCTCACAACGTAAGGGCCTGGCTTACTAGGGTCGCCGACCACAACCGCGAGCTTCACTTCCTTCGGGAACGCTGGAAAGCTACGCCACTCCACGTCTTCATTATGCAAAGCCCCGGGTTTGCCGAGCGGCAAGGGTTGCGCCTGAACAAACGGCATTGCTGCGCACGCGACAAGAAGGGTGGTCAGGCAGGCAGTTTTCATAAGGCTGTGAATCATGAGAGGCACCTTGGCTACGTCATCTGTAAATCGGCATCGACACCGGGTTCTCTATAAACACGTGAGGCGAGTCGCCGCTGAAGAGACAAAAATCCTGCCTAATTTATCGGTAGGGCATTGCTGTGATAACGCCGCTGATGCGCATTTCAGTTGATACGTAATGTAATCAATGGCTGATGTCCTGCCCTTCATTGAAACACCTCCGTCATTCAGCGTTCGACCGGCTGCCTCGAACAAGACAGATGGACCCTTGATCTATCGGTTGACGGTGAGGCGACCTCCCAATAACTGTAGCAAGCGAACTGGAAAAGAATAAACCTGTCCTCTAATTCCTATCGCCTAAACTTTGTCTCACGAATGATTCATCTTCGATGGTTTTGCGCTATTAACTTTATCGTGAATAAATATATTTGCGGGTTGTTGAGTGGCTACCATCAAAGCATTGGACCCGTAGACCAAGGTGAAGGTTATGAATAAGGTAATTATTTATTCACTAGTCGTGCTGTTCATGACGGGCTGCTCTTCTTCTGGTCATCAAACTGCGGCTGATGCCCACGCCGCTGCGCCGGCAAACGCGAAACAACTAAGTGGGAGCGAGATTAACTCGACGGTGATAGGTCGCAAGCATTCGAGTGTGACGTCTACCGGTTATCCCTTTACTGAAACATTAAACCCTGATGGGACTGCAGTAATCCAGATTTCCAGCGATCCTGAGCAGGCGGGTCATTGGGTGATTATGGAGGATGTTATCTGTGTGACCTATCAGAAATATGGCAAGGAGTGCAATAAAGTACTCACTGATGGGGTTGCAATCTGGTTTGTCGATAGCGTGAATAACAAAACCAATAACAAATTCAAAGTCAAATAAAGGCTGTGACTGTTGTCTTTTGATTGATAAGTTTTATCGGGGTTTGCGGCAATGGAGGTAAGGTATGAATATTGAACGTTGGAGTCGCCTGTTCCTGGTACTTGCCTTGTCCGGGTGTGCTACGTCTGGTGGAAATACAGTGAAGCCGGTTTCTCCTTCAGCGGTGGCGCTTGATGATGAGCAAGTGCGCAGCACCTTGGTCGGGAACAAACTCAATAATATCGGCCCTTCAGGCCTACCCTATACGTTAAGTTTTAATGCTGATGGGACCGAAATATTCACGCTGTCCGGTAAACCACCCGAGACGGAATATTGGACCGTCAAGGAGGGGGTGATTTGTTTCACCTCGCCCAAAATCCCCAAAGAATGTTATCGATTAAAAAAAGACAAGGATGATTACTGGCTGGTACATCCACAGACGGGAGCAGTCCACTACCACTACACACTGACTCCACAGTGATCGTGGTTTGTTCGTGCGTCCTGAGCGCCGTGAGCGTCATATGAAGCGCGCAATGCGCGCCAGTACCGAAGTTTCCGATTAAAACGTAAAGGATGTCCCCGGTTTCTACAATTGAACCCGTCTCCCAATGTGGGAGCGGGCTTGCCCGCGAAGGCGTCAGACCCAACACCATCAATTTCAGCCAAGAAATATTGGCCCAACGTTTGATGCCTTAAACGGGTTTCAATGCGCGCGTTTAATGACACCCAGTGTTACGTCCTAAGGGCTACAACGCCTTGCGCCGTTACCTACGCGTACGCCAGAATCCGCCGGCTTGTGCGTCTGGGGCACGGGTTCTATCGTGGCTGGGTCACTGAAAAACAGTGATCGGGTTTGGTAGCCCGGTATAACTAGACGCATAGCGCGCCGTTTGCAGATCCTTTCAGGTCTCTACTTTATGGTGGCCATGCGCAGGGCTCCTTCGGGGGCGCCGGGTTTATCTAGTTACCGGTCTACCAACCCGCGTATGGCCGCCACCCATCGTTTGGTAGCGAGGGTGAAGGCTCCTTTTTAAGCATTAACTAGAGAGCTTCATTCATGATCAAACCAACACCCAACCCACCGGATACCGATCCGGCATCCCCGTACGAATCCGTCGATTCCAAGAAATTCCACGACGCCGCCGAGCGCGCCCTCGACCATTACCTCAACCCAGGCGCCCTCATCATGGCCGCGGCCAAGGAGCCCGAGCGCATGTTCCTCGTCAATCCCAAGTACGACACCGAATCCCTGCTGGCCAACGCCAGCGAATCACTGGGCTCGGCCACCACCATGCTCAACAACTTCGCGGCGTTGCTGGACAACTCACACCGCAAGACTTTGTTGGGGATTACGCAGGTGGTGATGCTGGGAGAATTGGCGGTGAATCAGGCATTGGATCAGGTTGACGCGAAGGAGTAAGAGCACACCCTGTGTGGCGGTGGTGAGTCCGTCGTCACAGAGGTGAGGTTAAGTCGGCAGGGGTTGGATGGCGCTTCGGCCCATTCAGTCTTTGCGCGATTTGGGTATCGCAATACGGCTACTGGTCTTGACCTCGCGTAATGCCAGGCTGGACTGGATGGATGCGATACCCACCTGACGCCTGAGCACCTGCTCGATAAAGTCACTATAGCTATCAAGATCCTCTGCCAACACTTGCAGCACGTAATCAGCATCCCCGGTGATCTTGTGACAGGACAACACTTCGGGCAATTGCGCAATCACCGCCTCGAAGGCGTCGGGAGCGTGGTCGGCGTGGGTGGAAAAACGGATGTGCACGAACGCCATGATGTCCAGTCCCAGCATGCGTCGATCAAGGTTTGCCTGGTAGCCCTTTATCACTCCCGCCTCTTCCATTCTCTTTCGCCGCCGCCAGCAAGGAGTCAGGCTTAACGACAGGCGCTCGCTGAGTTCGGCGTTGGAAATGCTCGCATCCTCTTGCAGCAACGTGAGTATTGCCAAGTCCGTCTCGTCGAGACTGATGCGTTTGGATGATTTTTTCTGCATTTGGCAAATCCTGAGTATAAAAACCCGAAAAATCTAGTAAACCACGAAAACAAAGCAAAGAAAGCGCATCCCTGCCGGAACAGAATATTTGCACTGGCTCACATTAACGGATGCGCAGAATGTTTACAGTTTTCAGTGATTCCCACCGTTTGCACCACGGCACCGAATTGAAAGACGGCGTGCTCAAGCCGTCGTTCGAACAGCCCAGTCGGGCCGATACCGTCCATAACCGCGTCAAGCAGGTAGGCCTTGGCCAGATCGTAGAGCCGCGAGCCTTTGACCGCGCGTGCTACGTCAACGCGCACAGCGAGCGCTACGTCAGCTTTCTGGAAAGTGCCTGGGCAGAATGGTGCGCGACCGGACGTACCCACGATGCCCTGCCGCTGGTATGGCCAGTGCGCGATCTGTCCAACGAACAAGTACCGGCCTTCATCGACGGCAAACTGGGTTTCTACGCCATGGACGCTGGCTCGCCGATTACCGCGACGACATGGCAAGCGGTTAAAACCAGTGCAGATATAGCCCTCACTGGCCTGGCGTTGATCGATGAAGGCCACGACAGTGCCTTTGCCCTGTGCCGCCCGCCCGGCCATCACGCCGCGCGTGAATACATGGGCGGCTACTGCTATCTCAACAACGCCGCCATTGCTGCACAAAGGGCCATTACCCAAGGCGCCAAGCGTGTCGCGGTACTGGACGTCGATTTTCATCATGGCAACGGCACCCAGAACATTTTCTACGAGCGCAGTGACGTCATGTTTGTCTCGCTGCACGGCGAACCGACGGTGTCCTATCCGTACTACTCAGGCTTCAGCCACGAAGTCGGCGCGGGCCACGGCGAAGGTTACAACTTGAACTATCCAATGCCGAAGAACACCACCTGGGAAAGCTACCGCAACGCCTTGCTCCACGCCTGCAAGAAACTCCAGCAATTTTCCCCTGAAGTGCTGGTTATTTCACTGGGCGTCGACACGTTCAAGGACGACCCCATCAGCCACTTCCTGCTGGAAAGCGACGATTTCATCGGCATCGGCGAGCTGATAGCGAGCGTGGGCAGCCCCACTCTGTTCGTGATGGAAGGTGGCTACATGGTCGATGAAATCGGGATCAATGCGGTCAACGTGCTGCATGGCTACGAGAGCAAGCGCGCCTGAACCACCCCCCGAATGGCAGCGCTTCAAACATTAAATCGGAGAATAAAAACATGACTCTTTTTATAGATGTCGATCATGCCGCACGCCTGTTCGCCAAGGTGGGAATCCGCCGCGCAATCCACGAAATGGCGGGGTATATCGAAGCCGACTATGCGCGTTGGGCACAGTTTGATAAGTCGCCACGCACCGCCAATCATTCAGCCGACGGTGTAATCGAGTTGATGCCCACCGACGATGGCCAACAGTACTCGTTCAAATACGTGAATGGTCACCCGGATAACGGACAAAGGAATTTGCTGACGGTCATGGCCTTCGGTGTCCTGGCCGATGTCCAGAGTGGCTATCCAACGCTGCTCAGCGAACTGACGCTGACCACTGCCGTACGCACTGCCGCGACCTCTGCCTTGGTTGCGCAGTCCCTGGCGCGGCCCGATGCAAGCATCATGGCAATCATCGGCAATGGCGCGCAGAGCGAATTTCAGGCCCTTGCCTTCCACGAAATGCTGTCGATCAAGCAACTGCGCATTTTCGATATCGACCGCGACGCTTCACTCAAGCTGAAGCACAACCTGTGCGCGTTCCCGGACATTGAGGTGATTCTGGCCAGCTCGGTGCAGGAGGCGGTGAAGGGCGCGCACATCGTCACCACAGTCACCGCCGACAAAGCCTATGCGACGATTCTGACGCCCGAGATGATCGAGCCCGGCATGCATATCAATGCAGTCGGCGGTGACTGCCCCGGGAAAACCGAACTGCACGCCGACATTCTGCGCAATGCCCGGGTCATTGTTGAGTTTGAACCTCAAACCCGGATTGAAGGCGATATTCAACAACTGGAGCCTGACTTTCCCGTCGTCGAGTTTTTCCGGATTGTTCAGGGCGAAGTCCCGGGCCGCGAGAGCGACACGCAGGTCACCGTATTCGATTCGGTGGGCTTCGCTCTGGAAGACTTTTCATCCCTGCGCTACGTGCACGATCTGGCACGGGAGCATGCCATTGGTGAGCGCATCCATCTGGTGCCCACGCCTGCCAACATAAAAAATCTTTACCAACTGCTTGATCAGCCGCCCGCAATCGCCCCCTCGCGCCTGCGCACCGCCAGCTGATAGCCATCGATGGCGCCCCCTGAGCAAAGCGCCAAGGGGGGGCTCGGGGTTGAGTGGATGAGGAACCCTGCCACTCCCAAAACAACACCGGTATTAGCCGTTGTACCTCTAACAAGAACGCTAGACACCCACCTTTCTGCCAAAACTCAAAAACATAAAATCAAGAGGTTTTGTAATGAAATCGACTCCGTCCGAGCGGGTTGAACAGCCCGCGCTGCAGCGCACGCTCAGCAATCGTCACATTCAATTAATGGCCATGGGAGGCGCCATCGGTACAGGCCTGTTCATGGGTTCAGGAAAGATCATTGCCCTCTCAGGCACGTCGATCATCCTCATTTATATGATCATCGGGATGTTCGTCTACTTCGTCATGCGCGCCATGGGCGAACTGTTGCTCTCCAACTTGAACTTCAAAACCTTCGCCGATTTTACTGGTGCCTACCTCGGCCCGCGAGCGGCATTTTTCCTCGGCTGGTCGTACTGGCTAAGCTGGAGTGTCGCTGTGGTGGGCGATGCCGTCGTGGTCGGCGGATTCTTTCAGTACTGGTTCCCCGATGTACCTGCGTGGATCCCGGCCATCGGTATGTTAATGACGCTGTTCGCCTTGAACGTGCTGACTGTCAGGCTTTTCGGCGAAGTGGAGTTCTGGTTTGCGATCATAAAGATCATTGCTGTCGTCACCCTGATTGGCGTCAGCATAGTGATGATCGCCAGCTCCTTTGTTTCACCCAGTGGCGTGACTGCATCCCTGAACCACCTGCTGGATAAACAGGCAGCCTTTCCCAACGGTCTGTTCGGTTTCTTTGCCGGATTCCAGATGGCAATCTTCTCCTTTGCCGGCACCGAACTGATCGGCACTGCCGCCGCCGAAACGCGCGCCCCCGAAAAGACCCTGCCTAAAGCCATTAACTCGATTCCGCTGAGAATCATCCTGTTTTATGTGCTGGCACTGGCTTGCATTATTGCGGTGACTTCCTGGCAGCAGGTGTCGCCCAACAAGAGCCCTTTCGTCGAACTGTTTCTGGTTGCAGGATTTCCCGCCGCCGCCGGTATCGTCAATTTCGTGGTGCTGACGTCTGCCGCCTCATCGGCCAACAGTGGCGTATTTTCATCCAGTCGCATGCTGTTCGGATTGGCCAGTCACGACAATGCTCCTGGGGTTTTCCGGCGCTTGTCGGGCAATAGCGTGCCTCTGCTGAGCCTGGCGTTTACCACTTTGTTGATGCTGGTGGGCGTACTGCTGCTGTTCATCGTTCCAGAGGTCATGACCGCGTTTACCATCGTCTCTACCGTGTCGGCAATCCTGGTGATTTTCACGTGGTCGACCATCCTCGCGTCATACATTGCCTATCGCAGAGCCAGGCCCGATCTGCATGCGCAATCGGTCTACAAGATGCCTGGCGGTGTGCCAATGGCCTGGTTCTCTTTGGCGTTTCTGGGCTTTGTTCTCTGTTTGCTGGCACTGAGACCTGACACCCGTATTGCCTTGATGGTCATGCCGGGGTGGTTCATATGGTTGGCAATTGCCTATCAACTGACCCATTCCAGGAAGTCCAAAGTCGCTGCTGATTCAGCAAGCCAATACAGCTGATGCGCTGATAGCACGAGTTGGTTAAAAGTCTCTGGCGGGCGCCTACAGGCTGTGTTCGCGCAGGCACTGCAATTACCTGACCCGACCAGGGACTGAAGAGAAGTTGTGACACACAGGGTTCAATGCACCGGCCTTAACTGTCTCTGTGTGCACCATTCACCGGCAGTCGACTTCCGAGGCGATAGCGTGAGGAGGGATGAATCAGGCGCACATAGGTGACGATTTTGCTTTGACTCCAGGTCCGGCGCATGAGGACCAGGCAAGGTTCATTGGCGTCGATTTGCATGTGTTTGCTTTCATCGCTGCTGGGGTGGCTGGCTTCGACGATATGTTCCATTTCATCGGGCCTGATGACCTGCAGCAGGTACCTGGCCGGTTGCAGGTGCTCGCCGAAGTCTTGCTGTAAAAAATCCGGCACCAGCTCGGGATTGACGTAACGATCCTCGAGCTGGACCGGTACGCCTTCTTCGCAATGGACACAGACCAGATGAAAGACCGAAGAGCCGGTGGGCAGCGCGAGCGCGGCGGCCACCGGCATTGAAGCCGCCTCGCGTCCCAGGTGCAGGACTCGGCACGTGTAGCTGTGACCGCGTGCGAGGATTTCGTCAGCGATGTTGGTGATTCTCAGCAGGTTAGATTGCGGTTTGCTTTCAGCGACGAAGGTGCCTACACCTGAAATCCGCACCAAATGTCCTTCTTCGGTCAGCTCGCGCAATGCCCGGTTGACGGTCATGCGCGACATGCCCAGTTCTTGCACCAAACGGTTCTCTGACGGGATCAGGTCGCCCGGTTTCCAAACGCCCGCGCGAAGCTGGCCTTGCACAAAATCCTTCGCGCGCTGATAGAGCGCTTGCGGTGCATTTTTAATCATTAGTCGGTCCGTGTTTCTTGTGCGGCAAGGACTTTTGCCAGTGCCTGGAGGAAAAGGTCGTTATCCTCACAGCTTCCGATGGATACCCGCAAGTGCCGAGAATAACCGGCTTCGCGCCAGGGCTTGATGATGACCCCCTCGCGCAGCAGTGCCTGGTTGATGACTTCGGCAGGGTAGGGCGTGTGGAAGTACAGAAAGTTTGCCATGGAGGGTGCGGTCGCGACGCCTTGCTCTTGCAATGCGGCTGCCACCCTGCGGCGTTCGCTGGCGACATGGGAAAGACAGCTGTGCAGATAATCATCGTCGGCCAGCGCAGCAACCGCCGCGGCTTGGGCTACGCGGTTAACGTTGAAGGGCGTGCGCAGACGGTTGATCAGATCGGCCAGTAGCGGATCGCTGACGATTCCGTAACCGACTCGCAAGCCCGCCAGGGAATAGGCCTTGGAGAAAGTCCGCAGCAGGATGAACGGTTTGCCACTGGCCTGAATCAAGCCCAGGCAATCCGGATACTCGGCCTCCCATTGGGCGTATTCGTAATAGGCCTCATCGAACACCAGCAAACATTGTGCGGGCAATGCGTCGAGCAACTGCTGCAACTCATCGGCGCTCAGGGTGCAGCCCACCGGATTGGACGGGCAGGAAAACATCAGCAAACGCGTGCGGGGCGTGAGCGCGGCGACCATGCCCGCTACGTCGAAAGTGCCTTCGTCAGTCATTGGCACGCCCACTACCCGGGCGCCGGCGGCCATTGGGTAGATGAAATGCAGCCCAAAGGACGGCACCACGGTGACGACTTCATCGTCATGGTCCAGGAACACGCGACTGATGACGCTCAGCAAATCTTCCGAGCCATTGCCGAATACCAATTGATCTTCCGGTACGTCGAGTTTTTCCGAGAGTGCGGCGCGTAATGCCTGGCAACCGGCGTCGGGATACAGCGCAATCTCGCTGCAGGCCTGAGTCATCGCGGGGGTGACGGCGGGTGCCGGCCCCATCGGGTTTTCATTGCTGCCCAGTTTGGCTACGCGGGTCAGGCCAAAGCGCTTGCGCACCGCCTCCGAGCCGAGGCCGGCGTTGTAGCTCGCCAGGTCACGCACTTCGGCACGGGCCAGCAGATTCAGGTCGTTGGAATTCATACCGGGCTAACCTCTTTGGTGTCCTGCCAGAAAGCGTTGCGATCCAGGTAGTTCTGCAGAAATTGCTGCAGACGTGGCTGTTCAGCGTTGTGAAAGATTTCGTGAGGGGTGCCCTGAGCGACCACTTGGCCTTGATCGAGAAACACCACCGAGTCGGCGACCTGAGCGGCGAATCCCATCTCGTGCGTGACCACCACCATGGTCATGCCTTCCTTGGCGAGGGTTTTCATGACCTGCAGTACTTCGCCGACCAGTTCCGGGTCGAGGGCCGAGGTGGGTTCATCGAACAACATGATGTGTGGCTCCATGGCCAGTGCCCGGGCAATCGCCACACGCTGTTGTTGACCACCGGACAGTTGCGCCGGATAAGCCGCGGCCTTATGGGCCAAGCCGACTTTATCGAGCATCGCCATGGCGCGTTGCCGGGCGTCATCGGCGGATAACTTGCGCACACGCAGCAAGGCTTCACTGACATTGCCAAGGGCGGTCATGTGCGGCCACAGGTTGAACTGCTGGAAGACCATGCCAACGTTGCGCCGCACCTGATTGATTTGCGACTGGGGCGCACGCTTGCGGCCCTTGCCGTTCTCCGGCACCCAGCCAAGCAGCTGACCTTCGATGTAAATTTCGCCCTCGTCGTACTCCTCAAGGAACGCCATGCTGCGCAGCAGGGTACTTTTGCCTGAGCCGGAAGGACCGATCAGGCACACCACTTCAGAGTGCCGGACCTGCAAATCGATACCTTTGAGTACACGCAGGTTGCCGAAGCTCTTGCCGACGTTGTGCAGTTTCAGCATCGGCGCGCTGTTGTCGGAGAGTGTCTTGGAAGTCTTCATCGCTTCACCTGATTCGTTCAATACGGATGAGTGTGGCGCAGCTGTCGGCGCCGAATGGAAGTTGCTCATCGCGGCTGCTTCTGCATGAATCGCCCGACGCGCACTTCCAGCAGCATGCCCAGCCGTGAGCAGGCTTCCACCAGGAGCAGGTAGCCGATGCACAGCACCAGCAGGGTCTCGACAAAGGCGAAGGTTTCCGAGCCGATGCCGGTGAGGACCATGGTCAATTCGGGGATGGTGATGATCGACAACACCGCCGTTTCCTTGCACAGGATGGTGATCAGATTGACCAGTGCCGGGAGGATGATCACCAGCATTTGTGGAATCTGGATGCGCGTAATGCATTGCAGGCGGGTGATGCCCAGGCAGTCGGCCGCTTCCAGTTGCCCGCGGGCAACGGATTGAAAGCCGGAGCGGAAAATTTCAGCGAAATAGACGCTGCCATAAATGCCCAGGCCGAGAATGCCAGCCGGAATGGGGTCCAGGTTCAAGCCGAAAGACGGGCCGCCGTAATACACCAGGAACAGCTGGACCAGAAACGGTGTACTTCGAATCATCTCGATGAACGCCCGCAACGGCACGCGCACCAGGCTGTTGCCGAACAGTTGGGCAACGGCGATCAACATGCCCAGCGTCAGGCCCAGCGCGACACCGGCAGACCAGGTGCCGAGGGTGGTCATGAAGCCTTGTCCGATGTCGCCGAGATGGTCGGTGATGATCGTGGGGTCAAAGATCATGCGTAGCGCTCCTTCAGATGACGCTCCAGCAGGCCGCCGAAGAACGCCAGCGGAATGTTGATCAGGCAATAGAAGCCGGCCAGCATCAGGTAGTCCTGAACGAACATGTAGTCACTGGCAGCAATGTTCTGGGCGGTGCGCGTCAGGTCGGCCAAACCCACCACCGACACCAGTGACGAAGCCTTGATCAGCAGGATCATTTCGTTGACCAGTGCCGGCAAGGTCAGGCGTACGGCTTGAGGGACGCGAATGCGCACCAGCATTTGCCCTGAGCTGAGACCCAGCAGGCCGGCGGCTTCCAGCTGACCGCCAGGGATGGCGAGAAAACCACCGCGCATGATTTCAGCGATATACGCACCCGCCGCCAGGGACAGCCCGATCACCGCTGCCACCATGGGCGAAACGTTGGGCAGGCCGATACGCGGCAGGAAGTAATAAATGAACAGCAGTTGCACCAGCAGCGGAATGCCACGGAACACGAATATATAAGCGCCACCCAAACGCCTGAGCAGCGGCAGGGGTGAAAGACGCAGACTGCCCACGATCACGCCGATGACAAAGCCGATGGCCAGTGCGGCGACGGAAATTTCGAGGGTCACCAGCAGGCTGTCCAGCAGAAGGGGCAGGTTTTGCAGCAGTAAAGGCCAATCGAACATCGTCGTGCCTCCAGCATGGATAAATCACCGGCTCGGCTGAGCCGGCGATCCGTTCATAAACCCCGTGACCGTGCTTTACCAGGTCGGCTCGAAGTCGGCTTTCGGCACGTCCATTTCGGTGCCCAGCCATTTCTTTTGCAGGGCGGCGAGACGACCGTCTTCGTGCATTTTCAGCATGGCGCTATCGAGGGCGGCGATCAGGCTGTTGGCGTCATCATCCTTGCGTCCCAGGTAGGCGAAGTAGGATTTCTTGCCGAATGGAGGCATCACCACTTTGTACTTGTCCGGGTGTTGGGCGGCGACGTAGGAGATGTTCGGCAGTGAGTTGGCAACGGCAACGATGCGCTTGGTCCCTAGCTCTGCGTAGGCCTGGTTGTTGTCGATGTATTCACGGACATCGACTTTTTTCGGCAGGGTGGCGGCGAAGGTTTTCAGCTCTTCGAGTTGCGCCGAACCTTTACCTGCGCCCACGGCTTTGCCGGCAATGTCTTCAGGTTTACTGATGGGGCTGTCCTTGGCGCTGACCATCAACGCTACGGTTGCCTCGGCTATCGGCATGACGAAATGGTAACGCTCCTTGCGTGCCTTGGTAACGATGATAGGCCCCGCGACGACGTCGAATTTCTTGGCTTCAAGCCCTGGCAACACACTTGGCCATGGCAGGTCCATGAATCTGACCTTGACGCCCAACTCTTTGCCCAACTGCTCGAACAGCTCGGCGTTCAAGCCCTTCTGTTTGCCGTTCTCGGTGAAGTCGAAAGGTGCAAATTGCAGTTCAGTGCCCACCACCAGTTCACCGGACTTTTTCACATCGGCAAGCTGATCGGCCTGAGCCGCCATACAGGCGCCAGCCAGGGTCAAGGCGATGCACAGACCGTTGAATTTTTTACTGAACAGAGAATCGAGTTGCATGGTGTAACTCCTTCATCAGGTGCAGCGAGGCTTATGGTGTGTGTTGGTTCTGGTTATGCGTTGCTTATGAATCATTACGGCTACAGCAGTTAACGTGCCAGAGCGGTATATACAGCTTGAATCAGCACTCAACCGAGGATTTTCCCCGGGTTGAGAATGCCCTTGGGGTCGAAGCAGTCCTTGAGTTGTTGCATTGCCTGGCGAGCCTCGAGGCTGACCGAGTGATGGAGAAAGTCGCGCTTGAGCAAGCCGATGCCATGTTCGGCCGAGACCGAACCGCGCAGTTCGCCGACAGCGCTGTAGACCAGCTCCTCGACTTCCAGGATGGGGGCAGGCTCGGGCAAGGAAGCGCAGTCCACCGTCAGGTGTAGATTGCTGTCACCGATATGGCCGAAATACACACTGTGGTTGCCCGGCCAGCGCTGTTCCAGGCGCTGGCGACAACGCTCGGCAAAGTCGCCGATCAGGCCGATGGGCAGGCTGATGTCGAAGTTCAAAGGCTTCATGCGCAGGGGGAATTCGCCTGTCGCTTCACGGATCTTCCAGAGTGCCCGGGCCTGGGTCTGGGAGCTGGCCAATACCGCATCGACCACTTCACCGGCAGCAAAGGCTTCTTCCAGTGTCTGCTCAAGCAAGTCCCGAGGGCTGGCGCATTCGAGCAGTACATACAGCGGATGGTCGAGCGACATTGGCGCGGTCGGGTTTTCCAGCCAGGAAACCCCCAGGCGGAAAAAATCCTGCCACATCAGCTCATACGCTTGCGGCGTACCGACGCTGCGTTGCACCCGGCGCAGCAGGCTGACCGCACTGGCGTAATCGGGAAGGGCGCAGAGCAGGGTGGTGGTTTCACCAGGTTGAGGTGCCAGCTTCAATACCGCACGGGTAATCACCCCAAGAGTGCCTTCACTGCCGATGAAGCACTGTTTCAGGTCATAACCGCAGTTATTCTTGATCATCTTGTTGAGCAGATTCAGCACACGGCCATCGGCCAGGACCACCTCCAGGCCGAGTACCAGATCCCGGGTCATGCCGTAACGAATCACCGCATTGCCACCGGCATTGGTGGCGATGTTGCCACCGATCTGGCACGAACCGCGGGCGCCGAGATCCAGGGGGAAGACAAAACCGGCATCGAGCGCTGCTTGCTGAATCTCTTGCAGCGTCGTGCCGGCCCAGACGCTGATGGTCGCCGCCGCTGGATCGATTTCTTCGATGCCGCGCAGGCGTTCCAGGGACAGGGCAATGTCCGTTTCACGAGGCACTGCGCCACCGGCCAACCCAGTCATTCCGCCTTGGGGGACCACCGGCTGTTGCGCGTTGCTGCAGATGCGTAAAGCGCTCGCGACCTGCTCGGTGGTGCGTGGCAGCAACAGTGCGGCAGGGCAGGCCGGTGCATGGCCCGTCCAGTCGCTGTAGTGCCGTTGACTGATATCGGCGCCCGTCACTACCGCGCCATCACCCAGCGCCAGGCGCAATTGTTCGAGGGTCTGTTGCAAATCGTTCATCGGTTCAACTCACGGTGAAGGATGTGGAGGGCGTCGCGCACAGCTGGCGACGGTGGAGCTGGTTCAGGTCTGGTGTTCCGAGCAGCGACAGGGCCAGACGCAATTCTTGTGCAAGCAGGTCGAGCGCATGCCCGGCACCCGCCTGCCCGCCGACTGCCACTCCATACAAGGTAGCGCGCCCGAGCAAAACCGCATCGGCACCGAGGGCGCAGGCTTTGAGAATGTCGGTGCCACGGCGGATGCCGCTGTCGAGCAGCAGCGTCAGCTTGCCTTTGGCGACGGAGGCAATCGCCGGGAGGCAATCGATACTCGCCGGGACGCCGTCCAGTTGCCGGCCGCCGTGGTTGCTGACCACCACGCCATCAAGACCCAGCGCGATGGCTTTCTCTGCATCAGCCGGGTGCAACACGCCTTTGAGCAACAACCGTTGCGGCCAGCGGTCGCGCAAGCGGGCGAGGGCATCCCAATCCAGGCCGGTGTCCATTTGCGAGCCTATGAAATGGGCGGCACCTTCGATAGTGCGTTGCGCGGAGGGCAGATAGCGTTCGATGTTGCCCAGGTTCGGCAGGCCATGAGGCCACAGTGTCTGGGCCATCCACCGAGGATGATTGAGCACGTCGAACTTGTTGCGCAGGCTCAGTTGCCGCGGCCGGACAAAGTTGCGTTTGTCCCACTCCCGGTTGCCCAGCAGTACAGCGTCGCTGGTCAGCAATAAGGTCTTGCAGCCTACGGACGCAGCACGCAGGAGCAGGTCTTCCTGGACCTTCGGGTCTCGCAGGCAGTAGAGCTGGAACCAGAGATTCACCTCTGGCACTGCCGCGACGACTTGCTCCAGAGAGCTGGTGGAAACGGTACTCAGCGTAAAGGGCAGGCCGCGCTCCGTTGCAGCGCGGGCCAGATGAATATCGGCATCGCGATAAAGCATGGCGTTATAGCCGGTGGGACCGATTGCGATGGGGAGCGGCAGCTCTCGACCGAACAGCGAGCGCTGGGGTTGCGTTTCGGAGCAGGGCACCAGGGTTTGCGGCAGCAGGGCAATGTCCGCGAAGCCTTGACGGTTGCGGCGCAAGGTCAATTCTTCTTCTGCACCACCCTCCAGGTATTCCCACGCGAAATGCGGCAAGCGTCGACGGGCCATTACTGCCAACTCGGCAATGCTGTGTGCTCGACGATAGTCCGGGCCTGAATAATAGCGGCGCATGGCATATCCCATCGGCTACGTAAGAGTAGGTGTTCGCCGCCGTCAGGCGGCGAACGGGTTCAGCTCAGAGTTATGAATCAGGCATACAGGCGTTCTGCCGGCAACCAGCGAGTGAACGCCGCGTTCTCGACCCAGGCGCGCGCAGCGGCGATATCCGGGGCGAAATAGCGATCTTCATCGTAGTGAGCCACTTCACGGCGAATCATCGTCAGCACTTCGCTGAGCTTTTCCGAAGTCTGCAGTGGGGCATGCAAGTCCACGCCTTGAGCCGCGCCCAGCAATTCGATGGCAACCACCGCGCTGCTGTTGCCAGCCATGTCCAGCAAACGACGTGCCGCAAAGGTCGCCATCGACACATGGTCTTCCTGGTTGGCTGAGGTTGGCAGGCTATCGACTGAGGCAGGATGCGCCAGGGTCTTGTTCTCCGAAGCGAGGGCGGCCGCGGTGACCTGAGCGATCATGAAGCCAGAATTCAGGCCGCCTTCGCGCACCAGAAAGGCCGGCAGCCCCGACAGTGCCGGGTCAACCAGTTGTGCGATTCGTCGCTCGGACAGGGCGCCAATTTCGGAGATGGCCAAGGCCAGCACATCGGCGGCCATGGCGACCGGTTCGGCGTGGAAGTTTCCTCCGGAAAGCACGTCGCCGTCGGCGCAGAACACCAGCGGGTTGTCCGAGACGGCATTGGCTTCACGCAGAAAGACTCCGGCGGCGAAGCGCATGTGGTCCAGGCACGCGCCCATGACCTGAGGCTGGCAACGCAGCGAGTAAGGGTCCTGCACTCGGTCGCAGTGGCGATGGGATTCGCGAATTTCACTGGTAGCCAGCAATTCGCGGTAGAGCTGCGCCACGTCGATCTGCCCTGGTTGTCCACGAACGGCCTGGATGCGTGGGTCAAACGGCACGTCCGAGCCTTTCAAGGCTTCAACGCTCAGGCTGCCAGCGACTACCGCAGCGCTGAACAGCTTTTCGCAGGCGAACAGGCCGCGCAGGGCCAGCGCCGTCGAGACCTGAGTGCCATTGATCAGCGCCAGGCCTTCCTTAGGGCCCAACACCATCGGTTCGAGGCCGGCAATTGCCAGACCCTCGACTGCATCCATTTCACGGCCCTCATGACGCACCCGGCCGACGCCGATCAACACCGCGGACATATGCGCCAACGGTGCCAGGTCGCCCGAAGCGCCGACGGACCCTTGCGACGGTATGCAGGGGTAAACCCTGGCTGCATAGAGCTTGCTCAGGGCCTGAATCACCTCCCAACGAATCCCGGAAAAACCACGGGCAAGGGAGCCCACCTTGAGCGCCATGATGAGAGCGACACTGGCGTCATCCAGCAGTGGACCAGTGCCGGTGCAATGTGAAAGCAGAAGGTTGCGCTGCAGTTTTGCCAGCGACTCGGTAGGAATTGAGGTCCGTGCCAGCAGGCCGAACCCGGTATTTATGCCGTACACCGTCCGCTCGTTGGCGATGATTTCGTCTACTGTACGAGTACTTGCATCGACGACGTCGCGCGCAGCCGGGTCCAGTTCGAAAGGACTTTGCAGCTGGTAGATGGCGCGCAATTGATCGAGGGTGAGATGACCGGGTTTGAGCTGCAACGGTGCGTACATTGAGAGTGTCCTGATGGCAGGGTGATGGGGAATTGAGACAGCTACATGTTCCTGTATATACAGGTAAGGCAAAATGCAGGCCAGCTTTCCATTCCGGCTCGCCAACGAGCATTCCAGACCCGCTCGTTCAGACGAAAAAGGAAATCGATCAGGACGGTTTTTCTAAAGGATGTAACCGAAGGTTGCACCAGTTGTGGGCGCTCTGCCCACTGCTGGGGCGAAGGGAAACGGGCTCGTAACAGGTTTGATCGGGCGCTTGCGTCGCAATATTCGCATTAGCTCGAGGCTTGCAGATAGGTAACTGGTGAGGCGGCACAGTAAATGCTATGTCCTGTATATACCGGCTCGTCATTCACTGGCAAAGCCGCAACCTCGCCACCGCTGTATTTACTTTTGCAGGAGTGAACATGACCTCTATCACCAATCTGCCTCTGATCGATATGACCGGAGTTCGTGAGGGTAATCAGGCAAGCATTCGCCAGGCCGGTGATGCCATTCGAAAAGCCTGCAGCGAAATCGGTTTTTTCTACATTATCAATCACGGCGTGCCGCAGCCGGTGATCGACAGAGCGATGGCGGCAGCGGCACAGTTCTTTGCCTATCCGACTGAGACCAAGCGCCAGGTGGCGGTGAACAAGCGGCATCGAGGCTGGCATGCACTGGGTGGGGCGACCATGTATGAAGCCACCAAGCCTGATCACAAGGAGTTCTTCAGTATCGGTCTGGAGCTGGCGGAGGATGATCCGTGCGTTATTGCCGGTGAGGCTTTACGCGGGCCGAATCAATGGCCGGAGTTCATGCCGGAGTTGCAGGACGCACTGGCGGAATACTATTCAGAAATCGGTAAGGCCGGAGCGGATTTACTCAGGGCAGTGGCGGTAGGGTTGGGTATCGAAGAAGATTTTTTCATAGATAAATACACCAAGCCCCTGCAGCGTACGCAGATGGTTTATTACCCACCACAGCCTGCACAGGCGGAGGCTGACCAATTCGGCGTGGCACCGCACACGGACTACGGTTGCATTACCTTGCTCTACCAAGATAACAGCGGCGGTCTGCAGGTCCGCGAGCTCGGCTCCAACCGTTGGATCGAGGCGACCCCTATTCCTGGCAGTCTGGTTGTTAACGTTGGAGACCTGTTGGCTCATTGGTCCAATGATCGCTTTCGTTCGACCCTGCACCGGGTGATTAACTCTTCGGGCCACGAGCGCTATTCCATTGCCACGTTCTACGACCCGACTTATAGCGCTGTTGTCGATCCCTGCGATCTGGGAGTCGATCCAGCGCAGAGTCTGTATCCTCCGGTTGCGGCGGGCGACTACATACTCAAACGTATCGACGACTCAATGGCGTATCGCAAAAAGGGCTGACGACGCGGACAAGATCGACGTTGTCATGGCCGGCACCGCGAAGCCCATGCCATCCCGAGACCGAGAATTCGCCCCATTTCCCTGTGGGAGTGAGCCTGCTCTCGATGGCGTCAGACCCGACGCCATCGATTTCAGCCAAGCAATATTCGCCCAACATTTGATGCCTTAAACAGGTTTCAAGGTGCGTGTTTAAAGACACTCAGTGTTACGTCCTAACGGCTACAACGCCTTGCGTCGTTACCTACGCGTACGCCAGAATCCGCCGGCTTGTGCGTCTAGGGCCCCGTCGGTAACTTCACTCCAGTCACTGCTCATCAGTGATCGGGTCTGCAAGCCCGCCGGAATACCAATCGCATAGCCTTGCCACAGGACGCTCGTTCGGGTCCGTTAAATGGCGGCTTTGTGCGGGAGACCTCACAGTCTGCCGGGTTCCTGGTTTCCCGGTCTTGCAGACCCGCGCATAGCTGCCACCCATCATCTGCAAGTGATGTTGGTAGCTCCTAGTGAACAATCAGGAGTTTCACCATGATCAAACCCACACCCAACCCACCCGATACCGATCCAGCATCCCCCTACGAATCCGTCGACTCCAAGAAATTCCACGATGCCGCTGAGCGCGCCCTCGACCATTACCTCAACCCAGGCGCCCTCATCATGGCCGCGGCCAACGAGCCCGAGCGCATGTTCCTCGTCAATCCCAAGTACGACACCGAATCCCTGCTGGCCAACGCCAGCGAATCACTGGGCTCGGCCACCACCATGCTCAGCAACTTCGCGGCGTTGCTGGGCCACTCACACCGCAAGACCCTGCTGGGAATTACGCAGGTCGTGATGCTGGGGGAATTGGCGGTGAATCAGGCGTTGGATCAGGTTGAGGTGAAGGAGTAAGAGCAAGCCCTGTGTGGCGATGGTTAGTCCGTCGTCACAGAGGGGAGGGTCAGTCGGCAACCGTATCCATGAAGTCTCAGCTTTCAGGTGAAGAGTCGGATCGGTACCGGGTTTCGTTCGACCCATGGCTGCTTTTCGTGAAAGGCAGTTAACGGCTAGAAAGCGGCCGCTCGCGAACGGCATCTATCGACCCAGAGTAGACACTCACTACCGTCTGCCTTTAGCGGGTTCTTCCAAATTCTTAGCTGACTGGTTAAGGGACTATTTAACGCGTGAGTAGTACTTGCCACTAAGTACGTCCCGCACTTGTCGATGATTCGCACCGACCAAATTTGCAATGAGATCAGGATCGAATCCCCATTCGTTCCCGTACTGGCGGATAGAAAGAATTTGATCTCGGTTCAAGGTGTTACTGCGCTTGAATATGACCTGCTCGTAAAATTGATCATCAGCCCACTTTTCTTTTACCCATGGAGCGAGGCGTGGCCGAGAGGCCTCGTCAAGCAGATATTTCGACGCAGCCTTATCCCGTTCGTCAACGGAGGTTTCTGAGCGGTTAAGAAAGCCAAGCTTGTGAAGGAATTGAAATCCCGCGAATCCACCCGGGATCATGTTCAGGCCTTTTGGATAAAGAGTGCGCTCGACCATTTTTTCCTCGACCTGCATAGCTTCCTCGTAGGAGAGATTCACATATTGCAACTCTGAAAGAAGGACGGCACCTTTCCTCACCAACTCAAAGTTTCCAAGCCCGGACTGCACAAGACTATCGCAGTTGAACACTTTGCGTAGGGAGGTGTGGAATATCAGCTCGCTGCCGGTTAATGCATCACGCTGATGTTCTTTGTATCTAGTTTGCCAGTTACGAGACGTAAGACCTATGTAGCTAACTGACTCGAACTGTTGCTCTGCAAAATCCATGGCCGAAATGTTGTGTTCATAAATCATATGGCCACTCTCAACATTGCCCCAGCCCTGCAACACGCACTGTACAGGGACAGAGAAGATACGCCGCGATTGAACATATGCACCCGGAGACGAGCCAAGTCCGCTTTCAGGTGGTTTACCGGAAACCCGCTCGAAACAACACATTAGCGTGGGCGCTTGCGGCGTGCCGTGTGTACTTGCCTCCCAAGAGTAGAAGCACTGGTCTGGTTCTTCTTGCTCATCGAATATTATGAATCGGAACGTAATCAGCAGATCGAGTTTTCGACCAGCTTTCAATCGACCCCAAGCCTTGTGGCTGTGCCGAGTTCGTTTATTGATTTTGATTAGGTCGGTTAGGCAACCTTTGATTCCGCCATGCATGCCAGCGTTGATCTCCCCGAGAGAAGCTTCAAGTTGATGAAGGCTTGTACTCGGAATGGGCAGCAGCGCCAATGTGTTTTGTTCATCAAGGCATCTGCGATTCATGAGGGTACCCGTTAGCTGACTCTCGCCAAAGGCGCGAAGTTGATTTGTTTGTTATATTTTTGCTTGCACGTCAAAAGTCAAGCTTTCGGGTAGTCGGTATAGCAGGGATCGCTTAATTTCTCCTTGGTATGCTGTTCGTTGACGTATATCTTGCTCAATAAGTTTGAATTTTTCATATGAAACTCGGGGGTCTATCATGATCTGAGTGATAAGTTTATGAGGATCAATATCATACCTGAGCAGTTTGTTCTCTCCAGCACCCTCAGCCCAATCACAAAACATCAATCGAACTTCATTTTCATGCCTGAAAGCTCGTCGTTTTAATAAAAGAGAGCTAAAAAGCTTGCCAAATGTTATTTCGCCATGAGAAGTAAAAGTGCCTTTCGCTCTTTTAACAAGCTCTGTCTCTCTTAAGTACTCAACTTTACCAATGCAGTGTACGCATTTTTTTCTATCTATAGTGCCTAAGCAAAGGCTATCAAGTAGTTGGTCTATGGTAGTCCTAATTCTGATGCCATCTTTGTTTGAAGAGTAAATTCTCCACAAGGCGTCGGATGATTTTTCTAAGGTCCAGCATTGCCCATACATTCGATTATGAATGTCGTACTCAATTTGCCGGCCAGTTTCATCTCTCAGTTTTGACTTTAAGATAAAATTTTCGAAGGTGTCTTCCCAGAGGCTGGGCTTAACTAACGTGTTTAGTTTTGTCGCAAATAGCTCTATTAGTCGATCGTATGAGATGGTTCGGTATACGTACTGCTTTAATTCTGTCTCGTCTAAATTAAGGTACATCTCAAGTCCCGTTGGAAAGTATAACTTCACTATGCGATATCCAATGCTGCATTTTATATCGCATAAGTCCCCTATCGCTTAGCAACTCCACGGCCAACTTGATTCTTCTCGTTGCAAACGCAACATCATTCCGAGAGAAGTGCGACACGGGTAGCAACCTATTGTGCTGCCAACCTACTGTTTTGGCGGCTAGCTGTCTAGAGACCGCTTCTGGCCGTTAGCTGCCTGCATCAGGCGTCGCCTGGCAGCATGATATGGGTAGCATCAACATCCTCTGTTCGCATTCGGACGAATCGGTGGAAAGACGCACCTTCTGACAGCGCAGAGGTGCATGTGCGACCAGCGCTTTTACTAGCGTTTGACCCACATGTTGTCCCTTGGAAGAAGTTGCGGTCACCACGCCCGAACAACTGCTGACACTCTCGGCGGACGCTTGGCAGCAGATGGTGAGTTAGCGGCAAAGCAGCGGCTGCTGACTTCAGCCAGCGCCGCCAAATGGCAGTTTCTAAATCAGGTTGCTGCCTTGCTCAAGCCTGGTCGGCTTGCTTGTCATCATCGTCTTTGAGTGCTGGCTTCATACCAGGCTGGGGCGTGTGCTCGGCATTTGGCGCGATTTCTTCGCCGTGGTTCTTTTTCTCTTGCTGTACTTTTTTGTCGTGGGCGACGTTACGTGGGTCAGTCATGGGAATTCCATGATTTGGAGGATGTTTCGGACACCCATCGACGCGACACGTTGAATGTGAGCGTCGGGGTAAGACTTGGAGTCAGGTCGATCTGAAGCGTTCATTACTTCTCGACTTGCAACTGCCCGGAAAGGCGAGCAGGGGGGAATTAGGCCGTATACAGGCGAAGCTTTGGCCATTTATCGACAATCCGTCCTTCGAGCCGCAGAAGATGTGGAGAACTCCTTTATTCAGCTGGGGCAGACCGTGATCCACGTGGTCCACGTGGTCCAGTTTCAGGAGCAGGTGGAGGCCTTGGAAAAATCTCGGAATCTGTCTGAGCAGGTTTACCGTGCAGGATCGATCACCCTGACCGATGTCCTGGACGCAGATCGTCAGTTGCTGACGGCGCGCGATGAACTCGACGCGAACCGTGCTGATGCTGCACGAGCCGCGGTGGGGGTCTTCCGTGCCCTTGGTGGAGGCTGGGATCCGGCGACACCCCCAGCACAACAAGACCAGACAGCGATCTCTTCCGTCGAAGAGCCAGATCCAAGAGTGCCGTCCTCTTAGCAAGCTCCCACGGGGAAATCCTCTCAGTTGTCGGCGTGCTAGTTCCTGCAGAGATATGGAAGCTCAGCATTATGCAGATGGTCACATCCACTGGAGGCAGCTCATGGCCGTTTTCTGCCCGTGGCGAGAGGCAGAAATCTGCCAAGAACAGTCATTCAACTTCTAAGAAACCAGGGAACGACACAAAGCGACCGTCAGATTACAGCCGCGTCAGATACACAGTTAACCTGATCGAGAGCTACGCTAATACCTGGTGAAACCCGGCCCATCCAAATCAGCAGTGGCGCACGAACATGGTGTTCTCTTTACTGATGGCGTTGGTATTAGCGTTCCTGATTGGCTGGGTTTCGCAGCGCATGGGCATGTGCCTGGTCAGAGCGAGCGAACAATTGCTGGCGGGGCGCCCGACGTTGTTTGTGGCGCTGACATCGTGTGGATTGTTCGGGTTGATGCTGGCCCCGATCTATCGTTTCTCCGGGGTCAGCCTGCCGCTGTACTCGCCTGATATTTCCTATCCTTTACTGGTTTCGGGAGGCTTGTTGTTCGGGGTGGCATCGGTGCTGAACAACGGTTGCAGCGTCGGCACGCTAACCAGGTTTGCCTGTGGCAATTTCAATAAACTGTTCACGATGATCGGCTGGATCCTGGGGATGGTGCTCTGGTATTACATGCGCATGATGCCCGAACAGAAGAGCATTCTGATGCCGGAAATTTCCAGCCGTCATTACTGGCTGTTGATCGGTGTAGTGGCGCTGGTGCTGATATTTCTGGTCGGCATACACGGTAATAGACACCTGGTTTTCTCCAGTATGCTGCTGGGTGCGTTGACGAGTGCGCTCTATGCGTTCGAGCCGTCATGGACACCTAGTGTGTTCTTTTACAATGTTTCGCAGATGTTCTGGCAAGCCGATATGGCAATCAGCGCCCGGCGTATTGCGGTGTTTGTCATGTTGCTGGCAGGCATGCTGAGTTTTACCTTGTCCAGGAAAAAATTCCGTTTCGAGGCCTTTACCCCATCGAAGGCTGGCGTTCATTTGTTGGCGGGTATTTTGATGGGAATTGGGGCTTCGATGATGCTTGGCGGCAACGACTCGCAAATACTGTTGGTGTTTCCAACACTGGGCGTTGCTTCGAGCATTCCACTGGTGTCGATTGCCACAGGCATGCTGGTGTCACTGTGGTGCAAAAAACGCGCTATGCGTTGAACGCACTAAAGATGGCTCCAGGGACAGTATGTCAGTCCCCTTTTTTCTATCGGCCCGAACCATCCACATGCCGAGTTAAGCGGCCCTCACGGGTAGACTCCGTCACTTCTAATGGCATTGGAGGCGGTCGGACGCAGCCTCGCGTTGCTACACGTTACGCGAGGATCTCAAATGAGGTGCTGGCAAGGCGTTCGCCATTCACCATGATGTGCACCGCGTGTTTGCCCACATAGTGTTTGCGAGTAGTCAGTTCCTTAATATGCTGCCCTCGACTCACAAACTCACTCCCCCCACCAGCCAGCGTCAACGCCTTCAGCTTGAACACCTTCGCTGAGGAAATAACGGGACGGATTTATTTTTCCGGGCAATAAATCCGCCGTTTTTTCTACCCCATCGTGAAGTCGAGCAACGGATCACGCTTTGAGAGTGGGGGTGGTAATAAATGAGAATGGTCGCAGTGGCCTGTGAATTCCAAACCATCCGCAGTAGCCGTTGCAGCGGGAACTTCAAGGCACTGGTCAGGTCAATGGGGGCCCTGTATCGGCGATGCCGAGCAGTGCTGGTGGACTGTTTTACGGCAGTGCCGTCCGAGATCAACTGAGTCCGACCCCCTGATGCCAACCAAAAGTTTTCTGCCGGGTCTCATCCTGGCGTTCTGCGCTGTCGCGTCGTTTTGCTCGGTTGCTGCGGAGCGAAGAGCGCCCTCGCAAAGTAACAGCGCATCAACCACCCTGATCGAAACCGCCTCGCGGCAGTATGAAGCTGGCCAGTTGGACCAGGCCGCTGCCACGCTGGAGCGTGCCCTGCATATCCAGCCGAACAATCCCGCAACGCTGCATTATCTTGGTGTGTTGCGTCTTCAGCAGGGGCAGTACCAGCAGGCTGAAACGTTGGCGGCGCGCTCGAACATGCGGGTTGGTCGCAACGTCGAGTTGCGTAACCGCAACTTCCAATTGATCCAGGCGGCGCAGCAGGCCAAGGCTTCGAGTACCTTACCCAACGCCCAAGAGGACCTGATCGCAGTTCAGAAGCGGCTTGAAGAAGAAGCCCAAAGGCGCCGCGTGGCGGAAATGGCCGCTGCTGAACTATCCGCTCAGGACACTGGGCGCTACGCTGGCGACTTCGCTCGCGCAAAGGCAGAGGGGGTATCGGATTCGCCGACGGCTGGCAGGCTTCGGCCCGAAGGAGAATTGCCAGTGGCTTCCGTCGATCGAGAGTCCGTGTACGACGGGGTCAAAATTCCCCGCGGCCATTGGCCGCCTCGGGGTAAATGTCGAATCTGGTTTCCTGATCGCCCGCCCGGACATCAGCCCGCACCCGGTAGCTGCAAAAAGCTGCGACATCGGGTGCCTTTAGGGGCCTATCTGGTTCGCGGTTGAGTTTCTACACCAGAGCGACGTGTTTTAGGGGAGGATTTCGAATGAGGTGCTGGCCAGGCGTTCGCCATTCACCAGAATGTGCACTGCGTGTTCGCCCACATAGTGTTTGCGAGTGGTGAGCTCCTTGATCTGCTGTCCGCGGCTGACCCGTTCAGTCGCCTTGCCAGGCAACGTCAATGCCTTAAGCTTGAACACCTTCGCCGATGTCCCGCCATTGGCCTTTACATAATCAATCGCATAATCGATCACCAGCCGCTGACTCTCCGCCACCGTGGATTTCACATCAAACGACAACGTAATTTTCTCCCCCAGCCGAATCACCGCCGGCTCGACCCTCACCCCAATAATCTCCACCTCAGCTTTGCCGCTGGCCCCAATAATCGCCAGCGCCCGCTGATTGCCCTGCTTGATCAAGCTGCGCAATGCATGCTTGGCAATCCAGGCCGTGTGTTTGTTCTCCAGTTGCCAACCCTCGATCAAATCCAGCACCCACTCAGGGTGGTCCTTGGTGATGTCATTGAGGTGGTTGGCCACGGACTTGCGCACGTAGAGGCTTTCATCGGCCTTGAGGTTGTCGAGAATCGGCGCGGCCAATGTCGGGTCGCTCTGAATCTGTTCCAACCGAAAGGACCACGGCAAACGCGGTCGACTGCCTTCGCTGGCCAGGCGTCGGACGTGTTCGTTTTCATCCCGGGACCATTGCTGCATCAGCGCCAATGACCGTTGCAGATCGCTGCGCAGAAAATAGCGGATCGCGAATTCCGCAGAGCCAAACGTGGTGAAGTATTTGAGTGCGTCCATCGACTGTTCGAAATCATGCGCGCCGTACATCGCCACGTAATGCGGCAGCGAGATGCTGACAAAGCCGCTGTTGAGGCGGGGGGCGAGGGCGCGCAGGATTTCCAGGGACTCGTCATAACCCAGCGGCAGCACCGCGTGCAGGCTTTCGCTGACCCGGGCCATGCGTTGCATGATCGACAGGTCGGCGAGGCCGTCGTTGGCCAATTTCAGGAAGGCTTTGGCGTTGAACGCCGGGTAGACCGCGGTCATTTCGGTCGCGATGTGCTGGAGGCGCGCGGCGTTGAAGATTTCCTTCAACGCCGGGGCAGGTTGTTCAGCGGCGGTCATGGTCGGGTCCGATGGATTGGGCCGTTCAGGTTATCGGTGTACTGATGAAGGCCTCAAGCTTTTCTGCCTGCGCGGTGAATTCAGCGATCCGCGGAAACTGCTCGGCATCGACTTGATCCGGCACCACGAGGTTGGTGAAGCTCCAGGCGACCGCGAGAGTGATGCCGTCTTGCCCGATCAAGGCGCCGTTCGCCAGGGGCTGCTTCTCCAGTTCGCGCTCAAGTGATGAGTACGCCGCCGCCAATTGACCTTCAACCCGTTCGACCCACGGTTGGTATTGGATGTCGGCCGGGCGCAGGTTGCGTTCGTAGTAAAGCTGCACCGACTTTTCGCAGGCCGCCAGCCCGAGGCCGATCAGGCGCAAGGCGCGCAGCCGCTGTTTGAGGTCGCCGGGCATCAGGCTTTTGCCGGGGCCGGCCAAGGCTTCGAGGTAGTCGATGATGAGTGTCGAGTCCATCAACACCTCGCCGTCGTCCAGCACCAGGGTGGGCGCCTTGACCACCGGGTTGATCTGCTGGAAGTGCTCGAAGTGGCGGAACACCGACACCGATTCGTGTTCCAGGTCGATGCCCAGATAGCGGGCAGAAATGGCCACGCGCCGCACGTAGGGCGAATCCAGCATGCCGATCAGTTTCATAGCGCCGTTCCTTCAGGTGTCGATGTCGGGATGGACTACCTTAGCTGAGCTTCCATGACCTGCAAGTGGCGCGTGGTTAATCCTCGAAGCCGACCTGTTCGTGGATCTCGTCGACCTTCAATTCCAGTCGATAGGCCACGGCGATAAACAGCGCCTGGCACAGGCACAACGTCGCACTCAGTGAGCGAAACGCAAACGAACTGCCTTCGTTGACCAGCAGCACGGTGTTGGCGCGCTTGGCCAGCGGCGACAGGTTGCTGTCGGTGATGATCAGGGTTTTCGCCTGATTGTGCTGGGCGATGCGCAGGCAGTGCTGGGTTTCCTTGCCGTAGGGCGTGAAGCTGATGGCGATCACCAGGTCATTGGCGCGCACGCTGCGCATCTGCTCGCGATAACTGCCGCCGAGGCCGGAAACCAGATGAATGCGCTTGTTGGTGTGTTGCAGGTTGTAGACCAGGTAATCGGCCACGGCGAACGAGCGGCGCACGCCGACCACGTAGATGTTGTCGGCGTTTACGACCAGGTCCACGGCCTTGTCGAAGGCTTCGTCATCGAGTTCCTGTCCCAGTCGCTCGATGCCCGACAGGGTCGCATCGATGCACTCGCGGGCGAGGTCGCCGCCGCTGGCCTTCTGCGATTTGTTGGCGATCATGCTGCGAATGCGCTGCTGGTAGTTCTGCACCGGCGTGGTCTTGTGCGTGTACGCCTCGCGGAACAAGGCCTGCATCTCGCTGAAACCACTGAAACCGAAGCGCTGGGAAAACCGCACGATGGCCGAGGGGTGCACTTCGCACTCACGGGCGATATCGCTGATGCGGTCGACCATGATCCGGTCGCTTTGCTGGCTCATGTAGCTGGCAATGCGTTTGAGCTGGCGCGGCAGGCTTTCGTATTCGTTGGTGATCAACTGCAGCAGACGCTCGGCATTGATCGGGGGGCTGACGAGATCGCTGTCGGGCGTGCTCTCGGACGTAGCCGGCTGATCGGTGCGGGACATAAGGAATCCTTCTGGCTTGTTCTTATAGGGACGACAGATCGCGTCATCCCCTGACAATAGGTTGGCTGTGCGCAGTCTACAGGGTAGGCCCGAATAAAATCTTGAGCTTGCAGCGTGTGCGGGGTTGCTGAAACGATGCACTGCGCCCGGAGCGCCCGTACAAGAGTTTATTGGAAAAAATATTCCACGTAAAAAATAATTGGAATATTTATTGATTGTTCGGTCTTGCTCGTTTTAGTCTGCATCCACCAAGAGTGTTCGGTGCCTCCAGCGCCCGAACGCAGGCTGATAAAAATAACAGGAGCCAGCATGGGCCAGACTCGTTTTGCCAGTGGGCGTCAATTGGATTTGATTTGCCTGGGGCGCCTTGGCGTCGACCTCTATGCGCAGCAAGTCGGGGCGCGGCTTGAGGATGTGAGCAGCTTCGCCAAATACCTCGGCGGATCATCCGCCAACATTGCCTTCGGCACCGCCCGGCTGGGTCTGAAGTCGGCGATGTTGAGCCGGGTAGGGGACGACCACATGGGCCGGTTCCTCCTGGAATCCCTGGCGCGTGAAGGCTGTGACGTCAGCGGCATCAAGGTCGACCCTGAACGCCTCACCGCGATGGTGCTGCTGGGCCTCAAGGACCGCGAAACCTTCCCCTTGGTCTTCTACCGCGAAAACTGCGCCGACATGGCGCTGCGGGCCGAAGACATCAGCGAAGCCTTTATAGCCTCCAGTAAGGCCCTGCTGATCACCGGCACCCATTTCTCCACCGACGGCGTGTACAAGGCGAGCATCCAGGCGCTGGACTACGCCGAAAAGCACAACGTCAAACGCGTGCTGGACATCGACTATCGCCCGGTGCTCTGGGGCCTGGCCGGCAAGGCCGACGGCGAGACCCGCTTCGTCGCCGATCAGAACGTCAGCCAGCATGTGCAGAAAATCCTCCCGCGTTTCGACCTGATCGTCGGCACTGAAGAAGAGTTTTTGATTGCCGGTGGCGCCGAGGATTTGCTCACTGCGCTGCGCAATGTCCGGCGCCTGAGCGACGCAACATTAGTGGTCAAGCTTGGCCCGCAAGGCTGCACAGTGATTCACGGTGGCATCCCGGCGCGACTGGAAGACGGCGCGATTTACCCTGGCGTGCGGGTGGAAGTGCTTAATGTGTTGGGCGCTGGCGATGCCTTCATGTCGGGCTTCCTCAGCGGTTGGCTGGAGGACGCCAGCGACGAGCGCTGCTGCCAATTGGCCAATGCCTGCGGCGGTCTGGTGGTGTCGCGCCATGCGTGCGCCCCGGCGATGCCGACCCGCGCCGAACTCGATTACCTGTTCAACAGCCCGGTGCCGATCACCCGGCCGGATCAGGACGCGGTGTTGCAGCGTTTGCATCAGGTCAGCGTGCCGCGCAAGCAGTGGAAACAGCTGTTCATCTTTGCGTTCGATCATCGCGGGCAATTGGTGGAACTGGCGCACAAGAGCGGGCGTGACCTCAACGCTATCGGCGAACTCAAGCAGCTCTTTATCAAGGCTGTGGAACGGGTCGAAGCCGATTTGCGCGAGCAGGGCATCGAAGCCGATGTCGGGCTGCTGGCCGATCAGCGCTTCGGCCAGGACTCGCTGAACGCCGCCACCGGCCGTGGCTGGTGGGTGGCGCGGCCGGTGGAAGTGCAGGGCTCGCGGCCCTTGGCGTTCGAACACGGGCGCTCGATTGGCAGCAACCTGATCGCCTGGCCGCAAGAACAGATCATCAAGTGCCTGGTGCAATTCCACCCGGACGACGAGCCAATGCTGCGCCTGGAACAGGAAGCGCAGATCAAGGGTTTGTATCAGGCCTCACAAGTCAGCGGTCATGAGCTGCTGCTGGAAATCATCCCGCCTAAAGACCACCCGTCAACCCACCCGGACGTGCTGTATCGCGCGCTGAAACGCCTCTACAACCTCGGCATCTACCCGGCGTGGTGGAAGATCGAAGCGCAAAGCGCCGAAGAATGGAAACAGCTCGATGAGTTGATTCAGGAACGTGATCCGTACTGCCGGGGTGTGGTGCTGTTGGGCCTGAATGCACCGGCGGCGACATTGGCCGAAGGCTTTGTGCAAGCGAGCCAGAGCCAGACCTGTCGCGGGTTCGCCGTGGGCCGCACGATTTTCCAGGAGCCGAGCCGCGCGTGGATGGCCGGTGAAATCGATGATGAAGGGCTGATTCGCCAGGTGCAGGGCACGTTTGTCGAACTAATCGATGCCTGGCGCACAGCCCGCGCCTGACGCAACACCGCGAAACCCCTGTGGGAGCGGGCTTGCTCGCGAAGACGGCGGCACATTCAACATTGATGTCGCCTGACACACCGCTTTCGCGAGCAAGCCCGCTCCCACATGGGGTCCGTGTCGTTCTAACTGATTTGTGTAAAACAATAATAGGTGCAGCCATGCCCGCTATCCGAATTGGCATCAACCCGATCTCCTGGAGCAACGACGACCTGCCGTCCCTCGGTGGCGAGACGCCGCTGAGCACCGCTTTGAGCGAAGGCAAGGAAATCGGCTACGAAGGTTTTGAACTCAACGGCAAATTCCCCAAGGATGCCAAAGGCGTCGGCGACGTGCTGCGGCCTTATGACCTGGCGCTGGTCTCCGGCTGGTATTCCAGTCGCCTGGCGCAGCGTTCGGTGGCAGAAGAAATCGACGCCATCGGCAGCCATGTCGAGCTGCTGGCGAAGAACGGCGCCAACGTGCTGGTCTACGGCGAGGTCGCTGATTCCATCCAGGGCCAGCGCATTCCATTGGTCGAACGCCCGCGTTTCCACACCGAGCAGGCGTGGCAGGCATACGCCGACAAGCTCACCGAACTGGCGCGTTTCACCCTGTCCCAAGGCGTGCGCCTGGCGTACCACCACCACATGGGCGCCTACGTCGAATCCCCGGCTGACATCGATCAGTTGATGGCGCTGACCGGCAGCGAAGTCGGTCTGCTGTTCGATTCGGGTCATTGCTACATGGGCGGTGGCGAACCGTTGCAGGTGCTGCGCAAACACATCGAGCGCATTTGCCACGTGCACTTCAAGGACGTGCGCAAACCGGTGGTGCAACTGGCGCGCAACAACCTGTGGAGTTTCCCGGACTGCATCATCAACGGCACCTTCACGGTGCCCGGTGATGGCGACATCGACTTCGCCGCGCTGCTCGATGTGTTGCTGGCCAACGATTACCACGGTTGGCTGGTGGTCGAGGCCGAACAGGATCCGGCGGTGGCGCCGAGCTACGTGTATGCGAAAAAAGGCTTCGACACCTTGCGTGCGTTGCTCGACGAGAGGATTGCGCGATGAGCCTGCTGGTCAAAAGCAACGCCCGTGGCCGGACTATGGTCGAGTTGGCCGAACGTGAATTGGAATACGTCGGTTTCGCCGCTTACCGTTTGAGCCTGGGCGAAACCTTGCCGGTGGCGGCAGGCGACAAGGAATTGTGCCTGGTGCTGCTCAGCGGTCGCGTCAGCATCAAGGGCGAAGCGCCGGGGCAGGGCGCGTTCGACTGGGAAAACCTCGGCGATCGCCAGTCGGTGTTCGAAGACAAATCGCCGTTTGCCGCGTATTTGCCACCGGGCAGCCAGGCGCAAGTGGTCGCGCTCAGCGATGTGCAAATCGCCGTCTGCGCCGCACCGGGGCTGGCCGGCAATGGTCTGGGCCCACGACTGATCAAGCCCGAGACCATGAAGCGCAGCGTGCGCGGCAAGGGCGCCAACACCCGTTACGTCTGCGACATCCTGCCGGACACCGAGCCTGCGCATTCGCTGCTGGTGGTGGAAGTGCGCACGCCGTCGGGGCACTCCTCGAGCTACCCGCCGCACAAGCACGACACCGACGATTTGCCGCACCAGAGCTTTCTCGAAGAAACCTATTACCACCAGATCAATCCGCCTCAGGGCTTTGTGTTTCAGCGGGTCTACACCGACGACCGCAGCATCGATCAAGCCATGGCCGTGGAAAACAGCGACCTGGTGGTCGTGCCCAAGGGCTATCACCCGGTCAGCGTGCCTTACGGCTACGAGTCGTATTACCTGAACGTGATGGCCGGCCCGAAACGCGTCTGGCAGTTCCATAACGATCCGCAGCACAGCTGGCTGCTGGATCTGTGAACTGAATAACCTGAATTCCACCTTTTGCACGGAGAACAAGAACAATGAGTGACGTCCCGGTCATCGGCCATTACATCGACGGGCAAGTGCAAGACAGCACCAGCGAGCGGTTCAGCAACGTCTTCAACCCGGCCACCGGCGTGGTGCAAGCGCGCGTCGGGCTGGCCAGCGAGAAGACCGTGGACCAGGCCGTCGCCTCGGCCCTGAAAGCCTTCCCCGCGTGGTCCGAACAATCGTCCCTGCGCCGTTCGCGGGTGATGTTCAAGTTCAAGGAATTGCTCGACCGTCATCACGATGAACTGGCCGAAATCATCAGCCGCGAACACGGCAAGGTGTTCTCCGACGCCAAGGGCGAAGTCACCCGTGGCATCGAGATCGTCGAATACGCCTGCGGCGCGCCGAACCTGCTGAAGACCGAATTCAGCGACAACATCGGCGGCGGCATCGACAACTGGAACCTGCGTCAGCCACTGGGCGTGTGCGCAGGTGTCACGCCGTTCAATTTTCCGGTGATGGTGCCTTTGTGGATGATCCCGCTGGCGTTGGTCACCGGTAACTGCTTCATCCTCAAGCCGTCCGAGCGTGATCCGTCGGCCAGTCTGCTGATGGCCCGCCTGCTGACCGAAGCCGGTTTGCCGGACGGCGTATTCAACGTCGTCCAGGGCGACAAGACGGCGGTCGACGCGCTGCTGCAACACCCGGACATCGAAGCGATTTCCTTTGTCGGCTCGACGCCGATTGCCGAGTACATCCACCAGCAAGCCACCTCACGCGGCAAGCGCGTTCAGGCGCTGGGCGGGGCGAAGAATCACATGATCGTCATGCCCGACGCTGATCTGGACCAAGCCGCAGACGCCTTGATCGGCGCCGCTTTTGGCTCGGCCGGCGAGCGCTGCATGGCGATCTCGATTGCGGTCGCGGTGGGTGACGTCGGTGACCAGCTGATTGCCAAACTGCTGCCGCGCATCGATCAGCTCAAGGTTGGCAACGGCATGCAGGGTGACAGTGATATGGGGCCGTTGGTGACGGCGGAGCACAAGGCCAAGGTCGAAGGTTTTATCGATCAGGGCGTGGCCCAAGGCGCACAACTGATTGTCGATGGTCGAGGGTTCAAAGTGCCGGGCGCGGAGAACGGTTTCTTCGTTGGCGCCACGCTGTTCGATAACGTCGCGACCGAGATGAGCATTTATCAGCAGGAAATCTTCGGCCCGGTGCTGGGTATCGTTCGGGTGCCGGATTTCGCTAGCGCCGTGGCGTTGATCAACGCCCATGAATTCGGCAACGGTGTGTCGTGTTTCACCAGCGACGGCGGCATTGCCCGCGCCTTTGCCCGCACCATCAAGGTCGGCATGGTCGGCATCAACGTACCGATTCCGGTGCCGATGGCCTGGCACTCGTTCGGTGGCTGGAAACGCTCGCTTTTCGGCGATCACCACGCCTATGGCGAAGAAGGCATCCGCTTCTACAGTCGCTACAAAAGCGTGATGCAGCGCTGGCCCGACAGCATCGCCAAGGGCCCTGAATTCAGCATGCCGACCGCCAAATAACTCGCTCTTGCGGAGAACTACAATGAGCAAGCCCCTGCGTTTCGCCCTGAACCGTATGGTCGCCCCCCGTTTGTCCCTGCCGGCATTCATCGAGTTGGCGGTGGCCCTCAAGGCTGACGCCATCGAGATTCGCAACGACCTCGAAGGCGTCGAGATCAAAGACGGCACCACCCCGGAACGGGTGCGCGAACTGTGCGCCGCCAATGGCATCACCGTACTGTCGATCAACGCGTTGTACCCGTTCGATGTGTGGAACGCGCAGCGCCGCGAGCAAGCGTTGAAGCTGGCCGCGTATGCCCAAAAGTGTGGCGCGCAGGGCTTGGTCATGTGCCCGTTGAATGATCGCGCCGATCCGCGCAACGAAGCCGAACGCGCGACGTGGTTGCGCGCCGCGTTGACCGAACTGGCACCGATTCTGCGCGATCACGGCATTCTCGGTTTCATCGAGCCCTTGGGTTTTGAAGAGTGCTCGTTACGGCGCAAACGCACGGCGGTGGACGCGATCAAGGCCGTCGGCGGGCTGGATGTGTTCCGCCTGGTCCATGACACCTTTCACCATCACCTGGCGGGCGAGTCCGAGTTTTTCCCCGAGCTGACCGGACTGGTGCATATCTCCGGCGTCGAAGATGCCGAGGCGCCGCTGGCGACCATTCGCGACGGCCATCGGGTGCTGGTGGGCGAGGGCGACATTCTGGGCAATGCGCTGCAGATCGAGACACTGCTCAGCGCCGGTTACAACGGCTACCTGTCGTTCGAACCGTTTGCCGAGAGCGTGCATGGCCTGACCGACATTGAGCAGGCCATCGGCGCGAGCATGGATCACCTGCAAAAATCCCAAGGCTAATGGATATCCCCTGTGGGAGCGGGCTTGCTCGCGAAAGCGGCCGTAGATTCAACATTGATGTCGCCTGACACACCGCTTTCGCGAGCAAGCCCGCTCCCACATTAGATTGGATTTGCCTTCAAAAAAGGTGCAAGCATGACCACAACACGATTGACCATGGCCCAGGCCCTGGTGAAATTCCTCGATAACCAGTACATCGAGGTCGATGGCGTCCAGAGCAAATTCGTCGCCGGGGTCTTTACCATTTTCGGTCACGGCAACGTGCTGGGCCTGGGCCAGGCCCTGGAGCAGGACAGCGGCGACCTCGTCGTCCATCAAGGCCGCAACGAACAAGGCATGGCCCACGCCGCCATCGGTTTTGCCAAGCAGCACCTGCGCCGCAAGATCTACGCCTGCTCCTCATCGGTCGGTCCCGGCGCGGCGAATATGTTGACCGCCGCCGCGACGGCCACCGCCAACCGCATCCCTTTGCTGTTGTTGCCCGGTGATGTCTACGCCTGTCGCCAGCCGGACCCGGTGCTGCAACAGATCGAGCAGTTTCACGACCTGAGCATCAGCACCAACGATGCCTTCAAAGCCGTGAGCAAATACTGGGACCGCATCAACCGTCCCGAGCAATTGATGACGGCGGCGATCCACGCCATGCGCGTGCTCACCGATCCCGCCGAAACCGGCGCCGTGACCCTGGCCTTGCCGCAGGATGTGCAAGCCGAGGCCTACGACTATCCCGACTATTTCCTGCAGAAACGCGTGCACCGCATCGAGCGGCGTCCGGCCACGGAAGCGATGCTCAGTGATGCGTTGGCGCTGTTCAAGGGTAAGCGCAAGCCGCTGATTATTTGTGGCGGCGGGGCGCGTTACTCCGGGGCCAACGCTGAATTGCAGGCGTTTGCCGAGCGCTTCGACATTCCCTTCGCTGAAACCCAGGCCGGCAAGAGCGCGGTGGTTTCCAGCCATCCGTTGAACGTCGGCGGCATCGGCGAAACCGGGTGTTTGGCGGCGAATCTTTTGGCTCGGGACGCGGACCTGATCATCGGCATCGGCACCCGCTACAGTGATTTCACCACCGCGTCGAAATCCTTGTTCCAGCATCCCGAGGTGCAATTTCTCAACCTCAATATCAGTCCGTGCGATGCGCTGAAACTCGATGGCGTGCAATTGCTGGCGGACGCCAAAACCGGTTTGCAAGCGCTGGCCGAAGCCTTGGGCGATTACCGCTCCAGCTGGGGCGATCAGCCTCGGCAGGCCAAGGTGCAGCTGGACGAAGAAGTCGATCGCCTCTATCAGGTCGAATACCAGGCCAAGGATTTCGTCCCGGAAATCAAGGACCACATGGACCCGGCGGTGCTGCGCGAATTCATCGAGCTCACCGGTTCCTGCCTGACCCAGAGCCGCGTACTCGGCGTGCTCAATGAAACCCTCGCCGATGACGCCATCATCGTCGCCGCCGCTGGCAGTCTGCCCGGCGACTTGCAGCGCAGCTGGCGCAGCAAAGGCGTGAACACCTATCACGTCGAGTACGGCTATTCGTGCATGGGCTACGAGGTCAACGCCGCGCTGGGGGTGAAACTCGCTGAGCCGCAGCGCGAGGTCTACGCCTTGGTTGGTGATGGCTCCTACATGATGCTGCACTCGGAGCTGGCAACCTCGATCCAGGAGCGGCGCAAGATCAACGTGGTGCTGCTGGACAACATGACCTTCGGTTGTATCAACAACCTGCAAATGGGCAATGGGATGGACAGCTTCGGCACCGAATTCCGTTTCCGTAACCCGGACACCGGCAAGCTCGATGGCGACTTCGTGCCGGTGGATTTCGCCATGAGTGCGGCGGCTTACGGCTGCAAGGCTTACAAGGTCAGCACCGTGGACGAGCTGCGGGCAGCACTGGCGGATGCACGGTTGCAGACGGTGTCGACGCTGATCGACATCAAGGTCCTGCCCAAAACCATGATTCACGGCTACCTGTCGTGGTGGCGGGTCGGCGTGGCGCAAGTCTCCACCAGCGCCCGCACCGACGCGGTGGCCAAGACCCTGAATGAACGACTGGCCAAGGCCCGTCAGTACTGATTGCTCTACAAAAATTCCAACAGGAGAACAGACATGTCGTTGAAGCTAGGCGTTATCGGCACCGGGGCCATCGGCCAGGACCACATCCGTCGTTGCAGCCAGACCTTGCTCAATAGCCAGGTGGTTGCGGTGACCGACATTAATTTGCAGCAAGCGGCGAAAGTGGTGTCCGACCTCAAGCTCACGGCCGAGGTTTACCCTGACGGCCACGCGCTGATCAAGGCGCCGGAAGTCGAGGCGATCCTGGTCACTTCCTGGGGCCCGAGCCACGAAGAGTTCGTGTTGGCAGCAATCGCAGCCGGCAAACCGGTTTTCTGCGAGAAGCCCCTGGCGGTCACGGCTGAAGGCTGCCGCAAGATCGTCGAAGCCGAAGTGGCCCACGGCAAACGCCTGGTGCAAGTCGGCTTCATGCGTCCCTATGACGAAGGTTATCGCGCCCTCAAAGCGGTGATCGACAGCGGTCAGATCGGCGAACCGTTGATGCTGCACTGCGCGCACCGCAACCCGACCGTGGGTGAGAACTACAAGACCGACATGGCGATCACCGACACACTGATCCACGAGCTGGACGTGCTGCGGTGGTTGCTCGACGACGATTACGTTTCGGTGCAGGTTGTATTTCCGCGCAAGAGCAGCAAAGCCCTCGCACACCTGAAAGACCCGCAAATTGTCCTGCTGGAAACCGCCAAGGGCACGCGCATCGACGTGGAAGTTTTCGTCAACTGCCAATACGGCTACGACATCCAGTGCGAAGTGGTGGGGGAGACCGGCATCGCCAAACTGCCGGAGCCGTCGCAGGTTCAGTTGCGCAGCGGTGCGAAGCTGTCCAACGCAATTCTGATGGACTGGAAAGATCGCTTCATCGCGGCCTATGACGTGGAGTTGCAGGCGTTCATCGATGGCGTACGCGCTGGACAGGTGGGCGGACCATCGGCGTGGGATGGCTTCGCCGCTGCCGTCGCAGCAGATGCGTGCATCGAAGCACAAGGCAGCGGCCAGATCGTCAAAGTCGCACTCCCGGACCGGCCACATTTCTACAGCTAACGATGATCCCCTGTGGGAGCGGGCTTGCCCGCGATGACGGCAGCACATTCAACACCTATGTGACTGGCAGGCCGCCATCGCGGGCAAGCCCGCTCCCACAGGGTCCGCATTCTATAAGGGGAATTTCATGCGTATCGGACTTGTCGGTTACGGCCATGGCGGCCGGTTTTTCCATGCTCCGCTGATCAGCAGCCTGCCAACCGCCAAATTCGTCGGCGTGGTCACCCGTTCACCGGAACGCCGACAGCTGCTGGCAGCCGAACACCCGGGCGTGCCGGCCTTCGACAGCATTGGCCAACTGGTGGAGGCCGGGGTGGATGTGCTGGTGATTTCCACACCGCTCAAAGGGCGACCGGCGCTGGTGCTCGATGGCATCGAACATGGCGTGGCGGTGGTCAGTGACAAACCCTTCGCCGCCGATGCGCAACAGGCACAGACCCTGATCACCATGGCCGAGCGCCAGGGGGTGCGGCTCAGCGTCTACCAGAACCGGCGCTGGGATTCGGACTTCCTCACCGTGCGCAAACTCATCGAGTCCGGCGCGTTGGGGCAGGTCACCCGTTTCGAATCGCGAATCGAGCGTTACGCCCCGCAAGCGGTGAATAACGGCAGTGGCGGCGGCTTTCTTCGTGATTTGGGTAGCCATCTGGTGGACCAGGCGCTGCAACTGTTCGGTCCGGTCACGCGGGTGTACGCCGAACTGGACTACCTGGAAAAAGACCAGGTGTTCGATAACGGCTTCTTTATGTCCTTGACCCATGCCAGCGGCGTCACCTCGCACTTGAGCGGCAGTTGCCTGCAAAACACCCCCGGGCCGCGTTTCCGCGTCACCGGCACCCAGGGTTGCTACAGCGTCGACGGGCTGGACGGGCAGGAGGCCTCGGCGCTGGCCGGGCTCTCGCCAAAATCCGAAGGCGAACACTGGGGCGTCGAAGAGCATCGGCGCTGGGGCTGGTTCGAACAGGGCGAAGTGCGCGAGCGGGTGCCCTCCGAACGCGGCTGCTGGCAGCAGTTCTATTTACAGCTACAAACCGCGTTACAGAGCGGTGGCCCACTGCCGGTCGAGGCCCGTGATGCACTGGCGACCACCCGCGTTCTGGACGCGGCGCGCTTGAGTGCAGAGCGCCAGCAAGTGGTGGTTTTGGGGCAGTTTGATCACCGTGGAATAAAATCAGAATAAAATTCTAAAATGAGTTGATATAGAAATAATATTCCAATAAAGTCGTTTCCAGCGACCTGCCTCTCGCTCGTTTTCAACGCTTGCCCGCTTACTGAAAAATCGTTCCGCCTTATCCATAAAACCAACAAGAATGTGGAGAAAGAGTTTTCATGAAGACCCAGATCCGTTTCGCTTCGCTTGCCTTGTCCCTGATGTTCGCCAGCGGCGCCGCACTCGCCGACATGAAGATCGGCGTCAGCATGTCCCAGTTCGATGACACTTGGTTGACCTACCTGCGCGAGTCCATGGACAAGAAAGCCAAGGCCTATCCCGAGGGTGTAAAGCTGCAATTCGAAGACGCTCGCAGCGACGTGGTCAAGCAGCTGAGCCAGGTCGAAAGCTTCATCAGCCAGAAGGTTGATGCCATCGTGGTTAACCCGGTGGATACCGCCGCCACCAAAAAAATCACCGAAGCGGCGGTCAAGGCCGGCATCCCGCTGGTCTACGTCAACCGCCGCCCGGATGACCTGAAACTGCCCAAGGGCGTGGTCACGGTAGCCTCCAACGACCTGGAGGCCGGTGAAATGCAGATGCAGTACCTGGCCGACAAAATGGGCGGCAAGGGTGACATCGTGATTCTGCTGGGCGACCTGGCGAACAACTCCACCACCAACCGCACCAAAGGCGTCAAAGAGGTGCTGGCCAAGTACCCGAACATCAAGATCGAGCAAGAGCAGACCGGGACCTGGCTGCGTGATAAAGGCATGACCCTGGTCAACGACTGGCTGACCCAGGGCCGCAAGTTCGATGCGGTCGTGGCCAACAACGATGAAATGGCCATCGGTGCCGCAATGGCCCTGCAACAGGCCGGCGTCGACAAGGGCAGTGTGCTGATCGCCGGTGTCGACGGCACGCCGGATGGCTTGAACGCCATCAAGAAGGGCAGCATGGCGGTGTCGGTCTTCCAGGACGCCAAAGGTCAGGCAGACGGTTCCATCGACACCGCGGTGAGGATGGCCAAGAACGAGCCGGTTGAGCAGGCCGTCTGGGTGCCGTATCGCTTGATCACCCCGCAAAACGTCGACACGTTCAAATAGTCCGTCCGTTCAATAACAACAATAAGCACGCAAGGTTGCCACGGCGACCTTGCTGATGGAGTACCTGATCATGTTCGCTTCAGCGACTGCTTCGAGCACCCCGTTGGTGGGTATCCAGCCGACCGCAACACCTGTCGATGAGCCGTACCTGCTGGAGATCCTCAACGTCAGCAAGGGGTTTCCCGGTGTGGTGGCCTTGTCCGACGTGCAGCTACGGGTGCGCCCCGGTTCCGTGCTGGCCCTGATGGGTGAGAACGGCGCGGGCAAATCGACGCTGATGAAAATCATCGCCGGCATCTACCAGCCGGACGCCGGTGAAATTCGCCTGCGGGGCAAACCGGTGGTCTTCGAAACGCCACTGGCGGCACTGCAAGCCGGGATCGCGATGATCCATCAGGAACTCAACCTGATGCCGCACATGAGCATCGCCGAAAACATCTGGATCGGCCGCGAGCAGCTCAACGGCCTGCACATGATCGACCACCGCAAAATGCACCGCTGCACCGCCCAGCTGCTGGAGCGTCTGCGGATCAATCTTGATCCCGAAGAGCAGGTCGGCAACTTGAGCATCGCCGAGCGGCAGATGGTCGAGATTGCGAAGGCGGTGTCCTACGACTCCGACATCCTGATCATGGACGAACCGACCTCGGCGATCACCGACAAGGAAGTCGCCCACCTGTTCTCGATCATTGCCGACCTCAAGAGCCAAGGCAAAGGCATCATCTACATCACCCACAAGATGAATGAAGTGTTCAGCATCGCCGATGAAGTGGCGGTGTTTCGTGACGGTGCCTACATCGGCCTGCAACGGGCCGACAGCATGGACGGCGACAGCCTGATTTCGATGATGGTCGGTCGCGAACTGAGTCAGTTGTTCCCGGTGCGCGAGAAGCCGATCGGCGATCTGCTGCTGTCGGTGCGCGACCTCAAGCTGGAGGGCATTTTCAAAGACGTCTCCTTCGACCTGCATGTGGGCGAGATTCTCGGGATCGCCGGGTTGATGGGCTCGGGCCGCACCAATGTCGCCGAAGCTATTTTCGGCATTACCCCAAGCGATGGCGGCGAGATTCGCCTCGATGGCGAAGTGGTGCGCATCAGCGATCCGCACCTGGCCATCGAGAAGGGCTTCGCCTTGCTCACCGAGGATCGCAAGCTCAGCGGTCTGTTCCCGTGCCTGTCGGTCCTGGAAAACATGGAGATGGCCGTGCTGCCGCATTACGCCGGTCATGGCTTTATTCAACAGAAAGCCCTGCGTGCGCTGTGCGAAGACATGTGCAAGAAGCTGCGGGTCAAAACTCCTTCGCTGGAACAGTGCATCGACACCTTGTCCGGCGGCAATCAGCAGAAAGCCTTGTTGGCGCGCTGGCTGATGACCAACCCGCGAATCCTGATTCTCGACGAGCCGACCCGTGGCATCGATGTCGGGGCCAAGGCCGAAATCTACCGGCTGATTTCCTGCCTCGCCAGCGAAGGCATGGCGGTGATCATGATTTCTTCTGAGCTGCCCGAAGTGCTGGGCATGAGCGACCGGGTGATGGTCATGCACGAGGGCGACCTGATGGGCACCCTCGACCGCAGCGAAGCGACCCAGGAGCGGGTCATGCAACTGGCCTCGGGCCTGTCCGTGGTTCACTAATTGATGCCGGTGGTGACGATGGTCACGGCTGGCGACGCAAGAGAAGGGTGAGTGTTTATGAACGCGATACTGGAAAACAAGCCAGCAACGGCACCGATCAAAAGTCGCCGGCGCTTTCCGACCGAGCTGAGCATTTTCCTGGTGCTGATCGGCATCGGCCTGGTCTTTGAACTGTTTGGCTGGATCGTGCGCGATCAAAGCTTCCTGATGAACTCCCAGCGTCTGGTGCTGATGATCCTGCAGGTGTCGATCATCGGTCTGCTGGCCATCGGCGTGACGCAGGTGATCATTACCACCGGGATCGACCTTTCTTCCGGCTCGGTGCTGGCGTTGTCGGCGATGATCGCGGCCAGCCTGGCGCAGACCTCGGACTTTGCCCGGGCGGTGTTTCCGTCGCTGACGGACTTGCCGGTGTGGATTCCGGTCGTCGCCGGACTTGGGGTGGGACTGTTGGCGGGGGCAATCAACGGCAGCATCATTGCCGTCACCGGGATTCCACCGTTCATTGCCACCCTCGGCATGATGGTGTCGGCGCGGGGCCTGGCACGGTTCTACACCGAGGGCCAGCCGGTGAGCATGCTGTCGGATTCCTACACGGCGATCGGGCACGGTGCGATGCCGGTGATCATTTTCCTGGTCGTGGCGGTGATCTTTCACATCGCCCTGCGTTACACCAAGTACGGCAAGTACACCTACGCCATCGGCGGCAACATGCAGGCGGCGCGCACCTCGGGGATCAACGTCAAGCGCCATCTGGCCATCGTCTATAGCATCGCCGGCTTGCTGGCCGGCCTGGCAGGCGTGGTGGCTTCAGCGCGCGCCGCGACCGGGCAGGCCGGGATGGGCATGTCGTATGAACTGGACGCGATTGCCGCCGCGGTCATCGGCGGCACGAGCCTGGCCGGTGGCGTCGGGCGCATCACCGGCACAGTGATCGGTGCGCTGATTCTCGGGGTGATGGCCAGCGGGTTTACCTTTGTCGGGGTTGATGCGTATATTCAGGACATCATCAAGGGACTGATTATTGTGGTGGCGGTGGTCATCGACCAGTACCGCAACAAGCGTAAACTCAAGCGCTGAAGCCGGACGAAACAGCAACATGCGCCACGCCTGACCCGCGTGGCGCAGCCGTTTGTCTTCTATATACAGCCGCTTGATTGAATTTCTTGCTATAAACGCACTCCGATAACCAACGCAAAGGCTGACATAAAGCACTTTCGTGGCTTTGTCGGACGAATTCGCTGTCTTTTCAGTTGCTGAGGCCTCAAGTCGGCCTTAGACTGCCGCCCCTCGTAAATTGAGTGCCGGGTGGCGCTTGGAATAAATGGCGCCTTTCCGATGGCCAGACCCGGTCAGCCGGAACGCTCCCTAATTCGCCTTAATGCACGTTTTTTTATAGAGATATCAATGACAAAGGACAAGTTGCTGGCCATGCCGGCGGATGACTACATGAATGCCGAGCAACATGCTTTTTTCTCCGAGCTGTTGCAGAACATGAAAGTCGAAACCCATGAGCGCATCGAACAGAATCGCATCGCCATCGAGAGCCTGGACACCCCAGCCGATCCGGCCGACGCTGCTTCTGTCGAAGAAGAGCGCACCTGGCTGGTGAACGCGATCGATCGCGACCAGCGCATGCTGCCTCAGTTGGAACAGGCTCTGGAACGCATCAAAGAAGACAGCTTCGGCTGGTGCGATGACAGCGGCGAGGCCATTGGCCTCAAGCGCTTGCTGATCAGCCCGACCACCAAGTACTGCATCGAAGCTCAAGAGCGTCACGAACAGATCGACAAGCACCAGCGTCAGGCCTGATTCCGTAACGCCCCGCATCGCGGGCAAGCCTTGTTCCTGAAGGAACGACGCTTGCCCGCGATGCTTTTTTTCGTCTGCAAAAAACTCGTGTCCTTCTATTGATCTGCTGCAAGGCCCACTACTAATGGACCATAGATAATGGCCCCTTAGTGGCGTTTAATGCAGACACAACAATTAGAAGCTCCACGGGGTGACGAAGATGACGAGAGACGGATCTCTGGTTGGGCATGTGCCCGCACCAGTACTTGCGCCAAAAAACCTTTGGCTGACGCCGACTTTGCAAAGCATCGCCCTGGTGCTGTTGCTCTGTGGCATGACCTTGGGCGGCGCTTCGCTTTACATCGGTCTGCCGGTGGCCGTGCTGATCGTCTGGCTGCCACGCTTGCGTACGCGCGCCGTCGCTGATTCAACCCCAGCCGACAGCTCAAGTGCCATTGCCGAGCTGACCCGCGACCTTTCCTACACCACCAGTCACAACGCGTTGTCCGCCGCTGGCGTGGCGTTTTCGGTCAAGCAACTGGCCGAGAGGGTCCAGTCGCAACTCGATGCGGCCAAGCGGATCGTCAGCAACGCCGAAGTGATGATTTCCACCGAACAAGCCACGTCGACACTCAGTCGAGAAGCCTTGAACGCTGCCAGCGAGGCCCACCAGAGCAGCGCGGCCGGTCGTACGGAATTGATCGAATCGATCTCCCGCATGCATCAGCTCAGCCAGCGCGCGAACAACAGCCGTGAGCTGATCGAGGCCTTGAGCTTGCGCAGCGACGACATTCAACGGGTCACGCTGGTGATTCAATCCATTGCCAGCCAGACCAACCTGCTGGCCTTGAACGCCGCCATAGAAGCGGCCCGGGCCGGCGAACACGGACGCGGGTTTGCGGTGGTGGCCGATGAAGTGCGTGGCCTGGCAGCGCGCACGGCGACGGCGACCGGCGAAGTCGGGGAGATGGTTGCCGATATCCAGCAGCGCACGGCGCAAGTGGTGGAGCAGATCCGGCAACTGTCCAGCGATCTCGACACCGGCGTCCAGCAGGTCGAGCACACCGGTCAGCATCTGGAGAACATCGCGCGGCTGGCCGCGGGCGTCGAACACCAGGTCGCAGAAATCGCCCGGGGGACGGACACTAACCGCGAACAACTCGACAGCCTGTTTCACGCCATCGAGCAGATGCGCAGCGACCTGACGGTCAGCGACCAACAGACCCAGCGTCTGGCTCAGGCTGCTGTGCAAATGGAGGGGCAAGCCGAAACCATCAGCGAGCGCCTCGCCGAAGTCGGGCTGGATGACTATCACCAAAGGATTTATGACCTGGCCCGCGAAGGCGCAAGCCAGATCACTGCGCGTTTTGAGGCGGATATCGACGAGGGCCGAATCAGTCTCGAAGACTTGTTTGACCGCAACTACCAGGCGATCCCCAACACCAGCCCGGCCAAGTTTCAGACGCGCTTCGACCGCTACACCGATCAGGTCTTGCCGGCCATTCAGGAACCGTTGTTGCCGCGCCATGACGGGCTGGTTTTCGCCATCGCCTGTACTCAGCAAGGTTATGTGCCGACGCATAACAAGGCCTTCAGCCTGCCGCTGACCGGCGATGCGCAGGTCGATACCTTGCAGAACCGCACGAAACGCAAGTTCGCCGACCGTACCGGCATTCGCTGTGGCAGCCATCAACAGCCTGTGTTGTTGCAAACCTATACCCGAGACACGGGCGAGCTGATGCACGACCTCTCGGTGCCGATCATGCTCAAGGGCCGGCATTGGGGCGGATTGCGATTGGGCTACAAGCCCCAGAGTGCTCGCTGAGCGGCTGACCATTGTTACCGGATTGGCAACGAAGCTGTGCAGGCTCGTTGCTGTTTCCTCGCGAATGAACTCATTAACATGCCTACATAGTTAGGTTGCTAATGAAATTCGAGAGGTCAGCATGCACAATAAAGTCGATGTCGCGGTCATGATTGGCAGCGGTGTACCCGCCTATTTGCGTGCGATGGGGCAGAGCGTTTGTTGGGTAGTGTTGCTCAATGGCGAGCGCCGGGGGACGGTGTATTGCAGTCGCGATGAAGCCGAAGAGTGCAGGGCTGCCTGGCTGGCGCAATTGAACGCCGTAGCACCTGGCAGCCTGCATTGACCGTGCGGGTCAGTGAACCTGGTGCATGCGCAGGTTCAGGTCATCGACCACCCGCGCCCAATCCGCGTCTTCTCGCAATTGCTCTTTCAGGAAGCTTGCTTGTTGCGGGGTCCAGAACTCGGCGTCGATGAGTTTCTTGTCATCAGCCAACGGAGAATGGTCGGCGATGAAGTCGTCGATGGCTTTCTCGCTGGAATCAAGGCCGAGCTGGTCGAACAGGCCTTTCAAGTCATGTATAGGTGAATCCATTGTCATCTCCTTGCGGGTCGCGTCGAATGCGATATCTGAGTGCGGCTTCATTGCATCTGAGGGGGCCGCGCGTCAGGAGTTCGAAAGCGATGGTGGAAAGCAGGAGAGAGCATAGACTGCAAATCTGAGGATCAGGCTTTTAACGCACCTTCATCGACGGCAAGTTTCAGGGCCTTGGCGGCTTCCTTTGCGGCAATGTCGGCGACATCCGAGGTTTTGAACCAGCGATCTTTCTCGACCTGGTGATAGGTCACCGCGGTCAATGGTGGTTTGGCACGCATGACAATGACAGCCTGGAATTCGCCTTCGACCTCTCTGGCTTCGCCCCGGATAAAAAATTCACCGATATCAAATTCCGTCACGTAGCTGCCTTCCCTTGGAAATTTTCTGTTGTATTGAACGCCGTCCGCCCTGGGGACGGATTTCATTGGTCGGGCAGTATGGCAGTTGTTGCCTGTCGACGGCTGAGTTAAGTCATCGGTGTGACGAAACGTCTATGGCAATGAAACCCTGGAATTCGTCAGCCGCGTGACTCGAGTACGCGGGCAAGAGCGCAGGCTGCGTTATGGCTGGCGCGGAAACCTCTGACGCGGCCGGTGGCCGTTTCCTTGATATGAAAGAACGCACTACCCGCCAACACGACCTGAAATTGCGGCATTCGGAGGCTTTCAGGCGCATACGCATGGGGCTGAAAGTCCAGCGCAAGCATCGAGCGAGCGCTATCGTTGTGTCGTGCCATTGGGGATGGCGAAGTGAGTCATGGTGCACATAAGAAGTCCTTTTCCTTGTTTTGCCGACGTGCGTACGTCGTTATGGGTAGTCTCAATGAGCATGGCTGCTCTAGAATCGCCATCACTGTCCGGCGAATGGCGTTCATCTAAAGCAATTTTTTGCTGGCGATATGTCGGAAAAGTGCTTTTTTTAAAGAGTTTTTTCCTTAAAGTTGGTAATCCGGTTTCCTCTGGCGGCTAGAAGGGCTTTTTCCTTCAACTTCTGACGACTTTCCCAGAGGACGGCGCGAGTGATATTCCAGTAGTCTCACTACCTCGCGACGCCTGAGCGCTACGCTCAGCTCAGGATTTCAACCCGGGCCTCATGGCAACATTTTCGGCATGGCCGCTTTTTTCTGCTGTGCGCTTTTTCTGCGTGCGGCATCATTTTCAGATGTGGGGATGTTTCCTTGGCAGTAAGTAATCTCGATATGCATGCTTTGTTCGTGCTGGGTGATTTGCGCGCAAAGCTGGTTAAACAGTTCCAGTCACGTTTCGTTTACATCACCGAACAAAACGCTGAAGGCATTTACATTGCCGAACTCGACACTGAAGAAGCGTTGGTGGTCGATGACAAACCAGGGCTCAAGCTCAAGGTTGGCGATCATTTCAGTGCCTCTGTGCTGCCCAGTCGTGAAGGCGGCAAGCTCGACATCAAGTTCCGCGAAATCAAACTGACGGTGTATGGCCTGGGCGATTACGCCTTTGTCACCACCGCCGATGGTCATGGGATCGTGTTCAAGGAAGGTCATAGCGTGGTGATGGTCTTTGCCGCCCACCAACAGCTGCAGGAAGGCCTGACCAAGACCCTGAAGGCCGTCACCGCCAAAGCCGCCAAGTGGCGCAAGGGCGAACTGGTGACGTTCAAGGCCAGCGAGTAATGACCCTGACCCGCGCTGATTTCCACCAACAGAACCAGGCCAGTGCGCACGTCGAAGCCCGACGGTTGTACGAGCACAAGGCGGTTCTGCAGGGAGCCTGGCTGAGTTGGGTGGCGTCACAGATATACGCGCTGCGTCCGGCGGCCTACGCCAGCATGGTAAGAAGAGAGCTGGCACGGTTGCAGGAAACTTCCGAAAATTAATTCGTGCCCCTCGAAAGCAGGAACCTCTACTACAGTCAGATGACTGAGTATTCAGAGGCTTGCGGTCTTCTGTCAGGCCATCCTGCTAATGCTGTGACAGCACGAGGTGCAAAGGCATGAAAGGATTTCGACGGTTGTTGGTCGCTACCCTGGCCACGTTTGTAGTATTGAGTTCTCCTGCTCCGGTATCCGCCGCTGCGCAGGCGCCGATTCATTTCGCCGATCTGAACTGGGAAAGCGGCAGTCTGATCACCGATATCCTGCGGATTATCGTCGAGAAGGGCTACGGCTTGCCGACCGATACGTTACCCGGGACCACCATCACCCTGGAAACCGCATTGGCCAACAATGACATTCAGGTCATTGGCGAGGAATGGGCCGGACGCAGTCCGGTCTGGGTCAAGGCCGAGGCTGAAGGTAAGGTCGCGAGCCTGGGTGATACGGTCAAAGGTGCCACCGAGGGCTGGTGGGTGCCCGAGTATGTGATCAAGGGCGACCCGGCCAAGGGCATCAAGCCGCTGGCGCCAGGCTTGCGCAGCGTCAGTGACCTGCCCAAGTACAAGGATGTGTTCAGTGATCCGGAAAGCCCGGGCAAGGGGCGCTTCCTCAACAGCCCGATTGGCTGGACGTCGGAAGTGGTCAACAAGCAGAAGCTCACGGCGTATGGCCTGAACGACAGCTATGTGAATTTCCGCAGCGGTTCGGGGGCGGCGCTGGATGCCGAGATCAGTTCATCGATCCGTCGTGGCAAGCCGGTGCTGTTTTACTATTGGTCACCGACGCCGTTGCTCGGCCGCTACAAGCTCATTCAGCTGGAGGAGCCGCCCTTTGATGCCGAGGCGTGGAAAACCCTGACCGACGCTGACAACCCCAATCCAAAACCGACGCGCTCGCTACCCTCGAAGCTGTCGATTGGCGTGTCTACGCCTTTTCAGAAACAGTATCCGCAGATTGCCGAATTCTTCAGCAAAGTCGATTTGCCGATTGATCCGTTGAACAAGGCCCTGGCGCAGATGAGCGAAAAACACACCCCGCCACGTCAAGCGGCGGAGGCGTTCATGAAGGCGCACCCCGACGTGTGGCAAGCCTGGGTGCCCAAGGATGTGGCGGATAAAGTCGCTGCCGGATTGAAGTGATATAGACGTTTGGCAAACACCTCATTGGTCGGGTCACGTACCCGGCCAATGACGAATGTCCTTACAAAAACGTTCAAGGAGGTCCATCCTCCTGCGACATTTAACGTTGGATGTCTGAATATGAGCTTGATGATCGCGCAATGGATCGCTGCCATCTTCCTGTTGATCAGCTTGATCCACCTGTATTGGGCAGCAGGTGGCACATTGGGGAGCGAAGCGGCGGTGCCGCGCGTGCCCGGGGAGGGCGGCGGAGAATCAAAGCCGGCCTTCAAGCCTTCAGGATTCGCCACGCTCCTGGTGGCGGTCGGGTTGCTGCTGATCGCGATGCTGGTGTGTCTGCGGGTCGGCCTGTACCTGCCCACGGTGCAGCACTGGTCGCTGCAATGGGTGATCAGCGCAATTGCGATGCTGATGTTCGCCCGGGCAATCGGCGATTCGAACCTGATGGGGTTCTTCAAGCAGGTCAAGGGCTCGACGTTTGCCCGACTCGACACCTGGGCTTATTCGCCGTTGTGTGTGGTGCTGGGAGCCGGGTTGTTGGCCGTTGCCTGGATTTGAGCTGAGGTAATGCAAGATCAAAAGATCGCAGCCTCGTTGCACTCGACAGCTCCTACAGAGGAAACGCAAGCCCATGTAGGAGCTGTCGAGTGCAACGAGGCTGCGATCTTTTAGCGTCTAGCTCCCGCTTTCGGTCCGTCGGCTACTCACCTCGGCCGGCACATCGTCCCCTGCCATGCGCTTGCGAAACAGCGCCGCCCGCGCCAACAGCAACGTGGTCACCGGCACCGTGATCGACAACAGAATCGGAATCAGCCAGGCGTGCAGCACAGGCGCGGACTTGAGCGCCGAAAAGTAGATGATCGAGGCCAGGGCCACGCACCACGCGCCCAGCGTCGAGGCCAGTGCCGGTGGGTGCATGCGCTGAAAGTAATCCTTCATCCGCACCAAGCCAATCGCCCCGATCAGCGCGAACAGACTGCTGAGCACCAACAGGATCGCCACCGGGATTTCCACCCACAGGGACAGTTGCGTCGTCATTCGATCACCTCGCCACGCAGCAGGAATTTGGCCAGGGCAAACGAGCCGACGAAGCCGAACAGGGCGATCAGCAGCGCCGCCTCGAAATACGTGTCACTGGCATAACGAATGCCCAGCGTCAGCATCATCAGCATGGCGATGATGTACAGGTAATCCAGTGCCAGAACCCGGTCCTGGGCCGAAGGCCCTTTGAACAGCCGGATCAAGGTCAGGATCATCGCCAGGGAAAAGATGAACAGGCTCAGCAGGACCGCGTTCGACAGTAATTCGCTCATTCGAAGATCTCCATCAAGGGGCGCTCATAGGTCGCCTTGAAGTGCTCGATGAACAGCGCTTCATCCTCCAGATCAAATACGTGCAGCAACAGGATGCTGCGGTCCAGCGCCAGTTCCGACCAGACCGTGCCGGGAACCACCGTGCAGATCATCGACAACGCGGCCAGGCCATTGGCGTCGCGCAACGCCAACGGCACCTTGACGAACTGCGAGCGGGGCGCGCGCCGTCCTGCGTTGAGCACGCCACAGGCCACGGCGAGATTGGAGACCACTACATCACGGCCCACCAGCAGAAACAAACGCACAATCACACCGGGCCGACGGATGCGGATCGGTAGCGGCCGCAGTTTGCGCATCATCAGCGGCGCACAGAACCCGAGCATCGCACCCAACAACAGATTGCCGGGGCTCAGCGACAGGTTCAGCAGCAGCCACAACAGCCACAGCACCAGTGACAACCATGGAGCAGGCAACAGACGCTTCATGGCTGCACCTCCAGCATCGCCGCCCGGGATTCGGGGCTCGGTACCACGCGCGTGCCCAACACGGCCATGACGTATTGCTGCGGATTGTTCAAGGCATTGGCGGCGGCCTGGGTGTAGCGCAGCAGCGGTTCGGCCTTGAACGTCAGGGCTACGCTGAGCCCCAGCAGCACGATGATCGGCACGCATTCGAAGCGGCGCAGCAATGGCGATGGCCGTTCCTGAGGTGTCCAGAAGCGCTGGATGCCCACGCGTGCGAAGGCGATCAGCGACGCCAGCCCGGACAGGATCAACAACGCCAGCAACCCCCACGCCGCGTTCGACACCGGTTCGTCAGCGCCATTGCCCAAACCCGACGGATTGAGCAGGGCGCTGAGCAGGCCAAGCTTGCCAATGAAGCCCGAGAGCGGCGGCATGCCGATGATCAGCAACGCACAGGCAATAAAGCTCAAGCCGAGGAACGCCATCGTCCACGGAATTACCTGGCCCACCATGGCTTTCTGCTCGTCGTCGAGGTTGATGCCCTTTGGCGGTTGCAGGGATTCCATGGGGCGAGGCAGCAGGTCGCCGTCGTCGAACAGCGGCATTTCATTGGCAGAACGTGAACGTTCGATCAACTCCGACAACAGGAACAGCGCACTCAGCGCCAAGGTCGAGCTGACCAGATAGAACAGCGCCGCGCCGATCAGGTTCGGCTGGGCAAAACCGATGGCCGACAGCAGAATCCCCGCCGACACCAGAATGCTCAGGCTGGCCATGCGTTCCAGGCGCTGTGCCGCGAGGATCGCGACGGCCGCGCAGACGATGGTTGCCATGCCGCCGTAGATCAGCCAGTCGCCGCCAAAATACGCCGAGGCACCAGCCTTGCCCGAAAACAGCAGCGTCCACAAACGCAGCAAGGTGTAGACGCCAACCTTGGTCATGATCGCGAACATCGCCGCCACCGGCGCGCTGGCCGCGGAATAGGCCGGCACCAACCAGAAGTTCAGCGGCCACATCCCGGCTTTGGCCAGGAACGCCACGGCGAGAATCCCCGCGCCGGCATGCAACAGCCCGCGATCGGCTTGCGGGACCAGCGGGATTTTCAGCGCCAGGTCGGCCATGTTCAAGGTGCCGGTGACGCCATAGATCAATGCCGCGCCGATCAGGAACAGCGACGAAGCCAGCAGATTGATCGAGATGTAATGCAGCCCCGACGACACCCGCGCCCGACCCGAACCGTGGAGCATCAGGCCGTAGGACGCCGCCAGCAGCACTTCGAAAAACACGAACAGGTTGAACAGATCCGCCGTCAGGAACGCGCCATAAAGGCCCATCATCTGAATCTGGAACAGCGCATGGAAACTCGAACCGGCGCCGTCCCAGCGCGCCATGGCGAACAGCAGGGCGCTGACGCCGATGATCCCGGTCAGCACCAGCATCAATGCCGACAGGCGATCGACCACCAGCACCAGGCCGAACGGCACCTGCCAGTTACCCGGCAGGTAAACACCGATGGAGCCGGGCACGCCGGTGCTCTGTGTCCATTGCAGCAGCGCCACGGAAATTCCCAGGCCCAGCAGGCTGGAGAACAGATTGATCTTGGCCTTCAGCGGGCGATGTTTTTCGCCCAGCATCAGCATGATGGCGGCGGTCAGCAGCGGCAGCAGAATCGGTGCGGCGATCAGGTGCGTCATCGCATTCATTCTTTAGGCTCCCGGCCATCGACATGGTCGGTCCCGGTCAAGCCGCGAGAGGCCAGCAGCACCACCAGAAACAGCGCGGTCATGGCGAAGCTGATCACGATGGCGGTCAGCACCAACGCTTGCGGCAAAGGGTCGGTGTAATGCAGCAGGTCCTGCGGCACGCCGTCCTTGATGATCGGCTCCTTGCCGATGAACAGGCTGCCCATGCTGAAGATGAACAGGTTGACGCCGTAGGACAGCAGGCACAGGCCCATCACCACCTGGAATGTCCGTGGCCGCAGGATCAGCCAGACGCCCGACGCGGCGAGCACGCCGATGGCGATTGCGATGACTTCTTCCATCAGACGGCTCCTTTGCTGGCAACGGACTTGGGCAGGGCCGCAGTTTTATGGCCCCGCACCGATTGGTGAGCGATGGCGGTGAGGATCAACAGCGTCGAACCGACCACCACGGCGTACACGCCGATGTCGAAGAACAACGCACTGGCGATATGAATGTCGCCCAGCACCGGCAGGTCGACATGCCAGGTGTGGGTGGTCAGGAACGGATACCCGGCCACCATCGCCCCAAGCCCGGTAGCCGTGGCGAACAGCAGACCGGTGCCCATCCAGCGCAGCGGTCGCAGGCTCATTTGCGCCTCGACCCACTGGGTGCCGGCGACCATGTATTGCAGGATGAACGCCACCGACATCACCAGCCCGGCGACAAAACCACCGCCCGGTTGATTGTGCCCGCGCATGAACAGGTAGACCGACACCACCAGCGCAATCGGCAACAGCAAGCGCACCAGCACCGCCGGCACCATCATGAAACCGAGCGCGGTGTCGCTGGCGTGACGCGGGTTGACCAGATCGGTCACGACATCGGGTGCCAGCAAGCGCTGTTGAGCCGGCAGTTGCAGGCTTTCCTTGGGCGGGCGGAAGCGTCGCAGCAGCGCGAACACGGTCAGGGCCACGGCCACCAGCACGGTGATTTCGCCGAGGGTGTCGAAGCCGCGGAAGTCCACCAGCATCACATTGACCACATTGCTGCCACCGCCTTCGGGCAGGGCGCGGCTGAGGTAGAACGAGGAAATGTCGTTGGGGGTCTGGCGCGTCAACATTGCATAGGCCAGCAATGCCATGCCGCCGCCGACCACGGTCGACAGCAGCAAGTCGCGGATCCGTCGGATGCGCGCCCTGCGCAGGCTGCCCGGCAGCGGCGAGACCTCTTCGATGCGTCGCGGCAGCCAGCGCAGGCCCAGCAGGATCAGCACGGTGGTCACCACCTCGACCACCAGTTGCGTCAAGGCCAGGTCCGGCGCCGAGAACCAGACGAACGTGATGCAGGTCATCAGGCCGCAGACGCTGACCATGGTCAGGGCCGCGAGCCGGTGATACTTGGCCTGCCATGCTGCGCCGAGGGCACAGGCAATCGCCAGCAGCCAGAGAATCACAAACACGATCGAGCCCGGAATCTTCGGCCGCTCGCCCCAGCTCAGACTGCTGTGGAGCATCGGGATCAACCCGGCCAATACGGCGACGAGCACCATCAGGAACAACTGCGCTTGCAGGCGCCGCGTGCTGATCCGTCGCTCCAGGCGACGGGCCAGGCGCATCATGATCACCAGGCCGCGCTCGAACAGGCGCTTGCCGTTCAAGCCGCCAATGAAAGGCGGGTATTTGAACCGTCCGCGCTTGAGCTGATTGCGCAACAGCAGGTACAGCACGATGCCGCCGGACATGGCGATCAGGCTCATGATCATCGGCGCGTTCCAGCCATGCCAGATCGCCAGGCTGTATTCCGGCAGGGTACCGCCCACCACGGGCAGGGCTGCGGCGGCCAGCAATGAGCCGACCACTTGCGCGGGGAAAATCCCGACGATCAGGCAGGTGAACACCAGCAACTCCACGGGCGCGCGCATCCAGCGCGGCGGCTCATGCGGGGTGTGTGGCAGATTGGTGGCAGTCGGGCCGAAGAACACATCGACCGTGAAGCGCAGGGAGTAGGCGACGCTGAACGTACCGGCGATGGTCGCGACAATCGGCAAGGTCATCTCGACCCAGGCGGTGGCGTTGATGAACACGGTTTCGGCGAAGAACATCTCTTTGGACAGGAAACCGTTGAGCAATGGCACGCCCGCCATCGAGGCGCTGGCGACCATGGCCAGGGTCGCAGTAAACGGAATCAGCTTGATCAGGCCGCTGAGCTTGCGAATGTCGCGGGTGCCACTTTCGTGGTCGATGATCCCGGCGGCCATGAACAGCGAGGCCTTGAAGGTGGCGTGGTTGAGGATATGGAACACCGCAGCCACAGCGGCCAGCGGACTGTTCAGGCCCAGCAGCAGCGTGATCAGGCCGAGGTGACTGATGGTCGAGTAGGCCAGCAGACCCTTGAGGTCGTTCTGGAACATCGCGCAATACGCGCCGAGCAACAGCGTACACGCGCCGGCACCGCTGACGATGTAGAACCATTCTTCACTGCCGGACAGCGACGGCCATAGCCGTGCGAGCAGGAACACCCCGGCCTTGACCATGGTTGCCGAGTGCAGATAGGCCGATACCGGTGTCGGCGCCGCCATCGCGTGGGGCAGCCAGAAGTGGAAGGGGAATTGCGCGCTTTTGCTCAGGGCGCCAATCAAAATCAGGGGCAGCAGGATGGGGTAGAGGGGGTGCGCGCGAATCAGATCGCCAGCGGCCAGGACCTTGTCCAGGTCATAGCTGCCGACCACATGCCCGAGCAGCATGACCCCCGCCAGCAAGCACAGACCGCCTGCGCCCGTGACCATCAACGCCATGTAGGCGCCGCGTCGCGCATCGGCGCGGTGGTGCCAATAGCCGATCAGCAGGAACGAAAAGAGACTGGTCAGCTCCCAGAAAAACACGATCTGGATCAGGTTGCCGGAAATCACCAGCCCGAGCATGGCGCCCATGAACGCCAGGAAAAACGCGAAGAACCGCGGCACCGGGTCGTCCGGCGACATGTAATAGCGGGCGTATAAAGAAACCAGCGTGCCGATGCCCAGCACCAGCAACGAGAACAGCCAGGCGAAACCGTCCATGCGCAGGACGAAGTTCAGGCCGAGGCTGGGTAACCAGAAAAATTCTTCACGAATGACGCCGCCATGGGCGATCTGCGGGTACAAGAGGGCAACCTGGAGGGTGCCAATCAAGGCAACCAGACCCGCCAGCAAGGATTCGGTGTTACGCGCGTTGTGTGGCAGCAAAGCCGCCAGACAGCTGCCGATAAAAGGCAGAAGCAGTAGAACTATCAGGGACATAGGCTTCTAATCTGCGGAAGTTTGTGAAGCATCATACGTGCCAGCTCCCCGATCACCAAACGCCAAGCTGTCGCAGAATCCTACAAGGTAGACGGAAAAACCCTAATTCACATTGTTTCTGAGACGTGTCTTCAGCAGGTCCGGCCCCATCGCGGGCAAGCCCGCTCCCACAGGGTTAGCGCAATCCCTGTGGGAGCGGGCTTGCTCGCGAAAGCGATCTTTCAAACACCGCAGATTCCGCTGCTCAACCCTGAGTTTCCTGTTCCAGTTCATTGGCAGGTGCCGCAGACTTACCCTTGGTCTTCAACTCACTGACAATCACCGCCGCCACGATCAACCCCGCGCCCACCAGCGCAATTGCCGGCAGCCGCTCCCCGGCGATCCGCCCGACAATCCCGGCCCACACCGGCTCTCCTGCATAAATCAGTGTCGCCCGGGTCGGTGAGACACTTTTTTGTGCCCAGTTCATCGCCACCTGAATCGCTGCGCTCGCCGCGCCCAGGCCCAGCGCGCTGCACAACAGCAACCATGAGAAATCCGGAATCACTTCCTGGGTCGGCACCACCATCAGGAACGACAGCACCGACGTGGTAGCCAGTTGCACCACCGTCACCCGGCGCACATCGACCTGTCCGGCATAGGTGCTGATCAAGATGATCTCTGCGGCAATCGCCACGGCGCTGATCAACGTAGCGATTTCACCCGGGCTGAAATTGAACGAAGCACCGACAGGCCCCGACAGCAACATCAATCCGGTAAAGGCCAGCATGATTCCGATGCTCGGCATCAACCCCGGGCGCCTCCCGAGCACCAGCCATTGCAGCAACGGCACGAAGGGTACGTACAACGCGGTGATAAACGCCGATTGACTGCTGGGGATGCTCTGCAAACCCACGGTCTGCAGGCCATAGCCGAGCATGATCGCCACGCCGATAAACGCCCCGGCCTTGAGTTCGAACAGGGTCAGCTCACGCAGATGGCGCCAAGAGAACAGCGCCACAATGATCGCCGCCGCGGAAAAGCGCAGGCCGACAAAAAACATCGGCCCGCTGACGGTCATGGCGTGCTGTACCAGAAGGAATGTCCCGCCCCAGACCATGGTGATCAGCACCAGCACGCACTCGGCCTTGCTGAACCGCGAGAAGCGGGGAGAAGTGTGAGGGGAGTTCACCGACGTCATGACCTTGCGCGCTACCTGAGGGGGACGCACAATGCGCCGAATGTTGCGCAGTATACTGCCCAACCCCACCAAGTGAGCAATATAGTGCACAAAGATTCTACTCCTCGGGCTTCGGTCCTCCAGCACGTCAGCCAGAACGTTCGACGCTTGCGCCATGCCGCCGACATGAGCCAGACCGCGTTGGCTGAAAAGTCCGGTGTCAGCCGGCGCATGCTGGTGGCCATCGAGGCCGGCGAGAAGAACGTCAGCCTGACCACCCTCGACCGCGTGGCCGAAGCGCTGGACGTGGCGTTCAGCGACCTGATCCAGGCCCCGGATGCCCGCGACCCCAGCCGCATCAACGAAGTGGCCTGGGCCGGAAAAATCCCCGGCAGCAAAGCCGTTCTACTGTCCAAAGCCACCGCTACCCGTGAGGTGGAGCAGTGGGAGTGGTGCCTGCAACCTGGGGAAATCTATCCTTCGCAACCGGACGCCGAAGGCTGGAGCGAGCAGATATTTGTCTTCGAAGGCTGCCTGACGTTGATGCTGGGCGAAACGCCGCATGAGATCGCCGCCGGCGAGTTCTACATGTTCGCCAGCGACCAGCCCCATGCCTATCGCAATGATGGATTGGTGGCCGCGCGGTTTGTGAGGAATGTGGTGATCTGATTGCGTCAGACCGTTCGTCGGGGAAGGCCCGATAACTGTTATTTCTGACAGTAGACGTTGAGCCGTGGTTGATCTCGAATGGAGCTTAGTACGGAGTAACCCAAGCCAATTCTTTTTGTGCGCCGGTGCGCCGGAAGAGAAGCTATTTCGAACGTCAACTGAAAGGACTTGGACAATGGAAGACGCACTCAAAATCAAAGAAGCTAAAAATGGTGAAATCATATTGACGGAGGTTTCCTCCAAAGGGGCCACCGCCCTTATACCGGTACCAGACACTGCTGATATCTACCGTGTTGAGGTGTTCATTGAAGATGTGCAGGTCGCTGAAAAAAAGGAGCTCGAACCGGCCGGCGAGTATTACGAAGTCAGTGTGCCAAAGGATCACCTCCAGACTTACGTAACCAGGAAAGTTGCGTTTACCTACACTTTGTATGACGTATATGACAATCAGTGGGGGCCTTCCGAGCCAGTCAGTTATCTCATCAGGCAATCCTGATCGAGTTGTAGAATGCTCATTTTCCGCTCAGGAAAATGGGCATTTTTTTTGTTTTGAGGTGTTGCGCTCGCAACACTGAGTCGACAGTTTGTCGATATTTTCTCGATGGGCTGATTTACGTACGATCTGTAACTGTATGAATATTAAAAGTTAATTATCTTGGCACGACTTGTGTAACGGTTTCTGGGTACTCACCCGAAACCCCGGAGTCGTCCCATGACAGCCCCTGCCCAACCCCGCACCGCCCACGTGATCCGTTCGGACGCCGAAGCCATCGCCGTCGCTCATAAGCTCGCCGCACGCTTTGCCGTCGAGGCCAGCATTCGCGACCGCGAGCGACGTTTGCCGGTCGCCGAGCTCGACGAGTTCTCCGCCAGTGGCCTCTGGGGCATCACCGTTCCCAAGGCCTACGGCGGCGCAGGTGTCTCCTACGTGACCGTCGCGGAAGTGATCAAGATCATTTCCGCCGCCGACTCGTCCCTCGGCCAGATCCCGCAAAATCACCTCGGTGTGCTCGACATCCTGTTGCAAACCGCCACCGAAGAGCAGAAGCGCTACTACTTTGGCAAAGTCCTGCAGGGTTATCGCTTCGGTAACGCCTTTTCCGAATCCAAAAGCAAAAATGCCGGTGCTTTCGAAACCCGTATCCGGTTTGATCAAGACACCGCGCAAATCGATGGCGAGAAGTTCTACTGCACCGGCGCCTTGTTTGCGCACATCGTCCCGGCGGTGGCGGTCAACGAACAGAACCAGGCATTCATCGCTTTCATCGAGCGCGACACTCCCGGCCTGACGGTGATCGACAGCTGGGACGGTTTCGGCCAGCGCACCACGGCCAGCGGCGGCGTCACCTTGAACGCGGTCACGGTTCCGCTCAGTGCGGTGATCCCGGCCCATAAGGCGTTCGACGAACCCACCGCCGACGGTCCGATCTCGCAAATCATCCAGGCGGCGGTGGATACCGGCATTGCGGTCGGCGCCCTGGAAGAAACCAAGCGCTACGCCCGTGAAGCCCGGCCATGGATCGACAGCGGCCAGGATCACGGCTGGCAGGACCCGTTCAGCATCGCCGCGATTGGCGATCTTGAATGGCGCGTCCACGGCACCGAAGCGATCCTGAAAAAAGCCGGCCTGGCCATCGACGCGGCGTTGCTCACTCCGAATGAAGACACCGTGGCCCACGCTTCAGTGGTGGTCGCCCAAGCCAAAGTGCTGTCCGCCGAAATCGCCTTGCTTGCCAGCAGCAAGCTCTTCGAACTGGCCGGCACCCGCTCGGTGCTCGGCAAATACAACCTCGACCGGCATTGGCGCAACGCCCGCACCCACACCCTGCACGACCCGGCTCGCTGGAAATACCACCTGATCGGCAACTACTTGCTCAACGGCGTGAAGCCTGCGCGCCACGCCTGGAACTGAGGAGCCCTCCATGAACGCCTTGACCCAACCGATAATCGCCGGACAGCCCCTGGCCAAAAGTCAGCATGACCTGCACAACGCCCGCAGCCTGCTCGATGCGACGCTGCGGTTTGTCCGCCAGCAAAAACATGTTGCGGAGGATCCTTACGTCATCAGCCGTTTCGGCGATTTACACATTCGCATTGAAGTCGCGGCGGCGCTGCTCGAACGCGCCGAAGATTTCTTCAACAGCCATCAGGACGACACGGAAATCAGTGTCGCCATTGCCGAGTCGCACCTGGCCAGCGCCGACGCGCTTAACGCCGTCAGCAACGCCGAATTCGAACTCATCGGCCAACGCACCGTATTGCATGGATCACTGCACGATCCGCTGCGCTGGAAACTCCACCTCATTGGTAACTTTCGCCTCAACGGTATCCATCCCCCAAGCGTTCGGAGTGCTGTTTGATGGCCCGGGAAATCCGCCTCAACGCTTTTGACATGAACTGCGTCGGCCACCAGTCGCCGGGGTTGTGGGCGCATCCGCGTGATCGCTCATGGCAGTACAAGGATCTGGAGTATTGGACCGATCTGGCGAAAATTCTCGAGCGTGGCAAGTTCGACGGTTTGTTCATCGCTGACGTGCTGGGCATCTATGACGTCTACAACGGCAACGGTGATGCGGCGATCCGCCAGGCGGCGCAGGTGCCGGTCAACGATCCGCTGCAACTGATCCCGCCGATGGCGCTGGTCACCGAGCACCTGGGCTTTGGCCTGACCGCTTCGCTGTCGTTCGAGCATCCGTATCCATTCGCCCGGCGGCTGTCTACCCTCGATCACCTGACCAAGGGCCGAGCTGGCTGGAACATCGTCACCTCGTATCTGGAAAGCGGTGCGAAGAATCTCGGCCAGAAGGCCCAGACCGAGCACGACGCGCGATACGACTACGCCGAGGAATATCTGGAGGTTTGCTACAAGCTCTGGGAGGGCAGTTGGGAAGAGGGCGCGATTCTGCGTGATCGCGAACGGCGGATTTTCAGCGATCCGAGCAAAATCCATGAGATCCGCCATGTCGGCAAACACTTCCAGGTGCCGGGCATTCACCTTTGTGAACCCTCGCCGCAACGCACGCCGGTGCTCTATCAGGCCGGAGCATCGAGTCGCGGCAAGCAGTTTGCCGCCGAACATGCCGAGTGCGTATTCGTCGCCGCCCCCTCGAAAGTGCTGCTGAAGAAAACCGTGGCCGACATTCGTCGTCGTGCCGCTGAAGCCGGTCGCGATCCGTCGAAGATTCTGATCTTCAACCTGCAAACGGTGATCCTCGGCGAGACCGATGCCAAGGCCAAAGCCAAGTTCGAAGAATACAAAACCTGGGTCAGCTACGAGGGCGCGATGGCGTTGATTTCGGGCTGGACCGGGATCGATTTCAGCCAGTTCAAACCGGATGAAGCGCTCAAGCACGTGCACACCAACGCGATTCAATCGGCGGTGGAAGCGTTCTCCACGGCAGACCCGAACAAGGTCTGGACGCCTAACGAGTTGGCCGATTGGGTGGGCATCGGCGGGTTTGGTCCGTTGTTTGTGGGCAGTCCTGAGACGGTTGCCGATCTGCTGCAGGAGTGGGTTGAAGAGACCGATGTCGATGGATTCAACCTGGCCTATGCGCTGACTCACGAGACCTTTGTCGACGCCGTGGAATTGCTCGTGCCGGAGCTGCAGAAGCGCGGCGTGTACAAGACCGACTACGCGCCGGGGACCTTGCGCGAAAAGTTGTTCGGGGATGGGCCGCGATTGCCGGAGATTCATCCGGGGGCGGGGTATCGCGACCTGGGAGTGTTGCGCCAGCAGGAGAAGAAAGTGGTGTCGGCCTGAACTCATTCAATGTGGGAGCGAAGTCGCATGCAAATACCAGGTACACCAGAGATCCAATGTGGGAGCGAGCCTGCTCGCGATGAGGCCAGTACATCCAGCATTGATGTTGCCTGATAGACCGCTATCGCGAGCAAGCTCGCTCCCACAGTTGACCGGGTCGTATACAGATGCCCGATCCGATACAAATCCCCTGTGGGAGTGGGCCTGCTCGCGATGAGGCCAGTACATCCAGCATTGATGTTGCCTGACCAACCGCTATCGCGAGCAGGCTCGCTCCCACAGTTGACCGGGTCGTACACAGATGCCCGATCCGACACGAATCCCCTGTGGGAGCGGGCTTGCTCGCGATGAGGCCAATACATCCAGCATTGATGCCGCCTGACCGACCGCTATCGCGAGCAGGCTCACTCCCACAGTTGACCGGGTCGTACACAGATGCCCGATCCGATACAAATCCCCTGTGGGAGCGAGCTTGCTCGCGATGAGGCCAGTACATCCAGCATTGATGTTGCCTGATAGACCGCTATCGCGAGCAAGCTCGCTCCCACAGTTGACCGGGTCGTACACAGATGCCCGGTCCAATACAAATCCCCTGTGGGAGCGAGCCTGCTCGCGATGAGGCCAGTACATCCAGCATTGATGTTGCCTGATAGACCGCTATCGCGAGCAAGCTCGCTCCCACAGTTGACCGGGTCGTACACAGATGCCCGATCCGACACGAATCCCCTGTGGGAGCGGGCTTGCTCGCGATGAGGCCAATACATCCAGCATTGATGCCGCCTGACCGACCGCTATCGCGAGCAGGCTCACTCCCACAGTTGACCGGGTCGTACACAGATGCCCGATCCGATACAAATCCCCTGTGGGAGCGAGCTTGCTCGCGATGAGGCCAGTACATCCAGCATTGATGTTGCCTGATAGACCGCTATCGCGAGCAGGCTCACTCCCACAGTTGACCGGGTCGTACACACATGATCGTTCCCACGCTCCGCGTGGGAACGATCATCGCGTCAATCCTTCAGCCCAGCGGACCACCGCACGCTTTTGCCCATGAACAGGAGGTCACCCATGAGCGTGCACGAACTCAAACGTCCGCCCGTAGCGGACACCGCCCAGTGGCGGGTCGAGCTGCCCCAGGCCCTGGAGCAACTGCGCCATTGGGCGCAGGTCAGTCCGTTGCAACCGGCGTTGCGCCACAAGCGCCACGGGCAATGGTTTGTCTGGCGCTGGATCGATGCCTTGCGTGATGTCGAGCGCCTGGCCGACGGTTTGCGCCAGCAAGGTTTTACCGAAGATTCGCGCCTGGCTCTGAGCGGTGCTTTCGAGCCGAATCTGATACTGCTGGCCCTCGCCGCGCAGCACCTGGGCGGGCAATCGCTGACGTTGCCGGACAACCTCGATCCCCCAACCCTGCGCAAGATACTGGGGCGCAGTCGTCCGACTCACGCCTTCGTTCAGGATCGGCAGACGCGACAACAGTGGCTCGAGCAGGGCCAGACGCTGCTGGATTACAACCAGTTGCTCGGCCCGGTGGACACCCCGCAACGCCTCAAGCGTTGGAGCCAGGGCACGCAACTGTGGAGCGAAGAGGGCACGCAATGGCAGGCCGGCCTGACGGTGTTACTTGAACAATGGCTGAGCAGCGGCCACTCCCTGGCCTTCCCGGAAAGTCCGGGCAGCGCCAGCCGGGATCGTCGCGAAGTCGCGCCCTCGGGGCTGGTGCTGTCCGCCGGACGCTTGCAACGGTTGGCCGATGAAATCGACAGTCGTCTCGCCCCACACGGCACCTGGCGCCGCCGCCTGTGCGACTGGGCCATCGCCCACCCGAAAAAAGGTCTGCAACGCCTGATCAAAAATCGCGTTCGCCGACTGCTCGGTTTCCACAACCTGCATTTCATCTGGCAAGCCACGCGCACCGCACACGCTCAACCGACGCCGACCTGGCTCACCGAATTCAAACGGGACATCGCATGAGCTCGACCGATTCCATCCTGCAAGTCAGCGGTATTTCCCTGTCGTTCAAAGGCGTGAAGGCGATCAATGAATTGTCGTTCGAGGTGCGCCGAGGCGAGATCTGCGCGCTGATCGGCCCCAACGGCGCGGGCAAGAGTTCGCTGCTGAACGTACTGAACGGCGTCTACCGCTTTGACGCCGGTTCGATTGTCTTTGAACAGCAGCCGTTCACCCACATCGATCCCTTGACCGCCGCGCGGCGTGGCATCGGTCGCACATTCCAGAACAACGCGCTGTTCAAGAAGATGAGCGTGATCGACAACATCCTGACCGGACTCTCGCGGCACTTGCGCAGCAGCTTCATCGAGCAGGCGTTGAACCTGCCGCGAGCCCGCCGCGAAGCCGAGAACTTCCGCCAGCAAGCCCAGGCCATTCTCGAGTTCCTCGAACTGCAAGCGCACCGCGATGTGCCGGTCGGCAACCTCTCTTACGGCCTGCAAAAACGCGTGGAGCTGGGTCGCGCCTTGATCGCCGGGCCGCGCCTGTTGCTGCTCGACGAACCGATGGCCGGGATGAACGCCGAGGAAAAACGAGAGATGGCCCGGTTCATCGCCGACACCAACCGCGACCTCGGCACCACGGTGGTGTTGATCGAGCACGACATGAGCGTGGTCATGGGCTTGTCCGACCACGTCGTGGTGCTCGATTACGGACGCAAGGTCGGCGACGGCACACCCGCCGAAGTGCAGGCCGACCCCGAAGTGATTGCTGCTTATCTGGGAGTGGTGCACTGATGACATTTTTCTTTGAAACCCTGCTCGGCGGCCTGCTCGCCGGGACCATGTACTCGCTGGTCGCCATCGGCTTCGTGCTGATCTACAAGGCCAGCGGCGTGTTCAATTTCGCCCAGGGCGCGATGCTGCTGTTTGCCGCGCTGACCTTTGTCAGCCTGCACGATCAAGGCGTGCCATTTGCCGTGGCGTTGTTGCTGACCGTGGCAGTGATGATCGTCGGTGCGCTGCTGATCGAACGGCTGGTGTTGCGGCCCCTGGTCAATCGCTCGCAGATCACCTTGTTCATGGCCACGCTCGGGCTGTCATTCATCATCGAAGGCCTGGCGCAGGGTTTGATGGGTTCGCAAGTGCGGGCGCTGGACCTGGGCATCGATGATGTACCGCTGTTTATCGGCGGCTTGATGGTCAGCCAGTTCGACCTGATCGCGGCGGCGGCCGCCATCGTTCTGGTGACAGTGTTGGCGTTGCTGTTCAACAAGACCCGCATCGGCGTGTCGTTGCGCGCGGTGGCTGATGACACCACCGCCGCGTTATCGATCGGCATCAACCTGAACCGCATCTGGCAGATCGTCTGGGCTGTGGCGGGCATTGTCGGGCTGGTCGCCGGATTGCTCTGGGGCGCGCGCCAAGGGGTGCAGTTTTCCCTGTCGCTGGTGGTGCTCAAAGCCTTGCCGGTGCTGATCATCGGCGGTTTCACCTCGATTGGCGGGGCGATTGTCGGCGGGCTGATTGTCGGCGCCGCGGAAAACCTCGCCGAAGTGTACGTCGGCCCGTTGATCGGCGGCGGCATCACACCGTGGTTCGCTTACGTCCTGGCCCTGGCCTTCCTCTACATCCGTCCCGCCGGCCTGTTCGGCGAGCGCGCCATCGAGCGAGTCTGAACCCATGTCGATTTCCCTTACCCGCGAAACCGCGCCGTCGGTGCTGATCGAGCGCCGTGTGCCGATTGGCCTGGGCGCATTGCTGTTGATCGCCTTCATCGTCGTGCCGTTGACCGGCAATGACTATTGGCTGAACGCCATCCTGATCCCGTTCCTGGTGCTGTCCCTGGCCGGGCTCGGCTTGAACCTGCTCACCGGCTACACCGGACAGACGTCAGTCGGTGCGGCCGGGTTCATGGCGGTCGGCGCGTTTGCCACTTATGGCTTCCTGCTGCGCTTGCCCGAACTCGGCCTGCCGGTGGCGCTGCTCGGCGGCGGGCTGATCAGCGCCGTGGTCGGTTTCGTTTTCGGCTTGCCAAGCTCTCGGATCAAGGGTTTTTACCTGATGGTCACGACCCTGGCCGCACAGTTCTTTCTGGAGTGGCTGTTCGTCAAATTTCCCTGGTTCTACAACTACGGATCCTCCGGAACCATTTCTGCGCCAAAACTGACGTTGTTCGGCCATGACCTGAACACCCCGCTGGGCCGTTACCTGCTGACCTTGACCACGGTGCTGGTGCTGACCTGGGTTGCGGTGAATCTGGTGAAAAGCCAGATCGGCCGCAACTGGATGGCGATCCGCGACATGGACACCGCCGCCGCGGTGATCGGCATTCCCGTGGTGCGCTACAAACACCTGGCATTCGCCGTCAGCTCCTTCTACCTGGGCATCGCCGGGGCGCTGTGGGCCTTCGCTTATCTGGGCACCGCCAGCGCCAGCAGCTTCGATATCAATCGCTCATTCCAGATCCTGTTCATCATCATTATCGGCGGCATGGGCAGCATCGCCGGCAACTTCGTCGGCGCGGCGTTTATCAGCTTGCTGCCGATCCTGCTCAGCCACGCCGGGCAGGCGCTGTTCGGCGGTTCGGTGGACGCCGGCCAGTTGCAGAACCTGCAAAAAATCATCTTCGGCGTGCTGATCATCGTGTTCCTTATCAAGGAACCGGAAGGCCTGATCCGCCTGCTGAGCAACCTTCGTGAACGGCTGAGCCACTGGCCGCTGCGCTTCTGAATTCCTCAACGATTAGAGAGACAATATGCGTGCATCCTTGAAACGTTCGTTGGTTGGCGCCGCTCTGGCGCTGGCGATTCATGGCGCTACGGTGCCGATGGTCCAGGCATCGCCGGACCAGCAATTCTTCCCGTTGGCCACCTATCGCGTCGGCGCGTATGCCTCCAGCGGCGTGCAGGTCTGGGCCGGCATGCTCGATTACCTGAACTACATCAACGAGGTCGAAGGCGGGATCAACGGCGTCAAACTGGTCTGGCAGGAATGCGAAACCGAGTGGACGGCGGAGAAGGGCATCGAGTGCTACGAGCGCTTCAAGAAAGGACTGGATGGCGCGCCAGTGGCGATCTATTCGCCCAACGGCGCCCCGGCCGCCTATGCGCTGAGCGAGCGCGCAGAGGTCGACAAGATCCCGTTGATCACCCTCGGCTATGGCCGCACCGAAGCCACCGACGGCACGGTGTTCCCCTACAACTTCCCGGTGATGCTGACGTTCTACAGCGAAGCGTCGAGCCTGATCAACTACATCGCCCAGCGCGAGGGCGGTTTCGACAAACTCAAGGGCAAGAAGATCGCCACGGTCTACCACGACTCGGCGTACGGCCGGGAAACCCTTGGGCCGCTTAAGTTACTGGCCGAGAAGTACGGCTTCGAAAACATCCAGATTCCGGTGGCCGATCCGGGCAACGAACAATCATCGCAGTGGCGGCAGATTCGTCAGCAGAATCCGGACTGGGTTTTCCTGCGCACGTGGGGCGTGTCGACGCCGGTGGCGGTCAAGACGGCGGCACGCTTCGGCTTCCCGGTGGATCACATCGTCGGCGATATCTGGGCCAGTTCCAGCGAAGATGTACTGCCTGCAGGCGCGGCCGCCAAAGGCTATCTGGCGTTGACGCCATACCCGGCCGGCAGCGATTTCGAGATCCACAAACGCCTCAAGCAATACGTCCTCGACAAGGGCAAGAGCGACCTCAAGGATCTGAAGAATTTTGGCAGCGTCTATTACAACTCAGGGCTGGTGAACGCGGCGGTGATGGTGGAAGCGATCCGCACCGCCCAAGGTAAATTCGGCAAGCGTCCGCTCAACGGCGAGGAAGGACGCTGGGGCCTGGAACACTTGAACATCGACGACGCGCGGCTCAAGGACATGGGCTATCTGGGCCTGATGCAGAACCTCAAGCTGTCCTGCAAGGATCATGAAGGCGGCGGTTCGGCGCGGGTGCAGCAGTGGGATGGCGCCAACTGGACGCTGATCAGCGACTGGATCGCCGCCGACCGTGCGCTGTTGCGGCCGTTGATCGATGAAAAATCGGCGGCGTTCGCCAAGGAAAAAGGCCTGACGCCGCGCACCTGCACCGGAGATGAATAAGTCATGAGCCAAGCCGCCAGCGACATTGCCGCGCCTGACCTGTTGCAGGTCAAAGACATCGAAGTCATTTACGACGGCGCGATCCTGGCCGTGGCCGGGGTCTCGCTGACGGTGCCCAAGGGGGGCATCGTCGCGTTGCTCGGGGCCAACGGCGCGGGCAAAAGCACCACGCTCAAGGCGATTTCCGGGTTGGTGCGGGCTGAACGCGCGGAGGTCAGTCGCGGGGGCATCGAGTTTCTCGGGCGCGACATGGCGGGTGTCGATCCAAGCCTGCGGGTGCGCCAGGGCATGGTCCATGTGCTCGAAGGTCGCCATGTGTTCCCGCAACTGACGGTCGAGGACAACCTGCGCAGCGGCGGGTTTGTCCGGCGTTTGAGCCGTCAGGACATGGCCAGTGATCTGGAGCGCATCTACACCTGGTTTCCGCGCCTGAAAACCAAGCGCAAGACCCAGGCCGGATTGACCTCCGGCGGCGAACAGCAAATGGTCGCCATCGGCCGGGCGTTGATGACGCGTCCTACTTTGGTACTGCTTGATGAACCTTCCATGGGTTTGGCGCCTATTATCGTCCAGGAGATTTTCGAGATCGTCGCCCAACTCAATCGTGACGCGCAGGTGAGCTTCCTGATTGCCGAGCAAAATATTAACGTGGCACTCAAGTACGCATCGACGGCTTACGTCCTCGATACCGGCCGCGTGGTGCTGTCCGGCAGCAGCGAGTCGTTGCTGGCGCGGGGCGATCTGCACGATTTCTATCTAGGAAAACATTGACCAGTGAGAACGCCATGACTCAAACCCCAAGCGGACAGGCGACCGACGCCATCCGTCACGCGGACATCCTGATCGTCGGCGGAGGCCTGAGCGGCGCGATGCTGGCGGCGCAGTTGTTGCGCTTGCCTGGCCAACGTTCGGTGCTGGTGATCGAACCACGCGCCGAACTTGGTCGGGGCGAGGCGTACAGCGCGGTTGAACTGGGCCATACGCTCAACGGCAACGCGGCGCGCATGAGCGTCGACCCGGACAACGCCGATGACTTGACCCAGTGGCTGACCGATTACATTGCGGCCGGTGGCTGGCCGGAGTCGGATGAACAGCATGTGCCGGTCAGTGAGTTGTTCCCGCCTCGCGGGCTGTTCGGTGTGTACGTGCAACAGCGTCTGGCCGAGGCGCAAGCGGTGGGGGCGTTGAACGGTTCAACGGTCGAGCATGTGCGGGCCGAAGTGATCGACCTGCAAACCGGGGACGATTCGGTGCTGCTGAGCTTGAGTGACGGGCAACGTCTGCAAGGGGCTTATGCGGTATTGGCCACGGGTATGTTTCCCGCTGCGCGCACGCCGCAAACCGAGTCCAGCGGCTTGAACGCGGCGGCGCTCGACCCGTGGGACGTAGCCGCCATGCGCCGGCTCAACCCGCAATCGACGGTGCTGATCATTGGCTCCGGCCTGACCATGGTCGATGCCGTGGTGTCGCTGGAACAGGCCGGGCATCGTGGGCCGATCGAAGTGTTTTCCCGGCATGGCTTGCTCCCGCACGTGCGCCGACAACCGCCGGCCTGGGCGGATTTCCTTGCCGAAGACCCAAGCATTCGCACCCCCCGGCAGCTGGTGCGCGAACTGCGTCGGCATTGCCGGGACGCCATCGCCCAAGGCATCGACTGGCAGGCGCCGCTCGATACGGTACGCGCGCATATCGGCCGTTTGTGGAACCAGGCGACGGATGTGCAGCGCCGGCAATTCGTGCGGCACGTGCGGCCATGGTGGGAAAGTCATCACCACCGCTCGCCGCCGTTGAGTGCCGAGTTGGTGGCGCGGTTGCACGAGCAAGGGCGGTTGCGGATTCAGGCTGCGTCGTTCAAGGGGCTTGAGCCGACAGTCGAAGGGCAGGTGAGCATTCGCATTCGCCGCCGTGGCGAATTTGAAACCACGGTCGTCAGCGGCGCGGCGTTGATCAATTCCAGCGGCATCGAATACGACTGGCGTCGGGTCGCCCGGCCGCTGCCACAGCAACTGTTGGCGCGCGGTTTGATTCGACCTGGGCCGTTGGCGTTGGGGATTGCGGCGGCAGTTGATGGGGCGGTAATCGACGCTAATGGACAGGTCGCCCATCGCCTGTTCGCCATGGGTCCGCCATTGCGCGGCATCTGGTGGGAAAGCACGGCGGTCACCGACGTGGCGAGTCAGGCAAAAAATCTCGCCGCCCGCTTAGCCAACGTTGTTTGAGTTGTTCAAGGCGGCCATCGCGACTCATCTCATCAAGCGCCTGTTGCCAGCGGATGACCTGAGTGGTGAGGAGCGGGTGTACGCCGATCTATTGTGGGAGCTGGTCTGTCGGGTCGCCGCATCGCAGCGATGGCGGCCTGACAGCCGACCAATCTCTTTCAGGTGTACATATCCGTTGCTGCGGTAACGGCGGCTGGCGGTTTCGCCCTTACGGCGACTCACTTTTTTGACAAACGCCTCAAAAAAGTAAGCAAAAAAAGGCTCGCCCCGGCGTCCGGCCCCTCGCTTAGGCTCGGTGTTCCTTCGCTCCGGCATTCATCTGGGGGCATCGCCTCCGGTCTGCTTCGCGACGACCTCCTCTCGATGTGTGCGGCTTCGCCGCACGGCGCTACGCGCCTGTCCCCCAGATGAACGCCTCCACTCAGCCTGCCGAAGGGGCGGGTAGATCAAAAGCCAGATCAAGAGCTGCAGGCGAGCTACCGCTCGGCCTGTTGAGTGGTGAAAAGCGGGGGTACACCTCGATTTACTGTGGGAGCTGGCCTGCCAGCGATGGCGCCCTGACAGCCGACCAGTCTCCTGCAGATGTACACCGAGCCCTGTGGGAGCTGGCCTGCCAGCGATGACGACCTACCAGCCGACCAATCTCTCGCAGCTGTACAAAATTCAATTGTGGGAGCAGGCCTGCCAGCGATGGCGCCCTGACAGCCGACCAATCTCCTGCAGATGTACACCAAACCCTGTGGGAGCTGGCCTACCAGCGATGACGACCTACCAGCCGACCAATCTCTCGCAGCTGTACAAAATTCAATTGTGGGAGCCGGCCTGCCAGCGATGGCGCCCTGACAGCCGACCAATCTCCTGCAGATGTACACCAAACCCTGTGGGAGCTGGCTTGCCAGCGATGGCGCCCCGCCAGCCGACCAGTCTCTTGCAGGTGTACCCGGTCCTGTGGGAGCTGGCTTGCCAGCGATGGCGCCCCGCCAGCCGACCAGTCTCTTGCAGGTGTACCCGGTCCTGTGGGAGCTGGCTTGCCAGCGATGGCGCCCCGCCAGCCGACCAGTCTCTTGCAGGTGTACCCGGTCCTGTGGGAGCTGGCTTGCCAGCGAAGACGCCCCGCCAGCCGACCAATGTCTCTCAGATGCATCCGAAGGGGCGGATAAATCAAATTCAAAATCTAAAGCAGATAAAAACAATAGATGAGCAACTACGCCCGCTCTATCAGCAAGCGCAGAGTTTCTAAATCCATAAAGCGAAGTTCAGGCGTCATGAAGCGCCCTCTAGACCACCAGCCGAATGTCCACTACCGAATGAAGTGAATCTTGCCGGTGTCATCGTTGCCGATGTAGATGCCGTATACCCCGGCCTGGCGTTCTTCGATGTAGCGTTCGAGGATTTGCCGGATGGCTGGGTAATAGATGCTGTCCCAAGGAATGTCCTCGGGTGCGAAGAATTTGTAGTCGAGGGTTTCCGGGCCGTACTGGCCGGTTATCTCCAGCGCGATGGCGCGGAAGATGATGTAGACCTCGCTGATCTTCGGCACGCTGAAGATTGAGTAAGGCGAGAGAATTTCTGCGCGTACGCCGCTTTCTTCCCAGACTTCACGCAATGCGGCTTGTTCGGTGGTTTCGCCACCTTCCATGAAGCCTGCGGGCAGGGTCCAGGTGCCAGGGCGCGGCGGAATTGCGCGCTGGCACAGCAGGTATTTGCCGTCCTGCTCGATGATGCAGCCGGCGATGATTTTCGGATTGACGTAATGGATGTAGCCGCAGCTGCGGCACATCAGGCGCTCGTGCGTATCGCCCGGCGGCAGCTGCGACTTCAAGTCGTTGCCGCCACACTTTGGACAAAAGCTCGGGCTGAACATGTTCAGCGGCCTATGCGCGGTTCTTTGAGCGCGATGGGCAGGGTGATCGCGGGGATTGCCCCGGTTTCTTCCTGCTTGCGCTTCAGGTAATCCAACGCTACGGCGGCGGCGGCGCGAACGTGGTCGACGCACGCCTGGTGAGCTGCCAGCGGATCGCCGCTCTTGATCGCTTCGACCATGCGCTCCATCTCCTGATTGCTTGAGCCGCGACGGTTTTCCTGGGACACCGAGGTCGCACGCAAGTAGCTGATGCGCGCCTGCAACTGGCGCAGTTGAGTGGCCGCGACATGATTGCCGGAGCCTTCGAGCAGCACGTCGTAGAAACCCTGGACCGAGTCGATCACTTGCTGCAGTTCGCCATCCTTGAGGGCCTTGCGGTTTTCCTCGAGGGCTTTCTCCAGGGCCTTGATGTTCTTGGCCTTGGCGCGAAGGGTGAACAGCTGCACGATCAACCCTTCAAGCACGCAGCGCAGCTCATAGATATCGACGGCATCGGCGAGGGTGATGATGGCGACCCGTGGGCCTTTGGCATCGGCGAACTCCACCAGACCTTCGGATTCCAGGTGACGCAAGGCTTCACGCACGGAGGTGCGGCTGACCCCGAGGCGATCGCACAGGTCGCGCTCGACCAGACGGTCTCCCGGCAGTAGCTGGAAGTTCATGATGGCGCTTCGCAGTTTATCCAGCACGATTTCGCGCAGGGTAACGGGGTTGCGATTGACCTTGAAGCTGTCGTCGAGTGGCAGGCGTTTCATGGGGTCCGCTCTGAATGTGGCTGTCCATGCAAAAAGAGCACTCCGATCCAGGATCATCGTGCTCAGGTCATCACAACAGCCAAGGGTTAACTGGAGGCCTCGGCATCGGCTTCGGCGAACGCTTCACGGGCGAGCCGGAAACTGTCTACGGCAGCGGGGACACCGCAATAAATACCGACCTGAAGCAGAATTTCGCGTATTTGTTCACGACTCAGCCCGTTACGCAAGGCGCCGCGTACATGCAGCTTGAGTTCGTGAGGCCGATTGAGGGCCGAAATCATGGCCAAGTTTATCATGCTGCGTTCTTTAAGCGACAAACCCTCACGGCCCCAGACGTGGCCCCAGCAGTACTCGGTGACCATCTCCTGCAGTGGCCGGGTGAAGTCGTCGGCGTTCTCGATGGAACGGTTCACATACGCTTCGCCCAGCACCTGCGTGCGGATTTTCAGGCCTTTTTCATACTTCTCGTTGCTCATCTTCGTCATCCTTTCACCGCAGATCCCCTGTGGGAGCGGGCTTGCTCGCGATGGCGTCAGCTCATTCAACATCTATGCGAGCTGAACCACCGCTATCGCGAGCAAGCTCACTCCTGCAAGGGTATGTGTAGACCTTTCAGGCCAGCGCGGGCAGGGGGCCCAGTTTGCCTTTGTGGTAAATCATCGGCGTGACGGGTTGCTCGGGCAGAATCAGATTCTTCACCGCGCCGACGATGATCGCGTGATCGCCGCCATCGTATTCGCGCCACAGTTCGCACTCGATGATCGCCGTGGCCTTGCCCAGCAGCGGATTACCCAATTCGCTCAAGTGCCATTCGATGTGTTTGGCCTTGTCCTTGCCCTTGCTGGCGAACGCATAGGCTTCGGCGGTCTGGTCGGCGGACAGCAAGTGAATCGCGAACTGCTTGCTGTCGCGCAGGATCGGGTACGTGTCCGAGGCATAGTTGGGGCAGAACAGCACCAGTGCCGGATCAATCGACAGCGCACTGAAGGCGCTGGCGGTGATGCCGACGATCCCGCCGTCCGGGTCCAGGGTGGTGACCACCGTGACCCCGGAAGGGAACGAGCTCATGACGTCTTTGTAGATGCCGGGTTCGATCATTTCGTAAATCTCCTAGCGCATCACAAATGGATCAGGCATTGGCGCCTGGGACAGGTTGATCCACACCGTCTTGAGCTCGGTGTAGGCCAGCACCGAATCGATGCCGCTTTCGCGTCCATAGCCGCTGTTCTTGAAGCCACCGATCGGCGCCATGGCCGATACGGCGCGGTAGGTGTTGACCCAGATGATCCCGGAGCGCACGTCTCGGGCCAGGCGATGGGCGCGGCCCAGATCGCGCGTCCAGATGCCCGCAGCAAGACCGAACTGGGAGTCGTTGGCAATCGCCAGCGCTTCGGCTTCATCCTTGAAACGAATCACCGACGCCACGGGACCGAAGACTTCTTCCTGCATGATCTTCATCGAGTTGTGGTCGCATTCGAACAAGGTCGGCTCATAGAACCAGCCTTCGCCCAGATTCTGTGGACGCTTGCCACCCATGCGCAGACGGGCACCTTCGGCGATGGCATCGGCGACCAGCCCTTCGACCACGGCCAGTTGCTGCGCGGTGGCCATCGGGCCCATTTCGCTGCTGTCTTCTTGCGGGTTGCCAATGCGGATGCGTTTGGCACGCTCCACCAGGCGCTCAACGAACTCGTCGTAGATTTCGTCCTGAACCAACAGGCGCGAACCAGAGACGCAACTTTGACCGGACGCGGCGTAGATCCCGGCGATGGCACCATTGATTGCGCTGTCGAGGTCGGCGTCGGCAAAGATGATGTTCGGCGACTTGCCGCCCAGTTCCAGCGACAGCTTGGCGAAGTTCTCGGCGCTGCTGCGCACCACATGCCGCGCCGTGGCTGCACCGCCGGTGAAGGCGATCTTGCGCACCAGCGGATGGCGGGTGAGGGCGGCGCCAGTGCTCGGGCCGTAACCGGTGACGACGTTGACCACGCCCGGTGGAATGCCGGCTTCCAAGGCCAGACGAGCCAGTTCCAGAATGGTTGCCGAGGCGTGCTCGGACGGCTTGATCACGATGGTATTGCCGGCGGCCAGGGCTGGCGCCAGTTTGATCGCGGTCAGGTACAGCGGGCTGTTCCAGGGAATGATCGCGGCGACCACGCCCATGGCTTCATGCACGGTGTACGCAAACAGGTCCGGCTTGTCCAGCGGCAGGGTGCCGCCTTCCAGCTTGTCCGCCAGGCCTGCGGTGTAGTGGAAAAATTCCGGCAGGTAACTGACCTGACCACGGGTTTCGCGAATCAGCTTGCCGTTGTCGCGGCTTTCCAGCTGCGCCAGGTGTTCCTTGTTTTCGGCAATCAGATCGCCGAGGCGGCGCAGCAATTTGCCCCGCGCCGTGGCGGTCAGGCCGCGCCAGGCCGGGCTGTCGAAAGCGGTCTGTGCGGCCTGTACGGCGCGCTCGACGTCGGCTTCGTCGGCGTCGGGGAGTGCGGCCCAAGGCTCGGCCAGCGCCGGGTTCAGGCTTTCGAAGGTCTTGCCGGAGAGGGCATCGACCCATTCACCGCCGATGCACATCTGGAAGCGTGCGAGTGTCATGCAACGATCCCCTTGATCTGGTTTTGTCGGGAGTGCGCGTTGTCGAGAAACTCCAGCAACAGCTGGTTGACCAGGCGCGGCGATTCTACGGGCATCATATGCCGCTGTTCGGCGAGTACGGCAACGGTTGCACCCGGAATGTGTGCGGCCAGTTGCTCGGCCATTTGCGGCGTCGAACCCGGATCCAGTTCGCCGGTGGCGACCAGCGTCGGTACCTGGATGCTGCCCAGATCCTCCGCGCGGTACATGTCCTGGGTGGCGAACAGTTCGTAAGTCGTCAGGTAGCCCTGGGGGTCATTACCGGCCAGGGTCTGACGCAGGGCCGCGATCTGTGCCGGGTTGGCCGCCTGGTATTCACGGCTGAACCAGCGTGACAGCGCGGCCTCGGCGTTGGCATCCGGCCCGTGTTCGGCCGCCTGTGCGGTGCGGGCAATGACGCCGGCACGTTGTTCGGCACTGCGATTGAACACGCTGTTGAGCACGACCAGGCCTTGCAGGCGTTGCGGGTAATGCAGGGCAAACGCCCGCGCGACCAACCCGCCCATGGAAAAGCCGATCACCGTCACCTTGGGCAGTTGCAGGTGGTCGAGCAACTCCAGCAACTGATCGGCATAGCCGAGCAGCGGCGTGCCGCTTTCCGGGCGCGGGCTGGCGCCGTGGCCGAGCATGTCGTAGGCAATCACACGGTATTTCGTGGCCAGGCCAACGACCTGGCCGCCCCACATTTCTTTGTTCAGGCCCACGCCGTGGATCAATACCACGGGCTGGCCTTGGCCGGTCGCCAGGTAACTGGTGCCAGCCGGGGTGCGTTCAGCGGTGAGCCGAATCATGGAGCGCTCCTGCATGCCTTTTTGTTGTTGTGACCGACCGTGATTACTGAGCTTTCTCGGCAGCCAGTTCTTCCAGATCGATGTAACGGTTGCCGATACGCGGGTGCAGGCGGCCGCCATCGGCGCAACCCAGGACCACCACGATTTCGTCGGCGCGCGGCGCATCTTCGATCTGCATTTCCAGGGTGATGTAGTGCGAACGCAGGCCTTCGTCGTCCTTGTGCATCATCGGGATCTGGATCGAGGTGCCCGGGCCGCCGCGCTTGTTGGTGAAGCTGAGGTAGCTTTTGGCCTTGACCGCTTCACGGTAATGGTTGCCGAAGCGCAGGGTATGGATGACCGCCGAGGCGTGCTCGATCTCGCCATCGGCGCCGACCACGGCCGCTTTGCCGTAGGCTTCGATTTTTTCGGCACCACCGATGATGCCGACCAGACGCTCAACCATCAGTGCACCGAGGTCAGAGCAGTTGGCGCGGATTTCCGGTTTCAGGTCTTCGACGAAGCCGCGACCCAGCCATGGGTTTTTCATGACCACGGCCAGGCCGACCATGGTGACGGGCTTATCGGTGGCCTTGCCGCCTTCGATAAAGGTCTCTTCGACATAGCTGACGATCTTGCGGATTTCGAAACTCATGAGCTGCTCCGTATGAGGTTTTGGGGTGTCTGTGCGTATGATGGTATACCATAATATAGGTTGTGCAAGCGCCAGATTCAATTTGCGTCAGGAAGGCGACAAAAAGCAGGAAGGGGACAGCAGGCCAGGCGGCGCGGTCGTTGACCTCGATGTAAGGCGCGCCCCGACCGTTCATCTCCCAGCCGCCATCAGATCAGCGCTATCTGGACATTTGTGGCTTAATGCCAGCACTGGTCGGTTTAACGTCATCCGTGTGAACGGTCTCGATTGGCAGGTATTCATTTGCCTGAGATGAATGCGCAGGGGGGACCATGAGAGAAGCACAGAGAAGGTTGGCGATGACCGCCTGGACCAAGCTGTTTGCACTGCCTGCAAACCATATAAGTGCAGAGGAAAGGTACTTCAGGTTACTGAGGACGGCGGACGACATGGAGCGCGCCGATCTGATCACTGCCGATGAGTGGCGCAAACTCGTCCAGCAGGCCGGCATGGCGCTTGCCACGACGGCGGAGTGCATGGGTGGCACGGGGCATTAAGCTTGCGCAAATGGCAGGGGAATGTTTCGCGATTTCGGCCTTGCCGTTTAAAGAATGAGGCCACCGCGATCCGTGTCACCGGGTCGCGATGGCCCATTCAAGGCCTCACAGGTTCAAGATTGCCTCACTTCACGTCGAAGCGATCCAGGTTCATCACCTTGGTCCACGCCGCCACGAAGTCTTTGACGAATTTCTCCTGCGCGTCACTGGTCGCATAGACTTCGGCCAACGCGCGCAACTGGGAGTTCGAGCCAAAGACCAGGTCAACACGTGTCCCGGTCCATTTTACTTCCCCGGTTTTGCGGTCACGTCCTTCGAATTCTTCGTTGTCTTGGGACACCGGTTTCCATTCCACGCTCATGTCCAACAGGTTTTTGAAGAAATCGTTGGTCAATGCTTCCGGCCGCTGTGTGAATACACCGTGGCGGGTTTGTCCGACGTTGGTGTTCAGCACGCGCAGGCCGCCGATCAACGCGGTCATTTCCGGTGCGGTCAGCGTCAGTTGTTGCGCCTTGTCGATCAACAGATGCTCGGTCGGTACCCGGTAGCGGGTTTTTAGGAAGTTGCGGAAGCCATCGGCGACCGGTTCCAGGAAGCCGAACGACTCGACATCCGTCTGCTCTTGCGAGGCGTCCATCCGTCCTGGCGTAAACGGCACCGTCACGCTGAGGCCCGCATTTTTCGCCGCTTGTTCGATGCCGGCATTACCGGCCAGCACGATCAGATCCGCCAGCGAGACTTTCTTGCCGCTGTTGTTGAACTCGCTTTGAATGCCCTCGAGTTTGCCCAGCACATTGGCCAGTTGCTCAGGCTGGTTGGCTTGCCAGAATTTCTGTGGCGCCAGACGCAGCCGGCCACCGTTGGCGCCGCCGCGTTTGTCGGAGCCACGGAAAGTGGAAGCCGCCGCCCAGGCCGTTGACACAAGCTGCGGAACGCTCAAGCCCGAGGCCAGGATTTTGCTCTTGAGTGCGGCGGCGTCACTGTCGTTGATCAACGGGTGATCGACCGCTGGAATCGGGTCTTGCCAGAGCAGCTCTTCGTTCGGCATTTCCGGGCCGAGGTAGCGTGAGAGCGGGCCCATGTCGCGGTGGATCAGTTTGAACCAGGCGCGGGCGAAGGCATCGGCCAGTTGATCCGGATTGGCCAGGAAGCGCCGTGAAATCGGCTCGTAGATCGGGTCGAATCGCAGCGCCAGGTCGGTGGTCAGCATGGTTGGATTACGGCGCTTGGACGGGTCGTGAGCATCCGGAATGGTCCCGGCACCGGCGCCGTTTTTTGCTACCCACTGATTCGCTCCCGCCGGGCTTTTGCTCAGCTCCCACTCGAAGCCGAACAGGTTTTCCAGGTAGTTGTTACTCCATTTCGTCGGCGTGGTGGTCCAGGTCACTTCCAGGCCACTGGTGATGGTGTCCGGGCCTTTACCGGTGCCGAAGTTGTTTTTCCAGCCAAAGCCTTGTTGTTCAAGGCCAGCGGCTTCGGGCTCGGCACCGACGTTGTCGGCAGGCCCTGCGCCGTGGGTTTTGCCGAAGGCGTGGCCGCCAGCGATCAGCGCCACGGTTTCTTCATCGTTCATCGCCATGCGCGCAAAGGTTTCGCGGATGTCTTTACCGGCAGCGACCGGATCGGGGTTGCCTTCCGGGCCTTCCGGGTTGACGTAGATCAGGCCCATTTGCACGGCCGCGAGCGGGGTTTCCAGGTTGCGTCCCTGGTCCGTGCGGCTTTCCTCATTTTCTCCTGGTTCAGCCACCAGCGGGCCTTCGCCGGGTTCTTGCATCGGTTCCTTGTGTTTGCCGTAGCGCACGTCGCCGCCCAGCCACTTGTTTTCCGAGCCCCAATAAACGTCTTCATCCGGTTCCCAGACGTCGGGACGGCCACCGGAAAAACCGAAGGTCTTGAAGCCCATGGACTCCAGCGCGACGTTACCGGTGAGGACGATCAAGTCAGCCCAGGAAATTTTACGGCCGTACTTTTGCTTGATCGGCCAGAGCAGACGGCGGGCCTTGTCGAGGCTGACGTTATCCGGCCAGCTGTTGAGTGGTGCAAAGCGCTGCTGGCCAGAGCCAGCGCCGCCGCGACCGTCACCGGTACGGTAGGTGCCTGCGGCGTGCCAGGCCATGCGGATGAACAGCGGTCCATAGTGACCGAAGTCGGCGGGCCACCAGTCCTGGGAATCGGTCATCAGCGCAGTCAGGTCTCTTTTGACCGCCGCAAAATCCAGGGTTTTGAACGCTTGTGCATAGTCAAAGCCCTCGTCCATGGGGTCGGACAGGGACGAGTGCTGGTGCAGGATCTTCAGATTCAGTTGGTTCGGCCACCAATCGCGGTTCGTCGTGCCACCGCCAGCGGCGTGATTGAACGGGCATTTCGATTCATTTGCCATGTGCGAGCTACCTTTGGTCGTGTTCATCCGGCTATCCGGCCCGGGATGGGCGTCAGATAGCGACGAGCGAAATCCATGACATAGGCTGCAGGGCCAGCAGTTGGATCAACTGATTGTCTTGACCACACGAGGATGCTGAACAGCGGCAACCGAGTTGCCTGTGCGGTGGCCCACGGATGGCCTAGTCAAGCTTCGGGCTCATTCCTGTCTCCATATCAGCACTAAACCGGCCAGCGTGTTCTGCCAGCGCTGGATACAGGTTAGACCCCACTTGGGAAGTCAGCTAATAGGTGGAGTATTGGGGGACGATAGGCAGAGTCTTTTAGCGGCGATGCGGCGGGGGCCTGTTTTATATCTCGATTATAGGTGCGGGTAGAAGAGGGTGGGAGATCCGGCCGGAACTCGGTTTTTGCCTGCCTTTGGTCGGTGTACCTGAACCGGGTTCATAACGGATTGATCCACTTTGAAAGAACTCTCGGGGCGCTGCCATGCACTCATTTACCCATCTGCTGACAGCCGCCCAAGAGCAAAAACTTCGTGCGCTGAACGCCTGGCATCTTGTGCTTGAAGACGTAAGGCTGCGCATGGAATGTCCCGATGCCTACCACGAGGAATTGATTCGTCAGACTGACGAAATGGACCGCCTGGGAATCGTCAGCTGGCAAGAATGGCGCGACCTCCGGATTGAGGCCGATCAGGCGTATCTGCGTGCGATAGCGGGGGAGGACTATCACCGAACGCTAAAAAACGGCAGTGGCTGATGAACTTGACCTGAGTTCGGCAAAAGCCAACGTTCGATTGAGGGCGCATCAATGGTTAGAACACGTGCATGATGGCGCCCGGTCAACATTGTCGAAGGTTACAAGGATTCCCCATGGCTTCAAGCAAGCGCGAACAGGCACACATCGAACGACTTCTGGTCGCCACCCTGACCGAGGCCTGTGAAACAGCCAAGGCTGAAATCGTCGGGTTCGACTGGTTGACCCACGAAGTCGATTACAGCGATTTCCCCTCAAGCCTGAGAGTGATTTGGGTCTTCGATACGCAAGCCAACAAAGAACAGGCATTGGCCAGTGGGCAGGGCGAACGCATGGTTGAACTGACGTCGATGGCGTTAAAGGACGCCGATGTTCTTGTCAGCCCGGTCTCTGCCCACGTGCATTTCGATTCTGAAGAACAATGCCAGCGCGCCAATGGCGGCAACTGGCAGCAGCGCCTGGCGCGCCGGCGCTAGCACTGGCGGGCACGCAGGTGGCTGGTTTTCGTGGGGCCGCTTATCGGCCGCGTCCAACACTGCGGTCTCACGGCGCCCCAAACAGCATCGTCCAATAAACCCCTTCATCGCTGCGTGCATCCGCCGCATACGCAGCGCCCACCTGGGTAAACATTGGGTTCATCAAGTTGGCGCAATGCCCAGGGCTGGCCAGCCAGCCTGCCATGGCCTTGCCCGGTGAGCTCTGGCCGGCGGCGATGTTCTCGCCGATCTGCCGGCCACGGTAGCCGGCGGCTCTTGCTCGATCAGCCGGCATGTCACCGTCGGGGTCGCGGTGGGCAAAATAATTGCCGTAAGCCATCGCCTTGCTGTGTCCCTGGGCTGCGGCACCGAGGGCGGCGTTCCAGCTCAGTGGTCGGGCGGCGGCAAAGCGCTGGCCACCGCACATCCGTGGCTTGGATCGCGCGGCGTTGACCTCGGCCAACAGGGCCTTGCTCGCCGAGCGCGTATCACCCACGCGGCTATCGAGAACGGGTTGCGCCAGCACGATCTGCCACTCGTTTCGCGCGCGACTGACGCCAATGTCGGCGTACTGGTTATCGAGCAAGGCCCCGCAGTATTCGTCCTCAAACAGATCAAAGGCCTCATCGGCATCCTGCGCGCCGACCACCCGCAAGGTGCGTACCGTCACTGCCGCGTAGCCGGAAGCCTTCAACCCATCCCGCAAACCGCCGCGATAACCAATCGGCAGCGCCAGGTTCTGTTTCAGTGACAGCGGCGACAAGCGCTGTGCCGGGCGTCTGTCGCAGCGTTGCGGGTGGGCGCGGTAGTCGTTGATGGCTTCCACCAGTTGTCGTTCCCCGCTGGCATGGGCGGGACTGGCAAACAGGGGAATCAAAGGCATGAAGCAGAGCGAAATGAAGCGCAAGGCGAGGGCAGTTGGGCGCATGAGGCGGACAGCTCAGGTCAGATGACAAGGGTAATGTGAATTCACGGCTCGCCTAAGACTGGCGTTCAAGCACTAGGTTCACGAGGCACAGAGGCAAATTTTCGTCGCAAACAGGCCTGTACCTACCGCATGTCGCAAAACACTGAAAGTCCGGTTCAAGGCTTAAAAAAGCGGCTGGCGCCGCCGATAACGTATTCATAAAAGCGACGTGCCAAGAGGACTACATCGTGTCGATAAAATTACGCTTGCTGTTGTTGATTGGTACGAGCTTGCTGACGGCGTTGATCGTGAGTTTGGTCAGCTACGTGGGAAACACCCGGATGGCTGAAGCGGTGAAGGACAACGAGGTCAGCATGACCGCGCTGCGCAATCACCTTGAAGCCGACATGATGCACGACGCGCTGCGCGCCGATGTGTTGTCGGCGATGCTGGTCGGGCTGGGCAAAAGCACCAGCACCAAGGCTGAGGTGCACACTTCCATCGAGGAACATGCGGCGCATTTCCGCGAGGTGCTGGGTGAAAACCTCAAGCTGCCGGTCAACGACACCATTCTGGCAGGCCTGAACAAGGTCAAACCGAGCCTCGACACCTACATCAGTGCCGCCGAGCGAATCGTCGGGCTGGCGCTGGACAATCCGGATTCGGCGCAAAAGGAACTCGGCAGCTTCAATGCCGCGTTCAGCCAGCTTGAAGACCAGATGGCCGCCCTCAGCGGCCTGATCGAAACCAATACCCGACAAACCAGCCAAGGCACTGAACACGCTATCAACAGTGCCAATTTCACCTTGGGGATCGTGTTGATTGCGAGTCTGTTGTTGCTGCTGATCCAGGGACGCTGGGTGATTTCGAGCATCATGGCGCCGTTGCAGACCGCCAGCCGGATCGCCGAAAGCATCGCCCATGGCAACCTGAGCGAGCCGATTGTCGAGCCCACCCATAAGGACGAAGCCAGCGCGCTGATTCGCAGCCTGGCGACCATGCAGCGCGACTTGCGCGGCATGATCGAAGTGGTTCGCAGCAACGCGCACGGCGTGAGTGGCATGAGCGTGCAACTGAGCAGCGGCTGCCACCAGGTGGCCGACAGCAGCCAGCAGCAAAGCGTCGCGGCCAGCACCATGGCCGCAGCCGCCAGCGAAATGACCGCGAGCATCGAGGAAATCACCCGGCATGCCGAGCGGGCGCTGAACATGGCCAACCAGGCCGAGGCACTGGCCAAGGATGGCGGCCGGGTGATTCATCAGGTGGTCAACGACATGGACGGCATCGCGCGCTCGGCGCAGCAGTCAGCCCAGGTGATTCGCACGCTGGACAAGGAGTCCGAGGGCATCTTCAGCATCATCCAGGTGATCAAGGGCATCGCCGATCAAACCAACCTGCTGGCGCTGAACGCCGCCATCGAGGCCGCCCGTGCCGGTGAGCAGGGCCGTGGTTTTGCCGTGGTGGCTGACGAAGTGCGCAGTCTGGCAGGGCGTACCAGCGCCTCCACCCAGGAAATTGCCAGCATGGTCTCGCGCATCCAGCAGAGCACCCGCGAGGCGGTAACCAGCATGGAGGCCGGCGTGGCACAGGTCGACAAAGGCATGGCCGTGACCGCCGACGTCGAACGCGCTATCCGCGAAATCCTCGAGGCCACGCTCAATACCACCCAGTTGGTCAACGACATCACCCGCACGATTGGCGAGCAGAGCCTGGCCAGCAACGAAATCGCCCATCAGGTGGACATGATTGCCGGCATGTCCGAAGGCAACAGCAAGGTCATCGGCCAGACTGCTACGACTACCGATGAACTGTCGACGCTGGCGGGCAAGCTGTCGCAGTCGGTGGACCGGTTTCGGCTTTGAGATTTGTGTGCCGATCAGTTGATTTTCGGTGATTGTGAGGGCCTTTTCGCGAGCAAGCCCGCTCCCACAGGGGGCTTGCGTCGTTCACTAATCCAGTGTGGGAGCGGGCTTGCTCGCGAATGCGCCAGATCTGACGGCGCAGAACTAAAGGCCCTGCGCCAATTCCCTAAAGGTATTTATCCGTCACCGCGCCTTCCGAGGCGCTCGACACGGTTTTCGCGTATTTGGCCAACACCCCGCGCTTGTATTTGGATTCCGGGCGCACCCAGCGGGTCTTGCGCTCGGCCAGCACGGCATCGGAGACATCCACCGTGATCTGCCGGGTTTCGGCGTCGATGGTGATCGTGTCGCCGTCTTCAATCAACGCGATCGGCCCGCCATCGAAGGCTTCCGGAGTGATGTGTCCCACCACGAAACCGTGGGAACCACCGGAAAAGCGTCCGTCAGTGATCAGCGCAACGTCCTTGCCCAAGCCTTTGCCCATGACCGCCGAGGTCGGCGAAAGCATTTCGCGCATGCCCGGCCCACCCTTGGGGCCTTCGTAGCGAATCACGATCACATCGCCTGCCTTGACCTCGCCATTGAGAATCCCGGCCAGTGCGCCTTCCTCACCGTGATACACGCGCGCCGAGCCTTGGAAGCGCAGACCTTCCTTGCCGGTGATCTTGGCCACGGCGCCGGTGGGCGAAAGGTTGCCGCGCAGCACCACCAGGTGCGAGTCCTTTTTCACCGGCTGATCGAACGGCAGGATCACATCCTGACCGTCGGGATAATCGGGCACGTTCGCCAGGTTTTCCGCCAGGGTCTTGCCCGTCACCGTCAGCACATCGCCATGCAGCATGCCGGCGGCGAGCATGCGTTTCATCAGCGGCTGGATGCCGCCGATGGCAACCAGTTCGCTCATCATGTATTTGCCGCTGGGGCGCAAGTCGGCGACCACCGGGGAAACCTTGCCCAGCTCGACGAAATCATCCAGCGTCAGCTCGACATCCACCGCATGGGCCATCGCCAGCAAGTGCAGCACGGCATTGGTCGAGCCGGCGAGGGCGATCACCACACGAATGGCGTTCTCGAAAGCTTTGCGGGTCATGATGTCGCGCGGCTTGAGGTCCAGCTTGAGCAGCTCCATGACCTGCTGACCGGCGCGAAAGCTGTCTGAGGCTTTGTCGCTGCCGACCGCGTCCTGAGAGCTGGACCCCGGCAAGCTCATGCCCAATGCCTCGATAGCCGAGGCCATGGTGTTGGCCGTGTACATGCCGCCGCAGGAGCCGGGGCCGGGAATCGCCACTTCCTCGATCTGCTTGACCTGGATCTCGTTGATATCACCCCGTGCATTCTGGCCGACGGCTTCGAACACGGAAATGATGTCGGTGTGCCCGGCGCCCGGGCGGATGGTGCCGCCATAGACGAAGATCGACGGACGATTCAGGCGCGCCATGCCGATCAGGCAGCCTGGCATGTTCTTGTCACAACCGCCCACGGTCACCAGACCGTCAAAGCCTTCGCAACCGGCAACCACCTCGATGGAATCGGCGATGACCTCGCGCGACACCAGCGAATACTTCATGCCTTCGGTGCCATTGGCGATGCCGTCGGAAATGGTGATGGTGTTGAAAATCACCCCTTTGGCACCGGCGGCATTCGCGCCTTTTTCGGCTTCGATGGCGAGCTTGTCGATGTGCATGTTGCACGGGGTGACCATCGCCCAGGTGGAGGCGATGCCGATATGCGGCTTCTTGAAATCCTCGTCGGTGAAACCCACCGCGCGCAGCATGGAACGGCCGGGGGCGCGTTCCACGCCGTCGACCACTTGAGAGGAGTATTTACGCAGCGTGTCTTTGTCGCTCATGACGTTCCCTCATATCCAGATCGCTAGCCTGACCGGTGTGGTCCGAAGCAGCCGATTGAGTCTAGTCCTGCAGGCCACAAAAATCAGTTCACGATTCCTGGAAACCCGCGCACACCTCACGAATGCAGCCGCGTAACCATTGATGCGCGGCATCGGCGTCCATTCGCGGGTGCCAGAGCATGGAAACCGTGATCGTCGGCGTGGCCACCGGCAGAGGGAAACAGTGCAGGCCTGCGCGCAGGTTTTGCGTGTGGCGTTCCGGCACCGTCGCAATCAGGTCCGAGGCCCGGGCCAGCGCCAGTGCCGCAGAAAAACCTCCGACAATCGTGACGATCTCCCGCGCCAGGCCAAGGGGTTTCAAGGCGTCATCCATTGGCCCTTGGTCCCGTCCGCGTCGCGACACCAGAATGTGCTTGCCGGACGCATAACGGGCGGGCGTGATCTTGCCCTTGCTCAGTGCATGCCCCATGCGCACGACGCCGATAAAGCGGTCCTGGTACAAGGCGCGGGTGCGCACTTCCGGGCTAGTGGTGTCGCCGACCACGCCGGTTTCCAGATCGACCGTTCCGTCACGTAGCAGCGTGCTGTCCTGGTTGAGCTTCTGCAAGAAGTGCAGGCGCACGCCGGGCGCTTCATCGCCGAGGCGAGCAATCAATGTCGGGCCGAAGTTCTCGACGAAACCGTCACTGGTGCGCAGCGTGAAGGTGCGCACCAGCTGTTTGAGGTCGAGCTGCTCGGCAGGGCGCAGGACCGCTTCGGCGTCCTGCACCAATTGGCTGACTTGTTCACGCAATTGCAGCGCACGGGGCGTCGGCACCAGGCCGCGCCCGGCCCGGACCAGCAACGGATCGCCGGTGGTTTCACGCAATCGCGCCAACGCCCGGCTCATCGCTGAGGGGCTCAGGCGCAGGCGTTGAGCGGCGCGCGCCACACTGCCTTCGGTGAGCAGCGCATCCAGGGTAATCAGCAGGTTCAGGTCGGGAGTCGTCATGCATCAACGTTAGCACGGCTGACACTGACATGGCGTCGCGTGCAGGTATTAAGTGCAAGCCGTGCGTCTTCCGCCCGGTCATGTGCGGGCATACGCTGAAGGTCAACTTTTCATCAGTGGCCAAAACCCATGAAATTCATGACGCAATCAGGCTCGGTGCGCTGGGCGCTCGCCAGCCTTTCCCTGTCGATGTTGATGCCGTCGCTCGACACCAGCATCGCCAATGCCGGCTTGCCGACATTGGCCCAGGCGCTCGAGGCTTCTTTTCAGCAAGTGCAGTGGATCGTCCTGGCCTACCTGCTCGCGATCACCACGTTGATCGTCAGCGTCGGACGCCTCGGTGATCTCATCGGTCGGCGACGTTTGATGTTGTCGGGCATCGCTATTTTCACATTGGCGTCACTGGCGTGTGGCCTGGCGCCGACGCTGTGGTGGCTGGTCGCTGCCCGGGCGGTGCAGGGCCTGGGGGCGGCGATCATGCTGGCACTCACCGTGGCATTCGTCGGCGAGACCGTGCCCAAAGCACAAACCGGCAGCGCCATGGGCTTGCTCGGCACCATGTCGGCAATCGGCACCACGCTGGGCCCCTCGCTCGGTGGCCTGCTGATCTCGGGCTTCGGCTGGCAAGCGATTTTTCTGGTCAACCTGCCATTGGGCGTCTTGAACTGGGCCCTCGCGTTTCGCTACTTGCCCGCCGATCGCCCCATGCCAAAGGCACAACGAGCCGGGTTCGACGTTGCCGGCACGCTGGTCCTGGCGCTGACACTCGGCGCCTACGCCTTGGCGATGACCTGGAACGGTGGCGAATGGGGCTCGCTCAACCTTGTGTTGCTGCTCATGGCAATTGTCGGCAGCGGGATTTTCCTGTTCGTCGAGGCGAAGGTGGCATCGCCACTGATCAAACTGGCACTGTTCCAGGACCGGAGTTTGCGCGCGAGCCTGATCATGAGCCTGCTGGTCTCGACCGTGATGATGGCGACACTGGTGGTCGGGCCGTTCTACCTCTCGGTGACGCTAGGGTTAAAGGCCGCGCTGGTCGGACTCGCCTTATCAGTCGGCCCGCTGGTCGCCGCACTGGCAGGCGTCCCCGCCGGGCGCCTGGTCGACCGATTCGGCGCGCAACGCATGACCGCCTCCGGACTGGCCTGCATGGTGCTCGGCGCCTGCGTATTAGCAACGATGCCGACAGGTTTCGGCGTCCTCGGCTACCTCACGCCCATCGCAGTCATCACCGCAAGCTACGCACTGTTCCAGGCGGCCAACAACACACTGATCATGACCGGCATCAGCCCCGACCAACGAGGCGTCATCGCCGGCCTGCTCAGCCTGTCGCGCAACCTGGGACTCATCACCGGAGCCTCCCTCATGGGCGCAATCTTCGCACTCGCCACATCAACCCCCGACATCACACGAGCAACGCCAGAGGCCGTTGCCAACGGCATGACAACCACCTTCGCGGTAGCAGCAGGACTTTTAATACTGGCACTCGCCATCGCACTACCAGCCTTAAAAAGTGAACCGGTAGCCGCGTAAACCCGAATGCAACAGCAAGATCAACAGCATCGCGAGCAGGCTCACTCCCACAATGGATCGCATGCGTCTTTCGCCCTTCACCACTCAACAAGCCGAGCGGTAGCTCGCTTGCAGCTCTTGATCTTGATGCACACGCCGCCTCGAGAGGCCGAACGTCAGGGGCAAAAGCGCTTGGTTACTTGGCGCTTCTCCAAGTGACCCGCTGTAAAAGCGGAACCAATAGCCGCCGTTACCCCAACAACGGATATACACACAGCCCAATCAACCCCCAATGCAACGAATACAAACCCAGGCCCTCATATAAGGAGGAAGTGGCCACCGACGCCCACAAGCGAACGATGCCCCAACAGATATTTACCCAGACAACAGGTAATCGTTTCTATGACCGCGGCTGACAAAAACCACGTGACCTGGTTGGTTGAACAATCGATGCTTCATGCCGCCAGACAGCGCGCCAAACTCTACTCAGGACAAGGCCGGATGTGGCAACAGCCCTACGCCCATACCCGGCCCCGAGATGCCTCCGCCCTGGCATCGGTATGGTTCACCGCCTACCCGGCCTCCATCGTCACCCGCGAAAATGGCACCGTGCTCGAAGCCCTGGGCGACGAAACCCTGTGGCATGCCCTGTCAAGAATCGGCATCCAGGGCATACACAACGGCCCGCTGAAAATGTCCGGCGGCCTCACAGGCACCCGACTCACACCAACCATTGACGGCAACTTCGACCGCATCAGCTTCGAAATCGACCCGCAACTGGGCACCGAAGCGCAACTTCAAGCGCTGGTGCGCATGGCCGCCGCGCACAACGCCGTGATCATCGACGACGTTATTCCTTCGCACACCGGCAAAGGCGCGGACTTCCGCCTGGCCGAGATGGCCTACGAAGATTATCCGGGCCTCTACCACATGGTCGAAATCCGCGAAGAAGACTGGCCGCTGCTGCCGGACATCGCCGACGGCCGTGATTCACAAAACCTCAGCCCGTTGCAGGTCGACGTGCTGCGCGACAAGCACTACATCGTTGGCCAGTTGCAACGAGTGATCTTCTTCGAACCGGGAGTCAAGGAAACCGACTGGAGCGCGACATCGATCGTCATCGGTGTCGATGGCAAGCCGCGACGCTGGGTCTATCTGCATTACTTCAAGGAAGGGCAGCCGTCACTGAACTGGCTGGACCCGACCTTCGCCGCGCAGCAGATGATCATCGGCGATGCCTTGCACGCCATTGACGTCATGGGCGCGAAGATACTGCGCCTGGACGCCAACGGATTTCTCGGTGTGGAGCGCAAACTCGACGGCACGGCCTGGTCTGAAAGCCACCCGTTATCGATCACCGGTAACCAGCTTCTGGCCGGGGCGATCCGCAAGGCTGGCGGTTTCAGTTTCCAAGAGCTCAACCTGACCGTCGACGACATCGCCAGCATGTCCCACGGCGGCGCCGATCTGTCCTACGACTTCATCACCCGCCCGGCCTATCAACACGCGTTGCTGATGGGCGATACCGAATTCCTGCGCTTGATGCTGCGCCAGATGCACACCCTCGGCATCGATCCGGGTTCGCTGATCCATGCCCTGCAGAACCACGACGAGTTGACCCTGGAACTGGTGCATTTCTGGACGCTGCACGCCCACGACACTTATCTCTTTCAGGGCCAGACCTTCCCCGGCAACATCTTGCGCGAACACATTCGCGAGCAGATGTACGAACGTCTGTCCGGCGAGCATGCGCCCTACAACTTGAAGTTCGTCACCAACGGCGTGTCCTGCACCACCGTCAGCATCATCACGGCGGCGCTGGGGATTCGTGATCTGGACGCGATCTCGGCGGCGGATATCCAGCAGATTCGCCAGGTCCATTTGCTCTTGGTGATGTACAACGCCATGCAACCGGGGGTGTTCGCACTCTCAGGTTGGGACCTGGTGGGCGCGTTGCCGTTGCCGGCTGAAGAGGTTGCCCATTTGATGGGGGACGGCGACACGCGCTGGATTCACCGGGGCGCCTACGATCTGGTCGACCTCAATCCAGAGGCACCACTCTCCGCCGGCCAGATGCCGCGTCCAAAGACATTGTATGGCAGCCTGCCCAGCCAATTGAAGGACTCGGATTCGTTCGTCTCGCAATTGCGCAGAATCCTCGCCGCGCGGCGCTCCTATGACATCGCCGCGAGTCGGCAGATCCTGATCCCGGATGTCCAGCACCCGGGGCTGCTGATCATGGTTCACGAATTGCCGGCCGGTAAAGGCACGCAAATCACTGCGCTGAATTTCGGCTCGACGCCGATCACCGAAACCTTGCACCTGCCCAATATTGCGCCGGGGCCGGTGGTCGACATCATCAACGAACGAGTCGAAGGGGATCTCACGCCTGAGGGTGAGTTCACCATCACGCTGGATGCCTACGAAGGGTTGGCTCTGCGCGTGGTCAGTGCTTCTCCGATGATTTGAGCGTTGCATGTGGACTGAAGAATGGGGCGCGGTTACAGCCGTTACTCGTTCTTCGGGGGCTCTGTCGGTCGTAGTTTGAAACGGCAGACATTGCCGCCTCTGACCATGCACTCGGTGTGGTCGACGTCAGCGCCACCCAATGCCCCGATCAACGCCAGGTCCAGTTCGCAAACCACCGGATGCGCCTCGGCCAGGCGGTGGAAGACGCAATTGTGGGCGACGATTTCCGGCTCGGCCGGGGCGCGAAAGAACACTTGGGCCTGGTAGCCCGCCTGGTTCATGTGCTGCACGATCCGGGCTTCATCGACGACCTGATGCTCACGGTCCAGCGCCAGTTTGCGGCCCATGCTGCGCATCAGCGTCTTCAGAGCGTCAGGGCCGATGATGTCGGCCACTTCGTCGATCAGCACGCTGGCGAGCATCTGGTATTGGCGCGGGAACTGCTCCTGCCCATGCTCGGTGAGCCGATACAACTGCTCCGGTCGCCGACCCGTCGGCCGGGTTTCGCCGCGCAGCACCAGGCCGTCACGCTCCAGCGCCGCCAGATGCTGGCGAATCGCGGTGCGCGTGACCGCCAGTTGTTCAGCCAACTCATCAATGCTCATGCCACCGGCATGGTGCAGCAACGCATTGAGCAAGTCCTGCTGTGTTCGGCCCAATCCTTCAAGCATGGTGTGCCCTCGCGCGGGATCAGAATTTGTCCGGGAACTGCTTGACCACGGCGGCCGTCAGCGCGTCCGCCAGTGCCAGCACGTGGGTGCGCATCATCTGCCAGGTGTTCGCTTCGCCGGCATAATCGTGGGCGGCGAGTTGATCGACTTGGCTCACATGATGACCACCGTGAGCGGCCAGCATCGTCACCAGCGTCGCTTCAGGCAGGTTCGGGTTGGCCTTGGCCAGGAATGCCGCGATGGCCTTGGCGTTGCTGGTCAGGTCCGCGACGGCGGCCTGTTTGCCTTTGGTGTCTTTGGCCACGGTGGCGTCGCTGTAGTGTTTCACCGCGCCCCAGTGACCGGCAAGCAGCTTGAGCAACTGGTCGGCGGCGGGCTGGCCGTAAAGCGGAGCGAGGCTGTTGGCGATTTTGGTGGCGTTGTCGACGACTTGGTCAGCCGCGACCTTGGCCTGCTGTTTGTCAGCGGCCTGGTTGGCGATCGCGTAATTCCTGATCCAGAAAACATGCTCGACCCAAAGGTCGCGCATCGACAGTCGTGTGGTGAGCGCAGCGCTATCGGCTGCCGGAGGTGAGGCGGGGGGAGTTTGGCTCCAGGCAGGTTGTGCGCAGAAAGCCAACAGCAATAAAGCCAAAGTCTTGATATTCATGACGGCACCCTCTGATCGTGGGATTGTTCGACAATATCAATTTAAGCATACAAATATGTTTTTATTGGGTGTGCAGAAAAGACGCAGATAAACGGTGCCGCCGTTTATCGACTGCGTTGCCAGACCTTGACGTAATCGACGCTGAAGGTGGAGGGCAGGTCTGCATCGTCGACCACGCCGAACCAGTTCCACATGGCCTCGCTGTCAAAGACAATCTGCATCGGGAAGAAGAAGTGGGTGTTCGTCGACTCCCGCACCAGCACGCCATCGACGTACCAGCGCAAAGTGTCGGGCTGCCAGTCGAAGCCGTAGACATGAAAGGCGTTCGCCAGGCGCCAGGGCGCGACCCAGGTGCTGCCGTTGGCGATATGTTCGGTGCTTTGCGGCGTAGCCCACAGGTGGGCGTTCATGTTGTACAAACGGTCGAAGGCGGCGTTTTTGGTCTTGCCGCCGATTTCGAAGATGTCGATTTCGGTGGCGTTGTCGGTCATACCCGTCCACGCCAGCCAGAAGGCGCTGGAGCCTGCCGAGTTCATCGGTTTGGCGCGGGCTTCGTAGTAGCCATAGAAGCCGCGCTCATTGGTGCGCACCATCGCCGAACTGTAATCCTTGAAACCCAGCTGGACGTACTTCTGCGGCAAGGTGTCCTTGCGAAAGACGATGTTCAGATGGCCATTTTGGACGCTGGCATTGTCCGGCTTGAACAGCGCCGGTTTGCGTCCCAGCGATTCGTTACCTATGGCATTGTTGACGTGCCAGCGCTTGGGGTCGAGGGTTGCGCCGTTGAAGTCGTCGGACAGCTTGGCGTCGAGCGTCCACTGGCCGGTATTGCTCTGATCGGACAGCGGCAGATTGGCGTCGGTCTGGCTCGGTAAAGGGCCCAGTGGTCCGACCCGGGTCCAGGTGTCGGCTAGTTGCGGGACGGCAACGGACCACTTGTTTGCCAGGTACTGAAAGGTTTGCTGGCGCTGCGCAAGTGAGGCAAACGGCCGGTCGTAGACGAGCACTTCGGCGATGTCGCCGCGAAAGTTGTCGGCGGTGCCGATGGCGTTGCGCCCGACGGCATAGGGGCCAATCGGCACATCGTAAAGTTCCAGGACGGAAATGGTCGGCGCATACGCGGTGCCCTGTTCCAGGCTGATGGCGAAATTCGGCAACACGTTATCGTTGCTGTCGGTGTGTGGCCGAGAGCTGAACAGCCGTTGCCAGGGACCGACGTTGGCCTGTTCGGGCGGCCGAAGAGAGACGATCAACACCGTGACCGGCCCTTTTTCACGGCGGATGGTTTTGCCCAGAAACGCCGAAGTGCCACTGAACCGTACCACAGGGTGGCCGTTCAGGGCGTTTGCCACCCGCTGCGGTCCCTTGGCGGAATCGTCTGCCGTGGCGTCATTGGCGAGGCCGGACTTGTCGCGCCAGTGCTGCACACGGTTCTGCCCGTCGACCGTCATGCTCGATACATCGTCCGCGTCGAGCCACAGCACCAGCCCGGTCGCCGGTGGACGCGAGGGCACTTGCGCGGCAGTGCAGGTCAGCGCACACCACAACAGCCCCAGCAGCAGACCGGCCCGGACCCCCCGCATTATTTCACCGTCATCAAGGACGGTATGACACAGGGCGACCGATACCCCTGCGGATTGCGCGACTGCCAACGCCAGGTATCGACAATCATCTGTTCCAGATCGCGTTGTGCAGTCCAGCCCAGTTCGCGTCCTGCCTTGCGGGGATCGGCCCAGCATTTGGCGATATCGCCGACGCGGCGCGGGGCGAAACGGTAGGGGATGCTGATGCCGGTAATGTCTTCAAAACTCTGGATGATCTGCAACACGCTATAGCCAACGCCGGTGCCGAGGTTCCAGGCGTTGACGCCGCCTTTTTCATGCAACACCTCCAGCGCCTTGAGGTGGCCGTGGGCAAGGTCGACCACATGAATGTAATCGCGCACACAGGTCCCATCCACCGTCGGATAGTCGCAGCCGTACACCGTGAGCTCGGGAATCCGTCCTATCGCCACCTGCGTCAGGCACGGCAACAGGTTGTTCGGGCGGCCGCTGGGGTCTTCGCCGATCATCCCGCTTTCATGGGCGCCAATCGGATTGAAGTAGCGCAGCAGCCCAATGCTCCAGCGCGGATCGGCGTAGCAAAGGTCAGTGAGCAATTCCTCGATCATGAGCTTGGTGCGGCCATACGGATTGACCGGTTTTCCAGTGCCGATGTCTTCCGGGATCGGGGTTTTCACGGGGTCGCCGTACACCGTCGCCGAGGAGCTGAACACCAGGTTGAACACCTCATGCCTGGCCATCGCCCGGCAGAGATTCAACGTGCCGGCGACATTGTTTGCGTAGTAGTCCAGCGGTTTGCGAATGCTTTCCTCCACGGATTTGAGGCTCGCAAAATGCACCACCGCATCAATGTCGTAGCGGCTGAAAATCTTGTCGAGCAGGATCGAGTCGCCGATATCGCCATTGATGAAATCGACGCGGGTATGGGTCAGCAGTTCCAGGCGGGCGATGCATTCTCGACAGCTGTTGCACAGGTTGTCGAGCACCAGCACGCGGTGCCCGGCGTTGATGAGTGCGACGGCCGTATGGGAGCCGATATAGCCGGCCCCGCCAGTGATCAGCGTAGTTTTGCGCATGGTGAGATGTTCCTGTCTCGGGACTGAATTCAGTGTGCGGTGAAGACCGTTTTGAATTCTTGCGGCCAGCGCGGGTGCAACACGCTATAGGCCACGGCATAGGTCAGGGCGCCGATGCCGATGTTGCAGATCAGGTGCAGATAGCCTTGGAAACTCCATTGCCTCGATACCCAGACCACGATTGCGGCCATGACCAGCGAGGCGATCACGCTGCGGTAGTTGGAGTCGAAGAAGCGCCGCCAGCCGTAACCAATGGCGGTGTTCAACCCGCGAATTTGCAGCGGTGTGATGAGCAGCATTCGCACCAGCAGTGCCAGTGCGGCGGCCATGCCGCCATAGGCGCTGCCGAAGCTGTAGACCAGCCCCAGCGCCAGAACCGTGGTGGCGACTTCGGCCTTGATCGTGAGGTGGCTGCGATTGACCGCCACCAGCGCAGTGGTGGCGAACATCGCGGTATTGCCGATGGCTGCGGTACAGGCCAGCACTTGCAGCATTGGAATGGCCTCGGCCCACTTGGCGCCGAAAATCAACAGGATGAGGTCGCTCGCCGTGAGCGCGATACCGATGAACAGTGGGGTCAACAGAAAGCCACTGACCGCCGTCGAGTCGCCGATGATCCCCAGCAGCCGCAACGGCTCGCTGCTGCGCCGGGCGAACACCGGCAGCGCATAGCTCATCAAGCCGTTATAGATCGCGCTACGCGGAAGGTCGATGATCCGCATCGCCATGTTGAACATGCCCACGGCATGGGTGCCGGCGGTCATGCCAAGCACCACATTGACCCCGCGCTGCAACGCTTGCGAACTCAGCGCGTTGATCGCCACCGGGAAACCGGATTTGAGCAGATCGCGCAGCACCGCACCGTCAATGTGAAATGCGATTCGGCGCCGGTCGCCGAGCATCAACACGATGATGGAAACCAGTTCCATGAGCAGTGCCTGGGCAATCACCGCCCACGCGCCCAAGCCCCAAAGCGCCACCGCAATGCCGCCGGCACCGCCCAACACCTTGCCCAACAATGTGCGCGATGCCAGCATCTTGAAGTTGCTGCTGCGGCGCATCTGCGCCACGTAGACCCTCGCCATCATGGTGAACAGGATTTTCACCGAGGCCACCGCCACCATCCAGCGCAGTACCGGGGAGGGTGAATACACGATCACCGCGAGCGAGATCACGACGATCGACACCAGGCTCGCCAGCACCGCTGCCCAGAAGGCCGTGGAAATGTGTTTGTCTTCCAGACGCTCAAGTCGTACCAGCGGGTCCTCCAGCACCGAGGAGTAGATCATGCCGATCAACTCGACACTCGCGATGATCACGGTGCCCACCCCCAGTTCTTCCGGTGACAGCAGCCGGGCGTAGACAACGAACGTGATCATGGACAGGACAATCAGGCCGAATTTCTCGGTGAAGATCCAGATCAATGTCACCAGACGATGATTGGCCATGGTTGAACCGCGGAAGATAAGGGGATGCCGACTCAGGAAGTCCTGCCAAACGTTTTTGCCAAGGCGTAGAGGTAACGCAGGGTCGGTTTGCCGTTGAAGAAAAACATCGCCTTCCAGGAATGCTCGAGCATCCGCTGGAACACCTGGATGACCTGTACGTGTTCGCCGCGTCGGGAGAATGCGTTAAGGAAATCGGCGTGATTGGCCAGCACGAAATGGATGCGTTGCTGCTCAGTCAGCCGCGCGCCGTAACGGTCCAGGTACAGCTCGATGAATTTGACTTTGTGCGGGTAGTACTTTTGAGGTTGTGCAGTAATGTTGCCGCTGTTGACGCCACGCCGATGCAGGATCTGCGGCACCGTGTGGATCTCCCAGTGTTCGGCGATCCGGGTCCACAGCAAGCGATCTTCGGCATAGCGCAGGGACTGGTCGAAGCCGCCGAGGGCCGTCACCACCTCGCGTACCACCAGCACGCCGGAAGTACCGTTGATTACGTTTTCGTGGATGAAATCGGCAAAATGATGACCCGCTTTGCAGCGGTCCTCCAACTGGCGGGTGCCGTCACTGAATTCGCTCATCTGGTAGCAATCGATGAGCCCGACCTTGTGCCCCTCGCGCGTCAGCTGGGCATACAGCGCCAGTTGCTTTTCCAGTTTTTGTGGATGCCATTGGTCATCGGCATCGAGAAAGGCAATGAAGGTTTCCCGGGCACTGAACACGCCTTTATTGCGCGCACTGGCCGGCCCCTCGTTGGCTTGGCGCAGCAGGGTCAAGGGAAAGGGCGCGATGTAGCGCTCGACCATCTGCGGCCCTTCATCGCTGGAGCCATCGTCGATGACGATGACATGATCGGGCATGCGTGTTTGTTCTTTCAGCGAGTCGAGCGTCTGTCTGATGCTACCGGCGGCGTTGTACATCGGGATGACTACGCACACCGAGCCGGGGGCGCCGGCGGCTTCGTTCAGCATGGGTGTTTCTCCTTGCGAAAGCTCTGGGCTACGGCGTCGGGAGACACGCGTTCCGCGCGAGGGGCGGACGCGACCGCCGCAAACGGGCGCTGCACAGCGTGATGTTTGAAGGACAGCGCCAGCGTGCAAAACACCAGAAACTCGGCGGAGCGATAGTTGGGAATGACGTAGGCCACGTAATTGGTGACGACGAACAAACCGATGATCACCAGCGCGCTGGCGCGAAATTGAGCGGACTGGTTGGCGGTCACGGCCCGGTACTGCTTGAACAGTGCCTCGGCAAGCAGCAGTGTCAACGCGGTCAATTGAATGATGCCGCCATTGAGCAGGGTTTCTACATAACCGCTGTGAGCGTTGCCGATGTAGCCCCAGCGGGTAATGAATTCATCGGCATCGATACTGGACCAGAACGCGCCGAAGCCGTAGCCCTTGAGGAAATGGTTGTCGACAAAGGGGCCGAGCAGCTCCCAGATCATGGTGCGATCGGTGAGTGACGGGTCGCGTCCGGCCAGTTCCAGCAACACCGCGGAGTAGTCGTAGAGAAACAGACACACCGCCAGGTAGAGCAGGGTACAACCGAGGAACGCCAGCCTGGATCGATGGACGCGCAAACGGATCAACATCAGGAAGTAGCCATAGCTGACCGTCCCGGCAATGATCAACACCACCCCGGTGGCTGATTGAGCCAGCACAATGGCGATAAACGAAAAGAACGAGCAGAACAGGGCCCAGCGATTGCGCTGGCGAATCATCGGCAGTAACAGCAGGATGGCAATCGCGTTGAGCCGCGCGCCGGCGTTTTTTTCTGTGAATATCCCCTTGAACGCGCCGTCGCGGATACCTCCGGAAATAAACGCGGCACTGGGCATGACCAATGCCAGGATCAAACCGATCAAGGCCGCCACGCCGATGGCACAGCCCAGCATGAAGGTGATTTTTTCGAGGCTGTAGTTGTAGGCGATGAACCCGGCAAAAAACACCACGCTGAGCATCGCGATGAATCGCTTGAGACTCAGCATCGGGTCCTGCGACCAGCCGATCGATGCGATCACGCAGAGCAAGAACACCAGCAGAAAGAAGTTGCTGCGGTAAAAGGTCTTGCTGAGGAACACTTTGTTGCGGATGAAAAAGAACAACGGCACCAATAGCGTGATGAGGCCGCACACCTGGTTGACAACGTTGCCTTCGAGGTCTTTATCGAAGTCGTCGAGGCCGGAGCCGCTGCCCAGTCCGAGAACAAAGGTGATCATCTGGATGTAGAACAGCACGCCGAACAGGGTGAAGGCGTCCCGCAACGTGGAATATCTGATCTGCAGTGTGTTCATGGCGATGGCCTGCGCAGCAACGCGGCGAGGTAGGTTTCTACCGCGCTGGCATTCATGAAGCGCGCAGCGGCATCGATGCGCGATTGACGTTGCAGATCCCGTGGTATCGACAGTTGCAGGTCAATGGCCCGCGCCAGTGCGATCGGGTCGTCGACGGGCACCAGCGGGGCGACCAGGCCTCCAATGAGAATGTCTTGCGGGCCATGGGGGCAGCGGGTCGAGACCACCGGCGTGCCGGTGGACAACGCTTCAACCAGCACGTTGGGACTGCCCTCGAAACGCGACGACAGCACAAAGCAACTGGCCGCGGCCACTTCTGCCATGGGATCGGGGGTATAACCCGGCAGGTCGACACGATCAGCCACGTCCAGCTGGCGCGCCTGTTCAAGCAACCTGTCCCTGAGCGCGCCTTCGCCAAAAATGATCAGGCGCACATTGGGATCCGGCAATGCCGCCAAGGCAGCGATCAAGGTATCGAAGCCTTTTTGCGGCGCCAGTCGTCCCACCGCGACCAGCACCGGACTGGATTTTTCCAGTAGCCAGGGGTGACTGGGCGGCCCCGGCAGCTTGTCGCGAAAGTCATCGTCCAGGACCGGATTGTCGGCAATGGTTACGTCCTGGCGACGCGCGATGGTGGTGTTGACCAGATCTTGGGCGACGCCTCGCGAGACGCAGATCACCGGGTTGGGAATCAGCCGGTAGAGCAGCGGCGCTATCCGGTACGCCAGCCGCACCATGAAGTCGGGGTTGACGTGCTTGTCATGGGAAAAGGCGTTGCGCTCGCTGACGTGCAGCCGTGCCAGCGTCCCGGACAACCAGGCCGCGACGATGGCCACGACGTTGACGTGGGTGAGGGCCGCCAGTTGCGCATCGAAGCGATTGGCACGCAGAAATCGTGTGAGTGCCGGCACTGCACGCGCGGTGCGCGGGCTGCGCAATTCGACTTTTTTTACCCGAGGATCAAGGTTGTTCGCATGCAGGCCTCCCCCGGTGAGCATCAGCAATGTCACGTCATTGCCCGCGTCCACCAGGGCACTGGCGAGGCGCGCCATCATTTTTTCAGCCCCGCCCGCACTCAAGTCATGCAGGATAATCAGCAACTTTTTCATTGGTTCCATACCTGGTAATAAGCCTGCGCGGCGTGCCGGCTGGTGTAAGGATGGAGGGCGTCATCGAGCATTTTTGCGCTTGGCACAACGCAACCCCGTGACGTCAGGCTTTGCAGCATGCCATTGGCCAGCGCCGGTACATCGTTGACGCTGACCAGTTGCCCGAGCCGGCCGTTGTCCAGCAGCTCCCGAGGGCCGGTCTCGCAGTCGCACGCCAGTACGGGCGTGCCCAGTGCCAGGGCCTCGATCAGTGCGGTCGGCATGCCTTCCTGCACGGAACTGAGGATGAACAATCGCGCGTGCCGCAGCAGCGGGTAGGGGTTTGCCAGGAAACCTGTGAAATGCACCCGATGGGCAATCCCCAGTTGGCGGGCCTGGGTGGTCAATGCGTCGAGCAACGGACCATCACCGGCAATCACCAAATCAGGCAGTGCGTCGCTGCGCAACGCCAGGGCGTAGGCATCGAGCAGCAGGTGGAAACCTTTGGGTTCCACCAGACGGCCCAGGCTCAACCAGTAATCGTTGGGCAGGCCGGCAAGCGGCGGCGCATGAGAGGCCTGGAGCAGTTGATCGGTGACCACGGCATTGGGGCAATAACGGATTCGCTGCTGACCCCATGGGAGCAAATCGACCATCGATTGGCGCAGGGCGCTGGAGACCGTTACCACCTTGCCGCCGCCGCACAGGTACAACGCATAGAGCAGACGCAGGCTTGAGGGGCCGGTTTTCTGTTCAGTGCAATCCAGTGCCGCGTGGCGGCTATAGATCACTTTGCAGGGACTGCCCAGGGTGGCGAACCAGGTGCAGAGATTGGCTTGCTCCTTGGCGGAAATCACGTGCGTGACCCCCGCACGACGAATCAGCCGGCGCACCCGTACGATGGAACTGAGCAGACCGCCGCCACCACTGTTGTGACGGTGAACACCCTCGGTGTCTGGCGTGTCGCCGTTCATGACGAAAAAACTCACGCGCTGGCCGTCCTTGAGAAACTGCTCGGACAGTCGTTGCTGAACGCGCTCGACGCCGCCACCCGCCTTGAAATCCTTGAGAATGAACAGGATGTGCATGGTCATTCCCCAACGCTGATAGCGACTTTGCGCTGAAGGATCATCGCCAGCAGCTGCAGAAAATTGCCGGGATAGTCGACGAGGTAGCGTTTGATCGTATGGGGCTCGCGATACATGCGATAAAACGCGCGCAGGTGCAGGCGATTGATCACGGCTGGGTAATAGTTACGCGTGGCCAACGCTTCCTGGCGAATGAAGCCGCCGCAGGTAAAGGCGACCCCCCTGAAACCGGCACGCAACGCCTCTTGCTCGAACTGTTCTTGCAGTCCGGCTCCCAGGCCAACGATCAGGATGTTCGCCTGGCTACGGCAGATGTCGGCGCGGATGCCTGCGGCCTGGTCCGGGGTGAAGTAGCCATGGTGATAACCGGCGATGGCCAGTCCGGGGTAGAGCAGCTTGATCTTGCCGATGAACAGTTCCAGTTCAGCCTGCCGGGCGCCAACGAAGTACACGCGCTTGCCCTGTTGCTCGGCGCTGCCCAGGACGCGGTCGGCAATCGAGGTGAAGTCGAAGCTGACCCGTCCGACCGTCGTACCCGTCACGCGGGACATGAATGTCGACATCAGCATGCCGTCGCAAAAAAACGCGACAGTGCTGGGGGGCTGTTCGAACAAACTGCCGATGGAGGCAAAGTTAATGAAGGAATAGGCCTGGTTGGCGTCCAGTAACTTCGGTGAGTAATGCCTGACTATTTGCAGCCTGATCATGGAGCGACTCCATTCAGATCAACGGGGAGGTGACACGGATTTACGACGGGTCGGGGCGTCAGTAGATGTTTTTGGAGAACAACGTGAAGGGGGTCTTGATGAGGATCTTGATGTCCAGCCACAGCGACCACTGATTGATGTAGTTGAGGTCCTGGGCGACGCGCAGCTGCATCTTTTCCACTGTTTCGGTTTCGCCTCGATGCCCGGTGATCTGGGCCAGCCCGGTAATCCCCGGCTTGAGGCGATGACGGGCCATGTAGGCGCGCACTTTGCCGGTGTAGTAAATGTTGTGGGTGACGGCATGTGGGCGGGGGCCGACCAGGGCCATCTGGCCGAACAGCACATTGAACAGCTGCGGCAGTTCGTCGATGGAACTGCGGCGCAGAAAGCGCCCGAGCGGAGTGACGCGATCATCGTCACGGGTGGCCTGGCGTACTTCGCTATCATCGTGCTGGCGCATCGAACGAAACTTCCAGACCTTGATCACTTCACCGTTGCAGCCGTGGCGACTCTGCTTGAACAGCACGGGACCCGGGGAGGTCAGCTTGACGGCAATCGCTACGGCCAACAGCAACGGGCTGAGCACGATAATGGCCGTGGCGGCCAGGCTGCGCTCGAACAGGTCCTTGCAAAACAGGCTGGCAGGATGCGAGCTGATCAGGCTCTCGTTGAGGTAAATGGCCGGCATTCGCTCGATTTCCGAGATCGAATGATTGAGCAGCACCATGCTGCTGAAATCCGGGATCCACACCACGTCGACGTTCATGTCCAGCAGGTCGATGTAGAGCGCTTCGATGGTGGCGGCATGCGCCATGTTGAGCACGATGTAGACGCGGCGCACGTTCAGGCGCGTGATGATCTCGCGGATCGCGTCGACGCGACCCAACAGCGGCAGAATGCTGGGTGCCGGGCCGCTGTCATCGGCGGCGGCGATGAATCCCAGCACCAGCGCGCGGTTCGGCCTGTTGAGTTTTTTCGCCAGCTCATGGGCGGTCGGACAGGTGCCGATGATCACTGAGCGACGCTCGTTGCACATCATCCGCGAATGCAATCGGGCGAGGCAGTGCAGGGGCAGAAAACTCGCGGCCTGCACCACAAAGCCCAGCACCATCCAGACGATGATGACCTGGCGTGAGAAAATCGCGCTGGTCTGGGTAATGAACGCGATGGCCGCCAGAATCGCCAGCAGGATCAACCAGGCAGCGAGTAATCGGCCAAGCCCGACCAGCAGGCCATGACGCTTGTGGTAAACCTGCATCATGCTGTAGACCGGCACTGAACCGAGCACTGTCATGATCATCAGAATGCGATAGTCGCTGGTCAGGGAGCCGACGCGCCAATACACGAGCAGCGTCAGCAGCGAGATGGTCAGCGTCATCGCACTCAACCATTGCAGCCAGAACGTCAGGCCTCGGCGGTGTGCGATGTGATGGGTGTATTGCGGTGTCATTTGCTTGACCTCGAGACAGGATGTTCCAAAGGCACTGATCGGGAGACACGGCGTGGCTCCCGCCGGGTAGTCCTAAGCTCGGCGGAGGTGATGCAAGTGATGTTGAGGGTGCAGGAAGGTGCAGCGACAAGCGTGGTATCGAGTTACCTGGGCACGAAATCGTAGTTGTAGAACGGGCGTGAATGGTTGTAGCCGTACTTGCGTGCCTTGCGCAGATCGACCTGATTGAGCACGGCGCCAAATACCGGAACGTGGCTTTGCTGCAACACCGCAATGCTTCTCTGCACCTGATTGATCGGCGTGCTGTCGGCCTTGACCACATAGATCACGGCATCCGAATGCCTGGCCAATAACAACGCATCGCTGATCATTTCTGCTGGGGGTGAGTCGATAATGATGTGCCGGTAACGCGTCTTGAGCACTTCAAGCATGCGTGCCATCCGCGGTGAGCTGAGCAGGTCCTGCGGCGGCGGCTGATTCGCCGAGTCGTTGGTGTCCGCAGGGGAAGGCAGGCGCGGCGCGCCGAACAGATCCAGAGCGGGAGGTGTCATGCTTCCGGCCGGCAACATGTCCAGATTGCCCACCGAAACGATGCAATCTTCCAGTCGGGCAGTGCCGGCAATCACATTGGCCAGTCCCGGACTTTCAGGTGGAAAATCGAAATTCAGCGAGAGCGTCGGCTGGCGCATGTCGGCGTCGATCAGCAGCACCCGCTCCAGCGGGGTGAGCGAGCTGGCCAGGTTGTTGGCGATGGTGCTTTTGCCTTCGCCGGCAACGGTCGAGGTGACCAGCACCACTTGCGACGGCATATCACTGCTTTGCAACATCAGCCAGGTGCGCAGGTTGCGAATGGTCTCGGAGAAACGCGGGTTGTCATTGTCTTCGAACAACCGCGCCAATTGCCGGCGACTTTTCTTCACGACCAAAGGCACCACGCTGAGCAGCGGAATGTTAAGCGTGCTTTCGATCGACTCGTCGGTCTTGAAGGTATTGCTCAGTTTGTCCTGAAGCAATGCCAGCGCGACACCGATCATCGCCGCGAGCAAGCCGACGATCCCGACAATCAGGGTTTTGCGCGGTTTGCTCGCTTCCACCGGCACAATAGCCGGGTCGACGATGCGCACTTTGGTGGAGTCCATGTCGGCGGTGGCGGCGGTTTCCTTCAAGCGAGTGACGAAGGTTTCATACAGCGCGCGGGTGCTGTCGACTTCGCGCTGGAACTCACGCAACTGGAATTCCTTGCGGGCAATGTCCTGGATCTGCGATTTGTTACTGTTGAAGGATTGGCGCAGCGAGGCCTCACTGGCTGTGGCCAGCTGGTATTGCCGCTCGATCCCGGCGACCACCTGTTGCACCTGCAGTTGCAGGCTGGTGGTGGCGGCACGCAAATCAGACTGCGCGGCAATCAGGCTCGGGTGTTTTGGACCGTAACGTGCCGACAGCTCATCGACCTTGGCTTGCGCCTTGGCTCGGTCCGCCTGGAATTGCTGGACCAACGGGTTACTCAAGACCGCCGGCACACTGGACAGTCGGCTCAGGTCGCCATTGCTCAGGGCCTTCGCCTGGCGGTATTCGCTCTCTGCTTCGGCACGGTTGCGACGGGCGTCGACCATGCGATTGCCGGTCATTTCCAGTTCGTTGGCGCTGATCGTGGCGACACCGCCAACGTCAACCAGGCCTTGCTCTTCCCGGTAGCCCTGAAGCTTTTTCTCGGCTGCACGCAAGTTGTCGCGCAGGTTGATCAGTCGTGTGTTCATCCAGGCCGTGAGGGTCTGCGATGACTTCTCGCTGGTGTCGAGCTGGCTGTCGGTAAAGCTCTGGGCCAGCGAGTTGGCGACAGCCGCCGCGAGATCCGGGTCAGGCAGTTCGACGTCGATTTGAAGCAACTGGCTTTTGCCGACGAATTTGACGTTGGTATGGAGCATGAGGTTCTGCGTGACCTCGTTGAAAATGTCCTCCTCGGTGGGTGGATTTTTCACCGGTATCAACTTGCTCAACCCTGGCAGCCATTGGTCAAGTTCAAGGTCCGCCAGCCATTGGCGTGGGTTGAACCAGGATTTCGGCTGCTGACGTGGGTCTGTGACCGGGTTGGTCGTCAGGTTGAGTTTTCTCACCGCGCGTTCGGCAAGGTCCCGCGATTGCAGGAGCGCCTGTTGGGTCTGCAAATATTCGGTGGCGGTGCTGCCTGAATCCTTGACCTGCTGGAAGGACACCACCGGCGGCGTTTTATCGTTGAACAGCAAGGTGGTACTGCCGATGTACTGCGGCGTAATAAGAGTGCTGACCACGACCGCCGCCAACGCACAGCACAGCAGGACCAGCCAGCCGATGCTCCATTTGGCGCGCCAGATCACCCGCCAGACGTTAAGCAGATCAATGGTGTCCTGGTCTTCGCTGTTCTGCTGATGCAGATGCGTTTGAAGAGGACGTTCGACGTAGGTGCTGGGGCTATTGTCCATGATCAGAAGAACCCTTGAGCAATGGAAATGGTGTCGCCGGGGGCAATCGTGGTGCTGCGCGTGACTTCGTCGGTGAGCGTGGCGCCGCCATCACCGCGCACGATGGTCACGCGTTTGATCGAGGCTCGCTCCGTCAAGCCGCCGCCCAGGGCAATGGCTTTCTCCAGTGTCAGGCCCGGAACGAAGGGGTAGCTGCCAGGTTTCTGAACTTCGCCATTGATGTAGAACGAACGGTATTCGATCTGGCTCAAGCTGACTTTCGGGTCGATCAGATAACCTTGTTTAAGTCCGTCGACGATGATCTTTTCAACTTGACCGGGTGTCAGGCCCTTCGCGGATATCTCACCCAGGAACGGGTAGGAAAACGTGCCGGCGTCGCTGAGGCGGATTCTTTTCAGGCTCAACTCCGGTTCGCCAAACACGGTGATGCGCAAGACATCGCCGGCGGCCAGTTTGTATTGGGTCCCGGGGTCTGCCGCATACGTATTGGGTAGAACCGCCAGCGCGAATAACAAGCCAAGCGTCTGTGAGTTCATGTCTAAACCCTCTTAGAGGCTTATGTTGAAGCTGATGTGCACGACATTGCGGGTGTAACTTTGATTGTCGGCATCGGAGCTGTTATCGCGGAATCGATAACCGAGTTCGATATCCAGCCAGCGGCGCATCGCGTACATCACGGCCAGGTTGTAGTCCTTAAGGTTGTCCGTGCGATTTTGGCCTTCGTAGACATATCGACCGACCCCGGCTTCGGCCACCGTGGTGATCCGCTCGGTCCAGCCGTGGCGCCAACCGACCTGGGTAAAGGTGGACTTGACGGCGTCGGCGCCATCATCGCCCTCGGCGAGGGCCTGGCGGGCAACGAAGGTGAATGTCGAATAAGTGCGTGGCTTCCATTGCAGGTCTATTTGCCAGGTGGGGTTGTCGAGGTCTTTGGATTGGCTGCTATCGAAGTTCTTTTTCTCATAACCGACGCGGACTTTACCGGTGGTTCGTGCGGTGATGTCCCAGACGGCGCCGGCGAGGACGGCATCGGAATTACTGCTGCGCGGACTGTTGGATTGCAGGTAATCAAAACGGGTGTGATCGTATTCCAGCAGGCTGCGGGTGTTGCTGCCGATGCGGTGATACCAGGTGCTGGTCAGTCCGGTGGTATTGCGCTCCTTGTCGTCATTGACGCCGTCGGCATTGTCGTAGCGAAGTTCATCGTAATTGGCGCCGAAATCGATCTGATTGTCAGCGCTCTTGGCACCGTAGGTGTAGAGGCCGCCGACGAGTTTGTTGTTGAGCTTGTCGTTGACGCCTTCGACGGCGGTTGATTCCGTGCGCTGGTATTTGTGGTAGTCGGCTTCAAGTTTCAGTCGGTGCCTGTCAGTGAACTCCATAATGCTTTCCGCCCGCACCCGTTGAGCCGTGTACGAGGCATCCGGTTCGTCGTGGTAAATATGCCGGGAGGGTTGCCAGATTAATCGCGTGGCGCTGTTGCGATCTTCGGCCTTGAGCTCGAAGGAGGGCAGCAACTGGGTGATCATGGATGATTGCTTGTTGCTTTCCAGCTCCCGGAAATTATCGTCATAACTTTCTGAAAGCATGAAGGTCGGTGTGAAGTCCAACCCGTATAGATCGATCGGCGCCGGGCGAATGCTCCAGGCCATTGAGGGGTACAGCGAGGCCATGATCAGTGCAATAAGGCAACGTGATTTCAAGGCCATGTGATGGCTCCTGGAATAATCAATCAGTCAAATATTGAGCTGCAACGAGGTGTGCTGGCGTTCGAGGTCACCTAATGGCACACAGATAGGCTGCTCGCGATTCAGAAATTGCATCAGGATCATCACGCGCTCGGCCCCATGCGCAGCGATGAAAATGCCCTCAAGTGTCGACAGCGGTCCACGGACTATTTGCAGGTGGTCCCCGGGCGTCAACGGCGGGGCATCATGGGGAATCGAGGATTCGAAACAGCGCGCACGCAGGTGCTCGATGACGTTCTCGGACACCGTCGCGGGACCATGATTGAATTCGACGATACGACTGACGCCGCGAGTGGAGCGTATGGGCGCCCAATTGTCGTTGCCGCCAAGATGGATGAACAGATAACCGGGGAAAAGAGATTCACGCACGCGCTGTTGTTTGCCGCGAATGAGGCGATCACTTATCAGCTGAGGATGGAACACGACAAAGTTCTGTTGAATCAGGTTGATACGGGCTCGTTCATCCTGGTGAGGTTTGCATTGCAGCAGGTACCAGGCGGAACGTTCGCAACTGATTGCAGACATGCTGGTAAACTCCGTAATTATCGAAAGTTTAGACAGGCAGTGGCTCTTTTGGCGTCCCGGAAAGTGTTGAGTTGGACAGTATTATAATTTTTATGTGGTTTACTTGAGCGTGTATCAATAGTGAATCAGGCTCTGTTGCGTCCCTGTAACAGTGAGGTAATAATTGGGATATATGTGAGATGGCATATTGGGTGTAGGGAGGTGGCAATCTGCCGTTGGCAAAGCTACCGCACGGTCCTTACAAGGGCCTGAAGACAAGTCATTTTCAAGTTGTCCGGAAACAGTGAGAAACGAGTAATATGCGCTCGCGCCCTGTTCTAATGGACCCGTGTAGTTATCGACCAGTCTTGGCGCCCTGTCAAACGTTCCTCGCCAAAAAACATGCCTTTTATCCAATAGTGAATTCGGTAGTGCTTAATTGATTGTTTTCTATAGGGAATTTTATTCCGTCGGGCGGCTTAAACTTTTTAAACTATTAATAGTCGTGCATGGCTAAATTGCGCGTTGCAATGCCCCAACAATGGGGCTTGGGATAAAGTTCAACCTCTGCTATCGCGGCGATATAACTAATGAGCGGGCTTAATAAGGAACAGGTCTATAAGCGTTACTGTAATTGAGAATCAAACTTGCCATATTGTAATACGTGGCGTGGTATTGGCGCTGCCGTCAGGTGTTGTCACCCCAACACAAAATCCACTGGCTTGAGCACCGGAGGCAGCGGGTTTTCTCCCAGTGCCGCAAGAATCTCCCGCTCGATAGTGCGCACAATGGCATCGATTGGCAGGTCATTTTCATCGCGTCCAAACGGGTCCTCCAGCTCGTCGCCAATCGCATCCAGTCCGAAAAAGGTGTAGCTGACAATCGCGGTGAAAATCGGTGTCAGCCAGCCCAGGGGCTCGGCCATCGCGAAGGGCAGCAGGAAGCAGAACAGGTAGCTGGTTCGGTGCAGCAACAAGGTATAGGCGAACGGCAGCGGCGTGTGTTTGATGCGTTCGCAAGTGGCCTGCGCCTGGGTCAGGTGAGTCAGGTGATTGCTCATGATGGTGTAGCGCCATTCGTTGATCACTCCTGACTCGCTGAGTGTCGAACATTGCTGCCCGACCTGCTGCAACAGGTGTCCGCTGAAGTCTGGCGTATTGTCGTCCGGCACGACGTCGAGCCAGCGGCCACTGGCCGCGAGTTCGTTTTCCAGACGCAGTTTCGCGTTGAGCGCGTGGGCGAACCCGCACAGGTGACGAAGGAGTGTGCGACGCTCGTTTGCGTCCTGGATGATCCGGGTTTCGCGGATCATCGAGCGGATGGCGACCATCACGTCACCCCAGGCTTTGCGGCCTTCGTACCAGCGGTCATAACAGGCGTTATTGCGAAAACTCATGAAGATCGAGAGCGACAGGCCCAGCAGCGTGAACGGTGTCGCGCTGACCTTGGAGAAGTAGCTGGGGTGCAAGGTCTCGACCAGCACGATCACTGACGCGAGCAGCGTCACCATCAGGCAGCGCAGGGCAATCCGTTTGGCGATCGAGCCCTTGATCGCACTCATGATGTTGAGGAAGTTCGGTTTGGGTCTGACGATCATGGTGTCCTGCCTACGGAAAATACGTGTGATCCAGATAGTTGATAGCCGGTCGGGCGCAGGCTAAGAGCAAGGGGGCCGGCCGTCCAATCACTGTTTATGACCGAATGATCGATGGGGTCTATCACCGCATCGTTTGTCATCACAGCCCGGTGCCCAGCAACGGCAAGTATTCGGGACTCTCGGAGATTGAGTTGTGGCCTACACCACGGATGACCTGCAGCGTGGCCACGCCTTTGGCGAAGTGGGTGTAGAGCTGTTCGGTGCTGGCGCGCGGTATGACTTCGTCCTGTTCGGCCACGATCAACAGCGTCGGTATCGTGATGTGCGCCGCGTACCGCCATGATTCAAACCGTTCCTGTAGCAGCCACCTCACCGGCAACCACGGGAACTGGCGCACGGCGAGGTCTTCCAGGCTGTTGTAGGGCGTAATCAGAATCATGCTTGAAGCCGGGCGTTGACTGGCGAGGCGCACGGCGACGCCTGATCCGAGGCTACGACCCACCACGGCGATTTGCGGGTGGCTGTCGTAGACCTTGTCAAACAGGGTCATGGCATCACGCTGGATCGCCTCTTCGGACGGCGAGCCGGAGCTTGCACCGAAACCTCGATAGTTCAGCAAGTAGATCGCGTGGTCTGGAAACGCCTTCGCAAATTCGGGCAGGTTGCGCGACACATCCTCGGCATTGCCGCCGAAATAGATCAACGCCTTGGGCCCGTCGTGCGGCCTGACGGACACCTGAACCTGGGCATCGTCGACCGCCAGCATCAGAACCGACTCCGGCGTCTGGATAGCGCTGGGCCGCGGGTAGTAGATCAGCGAGCGCTGAAACAGGAACAGTGCCGCACAAAGCGTCAGGTACAACGCTGCCAGGATGACGACGATGAGCATCAGGATTCGTGGCATTCGGCTAACTTTAGTGGGCAACATTGACGGCTCTGGGCTGAGGGATGCAATCCACTGGATCGGAGCCAGAGTCTAGTTCATCGGTAGAGGGCCATTCCATGAGCCACACTGATGGGTACACGCGTCGACAACTGCTCAGGCTGGTTGCCGGTGCTTCGGCGGTTTTCACCTTCGATCCGGCCTTTGCAGCATCTGCGCCGTCGACGGAAACAGGAGGCATGAACATGCTGACCCGGCCCATACCTTCCAGCAACGAGCCATTGCCCATCGTCGGGTTGGGGACGTATCGCGGGTTTGATGTCGAGCCTTCCAGTGCGGCTTACAAACAACTGCCTGCCGTGCTGCGCGCGTTGTTCGAGAAGGGTGGGACGCTCATCGATAGCTCGCCCATGTACGGTCGCGCCGAACAGACCACCGGTGAATTGCTGTCGATCCATCAGCCGCGCTCGCCGGCCTTTCTGGCCACCAAGGTCTGGACCCGTGGCCGTGAAGAAGGCATCGCGCAGATGGAACAGTCCTTCAAGCTGCTGCAAACCGATCGTATCGACCTGATGCAGATCCACAACCTGCTGGACTGGCAAACTCATCTGCCGACCTTGCGCGAATGGAAGAAAGCAGGGCGCATCCGCTACATCGGCATCACCCATTACACCGCGTCGGCGTATGACGAGGTGGAAGCGGTGCTCAAGGCCGAGCCGCTGGATTTTTTGCAGATCAACTATGCCCTGGATGATCGCGGCGTCGAAAAGCGCATCCTGCCCCTGTGCCGCGAGCGTGGCGTGGCGGTGATCTGTAATCGGCCGTTCGGCGGCGGTGGCTTGCTCACCCGCTTGCAGGACAAACCGTTACCGCGTTGGGCGGCGGATGTCAGGGTCAACAGTTGGCCGCAAATGGCGCTGAAGTTCCTCCTGGCCCACCCGGCGGTGACCTGCGTGATTCCCGGCACCGGCAACCCGCGCTACATGGCCGACAATGCCGGTGCCGGTTTCGGGCCGATGCTGACCGGGGCGCAGCGTGAGCAATTGATCGATATCGTTAAATGAGTGCGCTAGCGAAACCGCTCCGGGATGGCCTCGGCGAACGGAAACATCGAGAAGTAGGGCTTGGCTTCGTCGAGGACTCGCCGCACTGACGGCCGCGCCATCAGCCGCTCGAAATAAGCCTGCAGGTGATGATGTTCGTCGTGGAACGGCTGGAGTGTGCTGGCATAGAACAAGGCCGGGGCCGCCGCGCAATCAGCGAGGCTGAAATCCGCGCTGGCCGCCCATATCCGAGAGGCCATCTGATGTTCGAGAATGCCGTACGCGGTGTCCAGCGCCGCGCGTTCCCTGGTCAGATCACCGTGGCCAGAGCGCAGGCGATCAAGGACAATCTGATGCATCGGCCCTTGAACATGGTTGTCGAAAAACCGGTCCCACAATCGAACCTCCAATGCGCTGTCCCAATCGCCGGGAATCAGCGCGTTGGCGCCCGGGAAAAACCGGTCCAGGTATTCGATGATGATGGTGGATTCTGGCATCGTTCGCTGGCGAGCGGCGTCGTGGATGACCGGGAACTTGCCGAGCGGCCACAGCGCCTGAAGCTCTGCTCGCTGCGCCACGTCCCCCAGCTCGATGATTCGCCTGTCGAAGTCGGTAGCGTTTTCATACAGCGCGATCAGCACCTTGTGGCAGTACGACGACAACGGATGGTAGTAAAGCGTCAATGACATCTTCAAATCCTCCCGCAGAGTTGGCCTTCAACAGCATAGTCGCCGCCCCGGTGGTTGACTGAAACGCGGTGCTAGACTTTTCAGGTGGCATGAGTTCGCTGGAGGTGTGTCATGACGGCTCAAACGCTGGACAAAGAGCTCATCAGCATTGTGGTGCGCAATTACGTGGAAGGGATGGTATTCGCCGACGAAGTGCTGCTGCGGCAGGCGTTTCATCCCGACTGTCGCATCATTGGTCATTATCACAATGAACTGGAATGGTTGCCGTTGAATGACTTTATCAACGCGATCAAGGCCGAGGGACCGGCAGCCAAGGACGTCAATCCGTTCTGGCAAACCGTTAGCGTTGATGTAACGGGCGATGCCGCCGCCGTGAAAGTCATTGATGACTATCTCGGCATGCGGTTCACGGATTATCTGTCGTTACTGAAGATCAGGGAGCGCTGGATGATCGTCAACAAGGTGTATTACCTCAACGAATAAAGCGCAGTTGCCTGGGTGTTGAAAGACACCCAGGCAAGCGGAGGCGATCAGCGGCGGTCCAGCCACACGGTCTGCGCGTTGCAGAACTCGCGAACGCCGAAGTGCGACAACTCACGACCGAAACCACTTTTCTTCACGCCGCCAAAGGTCACGCGTGGATCACTGGCGCAGTAGCCATTGATGAACACGCCACCGGTTTCCAGTTCGCTGGTCATTTGCTCGGCCAGTTCGACATTGCGCGTGTAGATCGTCGCGGCGAGGCCGAACTCACTGTCGTTCGCCAGTTCCAGCGCATGGGCTGCATCGCGTGCGGTGATGATCGAAGCCACCGGGCCAAACAGTTCCTGCTTGAACGAGGTCATCTGATCGGTGACGTTTGCAAAGACCGTCGGCTCGTAGAAGTTGCCCGGGCCTTCCGCCTTCTTGCCACCCATCAACAACGTCGCGCCTTCTTCCAGGGTGTCACGTACTTGTTGATCGAGTTCATCACGCAGATCAAAGCGAGCCATCGGACCGATGTAAGTCTCGCTCGCCAGCGGATCACCGACCACCAGTTTGCCGGTCGCTTCGACGAACTTGCGTGTGAATTCCTCGACGATGCCTTGCTCGACAATCAGGCGCTTGGCTGCCGCGCAGACTTGCCCGGTGTTCTGATAGCGACCAATCACGGCGGCTTTGACCGCTTCGTCGAGGTCGGCATCGTTGAGCACGATGAACGGGTCGGAACCGCCGAGCTCCAGGACGCATTTTTTCAATGCCGCACCGGCCTGTGCGCCGATGGCCATGCCGGCGCGCACGCTGCCGGTGAGGGTGACCGCAGCGATGCGCGTGTCTTTGATCGCGGTGGAAACACCTTCTGGCGTGACGTTGATGACTTCGAACACACCTTCAGGGAAGTCGGCTTGCCTGAAGGATTCAAGCAGCAAATAGGCGCTGCCCATCACGTTGGGTGCATGCTTGAGCACGTAGGTGTTACCAGCGATCAACGCTGGAACGGCGCCGCGCAGGACCTGCCAGATCGGGAAGTTCCACGGCATCACCGCGAGAATCGGGCCGAGCGGGCGGTATTCAATGCGCGCTTTGCCACCTTCAACCAGCGTCGGTTCGGCGCTGAGCATCGCCGGGCCGTGTTCGGCGTACCACTCGCAAAGCTGCGCGCATTTTTCGATTTCGCCACGGGCCTGGGTGATCGGCTTGCCCATTTCCAGGGTGATCATGTTGGCCATGGCTGCCGAGTTGTCGCGCAAGGCCTTGGCCAGCACGATCAACAGCTGCGCGCGTTGCGCCACCGGCTTGCTGCGCCAGGCACGGAATCCGGTCGCAGCACGTGCCAGTGCGGCTTGCAGCGCCGAATCGGACTCAAAAGCGTAGTGACCAATCTGCTCGCCATTGGCGGGGTTGATCGAAATGGCATGGGTAAGGCTGGAAACGTTGGTCATGGCACCGTCCTGCGAGGTGGGGATGGGCTCAGATTACGGCGGTGTTAATTTTCTGGAAACTGAATAATACTGAGCATATCGTTCACGTTTGGAGAATGACTTGGATCTGGTTCAGCTCGAGATCTTCAAAGCTGTCGCCGAGCACGGCAGCATCAGCGTGGCCGCCCAGCATATCCATCGGGTGCCATCGAACCTGACGACGCGCATTAAACAGCTTGAGCTGGATTTGGGCGTTGACCTGTTTATCCGCGAGAAAAGCCGCCTGCGCCTGTCGCCGGCCGGTTGGAGCTTTCTCGACTATGCCCGGCGCATTCTTGACCTGGTCCAGGAAGCCAGGGCGACGGTCGCCGGTGAAGAACCGCAAGGATCGTTTCCGCTCGGGTCGCTCGAAAGCACGGCGGCGGTGCGCATCCCCGAACTGCTGGCCGCCTATAACCAGAAGCACGCCAAGGTCGAACTGGACCTGTCCACCGGACCTTCGGGGACCATGATCGATGGCGTGTTGTCGGGGCGATTGGCTGCTGCGTTTGTCGACGGCCCGGTGTTGCACCCGGCGCTGGAGGGCGTGCCGGCCTTCGAGGAAGAGATGGTGCTGATCGCACCGCTGCACCATTCGCCCATCCAGCGTGCGCAGGATGTGAACGGCGAAAACATCTACGCCTTCCGTTCCAATTGCTCCTACCGCCACCACTTCGAAAGCTGGTTCGCCAACGACGCGGCGGTGCCCGGCAAGATTTTCGAGATGGAGTCCTATCACGGCATGCTGGCCTGTGTCAGCGCGGGTGCCGGCCTGGCGCTGATGCCGCGCAGCATGCTCGAAAGCATGCCGGGCTGCAGTACCGTGAGCATCTGGCCGTTGTCGCAATCGTTCCGTTATTTGCGCACCTGGCTGGTGTGGCGCAGGGGCACGGTGTCGCAGAGCCTGACGATGTTTGTGCGTTTGCTGGAAGAGCGCGGTGTGGTTCAGCAACAAGCCGTAATCCCTGGATAAACGCAAACCCCTTGTAGGAGTGAGCCTGCTCGCGATAGCGGTGTGACAGTTATCAATTTTTTGACTGACAAACCGCTATCGCGAGCAAGCTCGCTCCCACAAGGGAATGGGGTTCTATTCAGCCTGCGCGGAAAACCATTGCATCACCTGTGCGCACGCGGGATGCGACGCCGCCGAAGGTTGCAGGCACAACGAATAAACGCCCCGGGTTTTCAGCGGTAACCCGAACGGGACAACGAGCACGCCGCGATCAATCGATTCTTCAGCCAGGGTCAGGTCAGTCACGGCCACCCCCAGGCCGCGCGCGGCGGCATCCAGCGCCAGTTCATCGAGATTGAAGGGGATGTGCCGATAGGCTTCCAGCGGTTTGCCGTGGGAACGGCATCGACATTGCCTATTCGATTTCGGATGAAGGTTCGACCCTGTGGCTCGACATGGTGGTCATGCCTAAAAAAATCCCCGGGAGCCGACACTGGCTCCCGGGGATTTTTTGCATCAAGCGCGTTTCGGCAGTTTCCAGTTTGGCCGGATGAAGTGGCAGGTGTAGCCGTTGGGCAATCTTTCCAGGTAGTCCTGATGCTCCGGCTCTGCTTCCCAGAACGGGCCAGCGGGTACGATTTCAGTCACGACCCTGCCGGGCCACAGACCGGAGGCATCGACATCCGCTGCTGTGTCTTCGGCTATCGCTCGCTGGTCTTCATTCAAATAGAAAATTGCCGAGCGGTAGCTGAGGCCGATGTCGTTACCCTGACGATTGGCGGTCGACGGATCATGAATCTGGAAGAAAAACTCGAGGATTTGCCGATAGCTGGTGATGCTCGGGTCAAACACAATTTCGATCGCTTCGGCGTGAGTGCCATGGTTGCGGTAAGTGGCGTTGGGTACATCGCCACCGGAGTAACCGACTCGCGTCGACAGCACGCCGGGTTGTTTCCTCAGCAAATCCTGCATGCCCCAGAAGCAGCCTCCGGCCAGAAGTGCAGTTTCAGTGTGCGTGGTCATTGCTTACTCCTCAGTGTTCATTGATTTGATCAGGTTGTTGCGCAGCGTCACGATCGACTTCTGCAGTTGCGTGAACTCTTCTTGCGTCAGGCCCGTCGCGCCGGACAGCCCGGTTTCCGGCTGGTCTTCGCGCAACGCCTTGCCTTGTTTCGTCAGGTTGATTCGCACCTGACGTTCGTCTTCAGGATCGCGCTGGCGTTGCAGGAAACCCATCGCTTCGAGCTTTTTCAGGATCGGCGTGAGCGTGTTCGATTCAAGAAACAGCTTTTCGCCGAGACTTCCGACCGTCTGATTGTCCTGCTCCCACAGCGCGACGATGGTGATGTATTGCGTGTAGGTCAGACCCAGTCGTTCGAGGATAGGCTTGTACGCCTTGCCGAACGCGAGGTTGGTTGAATAGACCGCAAAGCACAGAAAATCGGAAAGTTTCAGGTCGGCGGGTACGGCGTCTTGTGTGGACTTCATGGGGGCCTCGTTCGTCGAAGACTGCTGTCGCGCAATCCTCAAATATACCTCGTGTGCGATGGTGTCGTAAGTGCTCTAAGTGGGTGTGTGATCAACGGGCAGGTGACGGGTTCGACACAGGATGCCGAACCCGTCGTGCGCTGCATCACGCCGTGAGAACCTTCAAGTCCACGTCGATGTTGCCCCGTGTTGCCTTCGAGTACGGGCAGATCTGGTCGGCGGTGTGCGCCAGCGTCTTTGCGATGTCGTCCGACGGGCCGGGTACGCGCAGGGTCAAACGAGCTTGAAGGAAATAGTCCTGACCGGTCTGGCCCACATCGACTTCGATGTCGACGGACATATCGGACGGCAGCACCACGTTCAGATCATTGGCTACCAGCCCGACGGCGGCGGTGTAGCAGGCCGACCAGGCGCCAGCGAACAGTTGCTCGGCAGCCGGGTGGGGCTGGGTGGCGGCGAACACGTGTACGGGCGTTGCGTTGCCGGGCGACGAGAGCGCGATGTCGAGGCGGCCATCGTGGCCGCGCGAGGTGTTGCCGGTGCTGCTGGCGGTGGTGTGGGTTTTGCCGGTGGCCAGTACTTTTTCGATCTTGCTCATGGGTGATTACCTGAATGCGTTATTTAGATTTTGTTATCGCATGCGTGTGTATCGCATGCGATATATATGGTGCTTCTAAAATTCAAAGGCTGCTTCAAGCCGTGAGAACGTTCAGCGCCACATCAATGTTTCCGCGGGTCGCCTTGGAGTACGGGCAGATCTGGTCGGCAGCGTGGGCGATTTCTGTTGCTACTGCGTGATCCAGACCCGGAGCGCGCAGTGTCAGGCGTGCTTGCAGGAAGTAAGCGTCGCCGGTCTGGCCCAGGTCGACTTCGATATCGACGGACAGGTCGGAGGGAAGCTCGACGTTGCGCTGCTTGGCTGCCAGGCCGACGGCGGCGATGTAGCAGGCCGACCATGCGCCGGCAAACAGTTGCTCGGCTTTCGGGTGCGGTTGGGTGCCTTTGAATTCATGGACTGGCTTGTCGCTGCCCGGCGATGTCAGCACGATATCGAGCGTGCCGTTATGGCCACGCGACGTGACGCCGGCGCTGCTCAGGGTGGTGTGGGTTTTGCCGGAGGCCAGGACTTTTTCGATCTTGCTCATGGGGTGAATCCTCAACGTTATGTTCGACTGAATTTGTTTGTCGTGTGCGTTTAGATCGCATCCGATGGAAATAATATTCACGCAGGCGCCAAACGAAGTCAAGAGGGCGTGGGCAGTCTTGTCGACGAATGGTCGAATGGCTGGGATCGGCTTCCGGTTTGGCGTCGGGGCAAAACGAAAAAGCCCGCACAAGGCGGGCTTTGGAATCGAGTAGGTGGCCAGCGCTGGTCTCTGGCTTACGAGATTTATCAGGCTTCTGACAGAACAGTCTTGTGCTGTCTTGCTTCACACGGCATAAGGGCTGGATCTCACCTCGGAGATCTTTCTAACCGTGTACCCTTAGGAGCGCGCCCCACGCTTCCTCGCTATCCTCTTGCGCATCAGTCTGCGTCTTCACCTACAAAATTCAGATTAGCAAAGCTTGCGAAACGCGCCTCTGGATTTTTAGACCGATTTCATCCTTGAGGTACGCCCACAGGATGGAAAAATGCTATCGATTACAACGCGGTGCAGACTGCCAGCTACACAGGCTGCACGCGACGTCCTCACCTTTTCATTACGCCTGCCAGTTTTTCCGGTGAGCAGGTGCGCCCATGGGTGAACTGGATGCAGCGCCATCGACGACGATTTCTGCGCCGACCACGTTTGAAGAATCGCTGGAGGCGAGGAACAGCGCGACCGAGGCGACTTCATCGGCTTCACCGATGCGACCCAGCGGAATGGTGGTGATCAGTTTTTCCTCCAGCGCGTCCATGCCAACCTTGACGGCGTGAGGGTTCCAAACCGGGGTGCGCGCCGCGCCAGGGGTAATCTGATTGACGCGAATACCCCGTGGCGCAAATTCGGCGGCCATCACGCGAGTCATGGCGCGAACCGCGGCTTTACTGGCCGCGTAGGCGCTGTAGCCCGGCCATCCGAGGATGGCATGCACCGACCCGTTCAAGATGATCGAGGCACCCGGATTGAGGTGCGGCTCGGTCGCTTGCACGGTGAAAAACGTGCCGGTGAGGTTGGTCTGGATAATGTTCTGGAAGGTCTCCAATGAGGTTCCGCCGACTGGGGTTTGCCCGGCAATGCCGGCATTGGCGAAAACAATATCCAGCTTGCCGAAGGCGGTGACCGCCTCGGAGACGGCGCGCTCGATCTCGCTCACATCCGTCAGGTCGGCCTTGATTGCCAACAGGTTTGGACCGAGTGCTTCCCTGGCTTCATCCAGGGTTTTTTGACTGCGACCGGTGATCGCCACTTTTGCGCCTTCGGCGATGAACAGTTTGGCGGTGGCCAAGCCCAGGCCGCTGTTACCGCCGGTGATGAATGCAGTTTTTCCAGCCAGTTTCATAGGGACTCTCCTACGGTTTTATCATGCAACCATTGATGACGAAGTGACTGTGTGTCGGGCACAGCCATGAGCTACCTGAGAACAGGTTCATGGTTTCATGATGAAACCAAGTGGTGTTATTTCTACCAGCGCCGGTTGTATTATGCAACCACCTACCGGACTGACGGATATGCGCCAGTACCGGCGGCCTTTTCTGCTGGAGGTTTATTGACGTGAAGCGCAAAAGTTTGCAGGGCAGTCCCTGTCCCGTCGCTCGATCCCTGGATCTCATTGGCGATTGGTGGTCGTTGCTGATCATCCGTGATGCGCTCTCGGGCACGAAGCGCTTCAGTGATTTCCAGAAAAACCTGGATGTCGCGAAAAACATTTTGAGCACCCGCCTCAAAAGCCTGGTGGCAGAGGGCGTGATGCGCATGGAACCGGCGGCTGACGGGAGTATTTACAAGGAGTACGTGCTGACCGAAAAGGGCAGGGCGTTGCAGACCGTGCTGATTGCGCTGTCGCAATGGGGCAACGAGTTTTTGTACGAACCCGGCGAATCGGGATCGGTCATGGTCGATGCAAAAGACCGCAAGCCACTTCAGAAACTGCAGTTGGTTTCGACGGACGGACGTCAGCTCAAGCCAGAAGATATCGTGACCAAATTGGGCGTACCGCACTGACCTGTGCACCCGGGGTTTGTATCTGAACGTATCCCCGGCACCGGTAGCCAACCTGGTATACAAATTCAGGCTTATTAGACACTTGCGCGATACACAGCGACCTCGTAATGCAGCTCTCGCCGGCCTTGCCGTGCATCCATTGGAGAGTCGAGATGTCCCGTATCAAACCCAGTAACAGCGCAAGCAAACTCGGCATCGCCCTGGCTGCCGTCGTAGCGCTCGGCGCATTCGCGAGTTTCTCTCAAGCCGAAGAGGTGAAGGTTCCCGCGCAAGCCGCGCCGGCAAAAAGCTGGCAGGCAGGGCTGCACCGCACGGATCTGTTGCGTCAGGACCTCGACGTCTCCGGGCGTGAAGTGATTCAGGTTCTGGTGGATTTCGATGCGGGTGTGGCATCCCCCAAACACTCTCATCCAGGGGTTGAAGTGGCCCACGTCATCTCGGGTACGTTCGAGTATCAGCTTGAAGGGCGGGCACCGGTTACGCTCAAGGCGGGCGATTCCTTGTACATCCCCGCCGGCACCGCGCACATTGCCAAGAACGTCGGTGACGGCAAAGCCTCGGAACTGGCGACTTACATCGTGACGAAAGACGTGCCGCTGGTGGTGCTGGAGCAGTAAGCGATGGACGCCCGATGCATTGCACCGGGCGTCATGCTTAAACCGCGCGTTTAGTGACTGGCTGTCGAATCTCCGGGCCATCCAGCCTGACGCAGGGCCTTGAGCAGTGTTTTCTCATCCAGGCCCGGTACGGCGTGACCGTTGCCTTCCGTCGTTTCAGAGGCCAGCAGGGCGTTGATGATGGCTTCTTCGACAGCTTCGGTGGCGGCCAGGAACAACTCGCTGATGTGGTCGTTGTTGACCATGCGCAGGTTGTCGCAGGTTGGTGCCCCTTTGCCTTCATAGGCCGCTGGCGGCACGTGCTGGTTACCGGTGGCGAAGGCAATGAAAATGTCGCCGCTGTGGTCTTCGTTGCCGCCGCCGGTGCGGGCAAGGCCCAGGCTGGCGCGCTGTGCCAGGCGCGTGCATTGATGTGGCAACAACGGCGCATCGGTGGCCAGGCAAACGACGATCGAGCCCATCCCCGGATGAGGCAACGATGCCCTGAGAAACGGCGAGTCGGCCTTTTCCATGTACCGCCCGACGGGATAGCCGTCGACGCGCAATTCGTTGCGAATACCATGATTGGCCTGGACGATAGCGCCGACGGTCCAGCCGCCCTGTGCCTTGCTCAATTGCCGCGAGGAGGTGCCGATGCCGCCCTTGAATTCGTGGCAGATCATCCCGCTGCCGCCGCCCACGGCACCTTCCGTTACCGCGCCGCCCACTGCGTTGCGTTGCGCTTGGGCGACGTGTTCGGGCTTCACATGAAAACCGTTGATGTCGCTGAGCAGGCCGTCGTAAGTCTCCAGCACCACCGGCATGTTCCAGTAAAGTCGGCCGTCGTCGGGTTGGGTTTCGCGATCCAGCGCAATCAGCGCATCACGCACCACGCCCAGGCTGTGGGTGTTGGTGAAGGCAATCGGGCTGGTCAGTAGCCCTGCTTCGCGAATCCACTCAAGACCGGTGGCGTCGCCATTGCCGTTGAGCACATGGACGCCGGCAAAACACGGTTGCTGATTGGTCGACCCGGCACGCGGTTCGATCAGGGTGACACCGGTGAAGATGTCCCGGCCGCTGGCGGTGCGTCCGCGCACATCGCTGTGGCCGACGCGCACGCCGGGCACATCAGTGATGGCATTGAGGGGGCCGGGTTGTAGTTGGCCGAACTGGATGTTCAAGTCGCGGGCACGTGGTTTCATCGTTTCTCTCATGTTCATTGAATAATTAATTCACAAGGGACAGGGTCGGTTGCGTTTTACTGGCCGTTCTTCACTTTGCTCCAGACCCGCGTGCGCACCCGTTCGGTGGCTGGCGGCAGGGGCTGGAGGGTGAACAACGTGGCCAGGGCTTCGGCGGACGGGTAGACGGCCGGGTTGTTGCGAGTCGCTTCGGCCACCAGCGGCGTCGCGCTGCGGTTACCGTTGGGGTAGGACAGGTAATCGCTGACTGGGGCAATGACTTCGGGGCGCATCAGGTAGTCGATGAAAGCCAGGCCTTTTTCCGGATGCGGTGCGTCCTTGAGCAACACCAGCGTATCGAACCAGACCGGCGCACCTTCCTTGGGCAGGCTGTAGGCGATTTTCACGCCGTTGTTGGCCTGCTCGGCGTTCTTCTTGGCTTCCAGCATTGCACCCGACCAACCCACGGCCACGCAAATGTTGCCGTTCGCCAGGTCGCTGATGAACTTGGACGAATTGAAGTAGGCGATGTGCGGACGCAGCTTGAGCAGCAGCGCTTCGGCTTTCTTGTAGTCTTCGGGGTTGGTGCTGTTGGGCGGCAGGCCCAGGTAGTGCAGGGCGACCGGCAGCATTTCGGAGGGCGAGTCGAGCATCGCTACGCCGCACTGGCCGAGCTTGGCCAGGTTCTCTTCTTTGAACACCAGGTCCCAGGAATCCACCGGAGCCTTGTCACCCAGTGCGGCGCGGACCTTGTCGATGTTGTAGCCGATGCCGTTGGTGCCCCACAGGTATGGAACGGCGTACAGGTTGCCCGGATCGTTATTGGCCAGTTTCGCCAACAAATCGGTATCCATGTTCTTGAAATCCGGCATCTGCGCACGAGGCAGTGGCGCCAGGGCGCCGGCCTTGATCAGGGTCGGCAGGCTGAAGTTGCTCGCCACCACCACGTCGTATCCACTGCGGCTGGTCAGCAATTTGCCTTCCAGCACTTCGGCGCTGTCGAAGGTGTCGTAAACCGGTTCGATGCCGGTGTCGCGCTTGAAGTCGTGCAGGGTGTTGGGGCCGATGTAGTCATACCAGTTGTAGACATGAACGGTCAGGCCGTCCGTGGCAAAGGCCGACAGCGAAACACACAAAAGGGCGCTCAGTCCGAGATTGATCTGTTGACGGGGACGACTCATGATGCGGCACTCCTGGCCTGCTGCAGGCCGGTAATGATCAGGTGCTTGCAGCGTATCGGCAGGCGCAATACACACCCATTCCCATCATGGGTTACTCGAAAGGGGTAGTGCGTGGACGCGTTGTTGAAAGAGTTGCCGGTGCATCAGGGGCTGGCGCGGGTGTTTGGTGCGTTGGGGCAGGACGGTTTCTGGCGCGCGCTGGTCGACACGCTGCGGCTGTTGGTGCCGATGGACAACGCCCTGGTGGCGCTGATGCATTCGGGGCGAGTGCCACGGTTGTTGATCGACTTCGACTCAAAAGGCAGCGCCACCGAGCAGGAAGAACTGGCGGACTACAGCGCCGGCATGTACCTGCTCGATCCTTTTTACCAAGCGGTGTGTGCCGGAATTGTCGACGGTTTGCACAGTCTGGATTCGGTGGCCGCCGACCAGTTCCTGCAAAGCGAGTACTACTTGAGCTATTTCCGCTCGGTGGTGGGCAGTGACGAATTGCAATTGATGGTCAACGTCGACGGCGCCGTGCTCGGTCTGTCAATGGGTCGCTCAACGCGATTTACCCTCGAGGAGCAGGGCCGCTTGCTGTGCGTGCGTGACTGGGTGCTGGCGGCGATGCGCCGTCATCTGCAATTGATGCCACCGCAAGGCGTGGCCGCTGAGCCTGTGGCCGGGGACTTGGCCGCGTTGCTGGATCGCTTTGACGCGCGATTGTCCGTGCGAGAAATCGAAACCGCGCGACTGATTCTCCAAGGCTTTTCCAGCAAAGCCATCGCCCAGCAAATGGGCATTTCACCGGAAACGGTGAAGGTGCATCGGCGTAATCTGTATCACAAGCTCAATGTGAATGGTCACGGCGAGTTGTTTGCGCTGGTGCTGCAGCCGCGCTGATCACTTGATCTCTGTGGCAGCACTCAGGCCCCCAGCTTGAACACCAACGCCTTCAACCCGCATTCAATATCAGCGTCCGGAAACTCCGGCGGATTCTCCAGCCGTTGCTCGAAACGCAAGCTCGGCGCTTCTCGCTCGACACCCTCGATCAGGAAGTCGGCACCGAACGCCGGGTCATTCATGCACGCCAGCACAGTGCCTTCGGGACTGAGCAATTCCGGCAGTCGGCGCAGCACACGCTGGTAATCCTTGGTCAGCAGGAAACTGCCTTTCTGGAAGGAAGGCGGATCGATGATCACCAGATCGTATGGGCCCTTGCCAATCACCTTGCCCCAGGACTTGAACAGATCGTGGCCGAGAAACGTCACCTTGCTCATGTCGTGGCCATTGAGCCGATGGTTGTCGCGGCCACGGTTCAGGGCCGGGCTGGACATGTCCAGATTGACCACGTGTTCGGCGCCACCCTCGATGGCCGCCACCGAAAAACCGCAGGTGTAGGCGAACAGATTCAACACCCGTTTGCCCTCGGCATTGGCTCGCACCCAATCACGGCCATAGCGCATATCGAGGAACAACCCGGTGTTCTGCTTGCGGCCCAGGTCGACGCGATAGCGCAGGCCACCTTCGGTGATGGTCATTTCCTCGATTGCGTCCCCCAGCAACCATTCGGTGGTGCTTTGCAGCAGGTAGCGGTGTTGCAGCAGCAAGGTTTGCGCGCCGGATTGTTTCCATTGCGGCGTCTGGGTGATGTCCATCAGCACGCGTTTCAAGGCGTCCAGCTGAGTCGCCTCAGGTTCCTTGAACAGCGACACCAGCACCACGCCCTGCAACCAATCGACGGTCAATTGCTCCAGCCCCGGCCAGCATCGGCCACGGCCGTGGAACAGCCGGCGGGTTTCCGCGGGAGCCGATGCCAGCGCTGTCAGCAAATGGTTGTGCAAAGTGGAGAGGGCATCTGAGTTCATCGGGCAGCGTCGGCAATTTTAGGGGGCGGCATTTTAACCACAATTGCGGCGCGAGCACCGCAAGTCGGGGATCGAGAGTTATCACGTTTAATTTAACTTTACGTGAGGATTTGGCGAACAGTCGGCTCGCATAATCGGCTCCAACCAATAACAACAGCCACCGGGAGCCCGACATGTCGAAGTTAACTGCTTCACCCACGGTCAGCACGCATCCTCGCTGGCTGCGACTGACCCACTGGCTGAACGCGCTGGCGGTGCTGGTTATGGTCACCAGTGGCTGGCGCATCTACGACGCCTCCCCGCTTTACGATTTCAGTTTTCCCAAGGCCATCACGCTGGGCGGCTGGCTGGGGGGCGCCTTGCAATGGCATTTCGCAGCGATGTGGTTGCTGGCCATCAACGGCCTTGTCTATCTGGTTATCAACATCACCAGCGGCCGTCTGTCACGGCGCTTTCTTCCGGTTTCACCCAAAGGAATTTTGCATGACCTGTGGGCAGCCTTGCGCGGCCGGCTGGGTCATGCCGATCTGAGTCATTACAACCAGGTGCAACGTGTGGCGTACCTGTTCGTGATGGTCGACATCACGCTGCTGGTGGTGTCCGGGCTGGTGTTGTGGAAGTCCGTGCAGTTCCCGTTGTTGCGTGAACTGCTGGGCGGGTATGACACCGCGCGGCATGTGCATTTCATCGCGATGTCGCTGCTGGTGGCTTTCGTCGCTGTGCATCTGGTGATGGTCGCGGTGGTGCCAAAGACGTTATGGGCCATGATTTTTGGTCATAAGGAGCCAGTATGAAAAAGCGCATCGAAGGCTCAGGACTGGACGAGTCCTCGATCCTGTCCGAGGCCCGTAAAATCATTGCTCCGCAGATCGAAGACCGCTCACGTCGCTCGTTCCTGCTTCGCGGCCTGACCCTCGGTGGCGTGGCCCTGTTGTCCGGCTGCAACCTCACCGACAACGAAAGTGTCGAGACCGCGCTGTCTTCCATGTCCCGGTTCAATGATCGGGTGCAGGGCTGGTTGTTCAACCCCAACGCGCTGGCGCCAACCTATCCCGAGTCGATGATCACCCGGCCGTTTCCCTTCAATGCCTTTTACAGCGTCGATGAAGCGCCGACCGTGGAGGAGGAGAGTTTTCGGCTGGAGGTCACCGGCCTGGTTGCGGACAAACGCAGCTGGCGCCTCGAAGAGCTGCGGGCCATGCCCCAGACCGACCAGATCACCCGGCACATCTGCGTCGAAGGCTGGAGCGCGATCGGGCGCTGGGGCGGCGTGCGCTTCAGTGACTTCCTGAAACGGGTCGGTGCCGATACGGACGCCAAATATGTCGGCTTCAAGTGCGCTGACGATTACTACACCAGTATCGACATGGCCACGGCGCTGCATTCGCAAACCCTGCTGACACTGACCTATGACGGCGCGGTGCTGCCGCGCCAGTACGGCTTCCCGATGAAGCTGCGCATGCCCACCAAGCTGGGCTACAAAAATCCCAAACACATTCAGGCCATTTTCGTCACCAACACCTATCCGGGTGGCTACTGGGAAGACCAGGGCTACAACTGGTTCGGCGGTAGCTGACGGCTCTGGTCATTTCATCGCGCAGTTCGTGCTGCGCTCAATCGCAACCTGTAATTCTGGAGCCTCATCATGAAAAAGCTAACCACCGTTGTCCTCTCCATGTGCCTCGCCGTCGGCGCCGCCAGCGTTTTTGCCGCCGAGGCCACAACCACTAACGGCATGAGCAACGACAGCATGAGCAAGGACGCCATGTCCAAAGATGCCATGCAGAAAAACACCATGAAAAAGGACACCATGTCCAAGGACGCCATGTCCAAGGACACAATGAAAAAAGACACCATGTCCAAGGACGCCATGAGCAAGGACACGATGAAAAAGGATGCGATGTCCAAGGACACCATGAAAAAAGAAGCCCCCTCGTACTGAGCCGAATACCGTCCCTGAGGGCCGAAACAGGGCATTAAGGCGCCGAAGCAGACTGCAAGGCGCCTCATTTTGTCGCAGTCCTGTATCAAAAATGAATTTCCGTCGAGTCCGCTGCTCATACCTGTAGGTAGCGGATTTGAGACCGCGAAATCATTTGTGCAATCAGGGAGTGACGAAGTCATGTGTCCAGTATCGATGGCGGGCGAGCACCTTCCAGAAAGGTTGATTCTGGTGGTCGAGGATGACCCGTTGATCCTGGAGTTTCTCTGCGAAATTCTTCAGGAGGAAGGTTTCAAGGTTGAACCGCAAACCAGCGCAGACGCTGCTTCACTGTATCTGGAGGAGCATGCCGACGGCGTCTCTCTGCTACTGACCGATATCACCATGCCAGGGAAAATCAACGGTGCGGCACTGGCCAATCTGTGCGGTGATCGCTGGCCGCAGACGCCGATCATGATCATGTCCGGTTTCGAAACCCCCGAAACCTCCGGGGTGAAGCACGCGGTCACGTTCATCAAGAAACCTTGGGCGATCGGGCAATTGCTGGATTGCGTAGACGTGGCCTTGAAGTCCAAAACGGTCAGCTGATACGTCGCTGTCTCTTTGCAAGTGCTACATTGCTCGGCGAACCCGTCCTGGCTCTTGCGAGAGGAAGCTCATCCTTGTCTGCCCACGATTGCATTTTGAATACGCCGTATCGTGCGTTTCTGTTTGATATGGACGGCACCGTCCTCAACTCCATCGCCGCCGCCGAGCGGATCTGGACAACCTGGGCCTTGCGCCACGGGGTGGATGTCGATTCTTTCCTGCCGACTATTCACGGCGCCCGGGCCATCGACACCATCAATCGTCTGGCCTTGCCGGCAGTGGATGCCGAAGCCGAAGCCAACTGGATAACCGAAGCGGAAATCGAGGATGTCGAGGGGATTGTCGAGGTGTCCGGCGCAGCAAACTTCCTGAACGGCTTGCCAGCGAATCAATGGGCGATCGTCACCTCGGCGCCGAGAGCGCTGGCCTTGCGCCGAATGGCCGCTGCGGGGATTCCCGAGCCTGAGGTGATGGTCACCGCCGAAGATGTCAGCGCCGGCAAACCGGATCCTTCTGGCTATCGATTGGCTGCTGGACGGCTAGGTTTTCAGGTCAACGATTGTCTGATCTTCGAAGACGCCGCCGTGGGCATTCTGGCGGCGGAAGCTGCCGGGGCAGACCTTGTGATCATCACCGCGACACATGACCATCCGATCCAGACGCGGCATGCGACGTTGGCCGGTTATGACCGGGTGACCGCGCAAGTAGATCCCGACGGGAAACTCTGCCTGATACAACTCTAAATGTGGGGTCGGGAGTTTCAATAAATTCCGGGGATCAACCGCCAGCTTCGCGCGCAATAAGCCTCGTATTCACTGCCGAACTGCGCCCTTAGCAGCGCCTCTTCCGAGTGAATGCGGGCAATCAGCGGAATCACCGTCAACGCCGCCAGCAGCAGTCCAACAGCCGAGCGAAAACCCAGGGCCCAGCCCACGCCGATCACCATCATTCCCAGGTAACTGGGGTTGCGCAAGCGCCGGTAAATGCCGTCGGTGACCAGACGGTGCCCCGGTTGAATCGCCACCAGCCCGCTAAAACGCTTGCCCAGCACAAACACCGGCCACATCCGTAGCGCGCCGCCGACGATAAACAGTAATGCCCCCAGCCAGCGCACACCCTCGCCACCGAAGGTCCAGAAGCCGATCCGGTCGGTATAGGCCGGCAGGTAGCCACTCAACAATCCGATCACTCCGAACGCCGGCAGCACCCAGCGATTGGCCCGGTCTTCGCGTTCGCCGGAACTCAGATTGACTTCGGTGAACAGCGAGGCGATGGCCATCACCAAGGTTGCGAGGGCAATGACCACCAGCGGCGCGTGCGCGAAAAACGCCGCAAATCCGCCCAGCCCCCAGATCGCGAGACCGAGGTAGGCGAGGGTGGAGACGATGGCGAAAAACGCCAGTTTGGGCGAGATTTTCATGGGCATCCTTCCGGGTTGCACCGACTTTTTCAGTGTAGAAGCTCAGGCTGATTCGTCGGCGCAGCCTGCTCACCAAACATCATGCCGTCATCCGCGACCTGGCGTTGCGCCGAATCACCTGCGGCGGCTGACCAAACGCGCGCAGGAAGGCTTCGCGCATGCGGCGACGGTCAGTGAACCCGGATTCGGTGGCAATTTGATCGAGGGTCAGGCGCCCGTGTTCGAGCAGTTGTCGTGCCGATTCCAGGCGCAGGTTTTCGATGGCCTTGGCCGGCGACTGCCCGGTTTCGGCGCGAAAGGTCCGGCTAAATTGCCGAGGACTCAGTCGCGCGACTTCCGCCAGTTGCTCCACCGATAACGGTGACGCCAAGTGTTCACGGGCATAGCCGAGGACGGTCTGGATACGGTCGGATTTGGGCGCCAGTTCCAGCAACGCCGAATGCTGCGATTGGCCACCGCCACGGCGCTGGTACATCACCAGTTTTTGCGCGACGGAGCGGGCCAGTTCGGCACCGTGGTCCTTTTCGACCATTGCCAGCGCGAGATCGATGCCGGCGGTCATGCCCGCCGAGGTCCAGAAGGCACCGTCGACCACGTAAATGCGATCCTCTTCGACCTTGATCGAGGGAAACCGCGCTTGCAGTTCCCGCGCGTAGGCCCAGTGCGTGGTGGCGCGTCGTCCATCGAGCAGCCCGGCCTGGGCCAGCACGAATGCCCCCGAACAAATCGAGGCGGTACGCCGTGCGGTTTTCACGCTGGCGCGCAAGTAGGCCAGCACGCCTTCGGGGGCCTGTTCGAGGATGCTGTCGCCACCGACCACGATTACCGTGTCGAACACCCGCTCATCGAACGCCTGGGTCCCGACGCTCAAACCGCCGGAAGCGCGCAACGTGCGGCCGTCCTCAGAAATCACGCTTACGTCATACAGCGCTTCGCCGGCGCTGAAGTTGGCGTACTCGAACACGGGCATGGCGGCCAGCGCCATGGACTGAAAACCCTCGAAAACCACGAACGCCACGGATGTCATCGATGATGCCCTCAAACGGTCATGTCCGAAAAACGTACTTTAAACGTCATTTGAGACGCGCGTAAGTCAATTTATAACAGTTCACACCCGGCGACCTTATCGCCTCACTGTGAAGGAAATTGAACATGGCGCTCTCATCCAAAGGCACTGCATTGATTACTGGCGCTTCTTCGGGCATCGGCGCGGTCTATGCCGACCGGCTCGCTCGCCAGGGTTACGACCTGATTCTGGTGGCTCGCAGCCAGGCGAAGCTCAACGCGCTGGCCAACCACCTGAGCAACGAAACCGGCCGCGCCATCGAAGTGGTCGCCGCCGACCTCAAGCAAAAGGCCGACCTGCTTAAGGTCGAAAGCATCCTGCGCAACGACGCGAGCATCACATTGCTGGTCAACAATGCCGGCGTTGGCGGCGTCATGCCGTTGCTCGGCAGCCCGGTGGACGATATGGAAGACATGGTTGCGCTCAATGTCACCGCGCTCATGCGTTTATCTTATGCCGTGGTCCCTGGATTTGTTGCACGCGGCACCGGCACCGTGATCAACATCGCCTCGATCGTCGCGATCGCCCCGGAAATCCTCAACGGTGTTTATGGTGGGACCAAGGCCTTTGTCTTGGGATTGAGCCAGTCAATGCACCGCGAACTGGCCGACAAGGGCGTTCACGTTCAGGCCGTGCTGCCCGGCGCTACCGCCACCGACTTCTGGAGCGAAGCCGGCAACCCGGTGGAAAACCTGCCGCAAGAGATCGTCATGTCCGCCGAGGATATGGTCGACGCCGCATTGCTGGGGCTGGCGAGAGGGGAAGTAGTGACGATCCCGAGTTTGCACGAGGGTGACAAGTGGGATACCTATGAAAGCCAACGCCAAGTGCTGTCCGGGTCGTTTGGCCACTCGTCGGTGGCGCCGCGCTATCGGTAGAAGGTAACCTTGGGGGCAAGGTGAACTAAGCTTGAATAAGGACCATTCACACCGACGTGTCGAAAATACCGGCAGGTCGGTGTTGCCCTAGGGAGCGCAAAATGCTGCACATCAGAACGCCGTTGATTCTGCACCCGGGCTTGTCGACGCCGGCCCGACGTATCTGGCTCAAACTGGAAAACCTGCAACCCAGTGGCTCATTCAAATTGCGCGGCATGGGCCTGTTGTGCAGTCAGGCCAAGGCGCAGGGGAAACGCAAAGTCGTTTGTCCGTCCGGTGGCAACGCCGGTTTTGCCACCGCCATGGCGGCCGCGGCCCTCGGGTTGCAAGCCTGCATCGTGGTGCCGCACACCACGCCTGAAACCACCCGCGCACGGATCAGCAAAACCGGGGCCGAGGTGATCGTTCATGGCAAGGTCTGGGACGAGGCCAATCAGCGGGCGAAAGAACTCTCGCAAGAATCGGATACTCAATACGTACCGGCGTTCGACCATCCGGTGTTGTGGGAAGGGCACAGCACGCTGATCGACGAGGTCCTTGAGGATTGTCCTCAAGTCGATGCGATCGTGACGTCGGTGGGGGGCGGCGGTTTGCTGTCGGGCATCCTGACCGGGTTGATTCGGCACAACCGCAAGGACTGTCGGATCATCGCCTGCGAAACCCTGGGAGCGGCGTCTTTTGCGGCTGCCATGGAGGCTGGCCATCCGGTCAGATTGCCGCGAATCGATACCGTCGCCACTTCGCTTGGCGCAGCACAAGTGGCTGCCTGGCCCGTGCAGCACATCCGCGAGTTTCCCTACGAGTGCGTGGTGCTCGGAGATGATGAGGCGATCATGGGCGTGGTGCGTTACGCCAGCGACCTGCGTCAACTGGTCGAGCCGGCATGCGGTGTTTCATTGGCTGTCGCGTACCTTGACCATCCGGCGATTGCCCAGGCCCATGACGTGGTGATTGTGGTGTGTGGCGGGGTCAGCATCAGCGCACAGCTGGTCGCTGGCTGGGCGCGTTCATTGCCGCGTTGAAATCAGGCAGGGCTGCAAACGATCCAGGTGTCGCTAGCCCCACCGCAACATTTCAATCCTTACTGACCCGCTGTGCTTTCCTGAATCAAGATGGCTCTGGCCAACTCTTCGTCGCTGGCTTTGAGGCCTGGGTTGTCCTGGCGGATCTTGTTCAACACCGATTCCAGATACACCCCGCGAATCGTACCGCCACTGGCCACGAAGCTGGAGGCATCATCACGGGCGGGAATCGCCAGTTTGTGATCCTTGAACGTCGAGTAAAGCGACGCAGAAACCCCTGCTGAGGTGGCGACATCGCCCGCATCCACTTTGGCGAAGGCCGAACCGAAGGGTAAGCACAACATGAACGACGAAACGATAATCAGACGGCGCATGGCAAAGTCCTCTGAAGCGTGAAGCAAAAAAGAAGTACCTCATAATTTTGGATGCATGGGCGTTGTCAGGAGTTCCCTGGCGAAGCGTTATCCGTTCGAAAGCGTCAGCTTGAAGATTCAGCCTTTCGCCGCGCAAACGATGATTTCCACCAATAGCCGTGGATCCGCCAGTTTCGCCTCACCACAGGCGCGAGCCGGCGCGTGCCCCGTCGGGATCCAGGCATCCCACACGGCGTTCATCGCTTCGAAATCCGCCATGTCAGCCAGCCAGATAGTGGCCTGCAGCATCTGCTCTCTGGAGGAACCGGCTTCTTCGAGCAAGACATCGATGCGCGCAAGCGCATCACGCGTCTGGTCGGCGACGTCATGATGAGGTTCGCCGACTTGCCCGGCCAGGTACACGGTTTTGCCGTGGATAACGATCTGGCTCATGCGCTGGTTGGTGTGTTTACGCTCGATGATTTGCATCAGTTGTTCTCCTTTGAAATGGAATCGCTCAGAAGCGTTGCACTGAAAAACTGTCCAGCCAGGAGGGCGCTTTACCGGCAATGCAGTCGGCGACCAACTGCCCGGTGGCTCCCGCCAGTGTCAGGCCCAGGTGCTGGTGCCCGAAGGCGTAGATCATTCGCGGCTCGTTAGGCGATGGACCGATGACGGGCAGCGAATCGGGCAACGAAGGGCGGAAGCCGAGCCATCGACGGGCGACCGGTTCGGTCAGGCCCATGACGCGCCGCACATGTCGCTCCAGATAGTCGAAGCGCTTTGGATTGGCCGGGTCGTTGATCGAACCGAGTTCCACCGTGCCCGCCACGCGCAGACGGCCGGCCATGGGCGTCATGTAGAACGCGCTTTCCACCGGGCAGCAGGGGCGATTGAGCAGCGTGTCTTGCAGATCAAATTCGATGTGATAGCCGCGTTCGGTATCCAGTGGGATGTGATCCCCGACCTGACGTGCCAGCGCCGCAGACCATGCGCCACCACACAGCACCACCCGGTCCGCGCGCCAGATCTTGCCTTCGGCGCTGCTCAGGTGCAGGCCGTCGGCTTGGCGTTGCACGCCGGTGATCGTTGCCTGATGCAACACACCTTCGGCAACCAGTGGTGCGGCCAACGCTTCGATGAAGGCTCGCGGATCGTCCATATGCGACGACTCGGGGAACAGAATGCCGGCCACTGATTTGCCTGCGAGGGCCGGCTCCAGCTGTTCGACATCGGCAGCGCTCAGCACCTGTTGCGCAATCCCCAGCGAACGGCGCAACTGGATAGCGGCCTGGGCGCCGGCGAAACCTTGCTCCGTGCCATAGGCATAGAGGCAACCGTTGTGGCGCAGATGCTGATCGGCCTGCGGGCAGTCAGCCAACAATGGTGCATAGCCGTCGTAGGTGCGCTGGAGGATTTTTGTCAGCGCCAGGGTGTTCGCTTCACAGCGCGAAGCACGGCATTCATTGAGAAAACGCAACAGCCAGGGCATCAGTCGGGGTAGGCGCGCCCAGTTGATGACGAAGGGCGATTCCTGCGAGAACAGCAGCGATGGAATTGCCTTGAGCAAAGACGGCTGCGCAATCGGCATCACACCGTAAGGTGCCAGGGTGCCGGCATTGCCGTAGGACGCTCCGCTGGCAATCGCATCGCGCTCCAGCAACACCACCTGATAACCCTGGCGGCGCAGCCAGAGTGCGGTGGCAACCCCGACAACGCCTGCGCCGATGACGGCGATTTCGCAATGAACTGGCTGTGTCATGTTCCTCAGATCCGGTTGTGCATGTAGAGATGACCCTGGCGCGCCAATTGACTGATGACGTTCAAGGCATTGATCAGCGAGTCCCGTGACAGGGCCGCCGAGATGTTGATTCGCACCGCTTGCGGCGAGAGTTCCGGACGCAAGGTGAAGGCGCCGCCAGCCAGCAACACGACGCCGCGGTCGTGGCACAGTCGGGCAAAACGCGAGCCGGTCCAGGGTTCCGGCAACACCAGCCAGGCGTGTGTGCCGGTGGCGCTGTGCTGAAATTCGAGGCCTTCAAGGTGAGTGGCCAGCAACGCCTGGCGGATGCGCAGTTCTTCGCGCTGTTCCGAGACCAACTGATCGGCGTGACCGTCCTCGATCAACCGGGTGGCGATCAGGGCGGTCAGCGGCGAAGTGCTCCAGCAGTCGATGCGTTGCATGGCGGCAATGTCTTGCACCAGCGGTTGCGGCGCCATGACAAAGCCCATGCGCAACCCCGGCGCGATGCATTTGGACAGGGCGGAAATGTAGATCGTGCGTTCCGGCATCAACGCCGCCAAAGGCGGCGGCGATTGGTCCAGCAGCGGCCGATAGACGTCGTCTTCAATGACCAGCAGGTTGGTTTCGCGGATCACCGCGGCCAGTTCTTTACGGCGCTCGGTGTCCAGGGTGATGGCGGTAGGGTTGTGAATCGACGGCACCAGAAACAGCAATCGTGGCTGATGTTCGGCGCACGCCAGGCGCAACGCTTCGGGCGACATGCCGCGAGCGTCAGCGTCGACCCCGACCAGGATCAGGCCCAGCGAGCGGCACAAGGCGTTGATGCCTTGATAGGTCACGCTGTCGGCCAACACGGTATCGCCACTGTTGGTCAGGCTGCGCAGCGTACTGGCGATGCCATGCTGGGCGCCTTCGACGATCAGCATTTGCGAGGCCTGGGCCTCGACGCCCGTGTGCCGTAACCACTGGGCCGCGGCTTCACGCGCCCAAAGCGGACCTTCGGACGGGTGATAGTCCTTCATGTCGCCGAAACGCGGATCGCTCGACAGTCGCGGCAGCAGTTGCGCCAGGACCCGATTGAACCCGTCGGTGGCGGGGCGGTTGACGCTCAGGTCGACGGTGCCCGGGTCATTGCTCGGCGCCGACTGGAATTGTGCGGCGGGATGACGTGGCTGCGCGACTTGCGTGCCACGACCGGGACGGCTTTCTACCAGGCCTTTCTGCTGCAACACCGCCATGGCTTTGGTCACCGTGGTGATGTTCACCCCCAGTGCACTGGCGAACTCGCGATGGGGCGGAAGACGCTCCCCCGGTTTGAGCTTGCCGTTGCCGATCGCTTCAGCCAGTGAATCGGCCAATTGCGCGTAAAGGGTCTCGGCCTTGTCGCGCTGCAACGCGGCGCTGGCTTTCAGTTCGTCCAGCAAATGTTCGAATTGACTCATGGTGCTGTTCCCTGCTTGTCATGCTTGTAGCAAGACAATAAGCAAATTTGTATTGCTTTTTATCCGATACAAAGCCCATTGACAAGCTAAAAATCCGTGATTAGTGTGTGAGTTGTAATGCTTGTCATGCAACACAATAAGAAAATGGCTGCCATGCTCAGCCCAACGGGTACGCACATGACTATCAAAACGTTCCAGCCGGGTTCGTCCCGGCACCACCGACTCTTCAGGCTGTCAGCGGGCGGCACAGAGTATCCGGTGTGTTGTCCCCCTCGCGCAAAGTCTTCGATGAAATTATCCGGTCAATCGACCCCAGACCCTGAAGCGGAGGTCATCCAGTGAACAAGGCCCAGCCAACCGATACAAAACCCGGCCAGCAGCGCCTCAGCGGGGCCTTGCGTCAGCGTCATATCACCATGATTTCCCTCGGCGGGATCATCGGTGCAGGCCTGTTTGTCGGCAGCAGCGCAACGATTCAGGCCATTGGCCCAGCGGCTTTTCTCAGTTATCTCGCTGCCGGCATCGTGGTGATGCTGGTCATGCGCATGCTCGGCGAAATGGCCGTGGCATTGCCCGGCGTCGGCTCCTTTACCGAATACGCCCGCATCGGCCTGGGCAATTGGGTCGGCTTCACCAGCGGCTGGTTGTACTGGTACTTCTGGGTGATCGTGGTGGCGGTGGAAGCGGTGGTCGGCGCCAATATCCTCCAGCAATGGATACCGCTGCCGGCGTGGATGATCGGTCTGAGCCTGTTGGCGATCATGACCGCCATCAATTGCCTGTCCGTGAAGTCCTACGGCGAGTTCGAATACTGGTTCGCTTCGTTGAAGGTCTTCGCGATCATCGTCTTCATCTTCGTGGTCGGCGCCTACCTCTTTGGTTTCGCCCCGAGCACCAGCGACCTGCTGGGCAATCTGGTGAATGACCGCGGCTTCATGCCTTACGGCGTCAGCGCGATTCTGGCGGGTGTGCCAACGGTTATCTTTGCGGTTGGCGGTGCAGAGATTGCGACCATCGCCGCCGCCGAGTCCGACGATCCATCGAAGAACGTGGCCAACATGACCCGTTCGGTGATCTTCCGGGTCATCACCTTTTATGTCGGCTCAATCTTCCTGATTGTCTGCGTGGTGCCGTGGGGGCAAATCGTTGCCGGTCACTCTCCATTTGTGGCGGCGCTTGAAGTCATGCGCATTCCCGGCGCGGCGATGATCATGCAAGCGGTGGTGCTGGTGGCTGTGCTCTCGGCGCTGAACTCCGGCTTGTACGTGTCTTCGCGAATTCTGTTCGGCCTCAGTCAGCGCGGCGATGCGCCAGCGAAACTGTCGGTCCTGACCGGGCGCAAAGTGCCCCGGGCGGCCGTGCTGCTGAGCAGCGTGATCGGCTACATCGCAATCATGGCGGCGATCATTTCTCCGGAAGGCGTGTTCCTGTTCCTGGTCAATGCTTCCGGTGCGGTGATGCTGTTCGTGTACCTCGCGGTGGCGCTGGCGCAGATCAAGGTTCGCCGCCAGGTAGAAGCCACGGCGCCGGCTCGGCTGACCCTCAAAATGTGGCTGTTTCCGTGGCTGTCCTATGCTGTGGTGGCAGTGATTGCGGGTGTTTTGGTCGCCATGGCGTTCCAGGAATCCTTGCGTACGCAGTTCCTTGCCAGCCTCGTCAGTCTCGGCGTGGTTTCCGCCGCTTACGTGGTGCTCAAGCGCCGTCGTCAGCAGGCCGGCAAGCCCCATGTCAGCGCCATCGACATTCTCGCGGGGTTGCCGACACGGTCTTGAAACGCAGGGATATCGAGCCACGGAAGGCTGTTGAGTAGTAAGGCTTGCACCGGTCAAAACAATTATTTGCCCATAGGTGATCTATGTCCGACTTCAAGTTTGATTCCCAAGGTTTCTCCCGACGCGGCCTGCTCAAGGCCACTGGCTACGGCACATTGGCGGCATTGGTCGGGAGTGCGATGGGCCCGATGTCCTTCGCCTTCGCGGCCGGCCAACCGATCAAGACCGTGCGCCCCGGCTATCTGACCGCCGCTTGCCTGGGCGACATGCCTTTGGGTGCGTTGCGTGAAGGTGTTCCGGTCGGCACCGATCTGGAATTGCTCAAGATCATTGCCGACCGCCTCGAGCTCAAGCTCGATGTGCTGACGATGGGGTTCCCGGCAGTGGTCGAGGCCGTGAGATCAGGACGCGCCGACTGGTTCGGTGGCAACTTCGCCTGGAACCCGATGCGCTCCAAGATCCTGCTGTTGACCGACCCGGTGTTCTACACCGGTGCCTACGTGATCATGCGCGACAGCGAACCGTTCGACACCGCCATCACCGTGAACGACGTGAAGGGCCGCACCATCGGCGCCATCACCGGCTATTTCACCATCCCGGACATGAAGAAAATCGAGGGGGTGAAGGAGGTCAAGCTCTACGACAACACCGACTCCTGCCTACGCGACGTGCGCGCCGGACGCCTGGATTTTGCGGTGCTGGATGCCCCGACCATCGACTACATGATCCTTCAGGATCCAAGCCTCAAGCTCAAACAGATCCCCATGTCCTACGATGAAAAATTCCCCAGCCTGACCGCCAAGTTCGAGGCGATCTGGGGCGTTCATCCGCAGAATCAGGATTTGTTCGATGGCATCAATCAGGGCCTGCGTTGGCTGAAAGCGACGGATCAGATCCGCCCGATCCTCGCCAAGTACGGGATCAAGAACCCTGACTACCTTGTGCCTCCGGCCAAGGACCCGCGCATCGGCGTCGACCGTGACGAGAAGGGCAACCTGATCGGGCCATTCGAACACCCGCCGCGTGATTTCAGCCAGGCCTTTGCCTGAGTCGAGGATATAGCTCATGGCTGAATCAACCCCACTGGTGCGCATCGAGGGACTCTACAAGTCCTTCGGCAACCTGGACGTGCTCAAAGGTATCGACCTCAGCGTGCAGCAAGGTCAGAAGATCTCGCTGATCGGCCCCAGCGGGTCGGGCAAGACCACATTGCTGCGGTGCGTCAATTACCTGGAAGAGCCGACCAAAGGCGACATTTACATCGATAACGAACTGATCGGCCAGCGACTGGTGGGCACCCGCAAAGTGCCCATGAGCGACAAGGAGCTGGCGCGCATGCGCACCGAAATCGGCATGGTGTTCCAGCGCTTCAACCTGTTTCCACACCTGTCGGTGCTGGAAAACATCATCCTCGGCCCGCTCAAGGTGCAACAGCGCAGCCGCGCCGAAGCCGTTGAACTGGCCGAGGACCTGCTGAACAAGGTGGGCATGTTCGCCAAGCGCGACGTGTTTCCGGAACAGCTTTCGGGCGGACAACAGCAACGCATCGCCATCGCCCGGGCATTGGCGATGCGGCCCAAGTTGATGTTGTTCGACGAAGCCACCTCGGCGCTCGACCCGGAGCTGGTGGGTGAAGTGCTGGGGGTCATGCGCAAGCTGGCGGAGGAGGGCATGACGATGATTATCGTGACCCACGAAATGCACTTCGCTGAAAGCGTCTCCGATCAAGTGATCTTCATGGCCGACGGCAACATCGTCGAACAGGGACCGCCCCGGCAGATCTTTCGCGAGAGCCAGATCGAACGCACCCGCTCCTTCATTCGTGCCGTGCAGGAGCATTGATCGATGTTCGATTCCATTGCCCTGCACAAAGCCATCGACATGCTCCCGTACTTTTTGAATGTGCTGGGCCTCGGTGCAGTGACGACGATCGGCCTGACGGCGGCAGCGTTTGTGGTGGCCACGTTGTTGGGATTTTGCCTGGCGTTGATGCGTCTTTCCCGCAGCCGGGTGTTAAGCCTGGTGGCGAGCGTCTACCTGGAGATTTTTCGCAACGTACCGATCCTCACCCAGCTGTTCATCCTGTACTTCGGGCTGACCTACATCGGCATCACCTTGCCGGCGATTGGCGCAGCGATCATTGGTTTTGGTCTCAACGGCGCGGCGATTCTGTCGGAAGTGTTCCGTTCGAGCATCCGCACCATCGATCGGGGGCAAAGCGAAGCGGCGTATTCCATCGGCATGACCCGTTCCCTGGCGATGCGCATCATCGTGCTGCCCCAGGCGTTCAAGGTGGCGATCCCGGGGATGGCCAACTTCGCCATCGGTTTGCTCAAGGACACTTCGCTGGCCTCGGCTGCGGCGGTGCCGGAGTTGACGTTCAAGGCGCGGATGCTGGTCAGCGAAACCTACCAGACCAACCTGATTTACTTTTTGTTGGCGACCATTTACCTGGTGTTGAGCCTGGTGCTGTCCCACTGGGCGGCCCGTACCGAACGCCGTCTCAAAGTGGTCAAGGAGAACTGATATGGGTTATGGCGAGTTGTGGGAAGCAACCCATGTCGAATTGCTGGCCGCGGCCTGGGCCACGCTCCAGTTGGCGTTCGGGGCACTGGTCATCGGCTTGATCGTCGGTTTGCTGGTGGCGCTGGCACGTTTGTCAAACAGCCGGCCATTGCGCCGTGCGGCGCTGATCTACATCGAGGTATTTCGCGGCACCCCGGCGCTGGTGCAACTGTTCATCGTCTATTTCAGCCTGACCGAAATCGGCGTTCAGTTCAGTTCGTTCCAGGCGGCGATGATCGGGTTGGGATTGAATGCGGCGGCTTATTTGTCGGAAATCTACCGCTCGGGTCTGGAGGCGGTGCCCAAGGGGCAGGTGGAAGCGGCGAAGGCGATTGGCATGCCTCATCTGAAGGTGTTGCGCTGGGTCGTGTTGCCCCAGGCCATTCGGATCGTGCTGGCGCCGATCGGCAACGTCGCGATCTCGCTGTTGAAGGACACTTCGGTGGCCTCGCTGATCGCGGCACCGGACTTGATGTTGCGGGCTCAGGACTTGAGTTCCGTGTACTTCATGCCGCTGGAGATCTACATCCTCGTCGGCGCGATTTATTTTGCGCTGTGTTATCCGCTGTCCCTGGGCGTGCGATTGCTGGAGCGCAAGACGCGACACTGATCGAACATCCCCAAAAAACAGGTTCTTCATGGATTGCCGGGAAAGACGCTCTTGATCTTCATGAAAAAGAACTCGCCTTCCCGGTAACCATCTCCGGCAACGAACGCGGCGCCCGGTTGCTGGAGCGTCTGGTCAGCAAGGTCTATTTAGACCCTGATCAGTACCGGGCAAGACAACTTTCCTAAGCTTTCACGCCTCGTTCACGTTTTGTTAAGGATTCGCTTCGTATGCTCGGGGTCAGCACTCCCTCCCGGTCTCCGAAAGCCCATGTCGCGCTCTACTTCCTCACTGTTCTTGCTCGCCGCGCTGCTGTTTTTCTTCGCCCTGGGCAATCACCAACTGCAAGGTTCCACCGAGGCGCGGGTCGCCGGCATTGCCATGGAGATGCACCTGGACAACGACTGGGTGACACCCCGTCTGTTCGGCGAACCCTTCCTGGAAAAACCACCCCTGAGCCTGTGGCTCGACGCCGGGGCGATCGGCGCATTCGGCGGCACGCCGTGGGCGGTACGCCTGACCTCGGCCTGTGCCGGTTTGCTCAGCGTGATGCTGTTGTTCGCGATGCTGCGACGCTTCGGCCGGCCAACAGCCCTGGCCTGGACCGCAGCATTGCTGTTGGCGACCATGGCCAGTTACTGGAGCAATGTGCGTGGCGTCGGCGAAGACGCGCTGCTCGCCCTCGGCGTGACGCTGGCGCTGCTGGCATTCTTCCAGGGACATCGACAATCGAGTCCCGGCAACGCGTTGTTGTTTGCCCTGGGCATCGCCATCGCCACCTTGAGCAAAGGCATCCTGGGACTGGCGATGCCAGGGGTGGTGATCTTCGCCTTTTTGCTGGCCGAAAGCCTGATGGACAAGCGCCTGTACCCCTCGCACTGGCTACGTCCGGGCCTGCTGACACTGCTGGGATTGTTGCCCTTGATGATCTGGCTGGCGCTGCTGTATCAACGCGGCGGCACCCAGGCCGTGACGCAAGTGCTGTTGACCAACAGCGTCGGACGCTTCAGTGGCTCCTTCGAGGAAGCCGGTCATTACGAACCGTTCTACTACTACCTGGCCAAACTGCCCGAGGCGTTTTTGCCCTGGAACATTCTGGTGTACCTGGGGTTGTGGCATTTCCGCAAAAGCCTGATGGCAAATCGTTACCTGTTGTTCTTCACCCTATGGATACTGGCGCAGTTCGTCATGCTGACGCTGGCTTCAAGTAAACGCACGGTCTACCTGATGTCGCTGACGCCGGCGGCGGCCGTCATCGCCGCCGAGTACGCGAGCGTCCTTTACGCAAAACTGAAGGCTCGGCAAAACGTTTCCAACCTGGCAGCCAGCGTTACCCGCCATCGCTGCAGCGTCGCGTTTGTCACGCTGGCGGTGGTGATCGGCGGCTACCTCGGCGCCGCACAATGGGCGCTACCCCACGCCGACCGCACATTGTCGTTCCTGCCACTGACCGAGCAGATACGGACCCTGCAAGCCAACGGTCAGCAAGTCGCGCTGTATCAAGCCAACGAACGCCTGGGCGGCGCCAGCGTGTTCTATACCCACCGCGTGCTCAAAGGACTGGATACCGAGGCGCAGTTGCATGAGTTTCTGAAGGCTTCGCCCTCCAACGTGGCGGTCATGGCTGCCAATGCCGAACCGCCCGAGCCCTTGAAAGTGCTCAAATCCATGACGGTCGGGAAACAGGATTACTACTTCGTCGGGCAATAAAAAACAGCGCTGACGAACACTCAGCGCTGATCTCTTGCAACCTTCCAGTAGCTCTACAGCAAGGGAATGCTGTAGCTCACGATCAGGCGATTCTGATCCTGGTCACGCGTCGCTTCGCTGTTGGACTTGCCGTTGCGCCATCCAAAACCGACTCCTTTAAGCGAACCGGACTGAATCACATAGTCCAGGGCAAAGTCGCGCTCCCATTCCTTCTGGGAGTCCCCCGAGGTCGTCTTGATATCGTCCCCACTCAGGTAGATGACGGACGCTTTCAGTCCGGGCACGCCCATCGCCGCGAAGTCATAGGCGTATTGACCGAAGGCGGTGCGTTCGCCCGCGCGGGTGAAGGTTTGAATCAGGCGGTCGGTGTACAGGTAAAGACTGCTGCCGCCAGCGCCTTTGTCGGCCAGGTTGCCCTGATTGAGCTGCGTGAAGTTGCTGCCACTGGAAACGCTTTGATAGCCGGCGGTGATGCCGTGGCCACCCTGGGTGTAAATCAGCGCGGCGCTCCAGGTTTTATTGTCGATCTCGCCATCATTGCCTTCGGTGAAGCCGCTGATTCTGTAGCCCGAGGTGCCCGAGCTGTTTTTGCCTGAGGAATCGGTCTTGAAGTAGCGCAAGTCGGTTTTCAGCGACTGTCCTTCCGAGATCGTCAGTGTGTGGATCAGGCCGAAAAACTGCTGGGTGTAGTAGTTGTCCAGGTTGGCGTAGTAATACTGCGCGGTCAGGTCCTTGGTGATTTTCCAGTCGCCGCCGGCGAAGTCGAACGCATTGCTTTCACGGGTGCCGCCGGTGGCGGCCAAGCCCGTCTGGTCGGTTGAGCCGCGACCGGTGGCGTGTTCGATTCGCCCGCCGGTGAAGGTCAAATCCTTGAACTCGCCCGAGGTGATCTGGCCCCCTTCAAAGGTCTGCGGCAGCAGGCGGCCGTCGTTGGATACCAGGATCGGCAACTTCGGCATCAGCGTGCCCAGGCGCAATTCGGTTTTCGAGACCTTGACCTTGCCGGTCAACCCCAGCCGGCTCCACTCGTCGACGGCGCGGTTGTCGCTGTCCGAAGGAATCATCGAACTGCCGACATGTCGTCCTTTGCCACTGTCCAGCGTGACCCCCATCAAGCCCAAAGCATCAACGCCAAAACCGACCGTGCCATCGGTGTAGCCCGACTTGTAATCGAGCATGAAGCCCTGCGCCCATTCCTCGGTTTTCGAAGGCGCGGCCGTGCCGTCGCGGTTGTCGTTGTTGAAATAGAAATTCCTCAGTCCCAAGGTGGCTTTACTGTCACTCAGGAAGTCGGCGTGCGCCTGGGTGCTCAGCGCAATGGCGCCCAGTGCAATCGTTACCGCCGTGGTTTTATTGCTCATCGAAATCGCCCTTTTTTTGTAGTTTGAATAGGGGGAGGGTGGCTCCCGCCGTCGCGAATGCCGGCAAGACAAACGGCCTGCGGGAGCGTGAAACTTGAGTTAAATACCCAGCACGTTGGCGCCGATGCACGGGTCAATGCCGCGTTCCAGACGACGCTGATGGACGATCACGGTGATTTCCATCGAGCCGGTGGTGACCTCGAAGTCGAGGATGTGGCCGCCGTATGCCTGGAACGTGGCATCGCCAGCGACGCCGTGCATATGGATCGAAGGTTGATCGTTCTTCCACGCCACTGAGCCGGTGATGCTCGCCATCTCGACACTGTTCAAGGTCTTGGCGTCGAAGTCTTTCTTGTCCTTGTTCCAGAAACCGAACTTCACATTGCCGAAACCGATACCGGTGATCGAGGCGCTGGGGATCTTCTCGGCGATGGCCAGCTTGGTCAGTTCCTTGAAGGCGTTGTCGCCCATGCGCAGGACCATGAGGTAGCCGGTGGGAGTCTTGGTGTAACGCGGTGTCGCTTCAGTGGCACATTGCATGGGGGCTGTCGTCGCGGCGGGAGTGGTTTCGGCAGCGGCCAGTTGCATGCCTGTGGTGTTGATCATCACGGCGGCGGCCACGGCCAGCATCAATTTGCAAACGCGGTGTTTCGGGTGAAGTTGAACGTGCATGAGACTTCCTCTGTTTTTGTTGTTGTGGGGGTGAAGCGGTTTTCAGGACGAGCGAATCCGACGCCTGTTGTTCAACAGGCGCGGGAGTTGTTGTTATCCGTCGGTGTTAGTTGAAGTCGGGTTTGCGCGACTTACAGCGCATCACGACAACTGACGCCGTCAACCAGTCGGGCAATGCTCAGCGGGTTGGCATTCTTCAGGGCGTCCGGCAACAAACTGTCGGGGCAGTTCTGGTAACACACGGGGCGCAGGAAGCGGTCGATTGCCAGCGTCCCGACCGAGGTGCCGCGCGAATCCGATGTAGCCGGGTAAGGACCGCCGTGGACCATCGCATCGCAGACTTCCACGCCAGTCGGATAGCCGTTGAACAGCACACGTCCGACTTTCTCTTCCAGCAGCGGCAGGATGTCGCCCAGGGTCGCGGCGTCCGAATCCTCGACCATCAGCGTCGCAGTCAACTGGCCGCGCAAACCGTGCAGGGCCTGGAGCAGTTCGGCGTGATCGGCGACTTCGACGATCAGGGTGGTCGGGCCGAAGACTTCTTCCTGAAGCAACTCGTCACCGTTGATCAGCAGGCTGACGTCGGCCTTGAACACTTGCGGCTGCGCCTGATTGCCCTGTTGCGCAGCGCCGGCCAGGTGCGTGATGCCGGGGTGAGCGCGCAAGTTGTCGAGGCCGTGGCAATAGCTTTTCAGCGCGCCGCTGTTGAGCATGGTTTGCGCCGGCTGTTCGCTCATCAAAGCGCTGAAGCGTTCGAGGAAAGCACTGAATTCGGGAGAATGAATGCCCAGCACCAGACCGGGATTGGTGCAGAACTGACCGGCACCCAGGACCACGGAAGCGCTCAGCTCTGCCGCGATTTTGTCACCGCGCGTCTTGAGTGCGTTGGGCATCAACACCACCGGGTTGATGCTGCTCATTTCGGCAAATACCGGGATCGGTTGAGGGCGTGCCGCCGCCATGTCACACAAGGCCCGACCACCGCGCAACGAACCGGTGAAACCGACGGCCTGGATCGCCGGATGCTTGACCAGTGCCTCACCGACGCTGCCGTACAGCAGACTGAAAACGCCTTCCGGCATGCCGGTCTTGCGCGCGGCACGGGTGATTGCATCGGCGACGTAATCGGCGGTGGCCATGTGGCCGCTGTGGGCCTTGAACACCACCGGGCAACCTGCCGCGAGGGCCGAGGCGGTGTCGCCGCCGGCGGTCGAGAAGGCCAGCGGGAAGTTGCTGGCGCCAAACACCGCGACCGGGCCGAGTCCGGTGCGGTATTGGCGCAAATCGGGACGCGGCAATGGTTGGCGGTCCGGCAATGCACGGTCGATGCGCGCACCATAGAAGTCACCGCGACGCAGCATCGTGGCGAACAGGCGCATCTGGCCGCTGGTGCGGGCGCGCTCACCTTGAATGCGACCGGCGGGCAGGGCGGTTTCCTGGCACACCAGGGCGATAAACGTGTCGTCCAGCGCCTCGAGCTCGGTGGCAATCGCGTCCAGAAACTGAGCGCGGCGTGCGGCCGACAGCTGACGAAATGCCGGGTAAGCCGTGGCCGCTGCTTCTGCGGCCGCGTTCACTTCATCCACGGTCGCCTGATGGAAGTGATACGGCAGTGCTTCGCCGGTGCGCGCGTCGTGACTTTGCAAGGTGGTCGAACCTTGTGCGGAACGCGCGCCAGCGATGTAGTTGTGGCCTGAAACTTCAAACATGGGAACTCCTGAAGGGCTGTTCAATGAGGGTCAAGCAAGCCGGTAAATGAGCCGGGCGTTGTCATGAAACAGGGCGAGCCGATCGTTTGGGGAACGGTCGCGGGTAATCATTTTGAAACCGTCGAAGATCTCGCTCATGCCGTTGACAACGCCGTCCACCGGGTAATTGCTGGCAAATGCGCAGCGGCTGACGTCGAATATGGAAATCGCATCGTTGACCACAACCCGGTTCGCCTCCACGGGCCACGCCTTGCCCGGCATGCAGATGCCGGAAATCTTCAGCGCGACATTCGGCTCCCGCGCCAGCAAGGCGAGGTTTTTCCGCCAGCCAGCCAAACCTTCTTCCGAACGATCCGCCGGCAGCGCCGTGTGATTGACCACGATAGTCACGTCCGGGAAATCCCTGGCCAGCTCGGCGGCTTCCGCCAGATGCCACCAGGGCGCCTGCAACTCGAAGTGCAGGCCATTTTCGGCCAGTTGGGCGTAAGCCTCGCGCCAGCGCGGATCGCGCATCGAACCTGGCGCGACGAAATTTTCGCGCCAAACTTCAAGGCTTGTTACCGCCGGTTTGTGGCGCACGCCGCGCACCAGCGGATGGTCAGCGTATTGGCGCAAGAGCTGCGAAGCGTCTTCACGATCGAGCCAGGCCTGCGCGACCATTGCCGCCAGGGTGGGTTCGTCTTGTGCCAGCGACTCGACGAACCTCACCTCATCGGCGGGCGTCGCGGGGTCCCATTCACCTTCGATAACGACCGTCTGCACGATGCGATGGCGGCCCGTCAGCCGGCGATAGTCCTGGGGCAGAAAATTGCGGCAGATCGACGAGTAATCGCCGTAGCGAAAGGGCCGCAACGGCCGGTCATTCAGCCACGGGTAGTAATGGTGTTCGATGTCGAAGTAATGCTGGTGAGCGTCGACGATGGGCAAGTCGGCATCTTCGCCACTGGCCAGAAAACGTGCACGGTTATCCATGCTGTTCCTCCAGACGATAAAAACGACGTGCATTGCCGGCGAACACCGCTTCCTGCTCGGCCCGGCCCAGGGGAGCAAGCATCGCGGCCATGCCGTTGGCTATCGTGTCGTAGGACGCGCGCAATCCGGCGACCGGGAAGTTGCTGGCGAACATGCAGCGCTCGGGGCCGAAGATCTCCAGCGCGGTCAGCACCACGATCCGGTTGTCGTCGTAGTGCCAGGGCGAGTCTTTCAACCCGAACTCCGAGAGCTTGATGTGCACATTGGACTGCTGGGCCAGGGCTTCCAGGCCTTTGCGCCAACGGGCCATGCCTTGCGGGCTGCGATCCCAGGCAAAACCGGTGTGATTGAGCGCGATGCGAATCTGCGGAAACATCGCCGCCACTTCAGCGGCCTCCACCAGATGCCACGGCGGCACGCGCAAATCCCACGACAGGTCGTGATCGGCCAGGCGTGCAAAGCCTTCCAGCCATTTCGGGTCCTGCATGGTGCCCTTGGCGCCCGCAATCGACACCTCGGGCGATGTCGACGTGATGGGTTTGGAGCGAATGCCTTTGACCAGCGGCCTGGCGGCCTGGACCGCAAGAATCTCCGCGCTGTCCTCACGGTCGAACCAGGCATGGGCGACGATGGCATTCGGGAAGCCGTAACGGGCATTCACCTGTTCCAGCCAGCGTGTCTCGGCCACCTGCTCATCGCGGGCCCGTTCGGCTTCGACATGCACGGTGCCCACCAACCGTTGTCTTGCGGTCAGGGCGAGAAAGTCTTCCGGCAGGAAATCACGGCAAAGGCTGTGATAGTCGCCGAGGAAAAAATCCTCGTGATACTCGTCCTGCAGCCACGGATAACGACCGTTGCCCAAATCCCACAGGTGGTGGTGAGCATCGACAATCGGCAGTGCATCCTCGGGCGCAAGGTTGGGCAGGCCATTGCGTTCGTGCAGCGTGATCATGACGTGGGCCCTTGTTCAGCGCGAGGCGGCGAATTGGGAAGGGCTGAGCACGCCGTCTTCGATTTCACCGGCGGCGGCCGCATCCGCCTTGGCCTGGACGCGGCTGCGCAGTTTGGCGACGTTCACCACAACGCGGGTATGGGCCGCCGTCGCGACCAGTTCGACGTCATCGCGCACCTCGACGTTGAACGTGACGCTGCGCCCCTCGATGCGGGTGACCGTGGCGACGATGCTGACCGACATGCCCAGCAGCGTGGCGCCGACATGGCGGATATCGACCGCGGCCCCGACGGTGTTTTCGCCGTCATCGAGGAAAGTCAGCAGGTAGTCCAGGCACGTCTGTTCGATGTCGTTCACCAGGCGAGGCGTGGCGTAGATGCGCAAGTCTTCACCCAGAAACGAGATGGTGCGTTCCTTGTCGACGATCAGTTTGCGTTCGGTGGCGGTGCCTGCTTCGAGCGTGGAGAAATTCATGAGAAACCTCGTATTTGAGTGCTGTCAGTCAAAGAGTGATTCAGGTGGCGGGCAGGAAACCGATGGAAATCCATGGCACGGCGATCAGCACCCCGAGGGCGACAACGAGCGCGCCCAGGTACGGCCAGACTCGACGCATGGCGCCGCTGGGGTCGACCTTGGCGATGGCGCACGCGGCATAGAAGCCCACGCCAAACGGTGGGGCGAACAAGCCCAGGCCCATGGCGAAGATCGCGACCATTGCGTAATGCACGTCGTTGATGCCCATGGCCTTGGCAATCGGAAACAGCAGCGGTCCGAACAACACGATGGCCGGGATGCCTTCCAGAAAGCTGCCCAGGAGGATGAACGCCACGGCGGAGATGATGAGGAAACCCAGCGCGCCACCGGGCACGGTCGACATCACTTGCGCCAATTGATGGGAGAAGCCCGATTGGGTCAACGCCCAGGCCATCGCGGTCGCGCTGCCGATGATGATCAGGATCGCGCCGGACAGCGATGCGGTGCTGACCAGGATCGGGTACAGCCGACGCCAGTCAAAGCAGCGGTAGCACAGCAACCCGACGATAAAGGTGTAGGCCACGCCGATGGCGGCGACTTCGGTGGCGGTGGCAACCCCTTCGACCACAGCGGTGCGGATCACGAACGGCAACGCCAGCGCAGGCAACGCGATCAGCAGCGCATGCCCGATTTCCTTGGCCGAGGCGCGTTTACCGGTGGTGACCTCGCCTTTGCGGTTTTTCCACCAGATCACTGCCGCCATCGCGATGGCGCCCACCACTGCCGGCATGAATCCTCCGGTGAACAGGGCCGAAATCGACACTCCGGTCACCGAACCGATGGTGATCAGAACCAGGCTCGGCGGAATGGTTTCCGACATCGCGCCAGAGGCATTGAGCATCGCCACCAGTTCGTTTTCATCCTCGCCGCGTTTCTTCATTTCCGGAAATAGCGCCGGGGCGATGGCCGCCATGTCGGCAGCCTTGGAGCCGGAAATGCCGGAGATCAGGTAGATCGCGCCGATCAGCACATAAGACAGACCGCCACGGACATGGCCGATCAGCGAGCAGAGGAAGTGGATCATTGCGCGAGCCATGCCCATCGCTTCGATCAACGCACCCAGGAACACGAACAACGGAATGGCCAGCAGAATCAGGCTCGCCATGCCTTCGTCCATCCGCCCGACCACCAGGGTCAGCGGCGTGCTGGTCATGGTCGACAGGTACGCCACGGTCGCCAGGCCAAAGGCGACCATGATCGGCACGCCGATGACGATCATGGCCATGACACCGATCATGAAGAACACCACCAGGTTCCAGTTGCCCATCAGCAGCAGGGGGCCTTCAGCGACCCACAACAACCCGGCCAGCGAGGCCAGCATCGCCACGGACACCGAGAAATCGATCAGCCGCGCACTGGTCAGTAGCCGCGCGACGCAAGTCATCAGCATCAGGCTCAGGCCGACCGCGATGGCCGACACGCGAAAGGCGTTGGGAATTTCCAGGGCCGCCGTGGTGATGATCCATTCGTCGCTGACGTATTCCCAGGCCGGCGTGAACAGCAAGCCGATGAACGTGATGACGATCACCGCGCCCAAGGTGTCGACGAAAGCGCGTTTCTCAAGCGGCAAGCGCCCGATGAACGAGGTCAGGCGCATGTGCTCGCCGCGCCGCATCGCCACCACCGAACCGAGCATCGCCAGCCACAGAAACAGCAGCGAGGCCAGTTCATCACCCCAGACGATGGGTTGATTGAGCACGTAACGGGAGAACACATTGCAAAACAGCAAAGTGACTTCGATCACCACCAGCAACGCCGCGCTGCCTTCAGTCAGCCAGCGCAGCCCGGTATCGAGTGCGCGGCCCAGACGAAATGTGGCCTGGTGTGGGCTGAGTCCTTCAGCGGGAGAAACATCCGTCATTGGTAGTTGGCTTTTCATGACTTTGTCTCCGGCTTAGGACAGTTGACCCGCGTACTGCTCGAGCAAGCTCCAGGCTTCGGGGCCGTACTTTTCCTTCCATTGGGTGTAGAAACCTTTGGATTGCAGGTCAGCCCGGAACAACGAACGGTCGACTTTGTTGAAGGTGATGCCGTGGGCGGTCAGGGACGGTTCCAGGCTGGCGTTGAGGTCAATGACCTGCTGGCGCTGCACCAGCGCGGCGGCGTTGATTTGCCGGGAGACGATTTCCTGTACGTCCGCCGGCAGTTTCGGAAAGGTCTTGCCCGAGGCGACGATCCAGAAGCCACCCCAGATGTGGTCGGTCAAGGAGCAGTATTTCTGCACTTCATAGAAGCGCGCGGACTCGACCACCACCAATGGGTTTTCCTGGCCGTCGACGACTTTGGTCTGCAACGCCGAGTAGGTCTCGTTGATGCTGATGCCGGTCGGTGAGGCGCCAAGGGCGCTGAACATCGAGGTCCACAACGGGCTGACCAACACGCGCAGTTTGAAACCGGCGAGGTCTTGTGGGGTGTTGATCGGTCGCGTCGAACTGGTGATCTGGCGGAAGCCGTTGTTCCAGACTTTCTCCATCGGGATCAAACCGACTTTCTCGGTCTTGGCCCGTACGTGCTCGCCCAGCTTGCCGTCCAGCGCGGCCCAGACACTGTCGTAGTCCTTGAAAGCAAACGGCATGCTTTCAATCGACATGGCCGGCACCAGCGTGGAGAGAATCGCGCCTGGCAGCGGAATGAAGTCGATGGCGCCGGCACGCACCTGGGACAGCATGTCGGTGTCGCCGCCCATGGCGCCGTTGGCGTACACCTGCAGGTCCACGGCGCCGTTGGTTTCGGCCTTGATGGCTTCGGACGCGGCCTTCATCTGTTTATTCAGCGGATGGGTGTCGGGCAGGCTGCTGGTATAGCGCAACACAATCGGTTTGGTCGCGGCGAAGACGCTGGAAGGCAGCAGGTTGGCGGCGAATGCACCGCCCACGGTGACGCCGGCAGACACTAGAAATGATCGGCGGCTGACGGCCTCGGTCAAGATACGGCTCATGATGTTCACCTTCTTGTTTTTGTTGTTGTTCAAAAAAACTGCGGATCGACACTTTCCCCTGTGGGAGCGGGCTTGCTCGCGAATGCGGTGTGTTAGCCGATGTTGATGGTGACTGACACACCGCATTCGCGAGCAAGCCCGCTCCCACAGGTGTTGCGTTACGCCAGTGCCACCACGGCTTGGGATCGAATCAGTTCAGCGATTTCGGTTTCCGAGAAACCACTTTCCTTCAGCACTTCACGGGTGTGTTCGCCCAGCAGTGGAGCAGGGCGGCTGGTCGGTGGCGCGGCGTTGTCCATGTCGGAGAAGTGAATCGGCAGGCCCATGCCGCGCACCCGGCCTTCGGTAGGGTGTTCGGTCTCGACGACCATGCCGCGGGCCTTGGTTTGCGGGTGCGCCAGTGCCGCCGCGATGTCCAACACAGGCCCGGCAGGCAGGCCGAGACTGTCGAACAGCACCATCCATTCATCCGTGGTGCGCGCAACCAGCACTTCGTTGAGGATTTCCACCAGGGCCAGGCGATGCTCCATGCGCAGCGCGTTGCTGGCGAAGCGCGGGTCGGCTTTGAGTTGCGGCACGGCGAGCGCTTCGACCAGTCGTTCGTAGTTGGCCTGGTTGGCGGCGCCAATGTTGATCCAGCCGTCGGCGGTGCGGAACACCTGATACGGCGCGCTGGTGGAGTTGGCCGATCCCATCTTCGGCAGGATGGTGCCATCGGCGAAATACGCCGCCGCCGGCCAGTACATCTGTTGCAGGCCGGCTTCGAACAGCGAGGTGTCGACCATCTGTCCAAGACCGGTTTTCTGTTTGGCCGCGTAGGCCGCGCAGATGCCGAGAGCGGCGAGGATGCCGGAGTTGATGTCGGCCACCGGCGAACCGGCCTTGACCGGCTCACGCCCGGCTTCACCGGTCATGCTCATCATGCCGCTCATGCCTTGGGCGATCAGGTCGAAACCGCCTTTCTCGCCGAACGGCCCGCTGCGGCCGTAACCGGAAATCGCGCAGTAGATCAGCCCCGGATTGAGGGTTTTCAAGGTGTCGTAACCGAGGCCGAATTTCTCCATGGTGCCGGCGCGGTAGTTTTCCGTGACCACATCGGCGTCCATCAGCAGGCGGCGTAACACGTCGCGCCCGCCCTCGGTTTTCAGGTTCAGGCCAATGCCGCGCTTGTTGCGGTTGACCACCATGAACGAAGCGGATTCACCGCTGGCCATGATCGGCGAGAAGCGGCGCGAGTCGTCACCGTCCGGGACTTTCTCGACCTTCACCACGTCGGCGCCCATGTCGGCCAGCATCATCCCGCACACCGGGCCGGACATGATGTGAGCCAGTTCTACCACGCGCATTCCTGTCAGCGGTCCCATGTTATTTCCCCTTGAATTGTGGTTTGGCTTTCGCGATGAAAGCGTTCAGGCCGATCTGAAAATCGTCGGTGTCGTAGCAGCTGTAGCTGCCGTCGATCTGCTCGGCGGTGGGCGCGATGCCGGCCTCAAGCTGGCGTGCGGCCTGGCGATGCCAGCGGGCGACGAGGGGCGCGCCATTGGCGATACGCCTGGCGGTGGCTAGGGTTTCGGACTCGACCTCGCTGTCAGCGACGACGCGGGTCACGAGGTGTTTCACGTAGGCGTCGTTGGCGTCGAGAATCCGCCCTTCGAGAAGGATTTCGAGGGTGGTCGAACGTCCGGCCAATGCCACCAGACCGGCCATTTCGTCATAGGACATGACCAGCCCCAGCTTGCCGACCGGTGCGCCGAAGCGGCTGGAGGTGCCGCAGATGCGCAGATCGCACAGTGCGGCGATTTCCAGGCCGCCGCCGACGCACACGCCGTGGATCATCGCGATCACCGGGTGAGAGCAGTCGGTAACCGCGCGCATGGCCCTGGAAGTGACGTCGGCATAGACCCGGGCTTGCGCCTGATCGGCGCGCACAGCGGGAAACTCACCGACATCGGCGCCGGCGGCAAACGCTTGCTCGCCAGCACCGCGCAACACCACGCAGCGCAAGCTGGTATCGGCGGACAACTCGGTCATGACGTCACCCAGGTCCCGCCACATGGACAAGGTCAGGGCGTTCATTTTTCCCGGATGACTGAGGGTGACAATGGCAAGGGTGTCTTGCCGGTCGATAAGGACGGTGGGCTTCATGATTGTTCCGCTGGCGTCGAATCGCGTTCGACGCTGCGGTTGCCTCCTGATTTATTGTTGTTGGATAGCGACTGCTTACAGCGATTGTTCGAGCATCGACAGGTAATCCGCGGGCGATGCTTCGCGGGGATTGGTCTTGTGGCTGTGATCGTGCAAGGCGCCTTCGACAATGCCGGCGAACAGGCTAGGGTCGACGCCGATCTCGCTCAGGCGCGTTGGCAGGCCCAGGCGTCGGGTCATGTCTTCGATGGCCTCACCGATATTGGCGCCGGCCGCAAGGCCCATGGCATGGCGCAGGCGTTCGAGCTTGCGTTCGTCGCGAACGGTGGGCGCGTTGGCGTTGAAGTCGACGACGGCAGGCAGAAAGATCGCGTTCAACGTGCCGTGGTGCAGTTTCGGATTGATGCCGCCCAGGGCGTGGGACAAGCTGTGCACACAGCCCAGCCCTTTCTGGAAGGCCAGCGCGCCTTGCATCGACGCACTCATCATGTTCATCCGGGCTTCGCGATCACCGGGTTCGGTGGTGGCACGCTCGATGTGTTCCCAGGCGCGCCACAGGCCATCAAGGGCAATGCCGTCGGCGGCAGGATTGAAGGCCGGCGCCATGAACGTCTCGATGCAATGGGCGATGGCGTCCATGCCGGTGGCGGCGGTCAGCATCGGTGGCAGGCCCAGGGTCAGTTCCGGGTCGCAGATGGCCACGCGAGGCACGACATAAGGTGAGATCACGCCCACCTTGCGACCATCATCGAGGATCAGAATGGCCCCTCGGCCGACCTCGCTGCCAGTGCCTGCCGTGGTCGGAATGGCAATCAGCGGCGCGGTGGCAGACGTAATGCGATCCAGGCCGCCTTCGATCACCGCAAAGCTTTGCAGAGGGCCATCGTGAGTGGCGCAGACCGCGACGCCTTTGGCCAGATCAATCGAAGAACCGCCACCCACCGCGATGATGCCGTTGCACTCGCCCAAGTGGTATTGCTCGACGGCTTCACGCACGGCGTGTTCGTTGGGGTTGGACGGAGTGGCGTCGAAAATCGTCGGTGTACGCTCAGCGCCGAGGGCCTCGATGACCTTGTCGACGATACCGGCACGTCGCACGCCGACGTCAGTGACGATCAGCGGCCGGGTGATACCGGCGCGCTCGGCTTCGGCGGCAAGATGCTGCAGGCTGTCGTAGCCGAACTGGATTTTGGTGACGTAATTGATGAGGGACATGATTCACCACAAGTTATACAGGATTGTTATTGTTGCAATCGGTCAGGGGCAGGAGAGCTTTCGATCTCGGGTCAAACCCATTGCATTGCCTGGTTGTGGGGTGGACTATAGGGCCGTCGTGGCGAGCCTCGATACTGACAACTTTCGATACCTCTATAACTTTTAGTTAACCCTGATGACGCCCTCACTCAATTCGATCATGTCCCGCCTGCACATCAAGCAGCTGCGTTTGCTGATAGCCCTGGATGAGCACGGCTCCTTGCTGGGCGCGGCCAAGCAGGTCGCGCTGACCCAGCCCGGCGCCAGCAAAGCCCTGCAGGAAATTGAAACCACCTTTGGCACCTCACTGTTCACCCGCACTAACCGCGGGCTTGAACCGAACGATGCCGGACGCTCGGTGATCCGCTACGCCCGGCTGATCCAGACCGACCTCGCGCACCTGCGCGAAGAGATCATCGGCATCATGAGCGGCGAGGGCGGGCGGGTGTCCGTCGGCACCATCATGGGCGCCGTGCCGCTGTTGACCACCGCGATCAGCCGAGTCATTGCCGACAACCCGAAGCTGTCGATCGAGATCGTCGAGGACACCAGCGCCGCGCTGCTCAGCCAGCTCGACGCCGGGCGCCTGGACCTTGCGATCTGCCGTACCACCATCAGCACCACGCCCTACTTGTATGAGAGCTCGACATTCGTTGAAGAAACCCTGGCGGTGATCGCCAGCACCCAACATCCATTCGCCTACGCCCGGCAGTTGTCCCTCAAGGATCTGGTGGATTACCGCTGGATCGTCTACCGCGCCAACATGCCGATGCGCTTGTTGCTGGAGCGCGAATTTCACGAGGCCGACCTGCGATTCCCGGTGCACTTGCTGGAAACCACCTCGGCGTTTGCCACCCTCTCGTTGCTCCAGGAAAACCCGACGCTCGTCGCCCTGGTGTCGACCGATGTGGCGAAGTTCTGCTCCGGCTACGGTTTCACCACCACGCTGCCGCTGCCCATCACCTCACGCAGCGAACCCTATGAACTGGTATCGCGCAAAGGCGTACCGGACTCGCCGGCGGCGCGCTTGCTGCGAGAGGCTTTGTTGAATCCCTCGGGATAATGCCTGCGTCTGCCAGTGAGCATTCGTGCGATTAAGGCAAATGTGATTTGCCGCGCAGGCGGTGTTTGAAAGGAGGGCTGCGCCGCAATACTTCAAGGGATTTTGCCTGCCCAATAATTGGCCCACGGATGGCCACTGCGAGGTTCCAACATGAATGTGCCCAACCGGCTCGCGCTCTTGATCACCACTGCTGCGCTACTCACTGCCTGTGGGGAATCTTCCAAACTGCCGCCGCAGGCCAGCGTCGGCCCGGCTCCGCAGCTGCCCGAGCCCGTCACTTCGCTGATTCCAACCTTGAAAGTTTCAAAAGCGGTGGGCTGGTCGGGTCAGGACCGCCCCACGGCGCCTGCCGGTTTCACCGTGGCCGCGCTGGCTGAAAACCTCGACCACCCGCGCTGGCTCTATGTCTTGCCCAATGGCGATGTGCTGGTCGCCGAAAGCAACCACCCGCCAATGCCGGAAGGGGCCACCGATGGCGGCACCGGTCCGATCGCCTGGGCGCGCCGCACGGCGATGGGATTCGTGATGGGCCGCGTGGGGGCCGATGCCCCGAGCGCCAACCGAATCACTTTGTTGCGCGATGTCGACGGCGACGGTCACGCCGAGGTGCGGACCGAGTTCATGACCGGCCTGACTTCGCCGTTCGGCATGGCGCTGGTGGGCAATGAGTTGTTCATCGCCAACGCCGACGCTTTGGTCAAGGTGCCTTACAGCGAAGGTCAAACCGAGATAAAGGCAGTGCCGGTGAAAGTCACCGACTTGCCTGCAGGCATCAATCATCACTGGACCAAGAACGTACTGGCCAACCCTGAGGGGACCCGGCTGTACGTCACCGTAGGCTCCAACAGCAATGTCGGCGAGAACGGTCTCGACGCGGAAGAAGGTCGCGCCGCGATTTGGGAGGTCGACGTCAAGAATGGCAGCAAGCGCCTGTTTGCCAGCGGTCTGCGCAACCCCAACGGGCTGGCCTGGAAGCCGGGGACGACGCAGCTGTGGACAGTGGTCAATGAGCGTGACGAAATCGGCAGCGACCTGGTGCCCGATTATCTGACGTCGGTGAAGGACGGCGCATTCTACGGCTGGCCGTGGAGTTACTACGGTGCCCACGTCGACAGCCGCGTCGAGCCACCGCGTCCGGACAAAGTGGCCCAGGCCATTGCCCCGGATTACGCGCTGGGCACTCACGTCGCGCCGCTGGGCCTGGCATTCTCCGACTCGCGGGCCATGCCGGCGAACTTCGCCCAAGGTGTTTTCGTTGGCGAGCATGGCTCGTGGAACCGCAACCCGCAGGCGGGCTACAAAGTGGTGTTCATCCCGTTCAATGATGGTAAACCAGCGGGGATGCCGGTTGATTTCCTGACCGGGTTTCTCAACGCCGACGGCGAAGCGCGGGGGCGTCCGGTTGGTGTCACGCTGGATCAGCGCGGCGCGTTGCTGGTCGCCGATGATGTCGGGAACAAGATCTGGCGTATCGCGAGTGTGAAACCCTAGTCAACATCACAATTGTCAGGAGCACGATTATGGATTTGGGTATTTTAGGTCGCTGGGCGATTGTCTGCGCCGCCAGCAAAGGCTTGGGTCTGGCGTGTGCGCGAGCCTTGGCGAAGGAGGGCGTCAATCTGGTGATCAACGCGCGCGGCGACGAAACCTTGCAGGCCGCCGCTGCACAATTGCGCAGCCTGGCGCCGGGAATTGAAGTGCGCACGGTGGCCGGGGACATCAGCACTCCTGAGGTGCGCGAGCAGGTGCTGGCGGCGTGTCCGCAGGTCGACATCCTGATCAATAACGCTGGCGGACCGCCGCCGGGCGACTTCCGCGATTGGCAGCGTGAAGACTGGTTGAAGGCGCTGGACGCCAACATGCTCACCCCCATCGAGCTGATCAAAGCCTGCGTCGATGGCATGGCCGAGCGCGGTTTCGGGCGCGTGGTCAACATCACGTCGGGCGCGGTAAAAGCCCCCATCGATGTGCTCGGCCTGTCCAATGGGGCGCGCAGTGGATTGACCGGTTTTATCGCCGGGCTGGCTCGCCAGTCGCGGCTGGCCGGGCATAACGTGACAATCAACAATCTGCTGCCGGGCCCGTTCGACACCGAGCGCTTGCACAAAACCCTGAGCGCTGCCGCCGAAGCCAATAGCACCAGCGTCGAAAGCATCAGCGAACAGCGGCGCAAACATGTGCCGGCCCAGCGCTTCGGCCAGCCCGATGAATTCGGCGCCTATTGCGCGTTCATTTGCAGCGCTCACAGCGGTTTTCTGACCGGGCAGAATTTGTTGTTGGATGGCGGCAGTTATCCCGGTACGTTTTGAGGATCGTCAGGCGTGAAAGGAGCACAAGGCAAGTGAGCGTCGATATTCAATGCGTGGTGGTCGGGGCCGGCGTGGTTGGCCTGGCGGTGGCCAGGGCGCTGGCCCGGAGCGGGCGGGAAGTGATCCTGATCGAGGCCGGCGACGGCATCGGCGTGGGCATCAGTTCGCGTAATTCGGAAGTGATCCATGCCGGAATCTATTACCCGAGCGCCAGCCTGAAAGCGCAGTTGTGCGTGGAGGGCAAACAACGGTTGTATGCCTTTTGCGATGAGCGCGGCGTCGATTACCAACGCCTGGGCAAGCTGATCGTGGCCACCGACGAGCGCCAGTGCGTGGCCTTGCAAACATTGTTGGAGCAGGGCCTACGCAACGGCGTCGATGACTTGCAATGGCTGGATGCAGGACAGGCACGAGCGCTTGAACCGGCGCTGTCCTGCGTCGCGGCGCTCTGGTCGCCTTCCACCGGTATCGTCGATTCCCACGCCCTGATGCTGGCGCTTCAGGCGGACGCCGAAGCGTACGGCACGTCGATTGCCTTTCACACACCGCTGGCGTCCGCTCGTTGCACCGAGCAAGGTTTTGAACTGCACATGGGCGGCGCACAACCGATGACGTTGAGTTGCCGCGAGTTGATCAATTGCGCCGGGTTGTCCGCGCCGGACGTGGCGAGCCGGATTGAAGGTCTGCCACCGCAGCACGTTCCGACGGCGCGACTGTGCAAGGGCAGCTATTTCAGTTTCAGCGGTCGGGCACCGTTCCGGCATCTGGTGTATCCGGCGCCCGAACGTGCCGGACTCGGCGTGCACATGACCCTCGATTTGGGTGGACAGGCGCGTTTCGGGCCGGATGTCGAATGGGTCGATCATGTGGATTACCGCGTGGACCCGCGCCGGGCCGACGGCTTCTACGAAGCGATCCGGCGTTACTGGCCCGGTTTGCCCGATAACAGCCTGCAACCGGCCTACAGCGGCATCCGCCCGAAAATCACCGGCCCCAACGAGCCGGCCGCCGACTTCATCATCAGCGGTCCGGCCGAGCATGGCGTGCCTGGGCTGGTCAACCTGATCGGCATCGAATCCCCAGGCCTGACCAGCTGCCTGGCGTTGGCCGAGCGGGTGGTGCAGCGTTTGGCGCCGTATGCCTTTTAGCCGCAGGTGAAGCTGCCGGTTATCAGCGTTTGCGCCGCTTAGCGCCCAGAGGTCTATGCTTGGCAGAGTGCCCATTGTCATGGGAGAGCTGTGATGATCAACGTACGCACTGCCCGCATGCTTGCCGAATACAAGCAATGGGCCGACAAGCGCCTGTTTGACAGCCTGGCCGAACTGCCGCCGGGAGAGGTCGACAAAGAGCGGGTGTCGGTGTTCAGGAACATGATCGGCACCCTGAACCACATCTATGTCGTGGACTGCATCTGGAAGGCTCACCTCGAAGGCCGAGGGCACGGCTTCAAAACCTCACACGATCTGCTGCATCCCGACCTGGCTGACTTGCGCTTGGCGCAAAAGGACATCGATCACTGGTACTGTGACTGGAGCGCCCGGCAGACCGAGGCCTCGCTGGACAAACCCGTCGAGTTCACCTTCGTCTCGGGCGAGAGCGGTTCCATGAGCGCCGGCGCGATGTTGCTGCACGTGGTCAACCACGCCAGCTATCACCGGGGCTGGGTGATCCAGATGTATTTCGACATTCCAGCCATGCCGCCGATGACCGATATGCCGATCTTCCTGCGCGAAACCGATCCCGCGTCTTTCCAATCGATCAATGCCCCGGTCGCGGCGCCGACCTGTATAGGACGATTCTCGAGCGCAACCAACGTTCTGCCGAATCGTTATCGTTGACGCCTGGTGCAAGACAAGCAAGTCAAAGCACCAACTGCTGGCTAGATGGGTGATCGTTCCCACGTCGAGGCGTCGAACCGTCCGCGTGGGAATGCCTCTAGGGACGCTCCGCGTTCCAGCTTTCGAAGGGGACGCGGAGCGTCCCGGGCTGCATTCCCACGCAGAGCGTGGGAACGATCATTGCGAGCCGGATTTGATCAGTACTTTCCTGAACGTCTCCGGAAAAGGAGGCGCATTTATTTTTCAGTCTGGTCCTTGGTGTATGGGCCCGGAGTGAGTTTTAAACGTCGATGTTTAATCGACATCTCCAGACACTCTCTCAGGCTACACATCCTTGCGCCGTTGCCTGCGTCTGCGCCAGAATCCGCCGGCTTGTGCGCCTTGGGCCTGGACTCTATCGTTTCCGGGTCGCTGCCAATTCAGCGTCCGGACTTGACCGTCCGAATCGATCAAGGCGTACCAGTGGCCAAGAAAAGCTCCAGGCTTTTTGCGGTGGCTGTGCGAGGGACACTTTCGAGTGTGCCGGATTCCTTGATTTCCGGTCGGTCAACCCGCGTACAGCTGCCACCTTTCGTTTGACCGCGTCAGGTCGCAGCTCCGCCAATCAAGGAGCTTCACTGTGTTCAAAGCCACCCCCAATCCTCCGGATATAAACGACGTTTCCCCGTACGAATCCCCCCGACTCCAAAAAATTCAACGAAGCCGCCGACCGCGCCCTCGACCATTACCTCAATCCTGCCAAGGCACCAGCCGCAAGAAAACCCAGCACGATGTTCCTCATCGTGCCCGATATCGATTCGGAAAGCCTGCTGGCTCACGCCTGTGAGTCCATGGCCTCGGCAAGTGTGATGGCGAGTGATTTTGCCGGGGAGCTGCAAGGGTCGCAGCGCCACAAGATGCTGGCGTTGCAGCAGATCATCATGCTGGGCGAATTGGCAGTGAACCGGGCGCTGGATAACGTCGATCCGCAGAACGCCTGACGAGATCGTTCCCACGTCATGCCTCAAGGGACGCTCCGCGTTCCAGGTCGGGAAAGGGACGCGGAGCGTCCCGGGCTGCATTCCCACGCAGAGCGTGGGAACGATCATTGCGAGTTCGACTCGGTTAGCACTTTTTTGAACGTCTGGGACGACCTCCCTCGCCACAGGCTTTTGTGAACTCCACACATTGTGGTCTCACCACCACAGGGCTAGATCGTTCCCACGCTCTGCGTGGGAATGCCTCTAGGGACGCTCTGCGTTCCAGCTCCGGAAGGGACGCGGAGCGTCCCAGGCTGCATTCCCACGCAGAGCGTGGGAACGATCATGGGGGGCCCGGCTCGGTCAGCACTTTCCTGAACGTCTCCACCAGCGGCCGCAGATTGATCCGGTGCCACGCCGCCCAAAGTGGCGTGGTGAAGGAAATCCACGGCACTTCCCGCAGCACCACGCCCGGCGGTGCATTGCGGCTCAAGCCTTTTTGAATCATCGCAATCCCCAACCCCGATGCCACCAGCCCCAACGCGGTGAAGGGCTCGGTGGCTTCCATGCGGATGTCCGGGGTGAAACCGGCGCGGATGCAGGCGCTGATGAAGTCGTCGCGGCTGGCATCGTTCTGGCGGTGCTGCACACCGATCCATTCCTGATCGGCCAGGTCGGTCGGCGTCATTACAAGCTGTTTAGCCAGCGGGTGGTGCTCGGGCAAGGCCAGCAGCATCGGGTCGTCCAGCACTTGAAAGCCCAGCAGGTCCGGATCATCGGCCACGGGCGGTTCGCCAACCAGGGCGATATCCAGACTACGCTGACGCAGGCCTTCGAGTTGTTCGGCAGAGCTCAGGTTGTACAGCGCGACGTGCACGTTCGGTCGGTCGACGCGCAGTACGCGCAGGGCGTTGGGCAGCACGCCGGCGTGCATGGCGTTTTCAATGTAGCCGATGCACAACCCGCCTTCTTCGCCACGGCCCAGGCGTTTGCCCAACGATTCCAGGCGGTTGGCGTGGGTCAGCAGGGCGCGGGTTTCGGCGAGGAAAGTCTGGCCGTCGCGGGTCAGGCGGATGCGCTGCTGGCTGCGCTCGAACAGAGTCAGGCCCAGACGTTCTTCAAGCTGGGCGATCTGCCGGCTCAGGGGCGACTGGGAAATGTGCAAACGTTCGGCGGCGCGACCGACGTGTTCTTCTTCGGCGACGGCAACGAAGTAGCGCAATTGGCGGATGTCGATCATGTCAGACCTATCGGGACTTAAGTGCTGCACATTATGTCTTGGACGGTCCGATCATCGCAATCTAGGATCTGCTCATCGGTCACCTGCACCACTTGATGAAGGGCGACCTCTGAAACTGACGAGGATTGAACCATGAGCTTGAAAGACAAACTGCCCGGCGCGCTGGGCTTCGGTACGGCGCCATTGGGCAACATGTTCCGCGCCATTCCTGAAGACGAGGCGCTGGCCACCGTGCACGCCGCGTGGGATGCCGGCGTGCGCTACTTCGACACCGCGCCGTTTTACGGTTCGGGTCTGTCGGAGATCCGCCTGGGCGCTGCGCTGGCCCACTACAACCGCGACGATTACGTGCTGAGCAGCAAAGTCGGCCGGGTCATCCTTGATGAAGTCGAAGACACCGCTGCCCGCGACCTCGGCGAGAAGAGCGGGGTATTCGAGCACGGTCGCCCGAACAAGATCGTCAATGACTACAGTGCCGACGCGACCTTGCGCTCCATCGAAGACAGCCTCAAGCGTCTGCAGACCGACCGACTGGACATCGTCTGGGTGCACGACATTGCCCAGGATTTCTACGGCGATCAGTGGCTGGAATACTTCAACCAGGCTCGCACCGGCGCGTTCAAAGTGCTGACCCGCCTGCGCGAAGAAGGCGTGATCAAGGGCTGGGGCCTGGGTGTGAACAAGGTTGAACCTTGCGAGCTGACCCTTGATCTGACTGAAGCGCAGCCGGACGGCTTTCTGCTGGCGGGTCGCTACACTCTTCTCGACCACGATCGTGCCTTGCAGCGTCTAATGGACGCCGCCCTGGCGCAGAACGTCGAGATCGTGGTTGGCGGTCCTTACAGTTCGGGCATTTTGGCCGGTGGTGCACACTTCGAGTACCAGAAAGCCAGCCCGGCGATCATCAACAAAGTCGAGCAGATCAAGCGCATCGCGGCGGCCCACGGTGTCGACATCAAAGCCGCTGCGTTGCAGTTCTCGTTGGCGAACCCGGCGGTGGCCGCGGTGATTCCAGGCTCCAGCCGTCCGGACCGGATTGCTGAAGACGTGGCCGCGCTGTCGGCGGTCATTCCCGCCGCATTCTGGCAAGCGATGCGCGAGGCGAAACTGGTTTCTGACCGTGCGCCATTGCCGATCACAGGAGCATGAGCATGAAAATCGATTTGACTGGAAAACTTGCCATTGTCAGCGGCAGCACCGCCGGCATTGGCCTGGGCATCAGCAAGGCACTGGCCGAATCCGGTGCCACGGTGGTGGTGATTGGGCGCGAGACGGCCAAGGTCGAACACGCGCTGGCAAGCATCCGCCAGAGCGTGCCGGACGCGCAACTGCGTGGCCTGACCGCCGACCTCGGCACGGCTGAAGGCGCTGAAAAACTGTTCGCTGCCGAACCCCGCGCCGACATCCTGGTGAACAATCTCGGGATCTTCAATGACGTGGATTTTTTCGACACGCCGGACAGCGAGTGGACGCGCTTTTACGAGGTCAATGTGATCTCCGGTGTGCGCCTGTCACGGCATTACGTGCCGGACATGGTCAAGCAGGGCTGGGGGCGGGTGATTTTCCTGTCCTCGGAATCCGGCATCGCAACCCCGGCCGACATGCTCAACTATGGCGTGACCAAGAGCGCCAACCTGGCGGTGTCCCACGGCCTGGCCAAACGGTTGGCTGGCACCGGCGTGACGGTCAATGCGATCCTGCCCGGCCCGACGCTGACCGATGGCCTGGAGCAGATGCTCAAGGACGCCACTGACGCGTCGGGGCGTAGTATTCGCGAAGAAGCCGATGCGTTCGTGCGCAAGGCCCGGCCGACGTCGATCATCCAGCGCGTGGCGAATGTCGAGGAAGTCGCCAATCTGGTGGCCTACATTGCTTCGCCGCTGTCCTCGGCCACCACGGGCGCGGCGCTGCGGGTCGATGGCGGTGTCGTCGACAGCATGGCGATTTGAAATTTATTAATTAAGAGAGAGGACTACATGGCAACTGCATCAGCATTCATTGATATCCCGGCGTCGGCCGATAACGTGTGGCAATTGATTGGCGGCTTCGACACGCTGCCGGACTGGCTGCCGTTTATCCCGAAAAGCGAACTGAGCGAAGGCGGGCGGGTGCGCAGCCTGCAAACGGCGGACGGCGCGGTGGTGGTTGAGCGCCTGGAGGCGTTTGATAACGCCGGGAAGACTTACAGCTATTCGATTGTGCAGGCGCCGTTTCCAGCGACCGAATACCTGGCGACCATCAAGGTAGAAGCACAGGGCGATGGCACCCGGGTGACGTGGTCGGGCCGGTTTACGCCGGTCGGGGTGAGCGAGGCAGAGGTCGAGGCTTTGTTTGGCGGGATTTATCAGGGCGGCCTCGAAGCGCTTCGAGCCAACTACCCAACCTGAGAAGCACCGTAGTTCCCTGTGGGAGCGGGCTTGCTCGCGAAGGCGGTCTTACAGTCGACGATGATGTCGCCTGATCTACCGCCTTCGCGAGCAAGCCCGCTCCCACAGGGGAGCTTCTTTGTCTGGGAGAATGGCTCAGGTCTGGGGCATCAGGCTTTGCTGGCAATCGAGGGTCAATCGCGCGCCGCCGAGTTCGCTGATGCCCACTTCAAGTGCAAAGCCATGCAGGCTGGCAATCGCCGCAACGATCGAGAGGCCCAGGCCGAAGCCGTTTTTCTGATTGCCACCGTCCGCCCGATAAAAACGCTGGAACACCGCTTTGCGTTCGCTTTCCGGGATGCCGGGGCCTGAATCGAGCACTTCGATTCGCGTGTGCCCAGCCACATTGACCCCACGCAAAATCACTTCGCCGCCCGGCGGAGTAAACTTGATCGAGTTGCTCAACAAGTTCGCCACAGCCTCAAACAACAGCGCGCGATCGCCAATCAATGGTGGCAGCGATGCCGGCAATTGCAGCGTGAACACCAACTCGCCTTCCTCCGCTAGCGGCAGGTAGAAGTCGTGTAATTCCTGCAGCAGCGGCACCGGGTCCAGCTGCACAAAACCGGAGCGGCGCTGCCGGTCCTCCAGTTCGGAAATCCGCAACAAGCCACGAAACCGCGCCATCAAGGTGTCGGCTTCGGCGAGCACTGAATCCAGCTGCACGGCCAGCGTCGAGCCTTCATCCGCCTGCTGTTGAATCCGGTACAACTGCGCGCGCAGGCGGGTCAGCGGGGTGCGCAGGTCGTGGGCGATGTTGTCGCACACACCCTTGACCTCGTTCATCAAGCGTTCGATGCGTTCAAGCATGGCGTTGACGATGGCAGCGAGCATGTCCAGTTCATCGCGGCGGTTGGACAGGGGCAGGCGCCGGGTCAGGTCGCCGGCGACGATGGCTTCGGCGCTCGCTTGAATCGCACGAATGCGTCGCAACGGGCGCCGCCGCAGCAGGTGCCAGCCGGCGATACCGGGCAGAATGGTCAGCGTCACTCCCCAGAACAACGCGTGCAGAATGATGCGGGTCACGGCGAACAACGAACCGTTGTCGCGCACCAGCACCAGCCAGCGACCGTCCCGGGTCTGGGTCGCTACAGCGTCACAACTGTCGGCGGGCAGGCTGGGGTCGTCGGATTCGGCGCAGTCGCTGAGTATGTGGATCTTGCCGTCCAGCGGCAAACCTTCGGGAATGCTCTGCATCGCCCCGCTGAGGTAGCGGTGCTGGGCATCGAACAGGCCATAGGCGTCAATGCCGCGAATGTCGAAGGTCATGCTGACGGCGAGCGCGTCCAGCAGTTGCTCGCCCTGAAAGTGCGAAAACAGGTGCTGGCGTTGCATCAGCGAGTGCTTGGCCAAATTGTCCAGGTAAGCCGAAACCTCGAAATACATGACCCCCATGAGGATCCCGCTCCAGAGCACGAACAGCGAACTGTACAGCGCGAGCAGGCGGCTGCTGGACGAACGCCAGCCGTTAGAGGGGTTCAGCAATGACATATCCCGAGCCTCGCACGGTGCGGATCAACGGGACTTTACCAGGTGGGTCGATCTTCTTGCGCAGGCGGCCGATGTGCACGTCGATCAGGTTGGTGCCGGGGTCGAAGTGATAGCCCCAGACTTCCTCGAAAATCATCATCCGCGACAGAATCTGTCCGGTGTTGCGCATCAGGAATTCCAGCAGCTTGTATTCGGTGGGCAACAGCGTCAGCAACTGATCGTCGCGGCTGGCTTCGTGGCTGATCAGGTTCAGCTCAAGGTCGGCGACGCGCAAGGTGGTCGCCTGAGCGGTCACGGTGTTCTGGCGACGCAGCAGCACTTCAACGCGCGCGGCCATTTCATCGGTGGCGAACGGCTTGGTCAGGTAATCGTCACCGCCAGCGCGCAAGCCACGCACCCGCTCGTCGACGTCGGACAGGGCGCTGATCATCAGGATTGGCGTGGCCACGCCCATGGTGCGCAACGTGGTGACAATCGCCAGGCCATCGAGCTCGGGCAGCATGCGGTCCAGGGTGATCAGGTCGTAATTGCCGCTGACCGCACGCTCAAGTCCTTCACGGCCATTGTTGACCCAATCGACGTCGAGGCCGTGGCTGCTCAGTTCGGCGACGATTTCCCGGGCGGTCACGGCGTCGTCTTCGATGGTCAAGATGCGGGTCATAGGGCGTGCCTGATAGTCAGTTCATGGCGGAGTGTGGGGGCATTTTGCCAACAAATGCATGAGGTCTTTCTAAATAAAACTTCACCTGAAGAAAAGATCAACGGATCGCAGCCTCGTTTTACTCGACAGCTCCTACTGGGGGCCCGCATTCCATGTAGGAGCTGTCGAGTGAAACGAGGCTGCGATCTGGATGATGTTCAATGCATAAAACCCGCTGCTAACGCCTCTACCTTGCAAATTGCAATAAAACTGGAAGTTCAAACTATATAAATTATTGAAATAAAACGATTTATTTAAATCTTGCGACTGGCACGGTGACTGCAATTCTTCCTCTGAAGAGTTGTAACACCATCTTTCTGCCTGGAGCGAAAACAATGAATAGATCCTCTGATGGTTTCTATCCCGATATAGAAGAATCAAGCACGCTGTCGGGGGTGTCCTGGGGTGCGATCTTTGCCGGGGCTGCTGCAGCGGCGGCGTTGTCGCTGATCCTGGTACTGCTCGGTTTCGGCCTTGGGTTTTCGGCGGTCTCGCCTTGGGCCCATGAAGGCGTGAGCGCCAAAGGCCTGGGGATTTCCACAATCGTCTGGCTGGCTGCGACGCAAATCGTGGCTTCCGGGCTCGGCGGTTATATCGCCGGTCGCTTGCGGGTGAAGTGGGCCAACATGCACGGCGATGAGGTTTATTTCCGTGACACCGCCCACGGTTTCCTGGCCTGGTGCGTAGCCACGCTGGTGACTGCGACGCTGGTCGTCGGTTCGGTCAGCAGCATCGTCAGCGGTGGCGTGCAAGCCGGCGCAAGCGTTGTCGGTGGTGCGGCCAGTGTCGCAACTCAAGCCGCTGGCACCGCTGCGGCTAAAACCGACAGTGACCAATATGGCTACTTCGTCGACACCCTGTTCCGCGATGATCGTCCTGCCGCTGTCAGCGATGACGCTGCCCGCAGCACCGTGACCCGGATCTTCGTGCGCTCCCTGAGCGATGGTCAACTGGCGCCCGCAGACCGGACTTACCTGGCCCAATTGGTCGCCCAACGCACCAACCTGACCCAGGCCGATGCCGAACGCCGTGTCGATGAAGTCTATGCCCGCACTCAAAAAGCTGTTGCCGACGCCAAACTGGCTGCCCAACAAGCTGCTGACACCGCTGCCAAAGTCGCTGCTTGGACGTCGCTGTGGATGTTCGTTGCCTTGCTGATCGGTGCGTTTTTCGCCAGCTTCGCCGCTACCTTCGGCGGTCGTCGTCGGGATGCCGTGGTGTATCTGGAATCCGACACTTACGTCACCACCGCTACCTTGCCAGTTCGCTAACCCAGGAGAATTCTCATGCGCTCATTACTGTTGTTCTTTCTCGGCGTGCCAATCCCGATCATCATTCTGATCGCCCTGTTCATGCATTGATTCTCTGAGGCTTATGCCTCTGCCGCTTCCGCCTCTGGTGGAAGCGGCGTTTTGCTTTCTGAGATCCAGTAACGCGACTTCGGGCTAGCTCGCTCCCACAGGGTTCTTGTGATCAACACAAATCCCTGTGGCAGCGGGCTTGCCCGCGATGGCGGCAGACCAGCCGCCACATAGCCTAAACCTTACCGGCTTCCTGCTCCTCCATCTGATCCGCCTCAAACAATCTTACCAATTCCGCCCGCGCTTCCTGTGCCGTCTGCAAGACCTTCGCCGCATCGTCATACACCGCGTGCTGGGCTTCCAGCACTTGTTCATCGTGATGCTTGAAGCGCTTGATCCGCGCATCGGCCTGCGCCTGGGTCAACCCGAGGCCGACCAGGGTGCGCCGGCTCATTTCCAGGCTCGAATAATAGGTTTCCCGAATCGCCTCGGCGCCAAGGTCCACCAGCCGGTGCACATGCTGACGGTTACGCGCCCGGGCGATGATCTTGATGTGCGGATATAGCTTGTGCACCAGCTCGGCGGTTTTGATGTTGGTGTCCGGGTCATCGGTGGCGATGACAAAGTATTCCGCTTGCTCGACCTTGGCCGCACTGAGGATTTCCGGGCGCATCGGGTCGCCGTAGAACACTGGGACGCCGCCGAAACTGCGCGACAGTTCGATGGTTTCCACCGAGGTGTCCAGCGCGACGAACTTGATGTTTTGTGCCCGCAGAATCCGCGCCACGATCTGCCCCATCCGGCCCATGCCGGCAATCACCACGCGCGGCGCTTCGGTGTCGATGTCGCGGAATTTCTCCGGCACCTCGACAGGCTGCACCTTGGGCGTATACAGCCGCGCGCACAGCAGCAACAACAGCGGCGTCACCGCCATGGACAGGGTGATGGTCAGCACCAGCAAGTCGTACAGGCGCGGTTCGAATAATCCCTGGTCGCGCCCGATCTTGAACACCACAAACGCAAATTCACCACCGGCCGCCAGCACGATGCCCAGGCGAATGGCACTGACTTTACCCAAGCCGCCGGCCAGTCGACCGACCAAAAACAGCAGCGGTAATTTGAGGGCGATCAGCAGCAGGGTCAGCCCCAACACCGTGACCGGTGCGCTGAGCAACAGGCTCAAGTTGGCGCCCATGCCGACGCTAATGAAAAACAACCCCAGCAACAAACCCTTGAAAGGCTCGATCTGCGCTTCCAGTTCATGACGATATTCAGAGTCCGCCAGCAGCAACCCGGCGAGGAACGCGCCAAGGGCCATGGACACGCCGACCAGGTCCATCAGCCACGCCGTGCCGATTACCACCAGCAACGCGGTCGCCGTCGAGACCTCGGGCAAACCGGTCTTGGCCACCACGCGAAACACCGGTCGCAGCAGATACCGTCCACCGACCACCACCACCGCGATGCTACCCAACACCCGTAAGCCGTGGTTCAAGTCTTCGGCGGCGGTGGAGGTGTGATCGCCACCGGCCAATAACGGCACCATGGCAATCAACGGGATTGCGGCGATGTCCTGGAACAGCAGGATCGCAAACGCCAGGCGTCCGTGAGGACTGGTCAGCTCTTTGCGCTCGGCCAGGCTTTGCAGGCCAAACGCGGTGGAAGACAACGCCAGACCAAGGCCGAGCACGATGGCGCTGTTCAACGGTTGGCCGAAGACAAACAGCGCTAGCACGCCGATCACCGAACCCGTCAACAGCACCTGCGCCAGTCCCACGCCAAATACCGATTTACGCATCACCCACAAGCGGCGTGGTGACAGTTCCAGGCCGATAATGAACAGCAGCAACACCACGCCCAGCTCAGAGATATGGCTGACGCTCTGTGGATTACCGATCAACCCCAGCACCGACGGCCCGATGATCACGCCGGCAAACAGATAACCGAGTACGGCCCCCAGTTGCAGGCGTTTGGCCAAGGGCACGGTGAGCACGGCCGCGAACAGAAAAACGACGGCGGCTTGTAAAAGGTTGCCTTCGTGGGGCATGACGAACTCCAGACACTTGATACGGCGGGGCGACAAGGATAAAGGCTGAGGCTTCAGGCGTCAGCCGGAACATGAAGCGTTTCAGCTGGCAAGAAGACCAGGCGAATCTGGTTACATCTAGCATCAATTAGTTACATTCATAGGATAAGCTAATCAACCTGCCTGTTCACCGAGTGCGCATTATGGCCATCAACTTCGACCTCAACGATCTGCAAGCCTTTCGTGCCGTGGTCGAGCAGGGCAGTTTTCGCAAGGCTGCCGATACCGTGCGCATCTCCCAACCGGCACTGAGCCGGCGTATCGAAAAACTGGAAGACGCCCTCGGCGTACGCTTGTTCGAGCGCACCACGCGCAAGGTCAGCCTGACCCAGGCCGGGCGCGGTTTCATGCCGAGTGTCGAGCGCCTGCTCGATGATCTGGACATCGCGCTGCTGGGTATCAGTGAAGTCGCTTCGACCCGACTCGGCCATGTCACGGTCGCGTGTGTGCCGTCGGCGGCGTACTACTTTATGCCGCGAGTGATCGCCCGTTATCACCAGCAATTTCCCCGGATCAAAGTCAAAGTGCTGGATTCCAGCGCTCACGACGTGCTCGGCGCAGTGGTCAATGGCGAGGCGGATTTCGGCCTGAGTTTCATGGGCACACTGGAGGCCGAAGTCGAGTTCGAACCCCTGGTGCAGGAAGAGTATGTGGTGGCCTGTCGGCGCGATCACCCGTTGGCGGGGCGCAGCAGCGTGACCTGGGATGAGTTCTATCAGCAGGATTACATTTCGCTGGACAAGACGTCCGGCAATCGCTTTTTGCTGGATCAGGCGCTCAGCGGAATTGTCCCGCAGCGGCCGAGTATCTGCCAAACCCGCCATGTGACGACGATGATCGGTCTGGTAGAGGCGGGTTTGGGCGTGGCGGCGGTGCCGTTGATGGCGATGCCGGCGGCCGATCACCCGATTCTGACACGGGTGCCGCTGACCCATCCGCAGGTGATGCGCAGTGTCGGCTTGATCAAGCGCCGGGGTCGAACCCTGACCCCGGCGGCGTTGGAACTGGAACGACTGGTGGTGGAGATGAAAGTCCAGCCGTCTGCGGTCAGCGGCTGACCGAATCCAGCCCGGTGGCCTTCACGTCCGACTGCGCGGCTGAGGATGCCAGGTATTCAAGTAGCGCCTTGGCTTGCTCCTTGTGCTGCGCGCCTACCGGAATGCCAGCCGCAAAACGCGTCACCGACTGCACCGACTCCGGAATTTTCGCCACAAAACTTACTCCCGGCACGGGCAGCAGTTCGCTGACTTGCTGGAAGCCCAGTTGGTAATCGCCCGTGGCAACCACCGAACCGACCGGGATTTTTGGAATCATCTTCGACTTGGGCTTGAGTTGATCCTCGATGCCCAGGCGCTTGAACAGTTGCTCCTCGATGTACACGCCGCTGGCGCTGTCGGAATAGGCCACGGACTTCGCGTCGAGCAAGGTCTTTTTCAGTCCGTCGACAGAACTGATGTCCGGCTTCGGCGCACCTTCGCGCACCACCAGGCCGATTCGTGAATCCGCCAGTTCAACCCGAGACGCCGGGTCGACTTTGCCTTGCTTGATCAAGTCGTCCAGGGCGTAGCCCACCATGATCACCACATCGGCCTGCTCGCCACGCGCGAGTCGATTGGGGATCGCTTCCGGCGCCTTGCCCATCGAAGGGCCAAGGGCGGTGTCCAGTGTGTTGCCCGTGGAGGCAGCGAATTTCGGGCCGAGGATTTTATAGGCGGCGGTGAACCCGCCGGAAGTCATCACGTGGATCTCTTCGGCTTGGGCGATGGTGCTCAGGCTGAGACTGGCCAGCAAAGTCAGGGCAGCAAAATTGAATAGTTTCTTCATGGTCATGTGTTCTCAAAGGGTTCAGGACATCGCCGGTTGCAGGCGACCGGTCGAGCGGCGATAGAGATACAGCGTCGCGCACAACGCACAGAGCGCGGCGAAACTCATCCAGTAACCGGGTGCGGCCTTGTCGCCGGTGTACTGAATCAGGAAGGTCGACATCGCCGGGGTGAAACCGCCAAACACCGCGGTGGCCAGGCTGTATGCCAGGGAGAAACCCGCAACCCTGACTTCGACCGGCATGATTTCCGTGAGCGCCGCAATCATCGCGCCGTTGTACAAGCCGTAAATGAACGACAGCCACAGCAATACCAGCAGCATGTGCATGAAACTCGGCGCGTTGACCAGGAAGGTCAGCGCTGGATACGCGGTGGCGAGGGTCAACAACGCCATGGCAATCAGCACCGGACGACGACCGATCCGGTCGGACAATGCACCGCCAATCGGCAACCAGAAGAAGTTCGAAACACCCACCAGCAAGGTCACCAGCAACGCATCGGACGTGCTCAGGTGCAGTACGGTTTTGCCAAACGTCGGTGCGTAGACGGTAATCAGGTAGAAGGCGGTGGTCGTCAGCGCGACCATCATCATGCCGGCGAAAACGATCACCCAGTTCTGCGCCAGTGTGCGGAACACATCGCCCATGCTCGGACGGTGTTTACGCGCGGCGAATTCTTCGGTTTCTTCCAGGTTCCGGCGCAGGAAGAAAATGAACGGCACGATCATGCAACCCACGAAAAACGGAATCCGCCAGCCCCAATCGGCAATCATCGCCGGCGCCATCCACTGGTTCAGTCCATACCCCAGCCCGGCGGCGACAATGATCGCCACTTGCTGGCTGGCCGATTGCCAACTGGTGAAGAAGCCCTTGTTGCCAGGCGTGGCGATCTCTGAGAGGTACACGGAGACTCCGCCCATCTCCGCTCCGGCGGAGAAGCCTTGTAGCAGTCGACCGATCAGCACGATGGCAGGAGCGAACAGTCCGATGGTTTCGTAACCGGGTACCAGCACAATCAAGATCGTGCCGCTGGCCATAATCGACAGCGTGACAATCAAACCTTTGCGCCGGCCCACATCATCAATGTAAGCGCCCAGCACTACGGCACCCAACGGGCGCATCAGGAAGCCTGCGCCAAACACTGCAAAGGTCATCATCAGCGAGGCGAATTCGCTGCTGGCCGGGAAGAATACGGAGGCAATCTGCGTGGCGTAGAAACCGAAAAGGAAGAAATCGAATTGTTCGAGAAAATTGCCCGAGGTGACCCGGAAAATTGCACTGGCGCGGGAGCGCCCGGAAGGGATTGATGTTGTCATTGATCTGTACTCCACCGCTTTTATGACGTGCATGGCCTGGACGCAATGCACGGTTCTTATTGGGGCGAATGGTGGATCAGGGACATCGATATGATAAGTGCATTGTTGACATGCATTGATGCGTGAAGCGGATCAATGACAAGCGCAGATAGGTGGGAGGCGCTGCCAATCCTGCGTTCGACTTCGAGGCGGCTAATAATTTTTCGAATGATCGAGCGTCTGGGCGGTCCCACTTCAGCTACCAAGAATTTACTGGAGGTTCATCAATGAACAACAAGACCCTTATCGCCAGCCTCGCCCTCGTTGCAGGCCTGGCCGGTATCGCCCCGATCGTTCAAGCGGATGACCCACCACAAAAAACCGTTCAGCCCGGCGTTAACAATGCCCGCAAGCTGGTGGTTGGCGACCGTGCCCCGGACATTTATCAACGCAGCGAAAAAGCCCTGGGCAACTGGAAACAGAAGGGCCTCAAAGCCCCGAAAGACCAGGCGCAATGGGTGCAGATCAATGACAAGTACATGATGGTGATGATTACCAACGGGATGATTGTCGATATCACGCCAGTGGAGCGATAGGCCGACCGTAACAATTAGCCATGGAAGGCTGGTTGAATTCGTTTGCTAGCGCGGTAAAGCTCGGCGGCGATTTTGTTGACTGGATGTCAGGAGCGACTCGTTGGAAAAGAAACCCCTTTACCGCAAGATCAACACCTGTACATGGGGTGTCCAGCGGAACGATTACGCGGGTAAATACCGCCACCAACGCCATACCAAAGCCGCAAATGCCCGTGATGCGGTACGTGTTTCGATGCATGGAAAACGCCGCCACGGGTTTGATTACACGCCTTTGTTCCGGTTTCTGCTGTCACGCGTCGGCAGGCAATGGAGTGAGGTTTTTAGTGAAGCGATAGCTCGGCTCGATCGGCCTGAACCTGTGTTCTGGATGGTCGCTCTACATGAAAGTGAGCGGCAGGATTACGTCAGGACAGATGAAGCCAGTTACTTCAGCGGTTTATTTGTCGATGATCAGGGCTTCCTCGCAATAGTCACCCCCGAGTTGACTGCAGAGAACATGACTACTTTCTGCCGCTGCTGCACTCATAGCTTCAACGGTATTCCTTATGGGCAAAGTAAGGACTGAGCTGTTCATTCGACCCGACTAGTGCTAACCATCTGATCGCCCAACCGATACTGATTATTCCCACTGCGTTTAGCCTCATACATCGCCAGGTCGGCGATGTGAATCAGCCGGTCCATGCTCGGCGCGTGGTCCGGGAACACCGCGACGCCAAGGCTGGTGCCGATGTGGCGTTGGTCATTGCCGATGGTGATGGGCGGTGACAGTTCGACAAAGATTTTCTGGCAGATGTTGCGCGCTTCATCCTGCAGGCTGATGCCCTGGGGCAGCCCCTGCAGGATCACCACGAACTCGTCGCCACCGATCCGCGCGACAGTGTCGGTCGAGCGCAGGATTTTCTTCAGGCGTGTGGCGGTCGTGATCAGCACCCGGTCACCCGCGGCATGGCCGTAGTGGTCGTTGATGGCCTTGAAACCATTGAGATCGACGAACACCAGCGCCACTCTGGTCGCGCTTATGCGCGCCTGTTCCAGCGCATCGGACAAGCGTTCTTCGAGCACCAGGCGGTTGGGCAGACCGGTCAGCGGATCGTAATGGGCCAGGTGTTGCAGGTAGCTGGCCGAGGCTTTTTCCTCGGTGATGTCGCGCACCACCCCCATCATCTTGACGGTGGCGTCATGGTCGTTCTTGACCACGTTACCGGTCTCGCGCAACCAGCGAATGGTGCCGTCGGGCCACACCACGCGGTATTCCTCGTCATGGTTTTCACCGGTTTGCAGGCAACGCAATTCCCCGGCCCGCACCTGAGCCCGGTCATCGGGGTGTACGCAGGCACAAAATAGCGCGTAGGAGGGCGTCACCTCGCCAATCTTGAAGCCGAACATGCCGTAGATGGCGTCCGACCAGTAGAGCTTGTCGGTGTCGACATCCCAGTCCCAGGTGCCGATGCGGGCGAAATACTGGCTGCGCTTGAAGCGTTCGGCATCACCGTCCTGGCGCAGGGTCTGGCGCTCGGACAGGCTGGCGATCAATGCGCGTTGCTCGGCCAGCTGCCTTTGCAGCGAGCGCTCGCGACAGATCAACACGACGATCAGGGCAATCATCACCGAGCCGATGGCGGCGCTGGTCCAGACGAAACTCATTCAGGCGTTGCCATCGTTGTGTATTAACCATGAAGGGAGATGCCCAATAGATTAGTTCAGACGCGCGCCAAGTAGCAGTCGCTTTCTCTTCAGCGGACGCTAGACTTTATAGGCACGTTATCAGCATCGTGATCGTCCGCCCGGCAGGGAATCATCACCATGACTCAGGTCAACGCATCTGCCGCTGTGCCTCCGCCTGCGCCGGAGAGTTCGCAATTGTCGAGCCACTTCGGAGGTCCGACGTTGCTGTTCGGCGCTTACCTGTTTTTTTATTCATGGCTACACCTGTTTTATTACTTCAAGACGTTCGGCATACCGTTGGTGTCGCTCGATATCTCGTTGTACTTCTATCTCGCGTTTGCCTGGACGGTCGCGAAACAGTTTGGTCTCTGGTACTTGATCGGCGGCGCCATCGTTTATGTCTTGCTCAACAGCGGTTGGTCTTCGGACGAGAGGCCAATTCCCTACTTCCTGCACAAAGTGTTGTTTACGGTATTTCTGATTGTCGGCCTGTGGGGAACATCAGTGCTGGCCGAGCACTTCGGCACTCTCCAGGCTCAGCAAGTGCGCGACGGCGGGGTATTGCGCCCGATTCGCCTGCATTTCGACGAAAAGTACGCAAAGTTATATCCACCTGAACTGATGATGGCCACGGCCAGCAAGGACGGCGGGATAAAAGAGGCGGTGCTGCTGATTGAAACGGCTGCGACCTATTACGTGCTGGTGCAAAAGGTACTGGTGAAAACCGATAAGCAGCCACAACGCTACGATTCATTCGGCACGGTGTATCAAGTGCCGAAAAAGCAGGTGACCTACATCGAAATCGACGTTCCCAACATGCCGCGCGTAACCCGAACGTTGTTTTCTGACAAGTTCCTGTAATGACTCCCCTCTGGACTTATGGCAGGTGCGCTATGACCAGACGAATGATGGTGCTGTCGCTGGTTTTTTTAGCCAGCGCGGCGAAGGGCGAGGAAATATTGTTGATGCCCAGTGGCGAGCAATATCTGGGCAATCAGACGGTGGACCATTCGGGCATCTTCGTCGATTGCGACAAGCGGCCCCACAGTTCAGCGGACGGCAAGATCCAGCCGACCAGTCAACGGTGTACGAACAGCCAGGAGATTATTGTGGCGACGCCGCCGCTGATTACCCGTTCCCCGCTGGAGGTGGTGAGCGTCAACCCCAAAGACAAGAAAATCGAAGTCATGGAAGGGAACATGCACAAGACCCTGGACCTGAAAGGTTTTACAGACTTCCATTGGTTTGATTTCAACAAAGGCGACCAGATCGGCATTGTCACCGACCAGAAAAGCAGCATGGGCAAGTGGATCTTTCCAGAAGCCATATTCGGCAAGGACTTCGCCGTCGATGCCAAGGCCAAGGAAGAAAAAAAGGTCGAGGCGCAGGTGCCTAAACCGGACACGGGAGCTTGAAGAGTTGCCAGCCGGATGATTTTCTGGGAAAACCTCGTCCCTCGAAAACCTCCAATAGATAAAACATTGTCATGACTGAAGAACTGCAAATCATCGACCTCGAACCGGGCGATGGCAAAGCCGCCGTCAAAGGCGCGCTGATCACCACCCAATACCGCGGCTGGCTGGAAGACGGCACTGAATTTGACTCTTCCTACAGCCGCGGCAAGCCGTTCCAGTGTGTGATCGGCACCGGAAGGGTTATCAAAGGGTGGGATCAAGGGATCATGGGGATGCAAGTCGGCGGCAAGCGCAAGCTGCTGGTGCCCGCGCATCTGGCCTATGGCGAGCGAACGATGGGCGCGATTCCGCCGAATTCGAATCTGATTTTCGAGATTGAACTGCTGGAAGTGCTGACGCGCGATGATTGAGTGTGTGGTTTTAGTGACGGGGGATGCCGCAACTCTGCATCGCCCCGTAGTACGGGTAGCGATGCTTAACCTGACAGCGAATTCGATTTAAGCAAAATTCTACTCCCGCACACCGATGAACAGCTCCAGTTTTGTCGGTAACTGTTGATTGAGAACTGCAGCTATTTTTCTGGTTTGCTCGCCGGTCAGGTGCGTTTCGCCGTCCGCTGCTTCATCAAGACTTTTCCAGCCGAACGCATCCATTACTGCGTTTTCATTCTCAGGTCGAACGGTGTGTTCGAACTTCAGGAAGTCACCCGCTTCATCACCTTTCAAAAACCCGCTTATCCATAAAAACATAAAGATCCCTCAATTGATTTCTAAGCGATGCGGACGCTATATCAATAGGGACTGGATAGATGTAGGACGGGTCTGAAACGTGGGCCGTTTTTTCAAATGGCCTTACTAGCCAACGCTTGTTGAAAAGTTTCCCGATACGCATACAAGCCCGGTGTTCCCCCGGTCATGACAAACAACACATTGTCCCCGGAACGGAAATGCCCTTGTCGGATATCGGCCAACAACCCGGCGAAGGCTTTTCCGGAATACACCGGGTCGATCAACAATCCTTCGGCGCGAGCCATCAGGCGTACGGCTTCTTGCATGGACGGTGTCGGCAAACCGTACCCGTCGCCCAGCTGACTGCCGTCAATGTTGATTGCTTCAGCCGTCACAACGGCGTCGCTGCCCATCAACGCCAGGGCGTCCTGGGTCAATTTCAGGGTCCTGGCCGCTGACGTGTCGCGATCGGACAGCACTGAGTACGACTTGACGATTGAAGTGCCGCGACCCAGCAGCTCAAAGCCTGCTGCCAACCCCGCATGGGTGCCGGCGCTGCCGTTGGGCACCACGACCTGGTTGAATGTCAGGCCGAGTTCGGTTTCCTGCTGCGCGATTTCCGCCGCGCAGCGTGCATAACCGAGGCTGCCCAGCGGCGTCGAGCCGCCCGTGGGTATGACCAGCACTTTGCGTCCCGAGTCGCGAAGTTGTGCGGCGCGAATGTCGGCTTGAGCGAGCGAATCGCTACCCTTGGCGAGCACCCGGATGTCTGCGCCGAACAACTGATCGAGCAGGACGTTGCCGTTCAGCTCGTAGTCCACTTCGTCTTTGGGCACCGCGCGGGTCAGGATCAACTCGCAGGCAAGACCCAAGCGGGCGCACACAGCGGCGGTCAGGCGCGCATGGTTGGATTGCAGGCCGCCGACGGTAATGACCGTGTCGACACCGGCCTCAAGCGCGGCGCCAATGTGAAATTCGAGTTTGCGCAGTTTGTTGCCGCCACCGCCGATCAGCATGTGATCGTCACGCTTGAGATACAGGCCGATGCCCCGCGACTTCAAATCCAGCCATTGCTCCAGGCGTTCAGCCCTCTGAATCGGGTCGAGCTGATTCTGAGCAACGAAGTGGTGGACCTGTACGAGACGTCGTTTGACCTCGCTTTCAGGATCTCCGAGCTGATCGGCGTCAATCTGCTGGCCAAGTCCTTGCCGCCATATCGAATGGTGATCTGCGCATCGCCCCGGTATCTGCAGAAATGGCAGGAGCCGCAAACACCCGAAGACCTGCACCGACACAGAATCCTTACTCACACTTCCTGGAACAACCGCTTCGCCTGGCCGCTGAGAAACGGCGCCAATGAAGTGCCGTGGCCAGAGCGAGCGGTGCTCAAAAGCAATGACGGCCAGGTGTTGTTGCAGGCGGCTGTGGCCGGAGAGGGGATTTTGATGCAGCCCGATTTTCTGGTGTCGGCGGCCTTGGCCAATGGCGAGCTCGTGCGGATCATGGAGGACTATGTTCCGCCGCCCAAACCGGTGCAGATGGTGTACCCGCGTTCAAGGAAGTCACTGCCCAAGTTGAAGGCGTTTGTCGATTTCGTTGCGGATCGACTGGCGTAAAGGGCACAGCCACTTTTGGATATTCGTCTTGCCAGTTCGATCAGGATCAGTGACTATGCGCGCCAGATAGGGGTAGGGGGTATAGGTATGTCGCACATTCACGAACACAAAGATGATTTGCTCAACCGGGTGCGACGCATCTCAGGCCAGGTCCAGGCGGTGGAAAAGGCGCTTGAGTCCGACGCTGATTGCGCCAAGACCCTGCACCTGGTCGCCGCCATTCGTGGTGCGGTCAACGGTTTGATGGATCAGTTCATCGACGCCCACGCCCGTGAACACGTGGCCCGTCCAGGCCTGAGCGATGAAGAGCGCGCCGAAGGCCTGGAAGAGTTACTGCAAGCCATCCGTCGTTACTCGAAATAAGGCCTGGAAAAGAACCATGACACCGTTACCGCAGGCTTCGAATTTTGCCCACGACCATATGTTCCTGGGCGCTTCCCATGATGAAAACGCCCGCCGCACCTGGTGGGTGGTGGCGCTGACCTTCGTCATGATGATCGGCGAAATTGCCGCCGGTTACCTCACGGGTTCCATGGCGTTGCTGGCCGATGGTTTCCACATGGCGACCCATGTCGTTGCCTTGGGCATCGCGGCGGCGGCCTATGGTTTTGCCCGGCGGCACGCCAGCAACGCCCGCTACAGTTTTGGTACCGGCAAGGTCGGTGATCTGGCCGGTTTTGCCTCGGCCATGGTGCTGGGGTTGGTGTCGCTCGGTATTGCCGTGGAGTCCGTCCTGCGGCTGTTCCAGCCGACCACCGTAGCCTTTACAGAGGCGACAGTGATTGCCGTGGTCGGTTTAGCGGTGAACATCGCCAGTGCCTTTCTGTTGATGGGGCATCATGGGCATCACGGCCATGATCATGGTCATAGCCACGATCACGACCACGGCCATCATCACGACAATAACCTGCGCTCGGCCTACGTCCACGTGCTGGCCGATGCCTTGACCTCGGTGCTTGCGATCGCGGCGTTGCTGGCCGGCCGTTACCTGGGCTGGGTCTGGCTGGACCCGGCGATGGGTATCGTCGGTGCCATTGTCATTGCCAAATGGGCCTACGGCCTGATGCGCGACAGTGCAGCGGTGTTGCTCGACACCACCGATGAGCCAGTGGCTGCTGAGATTCGTGAGTTGCTGGCGACGGATGACGTGCGCATCAGCGACCTCCACGTCTGGCAGGTCGGGCCTGATGCGCGGGCGGCGATTGTCAGTGTCGTGGCCAGCGCGCCGGTCAGTGCCGACACCATTCGCGAGCGCCTGGCGCCGGTTCATGAGCTGTCTCACCTGACGGTGGAGTTTCGCACCGCTTGACGTCCTGTGCGGGGCCGTCGTTGAAATGCGGAACGCGGCCGTTGAGGGAAGGGCGGTAGTGCCAGCTCAGGTAATCCCAATCGGGTCGATGGGCCAGGACCTCCTTCAGCGTCGCTTCGGCGATCTTCAACGCCAGCCTCTGCCCCGGACAGTGATGACGCCCCGCGCCAAAGGTAAAGCTGCGGCGTTGTGGGCGATCCAGCATAAACGCGTCGGGACGCTCACTGAGCTGCGGATCACGATTGGCCGACGCCAGCAGCACCAGAATCACATCGCCTGAATCGAGGCGGACACCGTCAATCTCACACGGCGCGACAACGAACCGCCGGGTATTCTGCACTGACGGATCAAAGCGCTGAACTTCTGCGATCAAGTGGTCAACGCGCACCGATTCGCTGCGCAACGACGGGTTTCGAATCAACGCCAACAGCGCATTGCCGATCAGTCCGGCGGTGGCCTCATACGTCTGGGAAAACAACCCGATCAGGTTGGCCATCAGCGTTTCATGGTCAGCGGCGAAACGCTGACGAATCCCGGCGAGCAGTGTGCTTTTGTTGTCCGGATCCTCCAGCAGCTCAATAAAATAGCCCCGCAATTGCTCTGCCGCTCCCTGCGCGGCCTGCAGTTGCGCCTGATCACTGAGCGGCGACAGGCACGCAACGAAATCCGCTGTCAGCTCGCCGATCGCCCGCCCTTGGGCCGGTGAGAACCCCAGCAACGCCGCCACCACACAGACCGGCCCGCGGAACATGGCGTTGTACAACCCAGCAGCGTCCGGCGTGATCAGCCGCGCGCTCACCAGCGTCTCGACTTCGCTGACATCAATCAACGCCAGCCCCGGCTCGATCGCCGACCTCGGACAGCGGTGACGTTCGCCCTCGTTCATACGCATCAATTGCGCAAACACCTGGCCGGCCATGCCGCCAACAATCGCCTTGGGCACCGGCTCGTGGGGCGGTCGCACATGGCAATCGGGATGCGCGAGCACGGCAGCGACAGCTTGGGCACTGCTCGCCACCCACAGTTTCAGCCCCTGATGAAAAACCAGCCCGCCCTCGGCACGCAGTTGGGCGTAATAAGGATAAGGATCGACATGAGTTGCAGCGATGATCGGGTCCATGGGTCGCAGCCTTGTTCGTGATGGAGAAAGTGTTGCTACTATCTCCAGTCCGAAAAGGCCTTGATTCGTTCGGGAGCGAAATATGAACGTTGAACACCACGATATCGGCGTCTCGCAGGTGGCGGCGGCCATTGCAGAGCCTGCCCGAACGAAAATCCTCTGTTCGCTGATGGACGGCCACGCCCGTACCAGCACCGAGCTCGCGGCGGTTGCCGAAGTCAGTGCGTCCACGGCCAGCGCACACTTGGCCAAACTCAAGGAACTGGCGCTGGTGCGGTTGCACGTACAGGGTCGCCATCGTTATTACAGCCTTGCGGACAAACGCGTCGCCCAGGCGCTGGAAGCGCTGATGGTGATCGGCCAGAACAATGCGCCGACCTTCAGCTCACGGACGCCGGATCGGCTGCAATTCGCTCGCACCTGTTACGACCACATGGCTGGCACGCTCGCGGTGTTGCTGCATGACCGGATGATCGAAGCCGGATGGCTACTGGAAACCGACGAGCAGGTTTATCAGCTCAGCGCCAGTGGCGAAGCCCTGTTTGCCGGGTTGGGCATTGAGGTCAAGGACCTGAATACGCTGCGCCGCCGCTTCGCCTGCCCGTGCCTGGACTGGAGCATGCGCCGCCCGCATTTGGGTGGCTCATTGGGCGCGGCGTTGCTGCAAACCGCGATCAAGCGCAAATGGCTGACCCAGGACCTGGACAGTCGGGCGCTGGCGTTGACGGCGGTCGGGCGCAAGGAGATCGGCAGCCGCTTCGCCATTGAGTTGCCGACTCAAGTCGCGATCGCTCGTCCCACGCCTGCGGAGTCCCGCCGCCGTTCGAGTGCCAGCCCGCCGACTTAGCGGCTGGCCGAGGCCATGAGCACGCCAAAACCGGCAAAGGTCACCCCTGAGACTTTGGCGGCCAGCCAGGCACCTTTCGGGCTCGACAGCCAGCCTTTGGCGGCATTGGCGAGCAGCGCATAACTGCCATGCACCAGGATCACCAACACCGCGTAAGAGGCGACCAGTTTGAAAAACTGGCTGGTGAAGTGCGCCGAGGTGTCGATGAATTGCGGGAACACCGCGAGGAAGAAAAACACCGCCTTGGGGTTCAGGAACTGGATCGATGCCGCTTCCAGAAAGCGATAGCCGGGACTTGAGGGCCGGGTTTGCAGCAACGAGTTGAAACGGTCCGAGCGCCAGCTCTTGAACCCCAGGTACAACAAATACGCGGCCCCAGCGTATTTCAAGACGGTAAAGGCATGGGCCGAGGTGCTGAGGATCAGGCCGACACTGGTGGCGCTGATGGCGGCGACGATGAACGCTCCCGAGGCGATGCCGAAAATCCCCGGCAACGCCCCGGTCCAGCCGTGTCTGGCCGCATTGGACAGGGTCAGCAGAACGCCAGGCCCGGGGCTCAGAATGGTCAGCGTGGCGAAAAGCAAAAACAGTCCGTAGTTGTTCATGGCGTGCTCCGTCAGGTGGCGCTGGCTGCGTGGAGGCAGATTGGCGTGGCGCAATGCGCGTGACAAACGCTTTAATTTCGGCGCATAGGTGACTAAATTAGACGCATGAAAAATCAACTGCCGCCGCTCAATGCTGTTCGCGCCTTTGCTGTCGCTGCTCGTCATCAGAGCTTCGCTCTGGCGGCCGAAGAGCTGCATGTCAGCCACAGTGCGGTCAGCCGCCACATCAAATTGCTTGAAGAACATCTGGGCGTGTTGCTGTTTGAGCGACGCATCCGGCAATCGCTGCTGACGCCGGCCGGCCAGCGTTTTTATGGGCAGGTGAGCGCCGGGTTGGCGCAGATTGCCGACGCTGCCGCCGAACTCAAGCGACATGCCGCGCTGCCGGTGGTGAAGATCAATGTCCGCCCGTCCTTTGCGCAATTGTGGCTGGAACCCAGGCTGGCGGACTTCATGGCGCAATACCCGGGCATCACGCCGCAGGTGATGACCCAGACCCAGGCCCCCGATCATCCCCGCGACGGGTTTGACGTTGTCATTCGCCGTGGCCGCGACGACTGGGCGCCGGCGATTGAAGCGCGCCCCCTGTTTGAAGACGAACTGCTGCTGGTCGCAGCGCCCGCGCTGATCGAACAGCAGCCGCTGGAAAACCTCGCGGGACTGGAGCGGCACACGTTGCTGACCGCCAAGGCGCGCCGCGAAGACTGGCACAACTGGGCGATGCACTTTGGTCAACGGCAGTCAGCCGTTCAGATCACCCGTCAATTCGATCACATGCATCTTGTGCTGCAGGCTGCCGTCGAGGGGCAGGGCATCGCCTTGTGCCCGACTTCGTTACTCGGCACGCACCTGTGCAGTGGCAGCCTGATCTGCCCGTTACCTGAATTGCGCATGCCGCTGCCGCGCTATTACTACGGTGTGGCGCCGGATGTGACGGCGTCTGCGCGGGTATTTGTGGAGTGGTTGTTTGCCCGGATTGCTCAGGATGAGCACCAGGCGACCAAGGGTGCGTTCTCGACTTGAACCACGGGCATCGACGCGATACTGTGCATCCATCCAGTATAAGGCGTCCCCCATGGAACTCATCGACAAGCTCAGCATTCTCGCCGACGCCGCCAAGTACGACGCGTCGTGCGCCAGCAGCGGCGCGCCCAAGCGCAGCTCCGAGGGCAAGAGCGGACTGGGCTCGACCAACGGCATGGGCATTTGCCACAGCTATACGCCGGATGGACGCTGCGTTTCGCTGCTGAAGATTCTGCTGACCAACTTCTGCCTGTACGACTGCCAATATTGCGTTAATCGCCGTTCCAGCGATGTGCCACGCGCACGCTTCACGCCGGAAGAAGTGGTGACGCTGACCCTGGATTTCTACCGGCGCAACTGCGTCAGCGGGCTGTTTCTCAGCTCCGGGATCATTCGCTCGGCGGACTACACCATGGAGCAGTTGATCCGTGTGGCCAAGCTGTTGCGCGAAGAGCATGAGTTTCGCGGTTACATTCACCTCAAGACCATTCCCGAAGCCGATCCGGCGCTGATCGAGGAGGCGGGGCGCTACGCCGACCGCTTGAGCGTGAACATCGAATTGCCCACCTACGCCAGCCTGCAAACCCTGGCCCCGGAGAAACAGCTGGGTTCGATCAAGCAAGCGATGCAAACCATCTACACCGGCGTACAAACGGTGCTCAACGAACCGCGCGCGCCGAAATTTGCCCCGGCCGGGCAGAGCACGCAAATGATCGTCGGCGCCGATGACACCGATGACAGCACCATTCTCCACAGCGCCCAGGCGCTGTATGGCAACTTCCGTTTGCGTCGGGTCTATTACTCGGCATTCAGTCCGATCCCCAACAGCCCGAAAAGCGTGCCTTTGGCTGCGCCGCCCTTGATGCGTGAACACCGTTTGTATCAAGCGGATTTCCTCTTGCGCAGCTACGGCTTTACCGCCGGCGAGCTGTTCAAAGGTCCCGGGCACCTGGCGCTCGACATTGACCCGAAGCTGGCGTGGGCACTGGAAAATCGTGACGTCTTCCCGCTGGACCTCAATCACGCCGAGGCATCGTTGATCGCGCGCATTCCCGGCATCGGCTTGCGCACCACCGAGCGCCTGGTGGAACTGCGCCGCCAGCGCCGCATCCGCTATGAGGACTTGACTCGAATGCGCTGTGTGCTGGCCAAGGCCAAGCCGTTTTTCATCACCAGCGATTACCACCCGCAGCAGGCCGAAGTCACCAGTCATCTGCTGTATCAGCAATTGCGCGACCGACCCGCCCCACAACAGATGGGGTTGTGGGGATGATCCATCTCGATTGCGATGACCTGTTCGACACCTGGCGCCAACAGGCACGCTGGCTGCTCAGTCATGAGGTGGACCCCAGTCTGGTGAGTTGGGCGAGTGAAGGTGTGGCTGACCTGTTTGCCAGTGATGATGCTCCGCCCGAAACCCAGGGGCCGTTTCAGGCCCGAATCCCGCGAACGCTATTGGACACCCTGGAACGCGCCGCCCGTTATCGCGGTGATCAGCGCTGGAGCCTGTTGTACGAAGTGTTGTGGCGGGTCAGTCATGGTGATCGCACCGCAGTGTTGGCGGGTGACAAGCTTGGTAGTGAATTACAGAGAAGAATCAAACAGATACAGCGTGAAGCTCATCATCTACATGCATTTGTGCGTTTCGTCGCGATGCCTGGAGGCGAGGGTCCGCACTATGTCGCTTGGCACGAACCGGCCCATGACATCCTGCACAGCGCCAGCGAACATTTCATCGGTCGCATGGGCCGCCATCGCTGGTTGATTGCGACACCTCGGGACGGGGTTTACTACGATGGGGAGCGGTTGATCCACCAACGACGCTGCCCGATTGAATGGCAGCAACTGGCACAAAACGCCGACGATCCACACAGCGACATGTGGTTGACCTACTACAGTCATATCTTCAATCCGGCGCGATTGAACCCGACGGTGATGCAAGGGCACTTGCCGATGCGTTTCTGGAAGAACCTGCCGGAGGGCGCGCTGATTCCGGGGTTGATCATTCAGGCTCGCACAGGCAAGCAACAGGACGGTCAGGCCAGCGGGATCAAGGGCAGGGGCGGTAAGCGCATTACGCTGGGGGACGCCGAGCGTCTTCAGAATCCATAAGAAACCCGCTGGACGCACAGGCGTCCAGCGGGTTTTTGTTGTGGCGGATGTCAGGTCAAACCTTAACGATCCAGCCCGCAGGTGCTTCGATGTCGCCAGTCTGTACACCGGTCAGCTCTTTGTAGAGCTTCTGGGTGACCGGACCGACTTCGGTCTCGCTGTGGAACACGTGCAGGTGGTCGTTGTAGCTGATGCCGCCGATCGGGGTGATCACGGCCGCGGTGCCGCAAGCGCCGGCTTCCTTGAAGTCGGAGAGCTTGTCGATGAACACGTCGCCTTCAACCACTTCCAGGCCCAGACGCGATTTGGCCAGTTCGATCAACGACAGGCGGGTGATGCCTGGCAGGACCGACGGCGAGTTCGGCGTGACGAACTTGTTGTCGTGGGTGATCCCGAAGAAGTTGGCCGAGCCGACTTCTTCAATTTTGGTGTGAGTCATCGGGTCCAGGTAGATGGCGTCGGCAAAGTGCGCCTTCTTGGCCTGGGAACCTGGCATCAGGCTGGCGGCGTAGTTGCCACCGACCTTGGCCGCGCCGGTGCCTTGTGGGGCCGCACGGTCGTAGCTGGAGATCAGGAAGTTGTGCGGGGTCAGGCCGCCCTTGAAGTAGGCGCCAACCGGGATGCAGAAAATCGAGAAGATGAATTCCGGTGCGGTACGCACGCCGATGTTGTCACCCACGCCGATCACGAACGGACGCAGGTACAGCGCGCCGCCAGTGCCGTAAGGCGGGATGAAACGCTCGTTGGCACGGACCACTTCCTTGCACGCATCGATGAACTGTTCGGTGGACACCTGTGGCATCAGCAGGCGACCGCAGCTGCGTTGCATGCGTGCGGCGTTCTGATCCGGGCGGAACAGATTGATCGAACCGTCCTTGCAACGATAGGCCTTCAGGCCTTCGAAGCATTGCTGGCCATAGTGAAGGGCAGTCGAGCCTTCGCTGATGTGCAGCACATTGTCTTCGGTCAGGGTGCCTTTGTCCCACTCGCCATTACGCCAGTGCGACAGATAGCGCTTGTCTGTCTTGATGTAGTCAAAACCCAACTTGTCCCAATTGATGCTTTCGTTACCCATGACACCCTCTATCACTTAACAACCGCCGAAACGGTTCAAGGCTTCTGACGTTTTTTGGATGGGGACAACAATACTTCATTCCGGGCCTGTTTCGCAGCCCGGAATGCGATCTCTCTCGCACTGATCGTTCCCACGCTCTGCGTGGGAATGCCTCAATGGACGCTCCGCGTCCGCTTCTGGGACGCGGAGCGTCCCGGGCTGCATTCCCACGCAGAGCGTGGGAACGATCAGTTATAGATGCAGAGCATGCCCAAGCGCACGCAGCGCTGCTTCCTGCACCGCTTCGCCCAGTGTCGGGTGTGCGTGTATGGTGCCGGCGATGTCTTCCAGTCGCGCGCCCATTTCCAGGCTCTGGCCGAAGGCGGTCGACAACTCCGAAACGCCGACCCCGACGGCCTGCCAACCGACGATCACATGATTGTCACGGCGCGCCACCACCCGCACGAAGCCGCTTTTGGATTCCAGCGTCATCGCCCGACCATTGGCCGCGAACGGGAAGCTCGACACGATGCAATCCAGCCCTGCGGCCTTGGCCTCATCCGGGGTTTTGCCGACCACCACCAGTTCCGGATCGGTAAAGCACACGGCGGCGATGGCGGTCGGGTTGAACTCGCGGTGTAGACCGCTGATCAGTTCCGCAACCATTTCGCCCTGGGCCATCGCCCGGTGCGCGAGCATTGGTTCGCCGCTCAGGTCGCCGATTGCATACACGTTGCGCATGCTGGTCTGGCAGCGGTTGTCGATCTTGATCGACGAGCCGTTCATGTCCAGGTTCAGCGCTTCGAGGTTCCAGCCCTGGGTGTTGGGTTTGCGACCGACGGCCACCAGCACCTGATCCGTTTCCAGGTTCAGCGTCTCGCCGTCCGGCTGCAGAACTTGCAGTGTATTGCTAGCAGAATCAAAGCATTGGACGCTGTGCTTCAAGTAAAGCTTCACGCCGAGTTTTTTCAGTTCGTCGTGCACCGGTTGGGTCAATTCAGCATCGTAGGCCGGCAGGATGCGTTCCTGTGCCTCGACCACGCTGACCTCGGCGCCGAGCTTGCGATAGGCAATCCCCAGCTCCAGACCGATGTAGCCGCCACCCACCACCACCAATCGTTTCGGCACCGACGTCGGTGCCAGGGCCTCGGTGGAGGAGATAATAGGGCCGCCAATCGGCAGCATCGGCAGGTTCACGCTTTTCGAACCGGTGGCCAGCACCAGGTGCTCGCACAGAATCCGCGTGTCGCCGACATCAACGGTTTTGCCGTCGACCACGGTGGCCCAGCCTTGAATGACCTGGACTTTGTTCTTTTTCAGCAAGGCCGCGACGCCAGTGGTCAGGCGATCAACGATGCCGTCCTTCCACTCGACGCTCTTGCTGATGTCGAGGGTGGGTGCCGAAACGCTGATGCCCAGCGCCGAATGCTGGCTGTGATGTTGCGTCTGGTGAAACTGCTCGGCCACGTGAATCAGCGCCTTGGACGGAATGCAGCCGATGTTCAGGCAGGTGCCGCCCAGGGATTGGCCTTCCACCAGAATGGTCGGGATGCCCAGCTGGCCGGCACGGATCGCCGTCACATAACCGCCGGGGCCGCCGCCGATGATCAGCAGCGTGGTATTCAAAGTCTGTTGCATGACCTACTCCACAAACAGCGTAGCGGGTTGTTCGAGCAAGCCACGAATGGCCTGGATGAATTGCGCCGCGTCCATGCCATCGACCACGCGGTGATCGAACGAGCTGGAGAGGTTCATCATCTTGCGAATCACGATCTGGCCTTTGACCACCATCGGGCGTTCGACGATTTTGTTCACGCCGACGATTGCCACTTCCGGCAGGTTCAGCACGGGCGTGCTGACGATGCCGCCCAACGCACCGAGGCTGGTCAGGGTGATGGTCGAGCCGGAGAGTTCATCGCGGGCAGCCTTGCCATTGCGTGCGGCGGTGGCCAGGCGAGAGATTTCAGCGGCGTTGTCCCACAGGCTGCGGGCTTCGGCGTGACGCACCACCGGCACCATCAAACCGATGTCGGCCTGGGTGGCGATGCCCACGTGCACGGCACTGAGGCGGGTGATGACCTGGGCTTCGTCGTCGTAACGGGCGTTGATCTGCGGGAAGTCACGCAGGGCGACGACCAGAGCACGGACCAGAAACGGCAGCAGGGTCAGCTTGCCGCGTGTCGCGCCGTGTTTTTCGTTCAGGTGCGCGCGCAGTTCTTCCACGGCAGTGACGTCAATTTCTTCGACATAACTGAAGTGCGCAGCGCGCTGGGTAGCGTCCTGCATGCGCTGGGCGATCTTGCGACGCATGCCGATCACCGGAATCTGCTCTTCATCGTTACGCTGGGCATAAGCGGCGGCAGCAGTCGATTGTGGCTGCTGACCTTGCGCCAGATAGGCATCGAGGTCTTCGTGCAGCACGCGACCGGCAGGGCCGGTGCCACGCACCAGGCGCAACGGAATGCCCAGGTCCAGCGCATGTTTGCGCACGGCCGGGGAGGCCAGCGGGCGCTCATTGGCTTCGCGAGCTACCATCGGGCCTTGGCACACGGCGGCTGGACGCGGTGCTGCAATCGGTTTGCTGATGGCCGCAGCTTCAACCTTCGGTGCCGCAACCGGTGTCTCTTTCGCGACAGCGGCCGCAACAGCAGGCTGGGCCGACTCTTTAACGTTGCCTGCGCCTTCGACTTCAATACTGATCAGGATGCTGCCGACCGCCATGACTTCGCCCGGCTGTCCGCCCAGCGCAATCACTTTGCCGTGCACCGGCGAGGGGATGTCGACCATCGCCTTGTCAGTCATGACATCGGCCAATACCTGGTCTTCGACGACCATGTCGCCGACCTTGACGTGCCACACCGACAATTCAACTTCTGCAATGCCTTCGCCAATGTCCGGCATTTTAATAACGTGCGTGCCCATTCAGACCTCCATAACCCGTTTCAACGCCGCGCCCACACGGGACGGCCCTGGGAAATACGCCCACTCTTGCGCGTGCGGGTAGGGGGTGTCCCAACCGGTGACGCGTTCGATCGGCGCTTCCAGGTAGTGGAAGCAGTGCTCTTGTACCAGCGCGACCAGTTCGGCGCCGAAGCCGCAGGTGCGGGTCGCTTCGTGAACGATCACGCAGCGGCCGGTTTTCTTCACTGACTTGACGATGGTCTCAAGGTCCAGCGGCCACAGGCTGCGCAGGTCGATGACTTCGGCGTCGATGCCGGTTTCCTCAGCGGCCACTTGCGACACATACACCGTGGTGCCGTAGGTCAGGATGGTCACGGCCTTGCCGGGACGAGTGATGGCGGCGACGTCCAGCGGCACGGTGTAGTAACCGTCCGGCACTTGCGCGGCGGGGTGTTTCGACCACGGCGTTACCGGACGGTCGTGGTGGCCGTCGAACGGGCCGTTGTACAGGCGTTTTGGCTCGAGGAAGATTACCGGGTCATCGTTTTCGATGGAGGCGATCAGCAAGCCCTTGGCGTCGTAAGGGTTGGATGGCATGACGGTACGCAGGCCGCAGACCTGGGTGAACATCGCTTCGATGCTCTGGCTGTGGGTCTGGCCGCCGTAGATGCCGCCGCCGCAAGGCATGCGCAGGGTCATCGGAGCGGTGAACTCGCCAGCGGAGCGATAGCGCAAACGCGCGGCTTCGGAAATGATCTGGTCCGATGCCGGGTACACGTAGTCGGCGAACTGAATCTCGGCCACCGGGCGCAAACCATAGGCACCCATGCCCACGGCGACGCCGACGATGCCGCTTTCGGAAATCGGTGCATCGAACACTCGGGAAGTGCCGTATTTGGTCTGCAGGCCTTCGGTGCAACGGAAGACGCCGCCGAAGTAGCCCACGTCCTGGCCGAACACGACGACGTTGTCGTCACGCTCAAGCATCACATCCATGGCCGAGCGCAGGGCCTGGATCATGGTCATGGTGGTCGTGGTCATGGCGGTTTCCAGCTGGATATTGTTGTTGTGGTCGTTCATGTCAGATCCCCAACTCTTGACGCTGGCGCTTCAAGTGCTCCGGCATCTCTTTGTAGACGTCTTCGAACATGGTCGCGGCGCTTGGAATCTGGCCGCCGGCGAGGGTGCCGTACTGCTCGGCTTCTTTCTGCGCGGCAATCACCTGGGCTTCGAGTTCGGCGCTGACGGCGACGTGTTCCTCTTCGGACCAATGACCGATCTTGATCAGGTGCTGCTTGAGGCGGGCAATCGGGTCGCCGAGCGGGAAATAGCTCCAGTCGTCGGCGGGACGGTATTTGGACGGATCATCGGAGGTCGAGTGCGGGCCGGCGCGGTAGGTGACCCATTCGATCATGGTCGGGCCGAGGTTACGACGGGCGCGTTCGGCGGCCCAGGCGGAGGCGGCGTAGACCGCGACAAAATCGTTGCCATCAACCCGCAGGGAGGCAATGCCGCAACCGACGCCACGGCCGGCAAATGTCGTGGCTTCACCACCGGCAATCGCCTGGAACGTCGAGATCGCCCACTGGTTGTTGACCACGTTGAGGATCACCGGCGCACGGTAAACGTGGGCGAAGGTGAGGGCGGTGTGGAAGTCGGATTCAGCGGTGGCACCGTCGCCGATCCAGGCCGAGGCGATTTTGGTGTCGCCCTTGATCGCCGAAGCCATGCCCCAGCCCACACCCTGCACGAACTGGGTGGCCAGGTTGCCGGAAATGGTGAAGAAACCGTAATCCTTGACTGAATACATGATCGGCAGCTGACGGCCCTTGAGCGGATCGCGCTCGTTGGACAGCAGTTGGCAGATCAGGTCTACCAGTGGCACGTCTCGCGCCATCAGGATGCTTTGCTGGCGGTACGTCGGAAAGCACATGTCATCGACGTTCAGCGCCAGGGCCTGGCCGCTGCCGATGGCTTCCTCGCCGAGGCTCTGCATGTAGAACGACATTTTCTTCTGGCGCTGGGCGACCACCATGCGGTTGTCATAGATCCGCGTCTTGAGCATGGCACGCATGCCTTTTCGCAGGATCTCGACCGGCACGCCTTCAGCCCAAGGGCCGAGGGCGTTGCCCTGGTCGTCGAGCACGCGAATCAGACCCTTGGCCAGATCAGCGGTGTCGGCCGGCTCAACGTCGATTGGGGGTTTGCGCACCGTGCCGGCGTCGGTCAGACGCAGGTAGGAGAAGTCGGTTTTGCAGCCGGGACGGCCCGACGGTTCGGGAACGTGCAGTTGCAGCGGTTCGTACGCTTGGTTCATGGCTTCTACGCTCGATCTTGTGAATTTCTTGTAGTGAGCTGACCGTCTTTCTTCTGTGGAAGAAATCTTGTCCTACAACAATCATAGGCCCGGCGAAGAAGAATATTTATCTCTGTTTCGTTGCGCCGGAGATCATTTGAGGATAAAAAATCTGCATAAACATAAAAAACAGGTGGTTTTGTCTCATGCGCAAACTGGACCGTACCGATATCGGCATTTTGAACAGCCTTCAGGAGAACGCCCGCATCACCAATGCCGACCTTGCACGCTCGGTCAATCTGTCGCCGACACCGTGCTTCAATCGGGTCAAGGCAATGGAAGAACTGGGGCTGATTCGTGAGCAAGTGACGCTGCTGGATGCCGACCTGCTGGGGCTGCATGTGAATGTGTTCATTCATGTGAGCCTGGAGAAACAGGTGGAGGAGGCGTTGCAGCATTTCGAGGAGGCGATTTCGGATCGCCCGGAGGTGATGGAGTGCTACTTGATGGCCGGTGACCCGGATTACCTGATCCGCGTGCTGGTGCCGACCATTCAGTCGCTGGAGCGCTTCATGATGGACTTCCTGACAAAGGTCCCGGGCGTTGCCAACATTCGCTCAAGCTTTGCACTCAAGCAGGTGCGCTACAAAACCGCGCTGCCGTTGCCGGCCAATGGGCTAACGCTGGGGGTTTAGCGCGATGCTCGTTCCCACGCTCTGCGTTCCAGCTTCGAAAGGGGACGCGGAGCGTCCCGGGCTGCATTCCCACGCAGAGCGTGGGAACGATCGGCTTAGAGCTGGTTGAGCGGGATTTTCAGGTACGCCACACCGTTGTCCTCGGCCGGCGGAAAATTGCCCGCGCGCACATTGACCTGGATCGCCGGCAGCAACAGCGTCGGCATGCCCAGCCCCGCATCACGATGGGTGCGCATGGCAACAAACGCCGCTTCGTCGACGCCGTCATGCATATGGATATTGCTTTTACGCTGCTCGCCGACCGTGCTCATGCACCGGGATTCGCGGCCTTCGGGCGGGTAATCGTGGCAGACATACAGGCGCACACTGGCGGGGAAGGCCAGCAGTTTACGGATCGAGGCGAACATCTGGTTGGCGTTGCCGCCGGGAAAGTCGCAGCGCGCGGTGCCGACGTCGGGCATGAACAGCGTATCGCCCGCCAGAATCACATCCCCGTCGATCAAATAAGCCATGTCGGCCGGCGTGTGGCCAGGCACATGCAGGGCCGTGGCCTTGAGGTTGCCGATCATGAACGATTCGTCCGGCGCGAACAGATGGTCGAACTGCGAGCCGTCACTGCGAAACGCCGGCTCAAGGTTGAACAGGCTCTTGAACACGCCCTGAACCTTGCTGATCGACTGACCGATCGCGATCTTGCCGCCCAGCTCGCGACGCAGATACGGTGCCGCGGACAGGTGATCGGCATGGGCGTGGGTTTCCAGCAGCCATTGCACTTGCAGCTGATGTTCACGTACGAAGGCAATGATTTTATCCGCCTGGGTGGTGGCGGTGCGCCCGGCGGCGGGGTCGTAGTCGAGCACCGGATCGACGATTGCGCACTGGCCGCCATCGTCTTCGTAGATCACGTAACTGTAGGTCGACGAGGCGGGGTCGAGGAAGGCTTCAATCAAGGCAGGCATGGTGGCAGATTCTATTGGGACGAGCTTTGAGGGTAGTGTCATTTTCCCTGTGCTGACCAGTCCCGCGTGAATTGATGAAGGAAATTTTCCACGCGGGCTCTATCCTGTCAGTCATCGATACCGGGCGTTCCCGGCTTTTTTCTCGGACTACGAGCGTTTTATGTTGTTGGCAAGTTTCTTTGGCGTGGTGATGGGCCTGGTGCTCGGATTGACCGGTGCCGGTGGCGGCATTCTTGCGGTGCCAGCGCTGGTGCTGGGGTTGGGTTTGACCATGACGCAGGCGGCGCCGGTGGCGTTGTTCGCAGTAGGCAGCGCGGCGGCGGTCGGCGCGATTGACGGTTTGCGCCATGGGTTGGTGCGCTATCGCGCCGCGTTGTTGATTGCGTTGCTGGGGGCGATTTTTTCGCCGGTGGGCATCTACTTCGCCCATCAGCTGCCGGAAAAAATCCTGATAATTCTGTTCAGCCTGCTGATGGTCATGGTGGCCTGGCGCATGCTGCGCCGTGAGCGTCAGGACGAAGGGCCGAGCGACCACGGCCACGCCAACTGGGGTCAGAAAAACTGCATGCTCGATCAGCAGACCGGGCGCTTTTCCTGGACCGCCAAATGCACCGCGACCCTGGCGGCGCTGGGGGCGGTCACCGGTGTGGTTTCAGGATTACTCGGCGTGGGCGGCGGCTTTCTGATTGTGCCGGCGTTCAAGCAACTGACCGATGTGCAAATGCGCGGCATCGTCGCCACGTCCTTGATGGTCATCAGCCTGATTTCCGCCATTGGAGTGATCGGCGCGTTCCATGCGGGCGTGCGGATCGACTCGTTGGGCGTCGCGTTCATTGTCGCCAGCATCGTCGGCATGATCATCGGCCGCAAACTCTGCGCGCGCGTGCCGGCCCGGGCCCTGCAGATCGGCTTCGCCAGTGTCTGCGTCGTGGTCGCCATTTACATGCTGTTCAGAGCGGGCCTCTAGGGCGTACCGGGTCTTCTGGCCGCCACTGTGCCAGACCCGGCGTACACCCTTCGATCCGGGTCCGGGCGCGATCCGGTCTTACACCGAATTCGCCGCGCACCACCTGCCACTCCAAAGCACCTCGCAACCGCCCCCAAGGCAGCGTAGGCCACCGCTCCAAGGTGGGAGCGAGCTTGCTCGCGATAGCGGAGTGTCAGGCAACAGAGATGTTGAATGTGTTGCCGCTATCGCGGGCAAGCCCGCTCCCACAGAGGATGGGTGGTGTTTTGACGATGGTCGGCATTACCGTGTGAGTGGTGTTGAATTGGTAACCCCGGTAATTGGCATCAAGCCGATCCAATGTGGGAGCGAGCCTGCTCGCGATAGCGGTGTGTCAGGCAGCAGGGATGTTGAATGTTATGTCGCTATCGCGAGCAGGCTCGCTCCCACAGGGGACGGTCAGGCACCTCCTGACCGTATTTCACACCTGTAAACGATGTCCCCGGTTTCTATCCGTCAAGCCCGCTCCCACAGGATGATGATTTGGCGATTGTCGGCATCACTCTCATCCCATCGAAGCGCCTACCCGCTACCCAAGTAGCATACGTCGCAGCGCGCAGGCTTCGTACACTCGTGCCTCATACAGGCGCACCTGCGGGGAGGCGACAATGCAGCAGGTCCAGAGTGAAGGCGTGGTCAGTGCAATGTCCCAGGCCACCGATGCCCAACAGGTGGCTCAGGAGCTGGCGCGGCAGTTGTTGCATCCGCATCTGGGCTTCGTGTTGTTCTTCTGTTCCGCCGAGTACGACCTGCAGGCGCTGGGCCAGGCCTTGCAACAGAGCTTTGGCGGGATTCGCCTGGTGGGGTGCACCAGCGCCGGGGAAATCACTCCGTTGGGCTACGGTCGCAACTGCGTGACGGCGGTAGGGTTCGACCATCGGCATTTTTCCATCGACGCCGAACTGATCTGCGAGATGGAGCACTTCAGCCTGATCGACGCGCAGCAAATGGTCGAGCGGCTGGTCAGCGGTTGTCGCAGCAACACACTGGCGCCGATCAAGGGCAATAGCTTTGCTTTGACCCTGCTCGACGGACTCTCCAGCCGTGAGGAAATGGTCCTTGCCGCCCTGAGTGCGGCATTGGGCGACATCCCGCATTTCGGCGGCTCGGCGGGTGACGACAATTACCTGACCCACACCCACGTCTATTTTGGCGGCGAATTCCACAGCGGCGCGGCCGTGGTGGTGCTGGTCAACACCTGGCTCGACTTCGAGGTGTTCACCACCCACCACATCCTGCCCCGGGCGGAAAAACTGGTGGTCACCGGAGCCGACAGCACCTCGCGCCGAGTCTTCGAACTGAATGCCGAGCCCGCCGCCGAGGAATACGCCCGGCACATCGGCGTGCCGGTGGCCGAGCTCGATCATCGGATTTTCGCCGCGCACCCGTTGGCGGTGCGCTTCAACGACCAATATTACGTGCGCGCCATCCAACAGGTGCATCCCGACCTGAGCCTGAGTTTCTATTGCGCGGTCGAGAACGGCATTGTCCTCACCGTCATGACGCCCGGCCCGATGCTGCCGAACCTGGAAAACCTGTTCGAAGGTTTGCAGGAACGCCTCGGCGACCTGTTGCTGACCATTGGCTGCGATTGTTTTCTCAGGCGGCTGGAGCTGGAAGGCAACGGCAATCTGGAGCGGATCGGCACGTTTTTGCGTGACCAGCGGGTGATGGGTTTCAACACCTACGGAGAGCAGTTCAATGGCATGCACATCAACCAGACCTTCACCGGCGTTGCCATTGCCCGAGACCGGTCCCCTGGACACCGCTGAGCTTCTGGCGCAAATCGCCAGCCTGCAGCATGACAATCACAAGTTGCAGCGCATCAATGCCGCGCTGATTGAGCGGATCGAGTCCGGCATCACCCGTGGCAATGATCCATACGCGGCGTTTCAGCATTCGGTGGTGCTGGCCGAGCAGGTACGTGAGCGCACCGACGCCTTGAACCAGGCCATGGCCGAACTCAAGTCGGGCAATCACTTGCTCAGCGAAGCGCGCCTGCGTGCGGAAACCGCGCACCAACATTTGATCGACGCCATCGAAAGCATTTCCGACGCTTTTGTGTTGTTCGATGCCGACCAGCGAATCGTCTTGTTCAACAGCCGCTTCAAGGCGTTCTGGGGCAACAGCCGGGTGCGGATCAACGCCGGCATGCGTCTGGCCGAGGTCAAGCGTCTGATGAGTGTCACCGGTTTGTTCACGGAAGAACCGCGTGGGCAGGCCGATGAGAACCTGTTGTATCGCCTGCAGAACGGTCGTTGGCTGCAAGTCAGCGAACGGCCGACCCAGGAAGGCGGGCGGGTGATCCTGTTCACCGACATTACCGACGTCAAACTCAGTGAAACCATGCGCCGCGAACAAGCGGTGGCGCAGAAATCACATCTGCTGCAACGGGCGGTCGACAACCTGTCCCAAGGCGTGGCCATGGTCAATGCCGAGGGTGTACTGGAATTGTGGAACCGGCGCTTTCTGGAACTCAGCGGCCTGGCGCCGGTGGCGGCGCATCGGCCGTTTGCCGAAGTGATCGCCGACAGCGAGTTGAACCTGCTGACGCCAGCCAGTCGCGACGCCAACGGGCGCCATGTGCAGGAACTGGAACAGCGCCTCTACGATGGCCGGGTGCTGGAAATTCGCACCCATCCGTTGCCCACCGGCGGTTTCGTCAACACGTTCACCGACATCACCGAACGCTATCAGCACGCCGAAGCGTTGAGCGAAAGCGAGCGCTGGATTCGCCTGATCACCGACCATGTTCCAGCGCTGATCGCCTACCTCAACGCCGATCTGGTCTACGAATTCACTAACAAAGTGTACGAGGAATGGTACTGCTGGCCGCGCGGCGTGATGCTCGGACAGAGCCTGCGCGAAGTCCACAGCGAACAGCATTACCAGCGCCTGGAAGCCTACGTGGCCCGGGCCCTGGCCGGGGAAAGCGTGACCTTCGAGTTCGCCGAAACCAACATCAACAATCAGGAGCGCTACATGCTGCGCTCCTACGTGCCCAATCGCCTGGCCACCGGGGAAGTGGTGGGGATTTTCGTGCTGATCCGCGACATCACCGAACGTCGGCGCACGGCCGAGGCGTTGCATCAGGCCTACCAGAATCTCGAGTTACGGGTGCGTGAACGCACGACGGAACTGACCACTCTCAATGACCAGCTATTGCGGGAAATCGACGAGCGTCGGCGCGTCGAATCGCGCTTGCGTGAGGCCAAGCTTGAGGCCGAGCAGGCTAATCTGTCGAAAACCAAGTTCCTGGCTGCCGTTAGTCACGATTTGCTGCAACCGCTCAACGCCGCTCGGCTGTTCACCAGCGCGTTACTGGAGCGCCGCGAGCCGGTGGCCAATGCGATTCTGGTGCGCAATGTCAGCAATTCCCTGGAGGACGTGGAAAATCTGCTGGGCACGCTGGTGGACATTTCCAAGCTCGATGCCGGGGTGATCAAGGCCGACATCGCGCCGTTCGCTCTGAGCGAACTGTTGGAAAACCTCGCCGCCGAGTACACCCAAGTCGCGCGCAGCGAAGGGCTTGAGCTGCATTTCATCCCGTGTTCGGCGTTGGTGCGCAGCGACATCCAGTTGCTGGCGCGGATCCTGCGCAATCTGCTGAGCAACGCCATCCGCTACACCTACAACGGGCGTGTGGTGCTGGGTTGCAGGCGCCATCATCAGCGCTTGACGATTGAAGTCTGGGACAGCGGCATGGGCATTGCTGAAAACCGTCTGGAAGAGATTTTCCAGGAGTTCAAGCGTGGCGATGTGCAGCGCCCGGATCAGGATCGCGGTTTGGGCCTGGGACTGGCCATTGTCGAGAAAATTGCCGGGATCCTCGGCCACCGCATTCACGTGCGTTCGTGGCCGGGCAAGGGGTCGATGTTTTCCGTCGAGGTGCCTTTGAGCGCCACGGCCCCGAAGGCTCAGCCGACGCTGCTGATGAGTGAACCGATGCTCGAACGTCTGCGCGGTGCGCGGGTGTGGGTGCTGGATAACGACCCGGCGATCTGCGCCGGCATGCGCACGTTGCTCGAAGGTTGGGGGTGTCGGGTGGTCACGGCGCTGTCAGAGGACGACCTGGCGCGGCAGGTGGACAACTACCATGAAGAAGCGGATTTGCTGATCGCCGACTATCACCTGGATAACGATCAGAACGGCGTCGATGCCGTCGCCCGGATCAATGCCCGTCGCGGTTCAGCGATCCCGGCGATGATGATTACGGCAAACTACAGCAATGAGCTGAAACAGCAGATTCGTGAGTTGGGGCATACGTTGATGCATAAGCCGGTAAGGCCGATGAAGCTGAAGACGGCGATGAGTCATTTACTCGGCAGGCCTTGAGATTTGTGGTGATTGTGCTGGCCTCGTCGCGAGCAAGCCCGCTCCCACATTTGATCTTCAGTGAAGACGCAGCTTTTGTACGACGCAGATCCAATGTGGGAGCGGGCTTGCTCGCGAAGGGCGCGACGCGGACTTCCAGACAAACCTCAACGCCGCAGATACGACCCGAAATCAATATCCCCTGCACTCAAAATCGCCTGCACCCGGTTGTGCACGTTGAGTTTGCGCAGGATCGCCGAGACGTGCGCCTTGACCGTGGTCTCGGCGATTTCCAGGGTGTAGGCAATCTGTTTGTTCGATTCGCCCTTGGTCATGCGCTCCAGCACCAATAACTGTTTGCGTGTCAGGGCCTGGAGCAGCTCCGGCGGGAAGCTCGGGCTGTCGTTCATCCGGCGCTGCGTGCCACATTTCTGTGTGCGGATGATGTCCGGCGGCAAGTAGACGTTGCCATTGAGAATTTGCTGGATCGCTTCGGTCATCTGTACCCGGGGTGAGGACTTGGTGATGAAACCGACCGCGCCGTAGGTGATGGCTTGCAGTACGATCTGTTTGTCCTGTTCCGCCGAGACGATCACCACCGGAATGGTCGGCGCCTCGTTGCGCAGGTTGATCAGGCCGTTGAGGCCGTGCATGCCGGGCATGTTCAGGTCGAGCAGGATCAAGTCCAGGTCGTCATGTTCCTGGGTCAGCAGCAAGGCGCTGTCGAGGTCGGCGGTTTCCATCACTTCGCTGCCCGGAAAACCGTCGCTGATGACGTTATGGATGGCTTCGCGAAACAGCGGGTGATCATCGGCAATCAGAATTTTGTACATGGCCTTTCACCTCATTATTTTGATTATGGTGTGGCAACAACACGCACGCGTAAAGGTCAGGGGAAGGGCTCGGGCCGGGATGGCGCAACGGGCAGGTTCGCGGCTTGCCAGGCGTCCAGGCCATCGCGATACCAATACAGTGTTTTATAGCCCATGGCGGCGGCGCGTTTCACCGCATTCCAGCTCAGCCAGCAGTCGGAACGGCAGTAGAAGACCAGCGGTTGCGCCAGGTCGCCGGCTGTCAAGCGGTTCAGGTTGCGCGCAAAGTAATCCTGCCAGTCAGGTGTCAGGTCGCCGTCGCCGGTATTGGCCAGCCAATGACTGCCGGGCAGGTTCTCGTGGGGTTGGTCTTCGATGAAACGTCCTTGCAGCCATTGACGCCGGTAGACGTCGATCAGCACCGGGCGCGGTGTCTGGGTGAGCAGGGTTTGCAGGGCGGCGGTGTCGACGATGGCCGCGCCTTGCAACTGATTCGGGGTCGGGCTGCGGTAGAGGCCGATGCGATAACCCTCGGCGGAGAACAACGGTGTTTCGGCCTGCGCGACACCCAGCAACAGGCTCAGCGATAGCGCGGCAAGGGCAGGGCGCAGCAGGCGACGTCGGGCACGCGGCATGGGGTCGATCCTTATAGTTATGACCCCATTACATGCCAGTCCAGGCGCATTGGGAATGCGACGATAGACAGGTAAACCAGTACTAAAGTAGTAATTTTGCCCTGTTCAACGAAGATCAACTGTGGGAGCGGGCTTGCTCGCGAAAGCGTCAGTTCAGTCACAACGATGTATTTGACACGCCGCTTTCGCGAGCAAGCCCGCTCCCACAGGGAAGATGTGCTGTCAGGTGGCTTTGCGCAGGGCCGCGTGTTGCGGGTTGAAGGTGAGGACCGCGAGCAGGGCGAATATCAGTGTCAGCGCCATGCACACCGACAGAGCCAACAAGTTGAAGCGTTCGTACAAGGCAAACCGCACCAGCTCCACCGCATGGGTGAACGGGTTCAGCGCGCACAGCCAGTACAACCACTCGCTGGACTCGCGCATCTTCCACAACGGATACAACGCCGACGACAGGAAAAACAACGGGAAGATCACGAAATTCATCACCCCGGCAAAGTTCTCCAGCTGGCGGATCGCGTTGGACAATAACAATCCCAGTGCACTGAGCATCAACGCCACCAGCAACAGCGCCGGCAAGGCGATCAACAGGCCCATGGCTGGCGGCTGCACGCCATACAGCCAGGCAATGGCCAGGAAGGCGTACACCTGCAACAGCGAAATCAGCGACGTAGCCAACAGTTTGCTGCACAGCAGAAAGGTCCGGGGCAGAGGGCTGGTCAGCAGCACACGCATGCTGCCCATCTCCCGGTCGTACACCATCGACAGTGAACCTTGCATGCCGTTGAACAACAGGATCATGCAAGCCAGGCCCGGGATGATGTAGACCTCGTACGGAATGTAAGTGTCATACGGCTCGATGATCGCGATCCCGAGTGCCGCGCGAAAACCGGCGGCAAACACCAGCAGCCATAACAGCGGTCGTACCAGGGCGCTGAGAAACCGCGTGCGTTGCAGCACAAAGCGCAGCCATTCGCGCAGCACGATGCCGCTGAAACATTGCCAATAAGCGTTCATCAGGCAGCTCCTGAAGTAGTCAGGCGAGTAAAGGCCGAACCGAGGTCGCCGCCATGTTCCAGGCTCAGCGCATCCGCTTGCCCGCTGGCCACCAGTCGGCCCTGATGGAGAATCAGCAGGTCGTCGCTCGGTTGCACTTCGTCCAGCAAATGGGTGGTCCAGAGCACGCTGATGCCGTGCTCGCGACACAGACTGCGGATGTGTTGATTGAGCGCCAGGCGGCTGGCCGGGTCGAGGCCGACGCTGGCCTCGTCGAGCAGCAACAACCGTGGCTGATGCAGCAAGGCGCGGGCGATTTCCACCCGGCGACGGTGGCCGCCGTTGAGTTCACGCACCCGCTCCCGACGTCGTTCGGTCAGCGCCTGACGCGCCAGCTCGGCCTCGACCCGCAATCCGGTCTGACGCCGGGACAGGCCGTGCAGCGCGGCGTGATAACGCAGGTTTTGTTCGACGCTGAGGTCCAGGTCCAGCGTGCTTTGCTGGAACACCACGCCCAATTGCTTGAGTGCCGCACGCGGCGTCTTGCGCAAGGAACAGCCGCCCACCTGGATCTCGCCGCGTTGCAGATCATAGAGCCGGGTGAGCAAGGCAATCAGCGTCGATTTGCCTGCGCCGTTCGGCCCCAGCAACGCCGCAAACCGCCCTGGCATCAGGCTGAAACTCACCTGCCGCAAGGCTTCGCGCGCACCGTAGGCAAAGCTCACTTCGCTGACATCGAGTGCGTTCATGGCGTCACCACCACGCCCCACGGATAGCGCCCGACCTTCACCGATTTGATGACTTTGAGGCTGTCGACATCAATCACCGACACATCGCCGCTGACGCCGTTGGTGGCCAGCAGCTGTTTTTGATCCGGGGTGAATGACATCTGCCACACGCGGCGGCCCACCAGCAGGTAATCGAGGATTTCGAAGGTCTTGGCATCAACCACCGCGACATGGTTGGCCGGGCCGAGGGCGACGAAACCGTACTTGCCGTCGGCGCTGAGTTTGATGCCCACCGGCTGGACCTTGTCCGGGTGGACGCCCTTGATCTGGAAGGTCAGGGTCTTGAGGATCTTGCGCGTCGCCACATCGAGAATCGTCACCGTGCCGCCGATCTCTGCCGAAGCCCAGAGCTTGGAGCCGTCAGGGGCAAACTCGACGAACCGTGGCCGCTGATCGACCAGGGTGCTGTCGGCCAGGGTCTGGGTGCTGGTGTCGATCCAGTGCAGCATGTTGGTGGTTTCGCTGGTGTTCACGGCCCACTTGCCATCGGGGCTGACGGCCATGCCTTCGGGCTCGACACCGACATTGATCTGGCTTAGCACCTTGGAGGTTTCGGTGTCGATCACTGTCACCAGCGCATCGTCTTCGTTGGAAACGTACAGCCAGCGATTGTTCGGGTGCAGGGCGAATTGCTCGGGGTCTTTGCCCGACGGCAGTTCCTTGATGATCTTGCGCGTGGCCACGTCCATCACCTGAACCCGGTCCGAATCGCTGGCGCAGATGTACAGCAGCTTGTTGTCGTGGGACAGCAGCAAGCCGCGCGGGCGCTGGCCGACGGGCAGGGTGTCGGTCACTTGCAGGGTCTGCATGTCGATCAGGCTCAGGTTGTTGTCCTTTTCGTTGGAGACCCAGGCGGTGCTGGCCACGGCGTGCCCGGCGGCAAGCAGCAGGGCGCAAGAGAGCAGGGTGCGGCGCATGGCGGATTCCTTTTTGTTGTCGTTGTTGTGAAGTGCCACATCAGGGAAAGCGGCAAGTGACCTCGGGCTTGTCGTAGCCCAGGCTGTCCATTTCGTTGAAAGGGTGGAGGAAACCGTCCTGAGGCGAGGTGCTGACCAGCGCCCGGGGTTGCACGATCGGGATGGGTTGGCGCAACTGGCCGTTCCACGGGCGATAGCTGAGCTTGCGGCCCTTGAAACCGTCGAGGGGCAATTGATCGCTGATTTCCAGGTTACGGATCGCCATTGGATCGACCTGGCGCAACTTGCTCACTGCGCTGGCGATGCTGCGCACGGCCATCCAGGCGGCGAAATCGCGGTCATTCATCCAGCGGCCGGTCAAGGCCTCAAAGCGTTTTTGCAGTTGGGCGGCGCCATAGGTTTCGACGGTTTTGTGCCAACCCACCGGGGTCAGGCCCTGAGTGCCGGCGACCGGTCTTGGGTACCAGGTCTGGTAGGGCACGTACTCACCGAAATCGCCGCGCTCATCCGCCACCAGCACCACGTCGTACTCGGCGGTCTGGGTGAACAGCGGCATGTCGGCCTGGGCGCTGCGGCGTTGGTCGTTATCAAAACTCCAGGCTTTTTCCGCCACCAGTTTCAGGCCGAAACGTTTGGCGGCGCGGCGCAGGGCGGCGGCGTAGGCCTGGTCGTCCGGCGTCGGGCCGACGATCAGCAGCGCCCGTTGCCATTTGCGCACCACCAGAAATTGCGCCAGCGCATCGGCCAGCATCGCCCGGCTGGGCAGGCTGTGCAGCACGTTCGGCAGGCAGTCGGTGGTGCGCAGGCTGTCGTCGGGGCTGCCGGCGTTGAACAGCAAACTGTCGGGCAGCACGGCGCTGAGTCGGCGCAGGGTTTCCACCGGCGCATTCACCACAAACAAGCGAAGGCCCTGTTCGTGCTGTGCCTTGGCCGCTTCGACCAATGCATCCGGACTGTCGGCATTCGCGCTGACCAGGCTGTAGCTGTGGTTGAGAAAACGCCCGGTGCTGTTGCTGTCGGTGATCGCCAGTTCGGCGCCACGAAGTCCGGCATCGACCGGTTCGGGAATGACGTTCGACAGCAGCGGGCCGGTGTCGGGGCGATAGCCCAGGTAACCGATTTGTACCTGTAGCGGCGCGTCGGCGGCCTGGCTCTGGGTCGCCAGCCCGGCGGCGCAGGCGATGGCCAGCAGGTAGATCAGGGCGTAAGGGGCAAGCTGGCGCATAAGGCACTCCATTACAGGTAGCGTCAGCATAGGAAGCCTGCGGGGCAGAATGAAATATGCAGAAAGTACCAGTGAGCCAGTACCAAGGTCGTAGCTCGCCCGGCAGAGGGCGGTTTCAACCTGGGGCGACGGTATTCGGGTTTGCGCCACAAAGCCTACTACCAAGGGACTAGAAGGCGGCCACCAAAGCAGCATGGGGATTGCGCGGGACGGTTCCTAAGATGGGTGCCATAGCCTCTTCCAAGAGGTTTTGCGTGCAATCCAGAGGGCATAACAATGACAACAAAACGCAGCGCCTTACTCGTTGCCGGACTGCTGGCCGGCTTTATCAGTGCAGGTTCCGTCTGGGCTCACGGCAACGTGGTGCCGCAGGCGGTCGCCACTCCGGGCCTGACCCCGATCAAGGATGCCGGCGTACCGGTCGATGCCGATGGCTGGGCCTCGGTGAACCCTTACCGCACGTCCCCGGAACACGACAAGGCCGTGGAAATCGGCTCCTCGGCGTACAACCAGAACTGCGCCGCGTGTCATGGCCTGGAAGCCAAATCCGGCGGCATCGCCCCCGATCTGCGCTTGCTCGATGTCGGCGACGCCGGTGATGAATGGTTCGTCGAGCGCGTGCGCCATGGCGCCGTGCGTGACGGTCGGGTGTACATGCCGAAGATGGCCGACTACCTGAGTCAGGAAGCCTTGTGGGCGGTGCGCTCCTACCTGGACAGCGTGCACGTCGAGGAGTAAGCCATGCGCCTGCTCACTGTGTTGATCAGCGCCGTGTTGCTGTGTTGCCAGGCTGCGCAGGCGCAAGTGCGTACCTTTGACGAGATGATTGCCGCCGGCGAGCTGAAAGTCGCGGTCTACAAGGACTTCGCACCTTACAGTTTTGAGCAGGCCGGACAGCCTCGCGGGGTGGATGTGGAACTCGCCGAAGCGCTGGCCAAATCCCTGGGCGTGCGCCTGACGCTGATCTGGGCGCCTGCCGGCGAGAAGCTCGATGACGACCTGCGCGATTACATCTGGCGCGCCAGTCAGTTGCACGATCTGCAGCTGGCCGACCTGATGATGCGGGTGCCGTACGACCGCGACTACGCGCAAAAACGCAATGAACTGGGTGAGCTGGAAAACGGCCATGTGGTGATGTTCGGCCCATATCAGACCGAGCAATGGCAAGTCGCTTATGACCGCCGCCGACTGGACAACGTCGCCAGCGTCGCGGTGTTCGAGCAGCACCCGATCGGTGTCGAAGTCGACAGCGTGCCGTCGTTTTACCTGACCTCGGTGTTCAACGGCATGCTCGCCGCCAAGACCCATCACTACCCCGGCGTGCCCCAGGCGTTCGCGGCCATGAAGGCCGGCGAAGTCGACGCAGTGATGGCCATGCGCGGCGAGATCGACTGGCAAGTGCATGAAGCGGCCGATCCGCAAGTGGCCCTGGCAGAAAACGCCTACCCGAACATGGGCAAGCAACTCTGGGAAATCGGCATGGCGGTGCATGAAAGCAACCACCAACTGGCCTATGCCGTGGAAGAGGCGCTGGAAACTCTGATTCGCGAGGGCGCGGTCAAGACCATTTATGAGCATTACGGCCTGCGTTATGACGTGCCCGAGATGTATCAATGAACTGGCGAGCGAGTTGCCTGTTGGCCTGCTGGCTACCTTTGGCGGCACAGGCTGCGGACATTGTTCCGGGCAAAGACCCGGTGCCGTCGGTGATGTGGGATTTCTACCACAAGCAAATGCTCGGCGACGCGCCGTTCGTGTTCGACGAGCGGGTCAAGCTGCTGGGGCCGCCATTCGCCGAAGACGCCCGGCAAGTGCCGCTGGAAATCGATGCCCGGGCGTTCAAGGGCGAGGTGGTGAAAATCCTCGCCTGGGCCGAGCTTAACCCGCTGCCGAAAATCGTCGACTTTCAACCGCTGGACCGCGTATTGCCGTGGCTGTCGATCCGCATCCGCATCGAGCAGGCCACGCCGTTGCGCGCGGCGGTGCTGACCCGCGACGGGCTGTGGCATGTCGGTTCGACCTTGATCGACGCTGCGGGCGGTGGCTGTACCGCGCCCAGCGTCGTGCGTACCCAGGCCGGATGGGAAGAACACATCGGCGAGGTGGTGGGCGGTCGATACCCGCGCGATGCATTCAGCCGTGTGCGCTTGCAGGTAGCGCACCCGATGGACAACGGCATGGTCAGCGGCATTCCGGAATTTTTCATCAACCATGCCGAGCTGCGCGATCAAAAGGATCAACTGTTGGCCCGTCTCGAACTGTTCCCGGCGGTCAGCGAAAACCCCAACCTGGCCTTTGATATTGAGGGGGCAGGGCAGACGCGCTTGTTACTGCGCGACAACAGCGGCAATCAATTCGATGCGGCCATACCCTGAGCCCAAGGAGCGTCTCATGCGCTGGATGCTGCTGTTGTTGATGGGCTTGGGTCTGCCGGCCCTGGCGGACCTCGACTACGCACTCAAGCCTCGGCAGATCGCCCAGGACACCTGGCTGCTGGAAGGCAGTACCGACAATTTCGCCCAGGCCAACGGCGGCAATATCGTCAATACCGGGTTCATCGTTACCGAGCGCGGGGTGGTGGTGATCGACACCGGGCCGTCGAAACGCTACGGCGAGGCGATGCGCAAGGCAATTGCCGCGACCACCGATAAACCGGTGATTCAGGTGCTGTTGACCCACCATCACCCGGACCACGTACTGGGCAATCAGGCCTTCAGTGACGTGCCGATCGGTGCGCTGGCCGGCACCGCCGATCTGCTGCATCAGCAGGGCGATGCGATGGCCGAGAACATGTATCGATTGGTGGGTGACTGGATGCGCGGCACCGAGGTGGTGTTGCCGACTCAGGTGCTGACACCCGGCGTGCACAGTTTTGGGAATCACGATCTGCGCCTGCTGAGCCTGGGTGGGCACACCGGCGCGGATCTGGCTATTCTCGACCAGACCACCGGCGTGTTGTTTGCCGGGGACCTGGTGTTTTATCAGCGTGCGTTGACCACGCCTAACAGTCCGGGGCTGTCGGTGTGGCTGGCGGACATCGCCACCCTTCAAGGCTTGCCGTGGACGTTGATCGTGCCGGGCCACGGTCCGGTGGCCATCGACCCGCAACCCTTCGAGCAAATGCGCGACTACCTGACCTGGCTCGACCAGCTCATGCGTGATGGCGCAGCCAATGGCAGCGCCATGACCGAGATGATCCGCAGCCCCATCCCCGAGCGCTTTGCCGGGATCAACCTGAGCCGCTATGAGCTGATTCGCAGTGTCAGTCACTTGTACCCGCGCTATGAACGCGCGCAGATGACCCGAGTCGATTCCGCCACGCCCCAGTGAACAACACAAATCCCTGTGGGAGCGGGCTTGCTCGCGAAGGCGGCGTATCAGTCGACATCATTGTTGAATGTGTCGGCCCCTTCGCGAGCAAGCCCGCTCCCACAGGGATCTTGTGTCGATCAAGAATTTCGGTGTCCATCTCCTCCGACCCTGTACTAAGGAACTAGCAATCTCAGCACTGCGGGCAATTGTTGCAAGGGCGGCGGCGGCCAAGAATCTGCACCAGACCGGGAAAATTTCCCGGGTATAACAAAAACCGCAGAGGTAGCCGTCATGACCCAACCCGCACGTCGCCAACCCTTCGTCTTGAGTGTGCTGCTCAGTGCCATGCTGCTGTCCGGCACCGCGCTGGCCGGTGTCACTGACCAGGACATTCTCCAGGACCCCAAGAACCCGGAGCAGGTCGTCACCAACGGTCTGGGCGTCCAGGGTCAGCGCTACAGTCCGCTGGACACGCTCAATGTCGACAACGTCAAGGATTTGCGTCCGGTCTGGGCGTTCTCCTTCGGCGGTGAGAAACAGCGCGGTCAGCAAGCACAGCCGATGATCAAGGACGGCGTCATGTACATGACCGGTTCCTACTCGCGGGTGTTTGCGGTGGATGCACGCACCGGCAAAAAACTCTGGCAATACGATGCGCGCCTGCCCGATGACATCCGTCCGTGCTGCGACGTGATCAACCGTGGCGTGGCGCTGTACGGCGACCTGGTGTTCTTCGGCACCCTCGACGCCAAATTGGTGGCATTGAACAAAGACACCGGCAAAGTGGTGTGGAGCAAGCAGGTCGCCGACCACAAGGAAGGCTATTCCATCAGTGCCGCACCGTTGGTGGTCAACGGCAAACTGATTACCGGCGTGGCGGGCGGCGAGTTCGGGGTGGTCGGCAAGATCTCCGCCTATGACCCGAAAAACGGTGAGCTGCTGTGGACCCGGCCGACCGTTGAAGGCCACATGGGTTACACCTACAAGGACGGCAAAGCGATAGAGAACGGCATCTCCGGCGGTGAAGCCGGCAAGACCTGGCCCGGCGATCTGTGGAAAACCGGCGGCGCGGCCCCTTGGTTGGGCGGCTACTACGACCCGGAAACCAATCTGCTGCTGTTCGGCACCGGCAACCCGGCGCCATGGAACTCGCACCTGCGTCCTGGCGACAACCTCTACTCCTCGTCGCGCCTGGCGCTCAACCCGGACGACGGCACGATCAAATGGCACTTCCAGAGCACGCCTCACGACGGCTGGGACTATGACGGCGTGAACGAGCTGGTCTCCTTCAACTACACCGAAGGCGGCAAGGAAATCAAAGCGGCGGCCACCGCTGACCGTAACGGTTTCTTCTATGTGCTGGACCGCACCAACGGCAAATTCATCCGTGGCTTCCCGTTCGTGGACAAGATCACCTGGGCCACCGGCCTGGATAAAGACGGCCGGCCGATCTACAACGAAGCCAGCCGACCTGGCGCGCCGGGCACCGAAGCCAAAGGCAGTTCTGTATTCGTAGCCCCGGCATTCCTCGGTGCGAAAAACTGGATGCCGATGGCCTACAACAAGGACACCGGGCTGTTCTACGTGCCGTCCAACGAATGGGGCATGGACATCTGGAACGAAGGCATCGCCTACAAGAAAGGCGCGGCATTCCTCGGCGCCGGCTTCACCATCAAACCGTTGAATGAAGACTACATCGGCGTGTTGCGCGCTATCGACCCGAAAACCGGCAAGGAAGTCTGGCGCCACAAGAACTTCGCGCCGCTGTGGGGCGGGGTGCTGACCACCAAGGGCAACCTGGTGTTCACCGGTACGCCGGAAGGTTTCCTGCAGGCGTTCAACGCCAAGACCGGTGAGAAAGTCTGGGAATTCCAGACCGGATCCGGCGTCCTCGGCTCGCCGATCACCTGGGAAATGGATGGCGAACAGTACGTCTCCGTTCTTTCCGGTTGGGGCGGCGCTGTACCGTTGTGGGGCGGCGAAGTGGCCAAGCGCATCAAGGACTTCAACCAGGGCGGGATGCTCTGGACGTTCAAGTTGCCTAAAGACCTTGTAGTGGCCAAGCACTGATTGCTGCACCTGATCGTTCCCACGCTCTGCGTGGGAATGCCTCAACGGACGCTCCGCGTCCGCTCTGGGACGCAGAGCGTCCCTGGCTGCATTCCCACGCGGAGCGTGGGAACGATCAACGTGGGAACGATCACCTACTACCAAATAACGAGAGTCCCCCTGCCAACGGCGCATTCGTCTGGCGCGCGGGGCTCTCTACTATCGATTCATCGCCTGTTTGCCGACAGGCATCGACCCAGACAGAGGCCCACCATGATCTACGCACAACCTGGAACACCTGGCGCCGTCGTGACTTTCAAGCCGCGCTACGGCAATTTCATCGGCGGCGAATTCGTTGCCCCGGTCAATGGCGAGTATTTCACCAACACCTCGCCGGTCACCGGTGAAGTGATCGCCGAATTCCCGCGGTCCAGCGCCGCTGACATCGACAAAGCCCTCGACGCTGCCCACGCTGCCGCGGATGCCTGGGGCAAGACCTCGGCGCAGGACCGCTCGCTGGTGCTGCTGAAAATCGCCGACCGCATCGAACAAAACCTGGAAATCCTCGCCGTCACCGAAACCTGGGACAACGGCAAGGCCGTGCGCGAAACCCTCAACGCCGACGTGCCGCTGGCCGCCGACCATTTCCGTTACTTCGCCGGTTGCATCCGTGCCCAGGAAGGCGGCGCCGCTGAAATCAACGAACTGACCACCGCCTACCACTTCCACGAGCCATTGGGCGTGGTCGGGCAGATCATTCCGTGGAACTTCCCGCTGCTGATGGCGGCGTGGAAACTCGCCCCGGCCCTGGCCGCCGGCAACTGTGTGGTGCTCAAGCCTGCCGAGCAGACGCCGCTGTCGATCATGGTCTTCGCCGAGCTGATCGCCGACTTGCTGCCTGCTGGCGTGCTGAACATCGTCCAGGGCTTCGGTCGTGAAGCCGGTGAAGCCCTGGCCACCAGCAAACGCATCGCCAAGATTGCGTTCACCGGTTCCACTCCGGTCGGTGCGCACATCATGCATTGCGCCGCCGAGAACATCATTCCAAGCACCGTCGAGTTGGGCGGCAAGTCGCCGAACATTTTCTTCGAAGACATCATGAACGCCGAGCCGCAGTTCATCGAGAAAGCCGCAGAAGGTTTGGTGCTGGCGTTCTTCAACCAGGGTGAAGTCTGCACCTGTCCTTCCCGGGCGCTGGTGCAGGAGTCGATCTACGAACCGTTCATGGCCGAAGTCATGAAGAAGATCGTCAAGATCAAGCGCGGCAACCCGCTGGACACCGAAACCATGGTCGGCGCCCAGGCGTCCGAGCAGCAATACGACAAAATCCTCTCGTACCTCAAAATTGCCCAGGAAGAGGGCGCCGAGCTGCTCACCGGCGGCGCGGCCGAGCGTCTTGAAGGCGACTTGTCCAGCGGCTATTACATCCAGCCGACGCTGCTCAAGGGCCACAACAAAATGCGTGTGTTCCAGGAAGAAATCTTCGGCCCGGTGGTGGGGATCACCACCTTCAAAGACGAAGCCGAAGCCCTGGCGATTGCCAACGACAGCGAGTTCGGCCTCGGTGCCGGCCTGTGGACCCGCGACATCAACCGCGCCTACCGCATGGGTCGGGCGATCAAGGCCGGGCGTGTCTGGACCAACTGCTACCACCTGTACCCGGCCCACGCCGCGTTTGGTGGCTACAAGAAATCCGGTGTCGGCCGTGAAAACCACAAGATGATGCTCGACCACTACCAACAGACCAAAAACCTGCTGGTGAGCTACGACATCAATCCGCTGGGGTTCTTCTAACCCGCAAGCACACCACAAACCAAATGTGGGAGCGGGCTTGCTCGCGAAAGCGGTCTGTCAGTCAACCAATGTGTTGGATGTGACGCCGTCTTCGCGAGCAAGCCCGCTCCCACATTGGTTTTGTGTGTGGTTTAAGGCCTTGCGACACCCCCTACCAACGCACGCCGCCGCCTCGTTCCAAAGTAGCATTCGGTCACTTGGCGCCCCGTGCATTAATGGCTTTACCGGAATTGCCCGGCACAAGAAGAGGATTGACCCATGTGGCATAAACCCGCGTTTACCGATCTGCGCATTGGCTTCGAAGTGACGATGTATTTCGCCAACCGTTGATTGATCACCCGGCCAGCTAATGGGTTGGCCGGGCCTGCTTTCTGGAGCCTGCCATGCACATCCGCGTTCTCGGTTCTGCCGCCGGTGGCGGTTTTCCGCAATGGAACTGCAACTGTCGTCAGTGCGCCGGTGTGCGCAATGGCAGCCTGCGGGCGCAACGGCGCACGCAGTCCTCGATTGCCCTGAGCGACAACGGTGTGGAGTGGGTGCTGTGCAACGCTTCACCGGACATTCGCGCGCAACTTGAAAGTTTTGCGCCCCTGCAACCGGCTCGCCGCTTGCGCGATACGGCGATTGCCGGGGTGGTGCTGATCGACAGTCAGATCGACCATTGCACCGGCCTGTTGAGCCTGCGCGAAGGTTGCCCGCATGACGTGTGGTGCACAGAGCGGGTGCATCAAGACCTGAGCAGCGGTTTTCCCTTGTTCCCCATGCTCAAGCACTGGAACGGTGGCTTGCAGTGGCAACCCATCGGGCTGGATCGCGAACCGTTCACCATCGCGGCCTGTGCACACCTGCAATTTCGTGCGATTCCCTTGGTCAGCAACGCACCGCCGTATTCGCCCAATCGCGGCAATCCGCAGCCGGGCGACACCATTGGTTTATTTATCGAAGACCGGCGCAATGGCGCCAGCGTGTTCTATGCCCCGGGTCTTGGGCAGATTGATGACGAAGTACTGAGCTGGATGCAACGCGCCGATTGCCTGTTGCTGGACGGCACGTTGTGGCGCGACGACGAGATGCGCGTGTGCGAAGTCGGCCAGAGTCTGGGCAGTGAAATGGGCCATCTGCCGCAAAGCGGTCCTGGCGGGATGCTGGAATTGCTTGAGCAATTCCCACGTCAACGCAAGGTGCTGATCCACATCAACAACACCAATCCGATCCTCGATGAAGACTCGGCCGAGCGCGCGTTGCTGGAGCGGCGGGGGATTGAAGTTGCGTTTGATGGCATGAGTATTGAGTTGTAGCGGCCGGCCCCTTCGCGAGCAAGTCCGCTCCCACAGTAGATCTGTTGCGTACACACATTCCCTGTGGGAGCGGGCTTGCTCGCGAAGAGGCCAGACCAAACACCGCAGAACGCTTTGGAGAACCGCAATGACCAACACCCCCATGACCCCCGCCGAATTCGAACAGGCCCTGCGCGCCAAAGGCGCCTACTACCACATCCATCATCCCTTCCACCAAGCCATGTACGCCGGCCGCGCCACTCGTGCGCAGATTCAGGGATGGGTCGCCAATCGCTTCTATTACCAAGTGAACATCCCGCTCAAGGATGCCGCGATCCTCGCCAATTGCCCCGACCGCGACGTGCGCCGTGAATGGCTGCAACGCATCCTCGACCATGACGGCGCGCCCGGCAGTGAAGGCGGCATCGAAGCCTGGCTGCGTCTTGGCGAAGCGGTGGGGTTGGACCGCGAGCAAATCCTCTCTCAGGAGCTGGTGCTGCCTGGCGTGCGGTTCGCCGTGGACGCCTACGTCAATTTCGCCCGTCGCGCGTGTTGGCAGGAAGCCGCCAGCAGCTCACTCACTGAACTGTTCGCGCCGCACATTCACCAGTCCCGCCTCGACGCCTGGCCCACGCACTATCCATGGATCGATCCGGCCGGCTATGACTATTTCCGCACACGCCTGAGTCAGGCGCGGCGCGATGTCGAGCACGGCTTGCGCATCACCCTGGCGCACTACGTCACGGTCGAAGGCCAGCAGCGCATGCTGGAGATTTTGCAGTTCAAGCTCGACGTGCTGTGGAGCATGCTCGACGCGATGAGCATGGCCTACGAGCTGGAACGCCCGCCGTATCACACCGTCACCACCGCGAATGTCTGGCACCGGGGGATCGCGCTGTGAACCCGATCGTGACACCACCCGGTCCGCCGCTCTGGCTGTTGGCAGAGCTGACTTATCGCTGCCCGCTGCAATGCCCGTATTGCTCCAACCCGCTGGATTTCGCCCGGCAGGGTGAAGAATTGAGCACCGAAGAATGGATTCGGGTATTTCGCGAAGCCCGGGAGATGGGCGCCGCGCAGCTGGGGTTTTCCGGCGGCGAGCCGCTGGTGCGCCAGGACCTGGCCGAGCTGATCAAGGCCGCGCGGGACATGGGCTACTACACCAACCTCATCACCTCGGGCATTGGCCTGACGGAACGGAAGGTCCGTGATTTCAAGGTTGCCGGGCTGGACCACATCCAGATCAGCTTTCAGGCCGCCGACGAGCAGGTCAACAACATGCTGGCCGGCTCGCGCAAGGCCTTCGCGCAGAAACTGGCCATGGCCCGGGCGGTGAAAGCCCAGGGCTATCCGATGGTGCTGAACTTCGTCACCCACCGGCACAACATCGACCAGATCGCGCAGATCATCGACCTGTGCCTGGAACTGGAGGCGGACTTCGTCGAATTGGCCACGTGCCAGTTCTACGGCTGGGCCGAGCTCAACCGCGTCGGCCTGCTGCCTACCCGCGAACAATTGCAGCGTGCCGAGCGCATCACCAACGAGTACCGCGAGCGGCTTGAAGCCCAGGGCCACCCCTGCAAGCTGATCTTCGTGACGCCCGATTACTACGAAGAACGCCCCAAGACCTGCATGAATGGCTGGGCCAACCTGTTTCTCGACATCACCCCGGACGGCACGGCGTTGCCGTGCCACAGCGCGCGGCAGTTGCCGGTAGAGTTTCCCAACGTGCGCGAGCACAGCATCTCGCACATCTGGACCGAGTCCTTCGGTTTCAACCGCTTTCGTGGCGATGACTGGATGAAGGAGCCGTGCCGTTCCTGCGATGAAAAACACAAGGACCTGGGCGGCTGCCGTTGCCAGGCGTTCATGCTGACCGGCGACGCCGAAAATGCCGATCCGGTGTGCAGCAAGTCGCCGCACCACGACGTCATCCTCAAGGCCCGCGATGAAGCTGACGCGCCGGGGCAGGGGATGGAACACCTGACGCTGCGCAACGAGAAAGCTTCGCGATTGATCTATCGCGGATAAACCAAACGCCACAATCCCCCTGTGGGAGCGGGCTTGCTCGCGAAAGCGGTGTATCAGGCAACATTGACGTCGACTGAACCACCGCTTTCGCGAGCAAGCCCGCTCCCACAGGGGGATGTGCGTTGAACGGCTATCCATTGGTCTGATTGCATTCGCAGCCGGATGCGTTAGTGTGGCTTTACCTTCCAAAACAATAAAAACAGGCTTTCCAATGAGCCAGAGTCTCAGCCAGCTGCGTAAATTCGTTTCGCCTGAAATCATCTTTGGTGCCGGCTGCCGGCACAACGTCGGCAACTGCGCCAAGACCTTTGGCGCGCGCAAAGTGCTGGTAGTCAGCGACCCCGGTGTAATTGCCGCCGGTTGGGTCGCCGATGTCGAAGCCAGCCTGCAGGCCCAGGGCATTGAATACTTTGTTTATAGCGACGTATCGCCCAATCCTCGGGTCGAAGAAGTCATGCTTGGCGCCGAGCTGTACAAGGAAAACCACTGCGACGTGATCGTCGCCGTCGGTGGCGGCAGTCCGATGGATTGCGGCAAAGGCATCGGCATCGTCGTCGCCCACGGGCGCAGCATCCTTGAGTTCGAGGGAGTCGATACTATCCGCGTGCCCAGCCCGCCGCTGATCCTGATCCCGACCACCGCCGGCACCTCGGCGGATGTCTCGCAATTCGTGATCATTTCCAACCAGCAAGAGCGCATGAAATTCTCGATCGTCAGCAAGGCCGTGGTGCCGGACGTGTCGCTGATCGACCCGGAAACCACCCTGAGCATGGACCCGTTCCTGTCGGCCTGTACCGGCATCGACGCCTTGGTGCACGCCATCGAAGCCTTCGTTTCCACGGGGCACGGGCCGCTGACCGATCCCCATGCGCTGGAAGCGATGCGCCTGATCAACGGCAACCTGGTGCAGATGATCGCCAACCCGGGGGACATCGCCCTGCGCGAGAAAATCATGCTCGGCAGCATGCAGGCCGGGCTGGCGTTCTCCAACGCGATCCTCGGCGCGGTGCATGCCATGTCCCACAGCCTGGGCGGGTTCCTCGATTTGCCCCATGGCTTGTGCAACGCGGTGCTGGTCGAACACGTGGTGGCGTTCAATTACAGCTCGGCGCCGGATCGCTTCAAGGTGATCGCCGAGACGTTTGGCATCGATTGCCGTGGCCTCAATCACCGGCAGATTTGCGGACGTCTGGTCGAGCACCTGATCGCGCTCAAGCACGCCATCGGTTTCCATGAAACCCTGGGCTTGCACGGGGTCAGCACCGCCGACATCCCGTTCCTTTCGCAACACGCCATGGACGACCCGTGCATCCTCACCAACCCGCGTCAATCCAGTCAGCGTGATGTCGAGGTCGTCTATGGCGAAGCCCTCTGACGAGCAGCAACGGGCGCTCGCCGGGTTATTGGGATTAGGCAGCCACTCGGCGCGCAAGAGCCACTACCCGGAACTCGCCGCGCGGCTGGACGAGCTGGAAGCGGAGCGCAATCGCTACAAGTGGCTGTTCGAAAACGCCGTGCACGGCATCTTTCAGGCCAGCCTGCTGCAAGGCATGCGCGCCGCCAACCCGGCGCTGGCGCGGATGCTCGGTTATCAGGACCCGCAAGAGGTGCTGTTTTCCCTGGCGGACCTGGCGAGCAACCTGTTTGTCGGCGGCGCCACGGAGCTTGCCAACATCGGCGAAATCCTCCGCCACCAGGGCAGCCTGCACGGTTATGAAACCCAATTGCGCCGCAAGGACGGCAGCAGCCTCGACGTGCTGATGAACCTGCTGCTCAAACCCGATCAGGAAGGGCTGGTGGAAGGCTTCGTCGCCGACATCACTGAACGCAAACTCGCCCAGCAACGCCTGCAGCAACTCAATGACGAACTGGAGCAGCGCGTCACCGCGCGCACCGACGAATTGCTGGAAGCCAACCGCAACCTGCAACAACAGATCACCCAGCGTAAACAGATCGCAGAAGCCTTGCGCGATGCACGGGACGCCGCCGAGGCCGCCAATCGCAGCAAGGACAAATACCTCGCCGCCGCCAGTCATGACCTGCTGCAACCGCTCAACGCTGCGCGCTTGCTGATCTCGACGTTGCGCGAGCGCAAGTTGCCGGAGGTCGAGCAGGTATTGGTGGAGCGAACGCACCAGGCCCTGGAAGGGGCAGAGGATTTGCTCACCGATTTGCTGGACATTTCCCGGCTCGATCAGGCGGCCGTCAAACCGGATGTCGCGTTGTACCGCCTCGACGAACTGCTCGCGCCGCTGGTCTCGGAGTTTCAGTCGGTGGCTGAGGCTGCCGGCTTGAACCTGCGGGTGCACATGGGCGACTACGCCATTCATACCGACTTGCGCCTGATGACGCGCATCCTGCGCAACTTCCTCAGCAATGCCTGCCGTTATACCGATGAGGGCAGCATTCTGCTGGGTGCCAGACGGCGCGGGGACATGCTGCGCCTGGAAGTCTGGGACACCGGGCGCGGGATCGCGGCGGACCGTATCGATTCGATTTTCCTGGAATTCAATCAACTCGATGTCGGCCGCGCCGCCGACCGCAAAGGCGTCGGGCTGGGGCTGGCCATCGTCGAACGGATCGCCAAGATCCTCGGTTATAAAATCGGCGTTCAATCGCGGCCGGGGCGTGGCTCGATGTTCAGCATCGATGTGCCGATTTCCCATGAGATTCCGTTGCCGATCAGTCTGGCAGCCCCGCAGCCGGGCGCGGGTAATCCGTTGCCGGGTCGGCGCCTGCTGGTGCTGGACAACGAAGTGAGCATCCTTGAAAGCATGAGCGCGTTGCTCGGGCAGTGGGGCTGCGAGGTGGTCACGGCGACGGATGAATCCTCGGCGCTGGCCGCCTTGAAGGGACGGGCGCCGGAGTTGATCCTGGCGGATTACCACCTCGACCACGGGGTGTTTGGCTCTGACGTGGTGCGGCATTTGCGTGAGCATTACAACGAGTCGATTCCGGCGGTGATCATCACGGCCGACCGCACCGACCAGTGCCGGCGCGCGCTGCAACGACTCGATGCGCCGCTGCTGAACAAGCCGGTGAAACCCGGCAAATTGCGCGCGGTGCTGAGTCAGATGCTCGGGTAGTCGAGCGGGCGATAGTGCAGGTTGAAGCCGAGTTCACTGGATTGGCCTTTTTCCAGCAGACGCAAACCTGGCCGCCCGGGCAGGTGGTGCGCGTTGACCGGGTGGCTCACCGGTTCGATGCAGAAAAACCCCAGGCCCGGCGGGCAGTAGAGCAGGTAGGTGTCGCTGCCGCTGGCCTGGCAATCGAGTTCGTAACCCAAGTCGGGTTGCTGGATCAGGCAATGGCCGTCCCATGCGCAGAAACCGTTGTCGACCAGCGTGTCCGGCAGGGCATTGAGTTGATCGAAGTCCCATTCGGCGGGCCGTTCGACCTGCGCTGTCGGCAGTCTCGACCCATCGCATAACCAGACCTGTTCAGCCTTGGCCTGTAGCCGGGTGTTCGCGGTGCGCGGAAAGTAGGGATGCAGCCCGAGTCCATGCCACGCTGGGTTTTCGGCCAGGTGAGTGACTTGCAGGTCGATGCTCAATCGACCCCCGCTCAAGTGAAACCGCTGCCGGGCGCGATAAGCGAATGGCGTCGAGCTGTCGAGTAGCAGCACCACTTCATCTTGCGTCTGCGAGACCACCCGCCACGGTTGTTGCCAGGCGCTGCCGTGAATCGGCAGCGGATCGGTGAGGCTGTTGGGTGCCAGGGCGAGCCAGCCATCGGGGCAGTCGAAGCCCCCTTGGGCGATGCGGTTCGACCACGGCACCAAAGGGTAGCAACCGAGTTTCCCCGGCAGGCCGGTGTTCAGCGCCTGGTCGTCGTTGTGTCGTAACAATGGCTGCCCGGTGCTGCGAATGGTCCAGTTGACGAGGCTGCCACCGAGTTCAGGGGCGAGGGTGAGGCGGGTGAATTCGTCTTCGAGTTCGAGAAGGTCTGGCGTCATATCGGTTGAGCTCTGATGGAAGGACACGGCGGATACGGCAGGTGTGTGCCCCTCGTTTTACCGAGGGGCACCTTTATCACAACACCAGATGCGGCAACCACAGCGACAGTGCCGGAATGTAGGTCACGGCCAGCAGCACCAGGAACAGCACGCCGTAGAACGGCAGCAGCGCTTTCACTGTTTTTTCGATGCTGACTTTACCCACCGCCGACCCCACGAACAGCACCGCGCCCACCGGCGGTGTAATCAAACCAATCCCCAGGTTCACCAGCATGATCATGCCGAACTGCACCGGGTCCACGCCGATGCCGAGAATCACCGGCATCAGGATCGGCGTCAGGATCAGGATCAGCGGCGCCATGTCCATCACGGTGCCGAGCAACAGCAGCATGACGTTGATGCACATCAGGATCACGTAACGGTTGTCCGACAGGGTCAGGAACATCGTGGTGATTTTCGATGGGATCTGCATCAGGGTCATGATGTAGCCGAAGCTCGCCGCGAAGCCGATCAGGATCATCACGATCGAGATGGTTCGCACCGTGCGGTGCATCAGCTTTGGCAGCTCGCTCCACTTGTAGTCGCGGTAGATGAACATGGTCACGAAGAACGACCACAGCACCGCAATCGCCGCCGATTCAGTGGCGGTGAAGATCCCCGACAAAATGCCGCCAAGGATGATCACCATCGCCATCAGGCCCCACATCGCTTCGCCGCAGATCTTCAGGGCTTCGCGCAGGGGAATGACTTCGCCCTTGGGGTAGTTGCGCTTTTTCGCGAAGATCAGGCACAGCACCATCAGGCACGCGCTCATCAACAGGCCCGGCACCACGCCGGCCATGAACAGCGAAGCGATCGACACCGTGCCGCCAGCGGCCAGCGAGTAGAGCACCGAGTTGTGGCTTGGCGGGGTCAGCAGGGCTTGTACCGAGCCGCTGACGGTCACGGCGGTGGCGAACTCCCTTGGATAGCCGCGACGTTCCATTTCCGGAATCAGCACCGAACCGACCGACGCGGTGTCTGCTACCGAGGATCCGGAGATCGCGCCGAAAAATGTCGAGGCCATGATGTTGACCAGCGACAAGCCGCCACGGACAAACCCGACCAGCACCCCGGCGAACGCCACCAACCGACGGGACATGCCGCCCTCGGCCATGATCGCGCCCGCCAGGACGAAGAACGGAATCGCCAACAGCGAGAACTTGTTCACGCCGCCGGCGACCTGAATCATCAGCGCCTGGAACGGGATGTCGATCCACCAGGCACCGATCAGGGCGGAAAGCCCCAGTGCATAGGCGACCGGCATGCCGATCAGGATCAACGCAATAAAACTGCCCAACAGAATCAACGCGTCCATTCAGGCAGCCCCTTCGCTTTCTTCAACCAGGTCGAAACGCACGACCCGACGATTGCTCTGGTCACCGAGCAGGAGTTTTTCCAGCACAAACACCAGCGTCAGCACGCCGCCAATCGGGATCGGCATGTACGTGATGCCGACGCGCAACGTCGGCAGGGCGCTCATGAACTGGTTCCAGGTGGACAGGCACAGCTTGGTGCCCCAGATCGCCATGAACAGGCAAATGGTCGCCATCAACAGTTGGGAAAAAACGCTCAACGCCTTGCGCATTGGCGGTGCCATGCGGTCGGTGAGCATCGCCACCGCCATGTGTGCCCCGGCGCGGTAACTGGCGGCAGCGCCGATGAAGGTGAACAGCATCATCAGCAGGATTGCGGTGGGCTCCGGCCAGCTTGAGCCAGTGCCGAGTACGTAACGGGCGAAGACTCCCCAAGGGATGATTAATGCAATGGCCAGGACGGAGAGCCCGGCGACCCAGATACAGGTCATGTAGAGCTTGTCATTGATGCGCAGCAGCAGATTCTTCATCGGGTTCCACCGTAACCGGGCGCGCGCGGACGTCAACCAACGTCAGCGGCGCCGGGCCTTTCATGAGTGCAGGGAGGGTTACTGAACGGCTTCGATGCGCTTGATCAAGTCAGCGTAAGGCGCGCCGTACTTCTCGCGGATCGAGGCGGTGGCCTCATAGAAAGGTTTCTTGTCGACGGTGATGAACTCGACACCGGCCGCCTTGAGTTTTTCCTCACTGCTGGCCGATTTGGCATCCCACAGGATGCGTTCCTGCGCCTGTGCGGCTTTGGCGGTTTTCTTCACCAGCACTTGCTGCTCGGGGGTGAGTTTGTCCCAGGTGATTTTCGACATCACGATCGGCTCAGGCAGGATCAAATGCCCGGTCAGGCTGTAGAACTTGGCGTTCTGGTAGTGGTTGTGTTCGAGCAGCGTCGGCGGGTTGTTTTCCGCGCCGTCGATCACTCCGGTCTGCAAGGCGCTGAAGATTTCGCCGGTGTCCATCGCAATGCCGTTGCCGCCCATGGCGTTGATGGTCTCGATGAACATCGGGTTGCCTTGGACGCGGATTTTCATGCCCTTGAGGTCTTCGAGTTTGCGTACCGGCTTCTTGGTGTAGATGTTGCGCGTGCCGCCGTCCATCCAGGCCAGGGCGACCAGGTTGAATTCGGAGTTGGTGATCTTGTCGAGGATCTCGTCGCCGACCTCACCGTCGATGACTTTGCGCATGTGCGCCTGATCGCGAAACACGAACGGCATGTTGAACACGTTCACGTCCGGGACCACCGGCCCGACGATGCCGAGGCTGACCCGGGCCATTTGAATGGCGCCGACCTGCGCCTGTTCAATCACCTCCTTTTCCGAGCCGAGCACACCGCCGGCGAACATCTTGAAGGTCAGCTTGCCGTTGCTGTCGGCGACCAGGGTTTTGCCCAGTTGCTCTTCGGCCACGACGGTCGGGTAACCAGCGGGGTGGATATCGGCGAATTTGATTTCCAGTGCCTGGACGGCACTGCTGAGGGAGAAGGCCAGGGGGAGTGCAGCGGCGAGCAAGGTGCGTTTGAAGTCCATGGGGGGGTGTCTCCAGTTTTGTTATTTTTTTTGTATTCAAGGCGCAGCGGTGCAGCACAAGCGGTCAAGGTAAAGCGTTGAAAAGCGGTTCCGGTAAACCTTTGACGCCGGGATCGAGGGCGAACACCCCACCGGCCAGTGATTGGTGATCATGGTCGTCGCCGGGGCGGATCGAGGTCACGAACAGCGTGTCCAGTCGACTGCCACCGAAGGCGCACATGGTGGGTTTTTTTACGGGGACGGCGAGGGAACGGTCCAGTCGGCCATCCGGGGTGAAGCGGTGAACCAGTCCCGCGTCGTTGGCGCAAATCCAATAGCAGCCTTCGGCATCCACTGCGGCGCCGTCGGGGCGTCCGGGAAACTGATTCATGTCGACGAACAGCCGGCGGTTCGACGGCGTGCCGCTGTCGATGTCGTAATCAAAGGCCCAGATCTGCTGGACCAAGGGATGGGAATCGGACAGGTACATCGTGCGGCCATCCGGGCTGAAACCCAGGCCGTTGGGCACGATGAAACCAGAAAGTTGCGGCGCAAGCGGGCCGCGCTGGCCATTGCTATAGCGGTACAGCGTGCCCTCGGCGGCGTTGGCGCCCATGTTCAGCACCATGCTGCCGGCCCAGAATCGGCCCTGACGATCACAGCGTCCGTCGTTCAGACGCATGTCCGTGCGGGCGTGGTCGACGTGCGCCAGCAGTTCACTGTCGAGGCTGCCATCGTTGTGCGGATGCAAATGAAAGAAGCCGCTTTCCATGCCAGCGACCCAGCCGCCGTCGCTGTGACGAGTGATGCAGGCGAGCATTTCCGGCGCGGTCCACGCATGCACATGGCCGCTGTCGGCACTCCAGCGCTGCAGCCCGCCGGCTGGAATATCAACCCAGTACAGGGCATTTTCCTCGGGGACCCAGACCGGGCTTTCACCGACTGCGTTACGGGCATCGACAATCAATTCGGCTTGCATGGCAACTCATTCCCTTGGGCTTTTGTTATAGGGGGCGATGACTCAGTCGCCGAACGGGCCTGATGCCACAAACGCGCCGCCCTGATAAACCCTGGCCGGGTCATCGGCGGCTGGCATCGGCTGGGCCTCGACTTTTTCGCGGAACACTTCGGAGCTGTCCTGAGGCTTGTAGCCCAGGCCAGCGGCGTAACGGTTGTCCCACCAGACGTCATTGTTGTCGGACGCGCCATAGACCACGGTGTGGCCGACGTTCGGTGCGTACAGCGCGCATTCGAGCAAGTGGGTCAGGTCGCCGAAGCTCAGCCAGGTGCTCATCATCCGGCGGTTTTGCGGTTCCGGGAACGAAGAGCCAATGCGGATGCTGACGGTCTCGATGCCGTAGCGATCGAAGTAGAAACTGGCCATGTCTTCGCCGTAGGACTTGGACAAGCCGTAGTAACTGTCGGGGCGGCGAGGGGAGTGGGCGTCGATTATTTCACCCTGCTTGTAGAAGCCGATCACGTGGTTGGAGCTGGCGAAAATCACCCGCTTCACGCCGTGGCGGCGTGCGGCTTCGTAGATGTGGAACACGCCGCAAATGTTGGCGCCGAGGATCTCTTCGAACGAGCGCTCCGTCGATACGCCGCCAAAGTGCAGGATCGCGTCCACGCCTTCGACCAGTTGATGCACGGCTTGCTTGTCCGAGAGGTCGCAGATGACCACTTCTTCACGGTCATCGAGGGCCGGTGCCATGTCGACGATGTCCGACAGGCGAATGACGTTGGCACAGGGGCGCAGCGTTTCGCGCAAGACTTTACCGAGGCCACCGGCGGCGCCGGTCAGCAGCAGGCGATTGAAAGGGGGAGTAGGCGTGGCGGTCATGGAAATCCCTGCGCGCAATTATTGTTGTAGGTTGTCGTATGACTTTGCCAAAGTATCGTTAGGCTTTCCAAGTCTTGTCAACGCGACTTTGGTTGAAAATGACGGAGGGTCATCGGTTAAGCGCCGATCCTCGAATCAGACCAACCTTGTGGGAGCGAGCTTGCTCGCGAAGAGCGAATGTCAGACGACCTGTAGATTGTCTGGCACACCGTTTTCGCGATCAGGCTTGCTCCCGCATTCATTGGGTAAACCGTTACAACAACGAAATCGGATAGCTGATGAAAACGCGGTTTTCATCGAACTCGTTGGTGCTGAAGTTTTTGCGGATGGATGCGTTGCGCCATTTGACGTTGAGGTTTTTCAGCGCGCCGCTTTGCACGGTGTAGGCCAGTTCTGTTTCGCGGCCCCATTCCTTGCCATCGGTGATGGCCCCGGTGTGCACGTTATCGCCGCTGATGTAGCGGTTCATCAAGGTCAGGCCGGGAATGCCGAGTGCCACGAAGTTGTAGTCATGGCGCACCTGCCAGGATTTTTCCCGGGCGTTGTCATAGCTGGAGTTGTAGCTGTCGTTGGCCAGCGTGCCGCCACTGGTGCCGTTGACGCGCATCCAGACCGTGTCGCCCGTCAGCTTTTGCAGGCCGACATAGAAGGTGTTGCCGCCGTATTTGGCCGAGAGCAGGGCGAAGGCGGTTTTGTTGTCGAGGTCGCCGGCCAGGGCGCTGCCATCTTCCTTGCCGATGAAGTAGCCGAGGTTGGCGCCCAGGGTCCAGTCACCCATTGGTTGACTGTGGCTCAGGTTGAAATACTGCTGCTGATAAATGTCGCTGAGTTCGGCGTACCAGACGCCGACCTGAGTGTGCTTGTCGTTGAACGCGTATTCACCGCCGCCGAAGTTGAAGCGGTCCGAGGTGATGGCCGCCGATTTGCCGTTCATGAACATGTCTTCCATGCTCGCATCGTTGCGCGGACTGTTCTGGCGGAACTGGCCGCCGTAGAGCGTCAGGCCGCTGATTTCGCTGGACGTCACCTGACCGCCACGGAAGGTTTGTGGCAGCGAACGACCGTCGTCGGAGCGCAGGATCGGCAACACCGGCATCCATTCACCGACCTTCAATTCGGTTTTCGAGATTTTGCTTTTCAGCGCCACGCCCAGGCGGCCGAAGTTGTCGGCAGGGCGCCCGTCGCTTCCGATCGGCAGCAGTTGGGTACCACCGGTGCCTTTACCGCCGTCGAGTTTTTGCGAGTACAGGCCCAGTACGTCCAAGCCGAAACCGACAGTGCCCTGGGTGTACCCGGACCTGGCGTCGAGGATGAAGTTTTGCGTCCACTCTTCAGCCTTGCCCTGCGGATAGGCCGGGTTGGTGTAGTTGCGGTTGAAGTAGGCGTTGCGCAGGTTGAGCGTGGCCTTGGCGTCATCGGCAAAACCTTCGGCGTGGCTGGTCATGGGCAGCGCGAGGGCGGCCAGGCTGCTGCAACCGATCAGGCTCAGCGTATGACGGCGGATGAAGGTGGCGCGAGGGGTGCAGAAGGAGGAATTGCGGACGAGCTTGCTCACTGTGACGCTCCCTTGTTTCTTGTTGTTTTTATTGTTTGTCATACGTCGTCGTACAACATTGGGGCGATTATTTGCGAGGGATTCAGGGATTGTCAATCAGAAGTTATACGATGACTTGCCGAAACAACGCCAAAATCCTGTGGGAGCGAGCCTGCTCGCGATAGCGATGTGTCAGTCAAAGTTGATGTCGACTGAACCACCGCTATCGCGAGCAGGCTCGCTCCCACAGGAAGACTTGTGTTTAGCCGGCGATCATCGGGGGCATGGTGCCCAGGAGGGATACGGCGGCCACCGCGCCAATACCCAGCAACCATTCAGTGATCACGCTCAATCTCAGCGTTGCCAGGCGTTGTTCGCAATCCTTGACTCGCAGCCGATTGAACAACGCCAGCCCCAGCATGACGGCCACCAGCATCACCTTGATCAGCAGGATCAGAGCGAACCCTGACAGCAACGGCGTCGGCCAAAACTGCCCGGTAAGGACCCGCACGTTGATCAGCCCGGTGATCAGCAATCCTGCCACCAACCCGTAACCGACACCGCTGAAGCGGCGCAAAATCGGATTGATCGCAAGGCCCGTCGGTTGCCGCAGGATCATCACCAACAGCATCAACCCGCCGAGCCAGATGCCGACACAGGTCAGGTGAACGAGTTGGTTGAGGATCAGCAACTGACCCTGGAGGCCATCGAGCATGGCGCCGTGGCCGACCGGGGCCAGGGTTGCCAATAGCAGACTGGCGAGGCCCAGGCGCAGGGGCGCGCAAGAGCGCCAAGGCGTCAGTAGCAGCGCCACCAGCAAGGCATTGAGCAGCAGATGCCAGCGCCACACCTGACCGAAAAACGTGCTGCCCAGCACCAGCCGCAAGGTCGACGGATCGAATGCCGCGTCCCACGCCCCGGCCATGCTGGCGGTGATCAACAGCAACCAGCCGACGCCACTGAGCAGGGCCACTGCCGCGAGCAGGCGGGTCACTCGCAACAGTGGTTGACCGAATGCGTTGCTACGCCCTAAAAGCAGCGGTTTGAACACCCAGGCCCCGAACAGCATCAGCACCACGGTGAAATGCAAAAAGCGGCACAGCACCATCGCGCTCGTCATGAATTACTGGCCGACCTTAAAGCTGTACGCGCCTTCGCTTTTGTGGGTGTCGACCGACACCGCGTGCCATTCGACTTTGTAGGCGCCTGGCGCCAAAGGGGCCGCCGGGGTGACGATCAGGGTTTTCTTGTCACTGCCTTCGTTGGCCAGGCTTTTGACCGGCACATCGGCACCGTCCTTGCTGATCGTGACCTTGGTGAACGTCGCTTCGACGCCTTCGGAAAACACCAGGCGCAGCTCCGAGGGCGCGCTCACGGTGCTGTTCGCCGCCGGGGTCTGGTCTTTCAGATGGGCATGGGCCCATACCGACGAAGCGGCCAGCAGCGAGCCGAGGAGGGCGGCAGTGGTCAGGGCTTTCTTGAACAGCATCGTGAATACCTCTGAGGCAGGGTCGAAGTGGCGGCCAGTTTACCCGCGAGCCGCCGGGTATACGAAGTTTCGTTTTCGCTTGTCGCCGCGGGGTAGAGCGGATGCTAGTCTTGGGCAACGCTGTTGTCAGGGAGCCCTCATGGGCAATCACAAGATCGAAATTCGTCGCAGTAATGTCGAGAAGATTCTGTTGGGAGCCGAAAAGGTTTTCGCCGAAAAGGGTTTCGCTGGCACCGCCATGGCCGACATTGCCGCCGAAGTGCAACTGCCTCGCTCTAATCTCCATTACTACTTCAGCACCAAGAGTGAGTTGTACAGCGCCGTGTTGCTGGGCTTGCTGGACGTGTGGAAGCAGGACGCGCTGTGCTTCGAGATGTTCGACGATCCGCGCGTGGTGCTCAGCAGCTACATCCGCGCCAAGATGAACCATTCCCGCAGCCGGCCTTATGGTTCCAAAGTCTGGGCCAACGAGATCATCCATGGCGCGCCGACCCTGGGCGAGAAGCTGGACGTGAGCCTGTATGACTGGGCCAAGATGAAGGAAGCGAAGATCCGTCAGTGGGTCGACGACAAACGCATCCTGGCGGTGGAGCCTTCAAGCCTGCTGTACATGATCTGGGCCTCGACCCAGCATTACGCCGACTTTGATCATCAGGTGAATATTCTCAACGATCATCAGCCGCTGTCGGACATGCAGTTCGAACGGGCGGTGCAGACGGTGACGAGTGTGATATTGCGCGGGATAGGGTTGGAGCCTTGAGACATTCGGTGTTGCGGCTGGCCTCATCGCGGGCAAGCCCGCTCCCACAGGGATCTCTGGTGTACACCTGACTTGTGTACGACACAAAACACTGTGGGAGCGGGCTTGCCCGCGATGGCGCCCGTTCAGGCGCTGCCGATTTCAAACGGTAACGTGATACGGATTCCTCGGATCATGATTCCAGTCCAGAAACGGCTTGCCGTTGTCCATCGGCACCATCTCGATGCAATCTTCCACCGGGCAGGTGATCTGGCACAGGTTGCAGCCCACGCACTCGTCATCGATCACTTCGTACTTATGCGTCCCATCCGCCTGTTTCAGGCTGGCAATCGCCTGGTGTGACGTGTCTTCACAGGCGATGTGACAGCGCCCACAACCAATGCACGCCTGCTGATCAATCTTGGCGATCACCTGATAATTGATGTCCAGGTACTTCCAGTCCGTGGTGTTGCCCACCGCCCGCCCGGAAAAATCCGCGATGCTGGCGTAGCCCTGACTGTCCATCCAGCGTGACAAGCCGTCCTTCATCTCTTCGACAATGCGAAAGCCATGCAGCATCGCCGCCGTGCACACCTGCACCGAGCCACTGCCCAGGGCGATGAACTCCGCCGCATCCCGCCAGCTGCCAATCCCGCCGATGCCGGAGATTGGCAGGCCTTGGGTCTGTGGGTCGCGGGCGATTTCGGCGACCATGTTCAAGGCGATCGGCTTCACCGCCGAGCCGCAATAACCGCCGTGGGTACTTTGGCTGCCCACGGCTGGATTGGCGACCATGCGCTCCAGGTTGACGCTGGTGATCGAGTTGATGGTGTTGATCAGCGACACCGCATCGGCACCGCCTCGATGGGCTGCTCGAGCTGCGACGCGGATGTCGGTGATGTTCGGCGTGAGCTTGACGATCACCGGCAGCGAGCAATAGGTCTTGCACCAGCGGGTGACCTGCTCGACGTATTCGGGCACCTGGCCGACCGCCGCCCCCATGCCGCGTTCCGGCATGCCGTGCGGGCAACCGAAGTTCAGTTCGATGCCGTCGGCACCGGTGGCTTCCACCAGCGGCAGGATGAATTTCCACGATTCTTCGACGCAGGGCACCATCAGCGAAACGATCAGCGCACGGTCCGGCCAGTCCTTTTTGACCTGGGTGATTTCCCGCAGATTGATCTCCAACGAACGGTCGGTGATCAGCTCGATGTTGTTGAAGCCCACCACTTCACGGTTGGCGCCGAAGTGCGCGGAGTAGCGGGACGACACGTTGACCGCCGCCGGGTCTTCACCCAGGGTTTTCCAGACCACACCACCCCAGCCCGCCTCGAAAGCGCGCACCACGTTGTAGGCCTTGTCGGTCGGCGGCGCGGACGCCAGCCAGAAAGGATTGGGGGCTTTGATGCCGGCGAAGACAATCGAGAGATCGGCCATTTACGCAGCCTCCACGTTGAGCATCAGTTGCGCGTTGATGGCCTCGGCGGCCCGTTTGCCGTGCTGCACGGCTTGCACGGTGAGGTCCTGATCGAGGCTGGTGCAGTCACCACCGGCATACACACGGGGAATGCTGGTACGAAGATTTTCATCCACCTGAATCCGTTCGCCCTGACGTTTGAGTTCGCGGGCCAGCGGGTCGGCGAGGGCGCTGGGGTCGAAGGCCTGGCCGATGGCTTTGAAGATCGCATCAGCGGCCAGTTCGAAGGTTTCTCCAGTGGTTTGCAGGCGACCTTCGATGGCATGTGTACGGGCGAAGCGCATGCCGCGCACGTTGCCGTGGGCATCGAGCAACACTTCTTCAGGCTGGGCCCAGGTCAGCAAACGCACCTGGTTGGCCTTGGCGATGTCCTGTTCGTGGCCAGTGGCGCCCATGTCTGCAAGGCCCCGGCGGTACACCAGATTGACGTCGCGGGCGCCGAGGCGAGCCATTTGCACGGCCATGTCGATGGCCGTGTTGCCGGCGCCGAGCACGATGCAGCGGTCGGCCAGCGGCAGTTGCGTCAGGTCATCGCACTGGCGCAGTTCGCGAATGTAATCGGTGGCGGGGAGCAGACCGGGTGCATGCTCATGGGGCATCCCCAATTGTTTGCTGGCGGCCAGACCGAGGCCGAGGAACACCGCGTCGTATTGCTGATGCAGTTCGCTCAAGGTCAGGTTCTCGCCGAGTTTTTGGCCGTGACGGATTTCGATCCCGCCGATCTGCATCAGGAACTCAAGCTCCTTCTGCGCGTAATCGTCCACCAGTTTGTATTTGGCGATCCCGTACTCGTTGAGTCCGCCAGCTTTTTCCCGCGCTTCGAAAATCACCACGTCATGGCCGTGCATCGCACTGCGATGGGCACAGGACAAACCCGCCGGACCCGCGCCGACCACTGCGATGCGTTTGCCGGTCGCAGCGGCGCGCTGGAACGGGTGTTCGGCGAAGTGTGCGTTGTCGACGGCGTACCGCTGCAACAGGCCGATCAACACTGGCGCGCATTCTTGCTCGTTGTTACGCACGCAGGCTTGCTGGCAAAGAATTTCGGTCGGGCAGACCCGGGCGCAACTGCCGCCGAGGATGTTCGCCGAGAGGATCTTGTGCGCGGCGCCTTGAACGTTTTCCTGATGAATGTTGCGAATGAACGACGGAATATCGATCTCGCTCGGGCAGGCATTCACGCACGGTGCGTCGTAGCAATACAGGCAACGCGAGGCTTCAAGGTGCGCCTGACGAGCGTTCAAGGGGGGCGCCAGATCGGTGAAATGACCGGCGAGGGCGGCCGCATCCTCATGGGGATGCGGGAGGTGGTTCAGGGTCTTGATCACGGTGTTGGCCTCACGGTTATTGAGGTACTGCCTCTGGTGGGCTGATCGTTCCCATGCTCTGCGTGGGAATGCCTCAAGGGACGCTCCGCGTTCCCCTCTGGGACGCAGAGCGTCCCGGGCTGCATTCCTTTGCTGCGCGTGGGAACGATCGGGGGTTCAGCGTTTCACGGCAACGGGCCTGCTCCACTCAGCCCGCTTGCTGAGCAAATCAAACACCGCCGGATACGCCGGCCGTTCGACATACCGTCCGGCCCCGCGCTCGGCGCGCAGATCACCGTCGGCCCAGACCACTCGGCCCTGGCTCACGGTATGACTCGGCACGCCGTGCACGGTCTTGCCTTCAAAGATGTTGAAGTCGACCTGCTGGTGATGGGTCTTGGCCGAGATGGTGCGCGTACCTTGCGGGTCCCACAGCACCAGGTCCGCATCGGAGCCGACGCGAATCGCGCCTTTGCGCGGGTAGAGGTTGAAGATCTTCGCGGTGTTGGTGGAGGTCAGCGCAACGAAATGCTGCATCGACAAGCGCCCGGTGTTCACCCCTTCATCCCACAGCACGGCCATGCGGTCTTCGATACCGGCGGTGCCATTGGGGATTTTGCTGAAGTCATCGCGACCGGCGGCTTTTTGCTCGGCGCAGAAACAGCAATGGTCGGTGGCGGTGGTGTGCAGGTTGCCTGATTGCAACCCATGCCACAGTGCTTCCTGGTGGCCGCGAGGACGGAAGGGCGGGCTCATCACGTAACCGGCAGCGGTCTGCCAGTCCGGGTGCTGATAGACGCTGTCGTCCAGCAGCAGATGCCCGGCCAGGACTTCGCCATAGACTTGCTGGCCCTTGCTGCGGGCGTAGGTGATTTCGTCGAGGGCTTCCTTGGTCGAGACATGCACCAGGTACAGCGGCGTGCCCAGGGTTTCGGCAATGCGGATCGCCCGGCTCGCGGCTTCGCCTTCCACCTGCGACGGTCGTGACAATGGATGCGCTTCTGGTCCGGTGATGCCTTGGGCCATCAACTTGCGTTGCAGGTGATACACCAGTTCGCCGTTTTCCGCGTGCACGGTAGGTACGGCGCCCAGTTCCAGGCAGCGCTCGAAGCTCGCCACCAGGGTGTCATCGGCTGCCATGATCGCGTTCTTGTAGGCCATGAAATGCTTGAAGCTGTTAACGCCGTGCTGGCTTACCAGCTCGGCCATTTCCTCGCGAACCTGTTCGCTCCACCAGGTGATCGCGACGTGGAAACCATAATCCGACGCCGACTTCTCGGCCCAGCCGCGCCACTGGTGAAACGCTTCCAGCAGCGATTGCTGCGGATTGGGAATCACGAAATCGATGATCGAGGTGGTGCCGCCGGCCAGTCCAGCCGCCGTGCCGCTGAAGAAGTCTTCGCTGGCCACCGTGCCCATGAAGGGCAACTGCATGTGCGTGTGCGGATCGATGCCGCCGGGCATCAAGTACTGGCCGCTGCCGTCGAGCACTTCGGCACCCGCCGGAACATCAAGATTCTCGCCGATGGCTTTGATCACGCCGTCGGCGCAATAGACGTCGGCGCGATAACTTTCATCATGGGTAATAACGGTGGCGCCACGGATCAACAGAGACATTCCGAGTTCCTCGCAGGCAATGACCGACTGATGCCGGTTCTAAATGTTTTATATGAAGCGTGCACAAACAGGTGTATTCCTGTCAGTGCTGTCAGGAATAGAAGCTAGTCCGAGTTTATGGAATCAGCAAGAATATTTTTTATAAGCTTATAGCTGTTTTAAGTAATTGATAATTAACGATTAAATAATGAAATCACCAAAATGGTGAGGTCGTTCACCATTTTGACGCACTTGACAGGTTCTAAAAATAGACAAGATTTCTTATGTGAAATCAGCTGCTTGAGTATGGTCTATGGTTGATGCGCAACAGCTGAAAAAAAGTGAGATGCACCACATTGAGTCCTGACTGTTCGGACAACTTGCGTGTCATTCGGCCTGAGTGAACACGCCACCAACCGAGGACTCACTGGGTATATAAATAAAACTGATCAACATCAGTTAGTTGCAACGTTTTTATGGAACTGCCCGATGCGCAAAAGGGGTGCCCGGCACGCTTATTGATGCCCACAGCCCCCGATGAGCAAAAAATAATTCAAAGAACAGTGGAGCGGCCATGCAACAGATCAGATCGCAAGTGACCGAGCGCGACGGCTTGTTCGAGCTCGAAGCCGGCAGCGATGTCCTCGACAGTCCCCGTTACAACCACGACATGGCACCGACCAAGGTGCGCGAACGAACCTGGAACAAATGGCACATCACCGCGCTGTGGGTCGGCATGGCGATCTGCGTTCCGACCTACACCCTAGGTGGCGTGCTCACCGCGTATTTCGGCCTGAGCGTTGGCGAGGCGCTGTTGGCGATTCTGTTTGCCAACATCATCGTGTTGATCCCCCTGACCTTGAACGCCTTTCCCGGCACCAAATACGGTATTCCGTTTCCGGTGTTGCTGCGTTCGTCCTTCGGCGTCCTTGGCTCCAACGTTCCGTGTCTGATTCGCGCCTTGGTGGCGTGTGGCTGGTTCGGCATCCAGACAATGTTCGGCGGCCTGGCGATCCACCTGTTCCTCGGCTCGGTGTTCGAGGGCTGGAAATCCCTGGGCGGCACCGGTGAAGTCATTGGTTTCATGATCTTCTGGGCGCTGAACTTGTGGGTGGTGATACGCGGTGCCGATTCGATCAAGTGGCTTGAAACCCTGTCTGCACCCATATTGGTGCTGGTCGGTGTGGGGCTGCTGGTCTGGGCCATGCCGAACGTGTCGATGACCGAGCTGATGGCCATCCCGGCCAAGCGTCCGGAAGGTGCCAGCGTGGTCAGTTACTTCGCCGCCGGGTTGACCGCCATGGTCGGGTTCTGGGCCACCTTGTCCCTGAACATTCCGGACTTCAGCCGGTACGCGAAAAGCCAAAAGGACCAGATTGTCGGCCAGATCATCGGTCTGCCGCTGACCATGTTCCTGTTCGCCTCGCTGGGCGTGGTGATGACCGCCGCCTCGGTGAAACTGGTGGGGGTGACGGTTTCCGACCCGGTGACGCTGATCGGCCATATCCAGAGCCCGGTCTGGGTCGCGCTGGCGATGGCGTTGATCATCATTGCCACGCTGTCGACCAACACCGCGGCAAACATTGTCTCGCCGACCAACGATTTCCAGAACGTCGCGCCCAAACTCATCAACCGCACGAAAGCGGTGTTGCTGACCGGTTTGGTCGGGCTGTTGCTGATGGGTCATGAGTTGCTGAAAAAGCTTGGGCTGATTGTTTCTGACGTGAGCCTGGAAACGGTGTATTCGAACTGGCTGCTGGGTTATTCAAGCCTGTTGGGGCCCATCGCCGGAATCATGGTGGTCGACTATTTCCTGATCAAGAAACAGCAGTTGGACCTGGCCGGGCTGTATCGCGATGACGTGTACCCGGCCTGGAACTGGTTCGGTTTTATCGCGTTTGGCGTGCCGGTGGCGTTGACGCTGCTGTCGCTGGGCAGCGATGCATTCAGCTGGTTTTACAGCTATGGCTGGTTTACCGGCTCGGCGCTGGGCGGGCTGATTTATTACGGCCTGTGCTCGATGCGGCCCAGTCCATCAGTCGCGAAATCTGCGGTGTAGTGGATGGCCTCTTCGCGGGCAAGCCCGCTCCCACAGGGATTGAGGTCGTACACAAATGCTGTGTACACCCGATTCACTGTGGGAGCGGGCTTGCCCGCGAAGACGGCCTCGAATTCACCGATGAAATACCTGAAGAAATCCATAAGAACTGCCTGAGGAGATCACCATGAACGCAGCGGTAGACGTTCTGCAATCCACCCATCAGCACATCAATCGCGACCGTTTATGGCAGTCGCTCATGGAACTCGCCAAGCTCGGTGCGACGGTCAAGGGCGGCGTCTGTCGACTCGCCCTGACTGACCTCGACCGCCAGGCCCGGGATATTTTCGTGCGCTGGTGCGAAGAGGCGGGCTGCACCGTCAGCATCGATGCCGTCGGCAACATCTTCGCTCGCCGCCCGGGCCGTAACCCGAACCTGCCACCGGTGATGACCGGCAGCCACATCGACACTCAGCCCACCGGCGGCAAGTTCGACGGGTGTTTCGGCGTCCTGGCCGGCGTTGAAGTGCTGCGCACCCTCAACGACCTTGGCGTGGAAACCGAAGCGCCGCTGGAAGTGGTGGTCTGGACCAACGAAGAAGGCTCGCGTTTCGCTCCATGCATGATGGGCTCCGGCGTATTCGCGGAAAAATTTACCCTGGAAGAAACCCTGGCCAAGGTCGATGCCGATGGCGTCACGGTCGGTGAGGCGCTGAACGCCATCGGCTACGCAGGCCCACGCCCGGTCAGTGGCCATGCCGTCGGCGCTTATTTCGAAGCCCACATCGAGCAGGGGCCGATCCTTGAAGACGAACGCAAGACCATCGGCGTGGTGATGGGCGCCCTGGGCCAGAAATGGTTCGACCTGAAACTGCGTGGCGTCGAAGCGCATGCCGGCCCGACCCCGATGCACCTGCGCAAAGACGCCCTGGTTGGCGCCTCGGTGATCGTCGGCGCCGTCAACCGTGCCGCCCTCGGCCATCAACCCCATGCCTGCGGCACCGTCGGTTGCCTGCAAGCCTATCCCGGCTCACGTAACGTCATTCCCGGCGAAGTGCGCATGACCCTGGATTTCCGTCATCTGGAACCGGCACGCCTGGATTCGATGATCGCCGAAGTCCGCGAAGTCATCGAAACCACCTGCGAGGAACACGGCCTGACCTACGAACTGACCCCAACCGCCGATTTTCCGCCGCTGTACTTCGACAAGGGCTGCGTCGAAGCCGTACGCAATGCGGCGCAAGGCTTGGGGTTGTCGAACATGGACATCGTCAGCGGAGCAGGGCACGACGCGATCTTCCTCGCCGAGCTCGGCCCGGCCGGAATGATCTTCGTGCCGTGCGAAGGCGGCATCAGCCACAACGAAATCGAAAATGCTGCGCCGGATGATCTGGCGGCGGGGTGTGCGGTGTTGTTGCGGGCGATGCTGGCGGCATCGGCGGCGATTGCCAGCGGACACATAGTGGCCTGAGCGCCGCAACGATCGTAGCTTTCTGCAAGGCCTGCGCCGCGAAAGCTACGGTCTCTCCAGGGTTAAGCTTGCTCTGACTTAACGGCGCGCCTGCAATGCCTTGAAGATCAACATGCCCGCCAGCATGGCGATCACGAACACCCATGCCCGCCAGCATGGCGATCACGAACACCCATGCTTGCCAGTGCCCGGTCGGCAACAACACCAGCGCAGGCCCGGGGCAGATGCCGGCAATGCCCCAACCAACCCCGAACAACAGACTGCCTCCGATCAACCGTCGATCCAGTTCACGACTGACCGGCAATTGCATCGGCGCCCCCAGCAACGACGTGGGGTGTTTCATCGCCCAATGGAACGGCATCCAGGCCACTGCAATGGCCGCGACCATCACCAGCGCCAGTGACGGATCCCACGCACCGGCGATATCGAGAAATCCCAAAACCTTGGCCGGATTGGCCATGCCTGCCAGCAACAGGCCGATGCCGAACAACAGCCCGGCGACAAAAGCCGTCAGTTTTTTCATGCTCCAAACCCCAACAAATGACGCAGCACAAACACCGTCACAAACCCTGCGAACATGAAACACAACGTCGCGACGATAGAGCGCGGTGACAGCCGGGAAATGCCACACACACCATGGCCGCTGGTGCATCCCGAGCCATAGCGGGTGCCGATCCCGACGCACAATCCAGCAACGACCAGCCCCACGGCACCGGTCTTGAATTCAATGGCCGGCCACGCCTGAAACAACGCCCACACCAGTGGCGCGGCGAGCAGCCCGAGGATGAACAAGGCTTTTTCACCACGACCCGAATCCGTCGGGGACATCAGGCTGCCGAGCAAACCGCTGATCCCGGCCACCCGTCCATTGGCCACCACCAGCAGGCTGGCCGCCAAGCCGATCAACGCGCCGCCCGCCAACGCGGACCACGGGGTGAAATGCATCGTATCCAGCATCACGGCAACTCTCCTGACAGGTCATAAAGCGTATTAAAACACTTTGTTGTTTGAGCAGGGGCTGACTTGGCGGGTGTGTCACGCGCTATGGCGCAAGGCGGGAATTGTTCGCTGCACTATCCCATCACCGTGCGGTCGTAATCTTCACAGACTGGCGCGAATGCGCCGCCGCAAGCGTGGAGATCCAATGAGCCAGGACGTCCTGACCACCGAAACCAATCGCCGACAGTTGCAGCAAATCATCGCCGGGTTGTCCGACGGGGTGATTCTGCTGGAACTCGACCAGACCATCCTTTGGGCCAATGACGCCGCGCTGGCCATGCACGGCGTCAGTCGGATCGGCGAGTTGGGAGAGAATGCCAAGGCGTATGCGAAGCGTTTCGCCTTGCGCTATCGCAACAATCACCCGGTGCCGCCGGAAAACTACCCGATCAGCCGCGTCGCCAAGGGCGAGACCTTCAGTGATGTGCTGGTAGAAGTGACGCCGGTCGACGACGAAGAGCGCACCTGGGTGCACAACGTGCGCAGCATGGTGTTGGCCGACAGCGCCGGGGAACCGGAGTCGCTGGTGCTGATCATGGATGACGTCACCGAATGGGCCAGCGCCGAGCAGCGGTTCGAAAAGACCTTCAACGCCAATCCCGCGCCGGCAGTGATCTGTCGTCTCAGTGACTTGCGTTACATCAAGGTCAATTCCGGTTTTCTGGAGATGACCGGCTATACCCGTGATCAGGTGATCGGCGTATCGACGTATGAACTGGACATCCTGGAAGGTGCCGAAAAGAAAGACCTGGCAATTCAACGACTGCGCGAGCACGCCACGATTCCGCAGATGCAAGCCGAGCTGAAAGTCGCGGGAGGTGGCAGCAAGCAGGTGATCGTCGCCGGGCAACCGCTGGAGCTGCACGAAGAAGACTGCATGCTGTTTTCCTTCGTCGACATGGACCCACGGCATAAGGTCGAAATTGCCTTGCGTCAGAGTGAGGAGCGCTTTGCCAAAGCGTTTCGCTTGATGCCGGTGCCGACCCTGGTCTGCAACGCACAGGACCAGGTGGTGATTGATGTCAACGAAGCCTTCCTGGATACCCTCGTGTACAGCAGTGAAGATGTCCTCGGCAAAACCGTCGCGGAGATCGATTTTATCGATGACAAGGCCGCTCGCTCCCGGCTGTTTGCGGTGCTGGAGAAGACCGGAAGCCTGGACCGGGTCGATGTCAGGATCCGCAGGAAAGACACGCAATTGCTCGACTGCGCGGTGTCGGCCGACATGGTCAACATTCAGGACAATCCCTGCTACCTATTGGTGTTGATGGACATCACCGAACGTAAACGCACTGAACTTGAGTTGGTGGCGGCGATTGAAGAGGTGATGAAAGACGCCTCCTGGTTCAGCCGGACACTCATTGAAAAGCTGGCCAATGTGAAGAGCGTCAACTCGCCGCAGTTGCCCAACGTGTCCTTCACCGACCTGACCGCCCGGGAGCGCGATGTACTCGAGCTGATCTGCGAAGGCCTGGCCGACAAGGAAATCGCCGCGCGCCTGAAACTGGCACCCAATACTGTGCGTAATCATGTGTCGACGGTGTATTCCAAACTCGACGTGCACAGCCGCAGCGAGGCAATTGTGTGGGCGCGGGAACGGGGATTGTTCGCCAGCGAATGGCGATCCAAGCCCCAGCGATAAGGTGCAAATGCACTAGGTCGGACGGTGCAAATGAATGTTTTGGCGAGCGCCGGGTATTCTTAATCTGTGAGGGTGCGACATGGGCTTTTTTTGACCTGTGCCGCATCTTCTATGAGACAGATAAAGGAACAGTCGCATGCTTCCCCAATACCACACCATTGCAGTCGACGGGATAGTCAGCCAACCCAAGGGTGAGTCGTAATGATTCATATAGCGCAACTGCGCGCGCAACTGGAGCAGCAGTTTTCTCCTCGGGCCTGTGAGTGCAGTGTTTCGGGCGATAACTCGGTGACGGTGAAGCTTTATCATCCCGTCTCGGGGCAGGTCGACCTCGTGGTCAGCGGACTGAAGGTCACGAACCTTGGAACACCCCAGGCGATTCAGGCGTTGGTTGAAGAATTGCGCTATGAACTTGAAAGTAACAGCTTGCATCGCTCGGACAGGGGGTAATGGAGACTGTCGTTTTTGTGCTTTGAATAGGGCCAACGTGGCTTATTTGCTGGCATTGACGGGTGACTGGGCTATAAGAAATGCGAGGGTATAATTTTCTGTGACCGGTCCGCGGGTTCGCGGTGTTGTCGTCGGGTCGCGGAAAGTGTCGATTACTGACCGCGAGTCCACCTATGAACAGTTTTGGGAAATGTGTTTTTTCGCCTCTGTCGCTCGCCTTCTGCGTGGCGATTCTCGGCGGTTGCGCCAGTCCGCCGCCTCCACCGCCAGCCGCTCCGCCGCCGATTCCACAACGCACCTGTGAAACCACGGATAAAACCGATGTACAAGGCGATGCACGGGTTGATGCACAAGTCACCCGCACGACCACGCTGACCCGTTGCGTCACCCAGTAAGACCCCGGCGAAAGCCTCTTTCAAGCCATGGGCGACGGATCGCCCGTGGCGTGCCTCAAACTTCTTCTATTGCGACCCACCTTGACTCGTTCGCAGCCAAGCGAATCGCTGTCGCCAGTCGTTCGACTTCCCAGGCTTGCTCAAAGTCAGTGCCCCCTTGGGAAAGGCCGGCAAGGGCCAACACCAGGTCATGCACTTCCAGGGTCTTCAATTCGTTGTAACCCAGTTGGTGACCCGCCGCCGGGCTGAATGCTGCGTAACCTGGCAGGTCAGGCCCTGCCAGCAAACGCTGGAAACCGTCCTGGCCGCTGCGATACAGGCGTAATTCGTTCAAGCGCTCCTGATCGAATGCCAGCGTGCCTGCGGTACCGCTGATCTCGAAACTCAGGTGATTCTTGTAGCCTTGCTTAAGCCAACTGCTGCTGAACGTCCCTTGTGCGCCATTGGCGAATCGCAGCAGCGCATGGACGTGGTCATCGACCGCAATGGACCGTTGTTCCTGACTGCCGGCCGTAGCAGGGCGCTGCCGGTGCACGGTTTGAGTGCTCGCACAAACTGCCTCGACGTCACCCACCAGATAACGCGCCATCGCCAGCAAATGGCTGCCCAGGTCCGCCAGCGCGCCGCCCGCATGACCGGCATCGCAACGCCACGACCAGGGTGAAGCGGGGTCAGCCATGAAATCCTCGCTGAACTCTCCCTCAAAACTGATGATCTGCCCCAGCTTGCCGCTGTCGATCAACGATCGCGCCAGCTCGATGATCGGGTTGTGCTGATAGTTGTAACCCACCCGCGTCACCACTCCTGCCGCTTTGGCCGCCTGGCGCATGGCGGCGGCTTGCTCCAGATTCACCGCCAAAGGCTTTTCGCAATACACCGCTTTGCCGGCGGCGAGGGCGGCCATGGCCATGGGGTAGTGGAGATGATTGGGCGTGGTGATGGCGACGAGATTGACCTTCGGGTCATCGATCAACTGTTGCCAGTCGGAGTGAGCCGTTTCAAAGCCCCAGGCCTGCGCACAGTTCCGGGCGCGCTGCGGATCGGCATCGGCGAGGGCTGCAAGCCTGAGCTTCAGGGGAAGTTCGAAGACGGCGCTGACGTTACGAAACGCCAAGGCGTGGGCACGGCCCATGAAACCTGTGCCGATGAGTCCGATACCGAGTTCGCGCATAGCTGGGGCCTTCTGGATCTTATTTTCGAGAAGGCTATTTATGGAATATAAATTCTCATAATGCAAATAATAGAACAAAAATACTTTTGTCATCCTCCTGTAGGAGCTGTCGAGTGAAACGAGGCTGCAATCTTTTGATCTTGATCTTCTGACGACTTCAGACCGCCGAAGAGCAAAAGATCGCAGCCTCGTTTCACTCGACAGCTCCTACATTGGGGGGTGTAGGTCCGCGGGAAATAGAAAAGGCAGCCAAGGCTGCCTTTTGTTCATCCGGTGAAACGGATCAGGACAAGAACCCGCCATCCACATTCAGCGAAACCCCGGTGGTGTAGCTGGACGCATCGCTTGCCAGGTACAACACGGCGCCGGCCATTTCGCTCGGATCCGCCACACGCTTGAGCGGGATCTGCTGCAGCGCGGTGTTCAAGATGGCTTCGTTCTTCACCAGCGCCGAAGCGAACTTGGTGTCAGTCAGACCAGGCAGCAGCGCGTTGCAGCGAATGCCGAATTGCGCGCATTCCTTGGCGAACACTTTGGTCATGTTGATCACTGCCGCTTTGGTCACCGAGTAGATGCCCTGGAAGATGCCCGGCGAGATGCCGTTGATCGACGCGACGTTGATGATGCTGCCGCCGCCATGTTCGCGCATCAGTTTGCCGGCTTCGACCGACATGAAGAAGTAACCGCGAATGTTCACGTCGACGGTTTTCTGGAAGGCACTGAGGTCGGTGTCCAGTACGTTGCAGAACTGCGGGTTGGTTGCCGCGTTGTTGACCAGGATGTCCAGGCGCCCGAACTGTTCGCGGATGCCGGCAAAGACCTGGCTGATCTGTTCCATTTCACCAATGTGGCAGGCCACTGCGGTGGCTTTGCCGCCGGCGGCGATGATGGCGTCGGCCACGTGTTGGCAGCCGTCGAGTTTGCGGCTCGAGACGATGACGTGGGCGCCTTGCTGGGCCAGGAGCTTGGCGATGGCTTCACCGATGCCACGGCTGGCGCCGGAGACGAAAGCGATCTTGCCGTCGAGGTCGAACAACTGAGTCTTGGACATGGGATTCTCTTATGAAAAGTCTTGTTATTGGGCCAGGCGCGTAATCAAAGGCTGGATTTCTGGATGACTTGCAGGCTCATTTGCTCCAGCAGTTTGTTCATGTGAATGAACTGCGCGAAGCGTTTGTCCTGGGTCTGACCATGGAAGAAGCGGTAGTAGATCTGTTGCACGATGCCGGCGAGGCGGAACAGGCCATAGGTGTAGTAGAAATCGAAGTTGTCGATCTGGATGCCTGAACGCTCGGCGTAGTAATCAACGAACTCGCGTCGGGTCAGCATGCCCGGGGCGTGGCTGGGCTGGCGTCGCATCAGTTGCACCGGTGCCGGGTCGTCGGCTTCGATCCAGTAGGCGAGGGTGTTGCCCAGGTCCATCAGCGGGTCGCCAAGGGTGGTCAGTTCCCAATCGAGCACGCCGATGATCTGCATCGGGTTGTTCGGGTCGAGGATCACGTTGTCGAAGCGATAGTCGTTATGGACGATGCTTGAGGTCGGGTGATCGGCCGGCATTTTGTCGTTCAGCCACGCCTTGACCGCTTCCCACTTTGGCGCGTCCGGGGTCAGCGCTTTTTCGTAGCGATCGCTCCAGCCCTTGATTTGCCGTGCCACGTAGCCTTCGGGCCTGCCGAGGTCGCCCAGGCCATAGGCGTTGTAATCGACGCGGTGCAGTTCAACGAACTTGTCGATGAAGCTCTTGCACAAGGCTTCGGTTTTCGCCGAATCCAGGCCCAGTTCCGGAGGCAGTTCGGAGCGCAGGATGATCCCCTTGACTCGCTCCATCACATAGAATTCGGCGCCGATCACCGATTCGTCGGTGCAATGCACATAGGCTTTCGGGCAATACGGAAAGCCGTCGCGCAGTTGATTGAGGATGCGGAATTCACGGCCCATATCATGGGCGGATTTGGCTTTGTGGCCAAACGGCGGGCGGCGCAGGACGAACTCCTGTTCCGGGTATTCCAGCAAGTAGGTCAGGTTCGACGCGCCGCCGGGGAACTGGCTGATCCGGGGTAAACCGCTCAGACCCGGAATGTGGGCCTTGAGGTACGGATCGATCAGGCTGGCATCAAGTTCTTCGCCGGAGCGGATACGGGTGGACTGGTCAGTAAGCGCCATGCTTATCCCTTCTGCTTATTCTGGAGGCCTGCGATTATTGGCTAATCTAATGCGCGCACCCGGCCCCCACAACCATCATCGGGCCTTATAGGTGAGCGTGTTGCCGGGCAATCATTGTATTTGATACACCCGTTTGAATGGCTTCAAAGCTCCAAGCTGCTCAATGCTGACGGCAAGGTAATGGGCGTCAGCACCGGATGACCGGAGAAGAAGGCCACCAGGTTTTTCCCCACCAGTTCAACAGTCCCTTGAGTCGCCTCCGGGGACAATCCCGCGACGTGGGGCGTCAGGATCACATTAGCCAGCGTTTTCAAGGCATCGGGCACTTGCGGCTCGGCATCGAACACATCCAGTGCGGCACCGGCGATGCGTCGTTGTTCCAGTGCGCTGATCAGGTCGGCGGTGGCGATCACGGAGGCCCGGGCAATGTTCACGACAAAGCCTTTGGGGCCCAGGGCGTCGAGTACTTGCTTGTTGATCAAGTGTTTGGTGCCCAACCCGCCGGGTGTGGCGACGATCAGAAAGTCCGAGGCGCGCGCCAGTTCGGTTGGCGTCGAGCAGAAGGCATAGGGAACGTCGCTGCGATGCTGGCGATTGTGGTAACTGACGGTCATGTCGAAGCCGGCGCTGGCACGCTTGGCGATGGCCATGCCCACGGCGCCCAGGCCGAGAATTCCCAGGCGCTTGCCGGCCAGGGACGGGCGCATGATCTTCGGCCACTCCCCACGGCGCACGGCAGCGTCGCAACGGGGAATGTCGCGCACCAGCGAGAGCAACATCGCCATGGCATGGTCGGCAACCGAGGAGGCATTGACGCCGGCGCCATTGGTTACGGTGATGTCCCGGTCGGCGGCGGCTTGCAGGTCGACGTGTTCGTAACCGGCGCCGATCACGCAGATGATCTTGAGGTTGGGTAGCGCGGCGATTTCATCGGCATACAGGCCCAAGGGGCCGCGGGTCAGCACGGCATCGATCTGACCGCTATGCCGAGTGATAGCTTCTGCACGTTCGGCAGGTGTCGGGGCGAGGATCAGGTGGAAACCCTGATGCTCGAGAATCGGCAGATAATCGTTGATGGTTTCAACCAGTACCAGAACGGTTGCAGGCATGCTGGGCTCCTGTAGGCATCGGAATGTCGGTTCTAGAATGTTGCTTCAGATTGCTGATTCCAGAGGAGTTTAGCAACGGCCGGGGATTGCACACGCGATTGATGGCACCGTTGATCCTTGCGATGTCAAAAATGTCCGGGCTGCGTCGAGAATTTCATCGGGCGACGCGTCTGCGCGGGTGGTGCTGGAGCAGGGTCAGCGCGTCGACAATCGATCAATAGCGCGCTTCGCAGCATTAGTCGGGGCTGCGATTGGTTTCTTCGCGCTCGATTGCAGGACGTAAACGCCACCCAGGATCAGCAGCATTGCCAGCAAATCGAGGAGTTCGATCGGTTCGCCCACCAGCAACGTGCCGATCAGCAAGGCAACCACCGGCGGAATGTACGTGACACCCGAAGCGGCGAGGGCGCCCAAGCGTTGCACGATGTAGTAATAAAGGATGTAGGCCACGCCGGTTCCGGCCAGTCCAAGGCCCAGGATTACCCCGGCCAGCGCCACGGGATCGAGTGAAATGTGCGCGATGCCGTGCATGTCGGTGATGAGCGTGATGAGCACCAGGGCGAAACCGATCTGATAGGTCGATAGCGCCAGCGGTGACAGCCCCAGGGGTGTGATGAATCGTCGGGCATAGACGAACGAGCAGCCGACGCTCAGCGAGCCGGCGATCATGTACAGCACGCCGCTGGCATCGACGCCGGCCGCCAGGCTGTTCCAGGGACGTGCAATCAGTATCACGCCGATAAAACCAAGCAAAATGCCGAAAGCAGTGCGGGCGTTCAGGGGCTCGGCACGCAGGAAAAGCCACGCCGTGATGAACGAAAACAGAGGGATCGCGCCGCTGAGCATCCCGGCCACGCTGGACAGCAATAACGAGGTGCCTTTGGCAAAAGCGTAGTAGTAGATCGATGTCGCCAGCAAACTCATCACCAGGAAGTGATGGCTATAGCGCAGGTGCGACCAGCTCAAGCTGCGACGTGCGAGGGCAAAGGCCAGGATTGGCAAGAACCCGAACAGCACGCGCAGGAACACGATTTGCGTGGGAGTAATCCATTCGGCTGCCCACTTCATGAAAATGAAGTTGGTGCCCCAGATCAGGCCGAGCAGAGCGAACGCGATATACGCGGCCTGTTTCATGGAAGTGCTCCCTGGGTCGGTAAAGGTCAATCATTCGACCACTCAAATGGCGTATTGAGCGATTCCGTTGCCAAAAGACCAGTTTTCTTTTTTGACCTCCACCAGATTGATGAAGACATCTTCCAGGCGTATCGCCAGTTCCGTATTCAGGCTTTCGGCGATGGTTTTGTAGAGCAGCTTTTTCTGTTCGACGGTGCGGCCTTCGCTCAGGGTGATCTGAATCACCACCAGCGCGTCGGTGCGCTTGATGCCTAAATAGCCGGGATCGAAGATGAAATGCTGTTCGTCGTGCTCGGCAAGAATCTGGAAATTATCGTTTTCCGGTACACCAATGGCGCTGTGCATGGCAGCGTAGATCAACTGCCCGACACGCTTGGCGAAAGTGGGGTCCTGATGTTGTTTGATATCGACGCGAACGAGTGGCATGGGGGCGCTCCGTGATGTGCGGCTGCCGGTCGGCAGTCAGGCTTGAAAGTTACATGAGGCCGATCTTTTGTTGGATAGATTTTTTACATATCCATTCAATGGCGTGCTTCACGAATCTGATCCGTACCACCACTCCTCAGCTAAGTCTTTGCTTCTGTTCATTAATCCCGGACAATCGCGCCCCTGTTTCGGCCAGGGCGCTGCCCGTCGGTTTTTTCCGACTCGTCCTGACCGGGTAGCAAATGACCGGAATGCGGAGATCCCACCGGATGAATGATCAGGCCAATAGCGTCGACGAACGCTATGTAGCGGCGGCACCAGCGACCCTCACAAGCTGGAATCGCCATGACACCACCTGGATGCTGGGCCTGTTTGGCACGGCCATCGGCGCGGGTACCCTGTTTTTGCCGATCAACGCAGGTCTGGGCGGCTTCTGGCCGCTGCTGATTCTGGCGCTGTTGGCGTTTCCCATGACCTTTTATGCGCACCGTGGCCTGACACGCTTCGTGTTGTCCGGCCGCGAGGGCGCCGACATCACCGAAGTGGTGGAAGAACACTTCGGTATCAAGGCCGGCGCGCTGATCACCTTGCTGTATTTCTTTGCGATCTTCCCGATCCTGCTGATTTACAGCGTGGCCCTGACCAATACCGTCGGCAGTTTCCTTGAGCATCAACTGCACATCACGCCGCCGCCACGCGTCGTGCTGTCGCTGGTGTTGATCCTCGGCCTGCTGGCCGTGGTGCGCTGTGGCGAACAGGCGATCGTCAAGGCCATGAGCTTGATGGTGTACCCGTTTATTGTGGCGTTGCTGTTCCTCGCGGTGTTCCTGATTCCGCACTGGAACGGTGGCATCCTGACCACGGCGTCGACCCTGCCCGAGCCGTCGGCACTGCTGCATACGTTGTGGCTGGCGATTCCGGTGATGGTGTTCTCGTTCAACCACTCGCCGATCATCTCGGCGTTCGCGGTGGACCAGAAGCGTCGCTACGGTGAACACGCCGAGGAGCGCAGCTCGCAGATCCTGTCTCGCGCCCACGCCTTGATGGTGGTGATGGTGCTGTTTTTCGTCTTCAGTTGCGTACTGACCCTGTCCCCGGCGCAACTGGCCGAAGCCAAGGCACAGAACCTGTCGATCCTGTCGTACCTGGCCAACCACTTCAGCAACCCGACCATTGCTTTCGCCGCACCGTTGATTGCGTTCGTGGCGATTTCCAAGTCATTCCTGGGTCACTACATCGGCGCCAGCGAAGGTCTTAAAGGCCTGATCGTGAAAAGCGGCAAGCGTCCGGCGCCGAAGACGCTCGACCGTCTGACCGCCGCCTTCATGCTGGTGGTGTGCTGGGTGGTGGCCACGCTGAACCCGAGCATCCTGGGCATGATCGAAACCCTCGGCGGCCCGGTCATCGCGGCGATTCTGTTCCTGATGCCGATGTACGCAATCCGCAAGGTGCCGGCAATGGCCCGTTATCGCGGCCAGGCGTCCAATGTCTTCGTGACAGCGGTAGGGCTGGTGGCGATTTCGGCGTTGATCTATTCGTTGACTGCCTGACGCATGATCGTTCCCGCTTGAGCGTGGGAATGATCAACGATCAACACAAAAAAACGCGGCTCCTTGCAAAAGGGCCGCGTTTTTTATGGCCTGTGCCATGACCCAAAGCACACGCCCAACCGGATTAACGGTTAACCTAAGAACCATCATTGGCGCGTCGTAGACGGCTTGTTGATCTTTCTCTGGAGACGCTCCATGGCTCGTGTTCAAGGCGTATCGGTGCAACCCCTTGCCGATTCCCCCAACCGTTGGCGAGACCTTTTGGCCGGGCTGTCGATTGCCGGTTTGCTGTTGCCGGAGGCGGTGGCCTATTCGAGCATCGCCGCAGTGCCGCCCCAGGCCGGGGTCATCGCATTGTTCGCCGGTTTGCTGTGCTACGCGTTGTTGGGCACCAGTCGCTTTGCGATTGTTTCGGCGACCTCGTCTTCGGCGGCGGTTCTGGCTGCGGCCACTGCCACATTGGCTAATGGCGATTCAGGTTTGCGCATGACGCTGGCGATCGGTCTTGTATTGGTCACCGGCGGATTCTTTGTGCTGGCCGGGCTGTTCAAGCTCGGCAGCGTCACCTCGTTTATCGCCAAACCGGTACTGCGCGGCTTTGCCTTGGGGCTGGCGTTGACCATCATCCTCAAGCAGTTCGCGAGCATCGTTGACGTGCACCCGAGCAACGGCAACCTGATCCATTTTGTCCCGCAATTGCTGGAGCAGTGGTCGCAATGGAATCGCGTTGGTTTGCTGGTCGCGGCGGTCGCGCTGCTGGTGTTGGGGCTGTGCGCGCGGTTGCGGCATGTCCCGGGCGGTTTACTGGTGGTGGCGCTCGGCGTCGCCGCCGGTCAGTGGCTGAACTTGCCGGCTTATGGGGTGGATCTGATCGGGGTGATAGACCTGAGCCTTGAAGTGCCAAGGCTGCCGGTGTTGCCATTTGCCGATTGGCTGCGCCTGGGGGAGTTGGCGTTTGCCATGGTGATGATTCTGTACGCCGAATCCTACGGATCGATTACCTCTTTTGCGCTCAAGCATAACGACCGGGTTTCGTCGAACCGTGACCTGCTGGCCCTGGGTGCGGCAAATCTGCTGTCTGGCCTGTTCCATGGCATGCCGGCGGGTGCCGGTTATTCTGCGACGTCGGCGAATGAGGCGGCGGGTGCCGGTTCACGGCTCTCCGGGGTGGTCGCGGCGGCGGTGGTGTTGTTGATCGTTTTGACGGTATTGCCTTACATCGCCTTGACGCCTGAGCCGGTGTTGGCCGCCATCGTTATTTATGCCTTGGCGCGGGGTTTGAGTCTTCAGCCATTGGGCCGCTATTTCATCTGGCGTCGTGATCGTCTGCTGGTGATTTGTGCGGTGGCGGCGGTGTTGGTGTTGGGCGTGCTGGATGGTTTGCTTGTGGCGGTGGCGATCAGTGTGGTGCTGATGCTCAAGCAGATGTCGTCGGCGGATATTCAGGTGTTGGGGCAGATGGGCGGCGGTCATGATTATGTTGATGTGCAGCGTCATCCGGATGCGCATGTCATCCCTGGCGTGCTGATTGTGCGGCCTAGCGAGGCGCTGTTTTTCGCTAACGTGGAGCGTATTTTGGGTGGTGCGTTGCGTCTGGCGCGGCATGCGCAGCCGCCGGTGCATACGATTATTCTTAGTCTGGAGGAGTCGCCGGATCTGGATGGCACGAGTATCGAGGCGCTGGAGGTATTCTTTTTGCAGGTGCGGGCGTTGGATATGTTGTTGATTCTGGCGCGGCTTAAGCATGAGGCGAAGGCGGTGCTTTCGATGTTGCCGACGCAGGAGTTGGAGCAGGTGTTTCTTAGTGGGTTGAGTGTTGATGATGCTGTGCGGCAGGCTCTCAAGCCTTCTCTTTAGTGGCGGCCTTTGGGCCGACCATGTTTTGGGTTGATCGGGTACATATCCGTTGCTGCGGTAACGGCGGCTTAGGGTTTCGCCCTGACGGCGACTCCCTTTGGCAAACGCCCCAAAGGAAGCAAAGGTCTTTGCCCCGGCGTCCGGCCCCTCGCTTAGGCTCGGTGTTCCTTCGTTCCGGCATTCATCTGGGGGCATCGCCTCCGGTCTGCTTCGCGACGACCTCCTCTCGATGTGTGCGGCTTCGCCGCACGGCGCTACGCGCCTGCCCCCCAGATGAACGCCTCCACTCAGCCTGCCGAAGGGGCGGGTAGATCAAAATCAAAAGCAGGCGAGCTACCGCTCGGCCTATTGAGTGGTTAAGAGCGAAGCGTGTACGCCGATCTATTGTGGGAGCTGGCCTGCCAGCGATGGCGGCCTGACAGCCGACCAATCTCCTGCAGATGTACACCGAACCCAGTGGGAGCTGGCCTGCCAGCGATGACGGCCTGACAGCCAACCAATCTCTCCCAGATGCACCCAATCCAACTGTGGGAGCTGGCCTGCCAGCGAAGACGGCCCGCCAGCCAACCAGTCTCTTGCAGATGTACACCAAACCCTGTGGGAGCAGGCCTGCCAGCGATGGCGCCCTGCCAGCCGACCAGTCTCTTGCAGATGTACACCAAACCCTGTGGGAGCTGGCCTGCCAGCGATGACGGCCTGCCAGCCGACCAGTCTCTTGCAGATGTACACCAAACCCTGTGGGAGCTGGCCTGCCAGCGATGGCGGCCCGCCAGCCGACCAGTCTCTTGCAGATGTACACCAAACCCTGTGGGAGCTGGCCTGCCAGCGATGGCCGCCTGCCAGCCGACCAGTCTCTTGCAGATGTACACCAAACCCTGTGGGAGCTGGCCTGCCAGCGATGGCGGCCTGCCAGCCGACCAGTCTCTTGCAGATGTACACCAAACCCTGTGGGAGCTGGCCTGCCAGCGATGGCGGCCTGACAGCCGACCATTCTCTTCCAGCTACCCCACTGATCGTTCCCTACGCTCCGCGTGGGAATGCAGCCAGGGACGCTCCGCGTTCCGATGGTGCGGGTTGATCAAGATCAAAAGCTGCAGGCGAGCTACCGCTCGGCCTGTTGAGTGGTGAGGAGCGGAGCGTGTACGCCGATCCGTTGTGTGGGGTTACTGCAAATCTGCAGGCATAAAAAAACGCCGCTCATCTCTCGATGGGCGGCGTTTTTTATTGCGTTGTAGCGTTAGGCTTGAACGACCGGGATGTTGGCGTTCGCAGCAGCTTCACGGAACTCGGCGATCTGGTCGAAGGACAGGTAGCGGTAGACATCGGCCGCCATGCTGTCGATCTTGCCAGCGTATTCCATGTATTCCTCGACGGTCGGCAGGCGACCCAGGATGGAAGCAACGGACGCCAGTTCGGCCGAGGCCAGGTAGACGTTCGCGCCGTCACCCAGACGGTTCGGGAAGTTACGGGTCGAAGTCGACACTACAGTCGAGTTCGGCTCTACGCGTGCCTGGTTACCCATGCACAGCGAGCAGCCTGGCATTTCCATGCGTGCGCCGGCTTTGCCGTAGATGCCGTAGTAGCCTTCTTCGGTCAGCTGGTGAGCGTCCATCTTGGTCGGAGGCGACAGCCACAGACGGGTTGGAAGCTGACCCTTGACCTGATCCAGCAGTTTACCGGCAGCGCGGAAGTGACCGATGTTGGTCATGCACGAACCGATGAACACTTCGTCGATCTTCTCGCCAGCAACGCTGGACAGCAGACGGGCGTCGTCCGGATCGTTTGGCGCGCAGAGCACAGGCTCTTTGATGTCGGCCAAGTCGATTTCGATGATTTCAGCGTATTCGGCGTCAGCATCGGCAACCATCAGCTCAGGGTTGGCAACCCAGGCTTCCATCGCTTGAGCACGACGTTCCAGGGTGCGCACGTCACCATAGCCTTCGCCGATCATCCAGCGCAGCAGGGTGATGTTGGAGTTCAGGTACTCGGTGATCGACTCTTTCGACAGCTTGATGGTGCAACCGGCAGCCGAACGTTCAGCCGAAGCGTCGGACAGCTCGAAAGCTTGCTCGATGCTCAGGTTGTCCAGGCCTTCGATTTCCAGGATGCGGCCGGAGAAGGCGTTCTTCTTGCCTTTCTTCTCGACGGTCAGCAGGCCAGCCTGGATCGCGAAGTAAGGAATGGCGTGAACCAGGTCGCGCAGGGTGACGCCCGGTTGCATTTTGCCTTTGAAGCGCACCAGGATCGATTCCGGCATGTCCAGCGGCATGACGCCGGTGGCTGCGGCGAACGCAACCAGACCGGAACCGGCCGGGAACGAGATGCCCATTGGGAAACGGGTGTGCGAGTCACCACCGGTACCGACGGTGTCCGGCAGCAGCATGCGGTTCAGCCAGCTGTGGATGATGCCGTCGCCCGGACGCAGGGAAACGCCGCCACGGGTCATGATGAAGTCAGGCAGGGTGTGGTGGGTGGTCACGTCGATCGGCTTAGGGTAAGCCGCGGTGTGGCAGAACGACTGCATGACCAGATCGGCCGAGAAGCCCAGGCACGCCAGGTCTTTCAGTTCGTCACGGGTCATAGGACCGGTGGTGTCCTGGGAACCCACGGTGGTCATTTTCGGTTCGCAGTAGGTGCCAGGACGAACGCCTTTGCCTTCTGGCAGACCGCACGCCTTGCCGACCATTTTCTGCGCCAGGGTGTAGCCCTTGGAGCTTTCAGCCGGAACTTCCGGCAGTTTGAACAGGGTCGAAGGTGGCAGGCCCAGTTCGGCACGTGCCTTCTCGGTCAGGCCACGGCCGATGATCAGCGGAATACGACCGCCGGCACGGACTTCGTCCAACAGCACCGGAGTCTTCATTTCGAAGGTGGTCAGGACTTCGTCAGTGCCGTGTTTGCAGACTTTGCCAGCATGCGGATACAGGTCGATCACGTCGCCCATGTTCATGTTGGTGACGTCGAATTCGATCGGCAGTGCGCCAGCATCTTCCATGGTGTTGTAGAAGATCGGAGCGATCTTGCTGCCGAAGCAGAAACCGCCGGCACGCTTGTTCGGGACGTAAGGAACGTCGTCGCCGAAGAACCACAGCACCGAGTTGGTGGCGGATTTACGCGAAGAACCGGTACCGACCACGTCGCCGACGTAGGCGATCGGGAAGCCTTGGCCGCGCATTTCTTCGATCTGTTTCATCGGGCCGGTAACGCCTTGGACGTCAGGCACGATGCCTTCACGGGCCATTTTCAGCATGGCCAGGGCGTGCAGCGGGATGTCCGGGCGGGACCAGGCATCAGGGGCAGGGGACAGGTCGTCGGTGTTGGTTTCGCCGGTGACCTTGAATACACGCAGGCTGATCTTGTCGGCCAGGACAGGGCGGTTCTTGAACCACTCGCCGTCAGCCCAGGATTGCAGCACGCCTTTGGCGTGAACGTTGCCTTTTTTGGCGCGTTCTGCGACGTCGTGGAAGGCGTCGAACATCAGCAGGGTGTGCTTGAGTTCTTCGGCTGCGACTGGCGCCAGTTCGGCGTCGTCCAGCAGGTTGACCAGGGTGACGATGTTGTAGCCGCCTTGCATGGTGCCGAGCAGTTCAACAGCGCGTTTCTTGTCGATCAGAGGGGAGGTTGCTTCGCCTTTGGCGAGGGCAGAGAGGAAACCGGCCTTTACATAGGCTGCTTCGTCCACTCCAGGTGGTACGCGATTGGTGATCAGGTCAACGAGGAAAGCTTCTTCGCCAGCCGGGGGATTTTTCAGCAGCTCGACCAGGCCTGCAGTTTGTTCGGCGTTAAGCGGCTGGGGAACGATACCCAGTGCTGCGCGCTCTTCGATATGTTTGCGGTAGGCTTCAAGCACAGTTATTACCCTCATCAGTGGTCCCAAATGGGTGTCCGGGACGCTCATCCCGAAATTGCCGTACTCATGCGCTGCGTGGCGTTGTGGGCCACTTAGCCAGAATTACCGACAATTCCTTACAGAAGCTGCTTTCAAAGTTTTACGCCTGCAGAACGGGGAGCTGATGAGGGTTGGCGTAGAGCTTTTCCCCGCTGGAAAAACCCTTCGCCAACTCCGCTCTGAAGGAACGACTGTGCTCGTGACGCTTTGAAAACAGCTTCTAACGGACATTGGCGCCTTAAAAGGCTGGCTGATTCTACGGCAAAAAAAAATTAAAGGTAAGTTAGCCCCCGAATTTTGAGGGGTGATCAATGTTAGACAAAGGGCTAACATGCCGGTCTGTTCTGCTTTCCCGTGTTTTGCCTACCTATGCCCAATCAGACCATCAAAACTCCCTGCGTCGGCCTCTGCTCCACTGTTTACGGTGATCTGGTGTGCCGTGGCTGCAAGCGTTTCCACCATGAAGTGATCAACTGGAATGGTTACAACGAGGAAGAAAAGCGTGCGGTGTGGCTGCGTCTGGAGCTGTTGCTGTCGCAGGTGATGGCCAGCAAGCTGGAAGTGTTCGATCCCCAGCGCCTGCGTCTGCAGCTGGAGCAGCGCAAGATTCGCTTCGTGCCGCACCAGTCCGAGTATTGCTGGGCGTATCAGCTGATCGCCCGTGGCGCGCGGGTGATCAACAATCTGGAAGCCTACGGGATGGTGTTGATGCCGGAGTTTCGCGACTGGAACCTGCCGGAACTGCGCGATGCCATTGATCGGGAGTTCTTTCTGCTGTCCGAGGCGCATTACCAGCGCTACATCGCGCCGGGCTTTCTCAAGGACGCCTTCGGCGGGTAATCCTTGCCCGCGAAGGCGATCTGCTTGACGCCGAACATCTCAATGCTGGCTCACGATCTCTTCCAGATGATCCATGATCTCTTCGGGCTTGAGCACCAGCACATCGCTCTCCACCGCATCGAGCACCACTTCGGCGGTATTGCCGATCAACGCCCCTGATAACCCGGACCGCGCGACCGTGCCAATCACTGTCACCGCAGCCTGAAGCTTGTGCACCATGTACGGGATCAACACATCCGCAGGGCCTTCGGCGATATGCAGGTGCTCGTCATCAATGTCGAACTCGGCCTGAAACGCCTTGCACTGCTCGCGATAACGAGCCTCGATGGTTTCGCTGAGCTGTAACGTTGGATCGGACGCCGACAGCATCGGCGACGGATGGGCGCTGATCACATGCAGCTTGGCCTTCGCCAGGCTGGCAATGTCATAGCCGTAATCAATGATGGTGTTGTGCAAATGGCGGTGTTCGTCATCGGTATTGCCGACATCGATTGCCGCCAGAATCACCTTGTCCTTCCAGGAGCCGACGGTTTTTACCAGCAGCACCGGTGCCGGGCAGTTGCGCAATATCTTCCAGTCCTCGGGCGTCAGCAGCGCCTTTTTCAGCGGGCTGTCGGGGTAATGCTGTTTGATCACCAGCCCGCAACCTTCCGCCTGCTGCACATCGATGATGGTTTCATGCAGGCTCTCGTTCCAGGCCTGTTCGGTGGTGACGCTGTAGCCGTCCGCCACCAGCGCCGCCTTGAGCACGCCCAACATGGCGCTATGGTCATGCTTGCGGTCGCAAACCAGCAGGTGCAGATGGGCCTGGGTTACGCCAGCAATCAATTTGGCCCGCTTGAGCGCCAGGCTTTCCGAGTGTTCGGGTTCAATGACCACCAGAATGCTGCGAATGGCTTGCATGATCGGGACCTCCATTAACGATAAAAAGGCATGGCGTTGGACAACTATAGTTGCTGGTCGCCGGCCAGGTACTTGATGCATATCAACTGTAGCGACTGGTGGTCTGCCGGCAGGCCGGTATAATCGGCGCCCTTCGTTTTGAACCTTTTTATCCGTGAGCCCCATGATCCTTCCCGAAATTCACGAGTTCCTCGGCTGCCGCACCCCCGATGGCTGGGTCCAGGCCGCGCTCGCCGATCAGGAAACCCTGCTGATCGACCACAAGAACTGTGAGTTCAAGGCGGCCAGCACGGCGTTGAGCCTGATCGCCAAATATCACTCTCATGTCGACTTGATCAACCTGATGTCGCGCCTGGCCCGGGAAGAGCTGGTTCACCACGAACAAGTCATGCGTTTGATGAAAAAACGCAAGATCGAGCTGCGTCAGCTCTCCGCCGGGCGTTACGCCTCGGGGTTGCGCAAAGTGGTGCGCAGCCACGAGCCGGTCAAACTGGTGGATACCCTGGTGGTGGGCGCGTTTATCGAGGCCCGCAGCTGCGAGCGTTTCGAGGCGCTGGTGCCGCATCTGGACGAAGAACTGGGCAAGTTCTATTTCGGCCTGCTGAAAAGCGAGGCTCGGCATTTCCAGGGTTATCTGAAACTGGCTTACCAGTACGGTGATGCCAAGGACATTGCTCAGGTCATCGACAAGGTTCGCGCCGCCGAACAGGAACTGATCGAATCGCCGGACGTGGAATTTCGCTTCCACAGCGGCGTCCCGGTCGCGGCGTAAAGGTCAAGGGATCGCATTTCGATGTAGGAGCTGTCGAGTGAAACGAGGCTGCGATCTTTTGATCTTGAATTGTTAAAAACTCTTAATTGTATGAAACATCGCCAAAAACCGGCTCTCAAGGCCGGTTTTTGCTGCCTGCGATAACCGTCCCGTCATCGATTGGCGCCATAATGCCGCCCACTTCACACAAGGGTTGGCAGACGGTCGTTATGGATAGCCTGGGTTTTGGCAAAGTATTGCTGGTGGAAGACGACGAAAAACTGGCCGGATTGATCGCGTATTTCCTGTCCCAACACGGCTTTGAAGTCCGGCAGGTGCACCGCGGTGACCTGGCGTTGGCTGCGTTCCTCGAGTTCAAACCGAAAATGGTCGTGCTCGACCTGATGCTACCGGGCCAGAGCGGCCTGCAGGTATGCCGCGAAATTCGCAGTGTGTCCGATACGCCGATCGTCATCCTGACCGCCAAGGAAGACGACCTCGATCATATTCTCGGACTCGAGTCCGGTGCCGACGACTACGTCATCAAGCCGATCAAACCGCCAGTGCTGCTCGCACGCCTGAGGGCCTTGCAACGCCGTCAGACGCCCGAGAGCAGCGTGTGCAGCGCCCTGGAGTTCGGCCACCTGAGCATCGACCGCAGCTGTCGCGAAGTCAGGCTCGCGGACGACGTCATCGACATGACCACCATGGAATTCGAACTGCTGTGGTTGCTCGCCAGCGCCGCCGGCAAGATCCTGTCCCGCGACGACATCCTCAACCGCATGCGCGGCATTGCCTTCGATGGCCTCAACCGCAGCGTTGACGTCTACATCAGCAAGTTGCGCGGCAAGCTCAAGGACAATCCGCGCGAACCGATGTGCATCAAGACCGTTTGGGGCAAGGGCTACCTGTTCAATCCGTTCGCGTGGGAGCTGTAGATGCTGCGGTTATTTCTGGGGTTGTACGTCGTACTGGCGGTGGGGTTGGTGCTGGCATTACAGACGGTCGAGCATACGTTCAATGTGCTGCTCGATGGGCAGATGCAGGCCTATAACCGCGAGGCGGTTCGGGGGCAGGCGTATTCGCTGGTCGAGCAATTGCGCGGGCTGGAAGGCTCGCAACGCGAGCAGCAACTGGACACGCTACGCCAGCACTACGGACTGGGGCTGAGCCTGATCGAGTCCGATCATCTGGCCCTCGACGATGATGAGAAAGCCTTGCTGGCCGAAGGCAAACTGGTGATTCGCGAGAAGTACACCCAGTTCATTTCGTCGATCGATGGCGGTTCCCAGCTATTGAGCATCAAGCTGCCGCCCGAGCCGAGCCTGATGCCGTTCTACATCACGGCGGCCTATTTGATGCTGGCCGTGCTGATCGGCATCGTGCTGTTTTTCTGGGTCCGACCGCATTGGCGCGATCTGGAAAAGCTGCGCCTGGCGGCCGAGCGCTTTGGCGATAACGACTTGTCGTCACGCATTCAGCTGTCCAAGCGCTCGAACATTCGCGACCTGGCCGAACACTTCAACCTGATGGCGGCTCGCATCGAAGGCTTGATCGCCAACCAGCGCGAACTGACCAACGCGGTGTCCCACGAGCTGCGCACGCCCATTGCCCGGCTGTCGTTTGAGCTCGATCAGCTCAAGCAGCAACCCGATCCGACCCAGAGCGGTGAGCTGATCGCCGACATGTACGCCGACCTCGGCGAGCTGGAGGAAATGGTCTCCGAGTTGCTGACCTACGCCAGCCTGGAGCGCGGCGCCACGGTGATCAACCGAGAGAATATTCAGGCCATCAGTTGGCTGGACAGCGTGGTGGGCAGCGTGGCGCTGGAAGCCGAAGCCGCCGGGGTGCAGTTGGTGATCGTTGAGTGCCAGGTCGATGAAGTGCGCATCGAACCGCGCTTTATGGCGCGAGCAGTGATCAACCTGCTGCGCAACGCCATTCGCTACGCCGATGAGCGGGTAGAGGTGTCGTTGGTGCGTACCGGTGATCATTATGAAGTGCAGGTCAACGATGATGGGCCGGGCGTGCCGGTTGACGGGCGGGAGAAAATCTTCGAACCGTTCTCGCGACTGGACGCCAGCCGCGACCGTCGCACCGGTGGTTTTGGTCTGGGATTGGCCCTGGTGCGCCGGGTGTCGCAATCCCATGGCGGGCAAGTGGAAGTGACGGATTCGCCATGGGGTGGGGCGTCGTTTCGCATGACCTGGGCGCATCTGGATTAGGTTGGGGTTGCTTTCACTGACGCCATCGCGAGCAGGCTCGCTCCCACATTGGGTCTGTGTCGTTCACAAATCCCCTGTGGGAGCGAGCCTGCTCGCGATGGCGTCATCAGCAACACCGCATCCTCAAAAACTGTACACCACCTGCCCAGCCAACGAGGTCTGTATCCTTCTCAGCGGCACAAACCCAATCGTTCATGCCAGTCGGCGATGGATTCTTCGGGATAGACGTCGAACTGCTGGTCCCCGGGGCGTAGGCTAACCTCGACCCACGGCGCCTTGGAACCGAGCATCAAGTGCGTGTGTTCCGGCGGCACCGGCAACGGGGTGTCGATGGCGGATGCAAACGGATGAATCAGCTCCGGCCATTCAGGGCTGAACAGCCATAATCCGGAACCGCACAAAGAACAGAAATGCCGCTTGGCGGTGCTGCGTCGGGCGCGCTTATCGCCTTCGTCCTTGAGACGCGCATGGTAAATCGAGATGTACTTGCGGCCGCGCACGGTGAGGCTTTGGGCATCGCCACCGAGGTTGATCGCATACCCGCCACCGCCCTGGGTCTTGCGGCAGATCGAGCAGTAGCAACGCTGATAAGGGTAGGGGTGAGCGCTGGTCAAACTGAACGACACGGCACCGCAATGGCAGGAACCTTCTAGCTGCATGACATCCTCCAACAGGTCTGGGACTGACCCGATACAGCCTAGACCGTCAGCGCCTCTCGACTGCAGCATCGCGGTGCCAAATGAATCTGTGTCAGGTGTGGCTGGACGCCTATCAATCGCCAAGGCAGCATGGGCGCCTTCATCACAGGGGCTGAACCCATGCGACGATTGCCTTCTCTGGCAGCACTCAGGACCTTCGAATGCGCCGCCCGGCACGCCCATTTCGGTCGCGCCGCTGCCGAGCTGTGTGTCACCGACAGCGCCGTCAGTCATCAGATTCGCCAACTCGAAGAACACTTGGGTGTCTCGCTGTTCATCCGTGAGGGCCGGCAAATCCGTCCGACCATGGCCGCTGGCCGTCTGATGCAAAGTCTGCAGCAAGCGTTCGAATTGATCGGCGATGCCTGCGATGAATTGCGCGACCCGTCATCGCTGGCCGTGTTGCGCCTGGCGGTCACCGCCGAGTTGACGCAAAAGTGGCTGATGAGTCGCCTGACAGATTTCTACGCCCGCTACCCGCACATCACGCTGCACCTCTACGAACAACCGATCGACGCCACGGCGCCGGGGGAAGACATCGACCTGGCGATCACCTACGGCACCGGCCCGGTCGATAGCAGCGCATACTTCGTGCGCCCCTTGCCCGCGTTGCAGTTCTTTCCGGTGTGCAGTCCCGGCCTGTTCAATCAGGGCACCCTGAAAACGCCCAAGGATCTGGTGCGTCACTGCCTGCTGCACGACGATCAGGACGGCAAGACCTGGACCGCGTGGCTGACCAGTCATGCCGGCGATCAGCGTCCCGGACGGCAACTGTATTTCGCCCATGCCGGCCTGGCGCTGGAAGCGGCGGTCCAAGGCCAGGGCGTGGCGATGGGCGATAACCTGACGGCGCAGGAGGATTTGCTCAGTGGTCGCCTGGTCCGGCCGTTTACCTCAAGCATGACGGCGCTCGGCCAATATGCGCTGGTGTGCGAGCGGGTGCGCCTGGAGCGCCCAGCCGTAGCGCAGATGCTCGAGTGGTTCAACGATCAATTGATCGATTGATGAGTTGAATTCAACTATTCCGAAATAATCATCGTTGGTGAGCAGGGCGCTCGCCCCCTTAGCCTGTGGTCATTCCAATCCCCGCTGATGAGGTTTGACCATGGCACGTTTGCTCGACTCCACTCCCAAACTCGACGGCTTCCGCCTGCCCGGCGAATTCGAAACCAAGTCCGGTTGCTGGCTCGGCTGGCCGGAGCGCACCGACGTCTGGCGCAATGGCGCCAAGCCCGCGCAGAAAGTCTGGGTGCAGATTGTCAGCGCCATTGCCCAAAGCGAACCGGTGACGGTGTGTGCCTCTGCCAACCAGTTCGCCACCGCCCGCCGTCAGTTGCCGCCTCAGGTGCGCGTGGTGGAAATGACCTGCAACGACACCTGGTTTCGCGACAGCGGCCCGTGCTTTGTGGTCAACGACGAGAGTGGCGAGGTGCGCGGCGTCGACTTTGAGTTCAACGCATACGGTGGCCTCGACGGTGGCTTGTATTACCCGTGGGACAAGGACGACCAGATCGCCAGTAAAATCCTTGAAATCGAACGCTTCGACCGTTATCGCGCGCCGCTGATTGCCGAACTGGGCGGCATCCAGAGCGACGGCCAGGGCAGCATCCTGACCACCGAACAATGCCTGCTCAACCGCAATCGCAACCAGCATTTAGGCAAGGACGAAGTCACCCGTCGCTTGACCGATTACCTCGGTGCCGAGCAGATCATCTGGCTGCCGCGCGGTTGCAAGTTCGACGAAACCGATGGCCACGTCGACGACCTCGCGTGCTTCGTGCGTCCCGGCGAAGTCGTGCTGCAATGGACCGACAATCGTGATGACCCGCAGTGGGAAATCTACCAGGAGGCCTACGACATCCTGCGCAGCACCTGCGACAGCCGTGGCCGCGAGCTGATCGTGCACAAACTGCCGCAACCGGACGTGCTGGAATGGACCGCCGAGGAAGCCGAAGGCCTGGACCAGCAAGACAGCACCCATACCCGTCAGGCCGGGACGCGGATCTGCGCGTCGTACATCAACTACTACGCCGGCAACACCTCGATCGTGGTGCCGTTGTTTGGCGATCGCAACGATCAAGCGGCCCAGGCGACCCTCGCCGAACTGTTCCCGCAGCACAAGATCGTCGGCATCGAAAACTCCCGGGAGATCCTCCTCGGTGGCGGCAATGTCGCCTGCATCACCATGCCGCAATACGCGGCGCCTGCCCGCAGCCAAAAGGGAGTGTGAACATGGGCCTGCACAAACTGACTCAAGCGTTATTGCTGGTGCTTGCACCCTTGTGTGTGCAGGCCGCCGACACCGCCAAACCGGTGGTGAACCTGTACATCTGGGGCGAGTACCTGGCGCCGGATACGCTGACCAATTTCGAGAAAACAACCGGCATCCATGTGGTGGCCGATCACTTTGATTCGCTGGAAACCGTCGAGACCAAATTGCTGACCGGTCGCAGCGGCTATGATCTGGTGCTGACGGCGGGGCAGCACTTGTCCCGGGCGATTCAGAGCGGGGCGATTCAGACGTTGAACCACCAACGATTGCCGCACTTTGCCGGTGTCGGCGAAGAGTTTCGCCAGCACATGGCGGCGTTCGATCCAGGTAATCGCTACGCCGGGATTTACGCCTGGGGCACCACTGGCGTCGGTTATCAGGAAGAGGCGATCAACAAGCGTTTGCCCGATGCGCCACGGGACAGTTGGGCGATGCTGTTCGACCCGGCCGTGGTGTCCAGATTTGCCGATTGCGGGGTCAGCCTGCTCAACGATCCCAACGAGGTATTTGCCGCGGTCATGAAGTACATGGGCCTGGACATCAACCGCCAGAACCTCGATGACCTGAAACTGGCCGAGCAGCAATTGGCGAAGATCCGGCCGTACATCCGCTACTTCGACAATGACCTGAATATCAGCGACCTGGCCAACGGCAACACCTGCGTGGCGATGTCCTGGAACGGCAACGTGGGCATCGCCGCCACACAGGCCGAGGCTGCGCACAAGCCATTCAAGCTCAGTTACCGGATACCGACGGAGGGCACGTTGATCTGGTTCGACGCCATGGTCATTCCCAAGGATGCGCCGCACCCTGAGGCCGGGCTGGCGTTGATGGACTATCTGATGACGCCGGAGGTGATTGCACCGATCACCGACACCATCCACTACGCCAATGCGATTACCGCGGCGGACGGGTTGATTGACCCGGCGATTCGCAATGATCCGGGGACGTATCCGTCGGCGCAGGTGCGGGCTTCGTTGTATAGCAAGAATGACAATGACAAGGCGTTCAACCGAGCGCTGATTCGGGCATTCAGTCGGTTGAAGTCGGGGTTGTGATTGGCCCTGAGTAATATGTTGGCCTTTCGGCTGCCATCGCGAGCAGGCTCGCTCCCACAAGGGATTTGTGAACACTGAAAATCCGATGTGGGAGCGAGCCTGCTCGCGATGAACGATGACTCGGTCTACCGGCTAGGCATCCGCCACAAATACCAGGACGCCACCGTCCGATACGGACTCCACGCCAAGCCAATCTCGACCATCTGCTTGCGCGTCGGCTGCACCTCCAGCCCCTTCAAGCGCCGATACCCCTCGCGCACGCCGAAGTCATCGGCGGGCAAGATGTCCGGTCGCTCCAGGCTGTAGATCAGCAGCATCTCGACCGTCCAGCGGCCGACCCCGCGCAAGGTGATCAAGCGCTCGATCAGCGCTTCATCCTCCATGGCCAGTGCCGTTGCGTAATCCGGCACCACGCCGTCGAGGGTGGCCTGCGCTATCCCCTGAATGGTCGCAATCTTGCCCGCGGAAAAACCGCAGCTGCGCATCTGGTCAAAGTCGGTGGCGATGATCTGTTCCGGCCTCGGAAATGCCACTGACGGAAACAACGCCAGCAGCCGCCCGACAATCGCATCACCGGCCTTGGCGTGCAGTTGCTGATAGGCAATCGCCCGCACCAGCGATTCGTAAGGATCGCGAGCCGGGTGCGGTTGATGCAGGCAGGGGCCGATGGCCGCGATATGGCGGCGCCAGTCGTCATCGATGGACGCCAGGAATTGCGTCGCGTCCTGATAGGGATCGGGCATGTCGATCAGGCTTTTTCCGCAGGCTTGAGCAGGGCGTTCACTTCGCCGTAAGTGAATGCCTTGAGGTGGCTGCTGTCGAGTTTGCCGGTTTCCAGGAAGCCTTTGGCCAACGAGGCCATCGCCCCATAGAGAAACTCGGCGATGCCCGAACCGGCACTCAGGCGACGCACGCCGAGTGCTTTGAGTTCATCGAGCGACGGCAGCCCCGGAAGCCCGAGCACGTTCACCGGCAACGAGGTGCCTTGGCACAACGCAGCGATCTCGTACTCGGCCGTCACGCCCGCAGCGAACAACCCGTCAGCGCCCGCCGCCTGATACAACGCGGCGCGTCTGAGGGTTTCGGCGACGCGGTCCTCAGCAGGCACCAGGCCTTTGAGGTAAACATCGGTGCGGGCATTGATGAACAGCCTCACCTGGCGGCGTTCGGCAACCTGACGGGCGATTTCGATCTTGTGTGCCAGCAACTCGGGCGGCGAAGCGCCGTCCTCTATGTTGATCCCGACGGCGCCGGCCGCGATCACCGCATCAATGACCTCGGCAACCCGCGCCAGGTCGTTGGAATATCCCGCCTCGATGTCCACGGTCAACGGCACCGAAATCACCCGGGCGATGGACTCGACGGTCGAAATCAGGCGTTCGAGGGGCAGGGCATTGCCGTCCGGGTAGCCATGCGCCCACGCCACCGCCGCGCTGCTGGTGGCCACGGCCTTGCAGCCCAGTTGCTCGACGATGCGCGCCCCGGTGGCATCGGCGACGTTGGTCAGGATCAACAGGCCGTCGTGGTGCAGTTGATGAAATTGACTATCCATCGTGTGTCCTTCCTTAAGACTTTTGGTGAAAAACAGGGGATCAGAATGCGAGTTGTTCGGTCAGCTGCACGGCGGCCTTTTCCAGTCGGAGCAAAAACGCCTTGCGCGGTTGTCCTCCACCATAGCCCGTCAGCGAGCCGTCTGCACCGATCACCCGGTGGCAGGGCAACACAATCGAAAGACGGTTATGCCCGTTGGCCAGGCCCACCGCGCGGCTGGCGCCGGGCTTGCCCAGTTTTGCGGCAATGGCGCCGTAGGTGCTGGTCTGGCCGTAGGGGATCGTCGCCAGTTCAGCCCACACCCGGCGGTCGAATTCGCTGCCCGGCAAGTGCAGGGCAACGGTGAATTCAGTGAGTTTGCCGGCGAAATACTGCGCAAGCTCGGCTTCAATCTGCTGCAGGTGCGCATTGTGTCCGGGCGCTACGGCATAGCCATAACGGGCCTGCAATTCTTCGACTTCCTTGGTCAACGCCGGTCGATCGAGAAACTCCAGCAGCACCAGGCCGCGACGCTCAGCCATGGCGATCATCGGCCCCAGCGGCGTGGTCAGCCGGGTAAACAGCAACGGCTCGCTGTTGGCTGCACGGCCCGGGGTGATGTGAAACGATTTTTGAAACGCGTCGCGAAAACCGCTCAGGGATTCATAGCCCGAGTCGAAGGCAGCGTTATCGATGGAGTTTCCCTGCTTGATGCCGCCCAGCGCCATGCCCAGGCGTCGGGTGCGCAGCCAGGCGTGGAAGGTCATGCCGAAATGCTGTTTGAACCAACGGCGCAGTTTCAGCGGCTCGATGCCTTGCGCCATAAGCTGGGCGTCGGTCCAGCGCAGGTCAGGATCGGCGTCGACGGTCTTGAGCAACGCCTGCACCCAGTCGGGGGCAATGGCGGCGGCGTCGAGGGGCTTGCAGCGCAGACAGGCGCGATAACCTGCCGACATGCACTCATCGGCATGGGCGAAAAACTCGACGTTCTCCGGTTTGGGTTTGCGCGCCGTGCAACTGGGGCGGCAGAAGATCCCGGTGGTCTTGACCGCAGTGAAGAACACCCCCTCGTAGGCGGTGTCCCGTTCGAGCATGGCGCGGACCATCTCGGCGTGGGGCGGAAGCAAAGCGTTCTGTAGGTTCATGGGCTGAGCATAAAACGCGTTGGCCGACGCCTCCACCGGAAAATCGACAGAGAATTACGCCGCCTCAGATCGAGCGTTGATTGACCCGTTTCGACAGTTCTTCGGCGCTCTCTTTGCGCTCCGAATAACGATCGACCAGAAACTCCTCACGACCCCGCACCAGCAACGTGAACTTCATCAGTTCTTCCATGACATCCACTACACGGTCGTAATACGCAGAAGGTTTCATCCGGCCCGCGTCATCGAATTCCATGAAGGCCTTGGGCACCGACGATTGGTTGGGGATGGTCAGCATGCGCATCCAGCGGCCCAGCACGCGCAGTTGATTGACGGTGTTGAAGGACTGGGAACCGCCGCAGACCTGCATCACCGCGAGGGTCTTGCCCTGGGTCGGACGCACCGCACCCATCGTCAGCGGGATCCAGTCGATTTGTGCCTTGAACACGGCAGACATCGAACCGTGGCGTTCCGGTGAGCACCAGACCTGGCCTTCGGACCAGAGCACCAGTTCGCGCAGTTGCTGGACCTTCGGGTGGTCGCTGGACGCATCGTCGGGCAGGGGAAGGCCGCTAGGGTCGAAGATCACCGTTTCGGCGCCGAACAGACGCAGGATCCGCGCGGCTTCTTCGGTCAGCAGGCGGCTGAAGGAGCGCTCGCGAGTCGAGCCGTAGAGCAGCAGGATGCGCGGTTTGTGGGTACTTTGATCTGACAGTGTCAGCAGTTCCAGATCCAGATTGGGCAGGTCGTCGTTCATCACAGGGTTCCAATGCGGTCCAGTTCGACCTTCAGTTCTGCGTGCGAAAGGCTGTTCAGGTCCAATGCGAAGAAGGCTGCAAAGCGCCGTTTGATTGTTTCGACTGTGTGGTCAAAAGCGGCCTGGATCGCTTGCTCGGTGCCATGCACCTCCGACGGATCGGCCAGTCCCCAATGGCTTTTGAGCGCTGGTCCGAAGTAGACCGGGCAGGCCTCCCCGGCGGCCTTGTCGCAAACGGTGATGACGATATCAGGCGGTGAATCGGCGAACGCCGAGGAGTCTTTGCTATAGAGGCCGTCGGTCGAGACTCCAAGGGTGTGCAGGGTTTGCACGGCTTGAGGATTGAGCCGGCCGCTGGGGAAACTGCCGGAACTCACTGCGGTGAAACCGGCGGGGGCCAAATGATTGAACAGTGCTTCGCTCAACACGCTGCGGCAGCTGTTGGCGGTGCACATGAATAGAACCTTGGTGGGACGTGAGTTCATTGCGACGGCTCAAATATATGGATATTCGAATATACGTATGCTCGCCGAAAATGCCAATCCACTTTTTTCGACCTTTTAATGTTTGTGCCGGTGATGGATGTCCGGAAAGTGCGGGTGACTGTGGCGGATCGGCGTGTGCTGATGTTCATGGGTGTGTGGCTCGACTCCGTCCCACTGGAACGCATGCTCATGTTGATGATGTTCGTCATGAACGTGCCGGTGGCTATGAAGGAGTGCGAGGTGCTGATGTTCATGGGCATGACGTTCCTTGAGGTGGATCCAGACGCCCAGCCCCATCAGCAGTGACGCGCCCCAGAACGTTATGCTGACCGGCTCACCGAACAGCACAATGGCAATCGCCGCGCCAAGGAAGGGCGCCGTCGAGAAGTAAGCCCCCGTGCGTGCGGTGCCCAGCCCGCGCAGCGCCAGGATAAACAGCACCAGACTGATCCCGTAGCCGAGGAAACCGACGAGCAACGTCGGCCCGAGTACCGCGATGTGCGGCAGTTTGGCTCCCAGCGCCAGTGCCAGGGCGCAGTTCACCAGCCCGGCAGTCAGCCCCTTGATGCCCGCGATGAACACGGCGTCGGAGGCCGACACTTTGCGCGTCAGGTTGTTATCGATGGCCCAGCAGACACAGGCCAGCGCCACGGCCAGCGGTCCGATCCAGCTCTGCGATTGCGCCGAACCTTGCGGCCAGGCCAGCAATAATCCGCCGGCAACAATGGCCAGCATTCCGGCAACGATCCGTCGGTCGGCATTTTCCTTGAACACCACCCACGCCAGCACGGCAGTCAGCACCGATTCGAGGTTGAGCATCAAGGATGCGGTGGAGCCGGAAGTCAGGGTCAAGCCGAACATCAGCGCGACCGGCCCAAGGACGCCGCCAAACGCGATCGCACCGATCAGCCAGGGCCATTCTGACGCTTTGAGGCCGCTGGGCTGCCAGCCCCGGTCGCGGATCAGCCTGAGGAGTGTCAGGCCCAGTCCGCTGCCCAGATACAACAACCCGGCCAGCAGGATGGGCGAGAGATTCAGGCCCAGCACCTTGGCCAAGGGCGTGCTCGCTCCAAACAGCGCAGCGGCGCCCAAGGCATAAACAACATTCAGGTTCATTCAAGGCTCGACAGGTATTGAGGCAGGATGCCTCGCAGTGTGAACCCGTGTCGCCCCCCGTCAATCCCCTGCGCTCAGGCGCGGCGCGCCATCAACAGCACCGACGCCGCGGCCGACAACAACCCCGCGCAGCAACGGTTGAATATTCGTTTGCCCCGAGGCTCGGCAAACCAGCGGCGCATGTGCAGGCCCATGTAGGCATAGGCGCTGATGGCGATCCATTCCAGCATCAGAAACAACGCGCCGAGCAGCGCGAATTGCGGCGTCACGGTGTGAGTCGGGTCGACGAACTGGGGCAGGAACGCGGTGAAGATGAGGATGGCCTTGGGGTTGCCGGCCGCGACCAGAAACTCCTGGCGTGCCAGCGCCATGATGCCGACTGGCGCGCCCTTCACCACGTGTTCGGCGCCGGGGTCGGCTCGCCACAATTGCCAAGCGAGGTAAAACAGATACGCCGCACCGACAATCTTGATGCCGTAGAACAACAGTTCAGACGTTTGCAGCACCACGGCCAACCCGGCGGAGGCGAGGGCGATCATCCCGGCAAACGCCAGCAGCCGACCGATGCCGGCCACACAGGCAATGCGGTAGCCGTAGCGGGTCGAGTTACTGACCGACAGCAGATTGTTCGGCCCGGGCGCCATGTTCAACGCGAAGCAGGCGGGCAGAAATAGCGAAAGGGTGGCGAGGTCCATGACAGGTCTCCAGGAGCAAGAGAACGCTAGTTTTATCACGGACGGCGAAGGCTTTCCCGGTACAGCGGTGCGCGCAGGCCGCAGTACAATTTCGCGAAGATTATTTGGCGAATCTTCTCGCACCCACCACACACAGGATCACCGCCACGGTAACCCCGAGCATACCGAGGCTGACTTGCTCATGTAGCAACGTGGCCGCCAGTGCCAAGCCAAAAAATGGTTGCAGCAGCTGGAGCTGTCCCACGGCGGCAATTCCTCCTTGGGCAAGCCCGCGATACCAAAATACGAAGCCGATGAGCATGCTGAACAGCGAGACGTACCCCAGGCTCAACCAGGCCGGTGTGCTGATGCCCGAAAACGACGCGGGGGCCAGCCACCAGGTCAGCGGCGCCACCACCGGCAACGACAACACCAGCGCCCAGGAAATCACCTGCCAGCCGCCCAGTGTCTTGGAGAGCTTTGCGCCTTCGGCATACCCGAGCCCACAGGCAAGGATGGCCAGCAGCATCAGGATGTCGCCAGCGGGGGAGGCCGTCAGCCCCTGAGCGAGGGCAAACCCCACCACCAGCAAACTGCCAAGGATCGAGAAGCACCAGAACGCCGGCCGCGGACGTTCACCGCCGCGCAAAACACCAAACGCGGCTGTCGCGAGTGGCAACATGCCGACGAAGACGATGGAGTGCGCGGAGGTAACGTATTGAAGTGCCAGTGCCGTCAGCAGCGGAAACCCGATAACAACGCCCATCGCCACGATAAACAAGGGCATGAACTGGTGACGCGCAGGACGCTTTTCCTGCAACAGCAGTACAAGGCACAGCGCCAGAACAGCCGCGATGGTGGCGCGTGCGACCGTCAGAAAGACCGGATCGAACTCGAGGACGGCCACCCGGGTAGCGGGCAGTGAACCGCTGAAGATCAGGACGCCGATAAGTCCATTGATCAGCCCGCTCGCGTTCTTTTCCAGTGACTGGTGTTGTAGCTTCGATGCACGTTCCATGGGAGTCCACTCGCAGTTCGGGGGTTGCCTTGCGGGCATCGTATGACCGAGTATCGATACAATCAAAAAATTGTCATGGATACATCTTGATATGCCTCGCTCCCGTTACAAATCGCTGGTGGACGCGTTTGCCGCCGATATCCGCGCCGGGCGTTTGCCGCCGGGTACGCGGTTGCCGACACACCGTCAGCTCGCCACCACGGAAAAGCTGGCCCTGGTCACGGCCAGCAGGGTCTATGCAGAGCTGGAGGCAATGGGGCTGGTCAGCGGTGAAACGGGGCGCGGAACGTTCGTCAGGGAGACGTCGCTGCCACCCAGCCAAGGGATTCATCAGCCGGCGGTGGCGGTCGGAATGGTCGATCTCAACTTCAACTATCCCTCTGTGCCGGGGCAGGCCGACCTGCTGCGCAATGCCTTGCGCCAGCTGGCGTTGTCCGGCGACCTGGAGTCCCATCTGCGCTACCAGCCGCATGCGGGCCGCCTGCATGAGCGGGCATCGATTGCACGGCATCTGCTGACACGCGGACTGAATGTTCAGGCCGAACAGGTATTGATCGTCAGTGGCGCCCAGCATGGATTGGCCGTGACCCTCATGGCGCTGCTGCAACCCGGAGAAGTGATCGCGGCTGACGCCTTGACCTATCCGGGGTTCAAGGTGCTGGCCGAGACGCTGCACCTTGAAGTCGTACCGATTCCGCTCACTGATCAGGGGCCAGACCTGGAGGCACTGGAAAAGCTCTGCCGCAGCCGCTCGGTGCGTGCCGTCTACACCATGCCGACGCTGCACAATCCGCTGGGGTGGGTGATGCCCGCCGATCAACGCGAGCGCCTCGTGTCGATTGCGCGCAAGCATGACCTGCACATCATTGAGGACGCTGCCTACGCCTTTCTGGCGCAAGATCCGCTGCCACCGATCGCGCAGCTGGCACCCGAAAGAACGCTGTACGTTTCAGGCTTTTCCAAGAGCGTCGCCACCGGTTTACGCGTCGGATTCGTCGCCGCCCCCGCGCACCGGGTGGCCGCGCTGGAACGCACGATCAGGGCGACTACCTGGAACACGCCCGGGGTGATGACCGCGATTGCCTGCGCCTGGATCGATGACGGAACCGTCAGCGCGCTGGAAGCGCAAAAGCGTGCCGATGCGCAGGCCCGGCAAGCCTTGGCTGACACCCTGCTGACAGGGCTGCACTACATTCGTCATCCTGCTTCCTACTTTATCTGGCTGCCCCTGGCGGAAGACGCGAGAGCCGATCAGATCGCCGTGGCATTGCTGCGCGAACAAGTGGCGGTTTCAACCGCCGAACCCTTTGCAACCTCTGTGCATGTGCCGCACGCGATCCGGTTGGCGCTGGGGTCAGTGGACATGGACTCGCTCGCCGCGGCGCTGGTGAAAGTGAAGCGGGTGGTGGGGGCTTTTACGTAGCGAGCTGCGCTGTCGGTCTGCAGTTTTTATGAGCCCACGTCGCCCGCTGAAGGATCTCGCAAAGCATTTGCCCGAGCGAAGGGCATCGCCAAACGCAACCATGACCTACGCTTGTTCACAGACGCATGTTCAGTGAGCAGGGGTTGCTCCTGAGCGAGATTCAACCGACACCCACAAAAACAATATCGGGAGATCCTTTATGCCTGCCTTGCTCCGTCGAGTCAGCCGTTCCATGGCAATCGCCATTGCAGTTGCCGCGCTGAGTGCATCAGCGTTTGCCCTGGACACCGTCAAGTTCATGGCCCCCGGCTCGGTCGGTGGCGGTTATGACCAGACCGCGCGGGACCTGGGCAAAGCCCTGGTCGAGGTCAAAGCGGCCAAAGCCGTGACCTTTGAGAACAAGGGTGGGGCAGGCGGCACATTAGGCCTGGCGCAATTCGCCAACAGTACCAAGGGCGACCCGAACGCGCTGCTGGTGGTCGGCGCGATCATGGTCGCCGGTATTGAACAGAACAAACCGCAAATCACCTTGAAGGATGTGACACCGATTGCCCGGTTGTTTACCGAGTACAACGTGATCGCCGTACGCAAGGAATCCGAGTTCAAAAACCTGGAGGATCTGCTCAAAGCCTTCAAGGAAAAACCCTCCAGCATCACCTGGGGTGGCGGCTCAAAAGGCTCGATTGATCACATTGGCATCGCCGATCTGGCCAGCAAAATGGGAATCCCGGTCAATAAAGTCAATTACGTCGCCTTCGCCGGGGGCGGTGAAGTGGTCGCTCAGGTATTGGGCGGCCAGATCAAAGTGATCACCGGCGGCTATGCCGAACTGGGCCAATACATCCGAAACGGCCAGTTCCGGGTACTCGCCATCGGCGCACCTGAACGTATCGCCGGTATCGATGCGCCGACGTTGAAAGAGAGTGGCTACGACGTGATTATCGGCAACTGGCGTGGTGTCTACGGTGCCGCGAATCTTACGCCCGAGCAGCGCAAGGAGGTGACCGATGCCGTCCTGGCTGCCGCCGAAAGCAAAGGCTGGAAAGAAAACGTCGACACCAATAAATGGGCACCCAACATTCTGACCGGTGATGAGTTCGGCAAGTTTGTCGATGCTGAACACGTGCGACTGCATGGAATGCTGGTCGAGGTCGGGTTGATTGCAAAATGAACCCGCCTCGTCGGATCGTCCCGGTTCAACTGGCGATTGGTTTGGGAGTGATCGCCATCAGCGCCGTGCTGGCGCTCGGTGCGTACCAGTTCCCTGCGGAGATGGGGTTCGTCATCCTCGGCGCTCACGTCTATCCCTACGCGCTGGCGGTGTTTCTGGGTGTCGTTGGCCTGGTGTTGAGTTATCAGGCGGTCAGCGGTGGTTTCCGCGAATTGGCCGACCACGATGACGAATCTGCCAAGGCGCTGCCCGGCGGCAAACTCGGCGCCGCCTGGGTAACCGCGGGACTGGTGAGCGTAGCCGTGCTGATCAACCTCATTGGCTTCGTGTTGGCGGCCGGTTTGTTGTTTGCCTGTTCGGCCCGGGGGTTTGGCAGTCGGCGCCCGGCGCGGGACCTGGCCATCGGCATCGCCTTGACCTTGCCTATTTACTGGCTGTTCAACGCCGGGCTGGGGGTTTCCCTTCCGCCCCTCGTCAACGCCTGGTTCTGACCCCGGCTACAGGAGATAAAACACGGTGGATATTCTCTCAAGCCTGGCCATCGGTTTTGCCGCCGCCCTGACGCCGATCAACCTGATGTGGGGGTTTATCGGCTGTTTGCTTGGCACCGCGATCGGTGTGCTACCGGGCATCGGGCCGGCGCTGACGGTTGCACTGCTGCTGCCGATCACGGCCAAGGTCGATCCGACGGGGGCGCTGATCATGTTCGCCGGCATCTACTACGGCGCTCAGTTTGGTGGCTCGACCACCTCCATCCTGCTCAATACGCCCGGGGAGTCGTCCTCCATGGTGACGGCCCTGGAAGGCAATCTCATGGCTCGCAACGGACGCGCCGGACCTGCCCTGGCAACGGCGGCCATCGGCTCATTTGTCGCCGGCACCATTGCGACGATTCTGCTGACCCTGTTTGCCCCGGTCGTTGCCACACTGGCGCTCAAGTTCGGGCCTGCGGAGTATTTCGCGATTCTGGTGTTGTCATTCACCACCGTGTCGGCGGTGCTCGGCGCGTCGATGCTGCGGGGTTTCGCTTCGTTGGGGATCGGCCTGACCATCGGCCTTATCGGCCTGGACTCGACTTCGGGGATCGCGCGCTACACCCTGGGCGTGCCGGAATTGGTCGATGGCATCGAAGTCGTGCTCGTGGCAGTCGGGTTGTTTGCCGTAGGGGAGGCGTTGTACAGCCTCCTGTATCAAAAGGAAGAAGCAAGCGGTCGGCACCGGTTGACGTCGCTGTGGATGACCCGTGCCGACTGGAAACGCTCGGTCCCGGCGTGGCTGAGAGGCACGCTGATTGGCTTCCCCTTTGGATCGATTCCCGCAGGCGGCGCGGAAATTCCGACGTTTTTGTCCTACTCCGCCGAACGCAAACTGAGCAAATTTCCGAAAGAGTTTGCGGGCAGCAAAGGCGTGGGCGCCATCGAAGGGGTGGCGGGGCCCGAGGCAGCCAACAATGCCAGTGCTACCGGCTCTCTGGTGCCACTGCTGACGCTCGGCATTCCGACCTCCGCCACCGCGGCGATCCTGCTGGCCGCGTTCCAGAACTACAACCTGCAGCCGGGACCGATGCTGTTCCAGACCTCGGGAGAACTGGTCTGGACGCTCGTGGCCTCGCTGTACATCGGCAACGTCATCCTGCTGGTATTGAACCTGCCGTTGGTAGGCCTTTGGGTCAAGCTGCTGCAAATTCCCCGGCCATACCTGAATGCCGGGATTCTGGTGTTCGCCACCATTGGCGTATACGGCATGCGCCACTCTTCGTTCGACCTGTTGCTGATGCTGGGGATCGGTTGGGGCGGGGTGCTGATGCGCCGTTTTGATTTTCCCGTGGCGCCCGTGATCGTGGGCATGCTGCTGGGACCGATGGCTGAAAAGCAGTTGCGTAACGCGTTGTCCATCAGCGAAGGGGACTGGATGATATTTGTGACGCAACCCATCGCTGCGTCGTTCCTCGCGCTGACGCTTCTGGTGCTCATCGTGCCTCATCTGCTGCACGCTCGGGGCATCAAGCTGCATGAGGATGATTAGGCATTTTTCTTCAATACGCAGCGCAGGGGGATCAGTACGTTGAGCGCTGATTTCCTGAATTGAAGAAGGTGTGCAATGAGTCTGATTATTTCCATGGCCACATTTGCGCTGGTGGCTTCGATAACACCCGGGCCGGTAAACATTGTCGCGTTGAGTTCGGGGGCGCAGTTTGGTTTTCGCGCCAGTCAACGGCACGTCGCCGGCGCCACGTTGGGTTTTGTTCTGTTACTGGTTTTGATGGGGCTGGGACTGCATGAGGTGTTGCTCCTTTGGCCGGCAATGACGCAGGTGATGCAACTGGCCGGCGTGGCGTTCCTGTTGTTCATGGCCTGGAAACTGGCGGCGGACGATGGTCGCATCGATGCCAAGGAGTCGCACCGGGCACCTTCGATGCTGTACGGCGCCGTGATGCAGTGGCTCAACCCGAAAGCCTGGCTGGCCTGCGTGGCGGGCATGGGCGCGTTCGTCGCGGACGGCGAGGCGCGGCTGGTCTGGCAGTTTGCGGCGGTCTATCTGGTGATTTGCTACGTGTCGGTGGGGTGTTGGGTGTATGCCGGTACATTCCTGCGGGGTTACCTCAATAACCCTGCAGGGATGCGTTTGTTCAACCGGAGTATGGCGATCCTGTTGGCGCTTTGTGCGGTCTACCTGCTATTGCCTTGACACTCAGGACAGGCCGCTAAGCGCATTTTCGGTTGGAACGGACAAGGCAGTGAAGCGTCCCTTTCGCAGTTCCGAAATGGCATAAACAGTTCGGGCGGCCCTGCCATTGCCATCGGCAAAACTGTGATACCCCAGCAAGGCACCCAATAACTGCTTGTTGAAGTGTTCGGAACTCGTATCCAGCTTTGCCAAGTGTTTGTCCAGCAGATGCGCACCGGAAACGCTTGCGGGGTATTTAGCCAGCCCTGTCGGAGAGCGATAGGTTTTTTCGGGGGCAGGAATGGCTTTCTTATGTATCTGTCTCAACACGGACGGATCATTAAGCGAGTCGCTACTGGCGGTGTATTCACGAAGCAACGTTTTTAACGTTTCCAGGTCATTTTTGGAACTGGAGGCGTTGAAGATCCAGGCCGCGGCCCGATCCACATCATCGGTCAGACCGCCAGGGTTGAAAGTGCTTTCTTTCGCCATGCCAATGTAGGGGGGCTTACCGAGGTCGAGTTTAAGCAAGGCGTCCTGATGTGCGTTCATGAAGTTGATGTTTTTGACCTCCACATCCAAGACGTTACTTAGAATGTCTGGTAATGCCGATGGGGTGTCTTTGTAGACGTGCAGGTGCGACAGATCATATTTTTGCACCTCATGTTTAGCGATGATTTCGACAGTGTCCGCTGGCAGAACGGTTTTTAAATTTTTCGCACCCTCGGATCTGAGCACAATGTCGCTCAGCGAGTTCTCCAGCAAATGCTTGATTTCAATATTGGAGAATTCGTTCGCCAGCATGCTCTCGTTACTCTTCGACAAGCGTTGCAGAACGTTCTCTGCATCGAGTAAATCAGGGTCTTTGAAAACGAATCTGCCGTGCTCCAGCAGGGGAAGCGCCAAGCGAGATTCGGCGGCTGCATTGAGTTGCGAGGCCCGAACAAAATCGTAAGCGTCCGCGCTTCCCGTCAACTTTCGCAGTTGATCGGTCGCCAGTTCGAATCCGCTGCTGCCCAGCTTGGCAACGCGCACGGCGCCTTTACCCAGAAGGGTGGGAATGCCATCCACGGGGTTAAACAACGATAGCGAAAACTTCAAACTCAGCTGGGTGACGGACGAAATTTTTGAACCCAGGCTGCCCGCCTTGAAGATCAGGTTGGCAGCGGTGCCCGCAAATCCGATAAAGGGCAGCAATACGGCGGCACCATCCAGTAAACATCCCCAGATTCCGCTGGTCCTACGGTCCTTGTCCCCAGATTCGAGGTCTTCAATACAGCTTTTGAATGGAATAATGATATTGGAAATGGTGTCGGCCCATCTGACGTCCTCCTCTAAACGCAGCTCAAATTCTGTTTTGTCGAAACCTGCTGCGATCAGTGAGTCTTTTGTCACATACAGAGCCTCGGATGCGATGAAACGCGCGATATCCTTGAATGCCATAGAACGAAAAGCCAGCAGTGGAGACCGGTAATCAGCGGTGCTTCCTGTTCGTCTGGGCAGCAAAGACAACAGGTCTACGTTAAAGAACTGATGAACCACATTATTTGATGGCTTGCCGTTGAAATAAGCGTCCAGGTCCAGCGCTGCGTTAAGCGATAGCTCTCCACGGTCATTCGCAATCAACGCTTCAGGTATGAAATCGTCGATTTCATCTACGAGCCCGGAAACTCTGAAAGCTTCTGCCAAGGACTGATTTTTTTTGCATTCGCCGGAGAGTGTATTCAGTTCGTAGCAATGGAGCTCGTTGCCCAGTGTAGCGGTGATGATCACACCAAATCGGGCGCGGTCCGTGGGCTGTATGGGCTGGCTGTTGAAAGGGTCTCGCGGCAAGTATCGGCGAAGCGAAAATACCCCAATCTCGCCAACGCCCAATTGGCCTCGGTCTTGTTGTGGGAGAGAGGCGAGCGCATGGCGAATGACGGTGGTTGTCGCTTCTTTCAAACGTTTGAGATGAGCGTCAACTGCCTGGTGGAAAATCTCGTTTATCGACGGCAGCGTCAACAATTGTGGAAACAGCGTGTAAATATCCTTGCCGACCATGTGCCATTTCCTGTCTGCCAGGTTATTGGAGAGGTACGCGTCCAGGATCGATAAGGTCAGGGGGTGTTGGCCAGAAAATCCCGCACTGGTTCTGAGTATTTTTGTTTCTAGAAAATCGCAATCAGGTACGTGAAATTTCAGTGTTTCAAGTGCGAGTTTTTTGCGACTGGGAAACGGTGTCGACAGTGTGTTTGCGCAATGACTCAGTTCATCCAGGTAATCATTGTATTGCGTGGTTGCGGTATTGATCGCTTCCTGGCTGAAGTGACTGCCCGAATCCCCAGGTATGGATTCGTTGATCCGTGCCCAGTACAAAACTGGTTGAACCGTGGAGGCGTTATGCAGTAACTGCTGTCGATGACTGATGGGTGCGATCATCGCCCGCTTCAGTAGTTCTTCATAAGTTAATAGTTGAGATGCCCCCGCGGCATTGAACTCCGCCAGCATGACGGAACGATTCAACACGACCCAGGCCGTCGAACCCATTTGCAACCAGGTCGGTGTATTTTGCACCAGGAACGCTGGCGCCAGTTCAGTCAGCAGTGCGTATACGATCATCGGCACAGCGACAGGTTCGATATATTTGCCGTTGCTGGTCACCTTGTTTGCAAAATGACTTTCCAACTCTCCCCTGACTGCTAGCCAACTCTTTTCGACATGCGCGGTGGAGTACAACTTGTACCCCGCAATATTGATTTCAGGCGTTTTGTTATCAAGGTTGATTCTGAGGTCGAGCATGATCGCCGCCAACAATACCTGTCGGCCCAATACGATGTTCGATACGGCGTCCATCCCGGCGTCATACCAACCCAGCGCCTCGGTGTATTGACGAGCGATGGCGCGGGTTTCCGGTTGACTTAACAACCACTTCAAGTCGTCGTAGGTTTGTGGCTGGATCGCGTTCGGCGAAGGCTGGGTGCCATGCCAGGAAATGACGTTCATCAAGTGGTTGATAAGCAATTCATTACCATCGAGCAATTGATCGGTGACTTTCCAAATAGTCGAACGATGTTCGGTCGTCAGTTCATATCTGGAGTGTGCAGCGCTGGCGAATACTTCACAGAAATTGCTGCGCCCTTTGGCAGCTTCAACGTTGAAAAAATCCAGTAAATTTGCCGCCTGGTCGGCCGTTTGCGGTACGTCGACCTCATGAAAGCGCAACCATTGCGCAACGTTGATCAACGAAGTCGAGCTGATGCCCCAAGTGGTTCGCGTTTGTGTTTTGAGCGTGTTCAGCTGTTTTTCAAGATCTGCAACCTGCTCGATCTCATTCGTGATGTCGTGTTGCTCGAAAACCGTGCGAAAGCGAACACCCAGGGCAGAGTGAAAGATTTGTTTGTGAGCTTTTTTTAATGCCTGGATGCGGCCATTAGTGTCGACGTGAAAAATAGTTTCTTCTGGTAATGATAATTTTGCGCGAACATCAATAAACGCTGGGTGTTGAACAAGGCCTGTCAATAACAGTTTTCCGGGCCTGTGTGCTTTATGAAACTGCGAGTCTTCGGTGATGTGAAGGTAGAAATTTTCAAAGCCGCCCTGTTTGAAGAAGTCTGGTTGATTGGTTGAGATGCCTAACGCTTCAGTTGTCTGATTTTTTTCGCTGAGTTCCGGATCGGAATAAGTAGTGCTGAAGTGGGTGGCGTTATAAATAGCGAGGTTGTCATTCATGGGCGGGCAATCCTTTGCGCGTTGATAGGTTAATAAGTTGCACACCTGGGTCGGGCGCAGAGTAGATGGTGTTGGAAGATTAGCGAACGACATTGTTCAGTCACAACGGTTATCTATTGTCCTGATGTGTCTGCTGTAGCACTGTTAAAAATAATAATGAAGGCTGCTTGATGTTTTAAGTGTCAAGTAATCAGCCGCGATACTGTCCCGGGGTTGCCGCCAAATGCTGTTTGAATGCTCGCTGAAAGTGCGCCTGATCAGCAAATCCCGCTTCCAGCGCTACATCGACAATCAACTTGCCGTTGCGCAGTTGTTCGCGGGCGAATTGGATACGTCGGTTAACCAGATAGGCATGGGGCGTCATGCCGTAATGCTGTTTGAAGGCGCGGATCAGGTAGGACGGTGACAGCTGCGCGGCCTCGCATATGTCCTCGAGCTTGAGCATCAGCGTGCAATTGTCGCGGATGAAATCGGCGGCCCGTTCCAGTTTGAAATTGGGCTCGCGCAACGGCTGTCCAATCGGATTGAGTTGCTGTTGAACCTCGGTGAAAAACTCCACCGCTGCGCTGTGCTTGCTCAACACGTCCTTCAGGGGATCAACCAGTGTTGCGTACAGGTCGTTCAGGCCCGTGAACAGCTTGCCATCGCGGGTATGGGTTACGGAAAACCGTCGATACGCCGAGTCCTGGCTGAAACCGAGCTGATGCTGCAAATCGGTCAGCCAGGGCGTCTCGACGTACAGCATCAGGTAAGACCAGGGCTGGTCGTCTATCGGGTTGCAGGCGTGAACATCGCCGGGATTCATCAGCACAACGGTGCCGGCGCTGACCTCAAAGGCCGATTGCTCATGGACGTAGGTACTGCGCCCGGCGGTGATCGCACCGATGGAGAAGTGCGCGTGAGAATGCCGGGCGTAACAGACCTCGCGGCCATCGGCGATGGACCGGGCTTCGATGAAGGGCAGGGCATCATCGCGCCAGAAGCGTGGGGCTTTGTCTGCGTACTTGGCAACGGTGTGCTTCATCGTTCATGTTCTCGGCGGCCAGAGGGCGAGTGTATTAGCTCTCGCCGTTAAAGGCTCGTTGCAAGGCGGCGATGTCGAGTTTTTTCATCTGCATCATGGCTTGCATGGCGCGCTGGGATTTGGTCGTGTCGGGGTCTTTGAGCATGTCCATCATGGCGACCGGCACGATCTGCCAGGACAGGCCGAATTTGTCCTTGACCCATCCGCATTGCTCATTCTCGGGGTGAGCGGAAAGTGAGCCCCAGAAATAGTCCACTTCCTCCTGGGTCTGGCAGTTGACCTGAAATGAAACCGCTTCATTGAACTTGAACACCGGACCGCCGTTGAGTGCCGTCATGGGCTGTCCGTCGAGTTCAAAACTGACCGTCAACACCGAGCCTTCGGGCCGGCCATGTACCTCCTGACCGGCTTTGCCATAGTGAGTGATGGCAGTGATTTTGGAATGATCAAAGATCGAACAGTAAAACTTCGCAGCCTCTTCTGCCTGATCGTCGAACCAGAGGCAGGGAGTCAGTTTTTGCACGCGTTGCATGGTCGATGCTCCTCTACGGGTTGCTCATGCCGGATTATCAGCGTAGTCAGCCTGTGGTCGATTGGCCGGACCGTAGATCGACAAACAGCCAAGTGGAATTGGTTGCGAGGCGAGTCTGTATGACTACTTTGTGTGTCATTAAGACTCCTTTTCGGTGTTGTCGATATGACTCTTGTTGGCGTAGATGATTGATTTTGTGGGGTTTAAAAGGTGGCACGGGACTTGATACATCTACGGTACAACTGACCTGTTTCAGGAGTACGGAAAATGTTCGATTTCTTCAGCAATCCCCTGAACGTACTGCATCTGTCGAGCAAAGTGCTGGGCGTCGGCCTGATCATGTTGCTGGTCGGCATCTATGGCGCCTATCTCTACAACGGCCATTTGCCGATTGTCGCGCTGGTGTCGATGCATGCCATGACCATCATCGGGCCGACCTTGCTCAAAATAGGTTATGTGATGCGTCTGCTGGCCCAGCATCGTCTGGGAACACGTCTGGCAAGGGTGGTGGCGTAATGCGCAGACTTGCCGCTGCCCCGGTCTTCAGTCTCGGTTTTCGTCCCTTTTTCCTGGCCGGTGCCGGTTTTGCGGCAATCGCGGTGGCGATCTGGGCGTTGTGGTTGTACGGCCGACTGCCCGGCGCGCAACCCGTTGGCGGCATGCTGGCGTGGCACCGGCATGAAATGCCGTTTGGTTTTGCCACGGCCATCATTGCCGGGTTTCTGTTGACGGCCGTGCCCAACTGGACAGGGCGTCCCGGCCTCAGTGGCTGGCCGCTGATCGGCCTGGTACTGGTGTGGCTGCTGGCGCGACTTGCCTGGTTACTGCCCATTCCCGAGGGGTTGTTGTTGCTGGTGCAAGTGCCTTTTCTTCCGCTGCTGGCCTGGGCGATCGGACGGGACCTGGTCGCGGCGGGCAAGCGTGACAACTATCCGGTGTTGTTGGTGATCGCATTGATGGCCGGCGCTCAAGGCATGACCTTGTGGGGCATCGCTGTGGATGATGCGGGCCTGCAACGGCGTGGTGTACTGGCGGCCTTGTGGTTGGTGGCGGCGCTGATGACCGTGATTGGCGGGCGGGTCCTGCCGTTCTTTATCCAGCGGGGCTTGAACCGGGCTGCAGCGGCCGCCGCTCAGGCGCTGCCCACCCGGGTCTTGTTGGTGAGCAGTCTGCTTGCTGCCGTGTCTTTTGCCGGTGGGTTGAATGACGTCCCCAGGCCTTGGTTGGCGCTGTTGTTTGGGGTGATAGGGGCATTGCACTTGCTGCGGTTGTGGCGCTGGCATGATCGGGGTATCTGGCGGGTGCCGCTGCTTTGGTCGCTGTTTCTGGCGTACGCCTGGCTGATGGTTGCGGCGCTGGCGATGGCGCTCTGGCACGCGGGAGTCTTGCCGCAGCAAAGTCTGGCTACGCATGCGCTGGCTGTCGGGGGGATCGGTGGATTGATTCTGGCGATGATTGCGCGGGTCAGTCTTGGTCATACCGGGCGTTTGCTGCAACCGTCGGGGCTTGTGGTGTTGGGGTTTGCGTTGTTGTTGATCGCCGCTGTGTGTCGGGTGTTTCTGGTGCCGTTTTCTGGGGTCGGGCTGGGGCTTTCGGCGGTGTTTTGGAGTGGTGCTTTTGTGCTGTTTCTGGCGAGGTATACCGGTATTTTGCTCAAGCCCAGGTGCTGACGATTTGAACCTTGTCGTTGGGTCGTTGTTCAGGGAGATGCTGACGCTGGGGGGCATATCCGTTTCTTCGGTCATGGCGGCTATTGGTTCCGCCCTGACGGCGGGTCACTTTGAAAAGCGCAAAGTAACCAAACGCTAGCGCCCCTGACGTACGGTGCCTCGCTGTGGCTCGGCATTCCCTCACTCCGGTCCTGCTCCGTGGGCCCGCCGCCATCGGCCATCCATGGCCGGGGGCGGCTAACCCGGCATCCATGCCGGGTTGCCCACTACGCAGAACCTGCGTTCGGCCTTCCGACGGAGCAGATCAAGATCAAGATCAAAAGCGCAAGGCGAGCTAACGCTCGACCTGATGAGTGGTGAGAAGCCACGGGTGTACACCGTCAAAATGTGGGAGTGAGCCTGCTCGCGATGAGGCCCTGTCAGTCGGCGGTGATATTGCCTGTAATGCCGCCATCGCGAGCAAGCTCGCTCCCACAGGTATTGAGTACATCTGGCAAAGCCAGGTTGGCCGGAAGGCCACTTCGCGTGATCGCGCCCACGCTCTGGAGAACGATCAGGACGCGCAAGCGTTGAGCAACCAGGCCGGCCCGCAGGCCGCCTCGCTTTGGCTTTGGCGGTGCACGCCCCCTCGTGAGGCCGAGCGCAGGTTCTGCGCAGTGGGCAACCCGGTATGGATGCCGGGTTAGCCGCCCCCGGCCATGGATGGCCGATGGCGGCGGGCCCACGGAGCAGGACCGGAGCGAGGGCATGCCGAGCCTTAGCGAGGCACCGAACGTCAGGGGCAAAAGCGCTTGGTTACTTGGCGCTCTTCCAAGTGACCCGCTGTAAAAGCGGAACCAATAGCCGCCGTTACCGCAAAAACGGATATACCCCCAACCCCAACCCCAACCCCAACCCCAACCCCAACCCCAACCCCAACCCCAACCCCAACCCCAACCCCAACCCCACCCCAACCCCAACCCCAACCCCAACCCCAACCCCAACCCCAACCCCAACCCCAACCCCAACCCCATCAAGACCGACCCGTGACCGATGGTCGATGAACCCGTCTCCCCCGGCATTTTGCGCTTAGCTGTATGGATAACCCAAGCGCGCAAGCATCTCCATCACCACAGCGACGCCCCTCCAGAACACCGTGAGTCTGAGGAAATTCACAATGCTGACCCTGAACATCAACGGTAAAGACCAAGAGCTTGATGTCCCCGCAGACATGCCATTGCTCTGGGTCCTGCGCGATGTCGCGCACCTCACCGGGACCAAATTCGGTTGCGGCATGGCCCAGTGCGGCGCCTGCACCGTACACATCGACGGAGCACCACTGCGCTCCTGCATCACCCCCGCCACGGCAGTCGCCCACGGCCAAAAAATCCTCACCATCGAAGGCCTCTCCACTGACGGCTCACACCCGGTGCAACAAGCCTGGGCCGAACTCGACGTGGTGCAGTGCGGTTACTGCCAGTCCGGACAAATCATGTCCGCCGCCGCATTGCTGGCCAAGATCCCCAAACCCACCGACAGCGACATCGATCAGGCGCTCTCCGGCAACATCTGCCGCTGCGGCACCTACCCAAGGATCCGTGCCGCGGTCAAACGCGCCGCCGAGATCGGTTGATGCCACGTTGAAGGGAGTCTGGATATGAACAGCTTCAACCCCGTGTCACGCCGCAGTTTCCTCAAGGGTAGCGCCGCCTTGGGCGCCGGTCTGGTAGTGGCGTTCGTCATCCCCGGCGCTCATCGCTTTGCCCTGGGGGCGGAAAATGAAGGCAATGTTTTTGCACCGAATGCTTTCCTGCGCATTGGCAATGACAACACCGTCACCGTGCTGCTCGGCCATTCGGAAATGGGCCAGGGCATCTGGACTGGCCTGACCATGTTGATCGCCGAAGAACTGGACGCCGACTGGTCGAAGATCCGCGTCGAGCATTCTCCTGCGTCAGCGGCGGACTACGGCATGCCGGGATTCGGCGGGATGCAGATCACCGGCGGCTCGACCTCGACCTGGATGGAATTCGACCGCTATCGGCAGGCCGGCGCGACGGCGCGCTTGATGCTGATCCAGGCGGCCGCCAAGCGCTTCAACGTCGCGCCCTCCGAGATTCATACCGAATCAGGCGTGGTGGTTGCCGGCGACAAACGTGCGACCTACGGCGAGCTCGCAGATGATGCCGGCAAGCTGCCAGTGCCGGATCCGGCGTCGATCACGTTCAAGGACGCCAAGGATTGGAAAGTCATCGGCAAACCCACCAAGCGTCTGGACACCCCGGAGAAAATCACCGGCCGCGCCAAGTTCGGCATGGACGTGCAGTTCGACGGCTTGATGACGGCCATGGTTGCCCGTTCGCCGGTGTTCGGTGGCAGCGTCAAGTCTTTCGAAGGAGCCGAAGCGCTGGCGGTGCCGGGCGTGCATAAAGTGGTACAGGTGCCCACGGGCGTGGCGGTGATTGCCGATCATTACTGGGCTGCGAAGCTTGGGCGCGATGCGTTGAAGGTCGAGTGGGACCTGGGGCCGAACACCGGTCTCGACAGTCAGCAACTGCTGGAAACGTTCCGCAAGCTCGCGGCCACTCCCGGCATTTCGGCGAGCAAGGCCGGCGACACGGCCACCGCATTGGGCAAAGCGGTCAAGACCATCGACGTCGAGTACAGCGTACCGTATCTGGCCCACGCACCGATGGAACCGCTCAATTGCACGGTGAAAATCAGCAAGGACAAGTGCGAGATCTGGACCGGTACGCAGTTCCAGACGCTGGATCAAATGATCGCGGGCAAGATCACCGGGCTCAAGCCTGAACAGGTGGAAATCCACACCGAATTTCTCGGCGGCGGATTCGGACGCCGAGCCAATCCGACCTCGGATTTCGTCGCGGAGGCCGTGCAAGTGGCCAAGGCAGCGGGCGAACCGGTGAAAACCGTCTGGTCGCGGGAGGACGACATCCGCGGCGGCTATTACCGCTCGGCGTTTTTGCATCAGGCGCGAATCGGCCTGGACGCCGACGGCATGCCTCTGGCCTGGAAGCATGTGATGGTCGGCCAGTCGATCATGGCCGGCACCATGCTCGAGGCAACGATGGTCAAGGACGGCATCGACAAGACCTCGGTCGAAGGCGTCGCCGACAGTCCGTACATTGAAGGCCTGGCCAATCACCAAGTGGAACTGCACTCGCCGAAAACCGGCATCAACGTGCTGTGGCTGCGTTCGGTGGGGCACAGCCACACGGCGTTCGTCATGGAATCGTTGATTGACGAATTGGCGGAGGCGGCCGGCAAGGACCCGGTGGAATATCGACGTACCTTGCTCAAGGCGCATCCGCGGCATCTGGGCGTGCTCAACCTTGCCGTCGAGAAAGCCAACTGGACGGCGCCGCTGCCGGACGGCCATGCCTTGGGTGTGGCGGTGCATGAGTCTTTCGGCAGCTACGTGGCGCAGGTGGCTGAGGTGTCCCAGGACAACCTGGCGATTCGAGTGCATCGGGTGGTGTGCGCAGTGGATTGCGGGATTGCCGTCAACCCGATGAGCATCGCCGCACAGATGGAATCCTGCATCACCTTCGGCCTCGGGTTTACCTTGCACAGCAAGCTGACCCTGAAGAACGGGCAGGTCGTGCAGTCCAATTACCATGATTATCAAGTGCTGCGGCTGAACGAAATGCCGGTGGTCGAAGTGCACATCGTGCCGAGCACCGAAAGGTCCGGAGGGATCGGCGAGGCCGGCGTCCCACCCACGGCGCCAGCGGTGGCCAACGCGGTGTTCGCCCTGACCGGGCAACGTCTGCGGGAACTGCCCTTGCAACTGTCGGGGGTGTGACATGAGACGACATCTGATTCTAGGCGCGGTGGTGCTGGTCGGTCTGGTCAGCTACGCCGATGACCTGTTTGCCGATGACAAGGAAGCCATCAAGGCCTTCGAAACGGTGCAGAAGGTGTTCCAGAGCCCGCGCTGCCAGAACTGTCATATCCCGGGGGATTCACCGTTGCAGTTCGATGCCGGGATCCCGCATGCGATGAATGTCGTGCGCGGGATGGACGGCAAGGGCGCGGCCGGTTTGCCCTGCGCGACGTGCCATGCCGATAGCAATCCGCCCGCCAGTTACGGGCCCCATGCCCCACCGGGAGCACCGCATTGGAGCTTGCCGCCTGCGGCGCACAAAATGGCCTGGATCGGGCTGCCGGCCGACCGCTTGTGCGCAATGATCAAGGATCGCGCCAGCAATGGTGATCGGGATTTCGCCGCGCTGATCAAGCATGTCAGTGACGACAAACTGGTGCTGTGGGGCTGGAATCCGGGAGAAGGCAGGGCGCCGGTGCCGGTGCCGCACGACATTTTCGTCACCCAGTTCAAGCTCTGGGCGCAAGCGGGAGGGCCATGTCCGGTGGTGGGCAGCTGACCGGCGGTCCGTTATCAGGGAGTCATACCGGGTATGCACCACTCTAAAGTACATACCCGTCACTGGAGTGAGTCATGCTGATCCCAGGCAAACCGGTCAAAAACGGCGCGTGCGCAGACACGTTGCGTTCGCCACAACAGGAGCGCCAACACCTGCGCGACCTGGCCCGTATGGCCGAGCAAGAATTGATGGGCGTGCAGATGGCGAGCATGGACGAGTTGACGCTGCTGCCCAACCGTCACGGCTTCACAGCGCTGGCCGAACAAGGGCTGAACGCCTGCCAGCAGTTGGGCAGGCCGGCCACGCTGCTGCTGTTCAACCTCGATGACTTCAAGCACATCAACTACCTCTACGGACGCGCCGAGGGCGACAATGCGCTCAAGACCTTCGCGGATGTGCTGCGGATCGCCTTTCGCGAAAGCGATGTAATCGGCCGGCTAGGCAGCGACAAATTCGTGGCCTTGCTGACAGGCTCGAGTGCCGTGGAAATAGCGGCGATCAGGGCGCGCCTCGAAGAAATACTCGAAGAGCGCAACGCCACTGTGCATCGCGCTTATGACCTGCACTTCAGCATCGGCCAGATCGAGGTCGACCCGTTGCTGCATGACACGGTGGATCAGCTCCTGATCGCGGCGGATGCCTTCACTTGGCAAACAGTTGGCTGATGTCTTTGAATGCCTTGAATTCCAGCGCATTGCCGCAGGGGTCGAACAGAAACATCGTCGCTTGCTCGCCCACCAATCCCTGAAAACGAATGCCCGGTTCGATCACGAATCGGGTGTCGCGGGCTTTCAATCGCTGCGCCAGGGCTTCCCACTCTTTCATTCCCAGCACTACGCCGAAATGCGGCACGGGCACGTCATGACCGTCCACGGCATTGGTGTTCGCCGCTTCCTGAGACGCGTTTTTCGGCGCCAGGTGGATCACCAATTGATGGCCAAAAAAGTTGAAGTCGACCCAATGGTCACTGGAGCGGCCTTCTTCCAGGCCGAATACTTCAGCGTAAAAATGCCGGGCGGCGGCCAGGTCATAGACCGGGATGGCCAAGTGAAAAGGAGAGAGTTGCATTGGTCTTGCCTCGGATGTGTCGGGAGTGAGGCTGAGTTTAGCGCTGTGCTTTTTGATTGAAAGACGATAGTTTTTGCGTCGAGCTCAAATTATTTCGATCAATCGAGAACGCCATGCTGCGCGAACTGAAAACTTTCATTGCCGTGACACGCTTCGGCACGTTCGCGGCGGCCGGAATGCATATCGGGCTGACGCAGTCGGCGGTCAGTGCGCAGATGCGCAATCTGGAACAGGCGCTGGGCATTCGTCTGTTCGATCGCACCGGGCGCCAGGCGATCCTCAATGCGGCAGGGCAACGGGCGTTACCGATGGCGCGGGAGATCCTCGAAACGTTCAGCCGGATGGCGGTCAGTGATGATGTCAGTGAATACCGCGGCGAACTGAAAATTGGCGCGGTGGCGACGGCGCAGACCGGCTTGTTGCCTCAAGCATTGTTGCGATTGCGTCAGCAGGCGCCGTTGCTGGAGCCCAAGCTGGTGCCGGGTGTCTCGTTGAATTTGTTGAGTCAGGTGGACACCGGAGAGGTGGACCTGGCGATTCTGATCAAGCCCCCGTTCGACTTGCCCAAAGAACTGTCCGCGCAGGTGATCCGCCGGGAAGCCTTTGTATTGATCGTGCCGACGGACCTCGAAGGCGATGACCCGTTGCAGATTCTCGCGAGTCATCCTCATGTGCGTTACGACCGCAATTCGTTTGGTGGGCGCCTGGTCACGCGGTTTCTGCGTGAACAGCAGATTGATGTACAGGTGGCACTGGAGCTGGATGAACTGGAAGCCATCGTGAAAATGGTCGAATGCGGGCTCGGCGTTTCGCTGCTGCCCGAAGCGGGGTTGTGGCTGGACTATGGAGCGAAGGTCAGGATCATCCCGCTGGGCGATTTGACGTTCTATCGCGAAATCGTCCTGTTGCAGCGCTACAGCCAGCGCACACAGCCGATCCAGCAGCTGTTCGCCGAGTGCCTGAATGCTGCATCAGTCAACCATGATGCTGCCATCGGCCTGCTGACGGTAGAGGGTGTAGGGCAGCAGTAACGTATCGAACGCACCGGATAGAACCACATCGATCAGCACAATGGCCGGAGCGTTGTCATGCACTTCGGCTTCTCGGCCTTTTTCCAGGGGCGCATTCAGTATGCAGAAATCGTAAGTCACACCGCTGTAGATTCGCGGAACGGCGCCGCAGTAGCTTTTGCGCTCCTTGAGACTCTTCGCCGCCACTTCGTCACCGCGCATCACTGTTTGTACCGTACCGCAACCCGCGAGCATCAACGCCGCGAGTAAAACCGCCTGAGTTTTCATACCGCCAATCCTTCGCCGGAAAACCGTCAATCTACGCGTTTCACATCAAAACATCACTCACGCCATCGGGGGCAAGCGGCGTTTGACCGGGGTCTTTTTGACGATGGCGGTGTTGGTTTCGGCGTGGGTGTTGAGGCGGTCGAGCAGGGTGTCCAGTTGCTCCATCGAACGCACATGCAGGCGCGCGATGAAGCAGTCGTCGCCGGTGACTTTGTCGCATTCGGTGAATTCGGGGATGGCCTGGATTTGTCGCTCCACTTCCTGCAACTGGCCCGGCAGCGGGCGGATGCGCACGATGGCCTGGAGTTGATAACCAAAGCATTTTGGATCGATCTCGACGGTGTAGCCCTTGAGCACGCCACGCTCTTCAAGACGGCGCAGACGCTCGGCAACGCTGGGCGATGACAGGCCGCTGATGTTCGCCAAGGCCTTGAGCGAGCGGCGTGAGTCTTCCATCAAGGCGCTGATCAGCACTTGGTCGATGTCGTCGGTCATGGCAAAACCCCTGTTAGGCGATTGACTGAATATGCCTTGATAAAAAAGGCAGAAGCCGATTTTAGCCTGCTTTTTGCGCTGGAGAAGCCCTCTGCCGGATTGGCATACTTTGGCCTCAAACAGAGGAGTCTGATGATGGACAAAACAATACGTCGCGGTTCATTTGAAATGACCGCCGCCATGCTGATTTCCGGGACCATCGGCTGGTTTGTGTTGGTGTCCGGGCAACCGGTGCTGGACGTGGTGTTCTGGCGTTGCGTGTTCGGCGCCGGCACGCTGTTGCTGATCTGCGCGGCATTCGGCTTCCTGCGTCCAGGCATTCTGACCCGCACCACGTTCTGGCTGGCGGTGCTCAGCGGCGTCGCGATTGTCGGCAACTGGTTGCTGTTGTTCGCCTCTTATTCCCGTGCTTCGATTGCCATTGGCACGGCGGTGTATAACGTCCAACCGTTCATGCTGGTCGGGTTGGCCGCGCTGTTCCTCGGCGAGAAGATCACCCTGCAGAAACTGTTCTGGCTGGGCGTTTCGTTTCTGGGAATGCTGGCGATTGTCAGCGCTCATGGCGAGCAGGGCCCGGGCGGTAACGATTACCTGATGGGGATCGGTCTGGCACTGGGGGCGGCGTTTCTTTACGCGATTGCAGCACTGATCATCAAGCGCCTGACCGGCACGCCACCGCATTTGATTGCGCTGATCCAGGTCAGCACCGGCGTGCTGTTGCTGGCGCCATTCGCGCACTTTTCAGCATTGCCGCAGGCACCCAGTGCCTGGGGCAGCCTGGTGACGCTGGGCATTTTCCACACCGGCGTGATGTATGTGCTGTTGTACGGTGCGATTCAGAAACTGCCGACGGCGCTGACCGGAGCGCTGTCGTTCATCTACCCGATTGCGGCGATTTTCGTCGACTGGTTTGCCTTCGGCCACCGCCTCGATCCGCTGCAATGGATCGGTGTCGCAGCGATTCTGCTGGCCGCCGCCGGCATGCAGCAGGGCTGGGGCCTGAAGGTTCGCCGGACGGTCACCTCATAACCGGGCATCAGATGCTCCAGCGCGGCGCAGTCTTCGCCAGGCGCTGGCGCATCTCGCCGATATTCAAGGCGAACTGACGGATCAGTAACCGATAGCCATCCAGCGGGTTGTACACCGGTGCTTCGAGACTTGAATTAACCGGCAAATCGATAGGGCGATTCAGTCGCTGCGACGCGCCGGTTTTCAGCGCCCGGGCCATGCCGATCAACTGCACCCGAATTTGCCGGTGTTCGGCTTTCAATGACGATTGCAGGTGCGCCATGGCCTCGGGGTCATTGGCATCCGGTCGGGTGTTGCCGAGGATTTCCAGGGTGCTGACGCACATCCGCAAGTTGCGCTGGATGGCATCGAGTTCGGTCATGGAAATCTTCACTTCCTTGGACACCGACGGCATCAGCGAGCGCAGTTGCACCATCACCGTATTCAAGCGATTCATGAGTTTGAGGTGTTCGTCGTCACTGACCGGTTGGCCATTGATGATGCGCCCGTAAATCGTCGCGCAATCGCGCAGCGAATCGGCCAGGTTGTAGCGCCAGGAATAGACCGCATACAGCGGCAGGGCGAAGGAGAACGCCAGGGCCAGGGCAATGCCGATCAGGATATCCACCCCGCGCCACAGGCCATCGGTGACAGGGTTATCGCCGTGGCCGGCGACGATAAACACGGTAATCGCCGACAGCAGCGCCGTGTAACCGCCCTTGCCAATGGCATGGTACGAGAAGAACCCGCACACCACCGACATCGCAAAATAGGTCAGCCACGGCATGCCAAGCCAGGCCTGTTGCGCCGCCAGCAAAAGCCCGACGCCAGCACCGATCAGGGTGCCGATGGCGCGTTCAGCGGCTTTTTTGCCGATGTTGCCGTGGTGTTGCAAGCCGCCGATCACCACCAGCATCGTCACCGACGCCCACTCACCGTGGGGCAGGTGGATGCCGGTGGTCAGCAGGATCGTCGCCAGCAACCCGAGCGATACGCGCACCGCGTGGATCAGTTTCGCGTGGCGATAGCGCCGATACGGGTCCAGCAACGGACGCAGTAAACGGCGCAGCAGCGGTGGCAATCGGTTGGCTCTGAATGTGCTCAGGCTCGGTGTCCTCAGAAAATATAATCGGTGGTCAGGAAGCTTGAGCTGCGTCCGCTGATGATCTCGCTGATGAGTTCCTTGTTGGTTTCCTGGAACTTGGTGGCCACCAGCGTGCGGATCGAAAACACCCTCAGCGCATCATGTACCGACAGCGTGCCTTCGGCGGAGTTCTTGCGGCCATTGAACGGGTAGGTGTCCGGGCCGCGCTGGCACTGGGCGTTGAGGTTGATCCGCCCGACCTGGTTGGCAAAGGTGTCCACGAGGCGCCCGACGGCCACCGGGTTGGTGCCGAAGATGCTCAACTGCTGGCCGAAGTCCGATTCCAGGACGTAGTCGATCACCGTGTCCAGATGCCGGTAAGGCACGATGGGTACCACCGGGCCGAATTGTTCTTCCTGATAGACGCGCATCTGCGGCGTCACCGGGAACAGCACGGCCGGATAGAAGAACGACGCCCGGGCCTGACCGCCGTTCGGATTCACCACCGTGGCGCCTTTGCTCACGGCATCCGCCACCAGTGAATGCAGGTAGTCGACCTTGCTCGCTTCCGGCAGTGGCGTCAGGGCTACGCCGCTGTCCCAAGGCATTCCCGGCTTCAGGGTGGCGAGTTTGGCGTTGAATTTCTCGATGAACGACTCGACCACATCTTCGTGGACAAAGAGGATTTTCAGCGCGGTGCAACGCTGGCCGTTGAACGACAGCGAGCCGGTCACCGCTTCGCTGACCGCGTTGTCGAGGTCGACTTCCGGCAGCACGATGCCCGGGTTCTTCGCATCCAGGCCCAGCGCCGCACGCAAACGGTGTGGTTTGGGGTGGAGTTTTTTCAAGTCGCTGGCGGCTTTGTTGGTGCCGATGAACGCGAAGATATCGATCTTGCCGCTGGCCATCAGCGCGCTGACGGTCTCGCGACCGCTGCCGTAGATCACGTTGATTACGCCTGCCGGGAAGCTGTCGCGGAAGGCTTCCAGCAAGGGCCGAATCAGCAGCACGCCGAGTTTCGCCGGTTTGAACACCACGGTGTTGCCCATGATCAGCGCCGGGATCAGCGTGGTGAAGGTTTCATTCAGCGGATAGTTGTAAGGCCCCATGCACAGCGCCACACCCAGCGGTACGCGGCGGATCTGCCCGAGGGTGTCCTGCTCCAGCTCGAAACGGCTGGAGCGGCGGTCGAGTTCTTTCAGGGCGTTGATGGTGTCGACGATGTAATCACAGGTGCGGTCGAACTCTTTCTCCGAGTCCTTGAGGTTCTTGCCGATCTCCCACATCAGCAGCTTGACCACGGCCTCACGCTGTTCGCGCATCCGGCTGAGGAAGGTTTCGACGTGCTGGATGCGTTCGGCCACCCGCATGGTCGGCCACAAACCCTGGCCCCGGTCATAGGCGCGGACGGCGGCATCGAGCGCGGTCAGTGCGGTCTCGGCGTCGAGCAGCGGCGTGCTGCCGAGGATCACTTGTTCGTCGCCATTGGCACCGGTCACGTACACCGGGCTGCGGACCTGGGCGAGGGGCCCGGACCAGTTTTTCAGTTCGCCGTCGACCAGGTATTCGCGTTGCTCGGTCTGGCCGTCGAGGCGGTATTTTTCCGGAATGTCGGCGTGACTCGGGAACAGGTTGCCGAGAATGTTGGCTGTGGTCATGTCGCTACCCCGTCTGGATTGGGTGACTGATGAATCGTTTTAGCAGACCTCGGCCTCGCTTGTCATGACTCATCTCATCGTTTTGCGGCTCAGGGTTTCAACCCTCAACCCACTCGCGTCGGTGCCTTCGTGTTGACCTGTGCTGTAGCACGATGAAAAAGGTGGCCCCGTCGAGGGACGCCGTCAACCCGCAAATCCATATGGGGTGCACACAAATGCTCATCCCCCGGTTAAACTCAGCGCTCTTTTTAAGGAGTTCATATGAGTTATTACCAGCCGGGCATTCTCGCCACCCCTGTTCCGCCACAAGCCCGTCATATGTTCTTCGCCCTCGAATCTGCCGAAGCCTTGCCTGCCGCGCTCGATAACCTGGCGCAACTGGTGGACGGGAAATCGGCGGTGGTCGGCTTCGGTGAGTCCCTGGTCAAGGCGCTGCACGCTCGGGTCGAAGGCCTGCGGGCGTTCCCGGCGCTGGCCGGTGTCGGTGTCGATAATCCGTCGACCCAGCATGCGCTCTGGTGCTGGTTGCACGGCGTCGACCGGGGTGAATTGCTCAATCGCAGCAACGCCATCGAAGCCGCGCTGGCACCGGCCTTGCGCCTGGTGCAGATGAACGAAACCTTCCGCCACCAGACCGGCCACGACTTGACCGGTTACGAGGACGGCACCGAAAACCCCCACGATGAAGCCGCCGTGGCTGCCGCGCTATTGGGCGAAGGTGCAGAAGGCCTGGTCGGGGGCAGCTTTGCCGCGATCCAGCAGTGGCAGCATGACCTCAAGGGCTTTCACGCCATGCCGCCCCATGAGAAAGACAACATCATGGGCCGCCGCCTGATCGACAACGAGGAAATCGACGACGCGCCGATTTCGGCCCACGTCAAACGCACCGCCCAGGAAAGTTTTGCCCCTGAAGCGTTTGTGGTGCGTCGTTCGATGCCGTGGATCGAAGGTGAACGCGCCGGCCTGATGTTCCTGGCGTTCGGTTTCTCTCTCGACGCTTTCGAAGCCCAGTTGCGCCGCATGAGCGGCCTGGAAGACGGCATCACCGACGGCTTGTACCGCATCAGTCGCCCAATCACCGGCGGCTACTACTGGTGCCCGCCGCTCAAGGACGGTCATCTGGACCTGCGCGCCCTGCGCATCGGCTAACCCTGCTCGGCATGTTGAAAACCGATTGGGTGATGGACGCGCTCCTTAAGCGCATATGACACATAGTCAAAAGATCGCAGCCTCGTTTCACTCGACAGCTCCTACAGGGTTTTGCATTCCTTCTGTAGGAGCTGTCGAGTGAAACGAGGCTGCGATCTTTTGATCTTCTAACCTTATGCTTAATCAGTATTTCTCAATCCTCACAAGGCCTCTCTAAGATCACGTCATAACTCGTTATAACAAGTGATCTTCATGACCGATAACGTTCTATCCCTTAGCCCGCTTTCCCACAGCAGTATTCCGCTGCACACCCAACTGCGCGATGTGTTGCGCGCCCGTATTCTCGACGGCGAATACCCGCAAGACAGCCAGATGCCTTCCGAAAGCGAGCTCGGTGTGCTGTTCAAAGTCAGCCGCATCACCGTGCGCCAGGCCTTGGGCGATCTGCAAAAGGAAGGGCTGATCTTCAAGATCCACGGCAAGGGCACCTTCGTCGCCAAGCCCAAAACCTTCCAGAACGTCAGCACTTTGCAAGGCCTGGCCGAGTCCATGACCGGTCGCGGCTACGAGGTGATAAACCGCCTGCGCAGTTTCAAATTCATTGCTGCCGACAAACTGGTCGCCGAGCGTTTGCACGTCGCCGAAGGTGAAACCGTGGCGCAGATCAAACGGGTGCGATTGATCAATCGCGAGCCGATTTCGCTGGAAATCACCTACCTGCCCAAAGCCATCGGTGAGCGGCTGGAGAAGGCCGATCTGGTGACGCGCGACATCTTTCTGATCCTCGAAAACGACTGCGGCCTGGCCCTCGGCCACGCCGATCTGGCCATCGATGCGGTGCTGGCTGACAGCGACCTGACCCAGGCGCTGAACGTCGAGCCCGGCTCGCCGATCATGCGCATCGAGCGCCTGACCCACGACGCCAGCGGCCACCCCGTGGACTTCGAACACCTTTACTACCGTGGCGATGCCTTCCAGTACCGCTTGCGGATCGACCGGCAAAAAGGGGATCAGGCATGACCCACAGTTCTATCACCAGAAACACGCTGGAGCAGGAATACGACATCGTCGTGATCGGCGGCGGCACCGCTGGCCCGATGGCGGCGATCAAGGCCAAGGAGCGCAACCGCGATCTGCGCGTGCTGTTGATCGACAAGGCCAACGTCAAACGCAGCGGCGCGATCAGCATGGGCATGGACGGCCTGAACAACGCAATCATTCCCGGTCACTCGACGCCAGAGCAGTACACCAAGGAAATCACCATCGCCAACGACGGCATCGTCAATCAGGCGGCGGTCTATGCCTATGCGACCCACAGCTTCGAAACTATCGAGCAACTGGACCGCTGGGGCGTCAAGTTCGAGAAGGATGAGACCGGCGACTACGCGGTGAAAAAGGTCCACCACATGGGCGCCTACGTGTTGCCGATGCCGGAAGGGCATGACATCAAGAAAGTCCTGTACCGCCAGTTGAAGCGGGCGCGGGTAAGCATCACCAATCGCCTGGTCTGCACGCGATTGCTGACGGATGAAGAGGGCGCAGTCAACGGCGTGATGGGTTTCGATTGCCGCACCGCCGACTTCCATGTGATCAAGGCCAAAGCCGTGATCCTCTGCTGCGGCGCGGCCGGGCGCCTGGGGCTGCCAGCCTCCGGCTACCTGATGGGCACCTACGAAAACCCGACCAATGCCGGCGACGGCTATGCCATGGCCTATCACGCCGGGGCCGAACTTTCGAACCTCGAATGCTTCCAGATAAACCCGTTGATCAAGGACTACAACGGCCCGGCCTGCGCCTACGTCACCGGCCCGCTGGGCGGCTACACCGCGAACAACAAGGGCGAGCGCTTCATCGAATGCGACTACTGGAGCGGCCAGATGATGTGGGAGTTCCACCAGGAACTCGAGAGCGGCAACGGCCCGGTGTTCCTTAAGCTCGATCACCTGGCCGAGGAAACCATTCAGAACATCGAAGAGATCCTGCACAGCAACGAACGCCCGAGCCGTGGCCAGTTCCACGCCAATCGCGGCACCGATTACCGCACGCAAATGGTCGAGATGCACATCTCGGAAATCGGCTTTTGCAGTGGGCACTCGGCGTCCGGCGTGTGGGTCAACGAGAAGGCCGAAACCTCGGTCAAGGGCTTGTACTCGGCGGGGGACATGGCAGCGGTGCCGCATAACTACATGCTCGGCGCGTTCACGTATGGCTGGTTTGCCGGCACTAATGCAGCGGATTTCGTCGCCGGGCGCGAGTTTTCAGCGGTCGATGCCGAGCAGGTTAAAACGGAAAAGCAACGGGTCTACGCACCACTGGACCGAGAACACGGACTGCCGCCCGCGCAGGTCGAGTACAAGTTGCGGCGTTTTGTGAACGACTACCTGCAACCGCCGAAAGTGACCAAGAAGATGCAGATCGGCCTGCAACGCTTCAGCGATATCCAGCGCGATCTCGATCAGATCAAGGCCCACAACGCCCACGAACTGATGCGCGCCATGGAAGTCAGCATGATCCGCGACTGCGCCGAAATGGCCGCCCGCGCGTCCTTGTTCCGCGCCGAAAGTCGCTGGGGGCTTTACCACTATCGCGTCGACCACCCGCAACGCGACGACAGCGACTGGTTCTGCCATTGCCATCTGAAGAAGGGTGAAAACGGCTTGATGACCAGCTTCAAGAAAGCCGTCGAGCCTTACATCATCGCGCTTGATGCCGAAGAAATGCAGGCCTATGACCGGCTGCGGGTCGGTGCCTTCGCGGCCTGAGCATCACTAAAAGAGAGACCGCCAAATGGCCTATCAACCCCAGGAAATCTTCTTCCGCTCCAACGCGCCGGTCACGGTCGATGAAGACCTTTGCATCGCCCATAAAGGCTGCACCGTGTGTGTCGACGTCTGCCCGATGGACCTGCTGGCCATCAACCCGGCCACGCAAAAAGCCTACATGGCCTTCGATGAATGCTGGTACTGCATGCCCTGCGAAAAGGACTGCCCGACCGGGGCCGTGAAAGTCGAAATACCGTATTTGCTTCGTTGAAATGCATATCAGTGTGGGAGCGGGCTTGCTCGCGAAGAGGCCGGTACAGCTTGCATCGCCATTGACAGAGAGGACGCTTTCGCGAGCAAGCCCGCTCCCACAAGGGATCGAGGCCAGCTGAGAATATTGTGTGCAACTGGCAACCTGTGGGAGCGAGCCTGCTCTCGATGACGTCAGCCCAGACAACATAAACGCCATCCGGCAACACCGGACGCTTGCTTCAAAACACCCCTCGTTTCCCACCACGCCCTGATCGTGGCGGAGACGAACATCCTATAAATGATTCGAGGGGATTCACTATGCTATTGCGCGCAGCATTTGCCGGTCTGGTACTGGCTTCATTCACCTTGTCGGCCTCGGCCGAAACCATCCGCATCGCCATCGGCACCCAGGACACCACAATCAATTGCGCCGCCGGCGGCTTGTTGATTCGCGAACTCGGCCTGCTCGATAAATACCTGCCCCACGACGGCCCCTACAAGGACGCCAACTATGACGTGGAATGGAAAAACTTCACCAGCGGTGCGCCCCTGACCAATGAGATGGTCGCCGGCAAACTCGACTTCGGCGCCATGGCCGATTTCCCCGGTTCGTTCAACGGTGTGGCGTTCGAAACCGCCGGCAAGCACAGCCTGTTTATCAGCGTGTTGTCGGGCAGCATCAAGGGCAGCGGCAACGGCATCGTGGTGCCAAGCGCCTCGGGCGTGCAGTCGCTGGCCGAGTTGAAAGGCAAGACCATTTCCGTGCCGTTCGCGTCCACTGCCCACGGTATGTTGTTGCGGGCCGTGGCTGCGCAAGGCTGGGATCCGCTCAAAGATGTGAACATCATCGCCCAACCGCCGGAAGTGGCCGGTTCTGCGTTACAAGCCGGGAAAATCGACGCCCACGCCGACTTCGTGCCGTTCGCCGAACTGTTCCCGAGCCGAGGTTTCGCCCGCAAGATTTATGACGGTTCACAGGCCAACACACCGACATTCCATGGTGCCTTGGTCGATCAGGCCTATGCGAAGAAATACCCGGAAATCGTCGTTGCCTACCTGCGAGCGAGCATCGAGGCCAATCAACTGCTGGCGGCCGAGCCGGAGAAATACAGCGAGCTGATCGCCAAGGTCTCCGGCGTCGACGCCGAGGTCAATTACCTGTTCCACGGTCCGCTGGGCGTGCAAACCCGTGACCTGAGCTGGAAGCCGGAATACCGCCAGGCCGTCGGCACCGCCATCGATACGCTCAAGCTGTTGAAGAAGGCGGATCGCGGCCTGGATCTGAATACCTTCATCGACGACCAGTACATCCGCGCCGCGTTCAAGGCCTCGAACCTGGACTACACCGCGCAATTGGCCAACTACGGGCAGACGCCGCTCAACGCGGTGGATGCGGCGAGCGGCAAAGCCATCACCGACTTCAGTCATGTGGCGGAAATCTGGGTGCGCGGTGAACCGAAAGTCCGTCAATACGCCTCGGCCGAATCGGCGTTCACCGCATTGGCCGGCTTGAAGCAGGAAGGCAAAAGCATTCGCGCGGTGTATGCCCAGGCGAGCGACAGCGGGATCAAGTTGCTGGCCGATCAGGCGTGGTTTGCCAGTGATGCGAAAGGCCGCTTGAGTGCATTCCTGCTCAAAGGCCAGGCCCAGCAATTCGCCACGGCCCAGGGCGGAAAAGTCTTCGACTTCATCGATGCCACCACCCAGGCAGTCGCCACCCGCTAAAGCGCAAATCCCTGTGGGAGCGGGCTTGCCCGCGAAGGGGCCAGTTCAGGCGTCATCAGTGTTGACTGGCACACCGCAATCGCGAGCAAGCCCGCTCCCACAGTGATCTCGGTTGAGAGGAAGAATTGTGTACGGATCATATTTGCGCTGGATACCAAGAGCCGCTTCACTGCTGCTCTGCCTTTTATTCTGGCAACTCGCCGCCAGCCACCACTGGAACCTCGGGCTGGTGACCTTCGCCAACGTGCCGACGCCGCTGGCCGTTATCCAGGCAGCCCTGGGCCTGGGTGATTCCGGCAAGCTTGCCCAGCACCTGAGCAGCAGCCTCGGCCGCGTCTTCGCCGGTTACCTGGTGGCGATGATCATCGGCATTGCTTTGGGCCTGGCCATCGGGCGCTCGAACTGGGCCGAAGATGTATTGCTGCCACCGCTGGAAGTCCTTCGCCCGATTCCGGCCGTCGCCTGGATTCCCTTGGCCATCCTGATGTTTCCGTCCTCGGAATTGTCGATGGTTTTCATCACCTTCACAGGCGCACTGTTCCCGATCCTGCTCAACACCGTGCACGGCGTCGAAGGCGTCGACCCGCGCCTGATAGCGTCAGCCAAAAGCCTCGGGGCAGGGCGCCGGGCGATTCTGTGGGAGGTGATTGTGCCGGGCGCCGCGCCGAGCATCATCACTGGCCTCGCCATCGGCATGGGCACCTCGTGGTTCTGCCTGGTGACCGCCGAAATGATCTCCGGCCAGTACGGCATCGGCTATTACACCTGGGAGTCCTACACCCTCCAGAACTACGCCGACATCGTCGTCGGTATGTTGCTGATCGGTGTCCTCGGGATGGGCAGCAGCCTGCTGATCAAACGCCTCGGCGGGCTGTTCACGCCTTGGCACCGACCGCGAGGAAAAGCCTGATGAGCATGATGCAAACCCCTGAGGGGCGGATCGACATTCGCCAACTGTCCATCGTCCTCGGCGAAGCACAGCACGCCTTCGAAGCCGTGCAAGGCCTCGACTGCCAGATCGAACCGGGGCAATTCGTGTGCATTCTCGGGCCATCCGGTTGTGGCAAATCGACTTTGCTCGGCGCACTGGCGGGGCACCTGCAGCCGACCACCGGCAGCCTGAAAGTCGATGGCGCGGACGTTTCTGGCCCGTCGCCGCAACGGGGCATGGTGTTCCAGCACCACACCCTGTTCCCGTGGAGAACCGTGCGCGACAACGTGGCGTTCGGCTTGAAAATGCGTGGCATCGGCAAGGTCGAACGCCACCAGGCTGCCGATGAAATCCTCGCGCTGGTGGGCCTTGAAGGCTTCGCCGAACGCTGGCCGGATCAGCTCTCCGGTGGCATGCAGCAACGGGTGGAAATCGCCCGTGTACTGGTCAACCGTCCGCGCCTGTTGCTGATGGACGAGCCTTTCGGCGCCCTCGATGCGCTGACCCGGCTGAACATGCAGGAGCTGCTGCTGGACATCTGGACGCGGATTCGCACCACGGTGGTGTTCGTCACCCACGACATCGACGAAGCGCTGTTCCTCGCCGACCGCCTGCTGGTCATGAGTTCACGGCCTGGTCGAATCATTGAAGACCTGCGCCTGGAATTCCCTCGACCACGCACCACCGAATTGGTCACCAGCCATGAGTTTTCCCGCTTGAAACGCCATTGCCTCGAATTACTGCGTCATGAAGACGGTCGGCAGTTACCACGCCTGAACCCTCTCGGACTGCCTCCTGAAAACAAACTGCCGCGATTTGCCCTATGACCTCTCTATTCGATGTAACCGACAACGACGACATTCTCGCCCTGCAACCGCGCCTGACCGACGACGATCCTGGCGTGCGCCGGATCGCCCTGATCGAACTGGCCGACCTTGAAGAACCGGACGGTCTGCTGTGGCTGGTCAACCGACTGGCTGAAGACCCGACCGAAGACGTCCGCGCCGAGGCCGCGCGCCTGCTTGAAGCTTGGGAAGACACGCCAGTGGTCGAGGCACTGTGCCAGGCCCTGACCGATCCCTCCTTGGCCGTGCAAGCGGCCGCCGCGCAAAGCCTGAGCCTGCTCAAGAGCGAGGCGGCGGGCAGGGTGGTTCTGCCGTGGACCGGGCACGCCGAAGTCAACGTGCGCATCGCCGCGTTCAGGGCTCTGCGTGAATTGCGTTTCCCCGGTGCCGCGGGCGCTGCCGCAGCGGCATTGAACGATGAAAACGCCAGTGTCCGGCGCGAAGCCGTGGGCGTACTCGGCTGGCTCAAGCAACTCGATGCCTTGCCCGCCCTGGCCAAACTGGTCAGCGACGATCCGGACACCGAAGTCCGCCGCGCCGCCACCGGGGCCTTGGGCCTGGCGTCCGATGCTCAAGTGTTGCCGGCCTTGCGCCAGGCATTGCAGGACCCGGCCTGGCAAGTGCGCGAAGAAGCCGCCACCACCCTGGGCAAAGTCGGCCACGTTGACGCCGGTCCTGCCTTGGTCGAAGCCTTGAGCGACGATTACTGGCAAGTCCGTCTGCGCGCCACCCGCAGCCTCGGTCGTTTGCGTTACGTTCCGGCGCTCGATGCGCTGATCGACACCCTCGGCCACCGCATCAGCAACCTGCGCAAGGAAGCCGCGCTGGCCCTTGGCGAACTGAACGATAAAGGCGCCATCGCGCCCTTGCAGGCCGCACAAGACGACAGCGACCCGGAAGTGCGCAAAGCCGTGCGCATCGCCTTGAGTCAACTGCAATGAACCCGGTGGCGGTGGGCAACTCCCAAAGCAAACAGCAGCTGCGATTGAGCTGGGCGGATGGGCGTGAGCAGCGGCTGGATCATGCTGAGTTGAGGCGTCAGTGCCCGTGTTCGCAATGCCGGGCGTTTCGGTTGCAGGGGCTGACGGTCAAAGTCGACGAGCGCATCCGCGTGATTGAACTCAACCCACAGGGCTACGGCCTGCAACTGATCTTCAGCGACGGCCATGAGCGCGGCATCTACCCATGGCCGTATCTGGCACAACTCGCCCCTGAGAACGGCTGAACCCTTGTGGGGGATAGCCTGCTCGCGAAGGTCCTTCGGACCAGTCGCAGATTATTTCAACGCCGGGTCTCCCATGTTCATTTTCTTCCAGGATTGCAACAACACTTGGGCCTTCGGTTCCTGACCACTGTCGAGGTAGTACTGGATCAGCGACAACCGCGCATTGCGATTGGCGGGTTGGACTTTTAGCAGTCGTTCCAACTCTGCGCACGCTTCATCAACCTTGCCGCTGTCATGCAACGCCACCGCCAGCACATAGCCGTACTGGCCGTTTTGCGGCTCCAGTTGCGCCGCTTTGCGCAAGGCCGGCATGGCTTGGGCGGATTTCCCCGCACGCACCAGTGACAGGCCTTGGGTATGTTGCAACAGGGCGGCGTCGGGATGTTCCTTGAGGCTCTGCACCAACAGCGATTGTGCTTCTTGGCCGCGTCCGTTGGCCTCCAGCCATTGCACCAGCGTGACGAGGGCCGGGTAGAAATCGGGATCACGCTTCAGTGCACTACGCAGCAGCGGTTCAACTTCGTCATTGCGACCGCTGGCCTGATACAGCATCGCCAGGTTGAGGTTGGCCTCGGCGCGTTCCAGCAGGCTTTTTTGCACGGCTTCGTACTCGGCGATGGCCGCTTCCCAGTTCGCCTGGGCGCCGCCAAGACCGTTACGGGCGGCGCCAAGCAGATCCCGAGCCGCGCCAATGCGCACAGCCTTCACCGGGTCTTTCAGCAACGGTGTCAGCAACGGCGCTCGCTCAGGTGGCGGCAGGAACGCGCTGATCGCCCGCACCGCGCTCTCACGCACTTGCGGCGCGGCGTTGCCAAGGTCTTTGGTCGCCAGTTTCAGCGCCTGCTCGCTCGGGTACAGCGGCAGTTCTCCGAGCAGGGTCGCCCGCTGAATCGCCGGCAAATTGCTGCGCTGCAGTTGTTCGTACAAGGCTTGCGCGGCACCAGGCTGGTCGTTGCGAATCAACCACAGGCTTTCGTCATAACGTGGCGCGGTTGGCACCTGCGAGCTGCTGCTCCACAGCTTGAACTGCTCGGTGACCTTGTCGCCGGCCTTGCCCTGGTGACAGGTCAGGCAAGCGTCCGGTGTACCAAGTTTTTGCGCCCGCTCCGGGTTGGGAATGCTGAAGCTGTGGTCATGCCGAAAGTCGTTGCCCATGTAGAACTTGCCGGGCATGTGGCAATCCACGCATTGCGAACCTGGCTGGCCCATGGTGTGGCGGGTGTGTTCGATCGAGTCGTAGTTCTTCGCTTGCAACCCCTTGCCGTCGACACCGGCCACCGAGGTCTTGCCAGCGGTGTTGTGGCATTGCAGGCAAACGCCGTTGCCCGGCGCCTTGAGTTCGGTGCTGTGAGGGTTGTGGCAGTTGCTGCAGCGCACGCCCTTGTCGAACATTTTGCTTTGGGCAAAAGAGCCGTGCTCGAACACCTCGTCCTTGATCTTGCCGTCCAGCGCATACAACTCGCGGGTCAAGGTGCTTGGCAGGTAGTCGTCCATCAGGCGTTTGCCGGCGGTGTAACCATCGTCCAGTGGCGCGCGACGGGAGTGGCAACGGGCGCAGGTTTCGATTTCGACGGTAGCGTCCTTGTCCTTGAGGTCCACCGCAAAACCCACGTGGATCAAGCCAGTCTTTTTCGCCGTCCATTCCAGGTGATTGGAGGCTGGGCCGTGGCATGCCTGACAGCCGACACCGAGGCTGTTCCATTGACTGTCAAAAGTGTTTTTGGCGGCATCGAAATTGCGCTTAAAGCCGGTGGTATGGCATTCGACGCACATGAAGTTGGCGTTCTGGCTCGGTTTGCTCCAGTGCAGCGGACTCTTGAAATTCACGCCCTGGCCGGGATAGAGGTGAAACCAGCGATGTTTCTCGGTATCCCAGGCCACGCCCAGCGCTTGCAAGCGCCCGTCGCCGACCTCGATCAGGTATTGCTGCAACGGCGCAATACCGAAGGTATAGGCGACCTTGAAGTCGGCATTCTTGCCGTCGATGCCCGGCGTGTTGACCCAAAATCCGTCGTCCTTGCGTGAGAAACGGCTGGTTTCGTTTTCTGCCTTGAACGTGACGTTATTGAAATCACCCAGCATCGTTTCGGCATTGGCTGGCTGCATCGCCAATTGGTGATGGGAGCCTTGCCAGTCTTTCGTCTGCTCGCTGTGGCAGCCTTGGCATTGTTGCTCGTCGACCATCTTCGCCGGCGCCAGGGCGACGGGTTGCGGCTTGGCCGGCTGAGCGGCAGGCGCGCTGACGGGCACGGGTTTGGGCAGCGCTGGCGAACTGCTGAACAGAAACCAGCCGATTGCCGCCACCGCCACCAGCAACAGACCGATGGTGACGGGAAACAGATAACGATGGGTCAGCGATTTTGGCGAATCAGGGGTTGGCTGTGCTGCTTTATTTTTATGTGTCGGCATTACGACTTCCGTAGTCCAGGTGCGTTTGCCGTCGGGCGCGCGTTCTAGCCTATTGCAGCTTTGTCGCAGGATCGGTGTCTGTCAAATGGCGGCTGTGAGCAAAACCTCGGAGAACGATGAATATCGTGTGTTTTCAACAACTGCTCCAGTGTCGATAGACCCAATCCTCAATACTCAGCCCGTCCCAGTCGGTTGTAATAGCTGATCAGCGAGTCATACCCTCGTGTCACCGCAAAAAAGTCATCACTCAATCGCTGTGGTTCAGCCTTGTTCTGCCAGTCCTGGTGCAGAGCATTCAAGGCATCCAGATACGTCTGCGTCGGCCTGGCAATGTGCGACCAGAGATAACTGGGGACTTCGTTACGTTTTTGCGTTTCTGGTAACTGACTGTGGTTGAACTGCTGCCGGTAATCCCAGGCCAGTTGCAGTTCAGCGGTGGTTTTGGCCAGGGCCTGGGGTGTCAGGGTTCGATTTTTAACCCCCTCGGTGACCAGGTTCAGGGTATCTCTGGCCTGGATCATGTAAGCCAGCAAATACCAGTGAATGTCCTTGCCCAGACGCGCTTCGATCAGATTGAGCTGCGCGCGTCGCTGTTCAAGGTCCAGCGCTTCGACGTGCTGTCTGAGCAGCGTCGACGCCGTGAGGTAGTCCTCGGCCTTAATTCTGAACTGGTCGGCAAACGCAGGCTGCACCTCGTTGATGACGGTCGAAAAGCGCGCCTGCCGGTAAAAAGTGATTTGCTGCGTCAGGGGCATTACTTGCTGTAACGCCTGCGCGTAGGCATCGGCTTTTAACGCCAACGGTGGGTCGTATTCAAGCAGCTTGAGTTTTTCGCTGATTTTTGCCGAGCAGATGTCCCTTTGGAGGTAGGACGCATCACTGGCACCGTTGTCGTCGAAGTCATGCTGGCGGGTAATCCAGTCAAGCACTGGTTGCTCAGATTGCTTCGGCGATTTGTACAGTTCGTAGGCCACTCGCCAATGCACGTCGACACGATTGATGCAGTCGATCACCGGGCTTAGCGCATTGGCCTGCGCGGTGAGCGGCGCGTCGTATTTATCCAGCCACAAGTCGATGCGGGCGACGAATTTCGAGGAGCCGGCCAACCCTATCAAGATAAGCAGTACGACGGTGGCTATGGGGAACAGCCATTTCGGAATCATGGCTGTTTCTCCTGGCCGTACCACTGCTCAGCGGTGGCCGGGGCGTAGCATTCGCTGGTGGTAACCGGCATGCGGCTGCACAAGCGTTCGGTCCATTGTTGCAGGCCCTGGTTGCGATTGACCGTGCCTTGGCTTGAGATCACTTTGAACACGCCGAGTATTACAACCAGGACCACAATGCCCGCGCCCATCAAGCAACGTTTGAACAAGGGGCTGGCGTGCTGCCAGGAAACGCGCGGCTTGACCTCTCTGCGGCGTATCAGCCCGACGGTTGCCAGCGTGCTCACGTAAACGATGCTGCCAACCACGCCATAAACATTGCCGATGCCTGCTGTCATGACTGCACAGGGAATCAGGTCGCGCAGCACGCCAAACGGCAGCGGGCCGCGCGAGGGCGAAAGGCGCGCACTCAATCGATCGTCCAGCAACCAGAAGCGATGGGCGACTAGCCCTGTCATCCAGTTGAGTACCCAGCCGCCAGCAGCGAATATCATCGACCAGAACACCGTGACGCCAATCAATCCGCCCAGCCGCGTGCCCAACGGAGCGAACTGGATAAAGGAGCCGACCAGGCAGGCGAGGACAATGCCCAGGTACATCGGCCAACTGTCGTAGACGTATTCCCAGTCCCGCCAGAAGAACGGCGTGCCGCCGGGTAGATTTGCGCAGATATCAGGATGATTGGCGTGCAGCGCAGAACTCAGCTTGCGGCATTGCACCCAATCTTCGTCGCGCAAGCGTCGAGCCAGGGCGCGGCGCTGGCTGAACCTCAGGGGTGCCAATAACAGGCGTGCGGCGCGATGCTGCGGCGTGGCGGCGGGTTCTGCAGCCAGGCACTGGTGCCAGGCCAGAAAGATCGGTGCTTCACGACGCTCGGCGATGTGCTGGCGCTGCTGCTGCAACTGTTCGATCAGGACTTCATCCAGTTCCAGCCGCTGCTGATAGCTAAACCAGTGAAAGGTCTCGATCGCCCACTCGATCAGGTCTTCGCAGGTGTCAGTGTGCTCGACGCAATGCCTTAGCACCGCATCTTCCATGACATCGACGGCGCCATGCGCTACGGCGGTGGCATGCCGTTGTTTGAGCTCGTCACGGCTGACGTTATGCAATGAGCGCGTGACCACGTGCAGCGCATCAACCTCGACCACTGACAGGCCGCTCAGGTCCCACGACTCTTCAACGCTGGAGTCTTCCTCGCGCAAGCGCTCCCATTGCTCGATGTTCAGCGCTTGTTCGTAGGCCTCACGCAGACGCTGAAAACCTTCCGGGTCTTCGTCTGGACGTGTCTGTTTGAGCAGTGCCGCGTATTGGCGTTTGATTTGGCGCGTATCGGCGTCGGCCGACAGACCAAGGACGGTCCAGCAACTCATTGCGTGTGCAACTCCATGAAAACCTGCGACGCGGCAACATCCCTGTAAACGGGGTGTAGTGGCAATTCGATTTTGCGCACACTACCTGTTTCGCGTCGAAAAGTCCTTGGCCCGACCACGCCCATCGAATAGGCGCTGATGTTGGTCTGGCCGATGTCGTCGCCTTGTTCCTTTTGCTCACTTACGTCATTCAAAAGCGACAACCGTTTTTTGCATTCCTGCATTACGCTTTTTTTATTGCACTTGCTCGGGTGTGGTGGCATCGAACGGATAGACCCGGCGCCATTCGGCAGCCATATCCACGATAGTCCAGTCACGGGTTTTTGCTTCATCCAGGGCCTTGTCCAGACGACCGATGTCGGATTGGCGGTCGTAGGCCCATTCGCGTTTGGCGTCGGTGTGATGCACCAGTCCCATGAACCGTTTGCCTGGCCCTGCGGCCGTCCACTGGAGCATTTGTAGATCGCCATCGGAGTTGCCGAAAGCGAGGATCGGCCGTTTGCCGATGACGGAATCGATGCTTTCGGGTTTGCCCGGGCCGTCGTCGTTGTGCGCCAGTTTCGGCGAGCGAATGATCGAAGCTTTGCCGTCCTTGTACTGGAACGCTGTGACGAACGTGGTGCCGATGACCTGCTCCGGAGGGATGCCGTAGACCTTCTCGGCGAAGGCACGCATGAACGCGGTGTCACCGCCGGAAACGATGTAGGTCTTGAAGTTCTGGCTGCGCAGGTAGTCGAGCATTTCCAGCATCGGCTGGAAGATCATCTCGGTATACAGCTTGCCGGTCTTGGGGTGTTTGGCCTGGCTCAGCCAGGTTTTTGCGTAGTCATCGAAGGCTTCGGTGGTCATGCCGGTGTGGGTGGCACCGAAGATTTTCATCATCCCGCCCATGCCGGAGGCCGCCAGGGCCTTGTGATCGTTTTCCAGTACGGCCTGGAACGGCTGGGTGGTTTTCCATTCCGGGTGTTGTGGCGCGGTGCGCTTGACTTCTTCCAGGGCAAACAACAATTCGAAGTACATCGGCTGCTCGCTCCAGAGGGTGCCGTCGTTGTCGAACACAGCAATGCGGTCCTCGGGCTTGACGAAATCCTTGCTGCTCTGGTCGGTGACAGCCTGGACGAACTCGATGATGTTTTTCTTCGAGGGTCCGTCGTTCCATGACGGCAGGGGCTCGGCGGCCAGCGCCAATAGCGGCAGGCTCAAGGCTAGTGCGAACAGCAGTTTCAACCCGTAGCGTTGGCGGGTCGATATCGGGCTCGTCATGGGAAATCCTTCTCTTGGACAGGGTTTAGTGGTCGTAGTACTAGAGGGGCGGCGGCATTGCGGGATTCGGCCCGCTTATGCAGCGTAGCCAAGGATTTCTTGAATTGGCGCAGCGCCGGATTTTCGTTTGATTGCCGGCTGTAACGACCCCGATCTCGCCGGAAATCGGCACGCCCTTGCTGCAGAAAGACATGACCCAACCCGGTTCCGGCGGCACGATCCCGACATTGGAAAACAACAGTTGCCCAGTGATCGGCCGACCGACACCGCTCTCAGAGGGCTTGCGCCGATCACACCCAGGGCCAGTAAAGGACGAACTACAAAAGGCCTGACCATGACTGACGCCCCTTACTGTTTTTGTGGGTCGACGGGTGTCAGCGGCGGAATTTGCCACTGGCCACTGCTCACTTCCGGTTTTGGCAGGTACAGGCGCAAGACGCCATAGAACGGACCATTGGGTGCCGGCAGCCAATTGCTTTGCAGGTCGTTGGCCGGTGCCTTGTTCTGCAGGTACAGCGTCAGGCCGCCGTCGGCATCGCGCTTGAGATCGGGCAACATCCGCGAGTTGATCAGGTAGCGGTCCAGCGGGTTGGCCACCAGCAGCTTGGTCTTGCCGTCGTACATCGTCAGTGACCAGAACGCGTCGGCGGGGGGCAGGGCGCCCTTGTCGAAATGCAGGGTGTAATCGTGTTTCGAGGCGTCGACCGGTTGGTCGTCCTTGTCGACGAAATAACCGATGTAATTCGCTTCTTCGGCGGAGTTGCCGAAAATCCCCATGTTGGCGCCGGCGTAGCGGTACAGGTAATTGCCGTTGAGGTGATCGCGGCTACCGAAGAAGTCGCCGCTGCTGACCTGATGGGTATCGACCTTGTCTTTTTTCAACCGGGCGAATTCGGCCTTGGCATCGCTGATGCCATCCTCCAGGGCCTGTCGCTGTACGGCGGTGTAGTCGTGCAACTTGAAAGGCTTGCCGGCTTCGATGCCGATTTTCTTGAAACGCGCGAGCAGGTCCTTTTCGGCGTCCTGTGCCGGGGCGAAGGCCAACATGAAATTCAGGTAGCGGAACAAGTCCGGGGTGTCGCTCATGGTCGGCGTCGGTTTCGGCCAGGCGATCTTCGGCGCGGGCGGCGGAGCCTTATGTTTGACGTAGTGGCTGAGCGTCTCGACCTTGTAGCCTTTCTGGATCTGCTTGACCTTGGCCAGGTCTTTGTCATCGAACAACTGCGTGCGATACAGGGCGTACGCGATGTTGGTTTCGCTGCGCAGCAACCGGTCCATATTCACCGGTTGCTGACCTTGCCAGTTGGGCCCGGCGATCATGAAATGGCCGCCGTTATTGCCTGTGCTGCGCGTGCCCAGATAGGCAAAGTTCTGCGTGTAGGCGTCGATCAACTGCACGGAGTAGTAACGGTTTTCGTCGATTTTCGGCAGGGTCAGCACCAGCGGTTCGGCGCGCAGGTCCATCCAGATGAACGAGTAGGGTGTGTCGGCATTCGGCGTGACGAAGGCGGTGTCCTTGGCGGTGAACGCCTTGGCGGTGTTGCCGATCTTGTTGAAGGGCGCCTTGAAGTTAGCGCTCTTTTTGTCCACGGCCTGGGTGTACAGGGTCTTGTACATCTCCACCACCGGGAAACCGTACAGGTAGGCCTCCTTGGCGATACCCCGGGCTTCTTCGGGGGTGGCGGTGAAGTCGGCCCAGACGCTGGTGCTCAGGGTGAATGAGAGTGTGGTGAGCATCAGGCGTTTATACATAGAACATCCTTATTCAATTCCGGGCGTCATTCCACGGCCGTTATGCCGTCAAGCTTCACGCTTTTGTCAAAGTGAGCTGCGGTCGGGACGTATTGCTGCACCGAGATGTCAGTATCGTTTTTCAAATCCTGAGCGCCGACGCCACAACTGGCGAACATCGTCATCAGGCTGAAACCGACCACACGAATGAGAAGACGCATGGGAAACTCCTTATTTAACGAGGGTGATGTTGGTCGCGCAGAATCGTGGGAAGTGCGGCAGGCCGTCGCCTTAGTGCTCTCGTGGCTCATTGGACGACTCGGCATTTGACGGCCGTTACTGCTTAATTTCTTTCCTATCAAGCCTGTAGGACACGTCTGATGAAGTTAGCAGCTAACACCGGGTTCGCCAGTCGGAAAGGCTGATTCCTTGGTTTTTGTACAAGTTTTTGTAATTTTTCTTGTACTGAAAAGTTAATACGAATCAGGGTGTTGTCCGTTGAAGTAGGTTTTCGGTTGAACATTCCCACGCCCCCACGTGGGAATGTTCGGTTGTTCAGCTCTTCTTCATTTGCGACCGCACCCACTCTTCCTGCTCGCGCAATTGCGGGGTGAACTCCGCGCCGAAATCGTCCGCCTCGAAGATCTGGCGTATCTCGATCTCGGCTTCAGTGCCCGGCATTGGATTGGGGCAGCGCTTGACCCACTCGATCGCTTCTTCCTTGGACTTCACTTGCCAGATCCAGTAGCCGGCGATCAGCTCCTTGGTTTCGGCGAACGGACCGTCGATGACGGTGCGCTTGTCGCCCGAGAAGCGCACCCGGGCACCTTTGCTGCTCGGTTGCAGGCCATCGCAGTCAATGAGGATGCCAGCCTTGGCCAGTTCCTCGTTGTAGTTGCCCATCGCGCTCATCAGTTCTTCGCTGGGCATCACGCCGGCCTCGGAGTCCTGGCTGGCTTTAACAATGATCATGAATCGCATGGTCTTCTCTCCGCTGGAGGGTGGTTGATTCAAGGTGTAGTCGAATGACCGTTTGTTGAATCGACAACGCCGCTAAAGAAAGCAATCCGAATGTGCAGATTAGCTTTCGGCTCACCGCTCAGATAGCTGCCCACCTGGCTGGAAATCCCACGCGATAACTATGTACCGCACCAGACCACTGCTGCGCCGACATGCTGTGCCCTACAGACAAGGAGTGACTGTATGGCACCACAAATATTCAACGATGGATCCTCAGGAAGTGTCGTCATCAGGTCGGGACCGCCCGCTTCAAGCGGTGGTTCCGGTGGAGGGGCTGGCGGCGGAGGGGTTTCAGGCGGGTTTGGCAGAACCAACAAAAAACAGCAAAGGGCCCGAAAGCGCGCCATAGAAGCCGCTCGTCAGGCAAAGGAAAAAGAGCGTTTGCAGGCAGACGCCCAAGCTCAAGCAGCGGCGGCTCAGGCTCAGGCTCATGCCCAAGCAGCTCAAACCCAAGCTCAAGCCGCCGCGGCGCAGGCTCAAGAGTTGTCTCGCCTCCAGGCTTTGCAGCAATTTCTCGCTGGGCTGGCCCATCGTCATGACGCCATCAGAGCCGAGGTAGACCGCAGCTTTGCGGCCAAGGCCGATCAACTCGCGCCATTCCTTGAGCATGAAATCGCGGGTGCTCGACGACCGCCTGAAACGGGTTCGAGCGAGCGTTGGCAGCTCTACACCATCACCAAGGGAAAAAACGAAATCGACGGGCTGATCGCCCACAAAACCGCAGAGCTCAATGCAAAGAATGCGATTGCCAGATCCTTCGATGGGCACGATCCATTCACCCGTACTTCGAACGATTACCTGACACGACTCGGGGCGTTCGGCCAAGCGCTCAATGACGGCCACCAGATTTGGGAAAGCGCCTACAACGCGGCCCACGAAGCCCGGCTGCTATCCGCGCAGCTAAACGCGCTCACGGATAAATCCAATGCGCTGGCCAGACATCATGCCGAGCAGACCGTCGTCTGGCGTGAGCGGGAAGCGGTGTGGGAGACACTCCGTCAGTTTGCCGAGCAGCGCGATGCTCGAGTCCGGTTCAAGCAGCAGGCTGATGAAGACGTGCGAATCGATCGGGTCAGGCGGGTCAATACGCTGACTGTGCCCGTACCGATAGCGGCTGGCGGCGGGATGATTTTGACCCGCGAGGGTGTTCTTCTTGTTGCTCAGGATGTAGCGGCGGTGATTGAGGCTGCTTCCCAAGCTGCAGGCAGGCTCCTTGGCGATTTTGTTCGCATTGCAGCCCGAACCGGACCTGCATTTGTTACTGCAATGGTGTACTCGCCGACGCTTGGCAATGGCGAACTGACTCCCGAACAACGCAGGCGACTGTTTCACTCAGTTGGCGTACCGGCGCAGGCGCTGGGGCTTTCTGACAGCCGTGTTCTGCAATCGATCGCTGATGCGGGCGGATCGGTTGAAGTGGCCTATCGGCTCAAACCTGAAACGGTGCCAGAAGGCACCGCGATCATTGCCGTCAGTACCGGAGGCCAGATTGGCGCACATATTCCGGTCATCAATGCAGTACTCGATCCACTGACCGGGGCTTATAACGCCGAGATCCCCGGATACCCCGGCAGGCAATTGCAGTTCACCCCGCAAGTTCCCTCTCCAGCGGCAACGGCGAGTCAAGGCGGGTTGGCGGTGATCACACCGCAGGTCCAGAACATCCCGGAGGGTGCCGACCTACGCATTCAGGATTGCATCGTGTGCGTGCAGGGCCTGCGGCCGACTTATTTCTCTTTCGGCTTGCCCACGATGGGGTCTGGTGTCGTCACCGGTACCGGTCAGCCCGCCGGCCTCGATTGGTGGAAAGCCGCCAGCCAGGCGAGCGGCGCGGCTATTCCGGTACAGATCGGCGATCAGTTTCGAGGCCGGGAAATCAACTCGTTCGTGGCCTTCGATGAAGCGCTGTGGCGAACGGTTGGCGAGTACCCGGCGCTTGTCACCGAATTTGATGAGGTGAACAAAAAGCGCATCGAACAAGGCTTTGCACCCTATGCGCCCAAAAGTACCTGGGTGGGGGACAGGCGTGAATTCGAACTGCGTTATCAAGAGTCCGCAGCGCTCGGTGAAAACCCCTTCAACCTCGACAAAATCAGTATCACCACGCCGCAAAGCGCCTTCGGACAACAAGGGATCCTGCCTGCCATTGAGGCCTGGCCAATTCGGCCTGTTGGCGTGGGTACCTGGACACCCCTCGTTCCGCCGGGTATCGACCACCTCGGTCCTACAACATTTCCGCTCACACCGCCGATTCCAGCGGTTTATCCCGGCACTCCGGTCATCCCGGTCCTACCCCAAAACGAGACGTTTCCGGCTGTTGACGAAGGGCAGATCGGTGCCAGTATTCCTGGGTATCCGGCGGATATGGAATTGCCTTCGCCGGATGTGCTGTTTCTTGATCGGCGGGATGATCCGGGTACGGCTACAGGGGCGGGAGCTGATGCCTCGCATGTTTGGCTCGGTGAAGCCGCCAGAGGGAAGGGAGCGCCTATTCCTTCGCAGATTGCAGACCAGTTAAGAGGAAGGGAGTTTGCTAATTTTCATCGATTCAGGGAGGCGTTTTGGAAGGCAGTTGCGGCTGACTCAACTTTAAGCACTCAATTCAATGCCACAAACGTAAGGTTTCTGCGCAAAGGCAACGCGCCTTTTCCTATTGAAAATGATCAGTACGGAGGTCGAGTTAAATACGAGCTCCATCATCAATTGGAGATTGCCCAAGGAGGTGCGGTGTATGACATGGACAACATTGTTGTAATGACACCGAGACGACATGTTCTAGTGCATAAGGGGGGTCAGCAGCTATGAAAAGTTATTCACGTATCGAAGATTACACAGAGTCTGAGTTTCTGGAGTTTCTTCGAGAACTTTTTGAGGGCGGAGAGGATTTGACGGCTGATGAGTTTGATCAATACATGATCGAGCGCGTAAATCATTTCGTGGCAATCACCGAACACCCCGGCCGTTCCGACGTCATCTTCTACCCCAAGGAAGGTCAGGAAGACAGTCCGGAAGGCATCCTTAAGGAAATCAAGGAATGGCGCGCACTCAATAACAAACCCGGCTTCAAACCGGATTAGTGCCCGGACATCTTTATAAGGGATGAGCAAGGAGCACGCGCATCTGCCGAAATCAAATGAACAGATGCGCTGTGCTGGAAGTTTTCAAGTGGTCAAAAGGAAGCATTAAAGATGGATCTTAAATCGACACTCAAGGATTACACCGAGCCGGAATTCCAGTCCTTGGTAAACAGGATTTGGGCAGTTGATCTGCCTAAGCGCAATCACGATCAACTGATCAATCATTTCGACCGTATCGTTGGCCATCCTGACGGTGCCGACCTGCTGTTTTACTCAAAAGATGAGTACAACGTGAATTCCCCTGAGTGGGTCGTCGGCTATGTGATCGAGTGGTGGCAAAAACAGGGTTTGGCCGCGTTCAAGGGCCAAGGTGCGCCTGTGAGAACGCCAATGCCGTATGTGCCGCTGAATCCCGCGCAAATGGAGCAGCAACGAGCGACTTTGAGTCTGGCAAGTGTTCAAAGAGTCGTCGCTGGAGTATTAGCGTCCGAGCAAACGGTTGAAGTGTCTCTTGGTCTTCTTGAACAACGGATCAAACACCTGCATGACCAACAGGCTGAAGCAGTGAACATCATCGAGCGCGAGACGAGTCTCCGAGCGCTGGAGGCGGCCGAATACGAGGCACGGACGTCCGCGCGCCAGTATGAATTCTGGAAATCGAGCATCGAGTTGACCAGGAACGCCGTCATGCGTGACAAGACCGGCACTCGGTCAGAGCAGATGCTATGGCAAAGTATCGCGCAACAGATCAACACCGCCCATGAACGGTACGCAGGGAGTTTGATGGCCATCAACCAGCGTCTGCTTCGCTTGCAAGTTCAGGCAGAAGCATTGCTGGTCCTCGCACAATCCCGACTTGTCCGACAGCGCCATAAAGAGGGGATCGGCCCGACCCAGACGCCAGGTCTGCTTCTCGCAGACCTTGCCTTTGCCAAGGTACGCCCGAGTATCTTGCTCAACGGTGCGTTGTCGCAGCCACTGGATACTCATTGGATGGCTCTGCAAAAATCCATACGTTCGGTTATGGCAGAGTTCACCTGGCAGCTCACTGCTGCAACCGAGGCTGATACAGTTCAGTACGCCGCGGTCCTGCAATTGGAGTTTGTCAGTCGTGCGGAAACCGGGATGTATGGATTGAGTGTGCCCCTTGCCGAACTTCACCCTATCGAGGGACAGGACTGGCAAGGTCTGGCGAAGTCTCAAGCCGGGGTCGACATGCGCTTCAGAATGAACAGTGGCAGCTACTCCGTTCCACCCGGCACCTTGTCTCGGGGATTGAAACGGATAGAAACGCTGCTACAGATAGCCATTACCCCGACCAATGGAACAAAAGTGCGAGTGCGCGAGGCCGTTTGGGATGAGCGTCTGAAAGCTTTCTGCTTCACTACTGAGGCAAAAGTACCGGTTACCGTTAACTGGCATTCGCCGGACGTACTTCAAACCACTTCGGACCTTGCACCAGACTCCGCGAGCAGGTTGGGATTCCTCGTCTCGTCTCCCGTGCCTTTACTCAAGGTGATCGACGATATCGCAAAGATCCAGTTCGATGACTATGTCGTCGTCTTTCCGCCAGATTCGGGGGTGGAGCCGCTTTATGTCATGTTCAGGGATTCGCGCGAATATCCCGAAATGGCGTTCGCTGAGATCACCTCATGACACGACTTCGTTCACGACCTGCCAATCCACCATCCGGCCAGACAAAGGAATGTTGCCCACTATGCCTGTTTTGGAACTGACGACCCTGATCCCAAACCGTACGCCGGACTTTGTTCTCGGCTTTTGTCTGGAGGGTCTGAATTTTCCGAAGATCTTTCCGGAGCGAATCACGCTGCTAAGCGATATCGACTTGAGCAACCTGCGCATTGAAGCCGGGCGCCAGTTCCGCTTTCGACACTGGATGTTCAATGTCATTCCGGCGAACTGGACCGTGGTCATCCGCGAAGTGGGCGAGCAGCATTTCATCGATGAAATGCTCGAGGGGCCGATGGCTGCCTTTCGTCACGAACATCGGGTCGAGGCTGGGGAGGGCGGTACGCTATACACCGACCGGGTCACTTATGCGGCCATCGGGGGCGCGTTAATGGAAACTCTGTTGGTGAACACGTATATGCGCCGGATTTTTGCGGCACGGCACCGCAATATGTTGCGGTTATTGGCTTGAACACGACCTTGTGGGAGCGGGCTTGCCCACGATAGCGGTGTGTCAGCCGACATTTATTTTGAATGTCAGTCCGCAATCGCGAGCAGGCTCGCTCCGACAAAGATTTATGTTGTATACAAGTTTTGTATCGGGGATAGGTCGAAGGCCTCGTTTCGTGGTTAACTTCGGCCTCTTCAAAATTCTCCACAACAACGTTCAGAAGGACTCCGTTCATGGCTCAAGTCACTCTTAAAGGCAACCCGGTTCAAGTCAACGGTCAACTGCCACAAGTCGGTTCCAAGGCGCCAGCCTTTTCCCTGGTTGCCGGCAATCTGTCCGACGTGACCCTGGCGAACTTCGCCGGCAAGCGCAAAGTGCTGAACATCTTCCCAAGCGTCGACACCCCGACCTGCGCGACTTCGGTTCGCAAGTTCAACGCCCAGGCCAACGATGTCGCCAACACCGTTGTGTTGTGCATCTCCGCCGACCTGCCGTTCGCTCAGGCACGTTTCTGCGGCGCTGAAGGTCTGGACAACGTTCAGAACCTGTCGACCCTGCGCGGTGCCGAGTTCATCGAGAACTACGGCGTGGCCATCGCTGACGGCCCGCTCAAAGGCCTGACCGCCCGTGCCGTTGTGGTTCTGGACGAAAACGACACCGTGCTGCACAGCGAACTGGTCAGCGAAATCGGCCAGGAGCCGAACTACGAAGCGGCACTCGCTGTCCTCAAGTAAGCTCGTTTTTACAATTGTTAACGGCCTGGCCCTGTCCAGGCCGTTTTCATTTGTGCTTCAGTGTCTTAGATAAATCTCCCGTTACGTAAGCCGAAGGTAAATTGCCGGTAAAGGCGCTTTGCTTAATACCCGCCAGTGCTTATCGTTCAGCCTCCCGTAGAAAAAAGCTCACGCGCCCAATGGTTGATCATTCAATGCAATCCTCCGCTTCCCGTAATCCTCGTCGCTGGCTGCTCGGCCTGCTTGTCCTGTTGGTCATCGCTGGGCTGTGCTGGAAATTCTGGCCTGCCGGCAGCAGCCAGAAGGACGGTGCAGCTCCGAAAGCCGTCGCCGGGCACACCGGCAAGTCGGGAAGCATGCGTCCGGGCTTTGGCGGGGCGACCGGACCGATCCCGGTGCGTGTGGCGCCGGCGGTCAAAGGTGATTTCCCGCTGTACTACAGGGCGTTGGGCACCGTCACCGCACTCAACACTATTAATGTACGCAGCCGCGTTGGCGGCGAGCTGATGAGGATTGCCTTCGAAGAAGGTCAGATGGTCAAGGCCGGCGACCTGCTGGCTGAAATCGACCCGCGTCCTTACCAGAACGCCTTGCTCCAGGCCGAAGGCACGTTGCTGCAGAACCAGGCACAACTGAAAAACGCCCAGGTCGATGTCGAGCGTTATCGGGGTCTGTTCAAGGAAGACAGCATCGCCAAGCAAACCCTGGACACCGCCGAAGCGCTGGTCGGCCAGTACCAGGGCACGGTCAAGACCAATCAGGCGGCAGTCAACGACGCCAAGCTCAATCTGGAATTCACCAAGATCCGCGCCCCGATTGCCGGGCGTGTGGGCCTGCGACAGCTGGACGTCGGTAACCTGGTGGCCGCCAACGACACCACGGCGCTGGCGATCATCACCCAGACCCAACCGATCAGCGTCGCCTTCACCTTGCCGGAAAACAGCCTCGACGTCGTATTGGCGCGCTATCGCACCGGCGCCAAACTGATTGCTGAAGCCTGGGACCGTGGCGACACGCAGTTGCAGGCCACGGGCGTGTTGCAGAGCCTGGACAACCAGATCAACGTCACCACCGGCACCCTGAAATTCAAGGCGCGCTACGAGAACCGCGATCAGGTGTTGTTCCCCAACCAGTTCGTCAACGTTCACCTGCTCGCCGACACCCTCAAAGGCGTGGTGCTCGCACCGTCGGCGGCGATTCAGTTCGGCACCAACGGCACCTTCGTCTACGCAATGGACGGCGACAAGAAGGTCACGATCCGCCAGTTGAAAGTCGGCGCCAGTGACGGTCAGAACACCGTGGTCACCGAAGGCCTCGCTCCCGGGGATCGCGTGGTCCTGGAAGGTACCGACCGCCTGAAGGAAGGCAGCGAAGTCGAAGTGGTCAACGACACCAAGGACGTACCAACCACCCCGACCGGCCACTTGCAGGGCAAATCGGCGGCCAGCTCGACTGAGCCTGCGACCGCCACCGACAAGGCGAAAAAGGACGGCGCATGAACATCTCGCGGCTGTTCATCCTTCGCCCGGTCGCCACGACCCTGAGCATGCTGGCGATTATCCTGGCCGGGATGATCGCTTATCGGCTGCTGCCAGTGTCGGCGTTGCCGCAGGTTGATTACCCGACCATTCGGGTGATGACGCTGTACCCCGGCGCCAGCCCGGACGTCATGACCAGCGCCGTCACCGCGCCGCTGGAGCGTCAATTCGGGCAGATGCCCGGCCTGACCCAGATGGCGTCGACCAGCTCCGGCGGTGCCTCGGTGCTGACCCTGCGTTTCAGCCTCGACATCAACATGGACGTCGCCGAGCAGCAGGTGCAGGCCGCGATCAACGCCGCCACCAATTTGCTGCCCAAGGACCTGCCGGCACCGCCGGTGTACAACAAGGTCAACCCGGCGGACACCCCGGTGCTGACCCTCGCGATCACCTCCAAGACCATGCTGCTGCCCAAGCTCAATGACCTGGTCGATACCCGCATGGCGCAGAAAATCGCCCAGATCAGCGGTGTCGGCATGGTCAGCATTGCCGGCGGCCAGCGTCAGGCGGTGCGGATCAAGGTCAACCCCGAGGCCCTGGCGGCCAACGGTTTGAACCTGTCCGACGTGCGCACCTTGATCGGCGCGTCCAACGTCAACCAGCCCAAGGGCAACTTCGATGGCCCGACCCGCGTCTCGATGCTCGATGCAAACGATCAACTGACATCGCCCAAGGACTACGCCAACCTGATTCTGGCCTACGCCAACGGCGCGCCGTTGCGGCTCAAGGACGTCGCGGAAATCGTCGATGGCGCCGAGAACGAGCGTCTGGCGGCGTGGGCCAATGAAAACCAGGCCGTGCTGCTGAACATTCAGCGCCAGCCCGGCGCCAACGTCATCGAGGTGGTCGACCGGATCAAGGCCTTGTTGCCGAGCATCACCGACAACCTGCCGGCGGGCCTCGACGTCACTGTCCTCACTGACCGCACCCAGACCATTCGCGCCTCGGTCACCGACGTGCAACACGAGTTGCTGATCGCCATCGCGCTGGTGGTGATGGTCACGTTCCTGTTCCTGCGTCGGGCCAGCGCCACGATCATCCCGACGGTGGCCGTGCCACTGTCGCTGATCGGTACGTTCGGCGTGATGTACCTGGCCGGGTTCTCGGTCAACAACCTGACCTTGATGGCCCTGACCATCGCCACCGGTTTCGTGGTGGACGATGCCATCGTGATGCTGGAGAACATCTCCCGGTTCATCGAAGAAGGGGACACGCCTCTTAATGCCGCGCTCAAGGGCGCCAAGCAGATCGGTTTCACCCTGATTTCCCTGACCCTGTCGCTGATCGCGGTGCTGATCCCGCTGCTGTTCATGGCGGACGTGGTGGGGCGGTTGTTCCGCGAGTTCGCGATCACCCTGGCGGTGGCGATCCTGATTTCTCTGGTTGTCTCCCTGACCCTGACGCCGATGATGTGCGCGCGTTTGCTCAAGCGTGAGCCGAAGGAAGAAGAGCAGGGCCGCTTCTACCGCGCCAGTGGCGCAGCAATTGACTGGATGATCGCGGGCTATGGGCGCAGGTTGCAGTGGGTGCTCAAGCACCAGCCGCTGACCTTGCTGGTGGCCATCGGCACGCTGGCGCTGACGGTGTTCCTGTACATGGTCGTGCCCAAGGGCTTCTTCCCGGTGCAGGACACTGGCGTTATCCAGGGCATTTCCGAAGCACCGCAATCGATTTCCTTTGCGGCGATGAGCGAGCGCCAGCAGGAGCTGGCCAAGGTGATCCTGGCCGATCCGGCGGTCGAAAGCCTGTCGTCCTACATCGGTGTCGACGGTGACAACTCGACGTTGAACAGCGGTCGCCTGCTGATCAACCTCAAACCCCACAGTAGCCGCGATTTGGGCGCGACCCAAGTGATCGCTCGCCTGCAACCGGAATTGGACAAACTGGTCGGTATCCGACTGTTCATGCAGCCGGTGCAGGACTTGACCATCGAAGACCGTGTCAGCCGCACGCAATACCAGTTCAGCATGTCCTCGCCGGATTCGGAGTTGCTCAGCCTGTGGAGCGGGCGTCTGGTGCAAGCCCTGGCGCAACGGCCGGAACTGACGGACGTCGCCAGTGATTTGCAGGACAAGGGTTTGCAGGTTTACCTGGTGATCGACCGCGATGCAGCGTCGCGGGTCGGGGTGTCAGTGTCGAACATTACCGACGCGCTGTACGACGCCTTCGGCCAGCGGCAGATTTCCACCATTTATACCCAGGCCAGCCAGTACCGCGTGGTGCTGCAATCGCAGTCCGGCGAGAAGATCGGCCCGGATGCGTTGAACCAGATTCACGTCAAGACCACCGATGGCGGGCAAGTGCGCCTGTCCAGCCTGGCGCACATCGAGGAGCGACAGGCGCAACTGGCAATCACCCACATCGGCCAGTTCCCGGCGGTGATGATGTCGTTCAACCTGGCGCCCGGCGTGGCGCTGGGGCATGCGGTCGAGATTATCGATCAGGTGCAGAAGGACATCGGCATGCCGATTGGCGTGCAGACTCAGTTTCAGGGCGCAGCCGAGGCGTTCCAGGCATCCTTGTCGAGCACCTTGCTGCTGATTCTGGCGGCGGTGGTGACGATGTACATCGTGCTTGGCGTGTTGTACGAGAGCTACATCCACCCGATCACCATTCTCTCGACCTTGCCCTCGGCGGCGGTCGGCGCCTTGCTGGCGCTGCTGCTGAGCGGCAATGACCTGGGGATGATCGCGATCATCGGGATCATTCTGCTGATCGGCATCGTGAAGAAGAACGCGATCATGATGATCGACTTCGCCCTCGACGCTGAGCGCAATCAGGGCATGGACCCGCAGACCGCGATCTATCAGGCCGCGTTGTTGCGCTTCCGGCCCATTCTGATGACCACGCTCGCTGCGTTGTTTGGCGCCGTCCCCCTGATGCTGGCCACCGGTTCCGGCGCCGAATTGCGCCAGCCTTTGGGTCTGGTGATGGTCGGCGGTTTGCTGGTGAGCCAGGTCCTGACGCTGTTCACCACGCCTGTCATTTATCTGTATTTCGATCGCCTAGGTCGGCGCTGGGGTCGTAAACGTGAGTCCGTGGAAGCGGTAGAGCAGCCATGAACCTGTCCGGACCTTTCATCAAGCGCCCGGTCGCGACCATGTTGCTGAGTCTGGCGATCATGCTGCTGGGCGGTGTGTGCTTCGGCTTGTTGCCGGTGGCGCCATTGCCGCAGATGGATTTCCCGGTGATCGTGGTTCAGGCCAGCCTGCCTGGCGCGAGTCCCGAGGTCATGGCCTCGACCGTGGCCACGCCGCTGGAGCGCTCGTTCGGCGCGATTGCCGGCGTCAACACCATGAGCAGCCGCTCCAGCCAGGGCTCGACCCGGGTGATTTTGCAGTTTGACCTCGACCGCGACATCAACGGCGCGGCGCGGGAAGTGCAGGCGGCGATCAACGCCTCGCGCAACCTGCTGCCGAGCGGGATGCGCAGCATGCCGACCTACAAGAAGGTCAACCCGTCCCAGGCGCCGATCATGGTGCTGTCGCTGACCTCCGATGTGCTGGAAAAAGGCCAGCTCTACGATCTGGCCTCGACGATTCTGTCCCAGAGCCTGTCCCAGGTGCAGGGCGTGGGCGAAGTGCAGATCGGCGGCAGTTCGTTGCCGGCCGTGCGTATCGAACTCGAACCCCAGGCGCTCAACCAGTACGGCGTGGCCCTGGACGATGTGCGCAACACCATCGCCAACGCCAACGTGCGCAGGCCCAAAGGCTCGGTCGAGGACAGCCAGCGGCTGTGGCAGGTTCAGGCCAACGATCAGCTGGAAAAAGCCAAGGATTACGAGTCTCTGATCATTCACTACGCCGACGGCGCGGCATTGCGCCTCAAGGACGTGGCCAAGGTCAGCGACGGCGTCGAGGACCGCTACAACAGCGGTTTCTTCAATAACGACGCGGCGGTTTTGCTGGTGATCAACCGCCAGGCCGGCGCCAACATCATCGAGACGGTCAACGAGATCAAGGCCCAGCTCCCGGCGTTGCAAGCCGTGCTGCCGGCCAGCGTCAAGCTGAACCTGGCGATGGACCGTTCGCCGGTGATCAAGGCGACCCTGCACGAAGCGGAAATGACCCTGCTGATCGCGGTGGCGCTGGTGATTCTGGTGGTGTTCCTGTTTCTCGGCAATTTCCGCGCTTCGCTGATTCCGACCCTGGCGGTGCCGGTGTCGCTGGTCGGCACCTTTGCGGTGATGTACCTCTACGGGTTCTCGCTGAACAACCTGTCGCTGATGGCGCTGATCCTGGCTACCGGGCTGGTGGTGGACGATGCCATCGTGGTGCTGGAAAACATCTCCCGGCACATCGATGAGGGCGTGCCGCCGATGAAGGCCGCCTACCTTGGGGCGCAGGAAGTCGGCTTCACCTTGCTGTCGATGAACGTCTCGCTGGTGGCAGTGTTCCTGTCGATCCTGTTTATGGGCGGGATCATCGAAAGCCTGTTTCGCGAGTTTTCCATCACGCTGGCGGCGTCCATCGTCGTGTCGCTGGTGGTTTCCCTGACGCTGACGCCGATGCTCTGTGCGCGTTGGTTGAAGCCGCACACGCCGGGCCAGGAGAATCGTTTGCAGCGCTGGAGCCAGCGCGCCAACGAGTGGATGGTCGGTAAATACGCGACCAGCCTCGACTGGGTGCTGCGTCATCGTCGACTGACGTTGCTCAGTCTGTTCGTGACAGTCGGCGTTAACATAGCGCTGTATATCGTTGTTCCTAAAACCTTTATGCCCCAGCAGGATACCGGTCAACTGATCGGTTTCGTGCGCGGCGATGACGGTTTGTCGTTCAGCGTCATGCAGCCGAAAATGGAAACGTTCCGCCGTGCCGTTCTCAAAGACGATGCGGTGCAAAGTGTCGCCGGCTTCATTGGCGGCACCAACGGCACCAACAACGCATTCATGCTGGTGCGTCTGAAACCGATCAAGGAACGCAACATTTCTGCGCAGAAGGTGATTGAACGTCTGCGCAAGGAAATGCCCAAGGTGCCTGGCGCGCAATTGATGCTGATGGCTGACCAGGACTTGCAGTTCGGCGGCGGTCGTGAGCAAACCACCTCGCAATATTCCTACATCCTGCAAAGCGCCGACCTCGGCGAGTTGCGCGAGTGGTATCCCAAAGTCGTGACAGCCTTGAAGGCGTTGCCGGAACTGACCGCGATTGACGCCCGCGAGGGGCGCGGCGCGCAACAGGTGACGCTGATTGTCGATCGCGATCAGGCCAAGCGCCTGGGCGTCGACATGAACATGGTCACCGCCGTGCTGAACAACGCCTACAGCCAGCGGCAGATTTCGACGATTTACGACAGCCTCAATCAGTATCAAGTGGTGATGGAGGTCAATCCGAAATACGCCCAGGACCCGATCACCCTCAAGCAGGTGCAGGTGATCACCGCCGACGGCGCGCGGATTCCGCTCTCAACCATCGCTCATTACGAAAACAGCCTGGAAGACGACCGCGTCAGCCACGAAGGCCAGTTCGCATCCGAAAGCATTGCCTTCGACATGGCTGAAGGCGTGACGGTGGAGCAGGGCACGGCGGCCATCGAGCGGGCGATTGCCCGGCTCGGCATGCCGGAAGACGTGATCGTGAAAATGGCCGGCACCGCCGACGCCTTCGCCGCTACCCAGAAGAGCCAGCCGTTCATGATTCTGGGCGCGCTGGTGGCGGTGTATCTGGTGTTGGGTGTGTTGTATGAAAGCTATATTCACCCGCTGACCATTCTGTCGACGCTGCCGTCGGCCGGGGTCGGCGCGTTGCTGTCGATCTATGCGCTGGGTGGCGAGTTCAGCCTGATTTCGCTGCTCGGGCTGTTCCTGCTGATCGGCGTGGTTAAGAAAAACGCCATTCTGATGATCGACCTGGCGTTGCAACTGGAACGGCACCAAGGCCTGACGCCGCTGGAATCGATCCGCAGCGCCTGCCTGCAACGTCTGCGACCGATTCTGATGACCACCCTGGCGGCGATCCTCGGCGCGTTGCCATTGCTGCTGAGCCGCGCCGAAGGTGCGGAAATGCGTCAGCCGCTGGGCCTGACCATCATCGGCGGGCTGATTTTCAGCCAGGTGCTGACCCTTTACACCACACCGGTGGTTTACCTCTACCTCGACAAACTGCGCCATCGCTTCAACAAATGGCGTGGAGTGCGTACCGATGCTGCTCTGGAAACTCCGCTATGACTGACCGATCGCTTATCAATCTGGCCACCCCGTTGGCGGCGGCCCGGGGCTCGCGTCTACTGAGCCTGACGCTGTGCGTGGCGATGCTCAGCGCTTGCGCTGTCGGCCCGGACTACCAGCGCCCGCCGGCCGCGACGCCGGTGCAATACAAGGAAGCGGCAGGTTGGCGTCAGGCCAAGCCCAGCGACTCCCTGGCGCGCGGCGCCTGGTGGGAGTTGTATGGCGACCGGCAGCTCAATGGCCTGATCGAAAAACTCAACAGTTCCAACCAGACCGTTGCCCAGTCCGAAGCCCAATACCGTCAGGCCCAGGCGTTGGTGCGCAGTGCCCGGGGTGCGTTTTTTCCGACGGTGGACCTGACCGTCAGTAAAAGCCGCTCCAGCCAAGGCACCGGCAGCAGCAATTCGAGCCTGACCAGTTCCTCCAGCGGCATTCGTGACACCTACACCGCGCAGGCCGGTGTCAGTTGGGAAGCCGACATATGGGGCAAGTTGCGCCGGGGCCTCGAAGCTGACACGGCGAATGCCCAGGCCAGTTTTGCCGACCTGGCGGCGATGCGCCTGAGCCAGCAATCGGAGTTGGTGCAAAATTACCTGCAATTGCGGGTGATCGACGAGCAGAAGCGCCTGTTGGAAGCGACCGTCGAAGCCTATCAACGCTCGCTGAAAATGACCGAAAACCAATACCGCGCCGGTGTTTCCGGCAAGGACGCGGTGGCCCAGGCGCAGACTCAGCTCAAAACCACCCAGGCGGACATGGTCGACCTGATCTGGCAGCGTGCCCAGTTCGAGAACGCCATTGCCGTACTGATCGGGCTGCCGCCTGCCGAGTTCACCCTGGCCGAGACCAAGGATATCCCGGCGTTGCCCGAAGTGCCGCTGAGCCTGCCTTCGCAGTTACTTGAACGCCGCCCGGACATCGCTTCCGCAGAGCGTTCGGTGATGGCGGCCAATGCCAACATCGGCGTGGCCAAGGCCGCGTACTACCCGGACCTGACCCTGAGCATGAATGGCGGCTACAGCAGCAGCACCTTTGCCAACTGGATCAGCTTGCCGAACCGCTTCTGGTCGGTCGGGCCGCAGTTGGCCATGACCCTGTTCGATGGCGGCCAGCGTTCCGCTGAAGTCGATCGCAGTGAAGCGGCCTACGACGAAACCGTGGCCAAGTACCGCCAGACCGTGCTCGATGGTTTCCGCGAGGTGGAAAACTATCTGGTACAGCTCAAGGTGCTGGAGGACGAAGCGGGCGTGCGTCAGGAAGCGCTGGATGCGGCGCGTGAGTCATTGCGCCTGATCCAGAACCAGTACAAGGCCGGGCTGATTGCGTATCTGGATGTGGTGGTGGTTCAGGCCACGGCGCTGAATAACGAACGCAACGTGCTGAGTTTGTTGCAGAGCCGCCTGATCGCCAGTGTGCAGTTGATCGCGGCGCTGGGTGGTGGCTGGGACGGGCAGCTTCAGGTCAGCGATAAGGATTGATCCGGCGGGTCTTGATCGTTTCCCTTGCCCCGCCGGGATGTCCGACTGGACTGGCCTGGCATGGGACGCAGAGCGTCCCTGACGGCATTCCCACGCAGAGCGTGGGAACGATCGGCACACTCCGCTCTGGCACGGAAGTAAAATTATCAAACAAGCGTTTCATCGGGTTGATGGCCATTTGACCATTATTGTCAGTGCGTTCTTTTGCGCAATCAGTACAATCGCCGGATTTGCCACGCCGAGAACGGAAGCAGTACGGCAGGGCGATTGCGAGAAGTCACATGCTCATCGGTAGCTATTCACCCACATTGGTCATCATTTCACTCTGTGTCGCGATTCTCGCCTCCTATACGGCGCTCGACCTGACTGAACGCATTGCCACGGCCAAAGGCCGGGCCGTGTTCCTGTGGACGGCGGGTGGCGCCTTGGCCATGGGCGTTGGCGTATGGTCGATGCACTTTATCGGCATGCTCGCGTTCACATTGCCCATCGATCTGGGGTATGACTTCACCCTGACGGCCTTGTCGCTGTTAACCGCGATCCTGTCCTGTGGCTTTGCCTTGTGGCTGGTCAGCCAGCCGCGCCTGCCCGGCTGGCAATTGGGGTTCGGCGCGTTGATCATGGGCGCTGGGATCAGTGCCATGCATTACACCGGCATGGCCGCCATGCGCATGCAACCGGGTATCGATTACGACCCGACGTTGTTCAGTGCGTCGCTGCTGATCGCCGTCGGTGCATCCGGCGCGGCGTTGTGGATCGCCTTTCGCCTGCGTCAGCACACACCGTACGTGGGCCTGTTGCGTGCAGGTGCCGCGGTCATCATGGGCCTGGCCATCGTTGGCATGCACTACACCGCCATGGCCGCGGCGCGTTTCCCGGATGGCAGCTACTGCGGCGCCGCGATCACGGGCTTGAACGGCAAGGGCCTGGACAATCTGGTGCTGATCACCACGCTGGCGGTGTTGAGCATCGCCTTGCTGACGTCGGTGCTGGATGCGCGTCTTGAAGCGCGCACCGCCGACCTCGCGCGCTCCCTGACGGAAGCCAATCGCGAGCTGACCCAATTGGCCCTGCACGACACCCTGACCGGTTTGCCCAATCGCATGTTGCTCGCCGACCGCATCGAGCAAGCCATGTCCAAGGTGAACGAGCAGGGCGGTTGTTTTGCGCTGATGTTCATCGACCTGGACGGCTTCAAACCGGTCAACGACGCCTTCGGTCACCACATGGGCGACCAGTTGCTGCGTGAAGTCGGCCTGCGCCTGCGTGAGGATTTGCGCAGCCAGGACACCCTGGCGCGCATCGGTGGCGATGAGTTTGTGCTATTGGTGCGGCTCAGCGAGCCGAACGATGCATTGGACCTCGCGGCTCGGCAAGTCGGGCTGATCGGCAGTTCGTTCCGGGTCGCCGAACATGATCTGCAGATTTCCGCCAGTGTCGGCATTGCGCTGTTTCCGGGCAACGGCCAGACAGCCCAGGAATTGCTGATGAATGCCGACGCGGCGATGTACCACGCCAAGGGCGCCGGGAAAAACGGCTACAGCTTTTTCGATGCCTCGATGAACAGCAACGCGCGCATCCAGCTGCAATTGCTGCAGGATTTGCGCAACGCTCTCGATCAGCAACAGTTCAGCCTTTATTACCAACCCAAATTCGACGCCGGCAATGGTCGTCCGGTGGGCGCCGAGGCGCTGCTGCGCTGGGAGCACCCGACCCAGGGCATGCTGCTGCCGGACAGGTTCATCGACCTTGCGGAAAAGACCGGGCTGATCATCCCTATCGGTGAATGGGTGCTGAACGAAGCCTGCCGTCAGATGCGCGAGTGGTACCTGCAGGGCTACACCGACTGGCGCATCGCGGTGAACCTCTCGGCGTTGCAGTTCTGTCACAAGGGCCTGGTCAACAGCGTCTCCAAAGCCTTGGCTACCCATCAGTTGCCGGCGAACAGCCTGACCCTGGAAATCACCGAAACCACCGCCATGAGCGACGCCGACGCGAGCATGACGGTGCTTCAGGAACTCTCGGAAATGGGCGTCGACCTGTCGATCGATGACTTTGGCACCGGCTATTCGAGTTTGATGTACCTCAAGCGCCTGCCGGCCAATGAGCTGAAGATTGACCGTGGTTTTGTCCGCGATCTGGAACACGACAGCGACGATGCGGCCATTGTGTCGGCCATCGTTGCCCTCGGTCAGGCGTTGGGCCTGCGCATTGTTGCCGAGGGCGTGGAGACCGGTGTCCAGCAGGATTTCCTGACCCAACTGGGCTGCGACTCGTTGCAGGGTTACCTGTTGGGGCACCCGCTGCCCGCGGATCGCTTCATGATCGACATCCATCGCGGGGAACAACGGGCTGTCGGTTGAAGGGCCGTGTGATTGATGTGAGCCCATGCAAAAGCCGGCAATGGCGGTTATTCTTGGCCCCGACTGCTTAGGTTTGTTAGGGGACACTCACATGGACAAAGTCATTCTCATCACTGGCGGCAGCCGTGGCATCGGCGCCGCAACCGCGCTGTTGGCCGCCGCGCAAGGCTATCGAATCTGCATCAACTATCAGGCCGACGAAGCGGCTGCGCAACGTGTGCTGGAGCAAGTCCGCGCGCTGGGCGCCCAAGCCATCGCGGTCCGCGCCGACGTCAGCATCGAAGATGAAGTGATCGGCTTGTTCCACCGGGTGGACACCGAACTGGGCCGGGTCACCGCGCTGGTGAACAATGCTGGCACGGTGGGGCAAAAGTCCCGTGTCGACGAAATGTCCGAATTCCGCATTCTCAGAACCCTTAAAACCAACGTCCTGGCACCGATCCTCTGCGCCAAGCACGCGGTCCTGCGCATGTCGCCAAAGCATGGCGGGCAGGGTGGCAGCATCGTCAACGTGTCTTCGGTGGCCTCGCGCCTGGGCTCGCCCAACGAATACGTGGATTACGCTGCATCGAAAGGTGCGCTGGACAGCTTCACCATTGGCCTGTCCAAAGAGGTAGCAGGCGAGGGCATTCGCGTCAACGCGGTGCGACCGGGGTATATCTACACAGACTTCCATGCACTCAGCGGTGATCCGGACCGGGTGAGCAAACTCGAATCAGGCATTCCGATGGCCCGGGGCGGACGGCCGGACGAGGTGGCGGAGGCGATTATCTGGCTGTTGTCGGACAAGGCGTCGTATGCGACCGGGACTTTTGTCGATCTCGGTGGTGGCCGTTAATTTCTGAGATTTGCGGTGCTGGCACTGGCCTCTTCGCGGGCAAGCCCGCTCCCACAGTGGATCGGGTGAACAGAACATTACTGAGCACCAACAAACCCTGTGGGAGCGGGCTTGCCCGCGAAGAGGCCGGCCACGCCAGCATCCAGTTGTCAGAACGACCGCACAATCCGCCCCAGCGTCTCCATCGCCTTCTCCGATTCCTCGGTCCACGGGCTCCCGTAGTTCAGCCGGATACAGTTCCTGAACCGCTGGGTCGGTGAAAAGATTGGCCCCGGGGCGATGCTGATGCCCTGCGCCAGTGCCATCTGAAACAATTTCAATGAATCCATCTGCGGCGGCAGCTCCAGCCACAGGAAGTAACCGCCCGCTGGTTGGCTGACGCGTGTCTGCGCCGGGAAGTAGCGGGCAATGGCGGCGAGCATGGCGCTTTGCTGTTCTTCCAGGGCGTAACGCAGTTTGCGCAGGTGTCGGTCGTAGCCACCGTGTTGCAGGTAGTCAGCGATGGCGGCCTGGGCCGGCATCGAGGCGCACAGCGACGTCATGAGTTTGAGCCGTTCGATTTTCTGCGCATAACGCCCGGCGGCGACCCAGCCGATGCGGTAGCCGGGGGCCAGGCTCTTGGCGAACGAACCGCAGTGCATCACCAACCCTTCGGTATCAAACGCCTTGGCCGGTTTCGGCGCTTGCTGGCCGTAATAGAGTTCGGCGTAGACGTCGTCCTCGATCAGCGGCACCTGGTGGCGGCGCAACAATTCAACCAGTTCCTGCTTTTTGGCCTCGGGCATGGTCGCGCCCATGGGATTCTGGAAACTGGTCATGCACCAGCACGCCTTGATCGGATGGCGTTCGAGGGTTTGCGCGAGCACGCCAAGGTCGATGCCGTCCCGTGGGTGCACCGGAATTTCGACGGCTTTGAGCTTCAGCCGTTCGAGGATTTGCAGGCAGGCATAGAACGCCGGTGCTTCGATGGCTACCAGGTCGCCGGGTTCGGTGACGGCTTGCAGGCACAGGTTTAACGCTTCCAGCGCACCATTGGTGATCAGCAGTTCTTCCATGGGCAGCATCAGCCCGCCGACCATGTAGCGCAGGGCGATTTGTCGGCGCAGTTGCGGGTTGCCCGGCGACATGTCGGTGACGACCATGCGCGGGTCCATGTCCCGGGCGGCGCTGGCCAGTGAGCGCGACAGCCTTTGCAGCGGGAACAGGGTCGGACTGGGAAACGCCGAGCCGAAGGGCACTGTGGTCGGGTCCTTGATCGAGTCGAGCACCGAAAACACCAGTTCGCTGACGTCGACTTCAGTGGATTCGTTGACCTGGCTGCTGATCACCGGCTCCGAAAACGGGCTCGGCGCATGGGCGTTGACGAAGTAGCCGGAGCGCGGCCGGGCGCGGATCAGGCCTCGACGTTCGAGCAGGTAGTAGGCCTGGAACACCGTGGACGGGCTGACCCCGTAGGTCTGGCTGGCGTAGCGCACCGACGGCACGCGCTGGCCGGGGCCAAGGACGCCGGAGCGGATCAGTTCAGCGATGTCGTCGGCGAATTTTTCGTAGCGTTTCATCAAGTGCTCGATGGGTGTCATTCAGAGAAATCGAGGTGACTTCATCGCGAGCAGGCTCGCTCCCACAGTTGACCGCATACCCCTGTGGGAGCGAGCCTGCTCGCGATTGGCAGCACCGCAGTCTAACGGTTCATCGGCGCCACAAACCTGCTTTTTGCCACGCTATAGATACCTGGCTCATCGCTGTCGGCAATCTTGAAACTGATCGTCTGTGAACTGCTGCTCGGACGTTCTGCCAGCAGGGCCACCGACACCGGTACGTCGACAATCTCACCCGGTGCCAGGCTCAGTTCAGTCTTGCCTTGGAGCTGGAAGCCGTCGCCTTCTACCAGGCTCAATTGATAGTCCTGGCGCACCTGAGTCTTGTTGATGACCTTCAGGCTGTAGATGTTTTCAATCTGTCCCTGACTGTTCTCACGGAACAGACCGCGGTCCTTGCTGACATCCAGCGACACCATCGGCCGTTCGACCAGGGCGAGGACGAGGGCGCCGATCATCACCAGCAGCACGGCGGTGTAACCAATCAACCGTGGCCGCAACAGGCGGGTCTTGCCGCCTTGCAGCTCACGCTCTGAGGTATAGCTGATCAGGCCGGGGGCGTAGCCCATTTTGTCCATGATCGAATCACAGGCGTCGATGCACGCCGCGCAGCCGATGCATTCCATCTGCAAGCCATCGCGAATGTCGATCCCGGTCGGGCAGACCTGCACGCACAACTGGCAGTCGATGCAATCACCGAGGCCGACGTCGGCCGGTTTCACTTCACGTTTGCGCGGGCCACGGTTTTCACCACGGGCCACGTCATAGGAAATGGTCAGGGTGTCCTTGTCGAACATCACACTCTGGAATCGCGCATACGGGCACATGTGCATGCACACCGCTTCACGCAGCCAGCCGGCATTGATGTACGTCGCCCCGGTAAAAAACAGCACCCAGAACAGGCTGATGCCGCCCATCTGCAAGGTCAGCATTTCTTCGGCCAAGGGCCGGATCGGCGTGAAGTAGCCGACAAAGGTCAGGCCTGTCAGCAGGCTGATCGCCAGCCACAAGGTGTGCTTGGCCGAGCGGCGCAGCAGTTTGTTCAGGCCCCACGGCGCGGCCTGCAGCTTGATGCGCTGGTTACGTTCACCTTCGGTGACCTTCTCGCACCACATGAAGATCCAGGTCCACGAGCTCTGCGGACAGGTGTAGCCGCACCACACCCGGCCGGCGAACACGGTGATGGCGAACAGGCCGAAGGCGGCAATGATCAGCAACGCCGAGAGCAGGATGAAGTCCTGCGGCCAGAAGGTCGCGCCGAAGATGTGGAATTTGCTTTCGGAAAGGTCCCAGAGCACCGCCTGACGATCGCCCCAGTTCAACCACACGGTGCCGAAGAACAGCAAAAACAGAAATCCGGCACCGCTCAGACGCAGGGTGCGGAACAGGCCGGTGAAGCTGCGGGTGTGAATCAGGTTGTCGCTGGACTTGGCCTTCATCTTTGGACGCGAAGGCTCATAGGTCATTACTGGCGGGGCGCTTTCTACGGTTCGGACGGGGATTCTATCGCTCATGGTCTTTCGCTCATCAGCCTCCATCAGGCATGAGCACTATGACCAGCGATCTGTTTGCATAACAGACTCAGGTATTGCAATAAAAAGCGGATCAGATGGGCGCCGATGCGCTGCCTGCGACAACTTGATGCACCCGGTGCAGCAGGAGGCAGGCGCCGGTATCAGTCGCCTGCGGGGCGTGTTGATGTGGGTCAGTCAAATCACCGAATCACTGTCGGTGGCCTTCAAATGCTTACGACCGTCCACGGCGCCTGCTACGGTCAATGCGTCGGCTTCTGCTTCGGTGATGTAGATGCGCTGGCCGTCGAGTTCCACCGCTGACATGGCTTTATCCGAGTCAGTGATGATGGTGACGTCGGGGCACAGGCGAATTTCTTCACCGTTTTCCGTGGTGAAAAAGCATGTCTGGTTTTCGATGCGCACAGTCATGAAGGTGTCCTTTTCTCTATAGGTTCTACAGTGTTAGGGCATCGCGGCGGATCATCGTTCGGTGCAACCGATTAATGGTCGGTGCGGTCCATGCTCTATCGAGCAATCACAAGGATTTGCACCATGAACGCCTGGTGGCATGAGGTTTGGGTAACGCTGCAAGCGGAATTCGCCGACATTGGCGATGCATCGCAACTTACGCGCATCACCGTACGGTTGCTGATAGCTGCGCTGCTGGGCGGCATTCTCGGGTTTGAACGCGAGCAAAAGGGCAAGGCGGCAGGCGTTCGCACGCACATGCTGGTGGCGTTGGGCGCGGCCTTGTTTGTACTGGTGCCGCAGATGTCCGGGTCCCAGGCCGACGCCATGAGTCGGGTGGTGCAGGGCGTGATCGCCGGGATCGGTTTTCTCGGCGCCGGCACTATCCTGAAAAACCAGGAGGGCGATGAAGGCCACGTCAAAGGCCTGACCACCGCCGCCGGGTTGTGGATGACGGCGGCGATCGGGGTATCGGCCGGTTTGGGGCGCGAGGCGACCGCGGTGTTCAGTACGTTGCTTGCGCTGGCGATTTTCAGTGTGATGCCCAAGGTCGTGAAAATGCTCGACCGGGATAAGGACGAGCAGGAGAGACCCTAGCGACGCCAGTCATCACTCAGGCGTGACGATAACGGGCGGCATGGTATTGGGAGGCTCTTCCCGAGGCGGTGGGGTGGTTCCCGGCGGCTCCTGTTCGGGAGCCGGTGCCGGGTCCGTCGGCGGGATGGTCGGCTGGTCGATGTTCGGGTCCGGTGTTTCGGCGGGGATCGGAATACTCATGATTGAAGCCTCCTTGTGGTACATGGCGTAAGTCGTGCTTAAGTTTGTTGACCCACAGGTCACGGAATTGATTCCCGGTAAATGGGCGTGAACTTTTCCCCGCGCCTGTCGCTCGGAACCTAAGTGAGTTCATTCCGGAGCAGATGATTCCGCGTGAATGAAAACCAGACACATGAGCGTCCATGGGGCGTAAAGGAGAGATGCTCGATGACTGCTGAAAAACCGACTGAGTTGAACTACAACCCGCACATGCCGCTGTCGCAGGCGTTGCTGCTGCCGCGCATCGCCATTGAAAACGTCATGCCGACCCTCGACGGTGGCCAATTCGCCGTCAAAGCGGTGGTAGGGCAAGACGTCGTGGTGACCAGCAAAGTGTTCGCCGACGGTCACGACAAACTGGCCGTCAGGGTTCGCTGGCAAGCCGATGGCGAGGATATCTGGCAAAGCGAGACCATGACCGAGCTGGGCAATAACGGCTGGCAAGGCCAGTTCCGTGTCGAGCACCAGGGTCGCTATGTATTTTGTATCGAAGCCTGGATCGATCAGTACGCCAGCTTCTGCTATGAGATCGAGAAAAAGCACATGGCCGGTGTGCCCATCAGCCTGGAGTTGCAGGAAGGGCGGCATCAGGTTCAGCAAGCGGCTGAGCGTTCCGAAGGGCCGCTGAGCGAAGAACTGGCGGCGCTGCACCATGAATTGTCCGGTCTGCTCGAAGCCGAGCAGGTCGCGCTGTTTCTGCACCAACATAGCGCCGACCTGATGGCGCAGGCCGATCATCGCGCTTACTTGAGCCTCAGCCCCGAGTTCCCGGTGGATGTCGAGCGCGAGCTGGCCCAGTTCGCCAGTTGGTATGAGCTGTTTCCGCGCTCGATCACGGACGACCCCGCGCGTCACGGCACCTTCAATGACGTGCACTCGCGGCTGGCGATGATCCAGGACATGGGTTTCGACGTGCTGTATTTCCCGCCGATCCACCCGATTGGCCGCAGCTTCCGTAAAGGCCCGAACAATTCCCTGACGGCCGGCCCCGACGATCCGGGCAGCCCGTATGCGATTGGCAGCGAGGAGGGCGGGCACGAGGCGATTCATTCCGAACTCGGCACCCGTGAAGACTTCCGCCGATTGGTCGCGGCGGCGGCTGGCCACGGGCTGGAAATCGCCCTGGACTTCGCCATCCAGTGTTCCCAGGACCATCCATGGCTCAAGCAGCATCCGGGCTGGTTCAACTGGCGCCCGGACGGCACGATCAAATACGCCGAGAACCCGCCGAAGAAATACCAGGACATCGTCAACGTCGATTTCTATGCCACGGACTCGATCCCCAGTTTGTGGGTGGAATTGCGTGACATCGTTGTGGGCTGGGTCGAAGAGGGCGTGAAGATCTTTCGCGTGGACAACCCTCACACCAAACCGCTGCCGTTCTGGCAATGGCTGATCGCCGATGTGCGGGCGTTGTACCCCGAGGTGATTTTCCTCGCCGAAGCATTCACCACCCCGGCGATGATGGCGCGGTTGGGCAAGGTTGGTTACTCCCAGAGCTACACCTACTTCACCTGGCGCAATACCAAAACGGAGCTCGCGACCTACTTCACCGAACTCAACGAGTCGCCATGGCGCGAATGCTACCGGCCAAACTTCTTCGTCAATACCCCGGACATCAACCCGGCGTTTCTGCATGAGTCCGGCCGAGCCGGTTTTCTCATTCGTGCTGCGCTGGCCACCATGGGCTCTGGCTTGTGGGGCATGTATTCGGGCTTTGAACTCTGTGAGGCCGCGCCGGTGCCGGGCAAGGAGGAATACCTCAATTCCGAGAAGTACGAAATTCGCCCTCGGGACTTCAATGCCCCCGGCAACATCATTGCCGAGATCGCCCAGCTCAACCGCATCCGCCGACAGAACCCGGCGCTGCACACGCACTTGGGCTTGAAGGTCTACAACGCGTGGAACGACAACATCCTGTATTTCGGCAAGCGCAGTGCGGATGGCAGCAACTTCATTCTGGTGGCCGTCAGCCTCGATCCGCATAACGTGCAGGAGGCGAACTTCGAATTGCCGCTGTGGGAAATGGGTTTGCCGGACGACGCCATCACCCAGGGCGAAGACTTGATGAGCGGCCACCGCTGGACCTGGCACGGCAAGTATCAGTTCATGCGGATCGACCCCGCACATCAGCCATTCGGCATCTGGCGCATCACCATTTAGCACATGATCGTTCCCCCGTCGAGGCGTCGAACCGTCTGCGTGGGAATGCAGCCCGGGACGCTCTGCGTCCCAATCCAGAGCCGAACGCGGAGCGTCCGAGGAGGCATTCCCACGCAGAGCGTGGGAACGATCTCGGCCACGGAGTTCTCGGTTTTCAACAGGAGTTTCAAATGGCGAAGAAACCCAAGGCTGCCACCTTTATCAAAGACCCGCTCTGGTACAAGGATGCGGTGATTTACCAAGTACACGTTAAGTCTTTTTTCGACTCCAACAATGACGGGATCGGCGACTTTCCCGGTCTTATCGCCAAACTCGATTACATTGCCGACCTGGGCGTCAACACCATCTGGCTGTTGCCCTTCTATCCGTCGCCACGGCGCGACGATGGTTACGACATTGCTGAATACCGGGGCGTGCATCCTGACTACGGCACCCTGGCCGACGCCAAGCGGTTCATCTCCGAGGCCCACAAACGCGGGCTGCGGGTGATCACTGAGCTGGTCATCAACCACACTTCCGACCAACACGCCTGGTTCCAGCGCGCCCGTAAAGCCAAACCCGGTTCCGCGGCGCGGGACTTCTATGTCTGGTCCGATGACGATCAAAAATACGACGGCACCCGCATCATCTTTCTCGACACCGAAAAGTCCAACTGGACCTGGGACCCGGTCGCCGGCCAGTATTTCTGGCACCGCTTCTACTCCCACCAGCCGGACCTGAATTTCGACAACCCGCAAGTCATGAAAGCCGTGCTGTCGGTGATGCGCTACTGGCTCGACATGGGCATCGACGGCTTGCGGCTGGACGCCATTCCGTACCTGATCGAACGCGACGGCACCAACAACGAAAACCTGCCAGAGACCCACGACGTCCTGAAGCAGATCCGTGCCGAAATTGACGCCAATTACCCGGACCGCATGTTGCTGGCCGAGGCCAATCAGTGGCCAGAAGATACCCAGCTGTATTTCGGTACCACCGATAAAAAGGGCCTGAGTGGCGATGAATGCCACATGGCCTTTCACTTTCCGTTGATGCCGCGCATGTACATGGCGCTGGCTCAGGAAGATCGCTTCCCGATCACCGACATCCTGCGCCAGACCCCGGAGATTCCGACCAACTGTCAGTGGGCGATTTTCCTGCGCAACCACGATGAGCTGACGCTCGAAATGGTTACCGACAAAGAGCGCGATTACCTGTGGAATTACTACGCGGCCGACCGTCGGGCGCGGATTAACCTGGGCATTCGCCGTCGCCTCGCTCCGTTGATGGAGCGCGATCGTCGCCGTGTCGAATTGCTCAACAGCCTGCTGCTGTCGATGCCTGGCACGCCGACGATGTATTACGGCGATGAAATCGGCATGGGCGACAACATCTATCTCGGTGACCGTGACGGCGTGCGCACGCCGATGCAGTGGTCGATCGACCGTAACGGCGGTTTCTCCCGCGCCGACCCGGCAAGCCTGGTATTGCCGCCGATCATGGACCCGCAATACGGCTACCTGTCGGTCAACGTCGAGACCCAGGCCGGCGATCCACATTCACTGCTGAACTGGACGCGGCGCATGCTCGCGGTGCGCAAGCAATCCAAGGCGTTCGGGCGCGGCACCCTGAAAATGCTGTCGCCGACCAACCGGCGGATCCTGGCCTACACCCGGGAATTCACCGGACCGGACGGCAAACACGAAATCATCCTCTGCGTGGCCAACGTGTCGCGCAGCGCGCAAGCGGCGGAGCTGGACCTGTCGGCATACGTCGGCATGGTGCCGGTGGAGATGCTCGGCGGTAACGCTTTCCCGCCGATTGGTCAGCTGAATTTCCTGCTGACCCTGGCGCCTTATGGTTTTTATTGGTTCGGACTCGCGGCGGAGAATCAAATGCCTAGCTGGCACGTTGAACCGGCACAAAGCCTGCCGGACTTCACCACACTGGTGTTGAAGAAACGCATGGAAGAACTGCTCGAAGCGCCGTCACGCGGCACGCTGGAGCAAAGCATCTTGCCGAACTGGTTGCAGAACCGTCGCTGGTTTGCCGGCAAGGACGCAGCCATCGAGAAGGTCAACCTGGCCTACGGCGTGCGCTTCGGCGATGCCCAGCGTCCGGTGTTGCTGAGCGAGATCGAGGTCACCAGCGGTGGCCAGACCAGCCGCTATCAATTGCCGTTCGGCTTTATTGCCGATGATCAGGTCGGACCGGCACTGCCGCAGCAACTGGCGCTGTCGCGGGTACGACGCGGGCCGCAAGTGGGCTTGATCACCGATGCGTTCAGCCTGGAAAGTTTTATCCGCGCGGTGGTGCTGGGCATGCAGGAAAGCACCGTGTTGCCGTCGGATGGCGGCGAGATCCGCTTCGAGCCGACCGCTGAGCTGAACAAGCTGGGCCTGACGGCCGAGTCAGAAGTGCGTTACCTGTCCGCCGAGCAATCCAACAGTTCGGTGGTGGTCGGCAAAAGCATGGTGCTCAAGCTGATCCGTAAAATCGCCACGGGTGTGCACCCGGAATTGGAGATGAGTGCCTATTTGACTCAGGCCGGGTTCGCCAACATCTCGCCGCTGCTGGGCTCGGTGATTCGCCGCGATGCAAACGGTGAAGACAATCTGCTGATGATCGCCCAAGGCTATCTGAGCAATCAGGGCGACGCCTGGGAATGGACCCAGAACAACCTCGAGCGGGCGCTGCGTGATGAACTGGCCGACGCCATGTCGGAGCAGGAGCAGCATTACAACGCGCTGGGCGAGCTCAAGGACTTCGCCGGCATGCTCGGCCAGCGACTCGGTGAGATGCACCAGGTGTTGGCTGCGCCGACCGACAACCGGGATTTCGCGCCGCAGGTCACCACGCAAAAAGAGGCCCTGGCTTCGGCCAAGGATGTTGCGGCGCAGGTGGATCACGCGCTGAAACTGCTTAAAGAGCATCAAAACGAACTGAACCCTGCGGACAAAACCTTGGTCAGTCGTTTACTGGACAACAAAAAAACCATCCTCAGCCATGTTCAGGAGCTGGGCAAAAAAGCAGTGGGTGGTTTGCGTATTCGTGTCCACGGTGATTTGCACCTGGGGCAAGTGCTGGTGATCAAGGGCGACGCTTACTTGATCGACTTTGAGGGTGAGCCGGCGCGGCCGTTGAGCGAACGTCGCGGCAAGCACAGCCCCTATAAAGATGTGAGTGGCGTGCTGCGCTCCTTCGATTACGCGGCGGCGATGGCGATCAATGTGCAAAACGTCGACAACACCGCCGAAGCCCGCGCGGCACGACAACGGGTAGCCGACCGTTATTTGAATGATGCAAAACTGGCATTTGTCGACGCTTATCGGCTGGCGGCAGCTAGTCTTGCTCATGCATGGCAAGATCCGGAAGGCGAGGACGCCTCGCTGGCGTTGTTCGGTCTGGAGAAGGCGGCCTATGAGGTGGCGTATGAGGCTGAAAATCGCCCCACTTGGTTGCCGGTGCCATTGCATGGATTGTTTGGATTATTGAGTGGGCTTAAACCCTTTTCCGATCTTGGTGGAGAGTAGTTATGGGTTTCTCGAACAAGGAACAGGGTCACGCTAAAGAGGCGCTGCTGCCCAGATCGCGGGATATCGACGCGCTGGTGCGCGCTGAACATCACGACCCCTTTGCAATTCTTGGCCCCCACGGCGATGGCGCCGGTGGGCAATTCATTCGTGCTTACCTGCCGGACGCGCTCAGCGTGCACGTGCTGGCGAAGGACACCGGCGAAGAGCTCGGTATCCTTGAGGCCACGCAGACGCCGGGCCTGTTTGTCGGGCATTTCGACCGGGCTCAGCCGTACTTGCTGCGCACCCGTTGGGCGGGCGGCGAGCAGGTCTCTGAAGACCCCTACAGCTTCGGCGCGTTGCTTGGCGAGATGGACTTGTATCTGTTCGCCGAAGGCAATCACCGCGACCTGAGCGCGTGCCTCGGCGCGCAGCTGAAGAACGTCGACGGTGTCGATGGCGTGCGTTTCGCCGTGTGGGCACCGAACGCCAAGCGCGTGTCGGTGGTGGGCGACTTCAACAATTGGGACGGTCGCCGGCATCCGATGCGCCTGCGTCATCCGACCGGGGTCTGGGAGCTGTTCATTCCGCGCATGCAGGCCGGGGAGGCCTACAAGTACGAGATCCTGGGCGCCAACGGCATACTGCCGCTGAAGGCAGACCCGATGGCCCTGGCCACCTCGCTGCCGCCGGACACGGCGTCGAAAGTCGCACCGCCGCTGTCTATCGACTGGCAGGATCAGGCGTGGATGGAGTCACGCGTTGAGCGTTCACGTCCGAGTGCACCGCTGTCGATCTACGAATTGCACGCCGGCTCCTGGCAGTGCGAGCTGGATGATCTGGGCGAAGTGGCCCGCCAGTACACCTGGCACGAACTCGGCGAGCGGTTGATTCCGTACGTGAAAGAGCTGGGGTTCACCCACATCGAACTGATGCCGATCATGGAACACCCGTTTGGCGGTTCGTGGGGATATCAGCTGCTGTCGCAATTCGCTCCAAGCGCTCGTTATGGTTCGCCCAATGACTTCGCGGCCTTCGTCAACGCCTGCCACCAGGCCGACATCGGCGTGATCCTTGACTGGGTGCCAGCGCATTTCCCTACCGATACCCACGGCCTTGCGCAATTCGATGGCACGGCGCTGTACGAATACAGCAACCCGATGGAAGGTTTCCATCAGGATTGGGACACGCTGATCTACAACCTTGGTCGCACCGAAGTGCACGGCTACATGTTGGCTTCGGCGCTGCACTGGCTCAAGCATTTCCACATCGATGGCTTGCGGGTCGATGCCGTGGCCTCGATGCTCTATCGCGATTACTCGCGCAAGGCCGGTGAGTGGGTGCCCAACCGTCATGGCGGTCGCGAGAACCTCGAAGCCATCGACTTCCTGCGTCACCTCAACGACGTGGTCAACCTCGAAGCCCCTGGCGCAATGGTGATTGCCGAAGAATCCACGGCGTGGCCGGGCGTGAGCCAGAGCACGCAACAGGGCGGCCTTGGTTTCGACTACAAATGGAACATGGGCTGGATGCACGATTCGCTGCATTACATCCAGCAAGACCCGGTGTACCGCGCCCATCATCACAACGAGCTGAGTTTCGGCCTGGTGTATGCCTGGTCCGAGCGGTTCATCCTGCCGATTTCCCACGATGAAGTGGTGCACGGCAAGCACTCGCTGATCGACAAGATGCCCGGCGATCGCTGGCAGAAATTCGCCAACCTGCGTGCCTATCTGAGTTTCATGTGGGCGCACCCGGGCAAGAAACTGTTGTTCATGGGTTGCGAATTCGGCCAGTGGCGCGAGTGGAATCACGATCAGCAACTGGATTGGTACCTGCTGCAATACCCGGAACACCAGGGTGTGCAGAAACTGGTCGGCGACCTCAATCGCTTGTACCGCGAAGAGCCGGCGATGCATGAGCAGGATGATGCGCCGCAAGGCTTCCAGTGGTTGATTGGCGACGATGCCATCAACAGCGTTTACGCGTTCATGCGCTGGAGCAAGGATGGCCGGCCGGCACTGGTGGTGGCGAACTTCACGCCGGTACCGCGTGAGGCCTATCGCATCGGCGTACCAATCGCCGGACGCTGGAGCGAAGTGATCAACAGCGATGCCGCGATGTATGCCGGTTCCAACTACGGCAACAGCGGCGGGGCGTTTACCGAGGAAGAACCAAGCCACGGCCAACCGCTTTCGCTGGTGTTGAATCTGCCGCCGCTGGCGGTATTGATCCTGCGCCCGGAAGGCTGATCTAAAACCGCGTCGCCCCCATCGCCAGCAGGCTAGCTCCCACACCGGTTCTGTGTACGACACAAAACCACTGTGGAGCTAGCTTGCCAGCGATGGCGTCCGACCAGACAACACATTCCCAAAAACTGCCCACCCATTGATCGCATGCCTTACACAAATCCAATTGTGGGAGCTAGCCTGCTGGCGATGGCATCAGCCCAGACAACACATTCCTTAAAACTGCCCACCCATCGATCTCATGCCTTACACAAATCCAATTGTGGGAGCTAGCCTGCTGGCGATGGCGTCCGCCCAAGCAACACATTCCTTAAAACTGCCCACCCATCGATCTCATGCCTTACACAAATCCAATTGTGGGAGCTAGCCTGCTGGCGATGGCGTCCGCCCAGGCAACACATTCCTTAAAACCGCCCACCCATTGATCTCATGCCTTACACAAATCCAATTGTGGGAGCTAGCCTGCTGGCGATGGCGTCCGCCAAGATAACGCGTGTCTCAGCCCATCCCTCACCAGCGCATCCGCACACCCAGGCTCGCAATCAGCCCGTTCAAATCATTTTGGTCGACGACGCTGCTGTAATCAGCGCTGACGTACAGGCTCACCGCAGGCGTTACCCGCGCCACCAACCCCAAGCCCACGTCAACGGTCGATGAATTGCGACTGCTGCTGATTTTGTCGACTTGATCGAGGGTCACGGTATTGCCGGTATAAACGGTGTGCCACAAGTTGGTCCGCACATAGGGTTCGACCGGCAGGCCGTTGAGATCGTAGCTACCTTTCAAGCGTGCGCCGACCCGGCCGCTCCAGGACGTCACATCGCTCGACGACGCATTGCCCGAGCCTGCATAAGGCGTATCGAGCGTGATGCGCTGGTTGATCAACTGCGCTTGCGGTTCGATCACCCAGTTATCGCTCAGACCGATCGGGTAACCGCCTTCCACCGACAACGTCATCGCGCTGCCTTCGGTTGCCTGCCGCGCGCCCTGATCGTTGCGGGTATAGCCGTTGACACGGCCACCGCTGGCGGTCAAGTCCACGTGCCAGCCTTGTTCGCCCGTCAGGCTCCAGTAGGCGCCGAAGCTCTGGCCTCGAAGGATGAGGGTGTCATTGGCAGGGTCGGCCAGCGCCCGATTGGTCAACAGCCCGTTGCTGTTGCCTTGTACCAGGGTCATGCCGCCAATCAGTCCGACCTGCTGGGTACGCCCGCTATCGCTTCGCAGGGTCAGGATCGCCGGACCTTTGAGTTCGGAGCTGCCCGAAATTGCAGAATTCTGTGCCATAAAATCGGTTTGCGCTTGCCGTGACGCTTGCCCATACACCTGATCCCACGCCGATGGTGCGGCGTCTTCGATCGTCAGGTGTGAGCTTCGGGTATCGGAGCCGGCGCTGAAGTGGCCCGGGTAGAGCGCGGAGAGAGAGTTGGCGGGCAGGCTCAGGACTGGAACGTCCTGGCGATACCAAGGTGTGGATTCATCCTCGGTGGGACCCGCCTGAACCTCGATGGATGAGCACAACAGCAGTGAGCTGGAGACAGTGCAAAAGGTAACTTTGATCTCTTGTCGGGTGAATGAAGTTTTCATGGCGGTCTACCTTGCAATCGCATGCCGTATCTCGCTTTGGCGTCTCTCCTACCCCGAATGAGGGGCGACCGAATGGATTGAGGCAAGCCGCCGGCCGCCCGATTTCGCGGGAGTCTTCGGGTTGCCCCGGGTGGTATTTCCGGGGGTAGTAACGTGAAGCTAAGAAGACCGAAGGCGTTGCGTCAAGAAAATGAACGATGAGTGGTATGCCTAAATCAGGGTATGCAACTAATTGTTTTTCCGCGCTTATCTAAGTTCTTGTTTGTACGAAAAATCATCTTCCGAGCCGCGAGCCAGAGGTCTCGGGCAGCCGACAATCGGTCTTTTTCCGGCCTGGCAGCGGCGGATTTCCTGGCTCTTTGTGCCGGGAAAATGCTGTCAGTATTACGGCTATCCCTGGTGGGGCAGGGCTACAGTCGGCGTGTTCATCCCGGGTGGAACGCCTTGGAAATCTGACAGGTTTGTTTCGACGGGGCAGATCAAGCTCATCAATAGATGAAGGCGTTGAATGGTAAGAAGCAACAGCGGTGCGCCGATCTGCTTTGTGTAGGGGTGAGCCTGCTCGTGATGCTGTTGCTGTTGATCGTTCCCACGCGGAGCATGAGAACGATCGGGATACGGTTATTCGTCGGCGAATGCTTAAAGGTGCACTTCAACCGCGAGCGGCAAATGGTCCGACAAATGCGTCCAGGGCTTGCTGCCGAGAATGCGCGGATTATGGCTACTTGCGTTGCGCAGGTAGACCCGGTCCAGGCGCAGCAGGGGGAACCGCGCTGGATAAGTTTTCGCCGGTCGGCCATTGTGGCGTTCGAACGCTTCATGCAGGTAATCGCGCCGGGCGAGGGCGGTGTTGCCGTGCAACTGCCAGTCGTTGAAGTCGCCGGCGATGATCACCGGCGCGTCGTCGGGCAGGGATTCGAGCAGTTGGCAGAGCAATTGGAGTTGTAGCTGGCGATGGCTTTCCAGCAGGCTCAGGTGAACGCAGATGGCATGAACTTCAGCGTGCCCCGGCACATCGAGGATGCAGTGCAATAAACCGCGTCGTTCGGGGCCGGTGATCGAGACGTCGAGGTTGCGGTGTTCGCGGATCGGGTATTTGGACAGCAACGCATTGCCGTGATGGCCGTTGGGGTAAACGGCGTTGCGCCCATAGGCGAAATCGCTCCACATGCTGTCGGCCAGGAACTCGTACTGCGACGTCTGTGGCCAGTCGTTGTAACGGGAGGAATGGCGCTCGTGTTCACCGACCACTTCCTGCAGGAACACCAGGTCCGCCGAGGTGCTGCGCACCGCTTCACGCAGTTCGGGCAGGATGAAACGCCGGTTGAGGGCGGTAAATCCCTTGTGGGTGTTGACCGTCAGGACCCGCAGTCGATGAATCGCCGGGGGCGTGTTCAAGGACTCGGGTTTGACGGCTCGCTGCTCGGAATCGCTGGTCACGGTCACTCCTCTGAATCTGGGCTGCATCTCTATGCGACTGATGCAGCGCCGGGCAGTTCAGTTTGAGCGACACCTATCCAATGTGGGAGCGAGCTTGCTCGCGATGAGGCCGTCAGCTTCAACATCTCTGTTGACTGACAGTCCGCCATCGCGAGCAAGCTCGCTCCCACAGGGAGGTGGTGGTGAATGGGGAATCGGGTCAGACGAAGACGATTTCGTAAGGCAAGCGCATGCGTTCGAGAATCACCCGGGGCAGCAGCGGAGCAATGCCGAGGGCGGGTTCGCCGTCGAGCTGGCTGGCGTAGGCATGGGTGGCGTGGCTTTTGCGCGCGACGGTCCAGGTGTCGAGGCGCACTTTGCGGGCTCGGTGCCATGGCATCAGCCCTTGGTCTCGACTTGGCCAGTGCCAGGCCCAGACCGGGACTTCGTTGAACGTCGCGCCGACCATGCGTGCCGCATTGGCGCTGGCGCGGCCGACGGCGTCATGGTCGCTGGTGCCGTCTTCGCGCCAGGTACTGAACACCGCGTCGCCGGGGCGCAGATAACGGGCGATGAACTGGGTCAGTTGAGTCTCCCGCTCCGCCAGGGCGTTATCGGTGAAGCCGCCGCGAATCCATTTCAGGCTGTGCATCGGCAAGCCAAGGCGGCGCAAGGCTTCGACGCTTTCCTGGCCGCGAAACACGCTCAGGCGTTTCTCGGACCACTGTTGCGAACCCGGATGGCTGGCACTGCCGTCAGTGATGGAGATTAATTGCAGGGGATGTCCAAGGGTGGACAACAGTTGTAGCAGGCCGCCGCACATGACCACCTCATCGCCGGGGTGCGGCGCGATGACCACGGCGCGTGCGCCGGCGGGAATCAGGGTCTGGGTGTTGATGACGGGGATGTTGTCCAGTTGCAGGGCACTGTTCCAGATTTGTCCTGGCAGGCTGCTTTCGATGATGGAAACGGGTTTCATCGGGCTACGTCCTTGTTCTGTTTAAAAGCGGTGTGCCGCGCTCCATACCCTGGATTGCCGCGCAGTGAGTATTGCTCAAGTCGCGCTATTCGTCGCCTTGGTGTTTCATCTCGGGCGTTTTTTTTCAATCGGCCTGTACCAGATCTCGCAAATAGTCACCGAAACCACCGCGGGCACGACTGTCCAGTCGGGCGCTGGTGAGCACTTGCGGGCGATGACTCCAGGCAATATTGGCCCCGCAGCGTTCAAGTTGTCGCACCAGTTGCACATCTTCATCGCAGGCCAGCGGCTCGAATCCACCGGCACGCTGATAAGCCTCGGCGCTGATGCCCAGGTTAGCGCCGTGAATGTGCCGATGGCCGTCGCGGGCCTGATAGTGCTGGTGGTAGCGAATCTGTGCCGACTCATCGAACGACTCGTGCCACGCCTCGACCGTCACCGTGCCGCAGACCGCGTCGACATCCAGCGCCAGTTGCGCCACCAGCCAGTCATGGGCGACACGGCTGTCGGCATCGGAGCAGGAGATCCAGCGTGCTCCACGTTCGAGCAAAAAATGCGCCCCAGCGGCACGGGCCTGACCAACATTTCGCGCCTCGATTGCCAGACAGTGCACCGGAAATCCACTGACGATCTCGGATGAGCGATCAGTGCAACTGTCGAGCACCACCAGTATCTCAACGGTTTCGCCGTCCAGCCGTTCGTGTTGCGCGGCGAGCAGCGCCGCTTGCAGGCACTCTTCTAGCAGGTCTTCTTCGTTATGTGCCGGGATCAGGATGCCAATCATCGCAAGCCCTCCAGCGCTGCCACCGAACGAGGTTCGCGACTCCAGAGTTCGAGCAGGAAATCCGCTTCCTGATGCAGGACCAGACGCGGCAAATGCAGATGTTCATGGAGCATGTCATGGACTTGCCGCGCATTCAGCGGGCAGCCGTCGATGGGCGGACGCCAGTGGCAGGCCAGGAGTTGGCCGTCGGCGGTCAATGATTGTTCGGCCTGCACGATCACCTTTTTCAGGTCCTCGGCGTCGAGGTAATAGCCGATTTCGCTGATCACGATCAGGTCGAATTGTTCGTTTGGCCAATCCTCCGGCAATCGGCTTTGGCGAACCTCGGCGTGCTCGAACGGCCCGAGCCGCGTACGGGCCAGCGTTACGGCCGCTGCCGCCGTGTCGCAGCACAGCAAGCGATCGCAGCGGCTGGCCAGTTCAAAGCTCAGCTCCGCGTTGGCACAGCCAGGCTCGAAGATCGCACGGTAGCGCGGGCGAGGCAGGGCGGCGAGGGTGATTGCGCGTTTGCGCTGTTCATACCAGCGTTGGCGAAATGACCAGGGATCATCGTTGCCGGCAAACAAACCGTCGAAATAGCGATCCTCGACGCTCATAGAAACACCACTTCGAAAGGTTGCAGCAGTCGCTCCAGCACAAAAGGCGCCAGCACCGGCGGCAAGCCGATGTTCGGGTCGCCTTCCAGTTGGCTGGCGAAGGCGTGGATGGCGTGGCGTTTGCGGGCGACCAGCGCCGGGTCGAGGAGGATTTTCCGTGCGCGCGGCCATGGCACGAAGTTGTCTTCGGGCGCGGCCCAATGCCAGGTCCACACGGGCAGCTCATGCAGGGTCGCACCGACGCGGGTTGCCGCTGCGGCGCTGGCCCGGCCCACCGCTTCGTGGTCGCAATGACCGTCTTCGCGCCACGTAGTAAAGACCACATCGTTGGGCCGTAGATGCCGTTCGATGAAGGCGCTCAGTTCGACTTCGCGGTCGGCCACATGGCTGTCAGTAAAGCCGCCGCGCAACCATTTCAGGCTGTGCAGCGGCAGGCCGAGGCGGCGCAAGGCTTCGGCTGATTCCTGCGGGCGAACCGCGCTCAGTCGTTCCACCGGCCAGCGCTTTGAGCCAGGGTGACTGGCGCTGCCATCGGTGACCGAGATCAGTTGCAAGGGGCGACCGGCAGCGGCGAGCAATTGCAGTAATCCACCGCAGCCGAGCACTTCGTCATCCGGGTGCGGCGCGATGATGACGGCACGGGCGCCTTCGGGCACCAGATCAAGAATGTCGATCACCGGCAGTTGCGCCAAGTGATGGGAGGTTTGCCATAAATGCAGGGGCGTGCCCTGACCGACAATGGGGTTTGCTTTCATAACGTCCATGTTCCGTTGAGGACTTGTTTGCCAAGCGCGGCGAGATCCCGCTCAGCGTGGCTTTGCCGCAGGAACACCGGTAAATCGGCGATCAATCGTGCGAACTGTCGGTCCTTGCAATAAGGTCCGGCGCCCAAGGCATGACCGACGTGCTGGACGACCTGTTCGGCGGCGTTTTCCACCACTGCACGAACGCGCCGGGCGAGCATTTCAGCATCGTCCAGTGGCGCGGCGTCGATGGCCAACGCGCTGGCCCGCAACACCTCGGCTGCAGCGTGCAGCGCGCTGTCGACTGCACCCAGGTGGGCGAGGGCATGGGGTTCCTCTCGTTGAGCACAATGAGCACGCAGACGTTCGGCGAGGCTTTGTGCCGCACCGTACCAGCAGGCGGCAATGCCGATGCCGCCTTGCCAGAAACCGGGTCGTTGCAGGTAGTCGCCAGGGCTGCCGATGGCTTGCGCTTCGGCACCGTCGAACGTTACCTCGACGCTGCCGGTCGCACCCATGCCGACTGCTTGCCAGCCCTCATCGGTGACGATCACACCGGGTTGATCCAGTGCCACCGCGACCAATTGCTGGCGATCTTGCTCATCCCAGGCAGTGAGCAGCGCATGACTCAACACTGCTGCACCCGAACACCAGGCCTTGCGCCCGTTCAGCGCCACCATCTGGCCCTGAGGGCTGACCCGAACCTTTGCTTGCGGCGGTTCCGCGGCCCACATGCCCCACGTGCTGCCCGGTGTTGGCGAGCCACCGAGTTGCTGGATGATCGCCAGCGCATCGGTATGGCCTTCGTACAATTTGCACAACCCCAAATCGTGGGCGCCCACCTCGGCCAGACGCTGCAACCGCTCCAGCGTCCTGCCGCTCCCCGGCAGCGGGAGCTGATCGAGACTGGCCTCGACCAGCGCCCGCAGGCACCGGCCTAACGCCCGAGTATCGGCGTAGTCCGGTGGCTGACGGCTGAGAAACGCCTGCAGGTCCATTTCACTCTTCTTCCTCATGCTGCAATTCGAACAGCAGCAGCGAACGGCCGGTGACGGAATATTCAACACCGAAATCGAAGCGTTCCTGGCCGCGAATCGACGGTTGATTGGTGTCGATCATGCAAGTCCAGTGACCGCCATCAGGCACTTCCGGCAAGGTGAAGTTGACGATGTCGTGGTGCGCGTTGACCACCAGCAACAGGGTCGCGTCACCGCCTTTGCGACGGATGCCGGTTTCCTGGGCGCGACCGTCGAGCAGCATGCCGAGGCATTTGCCGTGGGCTTCGTCCCATTGTTCGGAGGACATTTCGCTGCCATCCGGCGCAAGCCAGGTGACGTCCTTGACGCCGATGTCCTCGTTGTAATTGCCCACCAGGAAGCGTCCGCGACGCAGGATCGGATACGCCAGGCGCAGCTTGATCAGGCGTTTGACGAACTTGAGCAGGGCCTTGCCGTCTTCGCTCAGGTCCCAGTTGACCCAGCCGATTTCACTGTCCTGGCAATACGCGTTGTTGTTGCCTCCCTGGGTCCGGGCAAATTCGTCACCGGCCACCAGCATCGGCGTGCCTTGGGACAGCAGCAACGTGGCGAAGAAATTGCGCATCTGCCGCTGGCGCAGTTCGTTGATCTCGGGATCGTCGGTCGGGCCTTCGACGCCGTGGTTCCAGGACAGGTTGTTGTTGCTGCCGTCCTGGTTGTTTTCGTCGTTGGCTTCGTTGTGCTTGTCGTTGTACGACACGAGGTCATTGAGGGTGAAACCGTCGTGCGCGGTGATGAAGTTCATCGATGCATAGGGGCGACGGCCACGCTGGTTGAACATCTCGCCGGAGGCGGTCATGCGGCTGGCGAAGTCGGCCAGTTGACCCTCATCGCCTTTCCAGAAGGCACGCACGGTGTCGCGGAACTTGTCGTTCCACTCGACCCAGCCCGGCGGAAAGCCACCGACCTGATAACCGCCGGGACCGCAATCCCACGGCTCGGCAATCATTTTCACCTGGCGCAACACCGGGTCCTGACGGCAGGCGACGAGGAAGCTGTGACGTTCGTCGAAGCCTTCGTGGTAACGGCCGAGGATGGTCGCCAGGTCAAAGCGGAAACCGTCCACGTGCATTTCCGTGGCCCAGTAGCGCAGGGAGTCGGTAACCATTTGCAGCACGCAGGGGTGACTCAGGTCCAGGGTGTTGCCGGTGCCGGAATCGTTGATGTAGTAGCGTTTGTCGTCCGGCATCAAGCGATAGTACGAGGCGTTGTCGATGCCGCGCATGGACAGGGTCGGGCCTTGCTCGTTGCCTTCGGCGGTGTGGTTGTAGACCACATCGAGGATCACTTCCAGATTGGCTTCGTGCAGGTGCGCGACCATCTCCTTGAACTCGGCGATCTTGCCGCTGGCCAGGTAGCGCGGGTCGGGGGCAAAAAAGGCGATGCTGTTGTAGCCCCAGTAATTGGTCATGCCTTTGTGCAGCAGATGCTGGTCGTTGACGAAGGCGTGAATTGGCAGCAATTCAACCGACGACACGCCGAGCTTGCGAATGTGTTCCAGCACGTCGTCGACCATCAGCCCGCCGAAGGTGCCGCGCAGGTTTTCGGGGACGGAAGGGTGACGCATGCTGATGCCGCGCACGTGGGTCTCATAGATGATCGTCTTGTCCCACGGCACGCTGACGCGTTGGTCATTGCCCCAGGTGTGAGCCGGGTCGATCACTTTGCACTTGGGTACGAACGGCGCGCTGTCGCGTTCATCGAAACTCAGGTCGGCGTCGGGGTGGCCGATGGTGTAGCCGAACAAGGCTTCGGACCATTTCAGTTGGCCGACCAGTTGCTTGGCGTAGGGGTCGATCAGCAGTTTGTTGTGGTTGAAGCGATGACCGTTGGCTGGGTCATAGGCGCCATAGACGCGGTAGCCGTAGATCAACCCAGGATGGGCGTCGGGCAAGTAACCGTGGTAGATCTCGTCGGTGTATTCAGGCAGTTCGATACGCTCGAGTTCCACCTCGCCGGCATCGTCGAAGATGCACAGCTCGACCTTGGTCGCGTTGGCGGAAAACAAGGCAAAGTTGACCCCCAGACCGTCCCAGGTCGCGCCCAGCGGGAAGGGCAGGCCTTCACGAATTCGCGAGGCCTCGACATGAGGTTCCGGCGCGTTTTTTTTTGGACTGGTCATACTAGCTCCTGCAAAAGGGGAAGAATTCCGGGCTCTGATGTTTTTCGAGGACGAGCGCGTCCTCGGTGGCGAGGGGGCTCGCCACGAGGTCAATCAATTCAGTGTCGGGGAGCGTCAGACCGCAGGCGGTTTGCGCGTCGCCTTAGGCTTTTTGTCAGCGGCTTTTTCGCCCGGCGGAATCACTTTCGAAGCAGCGGCAGGTTTGGCTTTGGCCTTCGGTTCCGCAGGGGCCTTGCCATTGGCGCTTTTAGCCACTGGGGACTTGGTGCCCGCAGTTTTGCTGCCAGCGGCCTTCGGCGACTTGCTCGGGGCCAAGGCTTCTGCTTCAGCCAGCTTGCGAGCCATTTCCCAATGCCGGGCATCCTGGCCCTCGGGTTTTCCTTCCGACTCCCAAATCTGATAGGCAAATTCGCGAATGCGTTTTTCTTCGGTACTCATCGCAATACTCCTGAACTGAACTCAAGCTTGGGTAAACGTTTGAATAAAGAGATTGACCGGGAAATCCCCCAGCGCGGCGCTGATGTTCAGCTCCTTGTGGTGTGTGACTGCGGTGCTGGAAAAAAGTCCCTTCAAATTTTCGTCAGACGTGGCGAACGGTAATTTGACCCGCGTATCGCCCCAGCGCAGTGCTTCAACCTGAGGTTCTGCACTGTTTTCCAGCAACGCGGCGCAACGTATCGGGACGATCACGATGGCGCGTTTTCCCTCATGTTCTCGAGCAAAGGCCAACACCCGGTGAGCCTGGCTGCCGACCACCTCAAGGGCTTGATACGTCCCTCGCTGGAACAGCTCGGCATGTTCGGCCCGCAGGTTCAACGTCTGGGCGATCAAGGATTGCTTGATGCGCCCGTCACGCCAGCGGGTCAGCAGATCGGGCAGATTCACGGACGCCTGCATGGCCTGTTGGCGGCTGGCGTAATCCACTGGTCGGCGGTTGTCCGGATCGACCAGCGAGAAGTCCCAGTACTCGTTGCCCTGATACAGGTCAGGCACCCCTGGCACGGTCATTCGCAGCAAGGTTTGCGCCAAACCATTGAGGGCGCCGGGGACGGCGATGGTCTTCGCTGCCTTGCCCAGTGCTGCGCGCAGCAGTTGACCATCGGGGTGCACCAGCAGGCGTTGCAGAAATTGCTGGGCGGCTTGTTCGTAAACCTCGTTCGGCGCACTCCAGCTGCTTTGCAACTTGGCCTCGCGCAAGGCTTTTTGTTGCCACTGCCACACACGCTGAGCGTAGTCCTCGAGCGCCGATTGATCGTCGTCGCGCAGGTCCAGCGGCCAACTGCCGAGGATGGCCTGGTAGAGAATCAACTCATCGCCTGCCGACGGCATTTGCTCATCGTCACGCAAGGGGCGGGCGAGGGTTCGCCATAGCGGAACCTGCTCGGCGTACCAGGCGCTGCGTTCGCTCAGCACCGCGAGCCTTGCCCGGGTGTCTTCGCCGCGCTTGTGGTCGTGGGTCGCGGTCGCCAGCAAGTTGTCTGGAAACTCGGCGAGACGGTTGGCGCAGGCCGCGTGAAAATCTTCCACGGGGGCGCTGAACTGCTCGGTGCTGAAGCCCACGTCGTTGCGCGACAGCAGCACCGCCGAGCGATAGAACGCGGTGTCCTCCACGGCCTTGGCGGCGGCCGGTGAGGTCAATTGCTGGAAACGCACGCAGGCATGCTTGAGGATCTTGCGCGGGCGGCCCACGGGCCGTTTGCGCCACGATTCACCGCCGAGCCATCTGGCCAGGCAGTCAAGCACGGGCCAATCGGCTTCGCTGAGGGCTTGCCGGGCACCGTCCATGGCCTGCTGGAAAAATACATCGTCTTCGCCAGAGCGACCACGCGGACTGATATAGGTGCGGTACACCGGGAAATGCACGATCAGTTCCTGCAACGCCCGGCGGATCGCACCGAGGGTCAGGTCGCGGGTCATCAGGTCATCGCGGGCCACTTGCAGCAACGCCTGGGCAACGCTTTCGAAATCCCCGGCGAGTGAACCGTTGAGGATTTGCTGGCGCGCCAATTGCGCTTCCTGACGGAAGTCGGCGGGCCGCTCGCTGTAGCGATTCCACAGGTTGCCCAGATTCTCGGCGCCTTGCGGATCATGCTGCAGCAGCGACAACTGGTTCATGAATTCATAACCGGTGGTGCCGTCCACCGACCAATCGCGGTGCAGAGTTTCGCCTTCGCCAAGGATCTTCTCGACGAAGATCGGCAGGTGGCGGTCGGGCGACAACGTATCGACCCGACGCCGCAGTTTGCGGCAATAACCGCGCGGGTCGGCGAGGCCGTCGATGTGGTCGATGCGCAAGCCGTCGACCAGGCCTTGCTCAACCAGCTCGAAGATTTTTGCATGCGTTGCTTCGAACACCGCCGGACGTTCGACCCGCAGGCCGCCCAGTTCGTTGATATCGAAAAAGCGCCGCCAGTTGATGTCATCGGCGGCTGTGCGCCAGCTCGCCAAACGATAGCTTTGGCGTTCGAGCAGGTTGTGAAGGCGCTGGAAACCCTCGGGCGTCAATGAGTCGTATTGGCCGAGATTATCCTGGATGCACTGCAGGATCGCCGGGTTGCTGGCGAGCTCGCGCAACTCGGCTTTCAGCGGTATTGCCAGGCCATAAGCATCTGTCTGGTAGCTCAAGGCACTGAAACGGTCCGCGAGAAACTTCAGCGCTTCGTCATCGCTTCTGAGCAGTTCGCCATAACTGGACGGACAGATCGGGAAGTGATGCTCGTAGTGCTCGACATAAAAGGCACCGCGTTGCGCGTCGAAGCGCAAGGGCAGGGTGCCGTCCTGCAAGGCGACGCCGTAATCGCTGCCGAGGAAAGGCAGCAGCAGCTGGCCTTCCATCAACGGGTCGGGCGAGTGCCATTGAATGTCGAAGAATTCGCCGTACGGGCTCAGGCGTCCCCATTCCAGCAAGTCGAGCCACCAGGGATTGTCACTGCCGCCGACGGCCATGTGGTTGGACACGATGTCGAGGATCAGCCCCATCTTGTGTTCGCGCAAGGCAGCCACCAGACGGTGCAAGGCCGCTTCGCCACCCAGCTCGGGGTTGACGGTGGTGGGGTCCACCACGTCGTAGCCATGCATGGAACCCGCACGGGCCGCGAGCAGCGGCGAGGCATAGAGATGGCTGATGCCCAGGCTGGCAAAATACGGGACCAGCGGGACGGCCTGGTCCAGTGTGAAGCCTTTATGAAATTGCAGCCGCAGGGTCGCCCGCAGCGGTTGGAGGTCCGAATGATTCATTGGTCACGCTCGCCGGCCTGAAGTCGCGCGCAGGCGAGTAATTCCAGGCGCCGGGCGGCGTCCGGGTCATCCAGCAATGCCTCGCTGGCGCCGGGCAGGCGCCGCGACCAGTTGGGATGCGTGTCGATAGTGCCAGGCAGGTTGGCCTGTTGTTCGATGCCCAAGGCATCTTCCAGCGGCAACAAGACCAGTGGCGCCCGGGTGTGACCGAGGAAGCGGATGGCCGCGTCGAGCACCTGATCGGTTTCATGGGACTCTTCGCGAAAGTTCTGCGGGTCCTCGCTCAACACACGGCGCAGGCCTTCACGCTCGCGCTCACGGTGTTGGCGCCATTCGATTTCACCCGTGGCGTCGACCAGGCCCAATCGGGCGTTCCAGTCGATATCGCGGCCATGCCACCAGCCATTGAGGGTCGGCAGGTCATGGGTGCTGGTGGTCGCCAAAGCGTTGTCCGGCCAGTCGAGCATGGGCTTGAAGTATGTGTTGTCCTGTTCGAACAACAGCACGCGCATGCCGAGGATCGAGCGGGCAATGAGTTTTTCCCGCAGGCCTTCGGCCACGGTCCCGAGGTCTTCGCCCAGGACTATCGCCTGATGGCGATGGGATTCCAGGGCAAGCAACCGCAGCAGGTCATCCACCGGGTAATAAAGGTAGGCGCCGTCGGCCGGTGGTGAACCGTTGGGGATCACCCACAGCCGTTGCAGGCCCATGACGTGATCGATGCGCAAACCGCCGGCGTGGGCAAAATTGGCGCGCAGCATTTCGATGAATGCGCGAAAGCCGTTACGCACCAGGCCTTCCGGGGAAAACGCCGAAATGCCCCAGCCCTGGCCCGTGCGATTGAGGATGTCAGGTGGTGCACCGACCGTCAGCGAGGCAAGCAATTCGTCCTGGCGACTCCAGGCCTGGCTGCCACCGCCGTCGGCACCCACCGCCAAATCGGCGATCAGCCCGATGCTCATGCCCGCGCCGCGGGCGGCGGATTGCGCGCGCTCCAGGCAGCGGGCGATCAGCCATTGGCAAAAGGCGAAGAAGCCGATGCGTCCGGCGTTCTCTTCGGCAAAATCGGCGAGGGCGGCGCTGCGTGGGTTGCGCCATTGCTCCGGCCACTCGCGCCAGTCGAGGCTTTCGCCCTTGGCCAGACGCGCTTCCTGAATGGCTTCGAAGCGGCAGTGATTTTCCAGCGCTTCACCGCCGGCGTGGCGAAAACTGCTGAAGTCGGCGTGCAGCGGGTGTTCGCCTTGCACAAAACCTTCGTACAAGGCTTGCAGCAAGCGGTGCTTGGCGGCGGCCGCCACGGGCCAGTCAATCAGTGCCTGTTCTTCCAGCTGCTGCAGTTCGCCGGCCAGCCCGGTTGCATCAATCGCTGCACGCCAGGCACGTTCGCCGAGAATGGAGCCCGGAGCTGCGTACAAGCTGTTGAGGAACAAACGGCTGGACGGGGAATAAGGGCTGTAACGGTGGGTGTCGCTGCCGAACATGGCATGCAGCGGACTGATCGCCAAGGCTTCGGCGCCCCGTTCACCGGCGACCCGGGCAAGGTCTTCCAGCGCCTGGGTATCACCGAAACCGCCATCACCGGGACGACGCAGCGAATACAGCTGGACACTCAGGCCCCAGGTCCGCGGGATTGGAGTGTCCACCGCATCGCCGACGCTGTAGCAGCGCTCGGGTGCTACCGCCAGGGTAAATGACTGTCCATCGATGCTGACATGCTGATAGCCGACCGGGATCAACCCCGGCAAAACCGCCTGCGCGTCGAGCTTGAGGTTCAGCCGGGAGCCGTCTTCAAGGTGGACTTCGCAAGGAGTTTCGGGCTCGAAGTAATGCGCCAGGTCGAGGCCGACACCGACATCGCAGGTGAGCAGCGGCGGCAGGTGGCGCGTCTGTTGGACTTCTTGCAGTTGCAACAGGCTGGCGTCGATTTCCTGGGCGCTGCTGGCTGGGTGGCCGAGGCCGGTCAGGACGGCGCGTAGCACCGAAGGGGCGACTTTTTGCGGGCGACCGTTGGCATCGATCCAGTCAACGGCCAGGCCAGCACGGCCGGCCAGTATTTCAAGTTGCGCGTCGCTCATTGGCGCTCTCCATCAGAGGGTAGCAAAGGGGCTGCAGCGGTGAGGCTGACTAGCGCGCAATACGGGGCAAGCGTGCCCTGATCCAACAGGTCGGCAGAATGCGGCGGATATTCGAACAGCAGCGCAGCGTCGACCTGTTGGGTGTGGACCACAGGCGTGTTGCTGAGGTTCAGGTCAATACGCAGCTCACTGCCATCACCCAGACGCCAGCGTGCGCTGACCGCGCCTGTGGCCAGGACTTCAGCCCCCAGGGCCTGGGCGCCGGGCAGGCGCGGGATGATGTGCTGGTGGCGCAAGTGCAGCAGTCGGCGATACAGCGCGTACACCGACGATTGCTCAATCGATGACAGCGTTGGCCGCGATGCTTCAAACGTCTGCGGTGCGTTCGGATCGGGAATCTGCTCGCGCTTGTGCGGGTCGGCAAAGGCGCTGAATGCGGCAAACTCATTGCGTCGACCTTCGCGCACCAGTTCCGCCAGTTCACCGTGATGGCTGGTGAAGAACAGGAACGGTTCTTCGGCGGCGAATTCATCGCCCATGAACATCAGCGGGATCATCGGCGACAGCAACAGCAACACGGTGGCCGCTTTCAATGCGTCAGGCGGGGTCAGCTGATGCAGGCGCTCACCGAACGCGCGGTTGCCGATCTGGTCGTGATTTTGCAGAAACAGCACGAATGCGGTGGGTGGAAGGTGGCCGCTGGGCTCGCCCCGGGGCGTGCCGTGGCGTGTCATATGGCCCTGGAACACGAACCCCTGACTCAAGCATCGCGCCAGTTTTTCGGTCGGTTGTTCGGCGTAGTCGGCGTAGTAGGCGTCGGTTTCGCCGGTCAACAGAACGTGCAGGGCATTATGGCCATCGTCGTTCCACTGCGCATCGAACCCTTCCTCCAGCAGGCTGGCCTGGTTGTGCTCGTTCTCGACCATGAGCCAGACATTGCGCACCGGGTCGGTCTGCTCACGCACCCGTTGTGCCAGTTCCTGGAGAAAGTCCGGGCTCTCGATGGCGTGCACGGCGTCCAGGCGAAGCCCGTCGAAGCGGTACTCCAGCAGCCACATCAGCGCATTGTCGATGAAGAAGTCACGGACCTCGCGCCGTCGGAAGTCGATCGCCGCGCCCCACGGGGTGTGCTTGTCTTCGCGAAAGAAGCCTTTGGCGTAGTGATGCAGATAATTGCCATCGGGGCCGAAGTGGTTGTAGACCACGTCGAGAATCACCGCCAGGCCCAGGCCGTGCGCGGTATCGATCAGGTGTTTGAGTTGTTCCGGGGTACCGTAGGACGCTTGGGGCGCATAGGGCAGCACCCCGTCGTAACCCCAGTTGCGCTCACCTGGGAACTGCGCCAGCGGCATCAGTTCGATCGCGGTGATGCCCATCTCGATCAGTCGCGCCAGATGCTCCTCGACGCCACTGAAGCCGCCGAGCGTGCCGACGTGCAATTCGTAGATGACGGCCTCGTTCCAGGGGCGGCCCGTCCAGGCGCTGTTTTGCCATTGATAGGCGAGGGGATCGACCACCACGCTGTGGCCGCCGATATCCCCCGCCTGCGCGCGGGAGGCCGGGTCCGGCACCTCCAGCTCGCCATCAATGTTGTAACGGTAACGCGTACCCGCTGGGCAGCGAGTCTTGATCACGAACCAGCCATCGGCCTGAGGCAGTAGCGGCAAGGATTGTCCATCTTCCAGTTCGACACTGACATAAAACGCATCTGGCGCCCACAAGGCAAAACGCGTGTGTTCTGCGTCCAGCATAATTGCGCCGTGGGGCCAGGTCTCAAGGGTCCGTAACGGCATCTTTGAAAGCCTCTTTTTACTGTTTCCCCGATTTTCCCAGGGCTTTGGCGACAAGTTGTTCGTAGAGTTCGGCGTAGGGTTCGACGGCTTGGCACCAGTTGAATGGCGCGGTCATGGCACGGCAACGCATGGCATTGAGCAGGTCAGGGAATGCAAATACCTTGAACGCGCGGCTCAGGGCTTCCTGGTAACTCTCGACCGTGGATTCGTCGAACAGGAAACCGGTCACGCCATTTTCGATGGTGTCGGCCAGGCCGCCGGTATTGCGTGCGACGGGCAACGAACCGAAGCGCTGGGCATACATCTGGCTCAGGCCACAAGGCTCGTAACGCGACGGCATCAACAGGAAATCGCTGCCGGCGAACATGCGCCGGGCGTCGGTTTCGTTGAAACCGATGCGCACGCCGATCTGCCCCGGGAAGCGCAGGGCCAGCTCACGCATGGCTTGCTCTTCTTCCGGCTCGCCCCGGCCGATGATCGCGATCTGGCCACCGTTGTTGACGATGTATTCGGAGACTGCTTCGGTCAGGTCCAGGCCTTTCTGATAGACCAGGCGCGAAACCACGGCAAACAGCGGGCCTTCGGAATCTTCCAGGCCGAACAAGTCACGCACGTGGGCGGCGTTGACCGCTTTGCCTTCCCAATCACCGATGGTGAACGGGCAGAACAGGTGCGGGTCGGTGGCGGCGTCCCAGCTTTCATCGATACCGTTGGGAATGCCGCTGAGCAAGCCTTGCTGGGTCTTGGAGGCCAGAAAACCGTCGAGGCCGCAGCCAAAGGCCGGCGTGGTGATTTCCTGCGCGTAAGTGGCGCTGACCGTGGTGATGTGGCTCGAGTAGGCCATGCCGGCCTTGAGAAACGACATCTTGCCGTAGAACTCCATGCCTTCCTGTTGCAAGGCGTGCATGGGAATACCGAGTTCCGGGCACGAGCCAAGGCTGGTGACGCCTTGGTACGCCAGGTTATGGATGGTGAACAATGTCGGGGTGCGCTGCCCACGCCAGTGCATATAAGCAGGCGCCAGACCAGCGGGCCAATCATGGGCATGCACCAGATCCGGGCACCAGTGAATTTGTGCAAGGTTGGCGGCGATATCGGCGGCGGCGAGGCCCAGGCGGGCGAAACGAATATGGTTGTCCGGCCAGTCGCGGCCGTTGTTGGCGCCGTAAGGCGAACCTTCGCGCTCGTAGAGTTCGGGGCAGATCAACACGTAGATGACCAGGCCGTCGGGCATGTCCATGCGGCCGATCTTGCAGGGTGGCAATGCGGCGTGCCCACCCATTTCACCAATGATATGGATCGGATTTTCGCTGTGCAGCACTTGCGGATAACCCGGGATCAGCACCCGCACATCGTGCAAATGAGCCATGGCCCGAGGCAATGCGGCGGACACGTCACCCAAACCACCGGTTTTTACCAGGTCGGCAATCTCGGAGGTGACAAATAGCACTTTCTTTCGATTCGGATTCTGACTGGCAGCCGGTGTCAGCGTTTTTGTGCCTGGCACGCTGACCGATTGAGCGCTCGGAGCAACCACGGCGCTCGATTCGCCGACCTGCTGATGAGCACGCTCTCCCTGAATATCTAAAGCCGCACTTATCATATGAATCTCCCGTGTTGTTGATCTAATTCTTAGTCCGGCACAAACGGTGTCGTGGCCAAATCCTGTGGCCGGGCGCGAACGCGCGACGCATAGGTGAGCAAGTGCTGCCCAATGCGTTAAAGCAAAATGGGTGGAGGGGCCGTTGCAAGGAATACACCAGTCGCTTAAGCCCTACCTTTAACCTGACCCATGGCCACGACCGAAAGTTTCGAGTTTTTTCCCGCCAGATGACCGACCGGTTTTACCTCGCGAAAATGAGTCTAGGCCAGATCCTAGAGCGGGGGAGGTCAAGTGGCGAAATTGTTCGACAATCGGCTCAAAGAGGGTAAAGGCACACGGCTTACAGGGGGAAACGCACCGACGAAGTGCAGGTTTATTTTTTATAGTGAGTCAAAACGGGACTTGCAAGTCACGGAAATGGGCGGGTTTAGGGGGGTGGCGCACCATTTGGGTGCGGGCGGAGCGGGGGAATGGTGTGGTCTCAAGACCCTTCGCGGGCAAGCCCGCTCCCACAGGTGACCGCATTCCTACAGTAGGAACGCGATTCGTGTGGGAGCGGGCTTGCCCGCGAAGAACGATGACTCGGTATCAGGTCAGTAACCGAATCGGCTCTCCCGCCGACCAGGCCTGAATGTCCTCAATCATCTGCGAAAAGAACTGATGGTAGTTCTGCTGGCTGACATAACCGACATGCGGCGTCGCCAACACATTTTCCAGCGTGCGGAACGGATGATTCACGGGCAGCGGTTCCACGTCGAACACGTCCAGCGCAGCCCCGGCAAGCCGGTTTTTTTGCAGTGCCTTGATCAGCGCTGCTTCATCGACAATCGGTCCGCGGGCGGTGTTGACCAGCAGCGCCGAAGGTTTCATCCAGGCCAGCGCCTGGGCATCGACCAATCCGCGGCTGCGCTCGCTGAGCACCAGATGCACTGACAGCACATCGGCCTGCTCGAACAATTGCTGCTTGCTGACATAGGTCACGCCCGCTTCAGCGGCGCGTTCGGGCGTGAGGTTTTCGCTCCAGGCGATCACCCGCATGCCGAACACCTGGCCGAACTGGGCGACGCGTTTACCGATGCTGCCAAGGCCAAGGATCGCCAGGGTCTTGCCATGCAAGTCGCCGCCCAGGCCTTGCTGCCATTTGCCGGCGCGCAAGGCATTGGCTTCGACTACCAGATTGCGGGTCGCGGCCATGATCAACGCCCAGGTCAGCTCCGGCGCCGCGTGTTTGTAGCTGTCGGTGCCGCAGACTTGTATGCCGAGTTCGGCAGCGGCTTTGAGGTCCAGCGCGGCATTGCGCATGCCGCCGGTGACCAGCAGTTTGAGCTTGGGCAGTTGGCGCAACAGGTCGGCATCGAATCGGGTGCGCTCGCGCATCACGCAGATCACCTCGAATGTGCCGAGGCGTTCCGCCAGGGTTTCATTATCGGCGGGGTAGTCATGGACAAAGCTGACCTCGCCGATGCTGTCCAGCGCGGACCAGTCGACCACGTCACCGGCCACGTCCTGCCAATCATCGATTACCGCTATCTGCACTGCCATCTGCCTTAGCTCCTCAACGAACGGGATTGGTTTTGTTCAACCAGTCGAGCAGCGCCTGGTGGAATTTTGCCGGCTCTTCCATCTGCGGCGCGTGGCCCAGGCCAGGGAATTCGACCAGGGTCGACCGCGGGATCAGCTTCGCCACTTGTTTGCCAAGAACATCGTAGTGACCGAGCTTCGCCTTGACCTCCGGTGACGCGATATCACTGCCGATGGCCGTGGTGTCGGACGTGCCGATCAGCAACAGCGTGGGCATCTTCAGGTCCTTGAACTCGTAGTACACCGGCTGGGTGAAGATCATGTCGTAGATCAGCGCCGAGTTCCACGCCACTTGCGTGTGCCCCGGGCCTTTGTTCAGGCCGGCGAGCATGTCGACCCAGCGATCGAATTCAGGCTTCCAGCGACCGCCGTAGTAGGTGTTGCGTTCATAGGTGCGGATACCGTCGGCGCTGAGTTTAAGCTCGCGTTCGTACCATTGATCGACGCTGCGATACGGCACGCCAAGGGCTTTCCAGTCTTCCAGGCCAATGGGATTGACCAACGCCAGTTGCTCGACCTGATCGGGGTATTGCAGCGCATACCGCGTGGCGAGCATGCCACCGGTGGAATGCCCCAGCACGCTGGCCTTCTGGATGCCCAGGGCCTTGAGCAGTTGTTGGGTGTTGGTCGCCAGTTGCTGGAACGTGTACTGGTAATGCTCCGGCTTGCTGGACGTACAGAAGCCGATCTGGTCCGGTGCAATGACCCGGTAACCGGCTTCGCTCAGTGCTTTTATTGAACTGTCCCACGTGGCGCCGCAGAAGTTTTTGCCGTGCATCAACACCACGCTGCGCCCGTTGGGCTTGCCGTGGGCGGCGACGTCCATGTAACCCATCTGCAGAGACTGCCCTTGGGATTTGAACTCGAAATGTTTGACCGTGTAGGGGTAGGCGAATCCTTGCAGTTGCGGCCCGTATTCCGGGCCTTCGGCTTGGGCAAGGACTGGCAGCGCCGCTATCAGGAACAGCCCGGGCAGCCAGCGGGAGAGGGCAAGTGACATGGATGAACTCCGTAGAAAACCCGCCGATGCTGGATCGGCATGATTAGGGCGACATTAAATACTGGCAATCCACGCCCGTGATCGTTCAACCGATCCAGCCCAGCGTGGCCAGCGCGAGCACACCGTAACGTGCGCCTTTGGCGAGGGTGACGATCAACAGGAATCGCCCGAAGGGTTCGCGCATCACCCCGGCCACCAGCGTCAGCGGATCGCCGATGATCGGCACCCAGCTCAGCAGCAATGACCAATGGCCGTAGCGTTGATAGTGCTGTCGGGCTTTTTCCAGATGGCGCAGGCTGACCGGAAACCAGCGCCGGTGGCGAAACCGCTCAATGCCGCGTCCCAACCACCAATTGACCACCGAGCCTAAAACGTTGCCCAGCGTCGCGACGGCCAGCAACGACCACAGCCAGTATTGACCCTTGAGCAGCAGCCCGACGAGCAGCGCTTCGGACTGCAATGGCAGCAACGTCGCGGCGCCGAAGGCCGCGAAGAACAGCCCGATGTACGCGCCGGACATCAATGGGCGGGGTAGTCCGCCACCACGACATCGGTGCCATCCTTTTTCAGGCCGATGACTTGATAGGCATCGCTCATGCCGTCCATTTCCATGCCGGGCGAACCCATTGGCATGCCTGGCGCCGCAACACCCAGCAAATCATCGCGCTTGCTCAAGGCCAGGACCTGATCCGCCGGCACATGGCCTTCGACGAACTTGCCATTGATCAGCGCGGTGTGACAGGACGCCAAGCGCGGTGGCACGCCGTGCTGCTGCTTGAATTGGCTCATGTCCGATTCGACGTGGTCTTCAACTTTGAAACCGTTGGTTTCGAGGTGGCTGATCCATTTTTTGCAGCAACCGCAATTGGCATCGCGGTGGACTTCGATGGGGATCAGCTCGGCGGCCTGGGCCAGGGAGGAGATGAACAGGGCGCTCAGGGCGACCAGACGCAGGTGGTTTCGCATGGGGGATCTCGTCTCCGATGGCGGTCAAAAAGAGGCATTTTGAACACTTTAGCCATAAAAACGGAGCGAGATTGTTTCGAAGTAATTCCTGTAGGAGCTGTCGAGTGAAACGAGGCTGCGATCTTTTGATCTTGACCTTAAAAAACAAAGTCAAAAGATCGCAGCCTCGTTTCTCTCGACAGCTCCTACACGGTTCCTACAGGGGATGTGTCATCAGCGAACCTTGAACCGCCCCATGATCGAGCTGACGCGCGCATTGGCTTCCAGCAGTTGATGAGTATTGAGCTCACTGGCCTGGCCGCTTTTGACCAGCTCATCGACCATGTGACGGATCTGCACCATGCTGCGGTTGATCTCCTCCGTGACCGCGCTTTGCTGCTCGGCGGCCGTGGCGATCTGGGTGCTCAGGCTGTTGATGTGGCTGACTGAGCCGGCCATTTCATCCAGTCCTGAGTTGACCCGTGCCGTTGCATCGGCGGCGGACTGGCAACTGGCCTGAGTGTTTTCCATCGCGCTGACCGAAGAGCTCACGCCTTGAGTCAGACGCTTGAGCATTTCGTTGATTTCCGAGGTGCTGGCCTGGGTGCGGGCGGCGAGGGCGCGGACTTCATCGGCCACCACTGCAAACCCGCGACCTTGCTCACCGGCCCGGGCCGCTTCGATGGCCGCGTTGAGTGCGAGCAAGTTGGTCTGGCCGGCAATGGCGCCGATCACCCCGAGAATCTCGGTAATGCGTTGTGCGTCCTGTTGCATGCTTTCGACTTTATGGGTGGCGCTGGCGACTTCGTCGATCAACGCGATGACACTACTGGACGCTTCACCGACCACCACCCGCGAACGGTCGGCGTTTTCATTGGCGCGTTGGGTGAAAGCGGCGGTTTCAGCCGCGTTCTGCGCGACGCTTTCAGCGGTCGAGCTCATTTCGGTGATCGCGGTGACGGTCTGGTCGGTCTCCGAGGCATGACGCACCAGAATCTGGCTGGTGTGGGCGGAGGTGCGCTGCAGGTTGTCCAGGCTGGACGCCATGGCGCCTGTGGCTTGCGTGACTTCGCCGATCATGTTCTGCAAATAGATGATGAACGCGTTGACCGAATGGCCGATGGCGCCCAGTTCATCTTCGGCACGGATGGTGATGCGTTTGGTCAGGTCAGCGTCGCCGGCGGACAGTGCGTCGATGTTGGCCTTGAGGATTTTCATGCGTTGGATCAGTTGGCGAATTGCATAGACCTGCAGCAACACCAACAGGATCACCATCGGAATCTGCAGCAGGCTCAAGGTGCTGAGCACGTCGTCGCGCTGGGCGGTAATCAGTTTGGTCGGCAGGGCGGTGGCGAGGAACCACGGCGTGCCTTCGATCGGTCGCATGAAGAAGGTGCTGGCTTCGCCGTTGTTGTCGAATTCGACCCGTTGCGCTTGATCACGGTTTTGCAGGCCGGCCTTCACTTGACTGGCGAAGGGCGAGTTGCCGGCCAGTTCACTGATGTTCTTCAGCACAATCGGCCCGCTGATCCGCGAGCTGTTGCTGATGATCTTGCCATCGGCTTCGACGATCAGCATTTCTGCGCCGAGGTCTTTTTCCTTGCGCGCGATCAGGTCATTGAAGAAGCCCAGGGTCACGTCAATGGTCGACACACCGTACGCGGCGCCATTTTTCTGAATGGCCATGGCGCAGTTGGTGCGCGGCTCGGCGCTGGCGTCATCTTTATAGGCAGCCGCCCAGGCGCATTGGCCGCGCGGGGTTTGCATGCCGCCCTTGTACCAGCTCTGGTCGTAATAGTTGGGGGCGGCGTCGCTGTTCCAGAAGGTGTTGACTGCCAATTTGCCCGAGGCATCGCGGTGCCAGAAGGTGCTGAACTTGTTGCGCCCGGCCTCACGCTGGCCAGGCAACGGCCAGATCCCGCCGCCAAAGACTTTCAATTCGCCGTACTGATCAACCAGGCCGGGCAACACCGTATCGATCGCCGCACTGTCGAGCAGGGGAATGGTCTGGGTGATGCTGCGCTGTTGCGCCTGCACCTTGTTCAATTCGCCCTGGATTTGCTCGGCGACTTCGGCAATGCGATTGAGGGCCACCTGTTCTTCGGTGTGGCGAAGTTTCGGGGCGACCAACTGGCTGATGCCGACGACTGTCAGCACGGACAGCAGAAGAATGAACAGGACCAGAAACAGGGTGTAGCGAGCCTGGATGGTGCGGAATGCGGGCATGGGACCGGTCCTTGTGCAGCGTTCTTATTGTGGTTTTCGCGATGAAAATCGGCGCTTCATCGGGCTATCGGCCTGCTGATGGCGAGCTTTAGGTACGGACGTGCAAGAAGGAGGGAAGGTGACGGACGGTTCGGGCTGGCGGGTATCTGTTTTGATACAAATAAACTAACCAAGACGTACAAACATGCGGATTAGTTAGCTATGCCAATTTCCGGAAGTTGGCATAGGCCAATGAAACAGGGCCGTTGCGGCTTTGTATCTGAATTGTACGAGAATTGTAAAAAACACAAATAACTGTTGGTGTGGCTAGTTGCCAGCCTGATACTCGCCCGCACTAAAAGTGGTTTAAACAAGGAGTTTGTATGGTCACGCAGTCGGGAGTTCATTCATGACTATCGGCCTAACCGGTGGCTGGACCGCCAAGGCAGGACTACTGGTTCAGAACACGGGCGGCGGCAAAGTTGTCTCTCAAAGCGCCCGAGTCAGGGAAATGCTGGCGCTGGTGGGTAATAATCCAAACGTGCTGAATACGGCGAAAATGGATGAGCTGAAAATCCACCGGAACGTAAAAGGTTTCGACCCGGAAAATGTATCGGCCAAACAATTGGGCAATCTCAGTGCCTTCCTGAGAGACAGAGGGCTGATTTCCGACATTACGGCGATGACGCTGATGAATGCCGGTGACAAGTTCGACCGCTTCGGCGTGCAAAGTGACCCGGATGCCAAGTTTAATGCCCTGGCGTATTTCGCCACGCAACTCGACACCATCCAGAGCAACAGTATCAAGGGCGACAAGTACGCTGCCGGGTTGATCCCGGAATACAAGAAGGCAATCTACGTCCTGCAGAACCTGCAAACTTACGGCAAGGGCAACGGGACGACAGTGCCGACTGACAAAGGCGTTAAAAGCAAGGCCTGACGCAGTACTGGCCCACTCGGGTTACGGGTGGGCCAGATGGCTGTTAGCGGTCGAGCAACTTCATGACTTCCTCGGGATAACGCAAGCCTGCGGTGGCATGTGCGGGAAATATCGCTTCCAGCGCCTGCAACTCGTCAGGGCTTAACCTGACGTCCAGCGCGGCGACGTTTTCTTCAAGGTATTTACGCTGCTTGGTCCCTGGAATCGGGATCAGGTAGTCACCCTGCGCCAACACCCAGGCCAACGCCAGTTGCCCGGCGGTCACGCCTTTGTCCACGGCCAGGGCTTGCACCTGCTGCACCAGCAACAGATTCTTGGCGAAGTTTTCCCCTTGAAAGCGCGGGCTGAAGCGACGGTAATCGTCAGCGGCAAAGTCGTCCGGGCTTTTCAGTGCCCCGGTCAAAAAGCCACGTCCCAACGGGCTGTAAGGGACGAAAGCAATGCCCAGGCGCTGACACGCGGCCAGGCAACCGTTTTCCTCCTGATCGCGGCTCCACAGCGAATATTCACTTTGCAGTGCGCTGATCGGATGCACCTTGTGAGCGCGCTCCAGAGTGGTCACCGACGCTTCGCTCAGTCCCAGATAACGAACCTTGCCAGCTTTCACCAGTTCGGCCATCGCCCCGACGGTTTCCTCGATGGCCACCTGCGGATCGATCCGGTGCTGGTAATACAAATCCAGGGTTTCAACGCCCAGGCGTTTCAAGGTGCCGTCGATCGCCGCGCGAATGTACTCCGGCCGGCCATTGACGCCCCGTGCGTCGGGGTTCGACGGATCGCGGACGATCCCGAACTTGCTGGCCAGAAATACCTGGTCGCGTTTGCCGACAATGGCTTTGCCAATCAACGTTTCGTTGGTGTGCGGGCCGTACATGTCGGCGGTGTCGAGAAAATTGATTCCCAACTCCAGCGCACGGTGCAAGGTGGCGGTGGCTTCGCGGGTATCGACGCCCGTGGTGTAGAAATCGGTCATGCCCATGCAGCCCAACCCGATGGCGGAGACGTGCGGACCGTTTTTGCCCAATTGACGTGTTTGCATGAAATCAACTCCCTGTGGTGAAGGCCCCTAGTGTTGATCTCGACAGAAGCAAGATAAACCGGCTAAAACTGCTATCACTATTCGTGATTTCTAAATGATCAGCAGGATCGCCAGAGCAATGGATCGTTTTAACGCCATGCGCGTCTTTACCCGAATCGTCGAGTTGGGCGGTTTCGCCAAAGCGGCGGACAGCCTGCAGTTACCCCGTGCCTCCGTCACTATTGTGATCAAACAGCTTGAAGCTCATCTTGGTGTGCAACTGCTGCAACGCACCACGCGGCAGATCAGCCTGACCCTCGACGGCGCAGCCTATTACCCCAGGTGCGTTCGCTTGCTGGCGGATCTGGAGGAGACCGAAGCGGTGTTCAGCGCGGCCCGTCACAATCCAAAAGGGCTGCTGCGTGTCGACATGCCGTCCGGGATTGGCCGATTGCTGGTGATTCCGGCATTGCCACAATTCACTCAACGCTACCCGTTGATCGAGTTGGACATCGGCTTGAACGATCGGCCCGTCGACTTGATTCGCGAGGGCGTAGATTGCGTGCTTCGCGGTGGTTCGGCATTGGACGACTCGCTGGTGGCCCGGCCGCTGGTGATGCTGGATCAGGTCACCTGCACCAGCCCCGACTACGTGCAACGCCATGGCGCGCCACGCACTCTGGCGGAGCTTGAGGGGCATCAAATGGTCGAGTACTTCTCCAGTACGACCGGCAAGCGATTCGGGCTGGAGTTCATGGTCGACGACCAGGTCCAGGTGATTGACCTGCCCCGACAGGTATCGGTCAACAGCGCCGATGGTTACCTGGCGGCGTGTGAAGCGGGATACGGTCTGGTGCAGGCGCCTTACTACCACGTTGCACGTCAGTTGAAGGAAGGGCGATTGTGCGAAGTGCTTGAAGCGGTGCCGCCACCGGGAATGCCGTTGACGGCGTTGTATCCGCCGCACCGCCAGTTGTCGCGGCGGGTGAGGGTGTTTGTCGACTGGCTGGTAGAGCTTTGCGCGCAGCCGGGCAATGACTTTTATCGAAAAGCCTCAGGCAGCTGAACGAGCGCTGCGCAGAGGTTGAGTGTTGCGTTGTAACTCGTCGTGCAACTGTTGCATGTGGGGGCAATGCAGGCTCAGGGAGCGAGGCTGCGCCCCGCGATGAAACAAGGCAAACCATCCATGGCTCCCGGGCGAGGGCGTGAGCCCGGTGAAGGAGAATCCGAGCAACGTCAAGTTGTGCAAGGCTTCGGCAAAGTGCGCCGACAATTCGACTCTTGCCGAAATCAGCCAGTGGCCTGGCAACTGCCGGATTTGCGCCAGCAGACGTTTATTCAAACGCTGGATGACGATTTCGAAACGGTGATGGTGCTGCGTGATCTGCAACGGTATCGAAGACAGCGATGGCACATCGTTCTGCGTTCCAAACACCGAACACATATGCTCCATGAAACCTTGGCAGCTCTCTGGCCACGCAATGTCTGGAAGCGGTCGTGTATGCCCTTCGGCCAGGTAACAGCCCATCACGATCGTTTCCGCGAGTGGCTCGGCGAAGGGCGAGGGGACGTAATCGGGTAGCACTCCGGTGCTCTGGAAACCGATGGTGGCCGCCATGCGCTGAGTGTAAGGATGGTGAGTCACTTGCTTGATCACGACACTCGTTGACCCCAGCGAACCTGCCTGCTCCAGCAGTTCCCGGGACAGGCGGGTTGCGATGCTTTGCCCCTGCGCCGCGGGATGCACGACGCTGAGCGCCAGTTCCGTGGTGCCAGAAGGCCGGTCATGACACAGCGCCGCATGGCCCAGCACGCGATGTTCGTCTAGCGCCAGCATGGACATCCAGCGACCATCGGCATTGTGCTGGCTGATCATGTTCGGCAGGTAAACATCCGGCTGGACATAGAGATCGCCGTAGACCTCACGAAACAACTGGCTCACGGCCCGAGCGTCCGAGGAATGAAAGCGACGAAAAATCAGCTCGTTCATCACGGGTACTCCGGAGATGGAGTGTCATAGATGCGCAAATCCAGCACACGCATCTGTTTGCCGGAGCGGGGGTGAAGCTTCAATTCCGTAACGGCGCATGCCAGGACTCGCAACTCCAGCAGGCCTTCTTGCGTCAGGTGCTCGATGGCGGGGTAGTGGGCCACGAGCGCTTCGTATAACGCACTGGACACCGCAACGGTGTTCTCGGCCTGATCGCAAGGCACCCACTTCACGCTCACAATGTCCTTGCATCCCTGTTGCTCGATCCGTAATTGCCACTGGTCGCTGCCGGCGACAGTGCGGACCATGTGCAGCACTTCGTCGATCAACAACGAAAACATACCCACCCGAACCCGTTGGCTGTGGGCGCTACGTCCCTTGAGGGCAAATTTTCGCTTGGGCGTGGCGCTGGGCTCTCGCCAGCAAGCAAGGTCTCCCACCGGATAACGCAGCAGCGGCATGAGCTGACGGGTGAGGTTGGTCACCACCAGCATCCCGGTTCGGTCGCATTCCTCGATGACTTCGCCGGTCAGCTCATCGACGATCTCCAGTACCGTTTGCGGTTCAAACATCCGGTGTTCGCCGAGCGCGCAATCACGGCTGGTCGCACCGATGAGACCCGCATCGACGCTGGCGTAGCCGATGGAAGCAATGCCCACGTTGGGCAGAACCTCGCGCAGCATGTCCAGCTGCAAGGCAAACAGACTTTCACCGCCGTACAGCAAGGTGTCGACCCCAGACAGCACTCGCTTTTGCGCCTTCAGGTACGCGGCGAGTTGCAGCAGCTGCGCCGGTACTCCGACGAGCACGTTGATTCGGTGTCGGTCAATCGCATCGGCCAGAACGTCCATGCTGACCTGACCGGTAAAAGGAAACTCGCAGATCGAACATTTGACGTGCGCCAGTGCGTCATGGATGAACACAAAACTGGCATAGAGATCACCGCAGAAAAACAGGTTGGCGATTCTGTCGCCGTTTTTCAGTTGACAGGAAATACTCTCGCCGAAAGTACTGACCAGTGTTTGCCATTCATTGACTGTATACACCGACAACTTGCCATCGCCGGTCGATCCGCCCGTTTTAAATACGACGCCATCGCGGACTTCAGCCGTCAGCACTGGCCAACGATCCAGATCGTTACTGTCTGCCCAATAATTAGTCACAGAAGTCAGCGGAAGATCTTTCAATGTCAGGGTGTCAGTCGGTAGGTGTTGCAGGTGTTCCTGATAAAAATTGGAATGTTTGCGTATGTAAGGCACGAGTTGTTCAAGCGAGTAAGTTGATTTCACAAGTTTATTTTCCTGCCAGGCGTTCACGGTTATAAGTGTTGGCAAAGTTATTTTTATATTCTTTTATCAATGACCAGGGGTGTTTTGCCGCTGTGATTGTTTCGTGCAAATCCGGATTCGGCGCACTGTCGAACTTCCACGGTTATCAGCTTGGCGTTCACTGCATTGGCCACGGGCGCGTGGGTCAATAGTTGATCCAGTGCGCTACTGGTGGTTGAGTTCGTTAACACCAGCATCCGTTCCCTGCCATCGGGGGCATGATCCAGGACGATTTGAACAGGCCCGCCGACGGCGTCCTGCAGCGCCGACGGTGAAACGAACTCGGTGCCAACTCGCAGCAGCTTGCCGTGGCGTTGCAGCAATTCGAATCGCGGTGAATCGAGCCCGCAAGGGCAGGCGCCGGGTATCCAGCGACCGGTGTCGCCCACCTCGTATCGGCGTACTGCCTGGCCCTGGCGTGCTCTTGATGTGAACAACAAACGGCCGATCTCGGCGGCCTCAACCGGCAGATCCTCTTCGAGATGGACGATTTCCAGATGCTGCGTATCGCACATCAAATGAAACACGCCGTCGGCCGTGGCCGAGCAGGCATGCCCCAGCGGGCCGGCGTCGACCGAACCATAGATTGCGGAGCGGACCAGCGAGACGCCGCAGCTTTCCATCAGGTGTATCGTGGCTTCGCCTGGATGCTCGCCGCCAAGGAACACTTTGGTGATTGCGCCGTACTCGCGCAGAACGGTTTGCTCGTTGAAAAACAGGCGGTGCAGCGTACTTGGCATGCCGATCAGCACGGACACGCGATGGTCCACGATCATCTTGGCAATTTCGCTGAAATCATCGTTGGATGGTGCCCCCATGGGCAGGTGTGTTGCGCCCATCTGTTCCAGCACTTTGCTGAAGCTCGAGAAGCCGCCATACAGGCCACCTCCATAAAACAGGTTCATTACCCGATCCGTCGAGGGATCAAGGCCGGCGGCGAACATGCCGTCTGCAGCGGCGCGCATTTGCCGCTCAAAGTCGCGATAGCTGAACCCGGCCAGTGCCGGGGTGCCGCTGCTACCCCCAGAGCGAAAATACAACTGTGCGGTGGCGCTCATCGGCAGGGTCATGAAGGCGTTTTTGTCCATGATCGGGTCATGACCCGGAGCAGGGGCGTCGGGCAGTGCGTCGAGCGTCCCCCGGCCCGTCACCGCTTGCGCCGGCAGGCTCACCGAGAGACGGCGACTCAAGCGCGACAGGGCGTAGACGCCGTCATGGGGTTCTCCGGGATAACCGTCGTGAATCTGCTCGCACGGCGCGATGCGCGTGACCCCGGCATTGACCAGCGTGCGCACCAGCCCGGGCGTCTGAACCGCCGAGCAGATCAACGCACAGCTTTGCAGGACCGTGCGCCAGGGCAACAGCGTCTCGGCGAGCAGATCCTGCGGCACGGGTTTTAGCAGCAATGTACGAAACAATGGCGACGGCGCGAGCGTTTGATGGTGATCCCAGATAATCCGCCACCCGGCACCGGCCCAGACCTGCCCCGGCTGATTCGCAAAACAATGATCGAGTCGCGCCATGGCGACGCGGGTGGTGATCTCCGAAGCCTCTTGATCGGTCGGCACCAGTTCTGGCCACTGTGAGGCTCGACGTGTGAATGACTCGGCCAGGCGTTCACCCAGGTCCCGCAGGATGGCTGGATCGTTGTTGTCCACCAGTAACCATTGCGGGCTGGAACACGCTTGCTGGTCCAGGCTGCACACTTGATCCACCAGCGCATCCAGCGTCGATGAGTCGGCGGCTTCCGGCGTCAGGTAGGCAAAACTGATCTTGTGCCCCCAATCGATCCAGCGACATCCTGCCGGCAGGTGCTGGCGGATCGCTTTAAGGGCATTGATCCCGCCCCACGCCGCCACGCCATCGGCTTGAACGCAGAGTCGAGGAATCTGATCTGTGCTGACCGGCAGCACCGCGATGAAGTCGGCGAGCCTGCCGCTGGCGTCGCACTGCACCAGCGCTGCCAACAAGCGTGCGGTCAGGCCTTCATCGCTGGAACTGGGGCGAAGCCAATTGATGTTGCCCGCCAGCAGGCTTTCGAGCACGGCGCAAAACGCTAACATCGGCGCATTGCCGGGCGTCACATGCACCACCAGTCCCAGAGGGTGCCAACTTTCAAAGCAGGCTTGCTGATAGTCGATGCGGCGCAGCGAACGCGGTTGTACACCCAGCTCGCGCTCGATTTTTGTGTTCAGGTTGCTGCGTGAACAGAAGTCGATAAGCCCTTGGCGTTGATCGTCGTCCAGGGGCAGGTCGAGTCGGCGAGAGTACAGTTGCAGGCTGAAACGAGCAGCGGCCTCGATGACGGTGTCGCTGTCGATGGGCGCGTTCAGCAGGTGTGGCAACTGTTCGTGAAGCCGTTCCAGCGCGGCCTCAAGGGTCACGTCATCGCGTAATTGGCCATTGATCAAATACATGTCACGCCCCTCCCAACAATTCTGATGCCGCCATCGCACAGCTTCGGCTGGCGGTAGTGCCGGCACGTCCATGCAGTTCGAACCAATCGGTTGCAAGGCCACACCCGCAGGCAGCGCCGGGGTGCAGCGTCGCCAGGTCGCCCATCACCACGGCATGTGCCGGGCTGGATGAAATGTAGGGTGATACGAATTCAAGCAAACCGGGCCGGCCATAGGGTTGAACAGTGAAGTCGGATGGATTGCGCACGAAGACCTTCGAGTACACCGGGACATGGAAATGCTGGTGGGCACACTGGATATAGGGCACTGCATGCTCGACGGCGCCATAGCCATCGCGACAGCGGGACAGGTCAATGCCCAACTGGCGATTGATCCGTCCATACAATTGCGCCAGGGGAATCTCCTGCGCCGCCTGGGTTTTCCAGCCGCCGCCGAGGAACACCAGGGATTGAGCCGGCAACTGCAGATCCGCTACATCGGTGTCTTCCATGTGCTGCAGCGCATGGGAGAGAAATGCAGGGAAGCCGAGAATGCGCACCGGCAAACCCTCTTCGGCAAAATCCTGCAATGCGCGAATCACTCCGAACAGGTCGAACTCATGACCCGTGCTCGTCAGACGCAGTCCGTAGGCGACGCGGTTGACCGGCGCATAGCGGCACAAAAACTGGTCGGTGTAGGCGGTGCCCAGGGTGATCGCAGCCTTGGGCTCGTAGCTCAGGAGCAAGTAATTGCAAGGGCTGTCAGGCGTGTCCCAGCCATAGTGGCGAAAAATATGACTTACCATTCCTTGCGCCGCGGCCATGCTGCGCGAGTCGTAACGCATGCGACTTTTCTGGCCGCTGGTGCCCGATGACGTCAGTTCCAGCGCGCCTTCGCCCGTGGGCCCGAACAACAAGTGACGCTTGAAGTAATTGGCGAAGATCGGCGGCAATCTCGACCAGTCGTCCAGCGTCTCCAGGTCTTGCGTGCCGAGGCCATTGGCGTTCAACCAGCGTTCATAGCCGGGTGTGTGGTGGCAATGAAAGAAGCTGATTTCCCCCATGGCCTGATCGAACAAGCCTTCGGGCACGGAATCCAGGCAATAGGGTTGCGCTAACGCGCAAAGCGCATCGGTATGGGGTAAATGGATCATCGAGAAACCTATGGTGTTGTGTCAGACAGCAGGCACGAAGTGAGGGCGGCGCAGAAACAGTCGCAAGGGCAGCAGGCACATAAGCCCTGCAATGCCGGCCATGAGCGCGAAGGACTCATGACTGTCACCGGCACCGGCGGCTGCGATCAGCGATCCGCCGCCACCCATGATGGCGATCGACAGCATGCCGATCATGGCCGAAACCAGACCCTTGCTGTCCTCGCTGGTAAACAGCGCAAGGCGGTACAGCGCGGCATTGCTCATGCCAAGGCCGATGGCGTAGAGACTCAGGCAGATGATCAGCAAGGGGGTAGAGGCGGCGGTGAAACTGATGACGATCAAGGCGATGAGTCCGGCGCAAAATGGCCAGAGCGCGTAGCGGATCAGCTGTGGCAATTGTGTGTGGGCAATCAATCGGTTGAGAATCAAATTACCGAGGATGACGGCCGCAAATACCGGGATTTGCCACAGGCCATACTGCAAGGGTGTGAGGCCCTGATTGTGGATCAGCAGGAGCGGCGCCAGGCCGATCCAGGCAATCAAAGGCAGGCTCATGACACCCAGTGCGCCAGTGGCGCTCAGGAAGCGCGGGTTGGTGAGCAACGCCGCATAACGCCACATCGTGCCGCCCCATTGAAATGGCACCACTGCCAGCCGCTGACCGTCCTGGCGCACGGTCCCCACGGTTTCCGGCATGAACACATACAGCCCGAGCCAGACCACGACTGCGCCGATACCGAGCAATAAAAACAGTTCTCGCCAGGAGAACCATTCCAGCAGCAGACTGCCCAGTAGCGGCCCCAGCAGCGGCGAAAGGAGCGCAATGTTTCCCAGCAACGCCATGATTTTTACCGCATCGACTTCGCTGAACACTTCCTGCAAGGCGGGATAGCTGACGGCGATCACAAATCCCAACCCGAGCCCCTGAATCAATCGCAGTCCATTGAACGCGTAGATGTGTTGCACGTTGAATGCTGCAGCACTGGCGATGGCGAATATGGCACAACCGATCAGCAACAGTTTGCGCCGTCCGAAATGATCCGACAGCGGACCAATAAGCCATTGCAGAAGAATGCCGCCCGCCAGATAAAGATTGAAGGCATGGGGGACATGACTTGCACTGGCATCAAGATCCTGGGTGACGGTTAACATCGCGGGCATAATCAGGTCACTGGCCATATAGGTCAGCAGTTCGAACAGAGTTATTGCAAGGCAAAAGCCTAGCAAGTGGAAAGAACTGATGTTTATTAAAGGTTTGTGCATGACATTCCGGCTTTGTTGCTCACGGTTTAATAACGAGTTTGAAACGAGGCGCGGAGATTAAACGTCACTGAAGGACAGTTCCAATCAACTATTGAGACTTAATGCTTCAATAATTTTCGTTATGTTGCGAGGAACAACAAATGGCGGGAATAAAGTGTATTTGCATGTAGGAAAAATGCCCGCAACAGGCGGGCATTTTTTCAGTGAGGTGAGGAGTTGGAAACAAACAAATGACAGTTAATTAATGATCCTTCCTGGCCCAACGTTACCGGTGTTGGTAATAACCGGGGCCGCCCCGGTCGTAATGGTGATCGCCGTGCCAGCCGCCGTGGGGGAAAACGATGCAGCCGCTGAGGGTCAGGAGAGCGAGCAGGGGAATCAGCAGTGTGATTCGACGAAACATTTTTAAATCCTCATGGTTATCGCCGTCATGAAGCCAAAACTCTTCATCGGCTGTAACATGAGACCCCGTTTGTAGCGTTCCATCCCCGCGAAAAGGTAGGGGCTTGGTGTGCTTTCGGATACAAACCGGATACATTTTTCAGGTTCAGGAATTCGCAATGACTCAGTCGCAACGTTTGAAATATTCGATTCTGATCTCCCTGGTGGTGCTGGGGATCATGTTCGGCCTTTCGTATCTGCAAAACGCAGGCGTCATCAGCGAGAAGCTGTTTCAGTACATCGCCATTGGTGTGGCGGTGATCGTGGTGGTCATCAATGGCGTGATGCGCCGCAAGGTCAAGCCTTGAGCGACGCATTGGGCTGATTATTCGCCGCGGAGCATGGCTGCAGCGTGCGGATGCAGGCTGTAGCTCTTGTCCGGATTGAGAATGATCACGCCTTCGCTGCACAAGCGTTTCAACACTTCGCGCACGCTGAGGAAGGACAGGGGAATATCCAGGTCCAGCAAATATCCGTGCACGCCTCGCACACCCAGGCTGCGCTCGCTTTCGGCGGCGGTCAGCAAGGCGTCTATGACTTTCAGGCGAATCAGGCTGGTTCGCAGGCCAAAGCTCTTGAGCAGTAATCTGATCCGCTCATTGCCATTGCGCTCGCCCCGTTGACTGAACAGGCCGGAGTCCGCGCAAGCGTCCGTTGGCGCATGGCTACCGTCCGTTGGCAGTTGCGAGTTGTACATGCAAAACCCCTTTTCGGAACTGGCCAGGAAATGTGATGGATGCGTTCAGCATTAATACGAACGAGTAAGACAAATCATGAAGACCTGAATGTAGAAAATTTGTCGCCTGCGCGTGAGCGGCATGTAAGAAACCCGCAAAGAGCGTCTTTGGGCTGCTGAATTTTTGTTTTTTGTTTGGTTCCTGACGTTCCGCGAGCAATCTGAAAGACAGGGAAGGTCGCAGCGCAAAAAAAACAATGAAGGCCGCACCCGGGCGAGGGTGGCGGCCTTCAGCTTTTCGGGGTTTGCTGCGGGATCGAATTGAGGACGGGATTGCCCTCTTTGTTGCGGGTCAGATAGACCGGCAACACTTTAGGCAGGGACGCCACCAGAGCGTTGAGATCCTTGATGTTGTAGATGCCGCCCAGGCGAATCGAGCCCGTATTTTGATCGGCCACCATCACCGGTTTGCTCAGGTAACGATTGATCAACGGCAACGCATCGTTCAATTGCAGATTGTCGAGCACCAATTTGCCGCTGCGCCAGGCAAGCGAATTGTCATTGGCGTAGGTCTGGCTGACTTGAGGCGTGAAGTCACCACGTTTAAAACGAGCCTGCATCGCTGGCCCCAGGCGCATGCCATCCCCTGCAAGGTCATCGTTGCTACTGACCAGCACCGACCCTTCAATCAGATTGACGCGCACCTGGTCCTCGTACATCCAGACATTAAACCGGGTCCCGGTCACCTGAATCCTGGCGTCTGCGGCCCTGAGGATAAACGGCTGGCTGGGGTCATGGCTGACGCTGAAGAAAGCTTCACCTTTTTCCAGCGTGACCCGTCGTTGATCCTTGTAATTGCTGAACGTGAGTTCACTGCCAAGGTTCAGTTCCACCTGGCTGCCATCGTTGAGGGTGACCTGACGGACAGTGTCGCGCGCCTCAAAATGCTGATACGAATTGGGTATCCAGCCCATGTTCCAGCCACCGTACAGCGCCAGCGGCACTGCGATGGCGCAAACGGCGGCGATGCCGAGCGTGCGCCAAGGCATGACCGGCCGGCTGTGGGCAACGGGCTCTACGTCGGGCCGAGGCAAATCCCCCGCGACTTCCCAGATCTCCAGCATGGCCTCGTACTCGAACGCATGCAGCGGATGAGCATCACGCCAGTGTTCGAAGGCGATCCGCTCCTGAGCGGTGCAGTCGATGGCGTGCAGACGCATGCACCAGTGCGCGGCGGCGTCGGTGATCGCGTCATATTCGGCTTGCGAGAGAGAATTGTCGGTCATCGACCCATCCTGGTTTCCCGCATTCTAACCTTGAGAGAAAGTCTGCGAGAACAGCCGTCATGGCAATTACCCATCAACTGAGCGTTATATCTCTGATCATGGGACATCGACGTGCAGTTGGCGCCCCAAATGACTGATCAGCCAGGCAACGCTGTCGGCGTTTGCGAGTTGCACGTTCAGCCTGATTAGAGGATCTCGCCTGAAAGTGTGGCGGGCACCGCTCAGGTTTTCGGCCCCGGTCAACGCCAGGACACGCTGCTTTATCTTGCGGGTATCTTCAACAAAGGTGTTGCCAAGGTCCTCCCACTCGCCGGTATCAGGGTCGAAGTTCATGAACAGTTGAGTCAGCGGTGTCTTGATCGACAGCGCTGTTTCCTGAGTGGTGGACAAGGCGTTCTTGAGTTCCGTGGCAATCGGGGTCGCTGTACCGATCAGCTCGACGAAGGGTCTGCCGGGATCAAGGTAGGTGATGTCAACAGTGTCACAGGCAATGTGGGAAATTTCATGGATAAGGGTGGTCGCTCGGGCATGGGCGCCGATTGGGAAGTGCGGATCGGAAAGATGCTCGCGGTAGTGATTGAACCTGGGCGTAAAGAACCGTTCAGCCAGGTAAATTTTGCGTTTGATGTCCGTTGGCACGGTGAAGCCGAAGACGTTTTCGGTGTCCCGGATCGAGCCGCCTATCACCAGCCGATTGGAATCCGGCTTTCTGAGTGTGGGGTCCAGCAGCGCTGCAAAAATCTCCTCGACGACTTTTTCAATCTTCTCGATATGGATGGACTCCACCTGCGTCACGCCCATGAAATCCATGATGATCTGATGCACCGGGGTGATCGTGCCTTCAGAAGTCTTGAGCATTTGCAGGTTGCGAAAACTGTTCCATGCGTAGGTCGTTGCCAGGTCCAGTGATTCGTCAATCTGACGGGCTTTGTGCGGAAAGAATCGACGGATCTCTCTCATCCCGCGGGCATCGACGTTCATGCCCTCCCAAACCGATAGCGCGGTACGCACGCGGTTGAGCAAGCTGAAGCGAGGGGCCGGTTTTTCCTCGGCCAGCACCCATTGCCTGGCGACGTTCTGTTCCAGCTTCGGTCCCCGTATGCCGGGGGCCGCGATGCGCCACCGAATGCCACGCTTGGCCACCGCATAAACCTTGCCCTCCACCGGTGCGTAGTGCTTTTTGCTGACCGGGTGGGTGTAAAGCCCCTGCGCCGTATCGTGTGTCATGGACCCCAGGTCCAGATCCTTGCATTCGTGACGGCTCAATTGCGTGCGTTGTGGCGCGGTGATGTCGACGTGATGCCAGTCAAAACGGCTGGTGGATTTTTCCGCAGCGGGCAGGGCTGGCGTCGCAGACAGAGGCGTTTGCTCACCCAGCGATTGGCGCAACGCGGCCAGTTGTGAGATGCCGCTGATAAACTCTCTGATGGCGGCCGCCCATTTGTGCCTTTGAAGGTCATCGGCAGATTGCTTGATATCGCGGTAACTTCGCCACACGGTTAGGGGATACGCCAGTTTGCCCATGCAAAACGAAAATGCTTCATGCACATCTTCGCCCAGCACTCGCTTGATGGTTGCCCACTCACCGGGTTTTTTATCGTCGGACTGACAGCCGAGCAATCGGGACAACAGCGCGGCGTTGTCATCGAATAGGTGTTTGAACAGGTGGCCCGTGAGAGGCGTGGACGCCAGTTTGACCTCGGCGGGGCGAGTGTCCGGATTCGTTGACGCGGCCCTGGCCACACGCTGAGGGTTGAGCATCATCCGGTATTCCAGTTGCGTGCGATCAGGCTGGGGCAGGTTCATGAGGACCCAGTCGAGCAATGGCCCGCGGCTTTTCAGCTCCGCCAACAGCTGTGCTTCATTCTTGTATTCCTTCACGCTGTGCCGAGGACTGTGCGGGGCGATAAGTACCAGCGGCGCTGTACGGTCGGCGAGCGAGCCGATCAGATACACACCGGGCACTTTGACGGACTGAGCCTGCTTGATACCGAGCAGCTCTAGCGGGCGGATGATCGCCTCGGCACCATGAACCGCGGCACGGGCGATGGCGTCGGGCATGTTCATGACTTGCCGGATCAGGTCGAACCCTGTTTGGCTCAGTCGCTCCTGCAACCGTTCCTCGTGGGCGTAGTGCATCAGTTGCCAGGGCAGTTGAGTGTAAAAGCGCTTCCTGCGCTCGGCGTTCAGCGGGGTGTAAGCGAGGGCGTCGCTTAGTATTTGCTGCTGATGCTCTCCCGGTTTCAGGTCGTGGATCAGGTCTTTGATGTAACGCTCGTTCATCTCCTCGGGGATCACGGTGGTATCCAGGGACGCCAGTTTGAAACGGGTGTGCTCCAGATCCTTGAGGTGTACCAAGGCAAAATCAGTCAGGGTCTGGGTGCTCGCCGCCGACGTCGGGCGCGCGCTGATCTGCACCTGAACCTTGTCCGGATCGATGTTGAAATCGTCTGCCTTGAGTCGTTTCTCAAGCTCGTGGTGTGTTGTGCGTTGCAGCGAGCGGATGCCTGTGAGGTAGTCCTGATCGTTGTTGACGTTATCAAGGTACTGCTGGAGCAGTTCGCCATGCAGCATCAGGTCTTCGATAGGCGCTTTGGCCAGCCATGCCGGCAGTTTTTGTTGCGTCGTCAGTGACTGTGCAATGTCCGTCACGCGGTGCAGTCCGGTCTTGGGCTCACGCAGCGTCACCAGATTCAAGAGGCTGGTGAGCGGCGCAGCAGGCAGCGTTGTCGCCAGGGCGTGGGTAAGGCTTGTCAGGTCCAGATGAATGTGCGGTTTTTGCAGGTGCTCAAGAAAATGCCCAGGGATTCGGTGCAGCGGAGCCAGCGTGGGCGCCTTGCCAGGTACACGTTCGCTACGGCCAAGGTTTTCCAGAAGGATCGAGCGATGATCGTCGTCGGCCAGGCGTGCCTCAAGCTCGGTCTGCAGCAGTGTCAACGTATTGAAGGACTCGAATCCGCAGGCAGGTGTCCACAGGATTGCTTTCCCGGAATGCACGGGGTCCAGGCCACCCCGTTCAGTCAGCACGAAACAACTGGCCAGTTTCACCGGGTCAGCCACATCGGCCATCTTCAACGCCAGGGAAAATACGTCCGGCAAAAAACCATTCAATGCCGCTCGCTGCAGATGGACAGGGGAGTCGAGCACGGTTTTGATGATCGCCTGTTCGGCCGTGCCCAGGGTTCGCGAGACTGTGCGCAGCTTCAGCTCGCTGCGTAGCGCCGTTGACAGGGTATGCGTAAAGCTCGATTGCAAGCTTGTCAGGGAGGATTCGACGAGCGTGAGTGCCTCAGTGACCGTGCGAGTTGTTGTGGGAATGGCAGGGTGTTTGTCGCGCAATTGATCGAGCGCTTGCGCGACGGAATCGAGCGAGGCCAGCGCCTCCTTGGCCGACTCGGCACGCACGGTTGCCGGTTGCGCAATCCAGCGTTGATCCACCCGAGTGCTCCAGCGTCCCGCAGCTTCTGCAGACAGCAGCCGGTCATCAATCAGCCCCCGGACGTCCAGCGCCTTGTCGAGCAGGGCGTGAGGGTCTAGCGTACCCTCGCTTTCGCGGTAGCGGCTCAGTGCGTGGCTCAGGTTGTCCTTTTGCTTGTCGAGGATGTCGGACATCAATTTTTCGAACACATTGCCGATGATCGGGTGACCGACAATCACTCGCTCATCGGGCTTGAACGCCAGGAACCGGGCGCGTTCTTCCAGGGACATGAAATTGAGCAACGCGTCTTCATGCCCTTCACTGGTCATCATTTGCAGCACGATTTTCTTGAGGGCAGGCAGACTGCTTGTCGCTTCGATGCCTCTGGATTGGGTGTACAGAAAACCCAGGGTGTTGGTGCCACCAATCATCAACGTCGAGGCGAGTTCCGCGAAATGCTCGAAGGGCGCGGTGACCCGCACTTTTTCTATACGTAGCGGGTCGTCAGGGTTCGGTGCGAGGCTGACATTCACCAGCCGCACGTATTCCTGTGTCGTCAAGATACCTTGCTGGCGCTGCTGAAAAAGCCTCGTGTGGAAGGTATCGCGCAAGCTTTCGGCAAAGAACTTCAGGCGTGACAACCCATTGTTCACGGGCGTATTCCAGAAGGTGTCGAGCAGGCTGTGCAAATGCGGCGTGAAGCTTTGTGCCGTGTCCTTCAAGGCGCCTTCCCACGCCTGGTTATCGGCATCGCTGCTGGCGCTGAGCTCGGGATGGGCAAAGACTCTGGAAACGCCGGCAGGCCACTGATTGGTGAGGTAGACGTGCAACAGGGCTTCACTCAATGACATCGCCGATATCGTGTGGTGATGGTCGCCCCCGTCAAAAGCCGAAATCGTACTGACAAAATTGTTCATTTGGGTCAGGCGCTGATCCAGTTTGGGGAACGTCTTGTGCAGCGCGTGTTTGAGCGTGTCGTCGAGCATCGATTGCAAGGTGGGCAGCTTGGCCAGCTCGCCGATCATTGTCTTGATGTTCTGTGCCTGATTGCCATCGAGGGTCAGTTGCTGGGCCTGGAATACCGCACCGTCAATGGTCTTGATGGAGATTTCGAGGGCGGCGCCAGAGGGCAAGGTGCTGCGCTGTTCGATGGCCAGAAAGCGTAAAAGCTCGCGCTTCCCGGCGGCTCGGGCCAGCCACTCCTCAAGCTTGCTTTTAAGGTCGGCCATGTCGGCAAACTTGATCAAGCCTTTCCACGGTGTGAAAAGCATGACCTCGGCGTCGCCGGATCGGCTCATGGCAAATGCGCCGGCCAGTGGAATATCCTGCATGCCGGTCGCACCGAGCATCAATTGGTCGACGTGCATGGGGTTGGTTGGGGCGATGCGGGCCGTATGAGTGGCCAGGTAAACGGTCTTCAGCCACTTCAGGTCATCCATTGTGAAGTTCAGCACTTTTTCGCGTTCGCCGGGCTGTTTGGCATTGGCTGCACGTTCTGCCTCATCGAAAAAGTAGGGGAGGTCGGGTTCAGTCACGGTGTTTCCTCATATGCTGCGATGAATTGCCAATCGCAGGCTGTCGGTTGAGGAAAAACAGTAAGACCCGGGAGGGCGTTCAGTGCGGTACATATTGCTTGCCCCGAACTGGCAGTCGAGACTTGACAGGACGCTGGTAGAACAGCGCTTAATCGACGTCTGCTGTGGGTTGCCATGCAACCTCGTTTCCCCTGGTGCCCGTACTTAATAATAAAATTGGAGCTTCAGATGACCGCAACGCCCGAAGTGGCCGTCAGTTCGACCACCCAATCGCTTGATTTCGACGCGCTCGTTCAATTGCTCGAGCAGGTTTTTCTGCGTCACGGTACGTCTGCCGACGTCGCCAGGACCCTGGCGCTCAATTGCGCCGGCGCTGAACGCGACGGCGCGCACAGCCACGGCGTATTTCGCATCCCCGGCTATGTCTCGACACTCAAGAGCGGCTGGGTCAACGGCCAGGCAGTGCCGGTGGTCGAGGACGTTGCCTCAGGTTTTGTCCGGGTCGATGCCGGCAATGGTTTTGCCCAGCCGGCGCTTGCCGCTGCCCGCGCACTGCTGGTGGAAAAAGCCCGCAGCGCTGGCATCGCGGTGTTGGCGATCCGCAATTCCCACCATTTTGCGGCGCTGTGGCCGGATGTTGAGCCGTTTGCCTATGAAGGGCTGGTGGCGCTCAGCGTGGTCAACAGCATGACCTGCGTGGTGCCGCACGGTGCCGATCGTCCTCTGTTCGGTACCAACCCGATCGCCTTCGCCGCGCCTCGGGCTGACGGGGAGCCGATTGTCTTTGACCTGGCCACCAGCGCCATCGCCCATGGCGATGTGCAGATCGCCGCACGAAAAGGTGAACGCTTGCCGGTCGGTATGGGCGTAGACAGCCTTGGCCAGCCGACTCAGGACCCGAAAGCGATTCTGGAAGGCGGCGCGTTGCTGCCGTTCGGCGGCCACAAAGGTTCGGCACTGTCGATGATGGTCGAGTTGTTGGCGGCGGCGTTGACCGGCGGTAACTTTTCGTTCGAGTTCGACTGGTCGAATCATCCGGGAGCCAAGACACCGTGGACCGGTCAGTTGCTGATCGTGATCGACCCAAGCAAGGCGGCGGGGCAGAACTTTGCCGAGCGCAGTCAGGAACTGGTCCGGCAGATGCACGGCGTGGGGCTCAAGCGTTTGCCGGGTGACCGACGTCATCATCAACGGGCCAAGTCGGCTACCCAAGGTATCGAGCTGGACGCTCAGACCCTGGCTGACTTGCGAGATCTGGCCGGAGTGTGACGCCGACGTTACACCCAGGCATGCAAAAGGCGAGCACCAGGCTCGCCTTTTTTATGCTTTAACTTTTTACGCTGTAACCATGAACGCGTGAGCGCTTAACGACGGCCCAGCAACAAGCCTACCACCAGGCCGAAACCGGCGGAGATGGCAACGGTTTGCCACGGGTGACCACCAATGTAGGTTTCGGTCGCATCGACCACCGGTTTGGTACGATCACGCACACTGCTGACCGAATCCCGGGCCTGCTGGAGCTTCTGTACGATTTGCCCACGAAGGGTTTCTGCTTCCTCACCAACCAGTGAAGCGCTGCTTTTGAGCAGTTTTTCCGATTCTTCGATCAGGGACTGAAGTTCGCTGAACGCCTGATCCTTGATTTGGTCTTCGGCGACTTGTGCGGCGGTTTTCCGGGCCATTGGGGTACTCCTTGCAGATAAATGGGCAGTGAACAATGGAGTCTGTCGCTGACGAAAAAGTTGCACTCGATTTTCGCGCCACGCCAACCAGGAACAAAAATCCCGGGTCGGACATTTCCTCCTACAGTGTAAGATGTCGCCTATTTTATGCAGCAGGTAATTCCCATGAGCTTCAATCTGGCCGACAAACCCCTTGCCGAGCGCGCGGCGCTTGAAGATGAAAAATCCCGTCTGTTCGACCTGTGGCAGAGCAACCTTGGCAAATCCAAGGGTGAAGCCGCGCGCTTGTTTGGCGAGCGCGCCAAACGCAAAGGCAAATGGGCTGAATGGGTTCGGGCCGAACTCGACGGCATGTCACCGCCGGAGTTCGCGAACATGGTGCGCAGTGAAGTCAATCGGTTGATGGCTGCCAAGTAAACGCAAGTCGTCAGGCGAAACTCGCAACAATGGCTTCACGCACTTTCAGCACCACCGGGTCGAGCTGGGTGCTGGTGCGCCAGCCCAGCTCGATCGGGTAGCGCGGTAATGCCAAGGGGCAGGGCAGCAGTGCCAGCCCGCTGAGCGCCGCGATACTTTGTGCGGCGTGCGCCGGAATGGTCGCGACAGCCTGACTGCCTTTGAGCAAGTGTGGCAAGGCCGCGAAGTGTGTGGTCGATGCGCACACCCGCCGACTCAGTCCCAGCGCCGCCAGCCCTTCATCGGTAATCCCGATAAAACCGCCCGACGACACCAGAATATGCTCGCGGGCGACGAACTCTTGCAGGCTGATGGCCTGTTGTCCGGGCGCCAGGCTGCGCGGATCGACCAGGCACATGTAGCCGCCTTCTCCCAATACCTGACGACTGAGCAACCGCTCGGTGAACCCGCCTGCGGTGATCGCCAGATCAATGCTGCGCTCCATCAGCGCTTGAGCGACGATCTGGCTGTGGGTTTGCCGGAAGATCAGCCGCAACTTTGGCGCACTGACGGCAATGTGTTCGATCAAGCGCCGTCCGTAGGCAATTTCGAAATCATCCGACAGGCCCAGCGCGACCGAGCGTCCGTCGTAATGGTGGGCTGCCGGATCGACCATCGCCAGGCTCTGGCGGCATTTGTTCAGCGCGTCACTCACCACTGGTTTCAACTGGTTGGCTTTGAGCGTCGGCGCGAGGCCACGACCGGTGCGCACGAACAACTGATCGCCATACACCTCGCGCAGCCTTCGCAGCGCGGCGCTGACGGCTGATTGGGTCACCCCCAGACGCAACGCCGCGCGGCTGGCGCTGGACTCTTCATGCAGCGCTTCAAAGACTTTGAGCAAGTTCAGGTCAACGTTGGTGATATTCATTTGGTTCATATCAGTTAGCAGCGGACAGGGCTTTATTCATGATTGCGTGGCGCCTGAGAATGAGCAACACCTCATCGCTTTCGGAGTTACCGACATGCCCAAATCAATCGTTGCTGCGCTGCAAATCGGCGCCTTGCCCGGCGGCAAGGCCGAGACGCTGGAACAGATTCTCGCCTGGGAAAACGCCATTACCGAATCCGGCGCCGGGTTGGTGGTCATGCCCGAAGCCTTGCTCGGCGGCTATCCCAAAGGAGAGGGCTTTGGCACTCAACTGGGCTTTCGATTGCCGGAAGGTCGTGAAGCCTTCGCCCGCTATTTCGCCAATGCCATCGACGTGCCGGGCATCGAGACCGAAGCGCTGGCCGGGTTGTCGGCCCGCACGGGTGCGAATCTGGTCATCGGCGTCATCGAGCGTGCCGGCAGTACGTTGTATTGCACGGCGTTGTATTTCGATCCCCAGGCCGGACTGGTCGGCAAGCACCGCAAACTGATGCCCACCGGCACCGAACGATTGATCTGGGGCAAAGGCGATGGCTCGACACTGCCGGTATTCGACAGCCAGGTCGGGCGGATCGGCGCGGTGGTGTGCTGGGAAAACATGATGCCGCTGCTGCGCACCGCGATGTACGCCAAAGGCATTGAGGTGTGGTGCGCGCCGACGGTGGATGAGCGCGAGATGTGGCAAGTCAGCATGCGCCACATCGCCCATGAAGGACGCTGCTTTGTGGTCAGCGCATGTCAGGTTCAGGACTCGCCGCAGGCCTTGGGCCTGGACATCGCTAACTGGCCGGCAGAGCGGCCGTTGATTGCCGGCGGCAGTGTGATCGTCGGGCCGATGGGCGATATTCTGGCGGGTCCGTTGCGGGGCGAGGCGGGATTATTGACCGCCGAAATCGATACCGACGATCTGGTTCGCGCCCGTTATGACTATGACGTCGTCGGGCACTACGCGCGCCCGGATGTGTTTGAGTTGATCGTCGATGAGCGGCCTAAACCCGGTGTTCGCTTCAATACATGACCCCCTTGTGGGAGCGAGCTTGCTCGCGATAGCGGTGGATCAGGCAACTGATTTGTTGAATGTGCCGGCGTCATCGCGAGCAGGCTCGCTCCCACATTGGTGGCTAAAGCACTGAATCCGGTTTACCAAGTGCCCGTCGTAGAGCCCGGCAAGCTCAGTTTGCCCGTGTCCACGAAACGCATCGTCCCAAACAATCCGCCGGCCAGTTTGCCACGCAGCACATAAGGAAGATTGTTCAACGTCTGCGTCTGCGTCAGGCCCAGCGTCTGGCGTAACACGGAGAACGCCGAAACGCTTACCGGCACTGTCAGCACGGTTTCGGAAAAGCGTGCGATCGAACCTGATTGATCGCTGACGCCGGAGGCCAGCGGCTGGCCGTTGACCTCCAGGTCCAGCGCCACGCCGTTGTAGTCAATCGGCGTTTGGTTGGGGTTTTGCACGCGTATCTTTACCGCAAACCGTACTTCCATGTCCTGGCTTTGCAGCGGTTCGATGCCGACCACATTGATGTTCAACGGGTCGCGATGGGGAAAGAGGGCGCAGGCGCTCAGGGAGAGCAAGAGCAGGGAAAGGATGACGGCGTGGACGCGGCGCATGGACAGGCTCTCGTTCAGAAATAAGGGCTGAACCGCCAACGGCTCGGCCCTTGAGCCTTTTAGCGGGTCAACTGTGCGACCGCCTCAGGCGTTGCGGGTTCACCTTTAGCCGGGACATCGGGATTTTCCATGACCTGCAGGATCGAGGCTTCCGGATCAAAATCGTCTTCTTCCAGCGCGATGAATTCCTCGGGCAGGAAGATGTTCAGCACGATAGCGCACAACGCGCCCACCGTGATCGGCGATTCGAAGATGTTGTGCAACGCCAGGGGCAGTTCACGCAACACCTGCGGCACGGCCGCGACACCCAGGCCCATGCCGAGGGAAATCGCCACGATCAGCATGTTGCGTCGATGCAGGCCGGCTTCGGCGAGGATCTTTATCCCGGCCACCGCCACGGTACCGAACATCACCAGCTCGGCGCCGCCAAGGACTGGCTTGGGCATCAATTGCAGCACCGCGCCAATCATCGGGAACAACCCCAGCAGCACCAGCAGGCCGGCGATGAAAAACGCCACGTAACGGCTGGCCACGCCGGTGAGCTGGATCACGCCGTTGTTCTGCGCGAAGGTCACCATCGGCATGCTGTTGAACACCGCCGCCATGGCCGAGTTGAGGCCATCAGCGAGCAGACCGGACTTGATCCGGCGGATGTACACCGGACCTTTCACCGGTTGCCGGGAAATCATCGAGTTGGCGGTCAGGTCACCGGCGGCTTCCAGCGGCGACACCAGGAAAATCACCGCCACCGGCACGAACGCCACCCAGTCGAAATTGAAGCCGTACTTGAACGGCACCGGCACGCTCATCAGCGGCACGTCAGGCAGGCTGGCGAAATTGACGTCGCCCAACAGCCAGGCCACGAGGTAGCCCAACGTCAAGCCAATCACGATCGCCCCAAGGCGCAGGAACGGCACGTCGACCCGGTTCAATACCACGATGGTTCCCAGCACCAACGCCGCCAACGCCAGGTGACTGGCCGCGCCGAGGTCCGCTGCGCCAAAGCCGCCAGCGATATCGGTCATGGCGACTTTGATCAGCGACAGGCCCATCAACGTAATGATAGTGCCGGTGACCACGGGCGTGATCAGCATGCGCAACTTGCCAATGAACTGGCTCAACACCACTTCAATGAACGCCGCGAAAAAGCACACGCCGAAGATAGTCGAGAGGATTTCATCGGTGCCGCCGCCCCGGGCCTTGACCATGAACCCGGCGCTGAGGATCACGCTGATAAACGAAAAGCTGGTGCCTTGCAGACACAACAAACCAGAACCCACCGGGCCAAACCGTCGCGCCTGGACAAAAGTGCCCAGGCCGGAGACGAACAACGCCATGCTGATCAAGTACGGCACTTCGCTTTGCAGTCCGAGCGCGCCGCCCATGATCAGGGTCGGGGTGATGATGCCGACAAAACTGGCCAGCACATGCTGCAGCGCGGCGAAGACCGTGGCGGTGAGGTGCGGGCGATCGTCGAGGCCGTAGATCAGGTCGGAACGGGGCTGGGGTTTTGCGTGTTCGGATGAGGTCACGGGGAAAGCGCCAGGGCCAGGTCAAAAAATGGAGGCGCAGGATGCCAGAAAGACTGCGTTGTCGGAACCTTATCCCGGTTTTACACAAAACCTGTGGGAGCGGGCTTGCTCGCGAAGGCGTCCTGTCAGGTGACAAGGATGCCGGCTGACAGGACGCCTTCGCGAGCAAGCCCGCTCCCACAGGGATTGCAGTGGTTTTCAGGCAAACGCCGCCAGCAAATCCTCTTCAAATGCCTTCTGCGCATCCCCCGGCACCTGCGCACGATAACGGGCCAGGTGAAACGCCACATCGAAACTCATGTCCTCTCGACGCATGGCCCTGAGCAAACCTTTGTCTTCCCAACTACGGGCAAAGTGATCGGGCAAATAGCCGACGTGTTTACCGGACAGAATGAAGGCGAGGGTGCCTTCGACCTGCTCCGACCTCGCCGAACAGCGCTGTCCCTGGAAGGGCTCGTCGGCCCGCAGGAAACGGTAGGGATGATCGACCCGGTCACACGCCTGCAAGGCCTGGTCGTCCGGCGCATCGTCGGTGAACAGTGGATGCCCGGGCGCGCAATACAGGTGCTGGGTTTCCGTGAACAACTGGCGGTAGTCAAACGCACGCTGCACCTGTGAGAAATAACCGATGGCCAGGTCCAGGCGTTGTTGCAGCAGAAGGCGTTCCATTTCGCCGGGCATGGCGCTGATCAATTCGATGCGCACCGATTCGTCGCGCTCGCGAAAACGACTGATCGCATCGGCCACGCGTTGCAGCACCGATTGATCCAGGGCCTCGGACAAACCCAGGCGCACTTCGCCGATCAAGCGCCCGGCCACACCGTTGGATTGGTGGCGGAAGGCTTCGATGGATTCAAACAGGCCGCGCGTCGCCGTCAGCAGCTGTTCACCTTTGGGCGTGATCTTGAATCCGCCCTTGCCGCGACTGCACAAGCGATAGCCGAGTCGGGTTTCGAGCTTGGCCATTTGCTGGCTGATGCTCGATTGGCTCAACCCCAGCTCGCCCTGTGCCGCACTGAAGCCGCCGCACTCGACCACCCGCACAAACAAACGCAGCAGTTGCAAGTCGAGGTCATGGAGTTGACCGAGCATCAAACATTACTCCGCAATAAAGTCAGGTTAACAAACTTGATATTTCGACAATGTATCGGAGCGCGCACGCTGCAACCACTTCCTCTGGTCAGGTGTTCGTCATGGCTCCCATGTTCAAGCTGTGTTTACCCGCGTTGTTCCTCGCCGTGGCTGCTTCGGCCCAGGCCGAGGAAAAGACCCTCAATCTCTACAGTTGGGCCGATTATGTAGCGCCCGAGACCTTGCAACGTTTCGAACAGGAAACCGGGATTCACGTGCGTTACGACACATTCGATGCGCCGGAAGTGCTCGAAACCAAACTGCTCACCGGTGGCAGCGGTTACGACGTGGTCGTGCCATCGTCCAGCGTGCTGGCTCGCGGCTTGGCAGCCGGTGCGTTAAAAACCATTCCTCACGAAGGCCTGAAGGGCTACGCCAACCTCGACCCGGACCTGTTGGAAAAGCTCGCCGCCGTGGACCCCGGCAACCTCTACGGTGTGCCGTACACCTGGGGCACGCTGGGGCTTGGGATGAACGTCGAGGCAGTGCAGAAACGCTTGCCGGACAAACCGCTCAATAGCCTGGATTTGCTGTTCAAGCCCGAGTACGCCAACAAACTGAAGGACTGTGGCATCGCGATCATCGATTCGCCCCAGGAAGTCATCGGCCTGGCGTTGCACTACCTGGGTAAAGATCCCTACAGCACCGACAAGAACGATCTCGACGCGGCGCAGACCTTGTTGCATCAATTGCAGCCAAATGTGCTGTACGTCGCCAGCGGCCGGCAGATCAACGATCTGGCCAACGGCAGTGTCTGCCTGGCGCTGACCTACAACGGTGACGCCAGCATGGCTGCCGATCAGGCGCGCAAGGCCAACAAGCCCTACGAAATCGCCTACCGGATTCCCAAGGAAGGCACCCTCGTCTGGCAGGACAACCTGGCGATTCCCAAGGATGCGCCACATCCCGAGGCGGCCCGCCAGTTCATCGAATTCATGTTGCGCCCCGAATCCGTCGCAGCGCTGACCAACACGCTGTTCTTCGCCTCCGCCAATCAGGCCGCGACGCCGCTGGTGGATGAGGCGGTGCGCACCGATCCGGACATTTACCCGCCCGCCGACGTTCGCGGTCTGCTGTACGCCGACCGCACCATGAGCCTCAAGGACATGCGTCAGCGCACCCGCTTGTGGACCACTTTCCGTAGCCACCAATAAAAAGGAATACCTGATGGACGTCCCTGTGCAAAACGATCAGGCCATGACCCGCGACAGTCTTTACGGCACCGCCGCCGAAAGCACCTACGCCGGCATCACCAGTTTCATGCGTCGACGCTACAGCCGTGACTTGCGCGGTGTCGACGTCGCGGTTAGCGGTGTCCCGTTTGACACCGCCACCAGCAATCGCCCCGGTGCGCGTTTCGGGCCACGAGGCATTCGCGCCGCGTCCACCGGGATCGCCTGGGAACGCCACTGGCCGTGGACGTTTGATCCATTCGATCATCTGGCTGTTATCGACTTCGGCGATTGCGACTTCGATTACGGCTCGCCGCACTCGGTGCCGGAAAGCATCGAGGCGCATGCCGAGCACATTATCAACGCCGGCAGCGCGATGCTGACGTTCGGCGGCGACCACTTCATTACCTATCCGCTGCTCAAGGCCCATGCCCGCAAACATGGTCCGCTGTCGCTGATTCACTTCGATGCCCACAGCGACACCTGGCCGGACGAGGCGGGAAAGCGCGTCGACCATGGCACCATGTTCTGGCACGCGGCCAGGGAAGGGCTGGTCGATCCGTCGCGTTCGGTGCAGATCGGCTTGCGCACCACCAATGACGATCATCAGGGCTTTCAGGTGCTGGATGCGCGGCAGGTGCATCGGCAAGGATGTGAGGCGATTGTCGAAGCAATTCGTGCACGGGTCGGCGATAACCCGGTGTACCTGACGTTCGACATCGATTGCCTCGACCCGGCCTTCGCACCGGGCACCGGGACACCAGTTTGCGGGGGATTGAGCACGGTACAGGCGCTGGAAATTCTCGGCGGCTTGCGCGGGATCAATCTGGTGGGGATGGACGTGGTGGAAGTGGCGCCGGCCTACGACAATGCGGACATCACCTCACTGGCAGCGGCGACATTGGCCATGGAAATGCTCTGCCTTTATGCCGCCAGACATAAAGTGGACCGGTAGCCCCATCATGCGCTAACGCCATCGCGGGCAAGCCCGCTCCCACAAGTACAGCGCAATACCTGTGGGAGCGGGCTTGCCCGCGATGCTGTTTCAGGCGACAGGGATTATCGGAACGTCCAATGTTTCAGCCCCGGTAAATCGCGAATACGACCCGGCAATGGTTTCATGCGGCACACCCATCGCCACAGCGCTGACCTCATCCAGTCGCGACATCTGTTCGGCACTCAATTGCACCGTCAAGGCACCCAATGTCGCATCCAGTTGCTCACGCGTGCGCGAACCCAGGATCGGTATCAGCGCAGTCGTTGAACGCTTGGCCTTTTCTCGCAGCCAGGCAATGGCGACGTGAGTCGGGCTGGCTGCCAGCTCTTCTGCGACGCCGAGCAAGGTGTCGAGCAGGGCGGTGTCCCGTGCGCTTGTTTCGGCATGGATCAGCACGCCAAGTTTAGCGGCGCGGTTGTCGCCGTCATTGCTGCGGTACTTGCCGGTGAGAAAACCGCCACCCAACGGCGACCATAACGTCGCGGCCAGGCCCAGGGCTTCGGCCATCGGCAGCTGCTCACGGTCAGCGCTGCGTTCGGCCAGGCTGTACTCGATCTGAATCGCGGCAATCGGCGCAAAACCGCGCACTTCGGCCAGCACGTCCGCCCGGGCGATGCGCCAGGCCGGGAAGTTCGACAGTCCGGCGTAGTGAATTTTGCCGGCACGCACCAGGTCGTCAAAGCCACGCAGGATTTCTTCCATCGGCGTCACGCCGTCACTCATGTGCGCCCAAAACAGGTCGATGTGATCGGTGTTGAGGCGTTTCAGGCTTTCTTCCACGGCGCGAACCATGTTCTTGCGACTGTTGCCGGTGTGGGAAATGCCGGCGGCGGGCGTGGTGCCCAGGGTGTATTTGGTGGCGATGACCAGGCGATCCCGTTCCGCGGCAATGAACTCGCTGAGCATGGCTTCCGACTGCCCACCCTGATAGCCGTTGGCGGTGTCGATGAAATTGCCGCCGGCCTCCAGGTAGCCATCGAATATGCGCTTGGCTTCGTCACGTTCTGCGCCATGGCCCCAACCGGTGCCGAAATTGCCGGCGCCCAATGCCAGTTCCGAGACCCGCAACCCGGTTTTACGGCCGAAGACTTTGTAATGCATGAGATGACTCCTGAGGAACCGATGCGGTGAATTAGTTAAATGTTTGGCGACATGCATTGAATATTATGCGAGTAATATTTTACGTCAATCGGCTTTTTGATTTATCGCGAAAGGCCCGATTGACGGGGACATTGCTACTGCCAGTTTCTGACAGTAGCCTCTGCTAAGCTCCGTCGACTTCTCAGGAAAGAGACTACGGATCGTGTCGCGTACTACACGTTTACTCACGTTGTTGCAGGTGTTGCGGGGCAAAAGTCGTCCGGTTACGGCGGCAACGCTGGCCAGCGAACTGGAAATTTCCGAACGTACGCTGTACCGCGACATCGCCGAACTGACTGCGCTGGGCGCGCCGATTTTCGGCGAGGCGGGGATCGGTTACGTATTGCGCAGCGGTTTGTTCCTGCCGCCCTTGATGCTCAATGCCGATGAAACCGAAGCCATCGTGTTGGGGTTGCGCTACGTCGATCAGCGCGGCGACGAGGTGTTGAGCAAAGCCGCGGCGGATGCGCTGGCCAAGATTGCCGCCGTGCTGGCCCCCGAAGCCCAGGATGCATTGCGCAACCCGACAGTGCTGCCGGGCCCGCCCGGTTATGGCTATCCGCAAAACGCGGTGCCGTTGAATGTGTTTCGCCAGGCCATACGTGATCAATCCAAGCTCAACATCGACTATGCAGATGCCAACCAGGTGCCCAGTCAACGGATGATCTGGCCCCTGGCGCTGGGGTTTCTCAATGAAGTTCGGATCATCGTCGCCTGGTGTGAACTGCGCGGCGCCTACCGCACGTTTCGCACCGACCGGATCTCGGCCGCCAGCGAGCAGGGCGAGCGTTATCCGGGGCGGCGCAGCGACTTGTTGCGCACCTGGCGCAAGCAGATGCAACTGGATGAAGCGGGGCGTTTCACTCCTGACAAGAACTGACACAGACGTGTTCTAGGATGGCTCCAGAACCAACAAACAAGGAGCCGTAAACATGTCCAATCCAGCCTCTTCACTGGCGCCCGCCATTGCCGCCTACATTGCCGCCGCCAATGCTCGCGACACTTCGCGGGTCGGCAGTTTTTTTGCTGAGGATGCCAACGTGTTCGATGAAGGACATCACCGGACCGGCACGCAAGCCATCGCCCAATGGATGCAAGACACGGCACAGCGCTATGAACCCCGGGTCGAAGTGCTCGGCGTGCAGCAGCGCACCGGTAAAGTGCTGGTGCACAACCGGATTTCCGGGACCTTTCCCGGCAGTCCCCTGGAACTGCGCTACATGTTCCGCCTCAACGAACAGGGCAAGATCGCCCGGCTAGACATCTCTCTGTAACGCGAGTGCGTGGCATACTGCCGCGCATGAATGTCGACTCTCCCCTAAGCGCCTGGCAACACGCCATCGAACAAAAGGGCTTCGTCCAGGACGAAGCCCAGGAACATGCCGTGTGGGCGCTGCAGAAATGCCACGAAGCCTTGCACGAAGGGCGCACGCCGATCACCGGGGTTTACCTCTGGGGCCCGGTCGGGCGCGGCAAGACCTGGTTGATGGACCAGTTCTATCAAACCCTCAAGGTCCCGGCTCGCCGCCAACACTTTCACCACTTCATGGGCTGGGTGCACCAACGCTCATTCCAGCTGACCGGCACCGCCGATCCGCTGAAGGCGCTGGCCCGTGAGCTGAGCGAGGAAGTGCGCGTGCTGTGCTTTGATGAGCTGTTCGTCAATGACATTGGCGATGCGATCATTCTCGGGCGTTTGTTTCAGGTGATGTTCGAGCAAGGTGTGGTGGTGGTCTGCACCTCCAATCAGCCCCCGGATCAGCTGTACGCCGATGGTTTCAACCGCGACCGTTTCGTGCCCGCCATCGAGGCGATCAAGAAACACATGCAGGTGATCGCGGTGGATGGCGGCGAAGACCATCGCCTGCACCCGGGCGCCGGCCTGCAACGTTATTGGGTGGCGACCGCCGGCCAGCCCAGCGCGCTCGCAGATGTGTTCAAGGCCTTGACCGCTGGGCAATCGGTGTCCAGCGAGCCGGTCACGGTCGGTTATCGCTCGGTCAACGTCGTGCAGGCCAGCGCCAAAGTGCTCTGGTGCCGTTATGCCGATCTGTGCGAACAACCGTTTGCTGCCATGGACTTTATGGCGCTGTGCGACACCTTCAGCGCTATTCTGTTGAGTGAAGTGCCCAACCTGAGCGCACAAAAGCGCGCAGGACGCATCGCCCGAGGCACCGAAGACGCTGCCGAGCGTGTGGTGGCCGGTGATCGCGAACTGCCGCAATTGTCGGTGCACGACGACGGAGTCCGGCGTTTCATCGCGTTGGTGGACGAATGCTACGACCGCAAGGTGCCGCTGTACCTCGAAGCGCAGGTGCCGATGGCGGCGTTGTACACCGAGGGTTACCTTGAATTCCCGTTCCGCCGCACATTGAGCCGTCTACAGGAAATGCAGCTGCAACGTTTCGCTGAAGCCTAATTGCAAGGAGCCGCGAACATGAATCAGCCCCTGTCTCATCATTTGCTGACCATGGCTTATCAGAACGCCTGGGCCAATCACCGACTCGCCAAGGCCTGGGGCCAATTGAGCGCTACCGAACTGGTGGCGCCGCGTGTCAGCTTCTTCCCCAGCATCAGGGCCACCCTCAATCACATCCTGACGTGCGACTGGTTCTACATGGATGCGCTGGAGCGCGAGCTGCGCGGGGACGAGCCGCACCCCGATTGTTATGTGTTCTTCACCCACGACGAGCCGTTCACCTCGGGCCCCGACCTGCAGCGTGAGCAAGCCCACGTCGACCGTCGACTGATTGCCTACTGCGAACAGTTACGCGATGCCGACCTGGTGCGAATCGTGACCATCGCCCGGGAAACGCCGCAGCATGACAGTCGTTTGCGCATGCTTTCCCATCTGTTCGAACACCAGATTCATCACCGTGGCCAGGTGCACGCCATGCTCAGCGGCACGTCGGTCAAGCCACCGCAGCTGGACGAATTTTTCTGCGCCGGTGAGTCAGGCTTAAGGGCCGCGGATTTTGCCGAGCTGGGATGGACTGAAACGCTGATCTGGGGCGTTTGAGTCAGGTTCGGGTTGTCGACGATTGCGCCTCGCGATAATGTCCGTCGACCTCCCGGCGCGAGAGACGTGTCGGGTCAACCAGATGGGATGTTGACGATGGAAATGGAATCCGCAGAAGTACTTGTCCTTCAAGCCAGCTACACCAATCCGGTGCACGCCGAAGCGATCGGTGTTGTGCTCAATGCTTACGCCCAGGACCCGATGGGCGGCGGGCACGCCTTATCCGATGACATCCTGCAGCGATTGCCGGGTGAACTGGCCAAGCGTCCCCACGCGTTCAGTGTGCTGGCTTTTGTCGATGGCGAGCCGGCCGGGCTGGTCAATTGCTTTGAAGGGTTCTCGACTTTTGCCTGTAAGCCTTTGGTCAATGTGCACGATGTGTCGGTGGTGCCGAAGTTTCGCGGCCTGGGGCTGAGTCAGAAGATGCTGCAAAAAGTTGAGGACATCACCCGCCAGCGCGGCGGCTGCAAGATCACCCTGGAAGTCCTTGAAGGCAATGCGGTCGCGCAGGCGTCCTATGGCAAGTTCGGTTTTGCACCCGGCATGTTCGACCCGGCCCATGGTCGCATGCTGTTCTGGACCAAGGACCTTTGATCTCGCCGCTATGGAGCATAAAAAAGGGCGTCCATCAGGACGCCCGTCTGCCATCGTTTATTTCGGCCTGTAGGTTTCGGTGACTTGTGCGGTTTGATCGTCCGGAACCCTTAGCTCAATCACTTTGCGCTGGATGCCATTGGCCTGTTCTTGCTTAAAGCGCAGGCTCTCGAAGTAATACCTCATGCGTTCGGCGCCACCTTCAGCCAAAGCAGCGGCCGAACCGAACATCATCAGACTGGCGAGGATCAGCGTTATACGTTTCATGGTGTGCCTCCCATTACGGATATCGGGTGCCTGTCTTCCATGAGTCAATGTCGCCGGGACATTATCCGCCGAATCGGTGAATTGGGAATTAACCGCCGCAAAGCTTCCAGTCGAGGCTAACGAGAATTATTGGTATTTTTAGATGTGTCGTGCGCAACAGCGGGACACAAAAAAGGGGCCGGAACCGGCCCCTGAAAGGATTACTGCTTGGCGACTGCCGGATCGGCCGGTGCGACCTTGGGTTTCATCAGGCTGAAGTCGATCAGCGGATGCACTTGACGCTCGTAAGGGTTGCCGATCATCAATGGCCGCGGCTTGAAACTGTCGCTGACCAGGCTTTTGCTGCGGTCCAGTTCATCAAAACTCAGGCCCGCCAGATCGGCCCAGGTATGGATCAGTTGCGAGCTGCTGTAAGGCCGCCCCAAGTCACCGGCCAGATTCCAGTTGTGGGTCTCACGCCATTTCGGCGAGGCCCACGCCATGAACGGGATGGTGTACATCGGCGCGGTCGGCTTGTTTTCGTTGCGGCCCAGTGTGCTGTGACCCGCTGAGTCGAACACGTCTTCACCGTGATCGGAGAGGTACAGCAGGAAGCCATTCGGATCGGCCTTGGCGTAGTCCTTGATCAGGCTCGAGACCACGAAGTCGTTGTACAGCACCGCGTTGTCATAACTGTTGTACGTCGGCACCTGATCGTCACGTACACCGTCCGGCACACCTTTGCGGTCGGTGAACTTGTCGAAGGTGGGCGGATAACGGTACTGATAGCTCATGTGCGTGCCGAGCAAATGCACCACGATCAGCTTGCGCGGAGCGGCGTCCGCCAGGGCCTTGTTGAACGGCTCGATCACGTCGCCATCGTACTGGGCGGCGTTCTGGTTGCGGTTATTGTTCAGGTACACCTGCTCGTCAGCCTGTTCGGAGAAGGTGGTGAGCATGGTGTTGCGCTTGGTCATGGTCTGCTGGTTGGTGATCCAGAAGGTTTTGTAACCCGCCTGCTTCATCATGCTGACCAGGGATGGCGTGGTCAGGTAAAGGTCCGGGTTTTCCTCGTCGGCGAAGGTCAACACCTGCTGCAACGCCTCGATGGTGTACGGGCGCGGGGTGATGACGTTGTTGAAGACCGCCAGTTGATCCTTGAGTTTGTCCAGTTCCGGCGTGGTTTCACGCGGGTAGCCGTAGAGGCTCATGCGCTGACGGTTGGTCGATTCGCCAATTACCAGCACCAGGGTGGCGGGCTGGTTGGCCATCGTGTCGGTGAGGTTTTTCAGCGGGGCAATCTTGCTCGCGCTGTTGAGCATGTCTTGCATGCCGGCGAGGGTCTGGAGGTAACGGTGATAGGCCACGGCCATCTGCCACGGCACCGCAGGCTCTACGCGGGTCTCGAATTTATCGAAACCATCAGCGAAGCTGCCCGTGCGCGCGGTTTGCTTGACCAGCGGATAACCGACCACGGCCACCAGAATCGCGGCCGCCGCGACCAAGGCCTGCCAGCGCGGCATATACACCGGACGCAAGCGCGTCCACAGGAAATAGGCGAACAGGGTGTGGGCGACGAATGCTGCGACCATCCACCAGGCGAAATACTGGGTCATGTACTCGCCCGCTTCAGCAATGTTCGATTCGAACATGATGAAGATGACGCTTTGGGAGAATTCCTGCTGATAGATGAAGAAGTAACCGAGGCTGGCCATCGAACAGGCCCACAACACCACGCCGATCACTGCAGCCATTACACGTGTCTGCCGAGGGAACAGCAGCATCGGTGCGAGCCAGATGGCGCTCATCACAAAGGCCTGGCGGAACCCGCTGAAACCCGAGGTGCCCGTCAGTTGAATCAATAGTTGGGTGATGCCGGAAAAATACCAGAAGAACAGGAACAACCAGAGAAATCCTGCCCAATCAAAACCTTTCGCAGTCGTATTGCTGCGGTTAAACAAAGCCATTCAGCGCTCCAGCCAAGTATTCACTTCGACCGTCGAGCCTCCCTGCTATCGACGAGCGGAAGCCGCGCGCATACCGCGCGGCCATAGGGCGGCGGAGTATCAACAGGTAAATGTGAAAAATTCGTGAGTTTAAGGCTTGGCAGGTGCGTTGCATCGGAAACAGCAGGGCACTGTTTCCGATTCAGGCGAGCGGATCAGGCGTGGGGAGCACGCTGGGTGACGGGAAAATTCTGAGCGGGGGAGCTTTGTGTGAGTAAGCGCAGCTGCGCGAGCTCCTGCTTCAGCAGGTCGCGCTCTTCTTTCAACTGGCGCAATTCATCACGACGGATCGTGACATAGAGGGTTTGTGCTGGCCGTGCTGCTTGTACTGTGCCCATTGCTCACCTCGCAAATGGCTATCTCAACTGTAAATCCGCCCCGACATCGGTGCTTATTTACTATCGGCCGCGATTTTGATTTCTTTTGCCCCTGAATGGAACTTTTTTATTTTTGATGGTCGGTGTGTCTTCGGCGCGATTACCGACGTTATCAATCAGGATCGGGCACAATGCACGGAAACTTAGCGCCAATGCTCTGGACTAACCCACATTGGTCGCGTTGGGCTATAACCTTTGACACACATTTTTAGTAGTAGGGAGCATCAGCACATGCAACTCGGGATTATTGGACTGGGCCGCATGGGCGGCAATATTGCGCGTCGCCTGATGCTCAACGGGCATACCACCGTTGTTTATGACCGCAATACCGCCTTCGTGGACAACCTGGCAGCAGAGGGCGCCAAGGGCGTCATCGACCTGCCGGCGCTGGTCGCAGGCCTGGCCAAGCCACGTGCCGTATGGGTCATGTTGCCCGCTGGCGCACCGACCGAAGACACCATCACCGCCCTGAGCACGTTGCTCGAAGCCGGCGACACCATCATCGACGGCGGCAACACCTTCTATAAGGACGACATCCGCCGCGCGAAGAGCCTGTCGGAGAAAGGCCTGCACTATGTCGACGTCGGCACCTCCGGTGGCGTCTGGGGCCTGGAGCGTGGTTACTGCATGATGATCGGCGGAGAAGCGGCCGTGGTTAAACGCCTTGATCCGCTGTTCGACAGCTTGGCACCGGGCATGGGCGATATTCCGCGCACCAAGGACCGCAAGTCGGACGACGATCGCGCCGAGCGCGGTTACATCCATGCCGGCCCCGCAGGCTCGGGCCATTTCGTGAAGATGATCCATAACGGCATTGAATACGGAATGATGCAGGCCTTCGCCGAGGGCTTCGACATTCTCAAGACCAAGTCCAGTGAGCAACTGCCGGAAGATCAGCGTTTCGACCTGAACGTGGCCGACATCGCCGAAGTCTGGCGTCGTGGCAGCGTCGTGTCGTCCTGGTTGCTCGACCTGACCGCCGATGCGCTCGCCAGCGATCCGAAGCTCGACGGTTACTCGGGCTCGGTGGCTGACAGCGGCGAAGGTCGCTGGACCATCGAAGCGGCCATGGAGCAATCGGTACCGGTTCCGGTGCTGTCGAACTCGTTGTTCTCGCGCTACCGTTCCCGCGGGCAAGGCACTTTTGGCGACAAGATTCTCTCGGCTCAGCGATTCGGCTTTGGCGGGCATGTGGAGACTTCGAAAAAATGACCGGCTTGATCCGCAATAAATCCAAGGCAGAACCCGCTCCACCGACCACGCTGTTTTTATTCGGTGCCCATGGTGACCTGGTCAAGCGTCTGCTGATGCCGGCGCTGTACAACCTGAGTCGCGACGGTCTGCTCGGCGATGGTTTGCGGATCATCGGCGTTGACCACAACGCCATCAGCGACGAAGCCTTTGCGCAAAAGCTCGAGGATTTCATTCGTGCGGAAGTGACGGCGAAGGTCGGCAAGGGCGATCAAGCCCTTGATCCGCAGCTGTGGGCCACATTGGCCAAAGGCATCAGCTACGTCCAGGGCGACTTCCTGGACGACAGCACTTATCAAGCGCTGGCGGAAAAAATCGCCGCCAGCGGCACTGGCAACGCGGTGTTCTACCTGGCCACCGCGCCACGTTTCTTCAGCGAAGTGGTGCGCCGTCTCGGCGCCGCCGGTTTGCTGCAAGAAACGCCTGAAGCATTCAGAAGGGTGGTGATCGAAAAACCGTTCGGCTCCGATCTGCAAACGGCTGAAGCCTTGAACGCGTGCCTGCTCAAGGTGATGTCGGAAAACCAGATCTACCGGATCGACCATTACCTGGGCAAGGAAACCGTACAGAACATTCTGATCAGCCGGTTCTCCAACAGCCTGTTCGAAGCGTTCTGGAACAACCATTACATCGACCACGTGCAGATCACCGCCGCCGAAACCGTCGGCGTGGAAACCCGTGGCAGTTTTTATGAGCACACTGGCGCCCTGCGGGACATGGTGCCCAATCACCTGTTCCAGTTGCTGGCGATGGTGGCAATGGAGCCGCCGGCAGCCTTTGGCGCCGATGCGGTGCGCGGCGAGAAAGCCAAAGTGGTGGGTGCGATTCGTCCCTGGTCCACCGAGGAGGCCCGGGCCAACTCGGTGCGCGGGCAATACACCGCCGGCGAGGTCAACGGCAAGCGGTTGCCGGGTTATTGCGAGGAAAACAACGTCGCGCCTGACAGCAACACCGAAACCTACGTCGCGCTCAAGGTCATGATCGATAACTGGCGCTGGGTCGGCGTGCCGTTCTACCTGCGTACCGGCAAGCGCATGAGCGTGCGCGACACTGAGATTGTCATTTGCTTCAAGCCTGCGCCGTATGCGCAGTTCCGCGATACCGAAGTTGATGAACTGCAACCAACCTATTTGCGGATTCAGATTCAGCCCAATGAAGGCATGTGGTTCGACCTGTTGGCGAAACGTCCTGGCCCGGCGCTGAAAATGGCCAATATCGAACTGGGTTTTGCCTACAAGGATTTCTTTGAAATGCAGCCGTCCACCGGCTATGAAACCCTGATCTACGACTGCCTGACGGGTGATCAGACGCTGTTCCAGCGCGCCGACAACATCGAGAACGGCTGGCGCGCCGTGCAGCCCTTCCTGGATGCCTGGCAGCAGGACGCGAGCGTGGAGTTCTATGCGGCTGGCGAAAACGGTCCGAAGGCCGGCGATGACCTGTTGACTCGCGATGGTCGCGTCTGGCACGGCCTCGGATGAGTGACGTCACGCCACACCCCATCCGTTTTCTGCTCAGTGACATGGACGGCACGCTGTTGCTGCCCGATCACAGCTTGAGCCTGCGCACGATCGAGGCGGTTCGTTCATTACGCGAGGCTGGCGTGCTGTTCAGCCTGGCCACGGGCCGTCCACCCAAAGCCATGTTGCAGCAGATTGAAGCCTTGGGTGTCGACCTGCCGACGGCCGCGTTCAACGGTGGCACCCTCGTCAATCCAGATGGCAGTGTGCTGGTCGCGCATTATTTGCCGGCCACGGCCGCGCTGACGGCGTTGGCATTGTTTGCCGATCTGCCGGACATCGAGGTCTGGGTGTTCAGCGGGGGCGACTGGCTGCTCAAAGATCCACACCGTCCAATGGTTCCCCGGGAGCAACATGGCCTGGGCTATCCGCCCGTGGTGGTCGAAAGTTTCGAGCCTTACCTTGAGCGTATCGACAAGATCGTTGCCGCCAGCAACAACGCTCAGTTGTTGATCGAGCTGGAAGCGCAATTGCTGCCCAAGGTCGAGGGGCAGGCGCAGGTCTCGCGCTCACAGCCGATCTATCTGGACGTGACTGCGATGCAGGCCAACAAAGGTGCGGCGTTGGCGACTCTGGCCGAGTTTCTCGGTGTCTCGCTGGAGCAGACTGCCGCGATGGGCGATGGCGGCAATGACCCGGCGATGTTTCATCGTGCCGGGTTGTCGATTGCCATGGGGCAGGCGGAAGAGGCGGTCAAGCTTCAGGCCGATGTGGTGACGGGTGCCAATACCGAAGATGGCGCCGCGCAGGCGATCGAGCGGTATATCCTCCCTCGCCAGCTCACCTGAAAACCCATGTGGGAGTGAGCCTGCTCGCGATAGCGGTGTGTCATTCAACATCAATTTTGACTGACACGGCCTCATCGCGAGCAGGCTCGCTCCCACAGTGGGTCGGTGTTTACAACCAGTAACTCACTGCGTACCAGCCAAGAACCCCCATTACGACGGTGTAAGGCAACGCCATCCACACCATCCGCCCGTACGACAGGCGAATCAGCGGGGCAATCGCCGACGTCAGCAGAAACAGAAACGCGGCCTGACCATTGGGTGTGGCCACGCTCGGCAGATTCGTCCCGGTATTGATCGCAATCGCCAGAGTTTCGAAGTGCTCACGGCTCATGTGGCCGGAGATGAACGCCTGTTTCACCTCGGTGATGTAGATGGTTGCTACAAACACATTGTCGCTGATCGCCGACAGCAAGCCGTTGGCGATGAACAACATGCCAGGCTGTTGATCGGCCGGCAGCGCCAGGACCCACTGGATGAGCGGCGTAAACAGCTGTTGATCGTGAATCACCGCGACCACCGCGAAAAACACCACCAGCAATGCGGTAAACGGCATGGCGTCCTTGAACGCATTGCCGATGCGATGCTCTTCGGTGATGCCGGTGAACGCGGTGATCAACACAATCACCATCAAGCCGATCAGCCCGACTTCAGCAATATGAAAGGCCAGCCCGGCGATCAGGATCAACGCCGCCGCACCTTGGACCAACAGGGCGGCGCGTTGGCGGGCAGTGCGCTCTGCATTGTCTTCGGCGGCGTAGTTGGCCAGCACCGTGCGCACGTTGTCCGGCAGCAGCGTGCCGTAACCGAACCAGCGCAGCTTCTCCAGCAGCACACAGGTCACCAGACCTGCAGCCAGCACCGGGAGCGACACCGGGGCAATCTTCAGAAAGAACTCGGAAAAGTGCCAGCCCATTTCGTGGCCGATCAGCAGGTTTTGCGGTTCGCCGACCAGCGTGCAAACACCGCCCAACGCGGTGCCCACAGCGCCGTGCATCAGCAGGCTGCGAAGGAACGCGCGAAACTGATCAAGGTCACCGTGATGGAGTGTGGGCAGGTGCTGGTCATCGCCGAACTCGCTGTCCTGACGCGGATCATTGCCCGAGGCGACGCGGTGATACACCGAATAAAAGCCAACCGCGGCACTGATGATCACCGCCGTCACCGTCAAGGCATCGAGGAACGCCGACAGAAACGCCGAGAGAAAGCAGAACATCAAGGCCAGCAGCGCTTTGGAGCGCACGCCCAGCAACAGGCGCGAGAACAGAAACAGCAGCAGGTCTTTCATGAAGTAGATGCCCGCCACCATGAACATCAGCAGCAGGATCACCGGAAAGTTGTGCACCAGTTCATCGTAAAGTGCTTGCGCCGTGGTCATTTTCAGCAGCAGCGCTTCAACCAGCAGCAAACCACCGGGCATCAGCGGATAACACTTGAGCGCCATGGCCAGTGTGAAGATGAACTCCAGCACCAGCAGCCAACCGGCCGCTACCGGCCCGACTGTCCATAACACCAATGCATTGATTATCAGGAAGCCGACAATGCTTGCCTTGTACCAGCGGGGAGAGTGGCCGAGAAAGTTGTGCGCGAAGGCCTGAGCCATTGAGCCGGACATCGGCTACTCCTTGTATTAAGAAGCGCGCAAGTTGCCGGAAGCGACAGGGAAGATCAAGTGTGTAACAACAAGTTGGCTCAGCCGAGATAACGCACCACTACTGCCCGGTAATTGCCATCCAGCGAATAGCCGCCGACGACAATGCCTCCGTCAGTTTGCACCGCCACTGAGGTGGCCATGTCCAGGCTGCTGCCAAAACGGGTACGAACCCAGCAGGTGCCTTCGGCAAAGCCAGGATCCGGCTGTCCACCGGGTAGATACCGGGCCAGCAAAAAACCGGGTTCAACCCCGCCCAGAGTGCCACCGACCGCCAGCACCCGGCCATCTGGCCGCAACTGCGCGGCGGTCCATTGGCTGGTGTTGCGGCCAATGCGTAGCAAGTGCGGCTGGCCATTGTTGCAATGGATATCCGGACGACCGTTGCTGTGCACTTTCAGCGCCAGGCAATGCATCGGTTCTCGGCTGCTGCCAAAACACTGCAAATCGCCATTGCCCAGCTGGACGATCTGGCTGATGTGCGCGCTTTTTCCTTGAACACTGAAGGTCATCAAACCATCCACGGCAAAGCGCTCATCCAGGCTGCCGTCGGGTAGATAGCGCGCCAGCAACGCTTGTTCAGGGAAACTGATCGATCCGCCGACCATGATTCGGCCATCCGCCTGCAGCATCAGGCTGCTGAGCCAGGAGTTCATCAGCAAATGCCTGACCATGACAAAGCCGCGTCCATTGAAGGTTTTGTCCAGTTCGCCCTCGGCGGTGAGGCGTATCAACAGGCCGGCGTGATCGGCCAGTTCAAAATAGTGATTGGCCAGTAAGAGGATCGCGCCGTCGGCTTGCACCTTCACGCCACAAGTCTCCGCCCCCGGTACGCCAAAAGGCCCGCAGGTGTTGCGCTGGCCTTGGGACAGATTCCCCGACAGACGTACGACGCAGTAACCGTTGTCGCCAAAATCGTGGACCGGGCGACCTTGTTCGTCGAATAGTGCCAGGGCTGGCAGTGTTCGATGGGAATCTTCGTAGTGCAGGCCGGCCAACAGGATGTTGCCGTCGGCCAGGACCTGAACGCTGCCCGCCATGGCTTCATGACCACGCTGAAACGGCCCGATAACGCTTCCGTGAGTGCCAAATGACAGGTCGGCGGAGCCGTCGGCCAGCAAACGGGCCAGGCCAAAGTAATGACCACTGCGAGTGCCAACTTTCGCCGCCACCAGCACACGACCCTGTGCATCAATCGCCACACCGTTGGCGATGCTGTAAGTGCTGCCGACGAAATACACCTGGGTTTTGCCTGCGCAGGCGAAGCGCTTGTCGAGTTGGCCAGCAGTGTAAGGCGATTCAGGCAGGGCAACAGCAGTCTGGTCTGGCATGCGCGCACCTCCTTGCGAGCCGACCAATCCCGGGATTGGGAGGGCAATGGCCTGTGCAAAACATTCAATCCTTGAATGATCGATAGCACAACGGTAACAACTAACTGGTGGAGGGTCGTTATGTGCCAGAACAGTGTCTTTTCGAACCACTGGCAAGCCTGCCAAGTAATAAAGCAAAAAAGACCGTCCAGGCGCGGCCTGGACGGTCTTTTTTTAAAGCATTAACACATGTCTTTAGTGCGGCATCGACCAGGATTGCAGTGTGTAACCTTCCTGGCTCAGTTCGGTGCGAGCCTCTTTAAGAACATGTTCCAGTTGCGCCGGGTCGGTGTAAGCGCTGCTCGGGATTTGTGTGCGGCCCAGTGGAGTACTGGTGCGATCGATCACCGTCAGGCTGAGTTCGCCGTTACCGTCTTGTGGCGCCCAAGCTACGCATTTAAAGGGCTTAAATGCGCGGTCGGCAATCAAAAGAGCTTCGTTGATACGGAGCGGGGCGGTCATGGGATCTTCTCTCTCTATGCCCAATCAAGTGACAGGCCGTCGGTTGGGCTTACCGTTCGGCTGGTTACTTGTACTGATGCCCGCAACCGGGGGGCAGGTCACACGGATTGGGCAGAAATTTCAACTTTCTTTCATATACTCATTGAGTGAGGCGTTTTTGAAAGCTTAATGAAAGGTTGAACTCGTTAGGCAACTAACAAACCGTCTTCTTATAACTAATTAACTAACTACCCTATAGACAAACGGTACAAGGCACCGTCAAATTCTTGCTAATGTTACAGCCAGGCCCGCCAAACGACTGTTTTTAATAATATTTCTCAAATTTGGCGCCAAGGAACAGTCATGATCGAAACGCCCGCGTTGCGACGTCTGTTAGTAGTGGACCCGTGTGACGACTGCCATCGTCTGTTGCCGGGTTTACGCTCTGTCGGTTGGGATGTTGATAGCTGCACCTTGGAGAACGCGGCCGAGCGCACCTGCGACGTTGGCCTGTTGCGATTACAACCTTTTCATCTGGAACATCCGGAAGCCGTCAAAGAGCTGATCAGCCACAGCGGCACCGAGTGGATCGCTGTGCTCAATCAGGAAGTCCTGCGGCTGCAGAATGTCGGCGACTTTGTTTGCGAATGGTTTTTCGACTTCCATACTTTGCCGTTTGATGTTTCGCGGGTGCAAGTCACGCTGGGACGAGCGTTCGGCATGGCGCGCCTGCGAGGGCAGGGCACGATTCATATCGATCAGCCCGAACACGAGTTGCTCGGCGACAGCAAGCCGATTCGCGAACTGCGCAAACTGCTCAGTAAATTGGCGCCTACCGAATCCCCGGTATTGATCCGCGGCGAGAGCGGCACTGGCAAGGAGTTAGTGGCCCGCACCTTGCACCGACAGTCCCATCGCCACAACAAACCGTTCGTGGCGATCAATTGCGGTGCGATCCCTGAACACCTTATCCAATCGGAGTTGTTTGGCCACGAAAAGGGTGCGTTTACCGGCGCCCATCAACGCAAGGTCGGACGGATCGAAGCGGCGAACGGCGGCACATTGTTTCTCGATGAAATCGGTGACTTGCCGTTGGAACTGCAAGCCAATCTGCTGCGCTTCCTCCAGGAAAAACACATCGAGCATGTCGGCGGCAGCCAGCCGATTCCGGTGGATGTGCGGGTATTGGCGGCGACTCATGTCGACCTGGAGGCGGCAATCGAAAAGAAACGCTTTCGTGAGGATTTGTATTACCGCCTGAACGTGCTGCAAGTCGTCACCGCGCCGCTGCGCGAGCGCCATGGTGACTTATCGATGCTGGCCAACCATTTTTCCCATTTCTACAGCCACGAAACCGGCCGCCGTCCACGTAGTTTCAGCGACGACGCCTTGATTGCCATGGGCAAACATGACTGGCCGGGCAATGTTCGCGAGCTGGCCAACCGGGTTCGTCGCGGGTTGGTACTGGCCGAGGGGCGGCAGATCGAAGCCCGGGACCTGGGGCTGATCAGCCAGCACGCCATTCCCGCGCCGATGGGCACGCTGGAGGACTACAAGACCCGCGCAGAACGCCAGGCGCTGTGCGATGTGCTTAACCGCCACAGCGATAACCTGAGCATTGCCGCCAAGGTGCTCGGGATTTCCCGGCCGACGTTCTACCGTTTGCTGCACAAACATCAGATACGTTGAGTGGCCATTTTTAGTTAAAAATTGTCGGTATATGCTTTTTAACCCGTGTAGCGATCAACAAAAAACCCGCTGAAAAGCGGGTTTTTTGTGGGTGCCGTATCAGAAGTAGTACGGGAATTTCAGGCTGAAGGAAAAGTCTGGCGAGTCTTCCGTCAGGCCAATGGCCAGATTGGGAACAATCGTCAGCTTGTCGGTGGCGGCCAGTGTCATGCCGATGTTGAAGTTAGCCGAGTTGTAGTCGCTGTTGGTGATCGATTGCCAATCGCCACCGTCCGGTTTGATTTTGCTCTTGCGAGCGAATTGATCGGTGAACGAAAACGACATACTCATCTTTTCGTTCAAGGCAAACGCAATGCCGGCGCCGACCTGCCATGAATCGCCGAGTTTCACGTCCCCAGGGACTTTGGAGTTGACCTGAGGGCTGATGTCGCTGAAAGAGTCCTGAATGTTGTAGGTATAGGCCAGGCTGCCGAACAGCACCGCCGGATCGAAGGTCTTGACCAGCGAGATTCCCGGGGTGATCGACCAGACACCGTTGCCGGTAGGCAAGCTCTGGGGCACCGAAAGGTTATCGTTATTAGGGTCATTGACCAGCTTGATGCCGTAAGGGTCATTACCGGTTGGCGCCTTGACGCGCAGTGTCACGACCGCGTCGGGCAGGTTGACCGACTCATCGAGAAACTTGTAGGCCACGCCGACGTTGACGTCGCCGATAGTGGGGTCGCGAGTCACGGTTGCGTCAGACGTCACCGGGCCTGCGCCACCAGCGCCACCGGAGGAATACGTCGATTCGCGATACACCACGGGAACGTTAATGTCGAACTGCCAACGTTGTGCCACGTTATAGCGAGCCGTCAGGTCAAGGGTCCAGTTATCCGCCTTTATACGGTCAAGGTTGATGTTGCCGAGGAAAATCGAGTCCAGTGCCAGGAAACCATTGAGCGTCAACGCTCGGGTATCGTAGTGCGTATAGGTCAGGCCGGTTTCGAAGCTGAACTTGCCGCCACCGAAGAAGCCGCTGGCTTCGTCATACAGGTTGGACACGCTTTGTGCCGGTTCAGAGTCGTCCTTGAGCGCCTGGCCATATGAACTGCCCGTGGTTCCAGGCGCACCGGTGGCCACCGTCTGACCACCCCTGGCCGGTTCGGCAGGGGATTTGGTCAGACGTTTGGGCGGTGGTGTTGTTGGTGTTGCTTCGACTTGGCGAACGCGCTGCTCAAGGACCATCAGCGCGTTCTGTTGTGCTTCGTAACGCTGTTTCAACTCCATGAGTTCTTGTTTTAATAATTCAACCTGAGGGTCCGGTGCTGCATAGAGCAGTGTTGCCGGGGTCAGGCTACTTAAACAGACTATAGCTCTGAGCGTTAGCGATCGATGCATGGGTTAGCCGTCCCTTCAAATGACTTCCGATGAGACTGAGCGTAGATCAGAATCCGAGCGCGCGAAGACCTTTGAGTTGATCGAGATTGCCGCTCACCGACCCGGCTGACGGCACGTTGTCACGCAACACGACATTGAATGAGGTTAGATTGCGGACCTGGTTGCTGCTACCCAGCAATGTTGTGTTCTGCATCAGCCCACCCTGGGCCAGGCGTTGAATGGTACTGCCCTGATTGTTATTGGCCACGATGTTGAGTTGCACACCCGAGCCGGTTGAGGAAACGCTCAGCGAACCCGCGCCGTTGGTGCCGGACAACGTCGAGCCTGCGGCCAATGCCTGGCCCTGTTGTTGCGTTACTGGCGCCTGGTTAGCCTTTGAGACGTTGATATCAACGTTGTTGTAGGCCGAATTGTTGTCGCCGGCAGCGCGTACGACTTGAGTGACGCCTTCGGTGCTGTTGAGACCGCTGCCGCCCGTGACGCTACCGGTGCCGGAGCTTTGTGAGTGGGTTGAACCACTGCCTTTTTCATCGATCATCGATACATAAAACTGTGGCTTGATGGTTGATTGTTGGATTTGCATCGATGAAGTAGCGCCGATTACTTCACCGTTGGCATTTTGCCAACTGCTTGTCATGACGATGCCGAAACTGACAATTCTTCCCGGCATGACAAAGCGGCCGCGCAAAGTCGCCAGTTCCTGATCCTTCAGTTCGATGGGTTTGAATGGTTGTGCCTGGGTTGGCAGGCTGGCGGCCAGACAGGCAACGGCCAGCCAGATTGGAGTCTTCATTGGATGCTCCCGGAGCTTCATGCTCCTTATCATTAGAAGAAGTCGCTTTGGATGAATCCGAAGTCCATCAATTCTGCGTCTGGCACCGGGCTGAAAGCGTTGACCCGGTTCTTGGCGGTCAGTGGCAGGGGTGGGTCGAGCAACGCATTGGCTTTGTCATAGCCCTGACCGATAACGGCAAAGACGATGCCGTTCCAGCCTTTGACAAAGTCGTCGAGTCTGTAACGTTTATGACCCAGTACCGGATCTCCGATATAGACCCAGCCGTCATGAACTCTTTGCAAGACCACAAAATGTTTGTAGCCGCGGATATCCATGAGGACCACAACGGGAATTTTGATTTCGCTCAACGTTTCATTGGCTACCCGGTAGCCGCGGGCACGCATGCCGATACTTTCCACGTAATGCTTCATATCGAGCATGGAGAAGCCCTGGACGCGGACAAGATTTTGATCGGAGTGCGCCAACATGCCTTCGATGATCTGTTCTTCATTCACGTCCAGCCAATAGGCCTGGCGCAAAATGGTCGCGAGCGCAGCGGCGCCGCAACTGAAGTCGGTTTTCTGTTGCACCAGGTCGGCAAATTTACGTTCACGTATGCTCTGGACCGGTTTGTACACCACCGCGCCGCCTGGCAGGACGGAAAGCGGCATTTGTGCAGCCTCGCTCACACTGGCCACGCAAAGCAAAAATGCCAAGGTGATGATAATGCGCATGGTGGGGCGCCTTCAGGTTGGGGCTGAAAAAGGCCCCCGTGAGGGGGCCTCCACCGTCAGCAGTTAGAACGAGTTGTTGGAAATGGCCAGCGAGTTGCTTTGTTGGTTGCCCACACCGGCAGCTACGTTGACGCCCAGGTTGCCGCTGCCGCCATTCACCGAACCGCTCAGGGTTGCAGTGTTGGTCACAGGGTTGGCCCAGCCAGTTGGAGTCAGCACTTGATAAGAGTAGGTGTTGCTCAAATCAAACGAGCTGCTTTCACTGTAGCTTTTAGATTTGTCGTACGAGGACTCTTTCGATTTGCTGCCCGATTTTTCGAATGAGGAGTTGAACGATTTCTCAAACGATTTTTCGTGCGATTTGTCGTACGACTTGTCGACCGATACGTCGAGGGATGCATCGAGCGATGCAGTCAGCGAAGCGTCAGAAGACGAGCTGCTGCTGCCCGAATGGTGATGGCCATAATCCCACGAAGCGTTTTTCGAAGCCTCGACCGCAGCGTCCAGAGTAGCGCTCAAAGAAGCGCTCAAAGAAGCACTCGAGGAACCGCTTGCATGAGAGCTGCTAGAGCCACTGGCATCGAAGCTCTTCGAACCGCTTACGTCAAAGCTCGAAGAAGAGCTTTTGCTTCCGCTTGCCTCAAATGACTTGTCCTTGGAGAAACTGCCGCTGGCTGTTTGTGTAACGGTCAGCGTATCTACACGGAAGGTCCGATCAGCGTTGTTTTCCACAACGAGGCCGGGGCCTTGTTGGTCGGCGGAGGCGGTAGCAGTTGCGTTACCCAGTGGAGCATTGGTGTTGGCAATGGCCATGGTGTTTTTCTGTTGGTTCAGGTCGCCGCCAGCAATGTTGATCCCCATGTTGCCGCTGCCGCTGTTCCCCGATCCACTCATGTTGGCCGAGGCAGTGCTGCCGTAGTTGTATACCTTGTTGCCGTTGCTGTATTGCTTGACGCTTGCCGTAGCGGAGGCAGTGCCGAACACGAAGCTGTTATCGGTGGCTGCGGCTGCGGCGTTTGCAATGGCGGCCGCGTTGTCTTGTTGGTTGCCGTCGCCGGCAGCCACGTTGACCCCGACGTTGCCGCTGGTGCCTGTGGCAGAGCTGCTCATACTGGCATCGTTGACAGTCCCTTGGTTGAGGATGCGGTTGTTGGTACTGCTTTGGTTATCCCACGCATTCGCCGTCGCGTAGACAGGGATTTTGGTTGGAGGAGGGGTGTGATGACCATTATTGTGGCCATTGTGGCCATGATGGTGGTCATCAGTCTGCCCAGCTTGTACAGCAACAGCCATGACCGCAGCAATTGCGAAAACCAGAGGCTTGATTGCCATCGAAGGTTTCATGGTGATTCTCCGTACTTATTTTAGGTTAAGTGTTGTTTCTTACCTGTTTGGGTCAATCCGCGACCCGTACGCTTAGGGTGTTTGCCATTCGATTACCCACCCCGGCGCTCTGATTCAACTGAATCACCCCACGGCTACCGGTGAAGGCCTGATCGCTGGTAGCGACCTGGCGATAGCCGGGTGCAGAGTCAGTTGCATCGGAGTTGTTGATCAGCGCCACGTTCTGTTGCCTGAGGACGCTGTCGTCGATACTTTGCGGCTGCGCACCAATGCTGATGCGCAGTGCATTGGCTTGCTGGTTGCTGGCGCCCGCGCTCTGGTTCACGCCCAGTGCGCCGTTGCCGTGGCTGAAGGAGTTGCCCTGGATGCTGGACTGAGCATCGATCCTGGGATCGACTTCAGTGCGCAGCCGTTGGCGAATCTGTGTGGTCGCGTTCGCACCATGACCAATGGCGAAAGCCCGGGCATTGGCCTGCTGCTGCTGGTCGCCCGCAGCTTGGTTGACCGCGAGGTTGCCTTGGTACTGAGCGCCCGAGCCGTCGATGTCGGCGTTGTTGATGACGGGCGGTTGGGCGAATGTCGATGCACTGAAAAACATGGCGATAATCAGCAGCGAACGATTCATCTCAACGGTCTCCCGTTATGATTTTCAGAGCACCCAGGCCTTGCTGGACGTTTGAATTGACCATGTTGGCGATGCCGCTGCCCGAGTTTCCCGAACGTCCGGCGGGGAGGTTCGAAAGCTGACTCTGGTTGCTGATATTGCCGCCCAGATTGTTGGTGTTTTGAGTGACCAGGCGGGAGATGCCTGCACCACTGGCGACATTGGCAAAGTCGCCGTCGCTCAGCTCGTTCGTTTGGCTGAGGATTTGTTTGGACGGGTTGGCGTTGACGGTCGTGGGGTTAGGGTCGGGGCGCAATGGCGGAACGGTTGCGTTGCGAGGCTGGACATCACGTTTGATGGTGATGATGCCGTTGTCGGCCTGTACGGGCAGGCAGACACTTGAGCCCAGTGCGCATCCGATCAGCAAGAGGCTAAAGATGCTGTTATTAAATGTCCCCACGGCGGCAATTCCTTCTGTAATTGGACGCTGGCCCTTTTCAGCGTTGCGAGGTAGAGAGCAGAAGGTGTGCCGGTTTTTGCTTTTCTTTTAAAAACAGCGGGTTGGGTTTAATTATCGAGACAGTCAAAAAAACGGTGTAAAGCCGCTGAAACAGAGCCACGCAAAAGCCCCCGTCCATACTGGCGGCACTGCTCGCTAAGGGCTTCGAATGCAGGTTGTATCAGTGGCTTAACATTTTTTTGCTGGCGTGAAGGGGCCGCTTTAAATCGCGGGTTTGCACAAGCGGAGGTGTTTCAGAAATGGACAGTTGCGACAAGGCGGGCAAGCCCTTGTCAGCCGTTGAGCAAATGCGTCACCGCTTCGAATGACGCTTCCTTTCGCTGTTTCCAGTCACCTTCCACTACCTGGAAAGGCTGGCGATGCAGGTCAAGCCATTGGCGGCTGGCCTGGAAAAACACCTGGCGTTCTGCCAATTGCGGCTGGCAACGCTGCCCATCGTCATGCCAGGCAACGCTTTCAGGGCTGAGCAGCAAGTGCAGGTCGTAATGCCGCGCCAGCAACGCTTGCTCGATCCATGGCGGGCAATTGCCAAACAGCGTGTGACTCCAGAGGATATTGCTCAACAGGTGCGTATCGAGAATCAACAGTGACGGTTGTCGGGCGCGTGCTTCATCCTCCCAAGTCAGTTGGCCATGAGCGATCACCGAGATGTCATCGTAGCGGGTTTCCCGGGCTTCGCTGTCGATAAAGTGCCTAACGTACTCACTGACCAATATGCCGCCAAAGTTGGCGTGAATCTCGCTCGAAAGCCAACTTTTGCCGCTGGATTCCGGACCTGTAAGCACCAGCACTTTCATGTGCGCAACGCCGGGTCGGCGCGCCATTCGCGCCAGCCTTGCACAGCCAGGAGCAGGAACAGGGCGTAGAGCGAGGCGGTCAGGTACATGCCTTTATAGATGAACAGCGCGACGAAAATCACATCGACGGTGATCCACAGTGGCCAGCACTGCACGCGTTTTTGCGCCATCCACAGTTGCGCCACTAGGCTGAACGCGGTCAGTGCAGCGTCAAGCCAAGGCTGCGCTGCGTCAGTCCAGTGCGCCATGGCAGCGCCCAGCAACAGACTGCCGATGGCGCCGACCGCAAGGCCCGATGCGATTGATTTTGCGTCGAGTCGACTGACCTGGCGACCGGCATTCGCCTCACCCGCGCGGGTCCACTGCCACCAGCCGTAGAGCTGCAGCGCGGCATAGATCACTTGCAGGAGCATGTCCGAATACAGCTTCACTTCAAAAAAGATCCAGCTGTAAAGCAGCACCATGACCAGGCCGATCGGCCAGCACCAGGGGTTCTGTTTGACCGTCAACCAGACGGCGATCACGCCGAGGGCGGCGGCAAACAGTTCAAGCCCGGACATGGGGGTTCCTTGGGGAAATCGAAGAGGGGGCGGATTGTACCGGCAGGCGCTGCCAAGTAGAACCGCCTGTAGCAGCTGCGGCAGCTGCTACAGGCGCATTGCTATACGCGAAACTGCTTGAGCAATCCGTTCAACTGCTCGCTCAAGTCCTTGAGCCGAACGCTGGCCATACTCGATTGCTCGGCCGCCAATGCCGTGCTGTGGGACAACCCAGCAGCCTGGGTGACGTTCTGATTGATGTCTTCCACTACATGGGCTTGCTGCAAGGTCGCACTGGCAATCGAGGCGTTCAGGCCATTGAGGTTGCGCAAGGCTTGCCCGATCGCATTCAGGCTGGCACCGGCCAGGCCTGCCTGTTCAATGGTCAGTTGCGAGGCGCGGCTGCTGTCGCCGATCACTTTGACCGCTGCTTCGGAATGGTTTTGCAGGCGTTCGATCATCGACTGGATCTCTGCCGTGGACTTTTGGGTGCGCTGGGCCAGCAGGCGCACCTCGTCGGCCACCACTGCAAAGCCACGACCTTGCTCACCGGCCCGCGCCGCTTCGATCGCCGCGTTGAGCGCCAACAGGTTGGTTTGCTCGGCGATGGAGCGGATGACCTCCAGGACACTACCAATCTGTGTGCTTTCAGCGGCCAGGGTGCGAATCACTTCGACAGCTTGATCGATGGTGCCGGACAGTTTGTCGATCTGCTGCAAGCTGCCATCAATGTTGATTTGTCCCTGCTGCGCCTGAGATTCGGCATCGCGCATTTCGCTGGCCGCATGCTCGGCGTTCTTGGCTACATCCTGCACGCCATAAGTGACTTCGTTGATCGCGGTCGCCACCAGCTCCATTTGCTGGGATTGTTGCTGGCTGCGTTGCTGGGCCTGAGCCGCGTCGTTGCCCAGTTCGCTGGATGACTGGCCCAGCTCGCTGGCGGAGACTTGCAATTGACTGATCACCCCTCGCAGCTTGGCGGTGAACGCATTGAAGTGGCGAGCCAGTTGAGTGACTTCATCGCGGCCGTGGGTGTCGAGGCTGCGGGTCAGATCGCTCTCGCCGCTGGCGATATTGGCCATGGCGTTCACGGTGTCCTGAAGCGGGCGCACGATGCTGCGCGCAATCATGATCACCAGCAATGCCATGATCAGCGCAATCACCAGGCCGACGACAGAAGCCTTCCATACCTGGCCATAGAACTCGGCCTGCATGTCATCGATGTAGACACCCGAACCAATCACCCACCCCCAAGGTTCGAACAGTTTGACGTAGGAGGTTTTCTCGACCGGGGCGCTGGCACCCGGCTTCGGCCAGCGGTAGTTGATCGTGCCGGCGCCCTTGGCCTTGGCGACGGCCACCATTTCGTTGAACAGCGCAAAACCGTCCGGGTCGCGGATCGCCGAGAGGTTCTGGCCATCCAGTTTTGGGTTGGCCGGGTGCATGATCATCACAGGCGTCAGATCGTTGATCCAGAAATAGTCATTCTGGTCATAACGCAGCCCGCGAACGGCCGACAGCGCTTGCTTCTGTGCAGCCTCGCGGGTCAGCGTGCCGGCCGTTTCCAGGTCATGGAAGTAGCTTAAAATGCCGCTGGCAGTCTGCACCACGTGCTGGGTTTTCTGAGCCTTGCCCAGATAAAGGTCGTCGTGGATCTGCTTGAGCATCAGCACGCCCAGCGTCAATAGCATCACCACCGAGACGATCAAAATAAGCCACAAACGTCGGCTGATCGACACATTACGCAAGCTGTTCATAACGCTGTCACTCCGGTTCTTGTTCTTGTAATAAACGATGGTCAGCATCCAACCACGCTTTGGCCTGTCGGGCATATGCGACCCAAGTCTCATGACGCGGCAGCGTTATCGTGGCTTGTCTGATAGGATTTCGGCCCCGCGCGAAGAAACCTGAATCCAAGTTGATTTTTCACGGGATTTTTACCGGAGTGTCTGGATCCTCTGCGCGCGGACTTCAGCTACGCTTGGCGCAGTCAACGCTTAAAAAAATTAATGGGGCATGCCTTTTCGCATTGCCTTTGGGGGATTGATGGATCTGTGGACCGCCTTTCAGGCATTGATTCTTGGGGTTGTAGAAGGGCTGACAGAGTTTTTGCCCATTTCCAGTACCGGTCACCAAATCATCGTGGCGGATTTGCTCGACTTCGGTGGCGAACGGGCGATTGCGTTCAACATCATTATTCAGTTGGGGGCAATCCTGGCGGTGGTATGGGAATTTCGCCGCAAGATCCTCGACGTGGTGACCGGTTTGCCGACGCAACCCAGCGCTCGCCGGTTTACTGCCAACCTGCTGATCGCCTTTATGCCGGCCGTGGTGTTGGGCGTACTCTTTTCCAACCTGATTCATGAATACCTGTTCAACCCGATTACCGTCGCAACGGCGTTGGTCGTGGGCGGGATCATCATGTTGTGGGCCGAGCAGCGTCAGCATGAAGTGCACGCTGAAACCGTGGACGAGATCACCTGGAAAGACGCATTGAAAGTCGGCTTCGCCCAGTGCCTGGCGATGATTCCCGGTACTTCGCGTTCCGGCTCGACCATCATTGGTGGCTTGCTGTTCGGCCTGTCGCGCAAGACCGCAACCGAGTTCTCGTTCTTCCTGGCGATGCCGACCATGGTGGCTGCGGCGGTGTATTCGGGCTTTAAATACCGTCACCTGTTCGTGCCGGCGGATTTGCCGGTGTTCGCCATCGGCTTCGTGACCGCGTTCATCTTCGCGATGATTGCCGTCAAAGCCTTGCTCAAGTTCATCGCCAGCCACAGCTATGCCGCGTTTGCCTGGTATCGCATCGTGTTCGGCCTGCTCATCCTGGCCACCTGGCAGTTCGGTTGGGTCGACTGGGCCGCGGCGCGGCCATGAGTGACTCCAGCGCGCGCAACAACCCCGGACGCCGGTCCGGGGGAGAGCGGGTCCAGTATCCACAGTTGAAACTGTTGGTGTTTTTGATCCTGTGCGCGCTGCCGCTGACCGGCTCGGTGCGGTTATGGTTGCGCGGGGTTTCGCTGATTCCCCTGGCGGCCTACGGCATCGTCAGCGTGCTGGCGTTCGTTCTGTACTGGAGTGACAAGCGCAAGGCGCGCGCCGACAGTTGGCGCACCCCGGAGAACGTCTTGCACGCGGTGGAACTGGCGGGCGGCTGGCCGGGCGCCTTGCTGGCCCAGCAAGTGTTTCGGCACAAGACCCGCAAGCTCTCGTTCCAGCTGGTGTTCTGGCTCATCGTGCTCATGCACCAGGTCTTCTGGATCGACCAACTGTTCCTCGGTGCGAACTTGTTTGCCCTGGGCTGAAAGAGCTGGCCTTACAGCAGCAACCCGATCTGGGTGCGCTTGGGCAGTTTGCTTACTACCAGTTGGTGGGAACGTTGCAACAACCCTTGCAGCTCTTCGCCAGCCAGCGGGTAGGGCGTTTGCATGATGATCCACTGCGCCCTGGCCAGATACGGCGCCGGGTGAATCCCCGGACGGTCGCAGTGCCCCAGGAACAGATCCTTGTCGACCTTGAACGCCAGTGATTCGCCGCGCAGGTTCTGCAAGGCGAACATTTTGTTGCCGGCAATCGAAAACACCCGAACGCCTCCCCATTTGTAGTCCTCCCGGGCGCCGGGCAGCGCGAGACAGAATTGCGCGACATCCTCTTCGCTCATACGTCCAGCCTTCATAGCAGTCGGTCCCCACACATATTGAATGATTCGATCAGATGGTCGATCCAGGCGCGTACCGCCGGCATCACCCCGCGCCGATGAGGGTAGACCGCTTGCAGCCAGCCGCCAGGCAGCGACCAGTCGGGCAACAATTGCACCAGAGAGCCGTTTTCCAGCTCCTGCTCGCAATACATCATTGGCAACATCGTGAAACCCTGTCCCGCAAGGGTACAGGCCTTGCGCACGATGAAGTCGTCGATACCCAGTCGCGCTTCCAGACTCAATTCAACACTTTTACCCTGTTGATCAAGCATGCGGATGTGCACCAGGCGGTCGGCTTCCAGCGCGCCGAGCACCGGCAAGGTTTTCAGGTCATCAGGGTGGTTGATCGCGCGCCCATGCAGGAAGGCCGGGCTGGCGACCATCGCCATCTGCGCCTGGCGCAAACGCCGTGTCACCAGTAACGGATCCTCATCGCCCAGCTCGCGCACCCGCAGTGCGACATCGACGCCTTCGTTCACCAGGTCGACGCGGCGATTGAGCAGCATCACTTCCAGTTGAACCTGAGGGTATTTTTCCAGGAACTTGCTGATTACCGATGGCAGCATCTCGTGGGCCAGTCCAACCGGGCAGGACACGCGCAAGCGTCCACGGGGCTCGCTGGACATACTGGCCACGGCTTCATCAGCCATCTCGGCTTCCAGCAGCATGGCCTGGCAGTGGCGCAGGTAACGCTCTCCCACAGCGGTCAGCTTCAGTTGTCGGGTGGTGCGTTGCAGCAGGCGCGCGCCGAGGCGTTCTTCCAGCTCGGCGATACGCCGCGATAGCCGGGACTTGGGAATCCCCAGCAGCCGTCCGGCAGCGGCAAAGCCGCCGGCTTCGACTACCTTGGCGAAATAGTAGAGGTCATTGAGGTCTTGCATGGCTGGAGTCCGATTGTTCTATCAGTGAGACGAACTATCGCATTATTGCAGGCTAATCAGCTATTGGTTTCATCTGTAGGATCAACCCCATCAGATCGCCCCGTGGCGATCCTCACCTGGAGATCCCACATGAAATTGTTGCATATCGATTCGAGCATTCTTGGTGACAACTCGGCTTCCCGTCAGTTGAGCAGCGAAGTCGTTAAAGCCTGGCAAGCCGCCGAACCTACTGCTGTCGTGACTTACCGCGACCTGGCCGCCGATGCCATCAGCCATTTCTCCGCAACGACCCTGGTCGCCGCAGGCACCACTGCTGAACTGCGCAACGCCGCCCAACAGCACGAAGCCGAGCTGAGCGCCACGACCCTGGCCGAATTCCTGGCTGCCGATGCCGTCGTCATCGCCGCGCCGATGTACAACTTCACCATCCCGACCCAACTCAAGGCCTGGATCGATCGCATTGCCGTTGCCGGTCAGACGTTCCGTTACACCGAAGCCGGCCCTGAAGGCCTGTGCGGTGGCAAAAAAGTGGTGATCGTCTCCACTTCCGGCGGCCTGCATGTTGGTCAGGCGACCGGCGTTGCTCACGAAGAATACCTGAAGGTGTTGTTCGGCTTCATCGGGATCACCGACATCGAGTTTGTTCGTGCCCACGGCCTGGCTTACGGTGACGAAGTGCGTACCAAAGCCATGAGCGACGCTCATACGCAAATCAGCGAGCAATTGTTCGCCGCGGCGTAAAGCTTGCGTAAAGACGACAAACAGCTCAGGCAACCCCCAAAAAACTCTGTATTCTGATCACGCAAGTGTCAGATACGGAGTTTTTTGTTTCTGACCGTTTCAGGTTGTGGCCCAGGTTATGCAGTCGAGGGTTTAACGTCCCCGTTCTGTAACGACCTTGGTAGCTGCAATCGCGGGTTCAAGGCCGCTTTCTCGGTATTTCGAGAAGAACGGGCTTTCCGGTCAAGTAACAAAGGGTAGGGCATCCTATGGTGCGTCTTTGTGCAACGTTACTGATTTGCCTGCTCAGCAGCCTGAATTCAGTGCACGCCGCGCCTGCGCCGCATCCTCACTGGAGCGTCGGTTTCCATGAGATGACTTTTCTCGACCCTCTGGATTTGCAGCCGATGCGCGCCATCGCGTTCTATCCTTCGAGCGACAGGGAACACTCCAGCCTGCTCGAGGGGTACACCGTCGAAGCCGGCGAAGACACCCGAGTCGCCATCGGGCGTTTCCCGATGCTGATGCTGTCCCACGGCAACACCGGAACCCCGCTGGCCCTGCACGACCTCGCGACCTCGCTGGCGCGCAAAGGCTTTGTGGTGGTGGCGGTGATCCATCCCGGCGACAACTCCACAGACCACAGCCGTCTCGGTACGTTAAGCAACCTGTACGGCCGGCCTATCCAGATTTCCGAAGCCATTACCGCGACCCTCGGCGACCCGATGCTCGCGCCTTTCGTCAATGCCGACCAGGTGGGCGTAATCGGGTATTCGGCGGGTGGCGAGACGGCGTTGATCCTGTCCGGCGCCACACCAGACCTGGACCGTCTGCGTCGCTATTGCCAGGAACGCCCGGATGACCGCGATGCCTGTAACACAAAAGGTGAGCTGATTGTCGACCGTGACGACCTGCAACCCGTGGCCGACCCACGCGTCCACGCATTGCTGCTGATGGCGCCGCTGAGTTTGAAATTCGGCCGCCAGACCTTGGCCGACGTGCATGTGCCCGTGCTGCTTTACAGTGGCGATGGCGACAAACTGGTGGCCTACGACAAAAACGCGGCGGCGCTAGCGCGCAAACTGCCGACCGCGCCCGACTTCAAATTGCTGGCCGGGGCAGGGCACTTCGTGTTCCTGGCGCCGTGCAATGAAGAACAAATCATCGCCATGCCGGCCTTGTGCACCGATGCTGACGGCGTCGACCGCAAAGACATCCACCGCAACATGGTGTCCGAAGCCGATCGATTCTTCTCGCATGCTCTGGGCAAACCAAGCCGCGCCGGTATGCAAACCGCCGATCAATAGTTGCCGCTATCCCTGATGGGGTCAGGCCATTGCGCGGCGTTTGAGCAGCAGGGTCAATCCGAGGCCTGTCACTGACAGCAACGCCGCGCTGAAGAAGATCCACGAATACCCCAGGTTCAACGCCACCGCGCCCATCAGCGGCCCGGCAATCGCCAGCGCCAGATCGAAAAACACCGCATAGGCACTCAAGCCCGCGCCACGACTGGAATTGGGCACTTGCTTGATCGCCTCGACACCCAATGCCGGATAGACCAGCGACAAACCAAACCCGGTCAGGCCGGCACCGATCAACGCATAACCGGTCGAAGGCGCGAGCCACAGCAGCGCCAGGCCCAGGGTTTCAATGGTCATGCAGGCGATGGCCGAGGTGAAGCCTCCGAAGCGGCTGATGCTGGAGATGAACAGCAGCCGCGCCAGAATGAAGCAGACGCCAAACACCGTGAGGCAATAAGCGGCGCCGGCCCAGCCTCGGCTGACGTAATAAAGCGTGATAAAGGTGGTCAGGGTGCCGTAACCGATCGAAGCCAGGCTCAGGCTCGCACCAAACGGCGCGATCCGCCCGAACACCGCCCAGAACGGCAGGCGCTCACCGCGAATCACCGGCACGGAAGGTTTGTTGCGGATCAGCAGCAACGCCGCCAGGGCCAACAGTGACAGCACAATCCCCAGGCTGGCGAAGCCATATTCACCGACCATTACCACGCCCAAAGGCGCGCCAATGGCGATGGCGCCGTAGGACGCGATGCCGTTCCACGAAATCGAACGGGCCGTGTGTTCGGCACCGACCTGGCCCATGCACCAACTGATCGTGCCCACGCCGATCAATCCTTGTGCAATCCCCAGCAATAAGCGACCGGCAATGAGGATCAGCAAACTTGGCAGCGGGTAGCTTTGCAGCAACGTTGAAATCAGCGTCAGAACGCCGCTCAACACGATCCCCGACAATCCGTAGACAATCGCCCGTTTGGTGCCAATGGTGTCCGACATGCGCCCGGCCATTGGACGACTGAGCAAGGTGGCCAGGTATTGCGAGCCAATGGTCAGGCCCGCGATGATCGCGCTAAAACCCAACTGCTCATGGACGTAGCCCGGCAACACCGCAATCGGCAGGCCGATGCAGAGGAAGGCGATAAAGGTGTAGAAAACGATAGAGACGATCTGCAGGGTGATCGCCATGGAGCTTTGCGGGGGCAGTTGCTGCGCAGACATGAGGGCTCGTTCGCGGGCGGCGGTAGGAGAACTGCATCATGGCGTGGGTCTGAAACAAAAGAAAGCAGGCTAACTATATCAAGCGCCGAATTTTGACTGATCGTTCCCACGCTCTGCGTGGGAATGCCTCAACGGACGCTCCGCGTTCGGCTCTGGAAGGGCCGCGGAGCGTCTGGGGCTACATTCCTTTGCTGCGCATGTGAACGATCAGAGCAAAAAAAAGCCCCGTCACCAGGACGGGGCTCTTCATTATAGCGAACGTTTAGAACACAACGCCCTGGCTACGCAGGTAGTCGTCATAGGTGCCGCTGAAGTCGATCACGCCGCTAGGGCTGAGTTCGATGATGCGGGTGGCCAGGGACGATACGAACTCACGGTCGTGGCTGACGAAGATCAGCGTGCCCGGGTAGTTCTCCAGCGCCAGGTTCAGCGCCTCGATGGATTCCATGTCCAAGTGGTTGGTCGGTTCGTCCATGATCAACACGTTCGGCTTTTGCAGGATCAGCTTGCCGAACAGCATGCGACCTTGCTCACCACCGGAGATGACCTTGACCGACTTGAGGATCTCGTCGTTGGAGAACAGCATGCGGCCGAGGGTGCCACGAACGATTTGCTCGCCGCCCTGGGTCCATTGGCCCATCCAGTCGAACAGGTTGCAGTCGTCTTCGAAGTCGTGCGCGTGGTCCTGGGCGTAGTAGCCCAGTTCCGCAGCGTCGGTCCACTTCACGGTGCCGGCATCCGGGGTCAGTTCGTTGACCAGGGTACGCAGCAGAGTGGTCTTGCCGATACCGTTCGGGCCGATGATTGCCACGCGTTCGCCGGCTTCAACCTGGAAGCTGAAGTCCTTGAACAGCGTCTTGCCATCGAAGCCTTTGGCCATGCGTTCGACGATAACCGCCTGACGGTGCAGCTTCTTGGTTTGTTCGAAACGGATGAACGGGCTCACACGGCTCGAAGGCTTGACTTCGGCCAGCTGGATCTTGTCGATCGCCTTGGCGCGGGAGGTCGCTTGCTTGGCTTTCGAGGCGTTGGCCGAGAAGCGGCTGACGAACGATTGCAGTTCCGAGATCTGCGCTTTCTTCTTGGCGTTGTCCGACAGCAGCTGCTCGCGGGACTGGGTCGCCACGGTCATGTACTCGTCGTAGTTGCCCGGGAACAGGCGCAACTCGCCGTAATCCAGGTCAGCCATGTGGGTGCACACGCTGTTCAGGAAGTGACGGTCGTGAGAGATGATGATCATCAGGCTGGAGCGCTGGGTCAGGATGTTTTCCAGCCAGCGGATGGTGTTGATGTCCAGGTGGTTGGTCGGTTCGTCGAGCAACAGCACTTCAGGATCGGAGAACAGCGCCTGGGCCAGCAACACACGCAGTTTCCAGCCCGGGGACACTTCACTCATCGGGCCAAAGTGCTGCTCGATGCCGATACCCAGGCCCAGCAGCAGTTCGCCGGCACGGGATTCGGCGGTATAGCCGTCCATTTCGGCGAACTCGGTTTCCAGCTCGGCCACGGCCATGCCGTCTTCTTCGGTCATTTCCGGCAGCGAGTAGATGCGGTCGCGCTCGGCCTTGACCTTCCACAGCTCTTCGTGACCCATGATCACGGTGTCGATGACGGTAAATTCTTCGTAGGCAAACTGGTCCTGGCGCAATTTACCCAGACGCACGTTCGGCTCGAGCATGACCTGCCCGCCGGATGGCTCAAGGTCGCCGCCGAGGATTTTCATGAATGTCGACTTGCCGCAACCGTTGGCACCGATCAGGCCGTAGCGGTTGCCCGCGCCGAATTTGACCGAAACGTTTTCGAATAGCGGCTTGGCGCCGAACTGCATCGTGATGTTAGCTGTAGAGATCAAAGGTTTTTCCTGCGAAGCATTCAGAATAGCTAAGGGTGCGGCAGTACCGATTCAGTACCCGTTTCCGGTTTTCGAACCACAGGAAATGCATCCCGGTCAGAAGCGGAAGGTCCATCTGGCAATAAGTGGACAGCAGCAATGGAGCGCTTGGCCCGAGTCGAAGTGCGCTGAGACGGGGTTCATTCCCGTCATCAACCAAGGGGCGCGCGTAATGTTTGGCGGCGATTGTACTGGTCTGGCTCTTTAAACGATAGGGCGTTAAGACTCTGCGGGCACTTTGGTGGCATCAGCGGACAGATTTTCACATTTGCAAGCTAACTATTTGTTACAAATACTGGCTAAAATGCCATCTATCGAGCTTTTGCCGACAGTCGGCACAGGCTCAAGAACGCACCATTGAGACCGCTGTTGTGTATTCAGACGCTGCACACAACCCCAGGGGCGCGAGGCCACCCGGGGACGCAGTTTGTTTACTTCTGACGTGTGACGATTTCCGTGAAACTGATAATTGCCGCTATATATGTTGTCTCCATTGCGTACGTCCACCTGCGCGGTCGGGTGCGCCACAAACTGGGACGTCAACTGAGCGATCACTCGACGTTTCTGGCTCCGATCAATTGCTTCCTTTACTTGTTTTCGAAGATCCCCAACAAGCCTTACCTCAATCCGGCCGATTTTCCTGATCTGGGCCCGTTGCAGGAGCATTGGGAAGAAATCCGCGCCGAAGGCCAGAACCTGCTCCAGAACGGCGAAATCAAACGCTCGAACCAATATGACGATGTCGGATTCAACTCGTTCTTCAAGACTGGCTGGAAGCGTTTCTACCTGAAGTGGTATGGCGACAGCCATCCTTCCGCCATGAAACTCTGCCCGCGTACCACTGAGTTGCTGCAGGGTATTGGCTCGGTAAAAGCGGCAATGTTCGCCGAACTGCCACCAGGTTCCAAACTGGTCCGTCACCGCGACCCGTATGCAGGCTCGTATCGTTACCATCTGGGCCTGAACACGCCAAACGACCCCGGTTGCTACATCAATGTCGACGGTCAGAACTACCACTGGCGTGACGGCGAAGCGGTGATGTTCGACGAGACGTTCATTCATTACGCTGAAAACACCACGCAGCAGAACCGCATCATTCTGTTCTGCGACGTTGAGCGACCGATGAAATACCGCTGGGCGGCGGCCTTCAACGCCTGGTTCAGCCGTAACGTGATGTCGGCCGCCGGTGCGCCGAACGATGTAGGGGACAAGACCGGCGGGATCAATCGGTTGTTCACCAAAATCTACAAAATCCGCTTGCGGGGCAAGGCGCTGAAGAAGACTAATCGCAAGCGGTATTACCTTGAGAAGTGGGCACTTTTTGGTGGGTTGCTGGCGGTTATTGTGCTGATCTGAGAGAAGCGTTGCGGCTTGCCATGCCTTCGCGAGCAAGCCCGCTCCCACAAGGTTCAGCGTTCGCCGCAAATTATTGAGCTGACACTGAACCCTGTGGGAGCGGGCTTGCCCGCGAATAGGCTTTAAGCCACACGCAAAATCATCAATCAGCCACGAGAAGTCTTCGTGGCTTTTTTCTGCGCGGTCGGTTTAGTCGCCGGCTTGGCCTTGCCGGCACTCTTGCCGCCCAGGCTGCGTTTGAGCAATTCAGTCAAATCAATGACATCAGCGGTTTTACGTTCCTCTTCCCCGGTTGCCGTCTCGACATCCTCGATCTTGCCTTCATTGGCCTTCTTCTCGACCAGCGCCATGATCTTGTCTTCAAAGCTGTCGCGGTAGTCCTCGGGGTTCCAGTCGCCGCTCATGTCCTGGACCAGACGCTTGGCCATATCCAGCTCACCCTTGGCCAATTCGGGTTTGGTCACTTCACTGCCGAGTTCCAGCGTATCGAGACTGCGCACTTCGGCGGGCCAGCGCAACATCACCAAGACCATCGCCGAGTCCAGCGGCATCAGCGCGGCCAAGTGCTGCCGGGTGTGCAGCACAACGTGCGCCAGCGCGACTTTATTGGTCTTGCTCAGGGTTTCACGCAACAGCGCATAGACTTTGCCGCCGCGTTTGTCCGGCGCCAGGTAATAGGGCGTGTCGATGTTTTGCAGGGGGATCTGGTCGCTGTCGACAAAGGAAAAGATGTCGATGGTCTGCGTCGACAAGGGATGCGCCGACTTGATTTCCTCTTCGCTGAGGACCACGTAGCGACCCTTTTCGTACTGCACACCTTTGACGATGTGCTCTTTGGTGACCTCCTTGCCAGTGACCTTGTTGATGCGCTTGTAGCCCACCGGATCCATGCTGCGACTGTCCAGCCAGTCAAAATCCACGCCCTGGGAAGACGTCGCCGAGACCAGCGCCACAGGGATATGCACCAGACCGAAACTGATTGCGCCTTTCCAGATTGCCCGTGCCATGGTCGTCTACTCGCAAGTGATGTGTTCAGGTGACCTGCGTCGACGCGCAAAAGTTTCAGCGGGCTGCGGCCCGGTTTTGCTGGGCGGTCACCGGGTGTTACATCTTGTGAGGGAGGTTTTGGTTAACAAATCCGAACCCCCGGCGTAGCGTGCTATCGAAGACCCTATCCACGCAGGTGTCGAGAGGCTCCCCATGAACAGACTCGTGTTCGGCTGCACCGTATTGGCATTCAGTGGCCTGCTGGGCAGTCTGGCCCAAGCCGCGCCACCTTCATCAATGCTGCTGGCGCAGAGCCCGACGGGTACGTCGAGCAACCCTTACAACAGCCCGATTCACCGGGCCAATCCCAATAGCATGCAAGGCACGCAACCGAATGCTCCAGCGATTCGCGGGCCGAACACAGTACCGGTACCACGGCCGCCCACGCTCGATAATGGCGGCATCGGCAATCGCTACCCGCAGGATCGGTCGCCGCCCGCCAGCCCACCGAAATTCATTCCCAATCCGCCGCATCGAGACGACGACACCAGTAACCGTTGAATGGCAGTGTTTTTGCCGGCCATTCGAACGACAAAAGGATTCGTGCATGTTGCGTAAAACCCTCCTGGCCACTTTCTGCGCCAGCGTACTGCTCACCGCCACGGCGCCCGTTATTGCGGCGCCGGCCCAGGAGATGAAAAGCGAGCAGGGCACCCTCGAAGTCACGCCGATTGCCAAAGGCCTCGAGCATCCATGGTCCCTGGCGTTCCTGCCCGATCGCAAGGGCATGCTGGTGACCGAACGGCCCGGCAACCTGCGGCTCGTCGATTACGCAGGCAAGCTTTCAGCACCGATCGATGGCGTGCCGAAGGTTTGGGCCAAGGGCCAGGGTGGTTTGCTGGACGTGGTGCTGTCGCCCGACTTCAAGCAGGACCGAACGGTTTATCTGTCTTACGCCGAGGGTGGTGGTGCAGGTGACAAGGCCGGCACGGCGGTCGGACGAGGACAATTGTCCGAAGACCTGAAAACCCTGAAGGACTTCAAGGTGATCTTCCGCCAGGAACCCAAGCTCTCCGTCGGTAATCACTTCGGCTCACGGTTGGTGTTTGATCGGGATGGCTACCTGTTCATCACCCTGGGCGAAAACAATGACCGGCCAACGGCCCAGGACCTCGACAAGTTGCAGGGCAAGGTGGTGCGGATCTACCCGGATGGCAAGGTGCCGGACGACAATCCCTTTGTCGGCCAGGCCGGTGTGCGCCCGGAAATCTGGTCCTATGGGCATCGCAACCCTCAAGGTGCGGCGCTCAATCCGTGGGCCGGGACCCTCTGGGAAAATGAGCATGGCCCTCGGGGCGGCGATGAAATCAACATCATCGAGCGCGGCAAGAATTACGGTTGGCCGCTGGCGACCCACGGCATCAACTATTCCGGCGAACCGATCCCGGAAGCCAAGGGCAAGACCGCCGAAGGCACCGTGCCCCCGCACCATGTCTGGGAAAAGTCCCCCGGCCTCAGCGGCATGGCGTTCTACGACGCTGATCGCTTCAAGCCCTGGCAGCACAACGTGTTCATCGGCGCGCTGGTCAGCCAGGATCTGATCCGCTTGCAGCTCGAAGGCGGCAAAGTGGTGCATGAAGAGCGTTTGCTCGGCGAACTGGGCAAACGCATTCGCGATGTGCGGCAGGGGCCGGATGGCTATTTGTACGTGCTGACTGATGAGGATGATGGTGGCTTGTACAAATTAGGCCTGAAATAACCCGATCCTTCAGTAGTTATCAGTCCGCTATCCATTGACTTGCCATCCGCGCCCGGCTAATTTCCAGTCATGACTTTCACCGTACTGCGCTGCCAGCCAAGCATTATTACCGCCATTCCTTATTTGGCGGGCTAGCTCACGACTGCAGCACCCAACCCGCCCTCGAGGCGGGTTTTTACTTTCTGTCTCCTGGGTTGCGATCAACGTCAGGAGACGACCATGAGCACGACACCCGCCCAGCAGACCTTGCTTGAGCACTACGTAAAAAAGATCCTTGCCGCGCCCGTGTATGAACTGGCCGTGCGTACTCCGTTGCAAGCGGCGCCTGCGTTGTCCGAAACCCTGGGTAATCAGGTGCTGCTCAAGCGCGAGGATTTACAGCCAACCTTTTCCTTCAAGATTCGCGGCGCCTATAACAAGCTCGTGCAGCTAAGCGATGAGCAGAAGGCTCGCGGGGTGATCACCGCTTCGGCAGGTAATCATGCCCAAGGCGTGGCCCTGGCCGCGCGAGAGTTAGGAATCGCTGCCACCATCGTCATGCCCTGCACGACACCCGAGTTGAAAGTGCTTGGGGTGCGCAGTCGTGGTGCCGATGCCGTGCTGCACGGCGAAAGTTTTCCATTTGCCCTCGAATACGCGCTGAGCCTGGCCGAACAAAGCGGTCGCACCTTCGTTTCGCCCTTTGACGACCCGGACGTGATCGCGGGGCAGGGCACCGTGGCCATGGAAATCCTTCGCCAGCATCAAGGGCCGCTGGATGCGATCTTCGTCCCGGTGGGCGGTGGAGGCTTGATCGCCGGCATCGCGGCGTACGTCAAATACCTGCGACCGGACATCCGCATCATCGGCGTCGAGTCAGAACATTCCGCGTGTTTGTACGCTGCATTGCAGGCGGATGAGCGCGTGGTCCTGCCCAACGTAGGCACCTTCGCCGATGGCGTGGCCGTTGCGCAGATCGGCGCTTATGGATTTGAGGTCTGTAGGTTTTGTGTCGATGAAGTGCTGACGGTTTCCAATGATGAGTTGTGCGCCGCCATCAAGAATATCTACGACGATACCCGCTCGATCACTGAGCCTTCCGGCGCGTTGGCGGTAGCGGGTATCAAAAAGTATGTCGCACAAACCGGTGTGCGTGGCCAGACGCTGGTGGCGATCGACTCAGGCGCCAATATCAACTTCGACAGTTTGCGCCATGTTGCCGAGCGCGCCGCGTTGAGTGGCGCCCCGGCGTGAAGGAGGGGGTTGTTATTCCTGAACGGCTTTTTCGACGTTGCTTGACGCTGACCAGATCCGATAACGAACTTCAACGTCCTTGGGCACGTAAAGCACGATTGGCAGCTTGCTGTTGTAACGCAACATGAAGCCGTCGCCGATCACAGGCACGAAGTCCTGTTTGCTTTTGCCATCAGGACACGCCATCAGGGTGCTCATCGGACCGATCACCTTTTCCAGGCGGTAATAGGGATAACCCCAGCCCTCGAGGTTTTTTTCTTCAAGGATACCGCCCAGACGCTGGCGGTTGCAGTCCACGGTCAGGGTCTTGCCGGCCAGCACCTCAACCTGGAAGTTTTCTTCCTGCGGTTGTGGGGCAACGTGTATGACCTGGCGGGTATAACCGCTCTCGGGCTTGGGGAACGGCGCAACGGTCTCCAGTTTTGCGGCATGAGCCACAGTCGACAGACCGGCAACAATCAGCCCGACGGTATTGATCAAGGTCAAAGAACCCATGATGCCTCCTTGCGCGTGTGTAGGGTCAGCGGATACTGAAATCACTGGGCGCATTCTTACTGCCGCCTACCGCTAATGCAAACCCGCTCGGGGAAATTGCAGGGCAGAAACAGGCCCTCCTTGCATATTGCATGAGGCCATTTCTTGGCTGTGTCACTAAATCCTTGATTTGCCGATGAACTGCACAGCGAAAATCCCGGCATGTTTTATGCTCAATCAGACTTAAGTTGGCCGGAACAGTATTGAGTCAGCCTGAACGACAAAACGGTGCGTCATTGAGACATAGAAATCCCGCAAAGGAAGTAAAGCGAGAGATCTCAACACCCACCGACGTTGAAATTTAATTGGCAATCTCACATTTAGGAGAGGGTCGCCATGTTTCTTTCTGCCTTGGAACTTCGCAATATCGTTGAAAGCAGCTTTTTGCCGAGACGCTGCCAGTGCACGCTGTCGCCGGACCTGTCGATGACCGTCAAGGTATACGCCGACGGTGCAACCGATCACCTTGATCTGGTGGTGAGCGGAATAAATGCCAAGCAACTCAATGGTTGCCGGGAAATCAATGACCTGATTGCTGGACTGCGCTCTGACCTGGCACATCGGTCCGCCATCCAGACCCTGCACCCAGACAGGAAAGCACTTTAACCTGCAGTTTCGAGTTCCGCCGATGTGCGCCGGGTCTGGACGAATCCCAGTCCCAGCGCCAGCTCGACCAACACTGCCAGCAAGATGGCTGGACCGGCATGGCCATTGAGCCATTCGCCGAAGCCCAGCGTTGCCAAGCCGAAACATCCAACGGTAAACCCGGTGCTCAGTGCGCCGCGAGTGACCGATGGTGCCTCGTTTCGCACCAGATAGAAAATAACCCCCAGCGCTGCAAACAGCACTGCACTGCGTCGTGCCACAAATCCGGTCGCCGATGAATACTCAATGCTCCAGATCGCAAGTAACACGTCCGGTACGAAACCCCAGACCAGGGCCAGCAGAAAACACAAAAGGGAAGTGAAGGTCGACAAGGTGCGAAACGAAAACTGCATGGCCAATCCTTGCGGCAGTGAGGGAGGCGCAAAGCATAGCGCCAGAACCCCTCACAGGAATACCGCAAAGTTTTAAATCAGACTTTTCAGTCAGTTCTGATAACTGCAAGCGTCGGAAAGTTTTCGGTAGCTGATTTCTTCAGACTTGCCTGATGTATCGATGTACCTCATGTCAGCGGTTATCACTTTGCACTCATCTGTCTTGGGCTCCGTCAAGGCAACGACCTTCTTGATATTCAGCGGCATGCCGTAGTGATAGGGCACGGCTTGCGAGGAGGACGTGTCATTGGCCTGGGCCAGCCCGCTGAACGCGGTGCAGGCGAGGGCAGAAGTAACCAGCAGTGTGCGGATGTTCATGTGACGATCTCCCGTGCAGACGTTAAGTCAGCTCGACGGATTGGCGTCGAACCTGCCGCACTGGGCGTCAGAGAACTCTGAGGAGTGCGGTCCAGTAAAGTTTTGGACCGCGGGGTTAAGCGATGGTTAACCCGGCTGAACGCCGTCTGTCGTGAGGCGTTTCTGTCAGAAGTTTCATGTGGGAAACGATCTACGGGATGTTCGGCTTGGTCCTACACGGTCAGATGACTTGTCGGCTTTCGCCTGATGGGGCGGGCGGTTAGTGTTTGGGCTCGCTGCAAAATCAGCGATCGGGTTTGGTCACCTGATGCCATCGCACAGTTTTGTGCCATCATTTGCGCTGCGGATTCCCACGTCCGCGTCGTGCGTTGCAATGGTGGCTGTGTGCTGGACGCCTTCGGGCGAACCGATTTGATGGTGTCGGTTGACCAAGCCTGTACACAGCCGCCTCCATCGTTTGGTCACGGTGCTGGCGATTACTAACTAATCATCGAGTAATTACTATGCCAACGCTAAATCCGTTCCCAGATCGCTATCGTTCAATCAACAGCGGTGTCACCGACTCAAGTCCTTTGTTGATCGACACAGAAGCCAATCCCCAAGACATTCTCGAAGCCGCGCTACAGCGCATCCGAGCCTCCAGCCAGCTACTCGAAACGCTCCACTGCCAATGCTTCAAGCACGGCGATGTTCAAGACATTCCACACATTACGCATGCGGTATACCTGCTGACTCAGGATGGTTTTGATCTGTTGCAGGTGGCTCAGCAGCGGATGATGGGGTGGAAGGCGCCGGTCTGATTTCTCAAGCTTGCAAATAATCCAGCGCCCGTAGGCGCTGGATTTTTTATGTCGTCACGGATTGGAAGTGTTGAGCTCTATTAATTCCCCCCCCGGAGTGAAAATCCCGATCGCTAGTTTCTGCCTGACTTAATTCTTAAGAGCCTGAATTGGTGGATCCTGATAGGTTTCGTCGATTTCGATACCTGCGGCGCGGGCTTTTTCTTCCTGTTCAAGTCTTGTCTTGTGGTAAGCATTCAGCCTTTCTGGCAACAGTTCCTTCCAACGCTGTCTCTCTTTCTTGTCTGTAATGCCATCGCGCCAAAACTCACTCTCTGATTTAAAATCCAGGGTAATCAGATAAGTTGCTTTTTCGGTAGGGTCTTGTGAGTCGTTTTGCTTCCACGCTTTAAGGTTGAGATAGATGCCATCTTTGTAAAAATACCATCGGTAGAAGGAGCCGATCTGTAGCCATCTCTTAAGATCCAGTCGGTAATCAGGATCTAGCCAAGGGTGGCTGCCGACATATCGACCTAACACTTCGTCAGGACTACTAATTTTTTCCGTCTGTGAACCAGAAATCCTAGGATCTTCTGGAAAATAAAAGTGTGACCAACCAGATTTTTGTATTTTTCCTATAAGGGTGAATATCAAATCCCGATATTGTTCGTGTGTGCTTTCTTTTGGTAGTCCACGTAATATTACGTTCAGGTTTTCGATATGTTCTGTCGTGTCTTTGTCTAGTGCAACTGTAGTATTGACAGCTTGTTCCAGGCTCAAAATACTGCCGTTATTTTTTACGTTAATCGTTGGTAGGTCTGTATCATTTGCCGATTTTTGTATTTTATACCAACAGATATTTACCTGTGGCATGCAGCTTTCCGTGAATGGAATCGGTGTGCGCGCTGTGATTGTTTTTATGGGAGATAAAAGTTCGATTTCAATGATTTCTGATTGATTGGTCATAGTAGGGGGCTCTGTCGAGTTGCTTGCTTCATCACATCCACTAATCAATATTAAAATGGCGATAAGAATTTTTTTCATTGTTGATTTGACCAAGTTGAGATTTTTTTTATCTCGCTTTCCATGTATTCGGTTTTATTACCCATTAGAAAGTGGTACTGATTGGCTATTTCTGTGATAAAGACCATTCTGTCAGTTTCGTCATACAGATCGCCTTTTTTCATTTGGACTCGTAATTCTGGCTGTTCAACGTCACAAGCGGTGCTAAATGCGGCTACTCTGACCGGAACAAATGGAGCCCACTCAAAACCAGCTTGCATCTTAAGTGTAGTTTGAAATGGCTTTCCTTCATAAATAAGAGGCTGAAGAATCTTCCGTTGTTCATGGTTTGCAATGTCCATTAGTGACGATAGTTGCATCTCGCGCCTAGCTGTGCCATTTGGAAGATTTTCTGTGTTTCGAATAGATTTAAATCCTGATTTTATTTCGTCGGTAACATGCAGATTGCCAAGTATGCTCAGCGCATCATCCGCCCAAGGCAAACTATCAATATTGGTTTTTATTTGTCCCTCGCAACTACGTGCATTACGCTCCGGCGCGCATTCATCGAATTGATTTTTATACTTGCCGTAAAACCAATGCCAGACAAAAATGTCCTGAAATAGCCAGAAATTGCCTTTGCCCAGTTCATTTTTGCCAATACGCAAAGGAGGTTGAAAGGCGAGTGGGGTTAGCGTCAGGTAAGGTTCACTCGGAATAAAATCTAACCCGCATTTGACCTGTTTGCTGGCAAATGCCGCGAGACCCATCCAATAAAAGCGACCCTTGAGCTCCGGTTTTCCATCTTCACCTTGTTCGAGATAGAAACTGGCGTAAGCGGCGGCAATTCTTGCTGCACGAACGCCAAAGTCGGAGATCAGTTCATATTTGCTTGAGGCAGAGGAGCGTTTTTTGCTCAGGCGACGTATGGCTTCTTCTTGTCCCATTGCCCATAACTTGTCACAGCCGAGAACAACCTCGTGGACCGAGCACTCTTTGGCATTTGTTTTGAATGTTGTAATGGGCGCACTCATTTCTTTCTACTCGCTTCATAGTCGTCTGCTCCGGAAGGCACCACCACTTCATCCCAAACAAGGTGGGCTTTCACAGGTTCTTCGGCGTCGGTCCGGACTCTCGGGTGTAGGCCGTCAGCATTACTTCTCGATATTTGAGGCGCGCTTTCCGATGGCACGATCAGCGCCGCTTTGACTGATTTAACGGGTTGCCCCCTACGCGTAACAAACTTGAGTTGTTCGTCGTAGCGCTCACTGATTTTCTTGGAGTTCAACAAGCTTCCTGCTCGTGCTTGATCGGCAATGACAGGAATTAGTGGGGCAAGAATCCCAATGCCGGTACCGGCGCCAGGCGAGCCCCCGGTATTCACCTTCACCTCACCCCCACTGATCGTCACGCCCCCCGCATCCACCTTGACGAAACTCCCTCCAGCCTTGGCCGTCAGTTCCATCCCGCCTTCAACCACGACCTTCTCGCCAGCGTGGTAATGGATCTCCTGACCCGCCTCGACAAACTGCGCCGTGCCGACCTTCACGTGCTGGGTCACCGCCACAGTCAGGTGATCATCCGCCCGCGCCTCAACCTTGCGGTCCAGCTGCGTAATACGATGCTCTTCAACCTTGAACTCGCTGAAAACATTGGCCTCAACGGTGTCGTGGCGTTCATTGCCGACACGAATCTTCTGGTCATGCTCGATGTTTTCATCCCAGTCACGCTGGGCGTGCAGGTAGATCTGTTCCGCACCTTTTTTATCTTCGATACGAAACTCGTTGTAACCGTTGCCACCCGGCGAGCTCAGGGTTTTGAAGGTGCTGCGGGTCTTGTTCGCGGGCAGGTCGTAGGGGACGACGTTTTCCTTGTGGAACAGGCAACCGGTGACCAGCGGTTGGTCGGGGTCGCCTTCGAGGAAGGTGACGAGCACTTCCATGCCGACACGCGGGATGGCGATGCCGCCGTAGGCACTGCCGGCCCAGCCGGTGGCGACGCGCAGCCAGCAGCTGGTGTTGTCGTTGGCCTGGCCGTCGCGGTCCCAGTGGAATTGCACTTTGACGCGGCCGTATTCGTCGCAGTGGATTTCTTCGCCGGGTGGGCCGGTGACGATGGCGGTCTGGCTGCCCAGGACTTTCGGTTTGGGGTGTTCGAGGGCAGGGCGGAAGTGCGCTTCCCACGGGGTGGCGAGGAAGCGGTTGCGGTAGCCCTGATGGAAATCGTCTTTGTTGTGGGTGACGTCGCTGGTGACGTTCTTGCCGAGTACCTGTGGTTGCTTGCCTTCGTGCACCACTTCAAGCAGCAACCAGAGGTCGTTCCACTCGGCGCGCGGGTGTTCGCTCAGGGCCATGAAGTGGCCGCTCACCAGGGTGGGTTCGTCGCTTTTGCCTTCGGCCAGTTGGTAGTCGCTGCGGTGGCGTTCCAGGGCACGGGTCGCCAGTTGTTTACCACGGGCGCGGTCGGTGAAGCGGCCGGGGTAGTCGTAGTCTTCCAGGTCCGGAGCGAAGGCGCTTTTGGCCGCGCCTTCGGGCAGGATGCCGGGTTTTTCGAAGTCGTAATCGCGGCGGCTGACGCGAGTGGTGCGGGTTTCCAGGCGCAGGTTGAAGCGCTTGATCACCGGTTTTGTCGCGGCCATGCCGGAGTCTTGCTGGTAGGCCACGGGCGCGAGTTTGCGGAACACCGTCTGGTCATCGCCGAAGACGAGTTTATGGCCGCTGGCGCTGTGCTGGAAGTGGAAGTGAATGCCTTCCTCTTCGCACAGGCGCTGGATGAAATGCAGGTCGGATTCGTCGTACTGCACGCAGTAATCGCGTTCAGGGTAGATTGCGCCGAGTTGGAAGCTGTAGGTATCGGACAGAATGCCGCGTGCTTCAAGCACTTGGGCAATGATCTTCGGCACACTGAGATGCTGGAAGATTTGCTGGTCATGGTTGTGGCGCAGATAAGCCAGTTGCGGCACCAGGCTGATGCTGTAGCGCGTCAGGCTTTTGCCGGAATCGCCTTGTTCGATGCGATACACCAGACCGTGGATTGTGCCTTCGCCGGTGGCGCCGAAGGTCAGGCAGCCAGGCTTGTGCAGCAACTCTTCGAGTTTCAGGTCGGGGCGGGCGCTGACCAGTTCAATGTCGAAACAGAACGGCTGATTGAGGGTTTCGCGACCGACGAAGCTGAGCACTTGCAGGTCAACGGAAACGCCTTCCAGCGTTAGGGAAATATGGGTAGCGTTCGCGTCCAGCATGCCTTTAATTCCGTCCTTTGAATAAGCAGGTGCGGATGGTGCAGCATTAAACCGCCCCGTTCAAGGCGCAAATGCCGTAGGCGCCGGGGCTTGCAACCATCGGGAAAACCCCTAGAGAGTAGGTTTCGGCCAATGAATACGGGGGTTGTGGCTGTATCCCTCGTAAATCACCTTTGCGCCACTCGTTCGTGGCAGCCAGAAACTGACAGTCATTTTCAGACTAAAGTCGCCTGTAGCCGCTGAAAGCCTTCTGCCATCATTGTCGATCACCCCCGTGTGTCCGCTTCACCCTGGTCATTTACATGTCCGGGGCGAACGCTATTTCTTTGGCTTATTGCGCCTTGCGCAAACGCTGCACTGTTGGAGCTTTTTTTCATGCGTCCCCCATTTCCTTTTATCACCGCGCGCCACTCTTCGGGCTTCGGCGCTTTAGTCCTGTGCGCCGGTTTTATTGCCCAGGCTCAGGCGAGCGTTTTCATCGACGACACCAAGGCGAACATCGAATCGCGCACGGTGTATTTCAATCGCGACTTTCGTGACGGGCATACGTCCACCGAGCAGGGCGCTTCGAAGCGCGATGAGTCGGCTCAAGGCTTTATTCTCAATCTTCAATCGGGTTACACCGAAGGCACCGTCGGTTTCGGCGTGGATGCATTGGGCATGCTCGGGCTCAAGCTCGACTCCAGCCCCGACAGCAGCAACAGCGGCTTGCTGCCGTCCACGGGGCAGAACCCACGCGGTTCCGAGGATCAGTACGCGAAACTCGGATTAACCGCCAAAGTGCGCGTGTCCCAGAGCGTGTTGAAGTACGGCGCGCTGTTGCCGGATGTTCCGTTGCTCAAGTACAACGACGGTCGATTGCTACCGACAATGTTCAACGGCGCAATGCTGACCTCCAGAGAGGTCAAGGACCTGACCTTCATGGCGGCGCGCCTGAACCAATACACCGCGCGCGATTCCACCGATGGCCAGGACATTCGCGTTCACTGCAAGAACAAGCGCTATGCCTGCAATATCACGGCCGATCATTTCGACATGTACGGCTTCGACTACAAGATCAACGAGCGCCTGACCGCCCAGTATCACTACGCCGAACTGGAAGACATCTATCGTCAGCATTTCGTGGGATTGCTGGCCAACCAGCCATTGGGCGATGGCGTCCTGAAAGCGGACATGCGCGTGCTCAAGAGTGCCGACAGCGGCGATGCCAAGGCCGGTTCTATCGATAACCGTGCGCTAAGCGGCATGCTTGCTTATGCCATCAGTGGTCACACGTTCAGCGCCGGTTGGCAGCGCATGAATGGCGACAACTCGATGCCGTATCTGGATGGGACCAATCCGTACCTGGTCAACTACGTGCAGGTCAACGATTTCGCGGCGGCGCAGGAGCGTTCGTGGCAGTTACGTTACGACTATGACTTCAAGGCAATCGGCATCAACGGACTGAGCTTCCTCACCCGTTATGTGAACGGTGATCACATCAAGGTGTTGGGCAGTGATCAGGAAGGGAAGGAGTGGGAGCGCGACAGCGAGCTCAAGTATGTGGTGCAGAGCGGCGCTTTCAAGGATGTCAGCCTGCGCTTGCGAAACGCGACCTACCGGACTAACTACGAGAAGTTCGCCCGGGATGTGGATGAGACCCGGTTGATTGTGAGTTACAACTTTTCTTTGTTGTGAACCTTTGATCAGGCGGTGTGAGTGACATCGCCATCGCGGGCAAGCCCGCTCCCACAGTGTCCGTGGCGAATACAATTTCTTCGGACGCCGCCAAACCTGTGGGAGCGGGCTTGCCCGCGATGGGGCCGTGAGCTTCAGCGCACCTCTAATTGGTGGCGATACGGCAAATCCGGCCCGGTCTTGCTGCACGTCAGCGCCGCCGCTTGCACTGCAAACTTCAACATTCCGTCGATTTGTGCGCGCTCAAGCGATTGCACACCCTCAACCGAATCCAGTTGCTGCTCCGTCAGCCAGGTGATCAGCGCCGCCTGAAAGGTATCGCCAGCGCCCACGGTGTCGGCGATTTTTACCGCACACGCCGGCACCGACCACGAGCCATGCCCCTTGCTGAACACTGTCGCGCCTTCGCCGCCACGGGTCAGGAACACCAACTGACAGCGATGCTGCAGCCAGCCTTCAATCACTCGCTGCGGATCCTGCTCGGGATACAACAGGCTCAAGTCTTCGTCACTGACTTTGATCAGGTCAGCCAGCTCCACCAGCGTGGCGACCCGCGAACGCCACAGCTCGATGTTCGGCTCAGGATTGAGTCGCACGTTCGGATCAAGGCTGATCAGGCGTTTGCCGCTTTCGCGCTGCACCAGCGTCAGCAAGGTATCGGCAATCGGCTGCACCACCAGCGAAAACGAGCCAATGTGCAAACCGCGCACGTCAGGCCCCAGCTCCGGCAGGTGCTCGGCTTTAAGCTGCCGATCGGCGCACCCTTCACCACGAAAACTGTAATGCGGCGAGCCATTGGCACCGACGGCAACCATCGCCAGCGTTGTCGGCGCGGCAAAATCCACCAGATAGTCCGGGCGCACGCCTTCATCCTGCAAAACCCGCTGCAAACGTCGGCCCAGATAGTCGGTCGACAAGCCGGCAAACAGCGCCGCGTCCACGCCCAACCGCCGCAAGCCGACTGCCACGTTAAACGGTGAACCGCCGGCAATTGCCTTGAAATTCACTTTTGAAGCCAGGCCGCTGGCATCGTCTTCGCTGAAGAAGTCGAACAGCGCTTCGCCACACACCAGATACATAGTTGTTCGCTCTTTAAAGGGTTGCGACATGCTGTTGATAGCGCTCATAGGCCTGCTGAAAGGCCATCACGTTGTTGGCAATCGGCAGGGTTTCACTGGACGGGTCGAGCTTCACGCAACGTGCGCAAAGGTCAGCCAGGCTGTCCTCGTGGCCGTTTGCCCAGGACAAGCACCACGCCGCCTGAATCGCTGCGCCGAGGGCGGCGGCTTCGCTTTGTTCGGTGCAGATGACCGGGGTGTTCATGATGTCGGCGACGATCTGGCGCCACACCGCACTTTTCGAGCCGCCGCCAATCAGGCAAATGCGCAGGCTTTGTAAGCCATTCTGGCGCAGCAGGTCCAGTCCATAACGCAAGCCGAAGGTGGTGCCTTCGACGACAGCACGACACAAATTGGCCTGGGTCAGGTTGGTCATGGTCAAGCCCAGCAGGCTGCCGGTGGCATGGGGCAGGGCGGGGACGCGTTCGCCATTAAGGAACGGCAGCATGCACACGCCTTCGGCACCGATGGGCGCTTGTTCGACCAAATCGTTGAAGCGTTCGAGGCCGAGGTCGAACAAGTCGCGAATGACCCCCGTGGCGTTGGTCAGGTTCATGGTGCAGATCAATGGCAGCCAGCCGCCGCTGGAGGAGCAGAAGGTGGCGACCGAGGCATCCGGGCTGACTTTCGGTTGGTCGGCATAGGCGTACACCGTTCCCGAGGATCCCAGGCTCATGGTGATGGCGCCGGGCTTGATGTTGCCGGTGCCGATGGCGCCCATCATGTTGTCGCCACCGCCGCTGGAGACCAGCGCCTGCGGGTTGATGCCCAGGTGTTCGGCGATGCCCGGCAGGATCGTGCCGACCGCTTCATGCGCCTCGATCAGTTCCGGCAACGCCGCTTGCAGGCGTCCGCTCGGGTCGATGTCGCGCAGTAGCTGCACATCCCACTGTCGGGTGCGCACGTTGAAATAGCCGGTGCCGGACGCATCGCCGTACTCGCTGCAACTGCGGCCGGTGAGCCAGTAATTCAGGTAGTCGTGGGGCAACAGGATGCGAGCGATTCTGGCGAACAAATCCGGGTGCTGTTCCTGGGTCCACAGCAATTTGGAAACGGTGTAGCCCGGCGCGATGACCACACCGAGGCGTTCCAGCGAACCTTTTTCCCCGCCGAGTTGCGCCAGCAGACGGTCGTTTTCGGGCGTGGATTCGGTGTCGCACCAGAGCTTGGCGGGGCGCAGCACCTGGCCTTGATCGTCGAGCAGGACCAGCCCGTGTTGCTGGCCGGATACGCCGATGCCGAGAATGTCCTGGCCGTCGACGTTGGCGGCGAGCAGGGCATGACGGGTGGCCGACGCGAACGCTTCAAGCCATTGATTCGTGTCTTGTTCACGACGGCCGTTGGCGCCGCTGATCAAGGTGTGCGCAGCGGCGCCCTGACCGAGGACCTTGCCGCTGCTTGCGTCGAGGATGATGGCTTTGGTGCCTTGGGTGCCGCAGTCGATGCCGAGGAATAGTTGTTGGTTTGCCATCGAAGGTCCTTGGATTTTCAGGTTCAACACATAAGTTGTCTGTCAGTCCGCCATCGCGGGCAAGCCCGCTCCCACATTGTTCAGTGTCGGAACACAATGTTGTGAATGACATTGATCCCTGTGGGAGCGGCTTGCCCGCGATGGCGGCAGCGGTTTCACCACAAAGCCTAGGCCAACACCCGCTCCAAAGTCCGCGTCACACCCACATCCCGCAAGCTGTTGCAGCACCATTCGAACGCCGCCACAAACTCCGGCGAATGCGCAATCGCCGTGCCGAAAATCTCCTCGACGCCCAGCAACCGCTGAGTGATCAGCGCATCATCGGCCACCAACGCCTGACAGAATTCCGCCCGTGGGTCTGGAATCGAATAGGTGTCGCCATTTTCGTCCACGCCTTTCAAGTACAGCGCCCAGGCGGCCACCACCAGCGCCGCCCGCTTGGTCTCGCGACCATCCGCGATCAGACGGTTGATCGTCGGCACAGTGAACTTGGGAAACTTCGACGAGCCGTCCGAGCACACGCGCTCCAGTTGATCGGCAATTGCCTGATTGGAAAAGCGCTCGACCAGGGTGTTCTTGTAGTCAGTCAGATCAATCCCCGGCACAGACGGCAGTTGCGGGGTGACATCCAGGTCCATGTAAGCGCGCATATAACGCACAAACAGCGGGTCATTCATGGTCTCGTGGACAAAACGATAACCCTTCAAGAAACCCAGGTAGGTCAGCGCCAGGTGACTGCCGTTGAGCAGCTTGATTTTCATCTCTTCGTAAGGCGTGACGTCATCGGTGAACTGCACCCCGACCTTTTCCCAGGCCGGTCGGCCATTGACGAATTTGTCTTCCAGTACCCACTGCACAAACGGCTCGCACACCACCGGCCAGGCGTCGTCGACGGCGTGTTTGTCGGCCAGTTGCAGGCGATGTTGGGTGCTGGTCATCGGCGTGATGCGATCGACCATGGCGTTGGGGAAGCTGACATGGTGGTCGATCCAGTCCCGCAGATCGGCATCGCGCAAGGCGGCGAAGGCGAGCAAGGCTTTGCGGGCGACCGCGCCGTTGTGCGGCAGGTTATCGCACGACATCAGGGTGAACGCAGGCGTACCGGCGGCGCGACGTTTGGCCAGCGCCGCGCAGAGAAAACCGAACACGGTCTTGGGGGCATCGGGATTTGCCAGATCATGCTGAATCTGTGGCAAGTGCGCCATGAACTCGCCGTTGCTGTCGTCGATGCAATAGCCGCCCTCGGTGATGGTCAGCGAGACGATGCGAATCTCTGGACTGGCGAGTTTGTCGATCAGCGCGGCTGCGCCGTCCTCGGCGAGCAACATGTCGCGAATAGCGCCAATGACCCGGACTTCGGTGTCGTCGGTATCGCCCAGCTCGAACAGGGTGAAGAGGTAATCCTGCTCCTTCAGATCGTCCCGGGCGCGGCGGTCTTCAGGGCGCAGGCCGACGCCGCAAATCGCCCAGTCCAGGCCTTCGCCCGTATTCATCAAGGCGTCGGTGTAATACGCCTGATGGGCGCGGTGAAACCCGCCGACGCCGATGTGGGCAATGCCTTGGCGCGTGTCGCTCAGGGCGTAGGCGGGCAGGAGCACCTCGGGGGCGAGGCGGTGCAGGTTCTGTTTATTGAGTTTCATCAAAGTCTCTCTGAAATCAGGCCGCTGCGCGCAGTGGGCGGGTCAGCGCTACACCGTCGGCATCGAATAAATGGCAGTGTTCGGCGTCCAGGTGCAGGCTCAATGTTTCGCCATAACGGCTGGCCAGATCGCCGCGAACGCGCATGGTCAGTGCCTCACCGGAGGCGGTCACGACGTGGCAAAAGGTGTCGCTGCCCAGGCGTTCGCTGACGTCGGCGGTGACTTGCAGGGTGCAATCGCCGGTTTGCGCCAGTTCCAGGTGTTCCGGGCGAATACCCAGCGTTACCGCGCTGCCGACACTCAGGTTGGCACTGCTCAATGGCAGGCTGATACGGGTGCCGGCGTCCAGCAGCACTTCGCAGCTCTGGCTTTCGACGCGGGTGACTTTGCCCTTGAGGAAACCCATTTTCGGCGTGCCGAGGAACCCGGCGACAAACAGGTTGGCGGGCTGGTGATACAAGTCCAGCGGCGAACCGACTTGCTCGACTTTGCCGCCATTGAGCACGACGACTTTGTCGGCCATGGTCATCGCTTCCACCTGATCGTGGGTCACGTAGATCATCGTGGCTTTCAGTTCTTTGTGCAGGCGCAACAATTCCAGACGCATCTGCACGCGCAGGGCGGCGTCGAGGTTGGACAAAGGCTCGTCGAACAGGAAAATTTTCGGGTTGCGCACAATCGCCCGGCCAATGGCCACGCGCTGACGTTGGCCGCCGGACAGCTGCTTGGGCTTGCGTTCCAGCATCGGCCCGAGTTCAAGGATGCGTGCCGCCTCGCCGACTTTCTTTTCCACTTCGGCTTTCGGTACGCCAGCCAGGTCGAGGGCGAACGACATGTTCTTCTTAACTGTCATGTGCGGGTACAAGGCGTAGGTCTGAAACACCATGGCCAGGTCACGCTTGGCCGGGCTGACCTCGGTGATGTCGCGGCCATCGAGTTCGATGGTGCCGCCACTGACTTCTTCCAGGCCGGCAATCAGGCGCAGCAACGTCGATTTGCCGCAGCCCGAAGGGCCGACGAACACCACGAATTCCTTGTCATTCACTTCCAGGTCGATGCCTTTGATGATGGAAAAGCCTTCGAAGCCTTTTTGCAGATTCTTGATTTTCAGGTTGGCCATGGTGGCGCTCCTTTTGTGCTTATTCTGTGAGGGCTATTTCACGGCGCCGAACGACAGGCCGCGGACCAATTGTTTCTGGCTGATCCAGCCGAAAATCAGGATCGGCGCACAGGCCAGCGTCGACACCGCCGACAACTTGGCCCAGAACAACCCTTCGGGACTTGAATATGAGGCGATCAATGCGGTGAGGGGCGCGGCTTTCGAGGAGGTCAGGTTCAGCGACCAGAACGCCTCGTTCCAGCACAGGATTAACGACAGCAAGACTGTGGACGCCAGACCACCCTTGGCAATCGGCAGCAGCACCCGGACCATTTCCTGCCACAACGTGGCGCCATCGAGACGCGCGGCTTCGAGGATGTCCTTGGGGATGTCCTTGAAGTAGGTGTAAATCATCCAGACCACGATCGGCAGGTTGATCAGCATGTAGATCACGATCAGGGCGATGCGTGTATCGAGCAGACCGAAGCTCTTGGCCAGCAGGTAGATCGGCATCAGCACGCCCACCGGCGGCAGCATCTTGGTGGAGAGCATCCACAGCAACGTGCCTTTGGTGCGCTGGGTTTCGTAGAACGCCATCGAGTAGGCCGCCGGCACCGCGATCAGCAGACACAGGGCCGTGGCGCTGAAGGAAATCACCACCGAGTTCCAGGCGAAGCTGAAGTAGTCGCTGCGCTCGTTGATGTGCAGGTAGTTCTCCAGCGTCGGCGTGAAGATGAATTGCGGCGGCGTGGCGAAGGCGTCGATTTCGGTTTTGAAGCTGGTCAGCACCATCCAGAAGATCGGGAAGAAAATCAGGATCGCGATGGCCCAGGCCAGCGTGCCTAGCAGCAGGCTTTGCAGGCGACGGGATTGTTGAAGAGTCATGGCGCAGGCCTCAGGCTTTGTCTGTCAGGTTTTTGCCGATCATGCGCACCAGCACGATGGCCGCGATGTTGGCGATCACCACCGCGATCAAGCCGCCGGCGGACGCCATGCCGACGTCGAACTGCACCAGCGCCTGGTTGTAGATCAGGTACGCCAGGTTGGTCGAGGCATAGCCGGGGCCGCCGTTGGTGGTGGTGAAGATTTCGGCGAACACCGAGAGCAGGAAGATGGTTTCGATCATCACCACCACCGCAATCGGTCGCGCCAGGTGCGGCAGGGTCAGGTGCCAGAAAATCGCGATGGGACCGGCGCCATCGAGGCGCGCGGCTTCTTTCTGCTCCTGGTCGAGGGACTGCATGGCGGTCATCAGGATCAGGATCGCAAAGGGCAGCCATTGCCAGGACACGATGATGATGATCGACAGCAACGGGTAATGCGCCAGCCAGTCCACCGGCTGGGCGCCGAACAGCTTCCAGACGTAGGCGAGAATCCCCGAGACCGGGTGGAAAATCAGGTTCTTCCAGATCAGCGCACCGACTGTGGGCATGATGAAGAACGGCGAGATCAGCATGACCCGTACGATGCCGCGACCGAGAAACTCGCTGGCCTCCAGCAAGGCACTGATCAACACGCCGAACACCACGCTGATCAGCAGCACGCTGCCCACCAGCAACAGGGTGTTGGTGGCGCCGGGCAGGAAGCCCGAGTCGGTCAGGAAATAGGTGAAGTTCTCCAGCCCGACGAACTCGTTCTCGCCGGGGTTGAGCAGGTTGTAGCGGATCATCGAGAAATAGACGGTCATGCCCAGCGGCACGATCATCCACAGCAGCAACAAGGCCACCGAAGGGCTGACCAGAAACCAGCCGGGGTTGGCCAGCCGGCTTTTACGCAGCGGCTGGGGAATGTCCATGTGAGCTTTGGCAGTTGAAATATTCATGGCGATCAGAACCGATAATGAACAGCAAACGAAGTTCGACTGTGGGAGCCAGCCTGCTGGCGATAGGGCCGGTACATCCGGCCCATTGCTGATGGCTTGACTACCGCTATCGCGAGCAGGCTCGCTCCCACAGGTTGAGTGGCGGCTACTTGGGATAACCGGCGCGCTTCATCTCACGTTCGGTGGAGGTCTGGGCGGCGGCCAGGGCCTGGTCGACCGTGGTCTGGCCAATCAACGCTGCCGAGAACGACTTGCCGACCTGCGTACCGATGCCCTGAAACTCAGGAATGGTCACCAACTGGATGCCGATGTAAGGCACAGGTTTGAGCGTCGGTTTGCTTGGGTCCGCGGTTTTCAGCGATTCCAGCGTGATCTTGGCGAACGGCGCGGCGCTCATGTACGCCTCGCTGTACGTCGAGGCCCGAGTGCCGGGCGGCACGTTGGCAATGCCGTCTTTTTCCGCCACCAGTGCTCCGTACTCCTTGGACGTTGCCCAGGCGCTGAAGGTTTTAGCTGCGTCCTTGGCCTTGGAGCTGGTCGGGATCGCCAGCGCCCAGGAGTAGAGCCAGGCCGAACCTTTGTCGGTGGTCTGGTGCGGCGCATAGGTGAAGCCGACGTGGTCGCTTACCTTGCTCTGAGTCTTGTCGGTCACAAAGGAGCCGGCGACGCTGGCATCCACCCAGATTGCGCACTTGCCGCTGTTGAACAGCGCCAGGTTTTCGTTGAAACCGTTGCTGGAAGCCCCCGGCGGGCCGGATTTCTTCATGGTCTCGACGTAGAAGTTCAGCGCGTTTTTCCACTCTGGACCGGTGAATTCAGGTTGCCACTTCTCATCGAACCAGCGTGCGCCATAGGCGTTGGCGACCGTGGTGATCAGCGCCATGTTTTCGCCCCAGCCAGCCTTGCCGCGCAGGCAGATGCCGTACTGTTCCTTCTCCTTGTTGGTCAGTTTGCTGGCGAATTCGCCGATCTGTTCCCAGGTCGGGTGCTCAGGCATGGTCAGCCCGGCGTCCTTGAACAGGTCGGTGCGGTAATAGGTGATCGAGCTTTCTGCGTAGAACGGCAGGGCGTAGAGCGAACCCTTGACCGACAGGCCTTCACGCACTGAAGGAAAAACGTCGTCCAGGGCGTAGGAGGCAGGCAAGTCCTTCATCGGCTCCAGCCAACCCTTTGCCCCCCAGAGTGCGGCTTCGTACATGCCGATGGTCAGCACGTCGAACTGCCCGCCCTGAGTGGCGATGTCGGTGGTCAGGCGTTGGCGCAGAACGTTTTCTTCCAGCACCACCCAATTGAGCTTGATGTCCGGGTGCTCGGCCTCGAAGGTTTTCGAGAGCTTTTGCATGCGGATCATGTCGCTGTTGTTGACGGTGGCGATGGTCAGGGTCTGAGCGCCGAGACTGACGCTGCTGAGGGTCATGCAGGTGAGGGCTAGCAGAGCTTTTACAGAAGGTTGCATCGTGCACTCCTTTTCTGCACCCGCAGGGATACAGAAGGACAGTTATTGTTTTTGTGTCTTCCGATGACAGGAAGAATGTGCGCTGATTACAGCCTTCAATTGATGATCAGACAAATCATCCGTAGCACTTGAATCGATACTATTTTGCACTGGAGTTTGGCGGGGGAGGCTTAGGGGCCAGCCTGCAAGTGATGGCACGGCATCGGATATGTACAGGTTTAACCCATGTTTTGTTCGGTCAACCGCTGTACCGCCAACCGCCGATAGTGAGAAGGGGTCATGCCCTTGAGCTGCTGGAAACGCCGATTGAAGTTGGAAATATTGTTGAAACCCGACTCGAAACACACGTCGGTCACCGGTTTGTCGCCATCTGCCAGCAACTCGCAGGATTTGCTGATGCGCAGGCGATTGACGAATTCGATGAAGCAGCGTCCGGTAGCCTGCTTGAACACCCGGCTGAAATAAGTCGGCTTCATGCCCAGATGCGCGGCGACTTCCTCGAGCGGCAACTCCCGGGCGTAGTGGGCAAAGATGTAATCCACCGCCCGGTTGGTGCGGTCAATGTTGTGCTCATCGGCCAGTTGCGGTGTCGTGGCCCCGGACAGCAATTGAAAGTCATCAGAGGCGGCCAGCAGTTCCAGCAGGATGAAGAAGTGCCCCAGGCGAGTCACGCCTTGGGTGTCGGCAATGCGCTGCATCAGGGTCATGGCCTGGCGAATGGTGCGTTTGCAGCGAAATTCGATGCCGTATTGCGCGCGCTCAAGCAGCGGGCTGAGGGTCTTGAGTTCAGCAAAGACCTGATGACCGCTTTCGAATAATTCATCGGTGAAATTGACCAGCATGTCGCGTTTGGGCACCACCTCGTCTTCAGCCACCTGACTGATCCAGTTGTGTGGCAGGTTAGGGCCGGTGAAAAAAAGGCTTTCGGGGTAGAAATTGCCGATGTAGTCGCCGATGAACACCTTGCCGGAGCTGGCGACAATCAGGTGCAGTTCGTACTCCTTGTGAAAGTGCCAGCGCACCAACGGACACGGGAATCCATGCTGGCGATAGATGATGGACAACCCGTTGTGGTCGTCCATCAATTCGTAGGAGGGGTCGGTGACTCTGGCTGTTCGGGTCATGTCTGGGCGCTTTTTATTGTCATTGCGTCCTGATCATGCCTCTTTCCGAGCAGTTATTGCCAGCGTGTAGCGCTGCGACGTCAGGCCGGCGCCCGATCATGCAGGGCTCTGCCATAGACGGCGTTCATGCTGGTGGCTGTCCAGCAGTAACGGACGATCTCTGACTCATCGAAAAAGTCGGTATTGATGATGCTGCAGCGAGTGACCCAGTCCCGGGTGGGATCGAACCAGTCATTGATCTGGGCCTTGATGTCTTGAGGTCCTCCCAGAAACGCATAGCTGGTGGCCGATAACGCCCAGAGGAAGGATTCGAAGGGTGCGTCTTCAAGGGTTTTGGAGATGTGGGTTTTCAGGTCATCGGTGTCGCTGAATCGCTTGTTGATCCACTTGTGCGGGATACGCGGCCAGAAATAACCCAGATCCAGCTCGGGCTGGGCGGGCGCCGCCAAGACTATCCTGCGGCGAGTGCTGAGCCGCTTGAGTTCTCCCACCGTTTTCAGGGCGTCGGTGGGTGGTATGACCCGATGTCCGAGTCGGCTCACCAACAGCGCATTGAATTTTCGATGGTCAAAGGGTTTGGCCCCGTCGCCGAGCTGGTGGAAATCCAGCACCAGGAATTCATCCGGGTGACGATCCAGGAACGCTGAAACCGCCGTGATCAGTTCATCGAGGACACGATGGGACTGGTATCCGTTGTGATGAAAATAGAAGATCGACTGGTCGGCGCCCTCGGTATAACCGAGGCGGATATCAAATGCCCGTGCACCGTTTGACAATTGCCAGGCAAATGAATCGTTCTGGCAGGTGGTCCAGTTGCCGACCACCACGTCATAGTTGGGTGCTTGCTTGTCCATGCCGGCATTGTGCGCACCGGGCCAGACAATCTCGGTCAGTTTCAACCGATGAACATCCAGTACGTGACGCATCCAGTTTTGTTTGTCCAGCGTGGTGCCTGCGTTGTGGGTCATGACAGTTCCTTGTCGTTGACTCGCCCCCTCCCTGGGGGCGATGAAGTTCGTGTAGTGCGGTGGCGTCCCACACCCGTAAGAACGATGTTCATGACCCAGCATAGAAGTGCGCGACTGCATCGCCAGTCACGGAAATACCTGCACAAAAATAGCCCATTGATGGCACGGCGAACTACTTGGCTTGCTTCGCGGCTTTTTTGAGGTTTGCAGTTCGGCAATAGGACACGATATTGCTCTCTTCAATAAAGTCGACGTTGATAATGTTGCACTGGGTCGCCCAGTCGCTATTGTTCGGATCAAACCACGCATCAAGTTCGTCATGGATATCCACCGGACCACCCAGCGCGCTGTAGCTCGTCGCCGACAGGGACCACGGAGCCCATGTGCCTGGCGGGTATCGCAGCACCTTTGTAATGTGCTGCTGCAACTCGGCGACACTGGTGGTGGCGATGCCGGACCATTGATGCTCGATTTGCCGAATGAACACGTTGCTGTCAATTGCCCGGTGCCGCGGCGCAGCGACCACAATGCGCTGACTGGCGCTGAGTTGTTTGAGTTGGCCAAGACTCAAAGTGTGATTCTGGCTTGGAATCAGGCGGTGCCCAAAAAAGTGCATCACCATCTTATTGAAGTAGGCAAAATCAAAGGCATCCCCGCTCAATTCGTGAAAGTCCAGAATGATGAATTCATTCGGGTTTTCTTGCAGAAATCTTTCCACGTCACTGGAAAGATGCCCAAACGTACGCCCGTTGCGGTAGCCGTTGTGGTGAATGCATAACTTGCCGAGGCCCTGTGCAGTGGCGTCATGGGTCAAGCGCACGTCAAGCACTCGGGAGCCGTGGCGCAGCTGGGAATAAAACGATTCGTGCTGGCAGGCCAGCCAATGGGCGCCGGGGATGAGCGGCCAGGATGCCTTCCAGTCGCTGCCGGCGTTATGAGTGCCTGGTAGTGTCAACTCCGCGAGTGACAAAGTATCAATGGCTGGTGTAGCGGCCATCCAGTTTTTAAGTGCGTAGTTATTTTGAACGATGTTGTCCATTTAATGCTTCCTTGCAAAGATCGATAGAGGTTGCCGGTTAACCGAAGTAGTGTCCGTTACTAACTTCGGCCAGCCCTTTATAAGGAGAAACAGATGAGTGATCAACAAAGTGGTAATGCAAGATATGTGAAGTCGATACGCACAGTTTAAATCGGGACTTTGTTTTTGGCCTCAATCCATTGCGCCATGTATTGCGTACTTTTGTGGTGGTGATGGCGCAGCATACTGCCCATGAAGTTATGACTTCTAAGTTGTGCCAAGTGCTGTTGGCAATACACTAGTTTTTCGATCAGTGCCGGGCCATGTTCTGACTGTCGATAACGATCAGCGAGCAATGTCTGCCCGTGGGATTGGGCTTGCGTCCACAGCGCTTCATCCTTGTACAGCTGCACCGCACAGTCAGCCACTTCGCGAGCCGTGCGGGCCACGGCACCGGGCCAGGGGTGATTGCCGTGCATCGCTTCTGCACCGATGGGGGTGGTCACGGTGGGCGTGCCACACAACATGGCGTCGACAATCTTGCCTTTTATGCCTGCACCGAAGCGAAGCGGCGCCAGGCACACACGTGCTGCCGACATCACCTGTAACGCATCTTCTGCCCAGTTCATGACATGAAAGCCCTGCGCCGGGTTATGCAGCGCGGTGGCCTTGGGCGGCGTGTAGGCACCGTAGATATGCAACTGAGCCGCGGGCAGTTGCTCGCGAATCAACGGCCAGATGGCTGTTTTCATCCAGAGCACCGCATCCCAGTTCGGAGCGTGACGAAAGTTGCCGATGCTCAAGAAATGCGCCCGGTCTGCGAATGCCGTCGGCGGCGCAACCGGCACATCGACCATCAGTGGACACCAATGCAATACGTTGCGTGGCAACTTGAACTGCTCGACCAGCAATTCGATTTCCACCTCGGAGATCATCAGGTTCACGTCACAGCGGTAAAGCGCCGCGATCTCCCGTTTGGCCAGATCGCTGTCGGCCATCAGTTCGAACTCTTCACGCAACGCCGGCGCAAACAATTCGCTGAAGTCATTGGCATCGTCGCTGTGTTTCAAACGTTCTTTGAGTCGTTGATGACGAGCGCGCCGCAGGCTTTGCAGATCCGATGTTTCAAGCACGCGCAACGCATCAGGGCAGTACTTCTCTACGCGCCATCCGAACTGTTCTTCCATCATGAACTGGTCAAACAGGACGATGTCCGGCGCGAGGTCACTGATAAACGCATCGAAGCTGCTGTTATTCAACTCGATCGGCACTTCGCGGATGCCCAGTGCCGTCAAGTCGGCTCGATGTTCGCCGGTGCCGGCAGGACTGCTGAATGTGATGTCCCAGCCCTGCTGCAAGAACGTATCGAGGATTTGCATCACATGCCCGCTGGCCGCCGAAGACCGGGGCTCGGGCCAGACGTAACCAATGACCAGGACTTTGGTTGCGCGGGGCTGAATCATGTAAGGGCGTTCCTTGATGCGGGGAAAAAGACGGAGAGAGAGCAAGGCTGTAATTAAACCACAGCCTCGGTGCTTATCCGTCCAACGCCCTTCAGTCAGCGCTTTGGGATGAAACCATGCTTTTGACCTTGTCGCGCAACTGATCGATGGAAAATGGCTTGCCGATCACCTGCATGCCTTCAGGCACATCAATGTTTTCGGCATAACCGCTGGCGAACAGGATCGGCAGTTCAGGGCGCAACATCCGTGCCTGTGTCGCCAGCTCGCGCCCGTCCATCACGGGCAGGCCGACATCGGTCATCATCAAATCGATGTACTGGTCTTCATCGTTCAGGAATTCAAGGGCTTTCTCGCTGCCGTCCGCCTCAAGCACGGTGTACTCCAGCTCCTCCAGCACATCGACAATCAACATGCGCACGATGGCATCGTCTTCGACAACAAGAATGATGGACGGGTGGGAGGTCATAGTGAGGCTCTCAATGATTGGTTTGCGGGTACCGGACGCACAAAATTGCCGGGCTCTTGCATGAGTAAGTGGCGGATCCCGACAAGTTCCCAACGCTGTACAAAAAGAATAGCCGTACAAGGGCGCGCAAGGATAACCGCTCCTTTCAAGCGGGCGCAGCTAAAAGAAGCCGTTTGCACGTCCATTGCTCAGAAAATTAGATCAATACCGCCTTTTTGGGGCAAACTCCCTGGTTTTGAACAGTTCGACAAGGCTTCCCCATGACCACGGTGTCTTCGGTTGATGAGCAACGATTTCGCAAACTCCTGAGTCGCAACATCAGCCTGCCACTGGGCGTCGGCGTCATCAGTGCGGTGTTCTTTGTCTCGCTGATCACCTATTTATTGTCGGTGATCCAGTGGGTCGAGCACACCGACCGGGTGATCAATAACGCCAACGAAGCCGTGAAGCTGACCGTCGATCTGGAAACCGGCATGCGCGGCTTCCTGCTCAGTGGCGACGAGCATTTCCTCGACCCCTACGAAACGGCCAAGCCGAGAATCGCGGTCGCACTCAATACCTTGCTCGAACTGACTGCCGATAACCCGGTGCAGACCGATCGCTTGCGCCGGCTCCAGGCTTTGCAAGCGGAATGGGCTGCCTATGCGCAAACGATGATCGATTTGCAGCGCGCCAGCGGTGATTACCGTAATGCGGTCAAGGCCGGTCGCGGCAAGCGCCTGACCGATGAGATCCGCAAGCAGTTCGAAGACGTGATCGACATGGAGCAGCAGTTGCGCACCGCGCGCAACGAAGAAGTGCGTCGCACCACGATCTGGAGCATCTCGCTGTACCTGTTGTTCATCGCCGCCATCAGCGCCTTGCTGGCGTACATCGGGCGCCGGGATCTGCTCAACCTGTCGCAGGATTACAGCGCCAACCTGGCGGCGCAGCAAACCGCCGCCTCGCGACTGGAGCGGCAAGCCTGGCTGCGCAATGGCCAGACCGAACTGGCCGAGCAAGTGCTGGGGCAACTGTCGCTTAATGTGCTGGGGCGCAACATTCTGCAATTTTGCGCCCAGTACCTGGGCATTGCGGTGGCTGCTCTTTATGTTCGTGAAGAGCATGGCAGTTTGCGGCGTATCGCGTCCTACGGTTTTTCGCGCGAACAGGAAGAGCGCGATCAGCATATCTCCAGTGATGAAGGGATCGTTGGCCAGGTGGCGAGCCGGGCCCGCCTGATTCGCCTCGATGACGTACCAAGCGACTATTTCAAAGTCAGCTCCGGCTTGGGTGAGGGCTTGCCACGTAGCGTGCTTGTCGTACCAACCAGCGATGACGACCGGATTAATGGCGTGATCGAACTGGGATTCCTGCGACCGCTGGAAGAGCGTGACGTTGAGTTGCTCGAACTGATTGCCGGCAACATCGGCACTTCGATCGAGGCAGCACGCTACCGCCAGCGCTTGCAGGAAGTCCTGGCCGAGACCCAGCAACTCAATGAAGAGCTGCAAGTCCAGCAGGAAGAGCTCAAGACCGCCAACGAAGAGCTGGAAGAGCAGTCGCGGATTCTCAAGGAATCCCAGGCGTATCTGGAAACCCAGCAGGTCGAGTTGGAGCAGACCAACGAACAATTGGCCGAGCAGGCGCAGGTTCTGGCCGACCAGCGCGATGCGATGGACTTGAAGAACACCGAACTCAATCAGGCCCAGACTCAACTTGAAGAGCGCGCCGAAGAGTTGCAGCGCTCCAGCAAGTACAAATCCGAATTTCTCGCCAACATGTCCCACGAACTGCGCACGCCGCTCAACAGTTCGTTGATTCTGGCCAAGTTGCTGGCAGAGAACCCTCAGGAAAATCTCACGCCCGAGCAGGTGAAATTTGCCGAATCGATCTATTCGGCCGGCAATGACTTGCTCAATCTGATCAATGACATCCTCGATATTTCCAAGGTCGAGGCCGGCAAGCTGGAAATGCGCCCCGAGAACACCAGTGTTGCGCGTCTGGTGGACGGGCTGAGCTCGATGTTCGAGCCGATGGCCACCAACAAGAAGTTGAAGTTCGAGGTCGACTTGCAACCCGGTTCGCCGATGATGTTGTTCACCGACCGCCAGCGTCTGGAGCAAGTCATCAAGAACCTGCTGTCGAACGCGGTGAAATTCACTGAAAAAGGCACGGTCAGCCTGACCGTGGCGTCCCAGCCAAACGACGGCATCGCCTTTATTGTTCGCGATTCCGGGATCGGCATCGCCGCTGACCAGCAGGAAAGCATTTTCGAAGCCTTCCGCCAGGCCGATGGCACCACCAATCGTCGTTATGGCGGCACGGGCCTGGGCTTGTCGATTTCCCGGGATCTTGCGGCCTTGCTGGGCGGCTCCATCAGTGTCACCAGCGAGCCGGGGCAGGGCAGTGTGTTCACGCTGGTCTTGCCGCAGCAGTATGTCGAACCGGGCGACCAGCCGGTCGAGCCGATGCAGGCCACGCCGGTCGCCGTGACGCCACGCGTGGCAGCCACGGCGCCTGCGCCTGTGCCGCTGATCGCCGAAGTCAACATTCCGCGTTTTGCCGATGACCGCGCCAAGGCGCCGTTCGCCACCCGGTGCATTCTGGTGGTGGAGGATGAGCCGAATTTTGCGCACATTCTTTACGATCTGGCGCACGAGCTGGGTTACCAGTGCCTGGTTGCCCATGGCGCGGACGAGGGTTACGACCTGGCCAAAGAGTACATCCCCGACGCCATTCTGCTGGACATGCGCCTGCCCGATCATTCCGGGCTGACCGTGTTGCAGCGCCTTAAAGAGCACGCCGCAACCCGCCACATTCCGGTGCATGTCATTTCGGTCGAAGATCGGGTCGAGGCCGCCATGCACATGGGCGCTATCGGCTACGCGGTCAAACCGACCACCCGCGAAGAGCTCAAGGACGTGTTTGCGCGCCTCGAAGCCAAGCTTACCCAGAAGGTCAAGCGCGTGCTGCTGGTCGAAGATGACGATCTGCAGCGTGACAGCATTGCGCGGCTGATCGGCGATGAAGACATCGAGATCACCGCTGTCGGTTTGGCGCAGGACGCACTCGAGCAACTGCGCACGACCAATTTCGACTGCATGATCATCGACCTCAAGTTGCCGGACATGCTCGGCAACGACTTGCTCAAGCGAATGTCCACCGAGGATATCTGCTCATTCCCCCCGGTCATCGTCTACACCGGGCGCAACCTGACGCGGGACGAAGAAACCGAGCTGCGCAAATATTCGCGCTCGATCATCATCAAGGGCGCGCGCTCGCCCGAGCGTCTGCTGGATGAGGTCACACTCTTTCTGCACAAAGTCGAATCCAAGCTGTCCCATGAACGGCAAAGGATGCTCAAGACCGCGCGCAGCCGCGACAAGGTCTTCGAGGGTCGGAAAATACTGCTGGTGGATGACGATGTGCGCAACATTTTCGCCCTGACCAGCGCACTGGAGCACAAAGGCGCTGTGGTGGTCATTGGTCGCAACGGTCGCGAAGCGATTGAAAGATTGAATGAAGTCGAGGACATCGACCTGGTGCTGATGGACGTGATGATGCCGGAGATGGACGGTTACGAAGCCACTATCGAGATCCGCAAGGACCCGCGCTGGCGCAAGCTGCCGATCATTGCGGTAACGGCCAAGGCCATGAAGGACGATCAGGAACGCTGCCTGCAGGCCGGTTCCAACGACTACCTGGCAAAACCCATCGACCTGGACCGTCTGTTCTCGTTGATTCGAGTGTGGTTACCGAAGATGGAACGTATCTAAGTGGAGCGCGATTGTTCAGTGGAGCGAAATAGCGAGATCGAACTGCGATTGTTGATCGAGGCGATCTACCTCAAGTACAGCTACGACTTTCGTGACTATTCCGGCGCATCGATCAAGCGCCGGGTCAATCATGCGCTGGGTCAATTCGAGTGCAATACCATTTCGGCCTTGCAAGAGAAAGTGCTGCACGATCCCACCGCGTTCATGCAATTGCTGCAGTTGCTGACGATTCCGGTCAGTGAAATGTTTCGTGACCCTTCGCATTTCCTGGCGATCCGCAAAGAAGTGGTGCCGCTGCTCAAGACCTACCCGTCGATCAAGATCTGGATCGCCGGGTGCAGCACAGGCGAAGAAGTCTATTCGACGGCGATACTGTTGCGCGAAGAAGGCTTGCTCGACCGCACCATCATCTATGCCACCGACATCAATCCGCGTTCGCTGGAGAAAGCCAAGCAAGGGATTTTCTCCATGGAGAATGTCCGTGCCTACACTCAGAACTACCAGCAGGCTGGTGGCCAGCGTTCGCTCTCTGATTACTATACGGCGGCGTACGGTTACGCCATTTTTGACAAGAGCCTGTGCGAAAACGTGACGTTCGCCGATCACAGCCTTGCGACCGATAGCGTATTTTCAGAAACTCAATTAATTTCGTGTCGCAACGTATTGATTTATTTCAATAAAAAACTTCAAGATCGTGCCTTTGGCCTGTTTCATGAATCCCTCTGCCATCGCGGATTCCTGGTGCTGGGCAGTAAGGAAACCCTGGATTTTTCGGCCTTTGGCAATCAGTTCGAGACACTGGTCAAACAAGAACGGATTTATCGAAAATCATGAACAGTGCTGCGGGTTTGCCTGCTGTGGAAGCGATTGTGATCGGTGCTTCGGCCGGAGGTGTCGAGGCGTTGCTGACTATTCTCAGCCCGCTGCGCAAGGGGTTCGTGCTCCCGATCATCGTGGTGCTGCACTTGCCTGAAGCACGTCGCAGCCAATTGGCCGAAGTGTTCGCGCGGCGAGTCGCCATGCCTGTCCTGGAAGCCATCGACAAAACGCTGGTCGAAGCAGGAACGCTGTATTTTGCAGGCCCCGGTTATCACTTGTCGGTGGAGCAGGATCGCAGTTTCTCCTTGAGCCTGGAGCCGCGCGTGCATCATTCGCGGCCAGCCATCGATTTCCTGTTTGAGTCGGCGGCCGATGCCTACGGTCCGACGCTTGCAGCGGTGCTGTTGACCGGGGCCAACCAGGATGGAGCGCGCGGAATGGCCCTGGTCAAGCAACGTGGCGGGCTGACTGTCGTGCAGGACCCCGACGAAGCTCAAGTTTCAACCATGCCGCAAGCTGCGCTGGATATACACCAGCCAGACCACATTCTTCCTATACGCGGCATCGGCCGTCTGATTGTCGAGCTGGAACAAATAGCATGCTAAGTAACATCCAAGCCAAACTGCTGATAGTCGACGATCTGCCGGAGAATTTGCTGGCGCTGGAAGCGTTGATCAAGCGTGAAGACCGCATCGTCTACAAAGCCTTGTCCGCCGACGAAGCCCTGTCGTTGTTACTTCAACACGAATTCGCCATGGCCATTCTCGACGTGCAGATGCCGGGCATGAACGGTTTTGAGCTGGCCGAGTTGATGCGCGGCACGGAGAAGACCAAGAACATCCCGATCGTGTTCGTCAGCGCCGCCGGTCGTGAGCTGAACTATGCGTTCAAAGGCTACGAAAGTGGCGCCGTGGACTTCCTGCACAAGCCGCTGGACATTCATGCGGTCAAGAGCAAGGTCAACGTGTTCGTCGACTTGTATCGCCAGAGCAAGGCGATGAAGCAACAGGTCGAAGCGCTGGAGCGAAGTCGCCGGGAGCAGGAGGCATTGCTCAAGCAGTTGCAGGCGACCCAGAATGAGCTCGAACAAGCCGTGCGCATGCGTGACGACTTCATGTCCATCGTCGCCCACGAACTGCGTACGCCGCTCAATGGCCTGATCCTCGAGACTCAGTTGCGCAAGATGCACCTGGCCCGGGACAACGCCGCGGCGTTCACCCTGGACAAGATGCACGCCATGGTCGACCGGGACGAGCGGCAGATCAAAAGCCTGATTCGCCTGATCGAGGACATGCTCGATGTGTCGCGAATCCGCACGGGCAAGCTATCGATTCGTACCAGTCAATTTGATCTGGTGAAATTGGTCAGCAATCTGCTGCAAAACTTTGCGCCGCAGATCGATGCCGCCGAAACGGCGGTGACGTTTACCGCCGACCAGCCAGTTGTCGGTAATTGGGACGAATTTCGTATCGAACAGGTGATCTCGAATCTGCTGACCAACGCATTGCGCTATGGTGGCAAGGGTACGATTGATGTTCGCGTGTTCACCCAGGACGGCCAGGCGCGGGTCGAGGTTCAGGATCGTGGTATCGGTATCAGCGAAGAGAACCAGCGGCGCATTTTTCAGCAATTCGAACGGGTTTCCGCCAAGACCGTCGTTGCTGGATTGGGACTGGGACTGTTTATTTCGGAGCAGATTGTCACTGCCCACGGTGGCTCCATCACCGTCGAGAGCCGGATTGGCGAAGGCGCCTTGTTTCGCGTTTGTCTGCCGCTATAGGAAAACAGCCGGATAAACGCAACCTCTGATCGACCCCATGGTCGTATCAGCAGCAATTGACCGAACAAAGGCTTCCCATGAGTGAAGATGCACAAGATGTGGTATTGATCGTCGAGGATGACCCCTCGATCCTGATGGTTTTATCTGCCTATCTTTCGGGGGAAGGGTACCGGGTGTTGCAGGCCGAAAACGGCGAGCAGGCGTTCGAAATCCTGGCCAGCAAACCGCACCTGGACATGATGATCACCGACTTCCGTCTGCCAGGCGGGATTTCCGGGGTACAGATCGCTGAGCCTGCGGTGAAGTTGCGACCGGAACTCAAAGTGATTTTCATCAGTGGTTATCCGCAGGAAATCCGCGAAACCGACAGCCCGATCACGCGCAAGGCACCGATCCTTGGCAAGCCGTTCGATCTGGATGTGTTGCAGGAACTCATGCAGGACATGCTGTCCTGACTATCCCCAAAGCCCCGTTTGTCGGGGCTTTCAGATTCTGATCATCTCGCGCACTTTGGCCGTCAGCAGGTCGAAGGTGAATGGCTTGGTGATCAGCTGCATGCCCGGGTCGAGAAAACCTCCACGCACCGCGGCATGTTCGGCGTAACCGGTGATGAACAACACTTTCAGATCAGGCCGGTATTGGCGCCCGATTTCCGCCAGTTGCCGGCCATTCATCCCCGGTAACCCCACGTCACTGATCAACAGGTCGATACGCTGGCCCGAATCCAGAATCGGCACTGCGCTGTTGGCATCGCCGGCTTCCACGAAGGCATAGCCCAACTCACTCAGTACCGCGCTGACCAGCACGCGGACCGCCGGGTCGTCCTCGACGATCAGCACTGTTTCACCTTCCAGGGCATGGGGCGCGTGTGCGACATCGATTTGCGTGTCCTCATCCAGCTCGCCCCAGTAACGCGGCAGATACAGGCTCACCGTGGTGCCGTTGCCCACTTCACTCTGGATGGTGACGTGACCGCCAGACTGCTTGCTGAACCCGTAAATCATCGACAACCCCAGCCCCGTTCCCTGGCCGATTGGCTTGGTCGTGAAGAACGGATCAAAGGCTCGGCTGATGGTGCTTTCCGGCATGCCGCAACCGGTATCGGTGACTTGCAAGACAACGTAATCACCGGGTTGCAGGTTGCCATTGGCCTGAGCGAAGGTCGCGTCCAATTGCTGGTTGGAGGTGCTGACCACCAGATTCCCGCCCTCGGGCATGGCATCACGGGCATTGAGCACCAGGTTGAGCAGGGCGCTTTCGAGTTGATTGGGGTCAGCCTCGGCCACCCAAAGATTCTCATCCAGCTGCATGTCCAGCTGAATGCTTTCGTTGAGGCTGCGTTGCAGGAGCTCACCCATGGACACCACCAAGGTGTTCATTTTCACCGGCTTGGAATCCAGTGACTGACGCCGGGAAAATGCCAACAGTCGATGGGTCAGGCCTGCCGCACGGTTGGCGGATGTCACCCCAAGATCAATCAGGTCGTCCAGGTTTTCGGTGCGCCCTCGGGCCAGGCGCCGACGCAGCAGCTCGAGACTGCCGATGATACCGGTCAGCATGTTATTGAAGTCATGAGCGATGCCGCCGGTGAGTTGGCCGACCGCTTCCATTTTCTGCGATTGCCTGAGCGCCTCTTCATTGTGGCGTAATTGGGCGGTGCGCTCTTCGACCTGTTGTTCGAGGGTTTCGAGCGTGGTTTGCAGGCGCAGTTCGCTTTGAGTCAGGTCGATCATCCGGTCCCTGGCTTCGTACTGTCGTCGTCGACCCCGTAGCGCCGTGGTGACCAGGCTGATCAACGTCACCGGGTGAAACGGGCGCTCAAGGAAGGTCACGTTGCCGAGCTGCGGGCCAAATCGCGAAGCGGGGTTCTGCTCGGGGCCACCGTGGTGGGTCATCAGGACGATCGGCAAGTCCGACCAGGCCGGTTGTGCATCGATCAGACTCATTAGAGGGGCCAGGTCACAACCCAATAGCGCTTCCGAGGAAATCACCAGCAGGCCGGCGCCTCGTGCCAGTTCGTCGCACAATGTGATCAGGTCGCGGGCGACAAGGCCTTCGAACCCTGCCTCGTTGAGCATCATCAGCGCAATCTGGCTGTCGCGTCCCAGTGGCGCGAGAATGATCGCGCGCTCGGACTTCGCCTCGACACTGTTCACCGGGCATCATCCTTGAGCAACGGCTGGCTGGCGCCGAGGTAGGTCGGTACGCCACGTAATACACCCTGGAAGGCGTCCAGCGGCTCACCAATCGTCATGCCACTTTTACCAATGCGGTATTCGCGGATGGTCGATTCGTGGCTGCCGGTACGCTTCTTGATGATCGAGATCGCCCGGCGAACCTTGCCCAGGGCTTCGAAGTAACGCAACAGAATCACCGTGTCAGCCAGATAAGTAATGTCGACCGGGGCTTGCATGTCTCCGACCAGACCATGCTGGGCCACGGTCATGAACGTTGCCGCGCCTCGGCGATTGAGGTAAAGCAGCAACTCATGCATGTGCAGCACCAGCGCGTTTTCCTCGGGCATCGCGGCCTGATAGCCGTTGATGCTGTCGATCACCACGGTTTTGATTGCTTGCTCGTCGACACAACGACGAACCCGGTGCGAAAACTCGCCGGGGGACAGCTCGGCGGCGTCGACTTGTTCGATCAGCAAGTTGCCGGTGTCTTGCAGGACCTTCAAGTCGATGCCCATGTTCTTCATGCGCTCGAACAGCAGGCCCAGCTCTTCGTCGAAGATGAACAACGCGGATTTTTCACCTCGCGCCACGGCCGCCGCGGCGAAGATCATCGAAATCAGCGATTTGCCGGTACCGGCGGGGCCCAGGATCAGCGTGCTGGAGCCGGTCTCGATACCGCCGCCGAGCAGGGCGTCCATTTCCTTGATCCCGCTGGTCAACTGCTGGCGGGTGTATCCGCCGCGATGTTCAGCCGCCACCAGGCGCGGAAACACATGTACGCCGTCGCCCATGATGGTGAAGTCATGGAAGCCGCCACGGTATTTCTGTCCACGGTATTTCACCACGCGGATCCGCCGCCGTTCCGCGCCATAGTTGGGCGTCAGTTCTTCGAGACGAACCACGCCGTGTGCCACGCTGTGCACGGTTTTGTCGAGGGATTCGGTGGTCAGGTCATCAAGCAACAGCACCGTGGCGTCGTAGCGCACGAAGTAGTGCTTGATGGCCAGAATCTGCCGGCGATATCGCAGGGAGCTCTGGGCCAGAAGACGGATTTCGGAAAGACTGTCGAGGACTACCCGGGTAGGTTTGACGCGCTCGACCACTTCGAATATCTGCTTGGTGGCCTCACCCAACTCAAGGTCGGAAGAGTAGAGCAGGCTCTGCTGATGCTCGGCATTGAGCAGGCTTTCAGGCGGTGTCAGCTCGAAAATGTGGATGTTCTCGTCCAGATCCCAGCCGTGGGACAACGCGCCTTGGCGCAGTTCGCGCTCGGTCTCCGACAGGGTGATGTACAACGAGCGCTCGCCGGCACGAGCGCCGGCCAGCAAAAAATGCAAAGCGACCGTGGTTTTGCCGGTTCCGGGTTCACCCTCCAGCAAAAACACATGACCTCGGGAAAACCCACCGGCGAGGATGTCATCCAGACCCTCTATACCGGTAGCGGCTTTTGCACTGAACAGCTCGTTAGATGTAGACAAAAAAAACCCTCTCATGACTAGGGGAAGCGAGGCAGCAGGCTGAGGTGCCTGAATGTACTGCCTGATCACTTGACCTTTTGCCGTGGCGACGGTTCAACCTTTTGTGTCTGTCTGTGAGAGGTCGTGCCGAAAAACGCTTAGAGCCCTTGCTGCAACGCCGGGTCGTCCGGGTTGAGTTGCTCCAGTTGTGCCAGCAAAATCTGCACGTTCTGCAACTGGCCACTTTCCTTCCAGTAATTGATCAGCAACACCCGCGCCTTGCGGTCGGCCGGGTGGCGCTGGACGATCTCCTGCAACTGCTTTTGCGCAGCCTCCAGCTCTTGCTCGTCGTGCAAAGTGGTGGCCAGGTCGTAACGATAGTCCTTGTTGCCGGGCTCGATCTCTACGGCTTTCGAGAGCCCCAGCAACGCAAATTCACTTTGTCCGTGATGCAACAACCACAGTCCCAGCGCATGTTGAAGGTAGGCCGAGTTGGGCTGCGCCTTTAACTGTTTTGCCAATAATTGCTGGGCTGCATCGCTTTGGCCTTGCTTATCCAGTACTTCAATCTGCATGACCAGCGCCGGCAGATTCGCCGGGTCCAGCTGCAAGGTGCGCTCCAGTGCCTGCTGCGCCTCTTTCAGTTCGGCGTTGTGCAGGTGCAGACGGGCCAGTTGGTATTGGGTTTCGGCGCTTTCGGGTTGGCTCTTCAGGACCTGCTCCCAGGCATCGATGGCTTGTTGCAGAGGCCCGAAATACAAGCCCAGATCATCCGGCGACAAGCCCAGCAGGGCGTTGATTGCGGCAAAGCGCACACTTTGTTCGCTGTCCTCCAGCAACGGCCCGATCAACAGGCTGCGCTGCCCGTTGGGCACCAGGCCGCTGATGCTCTTGATCGCCGCCACGCGGACTTCAGGGGACGGGTTTTGCAGGTCAGCATCGGCCAGTTTCAGGGCTAGCGGGCTCGGGTAATTGGGCAGTTCAGCATGCAGCCAGATACGGCGCTTGGCCGACAGGTCGGGGCGCGCCAGTTGCTGATACAACACCCGCGCGGCGCCGGGCTGCCCGGCACGTGCCTGGGTCAGCGCTTCGCTATAGCCGCGCTTGATGGCCTCCGGCACCACCGGGGCAGGCGTGCGCAGGAAGAACCAGGCAAGGACGATGGCGAGCAGGACACAAAGGCTGATGAGCGCGTAGCGGCGGGACTGGGACATGCAGGAATCCGGGAGCTGGCAAGCTTGTGCAAAGCCGTCAGCTTCGGTCAGGTGGCGCTGTGAGTCAAACTCTGACTCGGTTCAATTGCGACGATTTTGCCTACAGGTCGCGTCGACATTGAAACCCGTCGCGGCGCCGAAGCAGTGACTACTCTTGCTGGAGATAACTCCACGAGTGTTTCCATGCAACCGTTTCTGCAGTACTTCAAAGCGATGCTCAACCCCGGGCCAGGGGTGCTGCTGTTTGCGTTGAGAACCATCGCGGCCGGGTTGCTGACGCTGTACCTGGCCTTTCTGTTCGACCTTGACCAGCCCAAGTGGTCAATCATGGCGGTGGTTATCGTCAGCCAGCCGTTGTCTGGCATGGCCCTGGCCCGCAGTTTTGGCCAGGTCATCGGCACCACTCTGGGCGCGGCAGTCGCGGTGTTGATCATGGCGATCTTTCCTCAGGCGCCGCTGCCTTTCATCATCACGTTGGGGTTGTGGCTGGCGTTGTGTACGGCTGGCGGCACCTTGTTGCGCTACACCAGCTCCCAGGCGTTTGTGTTGAGCGGTTACACGGCGGTGGTGGTCGCCTTGCTGGCGGTGCCAGACCAGGATGGCACGTTCCTGCTGGCTGTCACGCGGGTCACCGAGACGCTGCTGGCGGTCGCCTGCGTCTGCGTTGTCAGCCTTTTGACTGCGCGCCCGGAGGCCGTGGCACGGGATTACTTTGCCAAGATCGATCAGGTCATCAAGCTGCTGGCGACCCACGCTGCCGCCGTCATCCGCACCGAAGAAAGCGAGGCGGATTTTCATCGGCGGCAGATGCAATTGCTCGGTGCGATCAGCGCGCTGGAAGGGGTTCGCCGGCATCTGTATTACGATGCGCCACGCCTGCGCAGCGCTAACGAGCTGGTGCAGTTGCTGGGCAATCAACTGGTGCTGCTGACCTCGCGGCTGACAGCGCTGCGCCACCAGCGGGAATTGCTGACCGAGCGCTGGGAAGGCGCATTGCCGCTGGAAGTTCAGCACCTGCGTGCCGAAGAACTGGCCTTTCTTGATGATCTGGCGGTGCAAGGGCGCTCGTTATCGGCTGACGCGCGGCATCACTTCTCGGCCTTGCAACAGCGTTTCGATGACCTGGCCTACAAGGCCGAGCAACTTACCGAAACGATGCCGGCCACGCTGCGGTCACTGGCCTGGGCGCTGCGCTGGGAACAAGCGCGGATGCTGGAACAACTGGGGCAGATCCTCGAGCTGAGCGACGCGATCCAGGAGGGACGGCAAGCCAGTTGCGTGTTCCGCGGCCAGGACAACCCGCTGCACCTGGACTTCACCTTGGCGGCGATGAACGCCATCCGCGCATTCAGTGCATTGATGGTCGCCGGCCTGATCTGGATCGAGACCGCGTGGGATGGCGCTCGGGGCGGGATGATCGTGGTCGGGATTCTCTGCTCGTTGATGGCGACGTTCCCACGGCCATTGCTGGCCAGCCAAAGCTTCGCCCGAGGGCTGGCGCTGGCCCTGGTGGTGTCGGCGCTGTACCTGTTCCTGCTGGTTCCAATGATCAGCGATTTCGAACTGCTCGCCTTGTTATTGGCCCCGTTGCTGTATGCCGTCGCGGTGGGGCTGTCCAGTCCGCCAACCACGGGAACGGGCATTGGGCTGGGGCTGACGACGATGTTGTTGCTGGGTCCGCAAAACGTAGGCGTAGGCCAAAACACCGCAATTGCCTGGTTCGAGTTCGCTGGTGCGTATATCTGCGCCGCCACGCTGGCATTGAGTGTCTATGCGCTGATCTTTCCATTCAGGCCCGATCTGCGGATTCGCCGACTGTTCAAAGAGAATTGTGAGCAGGTCTACGCCTTATTGAAGACCCCGGCGACCGATGAACAGCAGTTTGCCTTTGAAAGTCGCATGGTCGATCGCCTGACCATGATGTTGGGACTGTTGCCGGCCACCCGGGACAAGCAATCCAGCGAGCTGTTCGAGGTCAGCCTGGGGTGCATGGCGCTGGGTGTGGCGTTGAACCAGCTCAGGCAACAGGGGCAAGGCAACACATTGCTCAGTACCGAACAACAAAACCGCCTGATGGCCGCCGTTCGTGAGACCGGCCGATTGGTCGCCGGGCGACCCGGAATCGACCTCAACCTGCTGCTTGCCAACCTGCATGCCTTGGGCGATGAAATGGACGACCTGCAGCTGGTGGTTCATGAGCACCTGTGGTCGGTGTTCAGGATGCGTGTGGCGCTGCTGATCGTGGTGTCGTTTCTGGAGCGGCATCGCCAACACTTTCTACCCGCCGAACCCAAAGGAGTGCCAGCCCTTGCCCATTGATCTGGAAATAGGCGGCGTGTACCTGCCACCGATCGCCCAGGCCCTGTTGCTGGCCTTGCCGATTTTCCTGCTGCTGGACTGGTTCCTGCGCCGCCTGGGTGTGCTGCGTTTCGTCTGGCATGAAGCCCTGTTCGAGGGCGCGTTATATGTCTGTGTATGCGCCACCCTGATTCTGGTGATGGGAGCCTGATGCCTTGAAGAAGATCCTCGCCCGACTGACGACCGTTGTGGTGGTGCTGCTGGCCTTTGTCCTCGGTGGGTACGCCTGGGAGCATTACACCCGCGCGCCCTGGACTCGCGATGCACGGGTTCGCGCCGATGTGGTGACGTTGTCCGCCGATGTCTCGGGGCGCATCGTCAGCCTGACGGTGCATGACAACCAGCATGTCGATAAAGGCCAGCTGTTGCTGGAGATCGATCCGGCGCGCTACAAGCTGGCGGTGGAACATGCCAAGCGTTCGGTGGAAGTGGCGAAAGCCTCTTTGGGGCAATCCGAAGCGACCATTGTTTCCAGCCAGGCGCTGCTCAGGCAGCGTCAGAGCGAAGAGCACCGGCGTCGCACACTCAAGGAACGTGCCGCGATTTCTGGCGAGGAGTGGGAAAAGTCCAGCACGGACGTGGCCGTGGCGCAGGCTGAATTGCTGCGCAACCAGGCCAACCTCGGTTTGGCCCAGGCTAATGTGCAACTGGCCATCGCCGCGTTGACCCAGGCTGAGCTCGACTTGCAGCGCACCCGGGTCGAAGCCCCCGTCAGCGGTTACGTGACCAACCTGCTCACCCGACAGGGTGACTATGCCGCCGCCGGTGGCGCGTTGTTGGCGTTGGTTGATAGCGATTCGTTTTATGTCAGTGGCTACTTCGAAGAAACCAAGCTGCCGCGAATAGAGGAGGGCGACCGCGTCAGGATCGAGTTGATGAGCGGCGAGACTTTCGGCGGCACCGTCCAAAGCATCGCCTTTGCCATCGCCGACCGGGAGAACCTGCCCGGCGGACGATTGCTGGCAAACATCAACCCCAGTTACACCTGGGTCAAACTGGCGCAACGGGTGCCGGTGAGAATTCAGATTGACGCCGACTATCTCGCCAAAAATCGCCTGCGCGCCGGGACCACGGCCACGGTGACCGTCATGGAAGACCACAAATCTCAAGACCAACCCTAGCCCCCCTGTGGGAGCGAGCCTGCTCGCGATGACGGATGCACATGCAACATAAATGCTGAATGACCCATCGCTTTCGCGAGCAAGCCCGCTCCCACAGGGGGGGTGTGGTGTATCAGGGGGCTATGGACAGGCAAAAAAAAGCCCCGCGACCGAATGAGGCACGAGGCTAAAAAACTGGCTGGTTGCGACCAACCAAAAGGAGCGCTTTAAAATATTAGTTGCTGGCCACCGTCTCGGGTTGCCAGCCACCGCCAAGGGCTTTGTAAATCGCGACAATGCCGCGATACAAATCAGTTTCGGCCAGGGCCTGGGTATCTTCTGCCGCCAGACGCTCACGCTGGGCATCCAGCAGGACGAGGAAGTCCACGGTGCCTTCGCGGTAGCGAATTTCGGCCAGGTCCGCGGCGGCGCGGCTTGCTTCACTTTGACGAATCAGCGAGATCAAGCGTTGTTGGCGTTTGCCATAGTCGCTGAACGCGTTTTCCGACTCTTCCAGTGCCAGCAGCACTTGCTGCTCGTAGGTTGCCAGTGCGCCTTCGGCATCGGCATCGGCGGCGCGCAGACGTGCCCGCACGCTGCCCAGGTCAAATGCCGCCCAAGTGATGCTTGGGCCCAGTGCCCAGGCATTGGCTGCCGAGGAACCGATTTGCGAACCACGCCCGGCGGTGAAGCCAAGGAAGCCGCTGAGGCTGACTTGAGGGAACAAATCGGCCTTGGCCACGCCGATACGGGCGGTGGCGGAGGCCAGTTTGCGTTCGGCGCTACGGATGTCCGGACGACGTTGCAGCAATTCGCCGGGATCACCGATTGGCAAAGCCTTGGCGATGGCCGGCAAGCTCTTTGGACTCAGATCGACGGTCAATTTGTCCGGACGCTCACCCAGCAGGGTGGCGATACGGTTTTTCTGCCGAACCTGTTCAGCCTGTAACTGAGGCACGCTGGCTTCGACCGAGGCGAGGCGTGCATCGGCACGCTCCACGTCCAGTTGATCGCCGACGCCGGCATCACGCAGGCTTTCAGTGATCTTGCGCGACTCCTGCTGGTTGTTCAGGTTGGCAATGGCGATCTTTTCACGCAGTTGCGCACCGCGCAGTTGGCCATAGGAATCCACCAGTTCGGCAATCATGGTGACTTGCAGTTGGTACAGATCGGCTTCAAGCGCTTGCTGTTCGGCGTCGGCCGATTCCAGGTTGCGCTGGATGCGGCCAAACAGATCGATCTCCCAGGCCATGTCCAGACCCAGGTCGTAGCGTTCGCTGTTGACCCGTTGGGTGGTCTGGCCAGGAATCTGCCCCTTGGCCAGATCGCTGCTGGCGCGGCTGGTAACGGTCGGCATGGCGTCATTGCTGACGTCATCACGAATCGCCCGGGCGGCTTTCCAGCGGGCGAATGCCACCCGCAAATCACGGTTGCCTTGCAGCGATTGAGTCACCAACTGATTGAGCGTTGGGTCTTCGAACTGCTGCCACCAGATGCCTTCGAAGCGCGAGCGGTCGAAGTTCTTCTGACCGGCAGCGCCATCGGTGGCGGTGGTGATGTTGGCCGGTTCAGTGGCAGGGGTCTTGTAGTCCGGGCCGACGGCACAGGCACTCAGGGCCAGTACCAGCAGGCTCGGCAGGAAGGCTTTCAGGCTCATTGTTGCGCCTCCAGTTGCTTTTGATGATTCAGCGCCTTGGCCGCTTTGCGCGCTTCACCGCGCTCCACAAAGTTACGAATCAATACGTAGAACACAGGCGTCAGCAACAGGCCGAAGAAGGTCACCCCGAGCATCCCGGAGAACACCGCCACACCCATGGCGTGACGCATTTCGGCACCGGCACCGCTGGAGAAGACCAAAGGCACTACGCCCATGATGAACGCGAAGGAGGTCATCAGGATCGGACGCAGACGCAGACGGCACGCTTCCAGAACCGCAGCCAGCGGGTTGAGGCCTTCCTGCTGTTTATCCTTGGCAAACTCGACGATCAGAATCGCGTTCTTACAGGCAAGCCCCACGAGTACGATCAATCCGATCTGGGTGAAGATGTTGTTGTCACCACCCGAGGCGATCACACCGGTGATGGCCGACAGCAAGGTCATCGGTACGATCAGGATCACCGCCAGCGGCAGGCTCCAGCTTTCGTATTGAGCCGCGAGTACCAGGAAGGCCAGCAATACGCAGAGCGGGAACACGAACAGCGCGGTGTTGCCGGACAGAATCTGCTGGTAGGTCAGGTCGGTCCATTCGTAGGTCATGCCGTTAGGAAGTTCATCCTTGAGCAGTTTCTCGATGGCCGCCTGAGCCTGGCCGGAGCTGTAGCCCGGGGCTGCCGCACCGTTGATTTCAGCGGTGATGAAGCCGTTGTAGTGCATCACGCGGTCTGGACCCGAGGTGTCGCTGACCTTGATGAAGGTCGCCAGCGGGATCATCTCGCCTTTGTTGTTGCGCACCTTGAGCTGACCGATCTGGTCTGGTTCGAGACGGAACTGTTGTTCAGCCTGAACGTTGACCTGATAAGTCCGACCGAAGCGGTTGAAGTCGTTGGCATACAGCGAACCCAGATAGATTTGCAGGGTGTCGAAGATGTCGCTGACGGCCACGCCGTGGGTCTTGGCTTTCTCGCGGTCGATGGCGGCATCGACCTGCGGCACGTTCACGGTGTAGCTGGTGAACAGGGCGGCCAGTTCCGGCACGTTGTGGCTTTTGGTAATGATGTTCATGGTTTCTTTGTACAGCTCGTCGTAGCCGAGGTTGCCCTTGTCTTCGATCTGCAGGCGGAAACCACCGATGGTGCCCAGACCCTGTACGGGCGGCGGCGGGAAGATCGCCATGTAGGCTTCCTGAATCCCGGCGAACTGACCGTTCAAGGCACCGGCAATCGCACCGGCGGACATGCTCGGGTCTTTACGCTCGTCAAACGGTTTCAGGGTCACGAACACGATGCCGGCGTTAGGGCTGTTGGTGAAGCCGTTGATCGACAGGCCCGGGAACGCCACGGCGCTTTCCACACCTGGCTGTTTCAGGGCCAGGTCGGACATGCGTTTGATCACGTCTTCGGTACGGTCCAGGCTCGAAGCGTCCGGCAGTTGCGCGAAGGCCACCAGGTATTGTTTGTCCTGGCCGGGTACGAAACCGGTCGGGGTGTGGGCGAAACCGAAGAAGGTCAGCACCATCAGGCCTGCGTACAACAGCAGTGCAATACCGCTGCTGCGGATAACCCGGGCTACGGTGCCGACATAGCCATGGCTGGCGCGTTCGAAGAACCGGTTGAAGGGACGGAACAGCCAACCGCCCAATAGTTTATCAAGCACTTTGGTAAAGCGATCTTTCGGTGAACTGTGGCTCTTGAGCAGCACGGCGGCCAGGGCAGGGGACAGCGTCAGCGAGTTGAACGCCGAGATCACGGTCGAGATGGCAATGGTCAGGGCAAACTGTTTGTAGAACTGGCCGGTGAGTCCGGAAATGAACGCCGCCGGGATAAATACCGCACACAGCACCAGCGCCGTCGCAATGATCGGCCCGGTCACCTCTCGCATAGCTTTCTTGGTGGCTTCTACGGGCGTTTCTCCCAGCTCGATGTGCCTCTCGACGTTCTCTACCACCACGATGGCGTCGTCCACCACGATACCGATGGCCAATACCAGTCCGAACAGCGACAGCGCGTTCAGCGAGAAGCCGAACAGGTGCATCACGGCAAACGTACCAATCAGCGAAACCGGCACCGCCACCAACGGAATGATCGAGGCGCGCCAGGTCTGCAGGAACAGGATCACTACCAGTACAACGAGGATCAGTGCTTCGAAGAGGGTGTGGACCACCGCCTCGATGGAGCCGCGCACGAAGATCGTCGGGTCATAGACGATGCTGAAGTCCATGCCTTCCGGGAAGTTCTTCTTCAGTTCGGCCATCTTGTCGCGAACTTCGTTGGAGATCTGGATCGCATTCGAACCCGGACGCTGGAAGATCGGGATCGCCACCGCCGGCTGGTTGTTCAGCAACGAGCGCAGGGCGTATTGACTGGAACCCAGTTCAACGCGAGCGATGTCTTTGAGGCGGGTGATCTCACCGTTATCGCCGGAGCGAATGATGATGTTCTCGAACTCTTCTTCAGAAACCAGACGGCCCTGGGTGTTGACCGACAGCTGGAATGCGGTGGCATTCGGCGCAGGCGGCGCGCCCAGTGCACCGGCCGCCACTTGACGGTTCTGCTCACGGATTGCCGTAACGACATCGGTCGCCGTCAGGTTGCGCGAAGCGGTCTTGTTTGGATCGAGCCATACCCGCAGGGAGTAATCGCCCATGCCGAACAGTTGCACGTCACCGACACCGCCCAGACGTGCCAGCTCATCCTTGATGTTGAGCAAGGCGTAGTTGGACAGGTAGAGCATGTCGTAGCGTTTGTCCGGCGAGGTCAAGTGCACCACCATCGTCAGGTCCGGAGAGGCCTTGTCGACGGTGATACCGATGCGCGTCACTTCTTCTGGAAGCTTGGGCTCGGTACGGGTCACGCGGTTCTGCACCTGGACCTGTGCGTTATCCAGGTCAGTGCCCAGCGCGAAGGTGATGGTCAGGGTGATCTTGCCGTCAGCGGTGGATTGCGAGGACATGTACAGCATGTTCTCGACGCCGGTAATGGCTTGCTCAAGAGGAGCCGCCACGGTTTCACCGATGACTTTTGGGTTGGCGCCCGGGAAGTTGGCACGAACCACCACCGTCGGTGGCACCACTTCCGGGTATTCACTGATCGGCAACTGGAACAGCGAGATGGCGCCGGCGATCAGGATCAGCAGCGAGAGCACCGCTGCAAAGATCGGCCGTGAAATGAAGAATTGGGAAAAATTCATCGGAGTTGTCGTCCCTTAACCGCGTGGAGTCGCAGCAGCCAGTTTCACAACCGAACCCGGCGCGACCTTGGCAGGTGCGACTTGGGGCAGGTTGCTGGCTTCCAGCGCTTGTCGTTGTTGTGCGAGTGCCGCGAGGGTTTGTTCACTGGCCATCGGGATCACTTCGGGGGTGACCGGCGAGCCAGGGCGAACCCGTTGCAGACCCTTGACGATGACGGTGTCATCCTTGTTCAGGCCGCTGCGCACGATGCGCAAGCCTTCGATCTTCGGACCGAGCTCGACCGCGCGATAGGCTGTCTTGTTGTCGGCATCCATCACCAGCACGAACTTTTTGCCCAGGTCAGTACCGACCGCTTCATCGTTGATCAGCACGGCGGAGTAGGTACCGCTGCCGACCAGTTTCAGACGGGCATAAAGGCCTGGGGTGTAGGTGCCGTCGGTGTTGTCGAACACGGCGCGACCGCGGATGGTGCCGGTTTTCGGATTGACCTGGTTGTCGACGAAGTTCATCACGCCCTGGTGAGGGTTGCCGTCTTCGTTGGACAGGCCGAGGTAAACCGGAGTGGTTGCACCGCGTTTGCCTTGGCGAGCGAGCTGGGTGTATTTGAGGAACACACGTTCGTCAGCGTCGAAGTAGGCGTAGACCTTGTCGGTGGAAACGACACTGGTCAGCGCGGTGGTGTCGGCGGTGACCAGGTTCCCGGCGGTGATTTCCGCACGGCTGACGCGACCGCTGATAGGTGCGGTGACGCGGGTGAAACTCAGGTTCAGTTTGGCCAGATCGAGTTGCGCCTGAAGGGCGCCGACGGCGGCGCGGGCTTCTTGTGCGGCACTGGTGCGCGAGTCGGCGAGTTCGGCGGAGATCGCGTTGCTGGTACGCAAGCGTTCGCCACGCTGGGCTTCGTTGTCGCTGCGGTTGGCATTGGCGCGGGCCTGGGCAACCAGGGCTTCGAGGCGGCGGACTTCAGCCTGGAACGGACGCGGGTCGATCTGGAACAGCAGGTCGCCTTTCTTGACCAGTGCGCCTTCAGTGAAGGCCACTTCGTCAATCTGGCCCGAGACCCGTGGACGAATTTCTACGGTTTCAGGCGCTTCGAGGCGCCCGGTGAATTCGTCCCACTCATTGATCGGTTGTTCCAGCACCTTGGCGACACTGACTTTCGCCGCAGGCATGGTAGCGGCAGACTCCGGGGCCTTGCCGCAGGCGCTCATCACCAGTACGGCCAGCAAGGCCAACGGGAAGCGCAAATGTTTGAGTGAATGTTCCATGGATGCATCCGCCAATGTATTGAGAATGGACGGATGATGCTCGGGGGAGGGTGTATCTCACGAATCGAATGAAGCAAAGGTAACTATCATTCGGAATGATATAAGACTAAAGCGAGCCCTCTAGCATGCGCCTTCGGTTAGAAAGCGATCAATCGGTCTGATGACAATTCTGTGTTGCCGAGCGTGCAAAGGTCAGGGGGGGCATGTTGACTGACACGGCCCACCTGCGCGTGGGCCGTTTTCGGGAGGCCTAGATAGTCACGGCAATACTGTTCGCCTGTCGTTCCCGCGCCTGGGCCCCACGCTGCAATTGACTGGCGATCAGGGTGTTTTTCAGCAGATACGCAATGGTCATCGGACCGACCCCGCCGGGTACTGGCGTGATCGCGCTGGCCACTGTGCGCGCACTGGCGTAATCGACATCGCCTACAAGCCGGTTGCCGGACTCACTGGCGATGCGATTGATGCCGACGTCGATCACCACCGCGCCGGGTTTGAGCCAGCTGGCGTCGATCATCTCAGGACGACCTACCGCCGCGACCACGATGTCCGCCAGCCTGCACAACGCCGGTGCATCGACACTGCGCGAGTGCACCACGCTGACCGAGCAATGGGCCTGCAACAATAAGGTCGCCATGGGTTTGCCGACTATGTTCGAGCGGCCAATAACCACCGCGTGCAAGCCGCTCAAGTCGCCGCAGGTTTCGTGCAGCAGGCGCATGCAGCCGCTGGGTGTGCAGGGTGTCAGGACTTCAATGCCTTGCACCAGGCCGCCGACATTTTCCCGATGAAAGCCGTCCACGTCCTTGATCGGATCAATGGCATGGATCACCGCGCCTTCGTCGATATGGGCCGGCAATGGCAGCTGCACGAGGATGCCGTTCACCGTGGCATCGGCATTCAGTTGCGCAATCAGTTCCAACACTTGCGCCTGGCTGGCGGTTTCCGGCAGACGGTATTCAAGGGAGCGGATCCCGACGTCCTTGGCCCGCAGCAGTTTGTTGCGCACGTAGACCTCGCTGGCCGGGTCTTCACCGACGAGCAGCACGGCCAGGGCGGGGTAAATCTGCTGTCCGGCCAGGACCAGAACCTCTTCTCGAACTTCGTCGAGAACCTGGGCAGAGATGGCTTTGCCGTCGATAACGCGGGCAAGAGCGGGGGTGGTGCTGATCAAAAGAGTCACCGTCGTCTTGATTGATAGAGGGGCGAAGTGATCATCGAGGCATTGATGCGCCTCGATGATCCATCAGACCTGCAGGCAAGGGCGCTTAGGCTACCAGTTGATGGCAACCGTACACCACCAGTACACCCGCGACCAGCGTGGCATAAGGCAGCCACCCGGCGCGTTTTTGTCCGGTATCGGTCTGCATATACAGGTCGCTGATCATCGCTTCCGGGAAGCGGCCCTTGTCCTGCACGTAGTGCCGGAAGCAGAACACCGGGAGGATCAAGAGCGCCAGCAACAGGCCGGTCACCAGCGTGCCGGCGCCCCAGATATCGGCTCCCAACCCCATGCACGCCAGGTTGACGAAGCTCAGTACACCACCGGCGGCCAATAGCACGGTCGGAGCCTTGTACGGACGTATCCAGTCGGGACGGTCCAGGCGATGGATCCAGCCAGCATTAAGGTTAAGAAAGTTGAAGATGATGTAGCTGACGTTGGATGCGGCCAGCACGAACACATAATCGGACATCAGCAACAGCAGCAGGTTGAACGACAAGTCGGTCCACATCGCTGCGGTAGGTGCACCGTGTTCGTTGGTGCGCCCCAGATATTTCGGCAGCCAGCCATCCACCGACGCCTGATACAGGGTGCGCGAGGAGCCGGACATCGAAGTCATGATTGCCAGCAGCGTGGCCAGGACCAACATGATCAGCACGATGTTGGCCACCAGTTTTCCGCCGCCGATGCTGTCTGCCATGACCTGGCCGACGCCCATGCCGCTGTAGATCGCGGGTGACAGCAGACCGCTGTAGACCGCCGGTGTGACCACCGCGCCGCTGGCATCGAGAACGGCCGGTGTCACCAGTTGGCCGAGTCCGAGGCTGCCCTGAAACGCCAGGGGCACCAGGGTGAACACCAGAATGCACAGCAGGCCGGCGTAGAAGATCGCCTTGAACGTGTCACGCTTGGGGTCCTTGAATTCCCGGGTGTAGCACACGGCGGTTTCGAAGCCGTAAGTGGACCACGCGGCCATGAACAGGCCGCCGGCCATCAATGACCACCCGGAAATGTCCCAAGGCCCGTCGATCACTTGCCCGGCCGCGTCATGGGCCAATGGGTACAGGGGCAGGAAATTGGCCTGGGCCGCGTCACCGGTGAATAGCGGCACCACGCCCACCAGCAGCAAGGGAATCAGCGAGGTCACCCCAAGCACCAGGGTCAGGCGTGCCGAGCGCAAGATGCCGCCATGCTGCACGGCGAACACCGTCAGTAAAATCAACAGGCCGATGGCGAACGTTGCGTTGATCCGCAGCGACAGGCCGCTCTTGACCCAGCCGAGGTCAAGCAAGGTCAGTTGCCAGGTATTGATCAGCGCATCAGCGGGGAACAAGGCGGTGAGGATGTAACCGGCTGCCAGCCCCGAGCCAATGGACAACACCGGGGACCAGGCCAGCCAGTTGCACCACACCGAGACCGGTGCGATCAGCTTGCTGTAGCGCACCCAGGCAACTGCGCCGTAGACCGACGCGCCACCGGATTTGTGTGGAAACAGCCCGGCGATTTCGGCATAGGTGAAGGCCTGGATGAAGCCGAACAGGATCGACACGATCCAGACGATCCAGGCCGGTTTGCCTACCGTGGCGGCAATCGCGCCGATAGAAAACAGGACCAGGGCGGGCACGCCACTGGCGACCCAGAAAGCCCCGCGCCAATCAATCTTGCGGTGCAGGCTGCCCACTGAGCTGGCGGCCTGCGGTACGGCCTCGAACGTAGTCGCTTCCATCTTCGTATTCCCATGTCTGAGTAGAGGAGTAGTGGGGCAGTCAAAGTCGGGTGGCGCTCAAGCTCGTGTGATCGATCAACTGCGTACCCGGCTCTTGTCCGGGTCGTAGAAAATCGCTGCGGTGACCGTGGCGCTGATGCGCTTCTGCAGGCCATCGACTTTGCCGATCTCCAACGCTGTGCCGGCGTCGGCGCAGGCCACGTCGACCCGGCACAGCGCGATATTGCTGGCCAGCAGCGGTGAGCGGCAGGCACTGGTGATGACTCCGACCTGGGCTCGGCCGTGGTACACCGGGTCACCGTGGTGGGCGCCTTCGTTGCCACTCAGTTGCAGGCCCACCAGTTTGTGAGCGGGATGGGCGCTGCGCCGTAGCAGGGCATCGCGGCCGATGAAATCATCGGTTTTGCCTTTTAACGGAACACAAAAACCGATACCGGCCTCGAACGGATCGGTCTGGTCGCTGAACTCGTAACCGGCAAAAATCAGCCCGGCTTCGATGCGCAACATGTCCAGCGCTTCCAGGCCCAGCGGCACCAGGCCCAAAGGTTGGCCCAGTTGCCAGATCCGGTCCCAGACCCGCTCCGCATCCTCGGGTTGGCACCAGACTTCGTAGCCCAGTTCGCCGGTGTAGCCGGTGCGCGAGATCATCAACGGGCAGCCGTCGTACCCGTCCAGACGGCCCACCAGAAAACGGAACCAGCTGAGGGTTTCCAGGCTCGGTTGGGTCGGCGCGGTCCAGACCATCTGTTTGAGCAGCTCGCGGCTCATCGGGCCTTGCACCGCCAGGTTGTGAATCTGCTCGCTGGCGGATTTGACCCAGACTTTCATACCGAGCTTTTGCGCCTGTTCGCGCAGCCAGGCTCCGGCGTAATCCTCGCCGCAGATCCAGCGGAAATTGTCCGGGCCCAGGCGCAGCAGGGTGCCGTCGTCGAGCATGCCGCCATGCTCGTGACACATTGCCGAATACACCACTTGACCCACCGCCAGGCGCCGGACATCGCGGGTCAGGCAGTGCTGCAACAAGGCTTCGGCGTCAGGGCCGATGATTTCGAATTTGCGCAGGGCGGTCAGGTCCATCACGGCCACGCGCTCGCGGCAACCGAGGTATTCCTCGATCGCGCCATAGCCGTCATAGCGCAGTGGCAGCCACCAGTTGCGGTAGTCGACGAAGCTGCCGGTCAAGGCGCTGGTGCGTGAATGGAACGCGGACTCACGGGTGAGGATCGGGTCGGCATCGGCCGTGGTTCGAGTGCTCATGGCGATGGAAAAACGCTCCTTTTCGCTGTAGATGCGGATATGGATATCGGTCGGGTTCCAGCCATTGGCCGGGTCGATGTCATCCGGGCACGAAGTACTGCCGCACACCAGGTCGGTCATGGCCCGCAGCAGCACGTAGTCGCCGGGGCGCGACCAGGGCTCATCCAGGGTCATCTGCTGGTGCGCGTCGATCCCGGTATTGAAAAACAAATTGATCGCCGGCCAGCCATTGCGGGCTCCGACCCCATGGGAGGCGAGCACTCGGCTGAGGTTGTCGCTGCAGTTGTCGTGCCCGAAATAGCCATGGCTTTCGTAGTAGCGCGCGGCGCAAGCCAGTGCGAAGGAGTCGTGCCGGCCGACGGTGTCACGCACCACCTCCAGCATCGGTTGCATCTGCCGGTCGAAAAACTTTGAGAACAGTCCCGGTGCCGGGTAGGCGCTACCGTTCAGGGTGCGGGTGACGGTCTGGTCCAGGTCCAGTTCCAGACCGCGATCCAGTGCCCGCCGATCCAGAGCGACGAAGTCCGAGCACTGGCGACCGGCGACATCCAGCACCTGCACGTACTGACCTTTACCGACGGTGTAACTGAGGGCGGTGCCAGCGCCGAGGGTGAACTCGTCGATTAACTCACCCAAGGGTTCGGGCAACGCGGGGAGCAGCAGGGGTGAGGGATTGGCCCGTGTCACCAGCAGTCGCAGCTCGCTGGGCCGGTATTGCCGGTCAACGGCGGTTGGCCCGGCGGGTGCGGCGACGATCACCAGCAGCTCACCGTCGGCGACGAAGCGGCGGCTGAAGTTGGCCGGGCTGTCCTCGCCCCAGAGTGAAGCGGCGCTGGGCAGGTGCTGTGGATCAATCGCACGTCGGCTCAGCGCCTGGCCAATGCGCCGCGATTGCACGGTCGGTTCGGCGAGCCGTGCGCCGATGAACCCGCAGGCCGTCGAATCGATCAGCCCCCAGGCCGCGAGGGCGCTGCGACCGAGGGTATCGATGGCCAGTAATTCGCAGGGCTGCCGGCCTTCAAGGTCGATCACTTGCAGGCTGTCGCCGGGCTGCAACGCGACAAGGGTCAGGCCGCCGCCGGCCACCCGATAGCGCTCCAGGCCCGGGGCTCGGGCAAAGAGTCCGGGCTCGCGCGGATGGGAAACACGAGGTGCGTTCATGGTGGGACTCCCGGGTCAACCGATCGACTTGACGGATATCGCCGGTTCAGCGAGGTACGCCGCCATGGAGTCGTCAAGAGCATGCAGCCAGGGCGTGTGGTGGGGCGGCGACTGGGTGCCGGTCATCAGCGATCGGTAGGATTTGTCGCGGTAACCCATGATGTCGTGGGCCTTGTCGTGCTTCCAGTGCAGGAAGGTGTCGTTGACCCCGGCGATATCGAAGTTCGGGTAGTCCGTGGCGTCCACCAATTGCTGGATATAGGCGCCCTGGTATTCGAACATCTGCTGGTTGGTTTCAAGCTGCTGTTCGCGGTCATGCCATTGCTGGATATCGGCGGCCCTTTGTGTTTGCCCGGGTAAAGCGATGCGTTGCAGGATCACGTCGCGGGCGTACCAGGCCTGGGCGTCGAACATGTTGAACGAGTACCACTGGTCCTGCATGCCGAGGTAGATCAGTTGCGGGTTGGGCTGCCAGAAAATGCCTTTGTACAGGTTCATCGGCCACAGTCGGTTGTCAGTCTTGAGGCACAGTTCGTCCGGCAGGAAGGGGAAGTGATGTTTGTAGCCGGTGCAGAGGATCACCGCATCGATGTGCTTGTGGGTGCCGTCAATAAAGTACGCGCGGTTTTTTTCCAGGCGCTGCAACAGCGGTTTTTCTTCCCAATTGGCGGGCCAGTCATAGCCCATGGGCGCGGTGCGGTAGCAACTGGTGATGCTGCGGGCGCCGTATTTGTAACACTGGGAACCGATGTCTTCGGCGGAATAGCTACTGCCGACAATCAGCAGATCCTTGCCCTTGAACTCCAGCGCGTCGCGGAAATCATGGGCGTGCAGAATGCGCCCGCCGAACTGCTCGAATCCGGGGAAGTACGGCATCTGGGGCGTTGAAAAGTGCCCGCAGGCGTTGATCACATAGTCGAATTCTTCCGAGGTCCGGGTATCGCTGCCGTAGTCGTGGGCGACCACCGTGAAGCGGCGAGTCTCTTCGTCAAAGGTGACCTGGCGTACCACATTGTTGAAACGGATGTAGTCGCGAACTCCGGCTTTTTCGACGCGGCCCTTGATGTAATCCCACAGCACTTCCCGTGGCGGATACGAGCCGATGGGGCGACCGAAATGTTCCTCGAAACTGTAGTCGGCGAACTCCAGGCATTCTTTCGGGCCGTTGGACCATAAATAGCGGTACATGCTGCCATGGACCGGTTCGCCGTTTTCATCCAGGCCGGTGCGCCAGGTGTAATTCCACATGCCGCCCCAGTCCTGCTGTTTTTCGTAGCAGACGAGTTCCGGGATGGGCGTGCCCTGGTCCCTGGCTGATTGAAATGCCCGCAGTTGAGCCATGCCGCAAGGGCCGGCGCCGATGATTGCTACGCGTGTGGTCATGGTCGTCTCTCGTGGCTGTGTCTTGTGGCTGTGTCTTGTGGCGATGGATCGGAAAAGGGCGCGCTCAGCGAAAAATCACCGTCTTGTCCTGGTTGATGAACACCCGGTGTTCCAGGTGGTATTTCAGGGCTTTGGAAAGTGCGACGGTCTCGGTGTCGCGGCCGATGGCGACCAGCGCATCGGGTTGGTAGGTGTGATCGACGCGCTGGATTTCCTGCTCGATGATCGGGCCTTCGTCGAGGTCACTGGTGACGTAGTGGGCGGTGGCGCCGATCAGCTTCACGCCACGGTCGTAGGCCTGGTGATAGGGCTTGGCACCCTTGAAACCGGGCAGGAACGAGTGATGGATATTGATGGCTCGACCGGACAGTTGCTGGCACAGGCCGTCAGACAGAATTTGCATGTAGCGGGCGAGCACCACCAGGTCGGTCTGGGTGTCCTCGACGATGCGCATTAACTCGGCTTCCTGGCTGGCCTTGGTGTCCTTGTTGACCGGCAGGTAGATGAAGCGAATACCTTCGCGTTCAGCCATGGCCCGCAGGTCCAGATGGTTGGAAACCACTGCGGTGATGTGCATATCCATCTCGCCCTTGCGGTGGCGGTACAGCAGGTCGGTCAGGCAGTGGTCGAATTTGCTGACCATCAGCAGCACGCGGGTCGGCTGGCTGCTGCAGAACAGCTGCCACTGCATGTCGAAGCCGCCAGCCAGGTCACCCAGACCCTCGCGAAGGGCACCGATATCGCCGGTCACGCCGGTGTTGAAGCGGAACACCGCGCGCATGAAAAACTGCCCGGTGAACTCGTCGTCGAATTGCGCCAGCTCGCTGATGTAGCACTGCTGTCCGGCCAGGCAGGTGGTGATTGCGGCGACGATGCCGGACGCTGCCGGGCAATTGATCTTGAGGATGTAATGTTCGTTGGAGGTGTCCATCGAAGGCCTCTTGGATAAAGTGGTTGGAGGCTCAGCCTTTGGCCGTGCGCTTGGTTTTTTCCGGATCGTCGAAGGGCAGGGCGTGGGTTACGGCGGCGCTTTCCTGGCTGCCGCGCACCTGCAAGGCAATGCCTGGGACCGAGCAAGCGACGCTCATCCGGGCGATGGCCATCGAGCGTTTGCTCAGGCGTGAATACATGCCGCAGGTGATCACCCCGACTTGCTGGTTGCCTTGCCACAGGGTGTCGCCGGCTTCGGCGGCACGCACGCCTTCGAGCAGCACGCCGGTGATCTTGAAGCGCTCCTGGCCGCGCAGGCGCAAGTGCTCTTCGGCACCACGGAATTCGCGCTTGTCCGGGGACACGGTGAAATCCAGGCCCATTTCCCACAGGGTGTCGCCAGCCTTCTGATCGGCGAAGGGGTACATCTGCGAGTTGTCGTAGGGGAAAAACATCAGCGAGCTTTCCACCCGCAACCAGTCCAGTGCAGTGAAGGCGCAAGGGATGATGCCCAGCCCTGCGCCTTGTTCGAGGATCGTGTCCCACAGCGCCGGGGCATCGGCGGCCTTGCAGAAAATCTCGTAGCCGCGTTCGCCGGTGTAACCGGTGCGAGAGATCATCACCGGGCGGTCAAACAGGCGGGTTTGCAGGTGGTGGAAGTAAGGCAGCTGACGAATCCCAGGCACATGCTCGGCGAGAAAATCCACCGCCAGCGGTCCTTGCAGCGACAGGTCGTGCAGGTCGTCATCGAACAGCACCGCCACTTGCCGGCCCTGGGATGAGCGCACCAGCATTTCGTGGCCGCTGCCGGCGCCGTGCACCACCATGAAGGCGTTGGGTCCGGTGCGGTAGACGATGCAGTCATCGACGAACTTACCGTCCTCATCGAGCATCGAGGCATACACCGACTTGCCGGGGTAGAGCTTGGCGATGTCGCGGGTGGTTGCCCATTGCAGCAGGCTCTCGGCGTGGGGGCCTACGTAGTGGACTTTTTTCAGCCCGGACACGTCCATCAGCCCGGCCCGGGTACGGATTGCCTGATGGTGATCGGCCAGATCGCTGTCGTAGGTCCAGGCAGTGCCCATGCCGTTCCAGTCTTCGAGGTTCGAGCCGAGTGCGCGGTGCCGTTCGGCCAGTGCAGAAATACGCCATGAATGCGCCATGTGAAGATCCTTGTCGGTGAAAGTGGGGTCAGGGTTCAGGCCTGGTCGAAGCGGCTCAGCCACTCAACCAGGGTCTGTCGGTAGCGGCTCATGCCCTTGTAGTCGGCGATCGGCTCGGGCAGGTCGCGCAGCACACGGTGCAGGCGGCAGCCCCAGCCGGGCTGAGTGACCAGCTCATCCATGCTGATCAGGTAGGTGCGGATGCTGAACATCACCGCGTTGCTGCGGGGCAGGCGGACCATCACTTGCAACTCGACCCGCAGGTGAACCTGTTGCCCGACGTTCTGGGCAGTGATGCGGCCGCGGTCGGCGCCCCATTCATGGAAAGTCTCGGGGGAAGAATCCAGGCGCGGGTTGATGGTCAGCGTCCAGTTCAGACGCCGCACCGGTTGCCCCACTTGCAGGTTGAGCAGGTACTTCAGCGCGCGGTCGAAGATGCCCATCTGGTGGGCCATGGGCACCGGCGAATGCCACTGTTTGAAACTCATGCCGGCGTCGAAGGCCAGGGACCAGTCGGCGGGGCTGGTGACCAGGCCGGCGTCCATGTACAGATCGCCGTCGCGTTGATCGAGCAGGGCGAAATCCCCCTGCACCTGTCGGCCAATGAACTCCAGCGGTTCACAGGGCAAGGTCGCGGCATCACCGAATACGAAGTGCTGGTCGATATCGAGCAAGGTGTTGCGCCAATGCCAGTGCTGCGCGTCACGCTTGAGGGTGAACCACTGCGGATAATCGGCGGCCAGATGCTCCATCAGCATTTGCAGCGCATCCCAGGCCGCCACTTGCATGTGCGGCAGCACCAGGTAGCGGCGCGGATCCTTGTCGAGCACAAGGGCGCGTTCTGCCATTTCCGAGCGATAGTGTTCATCGATGTCGAACGCGTGCTGGTAAATCGAACCGGGATCCCGGGAAGTCGCCGGTTCGATGTTCACCGAATACAGGTAGCTGTCCTCGGTGAAGGGGAAGGGGAAACGACGGATGGCGGCGGGGCTGTTGCGAAAACTGAAATCGTCTCGATAGCTCTGCACAGGACTTGATTGCATGGTCATGGTCGACTCCTAAAGATCCAGCGAAACGGTAGGGCCGCAGCCGCGGGACACACAGGGCATGAGAAAGTCGGCCTGCTCGGCGGGGCTCAGGAAACTGTCGCGGTGTTCGATGTCGCCGCCCACGTGGCGGGTCATGCATTGGCCACAGACCCCGCCACGGCACAGGTTGGGGATCTGCAGCCCGGCGGACTCCAGGGCTTCGAGCAGGCTTTGATCGGCGCCGACCCGCAGGCGACGGCCGCTGCGCAGCAGTTGCAGGTCGAAGGGTTGGCCCGGTTGCGCGGCATTGAACGCCTCCCAGTGCACGCGACTGGATGGCCAGCCAAGTGCCTTGGCCTGTTGCCGAACGGCGTCGAGTAACGGTTGCGGGCCGCAGGTGTAAAGATGGCTGCCCAGCGGTCGATCGCGCAGGATCCGGCTCAGGTCCGGGCGACTGGCGTAAGTGTGCAGGCGCGAACCCAGCCGCTGTTGCAACGCCTCGACATAGGCATCGCTCAAGCCCGGACGGCAGAGGTAATGCAATTCGAGGTGAGCCTGGCGTTGTTCCAAGGCCGCGATGTAGGTCATGAACGGAGTGATGCCGATGCCTCCGGCAATCAAGATGTGCAGGCTGGCGGTCGAGTGCAGCGCGAACAGATTGGCCGGTGGCGAAATCTGCAGTGTGTCGCCGACCTGGACCTGCCGGTGCAGGTAGTGCGAGCCGCCGCGAGACGCTTCCTGCAAGCGTACGGCGATGCGGTAATGCTGGCTGTCCGCTGGGTCGCCGGTCAGTGAATAGGCATTGCGCACCTTGCCCCCGGCCAGCGGCAGGTGGACCTGCACATGACTGCCGGGAGAGAAAACCGGCAGGGGCCCGGCGCACGTCTGCAGGGTGAACTCGCGCACCACTGGGGTCAGCATTCTCGCCGCACTGACCCGCACTTCGATGACGGCGCTCATGACCGGGCTCCGACGCAAGGCTGATCGGGGTTGGCGCAGACGCCGAGGTATGCCCCCAGGCGTCGGGAAAAGTGCTCGCGGACTTCCAGCCCGACGTCGCAACCGATGCAGGTCAGTAGCGCCTCTGTCCCGGTGGTCTGAGTCAGCCCGCAGTGCACGCAATACACCAGACGCGCACCGGCAAGCGTGTGGGTGATGTCGATCTCGTCATTTTCCAGTCCGGCGCTGCGGGCCTCGCCATGAATACGCCAGATAAAGGCCTCGTCGCCCATGATGTAGAGATGGCTGCCGACGCTGGCGCTAGCCAACACCTGATGCAGGCGGCGGGAAAAATCGGCGCTTTCGCCGTTCAGTACCAGGGGCTGTTCCAGCTCGTCGACAAAGGGCGCGCAGGCGGCCGCCGATTGCATGACCACGATGTGCCGGGAAACGCTTTCACGAGGCAGCGGCTGGCGATAGCACGGGAGGCTGTGAAGTCGGTCCGGGGCGGCGCTGTGTCTATCCGTCATGTGGGCTTTCCTGGTGTTGAACTGGGAATTTGTTTCCTGTTGGGGAAGATACTTTCCTATGGGGAAAATCTTCTCAATCCGGAAAAAGGGCTATGTCTTTGGAGATAAGCCCTGCACAACGCCGCTTCGGGGCATGGAAGTTGCTGGTCTTTGCTCAGGGCTGAGCAACCGGACGGGGAGTTATCGATAGTGCGAACACGATCGCAGTGGTGGCCGCTCTGGTTGGGGCGTATTCGCCCCGAACAGGCACGCAGCGTACGCAAACTGTTGGCCGGATTGCCCTTGTGTCAGGTGCACGCTGACGGTGCCTTGTCGGGTTTTCTGGATCGTTTCGAAGCATTGTTGCCGAGCTGCAAACTGAATCTGATCCTGGGCGGCGAAGACCTGGGGCCGGCACGGCGCGGATTGCTCGAAGGCTGTCAGGACGTTGCGCGTTGCCCCTGGCGTGAGTCGACACTGACTGATGCGGCGCAGGCCTGTGGCCCTTGTCGGCAACGGGGCGTCCATCGCCTGTTGTGTGCCTTGCCGAACAGTGACGATTCAAGCAAAGGGGTGTTGTTGCTCGATACGCCACATCCGGTTCACGCAAGCTGGCGCCAGTTGCTGGAGGAGGCGGCGCAGGCGGTCGGCGTCACTGTGCGTCTGCGCTGCCATACCCGTGAGCAACAGCGCAAACAGGCCACATCCCGGCATGGCGCCCTGGCCCGTGAGCTGCACGATTCGGTGGCGCAGCAGTTGGGTTACCTGTCGTTCCAGGCGCGTTTGCTGCAGTCGCAATTGGACGAGCCTGCGCGGGCCAGCACCGCGTTACAGGAACTGTGCGGCGGCTTGAGCCAGCTGCAGCGTCAGGTGCGCGAGCTGATCACCAGCGCTCGTCTGACCATGGACGGGCGTTCGTTGCGTCAGGCCTTGGCCGACTCTGTCGCCGAGTTCTCGCGGCGCTGCATCATCGTCTTTGAACTGGACAATCGCCTGGCGGATGACGCTTTGAGCCCGGAAACCGAATTGCAGATTCTGCAGATCATTCGCGAGGCACTGGCCAACGCCGTACGCCATTCCCATGCACGGCATGTGCGCATCGAGTTGCGGCAAAACCAGGACGGCGAGGCTTCTGTTTCGGTGGAGGATGACGGCATCGGACTGAGCCCGGCGTCAGGGGAAGAAAACCATTTCGGCCTGGCGATTATCCGCGAGCGCGCCGCGAGCATTGGCGCCCGACTGACCATCGAGGCGATCCGCCCGCACGGAGTCCGCGTACACCTTGGCCTTTGTTGCCACCAAGACCTGCCACAGGGGAGTTTCGATGGACTGCACGACCTTATTACTGATCGATGATCATCCGTTGTTTCGCAAAGGACTGGCACAGCTGTTCGGCGCCAGCGACGACTTCGAAGTGGTGGGGCAGGCTGCCAGTGGCCGCGAAGGCATCAACCTGGCCGTGAGCCTGGCGCCGCAGCAGGTTTTGCTTGATCTGCACATGCCCGGCTTGAGCGGTTTGCAGGTGCTCGATGAATTGCGTCAGTTGCGCCTCGATTGTCAGGTGGTGGTGCTCACCGCATCGATGGATCGCGCCGAGCTGTTGACCGCCCTGCGCCTGGGCGCCAGTGGTTATGTGCTCAAGGAAACCGAGCCGGATGCGTTGTTGGCCTACATGCGCAATTGCCACAAGGGCGCGATTGTTCTGGATTCAACCCTGATTGCGCTGCTGGCCGATCAGGGCGAGTCGGTGAACCGGCCTGCGCACGATCCGGATTCGCTCGACACCGGCAACCTGACCGAGCGCGAAGGTCAGACCCTGGCGCTGATCGCTGCGGGCATGAGCAATAAACAGATCGGCCGGGAACTGGGAATCAGCGATGGCACGGTCAAGATCTATGTGAGGAATCTGTTGCAGAAGCTCAGTCTGCACTCGCGCCTGGAGCTGGCGGCGTGGGTGCACAACGGCACATCGATGAGACACGAGGAGCGTCATTAGATGATGGAACGGCCAGAGGCATTCATGCAGACACCGCCCTTGCACCTGATGGATCGTTTTCCCGCGGCGTTGCTCGAACTGCGGGATAACGGTCAGATCGCCCACTTCAACCTGGCCTGGGTCGAGCTGATGGATCTGCCGGGCACGGAACGCAACCTCATCGACTATGTGCACCACGAAGACCGTTCGTTGTGGCGTCAGGCCCTGCATGAACTGCGTCGGCGCCCCGAAACCTCCTTCAACCAGCGGCTGCGTTTTGTTCACCCTTCGGGGGAGCTGCGCTGGTTCGACGTCAGCCTGAAGCGTGGGCCGCAGGGTTTTTATCTGGTGGCCAGCGACATCACTGCGCACAAGCGGCGCGAAATTGCCTTGCAGGCCAGCCAGCGCAGCAGCATGAGCTTGCTCGACAGCATGCCGGGGCTGATCTATCGCGGCCGCAACAACCGCGACTGGACCATGGAATTCGTCAGTGCCGGTTGTCTGCAACTGACCGGGTATCCACCCGAGCGGCTGGTGGACAACCATGAGTTCACCTACAACAGCCTCATCCTGGCGCAGGACGCCGATTACGTCTGGCGCGAGGTGCAATATGCGCTGTCGCGACAGGAACCGTTCGAACTCAATTACCGGATTCGCTGCGCCGATCAGTCGATCAAGCATGTCTGGGAAAAGGGTGTCGGCATCTACGCCGACACGCGTGAAGTGCTGGGTATCGAGGGGGCGATTTTCGAGCGAGGTGCTGGGCAGAATCCGGGGCGCTGACTCGTTGCATTTCTTTCCTGGCTGTACAGCAAAAAAGCCAAAGGACTAAGGTCTACAAAGGCCTCAGACTGGCAACCGGAATTGCTTACGCAAGGCCGTATCGAAGAATCCTGCGGGGGCAAAGCGGCGCAGCAGACTGATTTGTCGCGCTGACTTGCCGGCAGTGTAGCGATGCCGAGGACGGACATCCGTCGCCGCTTTCACCACTACCGCTGCCACGACATCTGGAAGGTCGGCTTTGGGCATTACCTCTTCGAGCAGCGCCCTGAACCCGGCTCGGGCGCGATCGTATACCTTGAGCTGCGAGTCGGGCTCAATGCCGTTTTGATCGAAGACGGTGCGCACGAATGCCGGCTCGATGACCGAGGCTCGAATATTGAAGGCACGAACCTCGTGATCAAGAGATTCCGAATAGCCCTCCAGGGCGTGCTTGACCGCCGAATAATGGGCGGAGTAGGGCGCGGGTACCAACCCTAGAATCGACCCGATATTGATGATGCGCCCTTGGCCACGCTCTCGCATCGACGGTAATACCGCATTGGTCATGCGGATGACTCCGAACAAATTGACATCGAACAATGCCTGGACCTGTGAGATCGAGAACTCCTCAGCGCCACCCAGTAGACCGATGCCGGCATTATTTACCAAAAGGTCGATCCGCCCGGTCTGCGCGAGTACGGTGGAGACGAGTGCATTGACAGAGTCATCATCCGTCACATCGCAGGTCAGCATGGACACCTGCGTTGAGCTGTTGCCAGCCTTTCGACTCGTGCCGAACACCGTATAACCAGCACGCACCAGAGCTTCGGCAGTCGCTTGACCAATACCGGATGATGCGCCGGTTACTACTGCGATTCTGTCGGAAGATGTTTTCATTCGATACTCCAGTGTGTCCGTGAGTTGCTTTCGGCTGTGGCAAGGTGCTGGTTAAGCGCTATTGCTCCAGCATTAATTTTCGCCAGGCTATGGTTGCCGGGTTAATAAACGAGGCTTCTGATAAGTGACCTTCACGTATATCTGAGCCGAGTGTCTCGTCCGGCAGGCTGGTCGAGTTACTGCTCAGTAAGTCGACGCCGTGCATTTGCTCTTTTATTTGAGCTGATTCATGCGAAGGCACAGACTCACGCGTCTTCAAATTATCGACAGTCATTGCCCTACGTTCCTGACCTTCTCGCCTGCGTCTAACTGCGAAAGATATGAGCCCTCGTCCTGGGCTCCGGTTATCAAGTGCCAGTTGTAGTCATATGAGTTTGACGACCACCTTACCTTTGGCTCTGCCCCGTTCGACATAGCTCAATGCCTCAGCCGTCGACTCGAGAGGGAAGGTTCGGTCGACCACAGGTGTGATAACTCCAGACTCGACAAGCGCAGTGATTTTTTCTAATTGAGCACCGCTCGCGCGCATGAACACGAACGCATATCTGACGTTCATTTTCCGGGCTTTTCGGCGTATGCCGCTGCTTAACAGACGCATGACCCAACCCAATCCCCAGAACAGCTTTTGTTCTTTTGCGAACTCCGCCGTTGGTGGCCCGGAGATAGAGATAAGCTGGCCACCAGGCTTGAGAACGCTGAGTGATTTTTCCAGCTCGACAGGGCCGAGGCTGTTCAATACGACATCGTAGTCGCGCAGGACGGTTTCGAAATTTTGCTGCTTGTAGTCGATGACGACGTCCGCCCCTAACGCCTTGACCCAATCCACGTTACTTGTGCTGGTCGTCGTGGCAACGAAAGCCCCCAGATGCTTCGCAAGCTGGATGGCAATTGAGCCGACACCACCGGAACCCGCGTGGATAAAGACTTTTTGGCCCTTTTTCAACCGGGCTGTTTCAACCAGCACCTGCCACGCGGTTAACGCAACCAAGGGAAGAGCAGCAGCTTGTTCCATGGTGATATTTCTGGGTTTCAGCGCGAGGGCACTTTGGTCCACCGCAATCAGCTCGGCGAAGGTGCCAATGCGCGATTCGGGTGGGCGTGCATAGACTTCGTCACCCGGCTTGAAGTGGCGTACTCCCGATCCCACGCGAACCACAACACCGGCCAGGTCGTTACCCATAATCAAGGGGAATGAATACGGCAGGATCAGCTTGAATTCACCTTTGCGAATCTTCGAATCCAGCAGATTGACGCTACTGGCATGCACTTTAATCAGGACGTCGTTGATTCCGGGTTCAGGTTCCGGTACCTCGCCAATACGTCCCTGGCTCTCGCCGTAACGGTCGATCAAGAAGGCTTTCATGTTTCAGTTCTCATGGATTCAACGGGACGGCAGCACGCAACAAAGCGTGCTGCTGTAACGCGAGCCGAAGGTGCTCAGGCTTCAGTCACGCCTCGGTTCGATAGCGCTCGGCGACTGCAGATTGGCGGATCTCTGACAGCAAACCTTGACGGGCAGCCTGTAGAGCATCCCAGCGGGCGGCGTCTTGTAACGGCGGAATGGTCACCGGCTCGCGACGATCAAAACCGACCAGCGCCGCATCGACGAGATCAGCCACGTCCATGATTTCGCTCAGGGTATTGATGTCGATGCCCGCACGTTCCCAGATCTCCGTGCGGGTGGCCGCTGGGAGAACAGCTTGCACATAGACGCCTTTGGGCGTGAGCTCAAGGCTCAATCCCTGCGATAGAAACAGGACAAACGCCTTGGTCGCGCCGTAGACGCTCATCCCGAATTCCGGTGCCAGTCCCACGACCGAGCCAATGTTGATGATCGCGCCATTACCGGCTTGTGCCAGGCGTGGAGCGATTGCACTGGCGAGTCGAACCAGGGCCGTGGTGTTGAGCGCGACCAGGTTGGCAACGTTGTCGGTGGATTGCTCGATGAAGCTGCCGGATTGGGCGGCTCCGGCATTATTCACGAGGATGCCGATGCTCGCGTCATCACGCAGGCGAGCTTCGACGGTGGTCAAATCGGAGATTTGAGTCAGGTCAGCCTGAATCACATCAATGGCAACACCGTGTTTCTCCCGCAGACGGGTCGCAAGCAGGTCTAACCTGTTTTTGTCGCGGGCAACCAGCACCAGATTGTGCCCACGTTGGGCAAAACGCTCGGCATAAGTCGCACCAATGCCTGTTGAGGCGCCGGTAATAAGTACGGTTTCAGGGAGGCTCATAATTGGATGCTCTTGAGTAGATATCGATAAAGGATTCAGTCTTTAGGACTGTTCAACCCTGCGCGGACCTGGACTCGGCCAGGGTCGGGTAGTCGATGTAACCCGCTGCACCGCCGCCATACAGCGTCGTTGGATCGAATGCGGATAAAGGCGCATCAGCCTTGAGTCGCTCCACCAAATCCGCGTTGCCGATAAACGGACGCCCGAAAGCGATGAGGTCGGCCTTGTCCTCGTTCAGTGTCGAGGTGGCCAGATTCAGGTCGTAGCCATTGTTGGCGATGTAGGTGTTTTTGAAGCGTTTGCGCAGGGAGCCGAAGTCGAAGGGAGCGACCTCGCGAGGTCCGCCGGTAGCGCCTTCGACTACATGCAGATAAACCAGACCCAAGGCATTGAGTTGATCTGTGAGGTAGTCGAATTGAGCCTGCGGATCGCTGCTTGAAACGTCATTGGCAGGTGATACGGGAGAAATGCGAATTCCGGTTCGATCAGCACCGATCTCGGCCACCACCGCGGCGGCAACTTCGAGCAGCAAGCGAGCGCGATTTTCAACCGAGCCACCGTAGGCATCAGTGCGAATGTTTGCGCCGTCCTTGAGGAACTGATCCAGCAAATAGCCGTTTGCGCCGTGGATCTCTACGCCGTCAAATCCCGCGGCGATTGCGTTTGCCGCCGCTTGGCGAAAGTCATTAACGATCCCTGGCAACTCTTCGATATCAAGGGCTCGGGGTTCTGAGACATCGACGAAGCTGTTGTTGACGAATACTTTCGTCGCGGCTCGCAGAGCTGAGGGCGCTACCGGAGCAGCACCGTTTGCCTGAAGGTCGACGTGGGAAACGCGTCCGACATGCCACAGCTGCAGGAAAATGCGTCCGCCTTTGGCATGAACAGCATCGGTGACTTTGCGCCAGCTATCGATCTGCTTCTGTGTATAGATACCGGGCGTGTCCTGATAGCCCTGTCCTTGCTGGGAGATCTGGGTAGCCTCGGCAATCAGCAGGCCTGCGGACGCTCTCTGGCTGTAATAGGTTGCAGCGAACTCGCTCGGTACAAAGCCCTCACCAGCACGGTTACGGGTCAACGGCGCCATTACGATTCTGTTGGAAAGTGTCAGCGAGCCGAGCGTGTATGGCTCAAACAATGTCTTGTCGTTCATATCGTTCCCACAATCGTTGATCAATGACGGCGTCGTGCGCCGTGCCCGCGATGATTCGCGATGACGACTTTTATGATGTTGATCATAATCAAAACTGTCAACTGTTTTGATTACGATCAACATCAGAGTAAGATGACGCATTGCTATGAGACGCTGAGGCCACGAAATGAAGATCACCAAGACGCAATCACTCGCCAACCGGGCTCATATCGTGGAGACGGCTTCCGAGCTATTTCGTGACCGTGGCTACGATGGCGTGGGGGTTGCGGAACTCATGGCAGCAGCCGGTTTTACGCAAGGCGGCTTTTACAAGCATTTCGGCTCCAAAGCCGATTTGATGGCAGAAGCCGCAGCGAACAGCCTCTCGCAATCGCTTTCCAATACCGGAGGCCTCGACGTTGCGGAATTCATCAATGTCTATGTGTCGAGGGATCACCGGGACGGCAGGGGGAGCGGGTGCACCATGGCAGCTCTGTGCGGGGACGCTGCGCGGCAATCAGACGAGTTGAAGGCCACCTTTGCCAGCGGGATAGAAAACACGCTGGCAGCGCTCGAAGAAAAGTTCAAGGCGGGAAATGATGCGCCGCAGGAAGGAATGCGAGCAAAGATGATCGACATGCTGGCGCATGCAATCGGCGCCGTCATGTTATCGCGCGCCTGCCCGGATGATTCTTCCCTGGCTGATGAAATACTCGACGTCTGCCGCGCTGAGATCATTGCGTCATTGCCTCATGCTCATGAGTCACAGGAGAGCACCTGGGAGTTGGCTGATTCGTAATCGAGGTCGCAAAAACGGACGAAACAGAAGCATTCGCTGAGCCGATTGTCGATGGTATGGATCGAACCCGGTAATGCGGTGTCGATGAATTGGATGGGTATAAAGATTCGTAATTTCGAATCAGCCCCATCTTGGCGGAACGAGATGCACAGCACCGATGATTTTCGATTCAAATCCCATCAATTCCTGCTAGAGCTCGACGCGGCAACCACCGAGATGATGATGTTGGTTTCGAGTCGTGAGACGACCGGCGAGCGTTGGGCGCAGGCTAGCCAACGGCATTGTGCGGCCTATGCCGCCTGGAATTCGTTCATCAACGAGTCAGCGCAACCTTTGCGCAATAAGCCCGCTGCTTCCGAGTAGAAACCGATTTTTCCACCGAAGGGTCATATTTGAATGACGCTTTGGCAGGTATCTATGTAACAGTGGTCCGGATGATCCTGATTGGGTTGTCACGTCACAGGTGGCATTAGGCGCAAATCCAATGTCCATTCGAATCTCTACGACTCGGTGAGGGTGTACTATCAATACCAGTCCATCAGAAATCAGTTAGCCATGACCGCGCTAAATGAAGAGTGCCGTCAGATCGTAGCTTCTCTGGCGCATCGGGTCGGCCCTAAAGCTGATGCTGCAAGGATCGCTGACGCGATCGTCTTGACGTTGCAGGATATGGATAAAGCCTTAACGCCTATCATCGGCCAGCAGGGGGTTGCCGCGCTTTTTCGCCGCAGCCTTCATCTTTGCGCCAACCACCACCCGCGCCTGGTCGACAGCGCAAACCGGGTGCTGGCTTCCCAGGCTCCGGCAGCCTTCAAGTCCATACTCGTTGAGCAAAGTGACGCCGATGCCTTGTTTTTCGGTGAGGTGTTACTGATGAACTATTACGAGCTGCTGACCACGCTGATCGGGCCCTCGCTCACCGCACGTTTACTTCGTGACGTGTGGGAGCCTTCTTTGAGCGACACCCCTTCGCAGGAAAATTCGCCATGAGCACCAAAGTGACTATCAACCGCCTGGCCACCGGCGTGCCAGGACTGGACGAGGTGCTGGGCGGGGGATTGCCGGAATTTTCGTTCAACCTGATCGCCGGCCCACCTGGCTGTGGCAAAACCACTCTGGCGCATCAAATGATGTTCGCCCTGGCGACGCCCGATCGTCCGGCGCTGTTCTTCACCGTATTGGGTGAACCGCCGTTGAAAATGCTGCGTTATCAGCAGCAATTCGATTTTTTCGACAACGAAGCGATCAACCAGTCGATCCGCTACATCAACTTGGCCAATGACACCCTGGCCGGGGATTTGGACGAAGTGCTAAGGCGCATCGTTGCTGAGGTTGAGACGTACTCGCCGTCGCTGGTTTTCGTCGACTCGTTCCGCTCCGTGGTGTTGGCCAGCCAGACCCAGGACAACCCCAACAACAACCTGCCGCAGTTCGTTCAGCAGCTGGGCATGTTGATGACCACCTGGCAGGCGACGACTTTCCTGATCGGCGAATATTTCACTGAGACCGACACCAACCCGATTTTCACCGTCGCCGATGGCCTGATCTGGCTGCGCCAAAGCGTTCAGCGCAACTCCATGGTGCGCAAGATGGAAATCATGAAGATGCGCGGCCAGCCAACGCTGCCAGGGCTGCACACCTTCCGCATCGCCACGTCGGGAATCAAGGTCTTTGCACCGGCGGTCATCAAACCGGTCGAGACGCCGCTGGAGTTCCCGATCAAGCGCCTGAAAATGGGCGTGCCGCAGCTCGACGAGATGCTCGGCGGCGGTTTGCCCCGTGGCTACTCCTTGCTGGTGGCCGGCCCCTCGGGCTCGGGCAAAAGCATTCTGGCAGCCACTTTCCTGGCCGAAGGCGCGCGCAATGGTGAAACCGGCGTGATTGCTGTGTTCGAACAACGGCCAAATCGCTCGCAGAACGCCACCCTTGCGGGGCTGATCCAAAGCGGTCAGGTCGGCCTGGTGGACAGCCGTGCGCCTGACTTATCTATCGACGAAATCGTGCAGTTGCTGCTGAGCGAGATCGACCGGCTGAAGGCGACCCGCGTGGTCATCGATTCGCTGTCCGGCTTTGAACTGGCGGTGGCGCCGACCTTCCGCGAAGACTTCCGCGAGTCGTTGTCGCGCATGGTCACGGCGCTGACCCGCGTGGGCGTCAGCGTGTTGCTGACCTCGGAGCTGGAAGACCGCTACACCGACCTGCGTTTCAGTCCGTACGGCACGGCATTTCTGACCGACGCCATCATCGTCCAGCGCTACATTGAAGTGCAGAGCCGCTTGTTGCGCATCATGGCCGTGGTCAAGGTTCGGGCAAGCGCTCACTCCGATGAACTGCGGCTGTACCGCATCGATAATGACGGCTTGCAGATCGGCGAGATGTTGCCGGATAAAGAAGGGTTACTTGGGGGGCGACCAACCCAGCAGTGCTTGGGCAAAGTCGAAGGATGAGCGCACTATCATGAGTGAGGCCGACGGCAAGAATGAGAAAGCGATAGCCACTGCAGCACGCGAACTGTTCCTGCTCGGCCAGAAAACGGTCGCGGCGCGTGCGGTACTCGCGGCGGTGCACAGGGAACTCAACCAAGCCAATACCCAGCTCGTCGATAGCCAGCAACTCGAGCAACTGATCGAAGCCAACCAGCAGTTGGTGCTGGCCATTCTGTCGGCGCAGTCGGATGCGGAAAGTCCGCCATTCGCTCAGGCAGAGCAGCAAATGTACCTGGAGATGCGCGAAGCCAATGAGCAATTGGTGATAGCCGCGCTTAGCGCCCAAGACCTCCAGGTTGCCGCGGAACATGCGCTGGAACAGCAACGCAACTTCCTTAACCAAGTGGCCCACGAGCTGCGAAATCCTCTGACGCCCATTAGCATGATCGCTGGCCGGCTGGTACGGGTCCCTAGCGAAGAACTACCGCGCATGCAGATGTTGATTGAAGGTCAGGTCAAGCAGATGTCCCGATTGGTGGAGGACTTGCTCGACATCGCCCGCGCCAGTACCGGCAAGTTTCGCCTTGATCGGCACCTTGTCGATATGGCTCAGATCATCCATGAGGCCATCGACCTCTGTACCCCGGTCATGATTGCTCACAATTTGCATTTCAGCTCGCAACTGCCTGAGTGTGAACTAATGGTGAATGGCGATGCGACACGCCTCACTCAAATTCTTGGCAATCTGCTGGGCAACGCAGCCAAGTACACGCCAGCGGATGGAGAAGTCATTTTTACAGTCACCGCCGAAGCCGATCAGCTGGAGATTCGCATCCGCGATACCGGCATCGGGATCACGTCCAAGGCATTGCCGTTCATCTTTGAACCATTTGTGCAGGATGTTCACGCGGTCGGTTTCAATGGGGCAGGCCTGGGCATCGGTCTCACGGTGGTGCGCGAGTTGATCGAAGCCCACGGCGGCACGGTGACCGGCAGCAGTGCGGGGGAAGGGCAGGGAAGCGAGTTTGTAGTGACGTTACCCTTGGTGATTCATTGATGCTTTTTTGTTGATAGAGCCGAGAATGACGAAGCTCTTGGCTGAAGCAGAACAAAGTGTCCCGCCTCCCCAAGGACCTCGCCATCGGTGTCTGGCGCTGTCAGCGATCTTGCTCGAGCGTCGCTGAGTTTGCGTGTAGTGGTCGAACTCTCAGGGTTGGCACTTTCTCAGAGGCTGCCCAGAGTCGGCGTAAGCGTCAAAAGCGTACCTCCTTGCCGAGCTGAAGCGTAGGCCGCGTCCATAACCTGCATGATTGCCTCGGCGTCGCGTAATGATGCAATTGGCTTGGCCCCGTTACGGCACTCAGCAAGCACTTGTTTGACGAAAAGTGGGTAATAGACGTCTGTGTCCAGTTGTAGTCGGCGGCTTCTAGTGCCGGCCGCCAGGTTCTGTCGATCCCTTATTTCGATTCGGTCGGGACCGGATTTGGCATACATGTGATCAGATGAAAGGGTGAAGGAAAACTCGCGCTGCTCGTCGGCGGTACTGGGGAAACTGTATCCCGTTTCCACAACTCCGATCACGCCGTCTTCAGTCTGCAGGGTCAGTAGTGAATAGTCTTCGACGGCACCCCGATGCGTGAGTGAATTCATGACGGCTGAGACTCGCGAGACTTCCTTACCGGTCAATAGTCTGAAGAGATCGATAAAATGCGTAGCCACGTTGATCGTCGATCCGCCGCCTGAAAAAGCGGGATCAATGGCCCAGCCTGAGCCTGCAGTTTCATAACGAGCGGGCGGACCTACGATGAATCGGAAAGACATGTAGTTGAAGTCCGCGGCCAGGTGTCCCTCAGCATCTTGCAAAGCACTAAGCAGTTCACTCATGCGGAAGATCAGCGGTACCGCACAGTAGAGATTGGCTTGCTCGGCTAGCTCACGTAACCGTGTGACCTGTGCCATGTTGATGCCGCAGGGCTTTTCCAGGGCAAAAGGGATGTTTCGCGCGATCACGGCCTCTGCCAGCGACGGCATTTCAGAATGCCTGCCGAACACGAAAGCAAAATCGACTTCCTCGCGCTCAAGCAACTCATAGGATGAGCTATACAACGGGCATTTAAATCGCTCGGCAATTGCCTCGCCCTTCATGTGCTCCGAATCCGATACGGCCACCACTTGGACCCCGTTGGTCTCAAGAGCATTCAGATACAGCGGGACATGCCAATGGCTGACCTCCAGTAACGCAACTTTCATGTGTACTCACTCCTGGCGCGGTGCTGTTACGTTATCGGGGTGGTAATCGAACCCAAGGAAGCGCAGTGCAAGCAACGCCTGGCCTTTGTGCATGGGGCCCCCGTCCTGGGTACGACAACCTCTTTTACGCGCAGCATCGCAAAGCGGTGTTGATTCCGGCGAGTTGATGATATCCACGACGAGGGTGCCGGGTTCGAGTCGCTCGGGATCCACAGGCATAGGATCATTCTTGTTCATGCCAAGCGGCGTGGCATTGATCACGATTTCATAGCCATGTGGGTCAGGTGGGCCGGAATGCGTGATGCAACCTGTTTCGTCAGCAACGGATTTCGCCAGCTCCTCGGCTCGGTGTTCGTCGACATCGGAGATAGTGAGCGATCGAGCTCCCGCCGATGCGACGGCAAATGCGATCGCTCTGCCTGCGCCCCCAGCCCCAACCAAAAGAACGTTCTTGTTCGCTGGTTGATAGCCTTCCCATTGCATGCCAAGAACACAGCCGAGGCCATCGAATACGGCACCGACCCAGCGTCCGTCTGTCTCGCAACGAATGACGTTGATTGCACCCACTTGACGAGCAGTCGGATGAAGTTCGTCGACAAGAGCCAGCATCCTTTGTTTATGAGGCATGGTGACCAGGATGCCGGCGAGATTGTTCAATGCTCTGGCACCGGCCACGAACGAGGACAGGTCATCGGCCTTGACCTCCAATGGAATACAAACCGCGTCTGCCTGTTGTTCTATAAAGAGTCGGTTGAATAATTGCGGCGACTTGGCGGCCATCAGCGGATGGCCGACCAATCCATAAAGGCGAGTTGTTCCTGTGATATGTGAGGCCATGGTTGCCTGATATTTGATGTTGACGGGAAGAGGAGCGCTGGCTGGCTTCTTGGGCATGCACAGCGTCGATGGCTATGCATTGGCAAGTGCCGACCGCATGATGCTGCTCTGCCCGTCGGGCCTGTGTGGGTCGCGAAAACTTAAGGGTCGCACCAGTGTAATCGTCGAAGGTCGTTACGAACGCAGTTGGCTAGCCAGGTCATTCGGGACGGCTGTCTGAGCTTTGCCCCGCATCGCTTCGGCCCGCATACGATCGTATTCTTCTTTGGCAATAGGCACTGCGTTGCGCTTGCCGAGATCTTCAAGGCGAATCCGGTATGTTTCGCGTGTAGTGAACGCGGCGATCGCAGCGATAACACAGATACCTAATGTAAGAGAACCGATTCTTAGCGGGATATTGTCAGAGCCGGGGGGCGCAACAGTGACGAAGATTGCCGGGAGAAACGCAGTCATCGCGGTCCCTATGTTCTGTCCGATGGCCATGCCGGTCACACGCACCCGCGTACGGAACAATTCGGGAAAGAGGCTCGGAAATACACCGTTGAAACCCTGGTAGGCGACGCCCCACATGAGTACGGAGAGAACCAGCGAAAGCCACAGGTTATGGATGCTGATAGCGTACAGATACGCGTAAGAGAGCAGTCCCGCGCAGAGAACGCCAATAATGACTGGCGGCCTGCGGCCGATCTTGTCTGAGAGGTTACCGACGAAGGGGATCAGGATTACCGCACACATGTTGCCCAGCAGAGGAATCCACAAATAGACGCCTGCAGGGAAACCGATTCCATAGGCCGGTTGAACCGCATAGGTAGCGCCAAATACCGAGGCGACAATGGCGATCACCGCAGCAAGTGCCATGCAGATCACACGCAAGAGATCACCCCAGCTCTGCCGGATGACTTCGACAACTGGCAGGACAGTAGCTTCGCCTTGCGTTTTTTGTTTGGCAAAAACAGGCGTCTCGTCGACCTGGCGGCGAATGATATATCCCAGGATGACTACGATGACGCTGAGCAGGAACGGAATCCGCCATCCCCAGGAAGAGAACTGATCCGCAGGCATGAAATGAGCGAGAGGCAAGAAGACTGCCGCTGCCAGCAGTTGCCCGGCCTGAACGCCCTGGAGGGTAAAGCTTGCGAAGTAACCTCGGCGACCGGACGGGGCGTGTTCGAGAATCATGGAACTGGCGCAGGAGATCTCCCCGGCTACCGCAAAACCCTGAATCAGGCGCAACGTCACAAGCAGCGCTGGCGCCCAGATCCCGATCTGCTGGTACGTTGGCAGAAGTCCGATACACATCGTCGAGAAGCCCATCAGGAACATGCAGTAAACCAGAACCGTTTTACGGCCGTGGCGATCACCTAAATGCCCTAGGACAACAGCACCTATCGGCCGGGCGATATAGCCCACACCAAAGCTGGCCAGAGAGGCAATGATGCCGACTGCAGGGTTATCAGATGGGAAAAAGAGCTGTGGAAACAGCAAGGCCGCCGCGGTCGCATAGATAAAGAAGTCGTAATACTCCAGTGCTGAGCCGATCCAACCGCTAGCTGCGGCTTTCTTTGATTGGCCTTTGGAATGAGCGTCGATCGGTATGCTCTGATTCATAACGTGTCTCCGGTTTCTCAATTGTTGTTATTGTAACTACGTTCCATCAGTAATTCTGTTACCAGCGTTGGCGCATTGTCAAGGGAGTCTTCCTTGGTCGATCAAGGCATAACGCTGGTTATTTGTGAGGTGCTAATTTCGTACGTCTGACGTCGTCGCCAAGCCGAGCGAGCACGCTAAAGCCCGCTCGTGCAATTGAGCGAATGGGCTGTAAGAGGATGAACAGGCTCCGACGCGTCAAGCGCTCGGCACTGTTGCTTCATACAAAGGGCAATGACGCCAACGACAGGTTCTAACGTCGTAGTACGCCGTCTTGCCCATTTGCCAACCTACAAGCTATCTCGTGAGAGATGACCGTCGATGAGCCTCGAAATGTTCAACGGATTCGCGTTCTTGAGAGCATCGGGAAGCAATGCATCGGGGTAGTTTTGGAAGCAGACTGGTCTCAGGAAGCGGTCGATGGCCAAGGTGCCGACCGAGGTACCCCGACTATCGGAAGTCGCAGGATAAGGGCCGCCGTGCACCATTGAATCGCAAACCTCGACACCCGTTGGGTAGCCATTGATGAGGATGCGACCGACCTTCACCTCCAACGAAGCAGTCAACTCTGCGAATTGCGTTAGGTCTTCTGGCTCACCAATCAAGGTTGCGGTCAATTGTCCGTGAAGGGCATTGATAGCAGCGTTGAGCTGCACCTGGTCATTGACCTCAATGAAGATCGATGTTGGACCAAAAATTTCTTCTTGAAGGACCTTGTCGCCTTTCAGCAGCAACTCTACGTCGGCTTTGAACAATTGTGGCTGGGCTTGATGACCCTGTTGGTTACTGCCAGCCAGGTGCACGATGCCGGCGTGCGCGTGCAGGTTCTGCAAGCCAGTCGCATAGCTACGCAGAGTGCCGGCGTTGAGCATTGTTTGTGCCGGCTGGTCGTTTATCAACGCTGCCACTCTGTTCTGAAAGGCACTGAATGCATCCGAGCGAATGCCAACCACGAGTCCAGGATTGGTGCAAAACTGCCCACAACCTTGAACCACTGAGGCGGCAAGATCCCGAGCGATACTGTCAGCTCGACGCGAGAGTGCCTGAGGCAGGATCACAACCGGGTTGATGCTCGACATCTCGGCGAAGACTGGAATGGGCTCGGGGCGTGCGGCGGCCATATCGCACAATGCTCGACCACCTTTGAGCGATCCGGTAAAACCAACACCCTTGATGAGCGTGTGTTTTACCAAGGCTTCGCCTACGCCACTGCCATAAATCATGTTGAAGACACCGGCGGGCATGCCGCTGCGCTCGGCCGCCCGGATAATTGCATTGGCGACCTGTTCTGCAGTAGCCATGTGGCCGCTGTGGGCTTTGAATATCACCGGACAACCAGCCGCGAGCGCGGAGGCTGTATCACCGCCGGCCGTGGAGAAAGCCAACGGAAAATTACTTGCGCCAAACACAGCAACCGGACCGATTGCTGTGCGGTACTGGCGAAGGTCAGGGCGTGGCAACGGCTTGCGAAGTGGTAACGCTTGGTCGATGCGAGCTCCATAGAAGTCACCACGGCGCAGTACGTTTGCAAACAGGCGCATTTGACCACTGGTACGTGCGCGTTCGCCCTGGATACGAGCTACAGGCAACGCTGTTTCACGGCAAACCAGGGCAATAAACTCATCGTCCAAAGCCTCTAGCTCTTCAGCAATAGCATCGAGAAACTCAGCCCGTTTGCTCGCGCTCAGGATGCGGTAGCTGGAAAAGGCATTGTTGGCTGCATGGGCAGCGTCCTCGATTTCTTGCGGGGTCGCCTGGTGGAAGGCATAGGGTAAGGTTTCCCCCGTGCTGGCATCGACACTCTTGACGATGATACTGCCGGCGGCGCTGCGCTGACCGCCGATAAAATTTTGGCCGGTGATGACGGACATCGTTGTCTCCAGATTGAATGTGCAAGAGATAGCTGGGCAAGACGTTCCCAGGACTGAAAATCAGGTGACGGCGCCGATCTGCCAAGGCACGAACTCGTTTTGTCCGTATCCGTGTTGTTCGCTCATGCTGCGCTCGCCCGAGGCAATGCGTAGCATGGTTTCAAAGATCGCTGCACCGCACTCTTCGATGGTCAAAGTGTCTTCGGCTATTTCGCCGCAGTTGATGTCCATGTCTTCGCGCTGAAGAGCCCACAAGGCGCTATTGGTTGCCAGCTTGATTGATGGGGCAGGGGCACAGCCGTAGGCCGATCCGCGCCCGGTAGTAAATGCAATCAGGTTGGCACCACCGGCGACCTGACCGGTAGCGGAGACCGGGTCATAGCCAGGGGTGTCCATGAAAACCAGCCCGTTGGCCGTGACAGTCTGAGCGTATTCGTAGACATCCATCAGGTTGCTCGAGCCAGCCTTTGCCACAGCGCCCAGCGACTTTTCCAGAATGGTGGTCAATCCACCTGCCTTGTTGCCGGCAGAGGGGTTATTGTTCAGCTCGGCCCCCATACGCTCGCAGTAGTGTTCCCACCAATGAATTCGAGCGATGAGTTTTTCGCCGACTTCACGATTGACAGCCCGCCGCGTTAGCAAGTGTTCTGCACCATATATTTCCGGAGTTTCGGAAAGAATCGCGGTACCGCCGCAGGCGACCAGGCGATCCACCGCATTACCCAGCGCAGGGTTTGCGGTAATACCGGAATAGCCGTCCGAACCACCGCACTGAAGCCCGACGGTCAGATGGCGAGCACTGACCGGTTCACGCTGAATCCGATTGGCCTCGCCAAGCAACTGCTTCACGTGATCAATGCCACTGGCGATGGCCTTGGACGTACCGCCACTGTCCTGGATGTTGAACGTGCGCAGCGTATTACTACGGGTGAGTCCTTGCGTCGTGAGTAATGAGTCGATTTGGTTCGTCTCGCAGCCCAACCCGATGACCAGCACGGCCGCAAAGTTGGCGTGCGTCGCATATCCGGCCAATGTCCGGCGCAACATGCTCAAACCGTCGCCCGCAGGATCAACGGCGCAGCCGGCAGAATGCGTCAGAGCAACAACACCGTCGACGTTTGGATAAGCTTGCAGTGCAGCGGGATTGATGTCCCGACGAAAATGGTCTGCGATGGCCCGGGCGACTGTGGCAGAGCAATTCACTGAAGTAAGAATGCCGATGTAGTTGCGCGTCGCGACTCGTCCATCCGGGCGTACGATACCCATGAACGATGGGGCTTCACTCGGTTTGACGTTGGGTTTCGCATCGATGCTGAAAGCATAATCGCGAGTGAATTCCCCCATGCCGAGGTTGTGCACATGGACATGCTCGCCTGCTTCTATGTCGACAACTGCAAAACCAATGATTTGCCCATAGCGCCTTACCGGTTGACCGGCTTCGATATTCCGGGAGGCAACTTTATGGCCCGGCACAATCGCTTGCCGGATAGTCACGCCTTCTTGCTCAAGGATTTCGCCAGCGAGTAGCGGTCGGCGTGCAATCAGCACATCGTCCAGCGCATTCAAGCGCAGCACAGCTGCGGCGCCGGTTTTCATGATCAGTTCCATCGCATCCTCACGGGCTGCTGGGTGGTGCGCGGTCGCTAATAGCGCCGCACTTTTGTGCCGGCACTATAGGATTCATGGAAATGGCTGCCTAATGAGAGCTTTCGATTGCTCGATAACTTTGCCTCATCGGCTTTTACCAAGATCGCTGCAGTACCTCTTACTCTGTAGCCGTTTGCCGCTGTCTGGCGAACGCTAATAAGGTCGCAATAAACTTCCGCGTTGGTTCTGACAGGGGTTCATCCTTGCGAGTGATAACTCCGTAATCCTGAGATTCAACTTTGAAGGGCGTGTTGAGGATTTGAAGCTGCCCATTTTGCAATTGCGACTGGACCATGGACTCGGGGAGCATCGCGAGCATTGGCCCAGACTGCAGCAACTGCAGAAAGGTTTGCATCGAAATGGTCTCCACTGTGTTGGTTGGCGGGGCGATCTTGAACAGTGTGAATGCGCGCTCCATGCGTTGTCGGATCGGCGTATTAAAGGGATACATGACCCATGGCCATTCGCTGATTGCTTCGATGGGGACCTCTTCAAGTTGGCACAGAGGATGTGTGCTGTTCGCGACGAGACAAAAGGGTTCAGGGCCCAGCGACGTAAATTCGAAAGGCTGACAATCCTCATCCGTGAAGCGCGCGATGATTAAATCGAGTTTTTTCTGTTCGAGCATTTCCAGCAAGTGGTTGCTGGTTTGTTCGATCACCTCGATAGAAAGAAGGGGGCGCTCACGTTTTATGCTGGCGATGGCTTCAGGCAGCACCACTGATGTTGCGGCGAAAATGGTGCCGATTTTTAAATGGCCATGTCCGCCTTTTCGCAGCTTGTTGACCTGATCGACGAACGATTCCGCGTCCTCCAGGGTAATACGCGCATAACGGGCCACGAACTCTCCTAGTTCAGTGAGGACCAGGTTGCGCGTTTGACGCTCAAACAGTGGGAAACCCAGGAGTACTTCCAGATCGCGAAGCAATTTACTGATGGCCGGTTGCGTAACATTCATATGTTCAGCGGTCGTGTGCATATTGCGGGTCTTGGCCAAGCTATTGACCAGTACCAAATGTTTGATCTTCAGCCATCGGGTAACACTGCCAAAAGTAATTTGATCGTTTTCCATCGGATAAGGCCTTGTCTGTCGATAACAAAACAGCATTGATCGGTGAGATTCTTTCATTGGGATTTACGGGGGAGGTCCATTACTTTTACGGCTCTGATGGCTGACTGATCTGGAAGCTCTATGGCGAACTTGAAACTGACGCGCGAAAACACCCTGCCAGTGGATGGCCTGGCCGGAACACTGATCGGCCGCGCATGGATCCCTGGTGCGATTGCAGGCCCCTCGCCGGTAATGCTGCGTGAGGACGGTGTGTTTGACCTTTCTGAAGTCTTTTCGACCATAAGCGAACTGCTGGAACACACCTCGCCATTGATGGCGGTTCGTCAAGCGCCTGGCCGGTACATCGGGACTGTCGAGGAGTTGCTTGGGAACACTGGCAGTCATGCCAACCCCGACAAGCCCTCTCTGTTGCCCCCTGCTGATTTGCAAGTCATCAAGGCGGCCGGGGTGACGTTCGCGTCCAGCATGATCGAGCGGGTAATCGAGGAGCAGGCGCGAGGGGATGCTGCCAACGCTGAAAGCGTTCGCCGCCTGGTGCAGGAAGCCATAGGCGATAACTTGCGGGCAATCAAACCGGGCTCGCCAGAAGCGATGCGCCTTAAAGCTGTGCTGATCAAGCAGGGTATGTGGTCGCAATACCTGGAGGTGGGTATCGGCCCGGATGCGGAGATTTTCACGAAGGCACCGGTACTGGCCGCCGTGGGCAGTGGCAGCGAAATCGGCATCCATCACAAGTCTGAATGGAACAACCCAGAGCCGGAAATTGTGCTGGCGGTGAACAGCCGAGGCCAAGTGCATGGCGTCACCTTGGGCAATGACGTCAATTTGCGTGATTTCGAAGGCCGCAGTGCACTGCTGTTGAGCAAGGCCAAGGACAACAATGCGTCCTGTGCAATTGGCCCGTTTATTCGTTTGTTCGATGAAACGTTTACGCTTGATGACGTGCGCAATTGTGTCGTGGATTTGCAAGTCCAGGGCGACGACGGCTTTGTCCTTCAAGGCAGCAGTTCCATGGCGCTGATCAGCCGTGATCCGTTGGATCTGGTGGCCCAGACGGTCGGTGGGGATCACCAATACCCTGATGGCTTCATGCTTTTTCTCGGGACATTGTTTGCGCCTACCCAGGATCGTGAAAAGCCGGGAAGTGGTTTTACGCATAAGCAGGGTGATGAGGTCAGCATAGGGAGCCCGTTGCTGGGCACGCTGCGCAACACAGTCACCTACAGCCACAAGGCTGCACCCTGGACGTTCGGCTTGCGAGCGTTGATGCACAATCTTGCTGCTCGCGGACTTCTGTAGGTACGGCAGGTGGGTGAGCTGCATTGGGCGTTCTTCCGCGAAGATTGAACATACACCGGCGTACGTCTATTGATAAAAAGAGCCGAACCTGAGGGTTCGGTTTTAAATATCTGTCAGGCGTCCCACGCCCTGGATACCCGGCTGTGTGACCAGTTCTGTCTCGATAAGGCAACCAGATACAAGCGGTTTGACTTATCGGGTGGCGCCTGCATACTATTGGAACAACGTTCCAGTACGAACAATGTTGCTCACATTCACCTCATTGTCAAAGATAAGTCGAGAAAAATATGAGAGTCGTGAAAGGTGCTGTTGACCGCTGCCTGGAGGCAATTGAGCTGTTGGCGCGTGAAGCTCGCTGGATGCGGATGTCCGATATCGCAGCCGAGCTGAGCTTGGAAAAGGGCCCCGCTCATCGAGTGCTTGCTCAATTAGTCGAGCAAGGGTGGGCAGAGCAGGATGAAGCCACCTCGCAATACCGCTTGACGCTGAAGCTGGCGCTGTTGGGGCAGCGCTATTTGCATGGAATTGGTTTGCCTGAGTTGGTCCAGCCGATCCTTGAGCAAGTGGCTGTTCAGTGCCAAGAGTTGGTGCGCCTGACGGTGGTCAACGAGGGCACCTTGTCCTGGCTGTCTTCGGCCCAAGGTGCCGCGCCGGGGCTCATGTATTCGCCGGCCATGGATAAACCGATCAACCTCTACGCCACTGCCAATGGCAAAGCCTGGCTGGCCTCAATGCCAGATGAACTGGCCATTGAGCATGCGCTGCGTAGCGGATTGGGGAAAGCTGACGCCGGGATGGGGCAGGGGCCGAAAGCGATCAACAGCATCGAAGGTTTGTTGGCCGAGCTCGCTCTGACCCGAAAGCGCGGGTATGGCTTGGTCATTGAAGAAGCCGAGGCGGGCGTATGGGCGATTGCCGTACCGGTCAGGCTGATTCCGTCCGGTACTGTGGTCGGCACGATGAGCATCGCCGGCCCGGTCTTGCGCATGCAGCCTGAACGTTATGACGAATTGCATGCTCTGCTGGAAGATGCCGCCAACAAGCTGGGTACGGTTTGGCCGCGCCAGAACAGCGTGCATGCGGAGAACGTATGAGCCAGCTCGCACCTGCATGGACCGAGGCGGTGCCAGGGTTGGAAGTCGCCGCTGCCGCTCTGGCCCGTGCACGGCTAGAGGGTGTTCGGCTGGCATCCTTGCCAGGCCCGAACCTGCCAAGCAGCCTCGCACAAGGTTTTGCCATTCAACAGCATGTGGGGCCATTGGCTGGAAAAACCGTAGGGGGATGGAAGTGTGCGTTACCCCCGGCTGGCAAGTGGATCGTTGCTCCGATCTACAGCGACAGCATCGTAAAAGGCGAACGTTACCGACTGGCCGCCGACGCCGATAAGGCGCGCATCGAGCCTGAACTGGCGTGCGTCCTGGCCCATGATTTGCCGGCTCGTGTCGAGCCTTATACAACTGAAGAGATCGTTGCTGCGATCAGCGACGTGCACGTGGCATTGGAAGTGATCGACTGCCGTTACATCGATCCACACACACTGCCGTTCGAGCAATTGCTCGCGGACGGTCTATTCAATCACGGCCTGGTACTTGGGGCGCCAATCGCGCTGTCGAACTCTGCCAGCATGCCCTCTGAACTGGATATCACCCTGAGCGATGCAACGTCAGAGCCTCTGAATATCAAGGGCCGCCATCCGGACGGGGGGCCGTTGTTGCCGATCGTATGGCTGGCCAATTTTCTGTCTACACAAGGGATAGGGCTGCAAGCAGGGCAGGTGATTATTACCGGGTCCTATGCAGGTGTTCTCGATGTGCCCGTTAATCAGCCACTGCATGTTCAGTTCGGCGAAGCAGGCTCATTGTCTGTCCATTTCTCAACGCTGGAGGAGTAACAAATGCGCTTAGTTCGTTTTGGTTTACCGGGGCAGGAACAGCCGGGAGTTTTGGATTCGCAAGGGGGCGTGCGAGACCTTTCGGGCATTGTCGACGACATCGATGCGTCGGCCCTGAGCCCGACAGTGCTTGAAAAACTGCGTGCCGTTGACGTTGAAAAGCTGCCGGTGGTGGCGCCTGGCACGCGTCTTGGTCCATGCGTAGGCAGCGTACCGAACCTGATTTGCATCGGTTTGAACTACTCAGATCACGCGGCTGAAACGAATACACCCATCCCGAGCCAGCCGGTGGTCTTCAACAAACACACCGCTTCCATCAGCGGCCCCAACGATCCGGTCATTTTACCAACGGGCGCTCAGAAGCTGGATTGGGAGGTTGAACTGGCCATCGTCATCGGTACGCCTGCCTGGCAGATCGATGAGTCGCAGGCATTGAATCACGTTGCCGGTTATTGCCTGGCCAATGATGTTTCCGAGCGGGCCTATCAGCTTGAGTACGAAGGTCAGTGGACCAAGGGGAAAAGCGGTTTTTCTTTCGCGCCATTGGGACCTTGGCTAGTCACCCGTGACGAAATTGCCGATCCGCAGGCACTTGACCTCTGGCTCGACGTGAACGGCAAACGTCTCCAGACCGGCAACACCCGTACGATGATTTTCAGCGTTGCACATATTGTCGCGTACCTCAGTCGCTTCATGCCGCTCATGCCGGGTGACGTCATCATTACAGGTACGCCACCAGGTGTGGGGCTCGGGCAGAAACCACCGGTATTTCTCAAGGCGGGTGACACCATGCGTGTCGGTGGCCAAGGGCTGGGTGAACAATTTCAGACCGTGGTTCCTTACGTTGCTGAAATGGGGGCTGCATGGGTCGCCGGTCGCCATCCCAATGTTGACTGACTATCGCTAGAGGAAAACGCTATGAGCTTTGCAGGAACAGGTGTAGTCGCGATCTGGCACGATCTTTTGCCTGAAGCGCGGGACGAGTTCTATGAGTGGCATAACCGTGAGCACATGCCTGAGCGGGCCGGCATTCCGGGTTTCTTGCGGGGACGCCGATACATCGCTTTGGATGCAGGGCCAACCTATTTCAACCTTTATGAGGCTGACACTGTGCAGGTGTTGGGAGGACAGGATTATTTGTCGCGTCTCAACAGTCCGACGGCATGGACCCAGCAGTCGGTGCAGTCCTATCGCAACGTCGCGCGATCCATCTGCGAGGTCACTTACACCAGCGGTGTAGGGCAGGGCGCGTATTTGTTAACGGTCCGTTTCGATGTTGCCGAAGGCCAGCATAAGTCGGTGTCAGACGCATTGCGCCAACGCGTGCTTCCTCCCCTTGCGGATAAACAAGGTATTACGGGCGTGCATTTGTGTGTGGCTGATGAGGCCGTGAGCAGAGTTGAAACCGCAGAGAAAAAAGCCCGCGCCGAGGGAACCCAAATACCGGCTTGGATCGTCATGATCGAAGGTTGTGCGCCTGACTACGTTCGTGCCGCCAGCGAGTCTTTGGCGGCTGAGCTAAAACGGCTGTTGGAGGGGCAATCGACGGAACCAGAAACCACGCTTTATCAATTGGAATACACACGTTGCAAAACACCAGGGAGTGCGGGTTGATCGCCGAGCGTTCGAGCACGTTTTAACTTCCCAACGTCATTTTTAGACAGTTCACCAGGGGCGTGCCATTAAAGGCATTGAGTCAGGCTCACGTCTGCGCACGCTCGAATTTTGTGAGAGATGAATATTAACCAATTATAAGTTTCTCAATAAAAGGCTATTACGAGATAGATAGTGCTCCCTGCAATTGCTCGGAAGTTAGCTCTTTGAGCTGCCTGTGCAAAGGGTGAATGACGAGCTAAAAATCGAAACAAAAACAATAATAACTCATTGTGAGAAAACATCATGCGCTACCCTGTTAGTTCCCGCAGCGTGTCTGCACATCAATCTCTGATCAGTCTGACTCTTGCGGTCTTCGCGGGTTCGTCGGCGGCTGTTCAAGCCGATCAGAATAGCGGCTTTGTTGATGGTGCTACGGCTACCCTCAATTTGCGTAACGCTTATATCAATCGCAACTTCATCAATCCTGCTTATCCCAACAGCGCTGCGCCACAGAACAAAGCCGAGGAGTGGACACAGAGCTTCATCCTTGACGCTCGCTCTGGTTATACCGCTGGGCCGATAGGGTTCGGTGTTGATGTGTTGGGTCTTTATTCTCAAAAGCTTGATGGTGGCAAAGGCACCGGCGGAACCCAACTGTTGCCGATCCACGACGACGGCCGACCAGCCGATAACTTTGGGCGTTTGGGCGTGGCGTTGAAAGCCAAGCTGTCGAAGACCGAATTGAAGGTGGGTGAGTGGATGCCCGTACTGCCGATCCTGCGCTCTGACGATGGCCGTTCTCTGCCGCAGACCTTTCGTGGCGGCCAGGTGACCTCCAATGAAATCGCCGGCCTGACCCTCTATGGCGGCCAGTTCCGCGCCAACAGCCCGCGCAACGACGCGAGCATGGAAGAAATGTTCATGAACGGCAAAGCCGCGTTCACCTCCGACCGTTTCAACTTCGGCGGCGGCGAATACAGCTTCAACGACAAGCGCACCCAGGTCGGTCTGTGGTACGCCGAATTGACCGATATCTACCAGCAACAATACGTCAACCTCACCCACAGCCAGCCCGTGGGCGACTGGATCCTGGGGGCTAACCTCGGTTTCTTCAACGGCAAGGAAGACGGCAGAGCCCTGGCCGGCGACCTCGACAACAAAACCACCTTCGCGCTGCTCTCGGCCAAATACGGCGGCAACACCTTTTACGTGGGCCTGCAAAAGCTCACCGGCGACAGCGCATGGATGCGGGTCAACGGCACCAGTGGCGGAACTTTGGCCAACGATAGCTATAACTCCAGTTTTGATAACGCTCAGGAGCGCTCATGGCAGGTGCGCCATGACTTTAACTTCGTTGTGCTCGGTATCCCGGGACTGACATTAATGAACCGATATATAAGCGGTGATAATGTTCACACAGGTTCGATCACAGATGGCAAAGAATGGGGCCGAGAATCGGAATTGGCCTACGTCGTGCAGTCCGGCGCGCTGAAAAATCTCAGCGTTAAATGGCGCAATTCGAGTGTTTGCAGAGATTTCAGTACCAATGAGTTTGATGAAAACCGGATTTTTATTAATTATCCCATATCGTTATTGTGACGAATATTTCGCTCCCCCAATACCTGGGGTAGTTGCTTCTGCAATCGCCTGAACAGCAATAACTTCATCAGGCGGTCGCAGATAAACCTGGAGTCAATGTGGCGTTGGTAGGTTTAGGAATACCCCCAGCAGATCTATCAAGTAATGCGTTGCAGGTTGGCAGTGGCGGCGAGTCGATAAAAAGAATCACACCGTCAATTTACCTGCGCGGCCTCGTCAAACTTCGACCGGGCCGCTTCAACTTCAGGCAATTTGTCGAGCGTCCATTTATGTAATTCGCGAAATGGCTGCTGAAGTGTTCGACCAAGTTGGGTGATCTCATACTGGACTGCCACGGGCGAGAACGAGATGACCTTGCGCGAGACAAGGCCATTTCGTTCCAGCCGTCGCAGGCACTGAGTCAGTGCCTTCTGAGTGACGCCCTCCAGGCGGCGCTTGATGGCATTAAAGCGATGCGGCTCGTCATCAAGTACCGCCAGAACCATCATTGACCACTTGTCTGCGATTTGGTCGAACAGCGCCCGGCTTGGGCACTCCGACGAAAAACATTGCGGCTTTAATTCCAGCATCGAAGTTTCCTCGTATATACCTAGGCGACTCTAGGTGCCTAATTGACATTTGGTTTACAAAATATACTTATATGGCTTCCAAAAGCAAACGGAGTCCATCCAATGTCAAACCCTGATACCAGCATTTTATTTCGTCCTCTTTCCATCCGGTCGCTTGAACTGAAAAACCGGATTGTCATGGCACCGATGACGAGGCAATTGTCGCCTGAGGGCATTCCCGGCGAAGCGAGCGCTGCGTACTACCGGCGGCGGGCAGAGGGGCGGGTCGGGTTGATCTTGTCAGAAGGGACCGTCGTTGATCGTCCCGCTTCACGTAACGGTTCAGGCATTCCTTTTTTCCACAGTGAGGCAGCGCTAGCCGGATGGAAGAACGTGATTGATTCTGTTCACAATGCGGGTGGCCGTATGGGGCCGCAAATTTGGCATACCGGTGCAGTGCGTGACGTCTCTGGCTGGGAGCCTGATGCGCCCGTCGAAAGCCCATCGGGTCTCGATTCGCCAAACAACCCACGCGGTGTGGCGATGAGCGAAGAGGATATTGCAGACGCAGTTGCTGCGTTCGCCAAGGCGGCGGCGGATGCCCAGCGCCTGGGTTTCGACACCGTCGAGATCCATGGGGCTCATGGTTATTTGATCGATCAGTTCTTCTGGGCGGGTACCAATCAGCGCACCGACCGTTACGGCGGACCGACGATCAAAGAGCGCTCGCGCTTTGCCGCTGAGATTGTGTCTGCAGTTCGTCATGCGGTTGGCCCCGAATTCCCTATCATCATGCGCGTTAGCCAGTGGAAGCAGCAGGACTTTGGGGTGCGCCTCGCCGAAACCCCTGCATTGATGGAAGACTGGCTGCTGCCGTTGGTAGAGGCGGGTGTTGATGTTCTGCATTGCTCACAGCGCCGCTTCTGGGATCCTGAGTTTCCCGAAATTGATGGTGAGAACGGACTGAACTGCGCGGGTTGGGCGAAGAAAGTCACTGGAGCCACAACCATTAGCGTCGGTTCGGTTGGGCTGGATAATGATGTTACTCATGCCTTCGCCGGCAAGGGATCAACCCCTGCGAGTCTGGATCGGCTTGTCGAGCGCATGGAGCGCGAAGAGTTTGATCTGATCGCTGTAGGGCGTGTTCTGCTCAGTGACAAGGATTGGGCAGCCAAAGTGGAAAATGGCGATTACGAAGATCTGAAGGGCTTCAATCCGGCATCGTTAGCCGAATTGGTTTGAGCCTTATTGCCGGACCGCGTGGCTGACCTTCTTCCGAAGGCCGCTCTAACAACGACAAAGCCCTGATGATCAGGGCTTTGTTGAATAAAAATGGCGAAGGCGATGAGATTCGAATGACTGACCAGCTCGAAGAGCTCTCACGGTTGGCGCTTTTTCAGAGGCTGTCCGGATCCCCGAAAAACATTTTGACTGGGCTCTAGGGCGGTGGTTTCAGGTTGTAAAAAACTAGTGATGCCCCCATTTTTGCCCCCAATGAAACGGAAGGCCTGCGCGGCCTCGGGAAGAAGCTCGGCCCAGGGCCTGATTACCCTGGCCTGCTGATCGGTTTCTGGGTCGCGGGCCATGTCTCTGATTACTACGCCACCCCTGCGGGGCACCAGTGGCAGAGCATCTGGTTGTTCCCGGCGTTCTTTTCCCTGGGTGTGGTGCTGGTGTTCATGTTTGCCTTTCGCGATGCGCGGCGGTCTGAGTTGGCGCCTGCCAAGGCTTGAGCGGTTATGACTTGATAACAACCCACCATGAAATGGCGATGCGCGGGGCGGGCAAAAACTGAATGGCGAACCGAATGCCTTTCAGAGCCCCGCGTTGGACAGTGCGATATCAGTCGTGAGCGAGTGACACCGAGAGATCACGCCACGCCGCCAGTTCCTCATGACGCTTCTGAAGTTCGTCTTCAAAATAGCCGATAGCGTCGCTGCCAGCGGTGAAGCGCAGTGGAGGCTTTTCAGTGTGGGCCAAGATAATCAGGGCCTGCGCCAGCTTCTTCGGATCATTGGCTTGCTTGCCATGTACCGCCAGGACCGCTTCACGCGAGCCGGCTGGATTCTTTGCGTAATCTTCAATGACCTGCTTCGCGAATCGTACGGAGTTCGTGCTGAGGAACTCGGTTCTGAAATACCCGGGCTCGACAACAGTCACGTGTAAACCCAAGGGTGCAACCTCAAGTGCCAGGCATTCAGTGATGCCCTCGACCGCATATTTGGTCGCACAATAGGCCGAGGCCCCCACACCACCGTGATAGCCAGCCACAGAGGAAATGTTGATCACGTGGCCTTGTCCCTGTGCGCGAAGCACGGGCAATGCCGCTCGGGTCACGTTCAGCAGTCCAAACACGTTCGTGTCGAACTGCTCACGAACCTCGAAGTCGGAGAGTTCCTCCAGGGCACCGAGAACGGCGTAGCCCGCGTTATTGACAATAACGTTAACCCTGCCGAAACGTTCAATGGCAGCCCTGATTGCTGCCGCTGCCTGTGTTTCATCCGTCACATCCAGCGCCACTGCAAGCAGTTCGTCGTGGTGACCTACAGCTTGAATCACCGCCTGCGCATCTCTGCCTGTAGCCACGACCTTATCGCCCGCCGCAAGCGCCGCTTTAGCGATTTCGGTGCCCAGACCGCGTGTTGTACCTGTGATAAACCATACTTTGCTCATCGATGGTGCCTCTTTGAACGTGAGGTAAGGCGCAACGCTCCGGCAATGAGCAGGACACCGTGCGATGTTCCTCATCTGTAACGGCCGAGGACAGTCGGACGTGCGTCTGCTTGCCTCCGGTATGAGCCATCATTCTCTCTCTATGGTTGTCTGAGGGGTTGCAGACTTCGTTTGAAATACTGCCTAAAGCAACGAATTTAAACGGCTGGTCGACGCACGCCATCGGTGCCGAGGTGGGCCTCGGGCATCCTGTCGTTCGATGATGACCTTGCCAACTGCGCGGCCGGCAGCCGTAGAGTCATGCTGCTCGTCAATCAGCGGCTTGATCAGGCTACGGACTCCCCTCTGTAAACGACCGCGCGGTCCGCTGACTGTCTGAAATGCTCAGAAGAATCCTTGGAATAGGCAGTGATGCCGACAAAACGGGCAAATGATCCCGGCAGGTGCGCCGCATACTGAAACCAGGATTCACCCGGGGTATCGACGGGTTTAACCAACGTCTATCCCATGGCAGCAATTTACAGATAGGACCCGATCATGCAGCAGGATAATAGAGGCACATCAGAAAACGCATTCCAGGATCATCCAGGCTTCAGCCGCCGCAACGTTTTGATTGGCGGGGCGGTCGTTGGGGCCGGTTTGAGTGTTGCACCGCTGTCCTGGGCAGCCTCACCGGATAGCGCAAAAGGCGCTGGCGGCTCAGTGAGCGGAACGCGAGTTACAAACACGCGCAAGCTGGGTTCGCTGGAAGTCTCGGAACTCGGTGTCGGGTGCATGAACATCAGCGCCAATTACGGCGCACCTGCAGGCAAGGAGCAGGGCATCAAGGTCATCCGCACGGCCCATGAACAGGGCGTCACTTTTTTTGATACGGCCGAAGTGTATGGGCCGTACACCAATGAAGAATTGGTAGGTGAGGCGCTTTCCCCGTTTCGCAACGAGGTTGTCGTCGCGTCAAAATTCGGTTTCGACATGGATGCCGGCGGCGCACTCAATAGCCGCCCGGAACATATCAGGAAGGTGCTTGAGGGCTCGCTGAAGCGGCTGCGCACCGACCGTATCGATCTCTACTATCAACACCGAGTCGATCCAAACGTACCGATAGAGGATGTTGCGGGTACGGTCCAGGACCTTATAAAAGAGGGCAAGGTGTTGCACTTTGGTCTCTCGGAGGCAAGTGCAAGCACCATTCGCCGAGCGCATGCCGTTCATCCCGTGACGGCGGTCCAAACCGAATACTCCGTGATGGAGAGAAGCGTCGAGCACAACGGAGTCCTTGATACCTGTGAACAACTGGGCATCGGTTTCGTGTGCTGGGGCCCGCTGGGCATGGGCTTTTTACCCGGTACACTGAATGCCAGTACACGGTTCGACACCAACACCGATTTACGTTCCGGGTTTGAACGATTCACGCCTGAGAACCTGTCAGCAAACGAGCCGATCATTGCTTTGCTCAGGAAGTTCGCACAGGAAAAGCATGCCACTCCTGCCCAGATATCGCTGGCGTGGTTGCTCGCGCAGAAGCCCTGGATCGTCCCGATTCCAGGCACGCGCAAGCTCGATCACCTTCAAGAGAACCTGGCATCCGTCAACGTGAAGCTGACGGCCGCCGAACTGGTGGAAATGGATGCAGCTCTGGCAAAGCTAAAAGTGCACGGTGGTCGAATGAGCCCAATGCATATGCGTGCCGTCGACGTCACCCAGTGACCGTCAGAATGTGAAAGCCGCTGAAGGCGTCCAGTAGCGATTTTCCTCCAGCCGGCGCGTTTTGGCGCGGGGTAGAGAAGGGCGTCATTGATCAACCCATTTGTATCAGGTACTCAAATGAATCAGGTTACGCGTAAGGTGTTCGAGCCGTTTGTGTTCGAAAACGGAATCGAGTTGCGCAATCGCGTGGCGATGGCCCCCATGACAACGTGGGCCGGCAACGCGGACGGTACTGTTTCCGACGAGGAAATTGCTTACTACCAGCGTCGGGTAAACGGTGTCGGTCTGGTGATCACCGGTTGCACGCACGTGCTCGCCAACGGTATTGGATTCACCGACGAATTTGCAGCGTTCGACGATACATTCGTTCCCAGTCTCAAGCGATTGGCCAAGGCCGCGAAGAGCGGTGGTGCAACGGCAGTGCTGCAGTTGTTCCACGCAGGTAACAAGGCCGTTTTGGAGTTGGTGCCGGACGTTGTCAGCGCCAGTGCAGTGAGTATTGACGCAGGACCGTTCAGCGTTTCCGCTACCCCGCGCGCAATGACCAAGGAAGAAATCCACGACGTTATCCAGGCGTTTGGTGAGGCGACGCGTCGTGCCATCGAGGCAGGATTTGATGGTATAGAACTGCATGGCGCCCATGGATTTCTGATCCAGAATTTCTTCTCTCCGAAGTTCAACCAGCGCGATGACGAGTGGGGCGGCTCACTCGAGAACCGTCTGCGTTTTCCATTGGCGGTTGTGCATGAGGTTCATCGAGTCATCAAGGCACACGCTGATCGACCGTTCCTGTTCGGCTATCGCATTTCGCCAGATGAATCTGGCGAAAATGGATTGCGCATCGACGACACCTGTGTGCTTGTCGATGGACTGATCGAAAGCGGTATCGACTATCTCCACGTCTCCCTTGGGAGCGTTCTGGAAACGGTGCCTGTCGACGAACAGGGCGACCAGACTACGGCGAAGGTGATTCTGGATCATGTGGACGGACGCATTCCAGTGATCGCCGCCGGGCAGATCAGGACGCCCCGCCAAGCTCAGGAAGCGCTTGAACTCGGACTGTCGCTTGTTGCGGTTGGACAGGGCCTTGTCATAAATCCTGACTGGGTGGAACTGGCAGAAAAAGGCCACGACGATCAGATTCAAACGGCGCTGAACCCGGCACGCGTTTCGCAGATCGCGATCCCGCCAAAACTGTGGGGCGTAATCGAGGCCACCACGGGTTGGTTCAAGCTCCAGGGCGCACCGTAACGTAGATTTGGCCGCAGCCCCGCCCTGAGAAAGGCAATCCGCATATGGCTACGGATAGGCAGCGAGATATTCTGCGCATTGCGCTGCAGGAACACGTTCTTCAATTTGAGACGTTCGATAAAAACTCGGCCTGGGCATTGGGCGAGCGTCTCAAGATAACCTGTGAGAAAGCCGCGGTGGCCACGGCCATCGAGATCAGGCTTGCCCGTGAAACCGTATTTTTTTACGCCATGCCGGGTACTGCTGCAAGCAATGCTGATTGGGCGCGGCGTAAAAGAAACGTTGTCGAGATGATGGGTAAAAGTTCCTATGGCGTGGGCTTGTCGTGTGAAGAGGAGGGGCAGCCTCTGGAGGCGCTGATGGGCTTGCCGTCACGCGACTACGCCTGCCACGGGGGCAGCTTTCCTATCCAGGTCAAAGGGTGCGGCTGTGTCGGCGTTGTGACGGTGTCCGGCTTGCCACAACGCGACGACCACATTTTAGTGGTGCAAGTGCTCGCTGAAATGTGTGGGATTGCCCCGTCTGAAGTAGCGTTCTGAATCGACGTCAGTGTGGAGGCCCAGACAACTCGACGAGTAGCTCCCGCCGCTCCTCAATCTCCCGTATTTGAGATCGCTTGAATCGAGCAAAGATGCCACTCGATCGAGCAAACACAACCGCTCTGCATTTCACATACTCCCAAGGTGCCTCAAGACCTGCCTGCGCTGTAGGCAGGTGGCGGGTGTTTCTGTGGAAAGTCGAACATACAGGCGAGTAGCGATATGCAAAACAACAGCATCCGGTTTGCGTGCAATGGCTGCGGGATCTGCTGCAAGGGGCGGTTGGTTCCACTGACGTTGAACGAGACAAGGCAGTGGCTGGAAAGAGGGCATGAGGTCGCGATCATACTGGAGGCGTTTGAGCAATCCATCTGGACTGCTGGGCCGCAACAGTTTGCCCACGCCGCAGGACGCGCAGTCGAGGTGCCTTGCGGTAACGCCCATGTGCGGGTCGTTGCAGTGTTTGCGGGCAATGCGCTGGTGCAATGCCAAAGTCTCGGCGATGACGGTCGTTGCGGTATCTACGAAGAGCGGCCGCTGGTGTGCCGTATATACCCGGCGGAGATCAATCCGTTCATTGCCCTTGATCCGGAAAACAAGATTTGCCCGCCCGAAGTCTGGGAGGAGGGTGAAGCGTTGTTTACAGATCGGATCGTTGATCCGGTTCTTGCTGATCAGATTGAACGCTCCCGCCAGGCTGACAGAGAGGATGCGCAGGCAAAAATTGCGCTGTGTGAAACCTTGGGGTTGAACGTGGCTGCATGGAAAGGAAATGCGCTGGCGGTGTACTTGCCAGATCGCCTGCAGCTCGCCGAGGCGATTGCCCGCTACGATGCTGGAAAAGTGGGGCCTGCTCGTTCCAACTGGAAGGTCCGCGTCGATGCTCCGGCGTTGCGCCAGCAGCTTCATCAGGTGGGCTTGGCGTTTGATGACCAGCTGCCAACTGACTACATTTTTCATGTGCTGTAGGTGTCAGGCGTTCTGATTGATTCGGGCAGCTTTCATTTCTGAAATATATAGAAATATCTAGGTCTGCGGGATTGATGCTGCTTGATAAGCGTTGAATCAAGCAATCAATCGCGTTGATCGGGCAAGAAGTGAGGTTCGTTGGCGCAGCATACTGAGGTCATGCTGATCAACGATGAAGGACCTCAAATGGCCTCTCTTCTGGCTCCCCGCACATTAAAGGACGCCTGGACCTGGTTGGTTTCGCACGATCCTTGCCGGCAAATCCCCGCTGGTCATTCCAGGCAGCGCTCGATCCGGGCATTGCGAGCCCCCGCGCAGCGTATTCAACCGCTTGTTCACATGCGTTTGAAAACTGGAAGTGTCGATGTGCCGTGTACTCCCGCGTAGCGCTTTGCGGTGTTTGCCGATGCGCGCTCGGTCGCCCCCCTCGGTAAGCACTGAAAGTGCACGTCGACCGTACGATAACTTTTTTGGAGAGCCTTCATGACCTGGTCAAGCCGAAACTGCGGGTTCAGTCACGTCGTTGAATTTACCGTCGACCCCATCCACATGCGGGAGTTGGTGGCGTCGTTGATGAGCCGTATTGAACGCTTTACCTGCTCATGTCCAGGGTTCATCAGCGCGTGCGTGCAGGTGAGTGACGAAGGCGATCGCGCGCTCATGCAGCTTCTGTGGTCCTCCAGAGAACACGGGGAGCAAGCGCTGGAGAGGGCGCAACGCCTGGAGCTCGATCTGTTTCACATGGTGGGCCAACCGTCGGCCAAAGCGCTGCTCTTCAGCTCCTTCAATGTCGTCGCGCAGGTGCAAGCGCAGCGCTGTCGACGTAAGCAACACGAATGATTTTCAGGGGTGTCCCTGGATCCCATGATCGGTGAGCGAGCACGTGCCGCAACCGTGAGGATCACGCCTTTGGCTGGCGGTGCCTGATACTGACGGGCAGGGCATTTGCGGGTGGTTATTCGTGCACATCACCGAATGCGGAAATGCCCTTCATCAGTTTGAGCAGTTGAAATTGCTGAAACATAGGGTTGCAAGCGCGCTACCTCCAAGTCTTTAATCAAAATAGGCAATATTGTCGTTTGATCAGGCAATTATCGCCAGATTCGAAGACCCATACTGAGGTCGATCTTCCGTCCGCCTAAAAGGCGTTGGTCCTCGGTTGAAGTATCGGTTTGAGACCCACCATGCAAAATCTTGACGTGCAGGTCATTCAGCAAGCCCTCAAGTGGATCGAGCAAGGCCATCAAGTGTGGTTGTGTACGGTCCTGGCAACCTTTGGCTCTGCGCCGCGTGGCCCTGGGTCTATGTTGGTCGCGTTATCGTCCGGTGCGTTCTGTGGCTCGCTGTCGGGTGGATGCGTGGAAGACGACTTTCTGCAACGGCTTGGTCGACATGAGTTTGACGACTTCAACCAGATTGTTCGTTATGGCGAGAGTGGACTGCCACCGTCGCGGGCGTTGCCTTGCGGCGGGGTTCTGGATGTCCTGGTAGAAAAATTCGAACCCGATTGCGCTGCGCAGGAGCACTTCGCGGTGTTGCTGCGCGCGCTGCAGGGGCAGCATCTGTTGGTTCGCCATATCGCCCTTGGAACTTGCCGTCGACACATTGAGGTCGGTGTGAGTGTCGACGCCACTGTCGCTGTAGACATTGATCAAGTGCGCATTCTCGTGGGGGCAGCCCGGCGCCTGCTGGTCGCAGGCCTCTCACCGGTGGCCGAGTTCTGTGCCAGTTTTGCATGCTCCCTGGGCTATGAAGTGATCGTGTGTGACCCGCGCGAAGAACTGACTTCAACGTTTGCCATGCCACAAGTAAAGTTAATGAAGGTGATGCCCGCCAGCTATATTTCCCAAGGCGGATGCCATGCAGCGACGGCTATTGTCGCCTTGACTCATGATCCTCGACTTGACGACCTGACCTTGCTCGAAGCCGTCAGGACACCCGCATTTTATATCGGCGCCATGGGCTCCCGGCGCACCAGTGAAAAGCGCTTGGAAAGGGTCAGACGAATCGGCGGGCTGGACGACGATGCGCTTGATCGCATCCATGCGCCGATCGGACTCAAACTGGGAAGCAAGACCCCGGCAGAGATCGCACTTGCGGTCATGGCCGACATTGTTCGGGTGAGTAACGGCGTCAGCCGTGACTATCTCTAAGTCTGGTTTTTTTGGGGAGTTGAATGTGAATACCGATTTGTCACACGACCAAGTCATGACTGATATCACGCGTCTCGCTAAATCGGTCAGCCAGTTGGTTCCTGGCGACGGCGACCGCATTACCGACATTCCCGGTCTGAGCCTGCATCGGCGTAAAGCCGTTACGGCGCCCATGCACTGTATCTACGGCCTGGGAATTGGCGTGACCTTGCAAGGCGGCAAGCAGGTGATCGTCGGCAGTGAAGTACTCCCCTATACGCCCGGCGAGTCGATGGTGACCAGTGTCGATCTCCCGGTCACTTCCCATGTCACTCAAGCCAGCGTGCTCAAGCCATTCCTCGGCATGATGCTGGCACTCGACAGCACCACCGTGACGCAGGTCGCCGAGCGCATGCGGTTATCGCAGCGTATGCGAGATGACGCGTTTCGTCCCGTGACCGTACAGCCTTTGGATGTGGGGGTGCTGGATGCGCTGAGGCGCTTGGTGGACCTGCTCAAAGAGCCCCACTGGATTGAGACCCTCGCTCCGCTGATCAAGGAAGAGATCATTGCCCGGCTGTTAAACGGAACCCATGGCCCGCAGTTGCTGCATGTCATTGCCGCCGGTTCACCCAGTCAGCAAATTGCCAAGACATTAGCCTGGCTCAAAGTTAATTTCCGTCAGACGTTGCGCATGGATGATCTGGCGGCACAAGCGCATATGAGTCCTTCCACGTTTCGCCAACACTTTCGGGCCGTGACCGGGATGAGCCCGCTGCAGTATCAGAAGCAGTTACGGCTACAAGCAGCTCGACAGTTGATGCTCAGCCAGAATATCGATGCAAGCAGTGCGGGCGGGCTGGTGGGGTATGAAAGCTCATCGCAGTTCGGCCGCGAATACAGTCGTCTGTTTGGTGAGCCACCTCAGCGCGATATCAAACGGATTCGCATGTGACGGAATCAGTGGCGTGTGAGAGGAGCCTCTAACCAGGACGTTTGCAGCGTCCTGTTCGGCTCCCTCGCACGTATCCACTGGCAGGCACATAACCCCCCTCATTTCTCCCGGCCAACGCCCCCACCTCGAACCGCTGGGTGACGTTGACGGGGGGCTGGCATCCTCGATTTATCCCAGCTTGAAAGGCAGCTCGCGTATTGGCTTACCCGTCAGACTGGCTATGGCGTTTGCAAAAGCGGGGGCCAGTGCCGGCAAGCCAGGCTCGCCCATGCCGGTGGGCGGTTCGGCGCTTGGCACTATATGGACCGCGAACTCGGGCATGTCGGTGATGCGCGGAACGCTGAAGTCTGCAAAGTTGCTTTGCTGCACGACGCCGTCTTTCAGGGTGATGGCATTGCCTGGCAAACACATCGACAAGCCCATCAGCGCGGCGCCTTGCACTTGGGCCTCAACGCTGCGTGGGTTGACGACCAGGTTGCAATGGACACCGGCGGTCACGTGGTGCAGCACCGGGCGACCGTTCTGCACTGAGGCTTCCACCACATAAGCCACTACCGAACTGAAACACTCATGGACCGCAACGCCCCACGCGTGTCCGGCAGACAGTTGACGTTTGCCATACCCGCTCTTGTCCACCGCTAATTGCAGCGCTTCGCGATGGCGCGGGCTTTGCTCGCCAAACAGCTTCATTCGGTATGCCACCGGGTCTTGCTTCGTCGTTCGCGCAATCTCGTCGAGCAATGTCTCCATCACAAAGGCCGTGTGGGTAGAGCCCACGCTGCGCCACCACAGCACGGGTACGTTGAGCTTGGGATGGTGGACTGTCAGCCGCATCGGTAGGGGATAAGGGTCACGCATGCCTTCTGTCGCCGTCGGGTCAATGCCGTTCTTAATCTGGCCTCCAAACATCGTGTCGGTAAGGATCGATTGCCCGATCAAGACATGGTCCCACGCCACCACCGTGCCGCTGTCGTCAAAGCCTATACGCGCGCGATGCAGGTGCATGGGGCGGTAATAGCCGCCCTTGATATCGTCTTCGCGGCTCCAGAGAGTCCGTATGGGAACATTCAGCCCAACTGACCGTGCGGCTTTAGCGACTTCACACGCCTGCACGATGAAATCACTGGTGGGCACGCCACGCCGGCCAAAACCACCGCCGGCCGTTTGCACGTTGATTTGAATGTACTCGGGTTTCAGATTCAGTACCTTGGCCGCTGCGGCACTGTCACCCCCCGGAAACTGAGTGCCAACCCACAGTTGTGCGCCCTTATCGGAAATCTGCACGGTGCAGTTCAGCGGTTCCATGGGCGCATGAGCCAGGTAGGGAAATACGAACTCTGTCTCCAATTGATGCTTGGCTGTAGCAAGCGGTGCCATGTCGGCGTCAAAGTGGACCAAGCCCGGTTGACCCGCTAACGCCCGGTACTGGATCAGTTGCTGTTCGCTGTCTACCTTCTCGACGGTGGCCAGGTCCCATTGCAGCTTCAATGCGTCGCGTCCAAGCTTCGCCTGCCAGTAGCCATCGGCAATCACCGCGACACCTTCGGCGCCGCCGTCCAGAGGTACTCGCAACGCGGCTTTTACCCCCTTAATTGCGCGTGCGGCGCTGTCATCCAGGGAGGCGATTTTTGCACCGAACACCGGTGGGCGCGCAACAACGGCAGTGAGCTGTCCGGGCAAGTGCATGTCGATGCCGAAATCCTGCTGGCCACTGCTCTTGGCCTTGGCATCGATGCGCGTAGTGGCCTGGCCAATGATGCGGAAATCCCTGGGATCCTTGAGCGTGACCTTGTCGGGCACGGGCAAGGCCATCGCAGCCTCTGCCAGTTCCCCGTAACTCGCTTTAAGGCCTGCCGGGCCAAGCACCATGCCCGCTTGAGTGCTAAGGCGCGTGACCTCCACGTTCCAGCGTGCGGCCGCTGCCGCGAGCAGCATGGCCCGAGCGCGCGCACCCAGTTCGCGGTACTGGGTGTAGCTGTTTTTGATCGAATTGGAGCCGCCGGTGAGGTGCATGCCGAAGACCGGGTCCTGGTAGGCCGTGTTGTTATTGCCGTTGCGGCTACGCACGAGACTCCAGTCGGCATCGAGTTCCTCAGCGAGAATCATCGGCAGTCCGGTCTGAACGCCCTGACCGAACTCCAGCCGGTTGATCGTTACAGTGACCTGTCCGCTGGAGTCGATCTGCACGAATGCAGAGGGTTGCTGACTCGGTTTGAGCAGCGCAGCGTCACCGCCAGTGGCTTCCTGCGCCAGCGCCAAGTGCGGAAAGGCACCCAGAGCCAGGCCGCCAATCCCGACGATTTTGAGGAAACTGCGGCGTGGAAGTGTGAAGGCACCGTCGGCTTGGTCGCGTTCGAGTAGGTGTTGCAGGGAACGCGGAAGCTCTTGGGAAAAGATGTCGTTCAGCATGGTGAGCTCCGGTCAGGCAAGGACTTTAGCGGCATCCGCCACCGCCGCGCGAATACGGGCGTAGGTACCGCAGCGGCAAATATTGCCCGCCATGGCTGAATCGATCTCGGCAGCGGTGGGTTGCTTGCCTTTGGGTTGGACTTTTAGAAAAGCCGTCGCGCTCATGATTTGACCGCTCTGGCAGTAGCCACATTGCGCCACGTCGTGCTTGACCCAAGCCTCATGCACGGCAGCACCGACCGGGTCGCTGCCATTTGTCGCCGCTTCGATGGTGGTGATCTTGCGACCCTCGGCCGCTGCTATTGGCGTCACACAGGATCGAATGGCCTGACCATCCAGGTGAACAGTGCAGGCGCCGCACAGCGCCGCGCCGCAGCCAAACTTAGTGCCGGTCATCCCCAAGGTGTCACGCAGGGTCCAGAGAATGGGGGTGCTGGGATCTACGTCAACCGTGTATTCACGGCCATTGATGGTGAGGACGCTCATGATAGGACAGCTCTCCGGAATGTGTGAGCAGCAGCTTGCTCTTAATAACGGCTAACTATAGAGCTGTGCCTGCGGGCCTGATTGCACAATCCGAGCAAATAATTGCCCAATCATTGACCTTGCTGTGCGCTGAGTTGCACCGGGTCGGTTTCGATAAGCGTACTGGACACGATCATCGACTTTGTCGTATTCACGTATTTCTGAAAATGGGCAGATGCGATGTGGCTTTTGTAGGCCGCTTCGTTTGCATAGATTTCGAAGAAGTGAAGGCGGTTCGGGTGGTCCTGTTCCGCCACCGAATAAATCGCGAGCACGCCTGGCTCAAGGCGAACAGAGTCAGCTATTTCCTCCTTGACCGCCGTTTGGTAAGTCGCCAATTGAGCAGGGTCTATCACGAGTTGTGCAATCCGCACGACTTTTTCGGTCGGCTCCGCTGCCAAGACCGAACCTACCCAAATGCATCCAACTACAACAGCTATACGCAGGACCGACATGTGCATTTATTCCAGATAGCTACTAATGTGGCATTCTCGGGACGTTGAGCAAGCCCTGGGGGCATCCTTTTCAAACCATCCAATGCATGCCCTCAGATGTGCCCCCAATGTAGCAATCCACTGGAAGTGAATGGAGCTCCATGGTTTGTGGAAAGGCAGAAATGATCAGCCGAACAGCCTGCCAGACCACGCCTAAAGACTCTCAGGGTCGCCAAAAAACATCTGAATCCGCGACCGCAACCAGCGCTCACCCGGGTCATTGTCCTGCGACCCGCGCCAGGCCATGTGCAACTCAAAGCTGCGCACCGGTAGCGGTGGGTCTTCCGCCCGCACACCACCGGCGGCCGTCAACGCTTCAGCGGTGTAGTCCGGCACGGTCGCGACGATGTCGGTTCCGCTGATGAGCGTGCTGAGTCCATTGAACTGCGGGACCGCGAGCACCACATGACGTTTGCGTCCGAGCTTTTCCAGTTCTTCATCGATAAAGCCGCTCAGGTCGCCGGCGAATGACACCAGTGCGTGCGGTCGCGCGCAGAAATCGTCCAGGCTCAATGGCCCTGGCACCGTGTCGGCCCGCAACAGCTTGGGCAGGCTGCGACGCAACACTTTGCGCTTGGCGTTGGCCGGGAGGTCGGCGGTGTAGCTGACGCCGATGGAAATTTCGCCCGAGGCGAGCAGGCTCGGCATCAGGATGTAGTTGGCCCGACGCACCACCAGTACGATCCCCGGCGATTCGGCGCGCAGGCGCTTGAGCAGCATCGGCAGCAGGGCGAACTCGACATCGTCCGACAGCCCGATGCGGAACACCGCCGTGCTGGTCGCAGGATCGAACTCCGCCGCACGGCTGACCGCGGTGGAAATCGAATCCAGGGCCGGGGAGAGCAGGGCGAAGATCTCCACCGCACGGGCCGAAGGCTCCATGCTGCGGCCGGTACGCACAAACAATGGATCATCGAACAGCCCACGCAGACGCGAGAGTGCTGCGCTGATGGCCGGCTGACCAAGGAACAATTTCTCCGCAGCACGGGTCACACTGCGTTCATGCATCAATGTTTCAAAAACGATCAACAGGTTCAGGTCGACACGACGCAGGTCATTACGATTCATCTGGAGTCCTGGCAGAGTCATCAAGCTTGACGAGAGCAGCCATATGAGAACAATGGCCGGCATGAATATTAAGGGTAAAGGCTGCTACTCTGCACCGAGTAATTCAGTTTTTCCAAGAAAGGCCGCTTCGGTTTTCATGGCATTTGCGAATGTCGCCGTCGCTGCGGAATCAATGACAGGCATGTCGACTATTAATAGCCACTGATGGTCTTGGGTAGAAAGCCCAGATAGAGTTCAGGGCATTAGAGGTTTCTTTGACGAGGTTTGCGATGTCCCGCACGATCCGTTTTCACAAGTTTGGTCCAGCCGAGGTGCTCAAATGCGAAGAGCATGCGGCCGCTCTCCCTGCTCCGGGCGAAGTGCAGGTGCGCGTCGAGGCGATTGGCATCAGCTGGTACGACATTCTCTGGCGCCAGAACCTGGCCTCATCCCACGCTCGTCTGCCTTCGGGCCTTGGCCATGAAATGGCAGGTATCGTGACGGCAGTCGGCGAGGGCGTCGATGACCTGGCAGTCGGTGACAAAGTCGCCAGCTTCCCGGCTGAAAGCCCCAACGACTATCCGGTCTACGGCGAGCAGATCGTTCTGCCACGCTCGGCACTGACCCGCTACCCGGACGTGCTCAGCCCGATCCAGGCCAGCGTGCATTACACGCCGCTGTTGATTGCCTACTTCGCCTATGCCGATCTGGCACGGGTAAAACCCGGGCAATTCGCCTTGGTGACTGACGCCAGTCACTGCGCCGGTCCGTCCTTTGTACAGTTGGGCAAGGCGTTGGGTGTGCGAGTGATCGCCGCTACCAAAACGGCTGAGGAACGTGAATACCTGCTGTCGCTGGGTGCCGAAAAAGTCATCGTCACTGAAGAAGAAGATCTGCTCATGCGGATCAACAAAATCACTGACAACCGTGGTGTGGACGTCGTGTTCGATGGCCTTGGCGGTCCGCAGATGTCGCTGCTTGGCGATGTGCTCGCACCGCGTGGCAGCCTGGTGTTGTATGGCCTGCAAGGCGGTAATCAGACGCCATTCCCGGCCTGTGCGGCGTTCCAGAAAAACATTCAGTTCTTCGTGCACTGCATCGGCAACTTCACCGGCAAGCCGGAACTGGGCATCATCCAGGATCAGGTCGCGCTGCAACGTGCCTTGCGCGACATCAACCAGATGACCGCTGATGGCGTGCTGCTGCCACTCAAGACTCGGGTCTTTCCGTTTTCCGAGTTTGTCGAGGCACACCGCTACATGGACGAGTGTCCATGCCGCGAACGGGTCGCCCTCCAGGTCGAACCTGCGTAACACTCCTGAAAAAGTCCGTGCTTGCACGGACTTTTGCATTTCCCCACCGACACCCTGAGACACCCTTCAATCAGTGATGGGGCCGTTCAGCAACTGAACTGGTTTTTGCTCTCAATCTGTATCTTCTAATCATCATGTAAGCCCCGATAATTGAATGATTACTTTCATCTCAAGGAATGAGCCATGTCCAGGTATCGAACAGGTACTTCTCAGCGCGCTCCGGCAATACAAACTCGACAAATAATGCCCTATCGATCAGTTGGCGAAAAACCAAGGGTGACTTCTTTCTTTATTTATCGTGCTACTAGTCTGTGGGACGCTGTGGGACATTTCCTAGGATCTCCCATGCAGGGGCAAGATGCCTGTGCTGCGGGGCTTTGCTGCAAAGTCTCGCCAAAATGGCTTCCTGCATCGCGATATCATTTCAAATAATTACTAAAAACTAAGTGTTAGCATTTGATATCCAGCAAAACACTCTAATCATTCCAGGCAACCGATTGCGCACTGCATAGAGTTGTTTGCGTGACATTGAATCTATGAGTAACAGGTAAACAACGATGACCCATACCCATGATCAGGCAATGAACTATGTTTATCAGCAAGTATTGCAGCGGTTGCTGAGTTTCTTTTCACGTGCCGAACGCACCGCCTTGCAACTTATGATTCAACGCCTGGTGGTCGCCGCGGGCGGCATGGAGCGCATCGGAGATTACAAGGTGTTGGCGGTCCAGTCCGGGACCCGAGACAGTTGTTACACCCTGGCGCTGCTGCGTGCGGCGCAATTGAGCATTGCCGGCCGGGCACCGGCGACATTCCAGTTGAGAGTGGCGACATTGCGCTCGAACGGGGCCAGCGCCACGGCCCTTGAAAACATCCATCGCAGTTGCAGCGCGTTGTTTCTCTATGACGACCCCCGGGTCGAAATGCTGATGGTCGATAACCGTGAGGTCCTGCCGTTCAATCACCTTGCGCCGATTTCCGACGCTGGTCGCGAGTCCAATCGCATCAATCTATTGATGGTGGGTCATCGCCGTGACAGCAACGGACCGCTCGATCTATGGGACGACGGCTATCTGGCGACCGGCGAATTTTACGGGCAGATTGCCCGTTGGGACCGAGGCGTCGACGCACTGATCAGCAGTGATACGCCTCGCCAACAAAAGCAGTTCCTGGAAGGCTTGAACCGCGCGGCGGTAAAGGCGGGACTGAAGGCATCGCTCCCTCCTGAAACAGGCTTCGAAGAGCTGTTCTCCCGGCTCGATGAATTGGGTGGCGATTACTACCGCGAGTTTTACCCGCAAGGTGTACAAGCCGCATGGCGTCCAGCGGAGCGTTTTGAGGCGTGCCGTCGTACAACGTTCATCGACATTCACGACATGCTGGTCAGTAACCTGGAAGAGCGTTGGCCGCTGCTTACCGATTTCCTCAGGTTCCAGCCTGACGAACTCGCGGTTCATCTCAGCGATAACGAATACGTCAGCCTGACGATTTGCGCGCACCTGCGCGGGTTGCAGAGTGGCTTCGTTCAAGGCCGCAGCTACGAAACCGGCGTTGCCGAGTACGTGCAACGGACATTGGTCCTGATGCGCCGCAAACAGATGCCGGAGCGCTTTTGCGAGCAGGTCATGGAAAGGCTTGGCAACCCGGCGGCAACGGTCGAGCAACGTGCATTGGCCTCGGTCGAGGCGCAAAAAAGCCTTGGATTGAGTGAATCTCAGCTGGTGTGTTTGCTGTTCGCGCCCTTTGTCGATAAGGGCGCCTCGCTTGAACGTTTCCTGCGCCAGTGCCACCCCGGCATGCTCGTCGCCTTGCCTGATCTGCACCGAGCGATGCAGGGCAACCCGGCCCCCGAGCAAGTGCTGCAATGGATGGTCGACGTCAGCGGCTTGCCCGTCAGCCTGATCGCGACGCTTTACCGCATGGGGCCAGTCGCCGCTGTAACCGACGTGGAAGAAAATCCTGCGGTCTCGCACGCAATGAGACCGGATATTGACGCTGACGGCTCGGTGCCCGTCGAACGGTCAACGGGCCGTTGAAAGTGCCTGGCTTGACAGCTTTCACGCCGGGGCGTCGCGCTGCGCGTACCGTGCTCGGCCATTTCCCATGAAGGGGCCGCGAGAAACCGACTTCGCTTACCAGGCGGTGTACCGCTACCTGACGAACCTGATCAGCGAGCCAGTCAGCGACACGCGTGTCCGTCTTCCTTCGTTGCGGCAATTGGCGGACCGTCTTGGCGTATCGATTTCGACCATCCAGTACGCCTACTCGCTGCTGGAAAAGGAAGGGCGCGTGTACTCGATCGCCAAATCCGGTTACTACGCGTTGCCGGTGTCGTCCGTCCGCCCGCTCAGCAGTGGCAATGACCTGCTCGAAACGCTTTACGTGAACGCCAGGCGCCCGGGAATGCTGGTGTTGAGCGCCGATGAGCCGGCTCTGCTGCAACCCCTGGACAGCCCGCTGTTGCTGCTCGAGCGAGAACTGTTGCGCCAGTATCCACGTCAGCCGCAACCGGTGTCACAACCCTGCGGTGAACTGGAACTGCGCGCCGCCATTGCGGCACGCTACACCTCATCTCCGGCGCGTTGCTGGCACGCCGACGATGTCTATATCGGCGCCGATTTACGTGGCGTACTGGAAATACTGATCACCGTGCTTTGCCTGAAAGAAGCCATTGTCGTGGTCGAGTCGCCCTGTGACTGGGCAATTCTGCGCCTGCTTCAGGACGCCGAGGTTCAAGTCATCGAGCTGCCGTTGCAAGCCAATGGCAGTCTGGATCTGGAGCAGCTAAAGCAACTGCTGGAGACCGAACCGGTTCGGCTGGTCATGCTTTCATCTGGCCTCAACATGCCGCGTGGCAGCATTGCTTCCCACAATAACCGGCAGTCAACCGCCCTGTTGCTGGAGCGTCATGGCAGCTGGGTGTTGGAGAACGACAGCCATGGCGAGCTCGAATTCGAGCCCGACGGCCAGCGGTTTCGCGATTTACTGGACCCGGATCGACTCATCGTGTTTTCCACTTTCGAAAAAATCATCGGGCCTGAGGCACCATATGGCTATTTACTCTCGCGCCAACTGCATGCCGAGCTGCAACGGCATTTTTTGCTGCGTGCGTTCCGCCTGTCGCCGATCCGCCAGAAAGCCATCGCACGTCTGTACGGCAATGGACGCATCGATCAGCACTTGGTGGTGCTGCGCAGGATGCTCAAGGACCGCAAGGTGCAAATGACCCAGCTGCTGCAAGAGCGCTTGGGTGATGCGTTGCACTTCGTCGAGCCTCAGGGCGGGGCAACCGTGTGGGTCCGGTCATTGCGCCCGGTTGATGTTCGTCGGGTGTTCCAGCGCCTGCTCAACCATCAGGTGGTGATCGCGCCGGGTGAATTGTTCAGTCTCCAGGGCCTGCACACACAGCACTTGCGATTGAGTCATACCTTTGGTGGCGACCACGACCTCGCGGCGGCAATGGGCCTGCTGGGCGACGCCTTGCGTCTGGAATCGATCGATTGAGCCAAGCCGCGAGCCGTTCCTGGCCTGCAGAGATGGATAACATCATGCATGGGATCGATAACGTCGCGCTGCGGTCAAACTGCCAGTAAACTGCGTTCCTATTCCTGAACCACTCTATTCCAGAGGTTTTGCATGACAATCAGTCCTTTTGCGGGCAAACCGGCACCGGCAGAATTGTTGGTCGACATCCCGCGACTGGTAACGGCCTATTACACCGGCCAGCCTGATGCCTCCATTTCTACCCAGCGCGTTGCCTTCGGCACGTCCGGCCACCGGGGCAGCTCGTTCGACCTGAGTTTCAACGAATGGCACGTTTTGGCGATCAGCCAGGCGATCTGCCTGTACCGTGAAGCCCAAGGCATCGATGGCCCGTTGTTCGTCGGTATCGATACTCATGCACTGTCCACGCCGGCCGGTGTCAGCGCCCTGGAAGTGCTGGCGGCGAACGGTGTTACCGTGATGATCGCCGAAGGCGATGAGTACACGCCGACCCCGGCGATTTCCCACGCCATTCTTTGCTACAACCGTGGCCGTACTTCCGGCCTGGCGGACGGCATCGTCATCACGCCGTCCCACAACCCGCCGCAAAGCGGTGGCTACAAATACAACCCCACCAACGGTGGACCGGCCGATACCCACATCACCAAGTGGATCGAAGCCAAGGCCAATGAGCTGCTGACCAACAAGCTGGCCGGCGTCAAACGCATCAGCTACGAACAGGCCCTCAAAGCCAGCACCACGCACCGCCACGACTACCTCAACACCTATGTCGCCGACCTGATCAACGTGATCGATTTCGACGCCATCCGTGATGCGAAGCTGCGTCTGGGTGTCGATCCGCTGGGTGGAGCAGGGGTGCGCTACTGGTCGGCGATTGCCGAGCATTACCGTCTGGACCTGGATGTGGTCAACAAACAGGTCGATCCGACGTTCCGCTTCATGACTGTCGACTGGGACGGACAGATCCGCATGGACCCTTCCTCCAGCCACGCCATGCAAGGCCTGATCGGTCTCAAAGAGCGCTTTGATGTTGCGTTTGCCTGCGATCCGGACCACGACCGTCATGGCATCGTGACGCCGTCCGGTGGTTTGCTCGCGCCGAACAGCTACCTCGCGGTATCCATCGATTACCTGTTCCAGAACCGTCCGCACTGGCGCGCCGACGCTGCCGTGGGTAAAACCGTGGTCAGCAGCGGCTTGATCGATCGCGTGGCCAAACGTCTGGGACGGCGCCTGTACGAAGTGCCGGTCGGCTTCAAATGGTTTGCCGACGGTCTGTTTGACGGTTCTCTGGGCTTTGGCGGCGAAGAAAGTGCCGGCGCATCGTTCCTGCGCAAGGACGGCGGCGTCTGGAGCACCGACAAGGACGGCTTGATTCCGGCCCTGCTGGCTGCAGAAATGACCGCTCGTACCGGCCGCGACCCAAGCCAGGCTTACCGTGCGTTGACCGACGAGCTCGGCGAGCCGTTCTCGGTGCGCGTCGATGCCAAGGCCAACCCTGAGCAGAAAGCCTTGCTGAGCAAGCTGTCGCCTGATCAAGTTACCTCGACTCAGCTGGCCGGCGAAGCTATCCAGAGCATCCTCAGTCACGCCCCGGGCAACGACCAGGCCATTGGCGGCTTGAAAGTCATGACCGAGAACGGCTGGTTCGCGGCGCGTCCTTCCGGGACCGAAGACATCTACAAAATCTACGCCGAAAGCTTTGTGAGTGATGACCACCTCAAGCAGTTGGTCGCAGAAGCTCAAACGCTGGTAGACGGCGCGATTTCTGCGAAATAAACGCAAACCCCATCGCGGGCAAGCCCGCTCCCACATGGATTGCATATAACCCTGTGGGAGCGGGCTTGCCCGCGATGGCGTCGGTACAGTCACCAGTAATCATAAAAAAGGGCGACCATACGGTCGCCCCTTTTTTTGCCCGACGTTTACTGCCTCAAGCCAGGTCCACCAAAACGATTTCACTGTCCTCGATCGCGGTGACGCGCAACACCTGCTCATCGGCTACTGCGATACCGTCTCGAGCTTGTGCACGCAAGCCATTGACTTCAATGACCCCTGTGGCGGGAACCAGGTAAGCGCGACGGCCTCCGTCCAGGCGATATTCGGCGGTTTCACCGGCTTTAAGGTTCGCTGCCACCAACCGTGCATCGGCGCGAATGCGCAGGCTCTGATCATCACCGGCCTTGCCACTGGCCAGCGTCACGAATCCTTCGCGCTGGCCTTTCGGAAAAGGCCTTGCGCCCCAGGACGGTGCCAGACCGGACTCATTGGGGATAATCCAGATCTGGAAGATCTTGGTTTCGCTCGATTCCAGGTTGTATTCGCTGTGGGCGATGCCGGTGCCCGCGCTCATGACCTGAACGTCACCTGCTTCGGTGCGCCCCTTGTTGCCAAGGTTGTCTTCGTGGGTAATGGCCCCTTCACGAACGTAGGTGATGATTTCCATGTCGCGGTGTGGGTGTTTCGGGAATCCGGTGCCAGCGGCAATCACGTCGTCGTTCCAGACCCGCAGGTTGCCCCAGTTCATGCGTTTGGGGTCGTGGTACTCGGCGAACGAAAAGTGGTGATGCGCATCCAACCAGCCATGATGGGCGCCGCCCAGGGATTTGAAGGGTCTGAGTTCAAGCATGATCGTCTCCTGAAAAGGTTCGTCATGGGGCAGAGCGCCTGAGCCACGAAACAAGAACCGGTGGTTGATGGAGAGCATCTTCTATCAGTCACCAATCGATAAAAAGCGTAAAAAGTGCCTCAATAAGATCGGATTCATCGATGTTTAATAACCTCGAAATCGTCTCATCCAGCCTTCACTTCATCGTATAAGCCAATGACCTGTAAGCATTTCACTAGAACTCAACGGCAAATACAGACACCATAACCGCAACAGCCTCACACCCTGGAGTCAGTCCGCGTGCCGCAACACACCCCCGATCTTCCTCCCGAACTCCGTCCATTGGCCGAGATGCCGCTGCTCAAACGATTGGCCGCCCGATTCTTTGGTCATGGCCTGACCCGTTTGCGCGCTCAGCACCGGGCTTCCTGGTTGCACGGGCAAGCCGACGGTTTTCGCAGCGGGCACAGCGCCGGGGTGGATTACGGCTATAAAGAAGGAAAGCTCGACGGGCTGGAAGAAGGTCGGCAAGTACTGTTGATCCGCGATTCGCGCTCGACCGAACACCGGCCGCCCAACGTCGATGACAATCTGTTCGATGATTGGCGCTTGCCACTGAGCGCCGACGTGAAGAAGCGCATGAAGGCCGATGTCGCTCGTCTGCTGCCACCGCATGCACAACCCAGCGTCGCACAGTGGAAGATGATTTTCAGTGATACGCCTTCGACCTCGGTGATCGCCGGGGCGGGCGCGGGCAAGTCAACGACGCTGGTGTTGCGTATTTTGCTGCTGACCCATTACCTGGGTTTCGAACTGGGCTCGATGACCGTCGTGACCTTCACCCGTGAGTCGCGCAAAGACTTCATTAATAAGCTGATCGAGCTGTTTGCCCTTTGGGGACGGATGCTGAGCCTCAAAGAAGCGCGCGACCTGGTGCGTACCTTTCATTCGCGCATCCTGCCAATGGTTCGCAGCCTGCCGGGTTTCGAACGCCTGCAAGCGTTCGAGAACCTCAGCAATCGTCCGCAGAACGGCGATGAAGAGGTCGACAGCAATCCTTTCGACCTGCGAATCAACGATGCTCAGCGCCAGCAGCTCAATGCCTGTTTCCACAGCCTGCACACTCGAGATGAGCGCTTTCGCGAACTGATCAAGCCGTTGTCTCGGCATGCCTTGCAACTCAAGGAACTGGAACGCGATCACCCCGATGTGCAGAAACGCATGGCGGTCACCGAGTTGGCTGCCAAGCGCGATGAAGAGCTGTGCGACACAATCGAAGACCTTTGGTTTCGCGCTGGCGCGTGGCCGATCAAGGGTATCGAACCGAATCGCCAGACATTCGACATCAATGGCTCAACGTTCCATTGCCACGGTTACATCCCGAGCCTGGACGCCTGGGTGGTGCTTGGGTTCGACTCCGGGGAAAATCCGCAGCTCAGCCGTCCGAATGCCAAATTGACGGTCCGCGCGGAATGGGCGGTTAAGCGCACCCTGTTTCAAGCTTTCTGCCGTAAGCCTTTGATATGGCTTGATAGTTATGAGTCATCCAAGCGCGTATTAGCCTCCTTGGCCGGTGACGCCAGCGCCGGGCCTGGCTTCGACTACAAGGTTAAAGGCGAGCTCGGATCGGCGCCGTTGCTGGACTGTTTTGTTGCAACCGCCGGGTTTATCGAAAACCTGGGCCTGGACGTGCCGAACGCCGTGGCTCAGATGAGCTTCGCCAAAGACGACCCGGACCGGTTTTTCTTCGAGGCCTTGAGCCTGTTCTGGCGTGCCCTGGAAGATCATCTGCTCGATCAAAAGCCACCGGTGATGACCTACAACCGAATGTTCGCCTTGTTCAGCGAGCATTCGCCGGAAAACCTGAAACTGCTGAGCGATGAGCAGCTAAGGCCTTTGTCGCATTTGATGATCGACGAATTTCAGGACGTTTCGCCGCAGATTGTCTCGTGGATTCGTGCCAGCCTGGCCGAAATCCGCAGTCGCGGCCCGGCGATGCACGTCGGACGCGGTGCACAGCATTCGTCGCTGCTGTGTGTCGGCGATGACTGGCAGTCCATTTATGGTTGGCGTGGCAGTTCGCCGACGTATTTCATGGAGTTCAACAAGCAGTTCCTGTCGCCGAGTACCACCAAGGTCATGCTCAGCGACAACTATCGCAGCCATCAACACATCATCGATGCCGCCGAGCACATCGTCCGCGCAGCTCCGGCGATCGCAGGCAAAAAGGCAAAGGCGAGCGGTGAAGCCAAGGCAGTGTTGCCGGTGAATGTCCTGGATCGTGACGATCAAGGCATGGCCCAGCGCCTGATCGAGCACTATCGGCGGGGCGATTCAATCTTGATGCTTTATCGAAAAAGCAGCGATAAGTTAATGATAGAACAGCATATTAAGTCAGTAGTTAATGTTGATTCTAGCTTGCCGTACGAAGCACGCCGACTGAAGCAGCTGACCTATCACAGTGCCAAGGGCCTTCAAGCGGACGCGGTTTTTCTGCTGGGAGATTGCCAGCACCTGACGCTTTCGCCTTACAAGAACCAGGTCTACCGCATGGCTGGCCTCGGCAAGGCAGGCGACACTGAGCCGTATGACAACGCGCAGAAAGACGAGATTTTACGCCTGGCCTACGTGGGCATCACGCGTGCAGTGAGTCATTGCTATTGGTATGTCGACGGTCAGGACACTCAGGCTGCGAACATGCCCAAGGCGTCCGACCGCATCGGCAAGGGCAAGCCGTATTTCGTGGATCATCGTCAGGGGCAAACCCAAGGCTGACCCCGTCGCGCACAAAAAAGCCCACATAATGTGGGCTTTTTTATGGGTTTGGCCTTCAGGCGTAACTTCTGAGGGTCACGGGTGGAATGAAAGACTCAAGCTCGTCTTCGACGGCTTCGATTATTCGCTCTACATCCGCGGCATTCATGACGGTTGCGCAAGGAATGCCTGCAATGGCGATCATGGTCTCGCCACTGGCGCGGTCGAACAGACGGGCGATCATGCTGCCCGGCGCATCCATGCTCGCCTCGAACCCCATGGGATGAAAATGCCAGCGCATCAGCTGGCAGGCGTTTGGAAACGTAACTTTGCTGAAAGATCCTTTGTTCATATGTTGCCCGCCTTCTTCATCGAGCGCTTCCATTAGCTCATGTTAGGAGGGAAGAACCTTCAATGGCTCAACCGGTGACTGCCTTTAAAAGTAGCACCGAGATGTGAAAACCATGTGATTTTTTTCAGTCCGTTTGGCGATTGGCGGCTGTTTTTTTGATGTGGATCATGTGTCGGGCTGGTCAGGCGTTGGGCTGATTGTGAGCATTTATTGATGCTGAGACAGAATTTCGGCAAGCTCGGCTTTTTTTCGTCGAGTCCTTTATGCACGCCGATGATGATGGCCCGCTGCAAACCCAGGCCACGGGTGAGACGGTCATGCGCTACCACTTGTGCTGGAAACACCGGGATCTGGACGGCGTGATGGCGCTTTATCACCCGGACATTCAGTACAACGACTTTTTCCAGAATCGCGTCATGGGACTCGACGAACTGCGCGAGTACGTGCGTGACAGCATGCCGCGCAACCCGGACGAAGCGCTTGAACATTCGGATCGTATTCGTCTGGACGGCAACACTGCCTTTATCCAATACCAAATGACGTTGCGCGGCAGCGAGGGGCTAGTGTCATTCCGTTCCAGCGAGGCGATCACGGTGCGCGACGGATTGATCTGGCGCGTCAATGAATACGCCTCGCTGGTGCGTGAACAGGCGCAAAGCCATACGGCTGCCAGTGTGCGCCCGGCAGCCAGTCGCCTGGGGCTTTCACCACGGCAACTGAGTTTCATGGCGCAAGACCTGCAACAGTATTTCGAGCGTCAACAACCCTATCTGGACCCCGAACTGGACCTGCAGCGCGTGGCAAACGAGTGCGGTTACAGCCGCAACCAGATTTCCTACCTGCTGAATCAGGTGCTTGGCCAGAGTTTCTACCGCTACGTTAACCGGGCGCGCCTGCAACATTTGCTCACCGCACTGGATGCTGCCACGGCCCCGGTGCGTGTCGATGAGCTGGCGTTCGCCGCCGGCTTCAATTCGTTATCGGCGTTCTACACCTGTTTCCGCCAACACACCGGCTTGTCGCCGAAGGCTTACGCCAAACAAATTTCTTTGCGTGCACGCGCGCAAGACAGTCCCTGAGCCCACGCACTAGGATCGACGCCATCGAAGTTTGAGTGGTGGGATCTGGCATGTCGGCGTGGCGCACAATCAGTTTGTGGATGGATCAACTCGACGAGCCTTTACTGGCACGTCCCGCGCTGGAGCGCGATCTGGACGTCGACGTGGCGATCATCGGCGCGGGCTACACCGGGCTCTGGACCGCGTATTACCTCAAGCGCCTGGCACCCAGCCTGGATATCGCCATCGTCGAAGCGCAGACCGCCGGTTTTGGCGCGTCGGGTCGTAATGGCGGCTGGCTGATGGGCAACCTGCTGGGCGAAGACCGCCTGCTGGCCGGTTTGCCGGCAGAACAGCGCCGCGCGTCTTTCGATTTGCTGCATGAAATTCCAGATGAGGTCGAAATTGTCATCGAACGTGAAGGCATCGACTGTGATTTTCTGAAAGGCGGGGTGCTGTACTGTGCTGCCCGTTATCCCGAGCAGGAAACCAGCCTGCGCCACTATCTCGACAAGCTCTACAGCCAGGGCCTGACCGAAAGCGACTATCGCTGGCTCAGTCCCGAGCAACTGGCGCAACAGATCAGAGTTGCCAAGCCTTATGGCGGTATCTATGCACCGCACGTTGCGACCATTCACCCGGCAAAGTTGGTGCGAGGGCTGGCCAGAACGGTGGAGCGCATGGGCGTCAAGATTTATGAAAACAGCGCGGTCACCCAATGGCAATCGGGGTCGTTGCGTACAGACAAGGCTCAGGTCCGCAGTCGCTGGATCGTCCCCGCCGTAGAAGGGTACGCAACGACGTTGCCGCCACTTGGGCGTTATCAATTGCCGGTGCAAAGCCTGATGGTGGCGACCGAGCCATTGTCCGCAGCGACCTGGGACGAAATCGGTCTCAGCCACGGCCAGGCGTTCAGTGAAAGCAGTCGTCAGGTCACTTACGGTCAGCGCACGGCAGACAACCGGTTGGTGTTCGGCGCCCGTGGCGGATATCAGTTTGCCGGCAAGCTGCGGCACGACTTCGATTTGACCAACCGCGAAGTGGAGCTGCGGCGCTACCTGTTCAGTGAGCTCTTCCCGCAACTCAAGAACGTGCGGATCACCCATGCATGGGGTGGCAACCTGGGCATGTCCCGGCACTTCAAGCCGCACATGCTGTGTGATCACGCCAGCGGCATTGCCTTGTCCGGCGGTTATGGCGGGGAGGGTGTCGGTGCCAGCAACCTGGGCGGCAGAACCCTGGCTGATCTGATTCTGCAGCGTGATACCGAATTGGTCCGCCAGCCGTGGGTCGTGCCACAAGGACGTCTCGACACGCTCAGGACCTGGGAGCCGGAACCCTGCCGCTGGCTGGGCTACAACGCGATCATCCGTAGCTTCGTCCACGAAGACCAGACCCTGGCCAATCCGGCCACTGCCCCGTGGCGGCGCAAGCTGGCCAGCAAGGTGGCGGGGTTCATGGAAGGTTTCATGCAGTAAACGGCGTTTCTCACACCACAGGTACTCCCATGGACATTACGCAATTCAAAAACACCGCATCCCTGAAACTGCAAGAGTCGAACCCGGTCGCCGTTCCATTGGGAACCCCCGTGGCAACGGCCTCGACCACCAGCGTCGAACGCGACGACGGCGTTGAAACCGGTGTCTGGGAATGCACGCCCGGTCGCTGGCGGCGGCAGATCGTTGCGCAGGAATTCTGTCACTTCATCCAGGGCCGCTGCACCTTCACCCCGGACGACGGTGAAACCCTGCACATAGAAGCCGGTGACGCACTGATGTTGCCAGCCAACAGCACCGGTATCTGGGATATCCAGGAAACCGTGCGCAAGACCTACGTTTTGATTTTCTGACTTTTTGAATTTTGATCTTTTGATTGCCTGCCAGCCCATAAAAAACACAACAGCCTATACAGGAATCGACTCATGATCCGAAAGACATTGACTCTGGCACCCCTTGCGCTCGTTGCGACCCTCAGCCATGCGGCCGAGACCGTGAAGATTTACAACTGGTCCGACTACATCGCCCCTGACACCACCAAGAACTTCCAGAAAGAAACCGGCATTGCCTTCAGCTACGACGTCTACGACAGCAACGAAACCCTCGACGGCAAGTTGATGACCGGGAAATCGGGGTATGACGTGGTGTTCCCGTCCAACCACTTCATGGCCCGGCAGATTCAGGGTGGCGCATTGAAGAAGCTCGACAAGAGTCAGTTGCCGAACTGGAAAAATCTCAACCCGGTATTGCTCAACGCATTGCAAACCAACGACCCCGGCAACGAACATGGCTTCCCGTACCTGTGGGGCAGCACCGGCATCGGCTACAACATTGCCAAGGTCAAAGCCGTATTGGGCGACAACGCGCCAGTTGATTCGTGGGACTTGATCTTCAAGCCCGAGAACATGGCCAAGCTGCAAAAGTGCGGCGTGGCGATCCTCGACAACGGCCCGGAGCTGCTGCCGGCCGCGCTGAACTACCTGGGGCTGCCGCATCACAGCAAAAACCCGGAAGACTACAAAAAAGCTGAAGCGTTGCTCATGAAGGTTCGGCCGTATGTCAGCTATTTCCACTCATCCAAATACACCAGCGACCTGGCCAATGGCGACATCTGCGTGGCCGTCGGCTTCTCTGGCGACATCCTGCAAGCCGAGAACCGCGCCAAGGAAGCCAAGAACGGCGTGGACATCGGTTACGCGATTCCCAAGGAAGGGGCCGCGATCTGGTTCGATATGGTCGCCATGCCCGCCGACGCCCCGGACGACAAGGCCGGCTATGCCTTCATGAATTACCTGCTGCGCCCCAACGTCATGGCCGACATCAGCAATTACGTGCACTACGCCAACGGCAACGAACAGGCCGACAGCCTGATCGACCCTGCCATCAAGAACGACACCAAGGTTTATCCGAGCCCGGAAATGATGGGCAAGCTGTTCGCGCTCGAAGCGATGCCGCTGAACATCGACCGAATCCGCACGCGGGTGTGGAACAAGATCCGGACGGGGAGCTGAGGGGGCAGGCCGGCAACGCTGTGGATTCCTTGCCTCCTTACAATGGTCAGGAGGCAATGGAATGCCTTACGGCTTGAACGCGGGTCGACTGCGTATTGGCCGCTTCCCGAAATCTTGCCAAATATAATTAAACTGATATCAATTCACTGGCACTGATACTAATAAGTCCGAAAAAACCGAGACGCCTTAGTCATAAAATAACTTAGGCCTATTTAATATTTAAATAGGCAATTGTCAGACAATCTTCCCGAACCCCCCTATTTACAAGATTATTTCGACAGCGCACGCATTATTTCCGGGTACTTGCTGGAACAACACAACTTGACGTCAAAAAAACAGTAGACGTTTGATTTCGAATTGTGTCAGTTTTCTTTCGCCTTCATTGGGCGAGTGATAGGACGATCTCGCCAGAGATTGTCGCTATCTGAAAAAAACTGTTCCATTGCTAAACAAGGAAGTGTGTTTATGTCGAATGTAAAAGACAACGCTGTCGGTCTTGCCGAACAGGCCTTTGCACCATTGGCTGCACCGAGTTCGGCTTACAGTCAGATCAACAGTTTCAGCCATCAGTATGACCGGGGTGGCAATCTCACGGTCAATGGCAAACCCTCCTATTCCGTCGACCAGGCAGCGACCCAATTGCTGCGCGACGGTGCTGCCTACCAGGACAAGGACGGCAGCGGCAAAATCGAACTGACCTACACGTTCCTGACCTCGGCATCGTCGAGCACCATGAACAAGCACGGTATTACCGGCTTCAGTCAGTTCAGCTCGCAACAAAAAGCCCAGGCTGTGCTCGCCATGCAATCCTGGTCTGACGTTGCAAATGTCACCTTCGCCGAAAAGGCCACAGGCGGCGACGGTCACATGACCTTCGGCAATTACAGCGGTGGTCAGGACGGCGCAGCGGCATTTGCCTATCTGCCTGGCACGGGTGCAGGTTACGACGGTTCTTCGTGGTACCTGACCAACAGCAGCTACACGCCGAACAAGACACCGGATCTGAACAATTACGGTCGTCAAACCCTGACTCACGAAATCGGCCACACCCTGGGCCTGGCGCATCCTGGCGACTACAACGCCGGTGAAGGTGCACCGACCTACAACGACGCCTCCTACGGGCAAGACACCCGCGGTTACAGCGTCATGAGCTACTGGAGCGAAAGCAATACCAGCCAGAACTTCAGCAAGGGCGGTGTCGAAGCCTATTCGTCCGGGCCGTTGATGGATGACATTGCCGCGATCCAGAAACTCTACGGTGCCAACACCACCACCCGAACCGGTGACACCACCTACGGCTTCAACTCCAACGCCGGTCGCGACTTCCTGAGCGCGTCTTCGGCGTCGGACAAGGTGGTGTTCTCGGTGTGGGATGCGGGCGGCAAAGACACACTGGATTTCTCCGGTTTCACCCAGAACCAGAAGATCAACCTCAATGAAGCCTCGTTCTCCGATGTCGGCGGCCTGGTGGGCAACGTGTCGATTGCCAAGGGCGCAATCATCGAGAACGCAATTGGCGGTTCGGGCAACGACCTGCTGATCGGTAATGGCGTGTCCAACGAGCTCAAGGGCGGTGCCGGCAACGACATCCTCTACGGCGCGGGCGGCGCGGACAAGCTGTGGGGCGGCGCTGGGTCGGACACCTTTGTGTTCGCGGCCAGCAGCGATTCCAGGCCAGGGACTGCCGACCAGATCCTCGACTTTGTCAGCGGCCTGGACAAGATCGACCTGACCGGCATCACCAATGGCGCGGGCCTGCATTTCGTGAATTCGTTCACTGGCGCAGCAGGCGATGCGGTGTTGACCTCGTCGGCCGGTAACAGCCTGTTGTCGGTGGACTTCTCCGGGCACGGCGTGGCTGATTTCCTGGTCAGCACCGTGGGCCAGGCAGCGTTCTCGGACATCGCGGCGTAAATTGAGGCAAAAGGAGGGTGGCGCCGATGCGCTGCCCTCTGCGCAACAAACCTGCAAGCTGGAGTACAACAACCTATGGCTGATAAGGCCTTGATCCGTCGAACAATCGCGTGGCTTCTGGCGACGTTCATGATTTTTATTGGAGAGACCGCCATGGCAAGTAGCTTGAAATTGACAGATCCCTCGGAATTGGCCGGCAAATGGCAGGCAACCTTGAGTGCCAGGGATAACCCCCCAGAGTCCCTGGTTTTGCAGGACAAACCGTCCAAGGTGTGCATCATCGACTTCCAGTTGCAGCAGACACTGGGTGACGGCGCAGAGTGTTTAAGCGCATGGCTGGCGGGTGAAAAAGCGACCGGTTGGTTCACTGAGCCGGACGGTATTGCGATTACCGGTAACGAAGGTTCAAAGATTCTGTTTCTCAGCCGCCAGCGTGATGGCTCGTATACAGCCACATTGAAATCCGCTCTGGTCATAACATTTGTGCATCAAGCGCAGTAATAAACAGACAGCGGTCATTATGTGATAAGCCCTAAACCAGATTAAAAGTTGTTATTCATTTGTAAGCGCTAGTTCGCCAAACCTATGGCCGCCTCTGCACGAACAGTTAATGGAAACTTCGTCAGGTATGACGGGGAATAACACCTCAGGAAGAACCCATGAAGATGGCAAAGAGCCCAGCCACCGCACCACTATTAAAAACCTTGGGCGACTACAAGAGCATCCTGATCAGCGTAGGGTGTTTCACCGCGTTAATTAACGTGTTGATGCTGGTCCCATCGATTTACATGCTCCAGGTCTATGACCGCGTGCTGTCTTCGCAAAACGAAACTACCCTGGCCATGTTGTCGCTGATGGTGGTCGGGTTCTTTGCCTTCATCGGTTTGCTTGAGGTCGTGCGCAGCTTCATTGTTATTCGCATCGGCAGCCAGTTGGAACGGCGCTTCAATTTGCGGGTGTATCAGGCCGCGTTCGAACGCAACCTGTTCAAAGGCGAAGGCAATGCCGGGCAATCCCTCGGGGACCTGACCCACATTCGCCAATTCGTCACCGGGCCTGCGCTGTTCGCGTTCTTCGACGCGCCGTGGTTTCCGGTGTACCTGTTCGTTATCTACCTGTTCAACATCTGGCTCGGTGTATTGGCCACCGCGGGCGCGGTGTTACTGATCGGCCTGGCATGCCTCAACGAGGCGATGACCAAAAAGCCATTGGGGGAGGCGGCGGGGTTTTCGCAGAAATCCAGCCAACTGGCGACCAGCCACCTGCACAACGCCGAAACCATCCAGGCGATGGGCATGCTCGGGGTGTTGCGCAAGCGTTGGTTTCAGGTGCACTCGCGCTTCCTGGGCCTGCAGAATCAGGCCAGCGACACCGGCGCCGTCATCAGTTCCCTGAGCAAAACCTTGCGTCTGTGCCTGCAATCCCTGGTGCTGGGCCTGGGTGCATTGTTGGTCATCAAGGGCGACATGACCGCCGGGATGATGATCGCCGGGTCCATTCTGATGGGCCGCGTCCTCAGTCCAATCGATCAGTTGATCGCAGTCTGGAAACAATGGAGCGGCGCCAAGCTCGCTTACCGTCGTCTTGATGCTTTGCTGCAGGCTTTTCCGCCGAGTGACGAGGCGATGTCACTGCCGGCGCCGAAGGGGCAGATTACTTTTGAACAGGTCAGTGCCGGTCCGCCGGGGCGCCGCGCCGCGACCCTGCACATGGTCAATTTCAGCCTGGGTGCCGGTGAAGTCATGGGCGTGCTCGGCGCCTCCGGCTCCGGCAAATCGACTCTGGCCCGGGTGCTGGTCGGCGTCTGGCCAACCCTGGGCGGCACCGTGCGGCTCGACGGCGCCGACATCCATCGCTGGAACCGCGACGACCTCGGCCCCTACATCGGCTACTTGCCGCAGGACATCGAGTTGTTCAGTGGCAGCATCGCTGAAAACATTGCGCGGTTTCGTGAAGCCGATCCGCAAAAAGTCGTCGAGGCTGCGCAACAGGCGGGCGTGCATGAGCTGATCCTGCGCATGCCGCAAGGCTACGACACGGTGTTGGGCGAGGACGGCAGCGGTCTGTCCGGCGGTCAGAAACAACGGGTGGCGTTGGCCCGTGCGCTGTACGGCAATCCAAGCCTGGTGGTGCTCGATGAGCCCAATTCCAACCTCGATACCGTGGGCGAAGCGGCCTTGGCGGGCGCCATCGCGCACATGAAAGCCCGGGGCACCAGCGTGATTCTGGTGACCCATCGTTCTTCGGCCTTGGCCCAGGCCGACAAATTGCTGGTCCTCAACGAAGGCCGTTTGCAGGCCCACGGCCCCAGTCAGGAGGTGCTCAAGGCACTTTCCGGCACCCAGGAACAGCAACGTGAAAAAACTGCGCAAGCACCGGGCGGGCTCAACCTGAGTCGCCAGAATCAGCCCACGACAAGGAATTCGGGTGTATGACCAGCGCACGCATGAACACTGAAAACGAAGCGACGATGGAACACGATTACATCGCCGAACGCCCCGAGCGCGATGCGCGTTTCTTCGCCCGCATGGGCTGGTTCCTGGCCATCGTCGGCGCGGGCAGCTTTTTCACCTGGGCCAGTCTTGCGCCGCTCGATCAAGGCATCCCGGTGCAAGGCACGGTGGTGGTGTCGGGCAAGCGCAAGGCCGTGCAATCGATGAGCGGCGGCGTCGTCAGCCGGATTCTGGTGCGCGAAGGCCAGGTGGTGAAGCTGGGCCAGCCGCTGTTCCAGCTCGACCAGACCCAGGTCGCGGCCGACGTGCAATCGTTGCAAGCGCAATACCGCATGGCCTGGGCCAGCCTGGCCCGCTGGCAAAGCGAACGCGACAACCTCAAGCAAGTGAATTTCCCCGCAGAACTGAGCAACGATCCCGATCCACGCCTGGCGTTGGTCCTTGAAGGCCAGCGGCAATTGTTCAGTAGCCGTCGCGAAGCATTTTCCCGCGAACAGGCAGCCTTGCGTGCCAGTATCGAAGGAGCCGGGGCACAACTGGCCGGCATGCGCCGTGCGCGCTCGGACCTGACGGCACAGGCCAGCTCCCTGCAAAAACAGTTGAGCAATCTGCAGCCCTTGGCGGACAACGGCTACATCCCCAGCAACCGGTTGATGGAGTACCAGCGTCAGCTGTCGCAAGTTCAGCAGCAATTGGCGGAAAACGCCGGCGAAAGCGGCCGGGTGGAGCAGGGCATCATTGAATCGCGCCTGAAGCTGCAACAGCACATCGAGGAGTACCAGAAAGAAGTCCGGACCCAGTTGGCCGACGCGCAGCTCAAAAGCGTGACGCTGGAAGAACAACTGACTTCCGCCGGCTTCGATCTGCAACACAGCGAGATCATCGCCACCGCCGACGGCATTGCGGTCAACCTTGGGGTGCATACCGAAGGCGCCGTGGTGCGTCAGGGCGAAACCCTGCTGGAGATCGTGCCCCAAGGCACGCGCCTGGAAGTGGAAGGGCACCTGCCGATCAATTTGATCGACAAGGTTGGCACTCACTTGCCGGTGGACATCCTGTTCACCGCGTTCAATCAAAGCCGTACACCGCGTGTCCCAGGCGAGGTCAGCCTGATCTCCGCCGACCAGATGGTCGACGAGAAAACCGGCGCGCCGTACTACGTGCTGCGCAGCAGCGTCAGCGATCAGGCGATGGAAAAACTCCACGGCCTGGTGATCAAGCCCGGCATGCCGGCGGAAATGTTCGTGCGCACCGGTGAACGTTCACTCCTCAATTATCTGTTCAAACCGCTGCTCGACCGGGCAGGTTCCGCGTTGACTGAGGAATAAGGATGTTCGGCTGTATGAATAAGCTTTCCATGCTCGCGGCAACCCTGGCGTTGCTGACGTGCAACAGTGTGATGGCCATGGGGCCGTTCGATATCTACGAGCAAGCGTTGCGTAATGATCCGGTGTTTCTCGGCGCGATGAAGGAGCGCGATGCCGGCCTTGAAAACCGCATCATTGGTCGGGCCGGCTTGTTGCCGAAACTGGGTTACAACTACAACAAGGGCCGCAATACCTCCAAGGTCACCTACCTCAATGAGCGCGGGCAAAACCAGAGCGATGACCGCAACTACAACAGTTACGGTTCGACCTTGACCCTGCAACAACCCTTGATCGATTACGAAGCCTACGCGGCGTATCGCAAAGGCGTGGCGCAATCGTTGTTTGCCGATGAAGCGTTCCGTGGCAAGAGTCAGGAATTGCTGGTGCGCGTCCTGGAAAACTACACCAAGGCGCTGTTCGCCCAGGATCAGATCGACATTGCGCTGGCCAAGAAAAAGGCCTTCGAGCAGCAGTTCCAGCAGAACGAGCAAATGTTCCGTCAGGGCGAGGGCACACGCACCGACATTCTTGAAGCCGAGTCCCGTTACGAGCTGGCAACCGCCGAGGAAATCGAGGCGCGCAACGAACAGGATGTGTCCTTGCGTGAACTGGGCGCGCTGATTGGCGTGCAGGCCATCGACATCGCGGACCTCGCCCCGCTGGACCAGAACTTTCAGACGTTCAGCCTGCAACCGGCCAACTATGACACCTGGCACGAGATGGCCGTGGCCAACAACCCGAACCTGGCCTCCCAGCGCCAGGCGGTGGAAGTCGCGCGTTATGAAGTCGAACGCAACCGCGCCGGGCACTTTCCCAAAGTCAGTGCCTACGCCTCGGTGCGCCAGAACGAGTCGGAAAGCGGCAACACGTACAACCAGCGTTATGACACCAACACCATCGGCATCGAAGTCAACGTGCCGCTGTATGCCGGCGGCGGGGTGTCGGCGTCGACCCGTCAGGCCAGCCGCACCATGGAACAGGCCGAGTACGAACTGGATGGCAAAACCCGGGAAACGTTGATCGAGCTGCGCCGGCAGTTCAGTGCCTGCCTGTCGGGTGTGAACAAGCTGCGCGCCTATCAAAAAGCCCTGAAGTCCGCCGAAGCGCTGGTGGTCTCGACCAAACAAAGCATTTTGGGCGGTGAGCGGGTCAACCTCGATGCGCTGAACGCCGAACAACAACTATTTACCACCCGCCGGGATTTGGCCCAGGCAAGGTACGACTACCTGATGGCCTGGACCAAGTTGCATTACTACGCCGGCACCTTGAGCGAACAGGACCTCGCCAAGGTGGACGAGGCGTTTGGACAGGGCCCGCGAACACAATAAAGCACCACGAATACCCCTGTAGGAGCTGTCGAGTGCAACGAGCCTGCGATCTTTTGACTTAACTTTTTTTAAAGATCCAGACCCAAAGATCGCAGCCTCGTTGCACTCGACAGCTCCTACACAGCTAGGTTTGCGTGAAGGCTGCATGCACTGGAAGCTCCGGGGCGCCTCTTCAGTGGGGCGTCCTGGTTGTGAGCTATCTCTGACAATTCCAACAACAAGAGAGGCAATACCAATGGGTGTGTACGACTACAAAAACTTCGGCACGGCAGATTCCAAAGCGTTATTCACTGACGCGATGGCAATCACGCTGTATTCCTACCACAACCTCGATAACGGCTTCGCCACCGGTTACCAGCACAACGGCTTTGGACTTGGGCTGCCGGCGACGCTGGTCACTGCGTTGCTGGGCGGCACCGATTCCCAAGGGGTGATTCCCGGCATTCCATGGAACCCCGACTCGGAAAAAGCCGCGCTGGATGCCGTGCACAAAGCCGGCTGGACGCCGATCACCGCCTCGCAACTGGGCTATGACGGCAAGGTCGATGCGCACGGAACGTTCTTCGGTGAGAAAGCTGGCTACACCAGCGCGCAGGTGGAGATTCTCGGCAAGTACGATGCGCAGGGGCATCTGACTGAAATCGGCATCGCCTTTCGTGGCACCAGCGGTCCGAGGGAAACCTTGATCAGCGACTCCATCGGTGACGTGATCAACGATCTGCTGGCGGCGTTGGGTCCCAAGGATTATGCGAAAAACTACGTTGGCGAAGCCTTCGGCAATTTGCTGGGCGATGTCGCGGCGTTTGCCCAGGCCAATGGCCTGTCGGGCAAAAACGTCCTGGTCAGCGGCCACAGCCTTGGCGGGTTGGCGGTCAACAGCCTGGCGGACTTGAGCACTGGCAAGTGGAACGGCTTCTACCAGGACTCCAATTACATTGCCTACGCGTCGCCAACCCAGAGCAGCACCGACAAAGTGCTCAACGTCGGTTACGAAAACGATCCGGTGTTTCGTGCCCTCGACGGTTCCTCCTTTAACCTGTCGTCGGTGGGCGTGCACGATGCTCCCAAGGAGTCGACGACCGATAACATCGTCAGCTTCAATGACCACTACGCCTCGACGGCGTGGAATGTGCTGCCGTTCTCCATCCTCAACATCCCGACGTGGATCTCGCACCTGCCCACTGCCTATGGCGACGGCATGAATCGGGTCATCGAATCGTCGTTCTACGACCTCACCGGCAAAGACTCGACGATCATCGTCGCCAACCTCTCGGACCCGGCGCGCGCCACGACCTGGGTGCAGGACCTGAATCGCAACGCTGACACCCACAAGGGCAGCACATTCATCATCGGCAGCGACGGCAATGACCTGATCCAGGGCGGCAAGGGCAATGACTATATGGAGGGCCGTGACGGCAACGACACCTTCCGCGATGCGGGCGGCTACAACATCCTGCTCGGCGGCAAGGGCAACAACGTGCTGGACTTGCAGCAATCAGTGAAAGGGTTTGAGTTCGCCAATGACGGCGCCGGCAACCTCTACGTGCGGGATGCCCAAGGCGGCATCAGCATCACCCGCGACATCGGCAGCGTCGTCAGCCAGGAACCGGGGGGCTTGTGGGGACTGCTCAAGGATGAAGTGACCCACAGCGTCACGGCCAATGGTCTGGTGGCGGGTAATAACCTGACGCAATACGCGTCCTCGGTGAAGGGGGGCACGGGTGCCGATACGCTCAAGGCCCAGGCGACGGGCGACTGGTTGTTTGGCCTGGACGGTAACGATCATCTGATCGGCGGCAAGGGCAATGATGTGTTGGTGGGCGGGGCGGGGAACGACCTGATGGAATCGGGCGGCGGGATCGATACGTTCCTGTTCAGCGGCGCGTTCGGTCAGGATCGAGTGCTGGGCTATCAAGCCAACGACAAGTTGGTGTTTCTCGGGGTGCAGGGGGTGACGCCGAGCGATGATTATCGGGCGCATGCCACGGCAGTGGGGCACGATACGGTGCTGACGTTTGGTGCGGATTCGGTGACGCTGGTCGGGGTCGGACTGGACAGTTTGTCCGGCTCAGGGATTGTGATTGCCTGATAGTCCTGTGGCGCCGGTAGGGGCCTCATCGCGGGCAAGCCCGCTCCCACAGGTTGCAAGTCGAATGCATAACTGTGGGAGCGGGCTTGCCCGCGATAAACGATAACGCAGTCCTCAATCTTCCTTGCGAACCGTCGCCACGTCGTTGGCATTGACCCTCACTTTCGCCCCGGAAATATCCTCGAACTCGTAAAAACCGTCCTTGGACTTGGTCTTCGGCATGTCCTTGGTCAAATACTGGGTGCCGTTCTGCAAGGTCACGACTGTGGGTGTAGAGCAACCGGCCAGCACCAGAAACGCTACCGCGGCCAGTGGCAAACTCAGAATCCTGATATTCATAAACACCTCTAACAATGCCAAAAAAAATCATCTATGTCGGTTGGTGCCGTGGATCAAAGGAAAGTTCGATAACCCGCGCAAATTGCCAATTAGCGCCGCCGCTTATCCTTTTCCGTTTGCACCGGGTACGCCTTGGCTGGTATCTGTACGCATAACCAGTACTCACTTCCCAATGGCCCTGTTTTTCTGTGACTGAGAATCCGCTCGACGATCCGTTCTACTACTTGAACAACTTCATGCAAGTCCTTGATTGGCTTGAACACCGCTACGGCGATGTGCTCAGCGTCGAGGAGCAGGCCTTCGTCCAGGATTTCCGTCGACAACCCCGTGAATCCCGCGCACTGCTGGTCAGGATGGTGATGCGCAAGGGCGTGCATTTCAGGGCCGGGAAACTGAGCTACCTGGAGATCGGCGACATTGCCCGTGCTGCCGAACCGTTATTGGCGGCAGGCTGGATCGATGAACACTCGCCCTTGCCGATCGTGGAGCTGTTCGACGTGCTGCTCAAGGCTGAAATTCTCCAGTGCTTCGGTACGGTCATCGAACAGCCCAAAGGCAAAAAGTCCGATTGGCTACCGTCGTTGAGCGAACAGTTATGCGATGCCCGAAGCTTCAGCCAATGGTGCCCGCAACTCGATGACCGACTGTTTACCCTGACCATCATGAGCTTGTGTGACCGGTTGCGGTTGATGTTTTTCGGCAATCTTTATCAGGACTGGTCGGAGTTCGTGCTGGCCGACCTCGGCATTTTTACCTATGAGAAAGTCGAGTTCTGCGCCGAGTCCCGGGGCCTGCGCTGCCGTGAAGACGTGGACGCCTGTGTGTTCCTGCACCAATGCCAGCAACGTTTCGAGGCGGGTGAGGCGGTGGCGGACATCGTCGAGCAAATCAATGCGCTGGAACTCAGCAACCCATGGCTGCAAAGACGCCGGGGCAAGCTGTTGTTCCAGATCGGCCAGCATTGCGAACGCCTGGCGGATTTCTCCACCGCGCTGACCATTTACCGCGACTGCGCCTATCCTGGCGCACGGGTACGACTGATTCGGGTGTTGGAGCGCTGTGGTGAATATCAACTGGCCATGGACCTGGCGACTCACGCCGAACAAACGCCGGAAAGCGCCGCCGAGCATCAACATCTGTTGCGCGTACTGCCCAGGCTGCGGCGCAAACTGGGCGGCCCGGCGATGAAACGGCCAGCGCCCCGGGACATGCAGCGACTGGACCTGCAATTGCCCAGAGTCGATCCAGCGCTGTCGGTGGAATATTACGTTCAGGCCCACCTGGCGCAGGATTCGGCGCCAGTGCATTACGTCGAAAACAGCCTGATCAACTCTCTGTTCGGGCTGCTGTGCTGGCCGGCAATCTTTGCGCCGTTACCTGGCGCTTTTTTTCACCCGTTCCAGCGCGGGCCGGTCGATCTGCTGAACGAGGACTTCCATGCGCGTCGGGCCGGGTTGTTTGAGGCGTGTCTGGCCGAACTCGATGACGGGCGCTACGTACAAACCCTGCGTGAGCGGTATGTCGCCAAGTGGGGCGTGCAGTCGCCGTTCGTGTTCTGGGGCGCGTTGAGCCAGGAACTGCTCGATCAGGCCCTCGATTGCCTGCCGCCCGAGCACCTCAAGCATTGGTTCAATCGGCTGCTGATGGACATCAAGGCCAACCGCGCCGGCATGCCGGACCTGATTCAGTTCTGGCCGCAAGACAAGACCTACCGCATGATCGAAGTCAAAGGCCCCGGCGATCGCTTGCAAGACAACCAATTGCGCTGGCTGGAGTTCTGTCACGAACACCAGATGCCGATCGCCGTCTGTTACGTGCAATGGTCGGAGCAGAGCGCTTGAGCTACAGCATCGCGGTGCGGGCGTTGTGCGAATTCACCGCCAAGGTCGGTGACCTGGACCTGCGATTTACCCCGTCGCCCACGGCGCTGGAAGGCATCGTCGGGCACCGCACCGTCGCTTCACGGCGCAGCGAGGGTTATCAAAGCGAAGTGGCCCTCGAAGGCCTGTACCGAACCTTGACCGTGAAGGGCAGGGCGGACGGTTACGATCCTGCGCAAAACTGCCTGGAAGAAGTCAAAACCTATCGCGGCGACCTGAGCAAACAACCGGCCAACCACCGCCAGTTGCACTGGGCACAAGCGAAAATCTACGGCTGGCTGATGTGCCAGAAGCTGGAACTGGCCCGGATCAATCTGGCGCTGGTGTACTTCGACATCGTCAGTGAAAAGGAAACCTGCCTGGTCGAAGCCTTCAGCGCTGAGCAACTGCAGCAGTTCTTCGAACATCACTGCGGATTGTTTCTGCACTGGGCCGAGCAGGAAATGGCCCATCGTGATGCGCGCAATCACGCGGCGCAGCAGTTGGCATTTCCCCACGCCAGCTTTCGTGCGGGGCAACGGCATCTGGCTGAGTCGGTGTTCAAGGCGGTCAGTACCGGACGCTGCCTGATGGCTCAGGCGCCCACCGGAATCGGCAAGACCCTGGGCACGCTGTTCCCGATGCTCAAGGCCCTGGCGCCGCAGCAACTGGACAAAGTGTTCTTTCTCACCGCGAAGACACCGGGGCGAAAACTGGCGCTGGACGCCGCGCAAGTGATCCTTCAAAGCACCGCTGCGCCGCCGTTGCGGGTGCTGGAAATGATCGCCCGGGACAAGGCCTGCGAACACCCGGACAAAGCCTGTCACGGTGAGTCCTGTCCGTTGGCCCAGGGTTTTTATGATCGGTTGCCCGCCGCTCGCCAGGCCGCCAGCAAGCTGAGCCTGCTCGACCAGGCCGCCTTGCGCCAGGTTGCCCTGGCGCATGAGGTTTGTCCTTATTACCTCAGCCAGGAAATGGCCCGTTGGGCAGACGTGGTGGTCGCCGACTACAACTATTACTTCGATTTCAGCGCGCTGCTGTTCGGGCTGGCGCAGGCCAACAACTGGAAAGTTGCGGTGCTGGTGGATGAAGCCCACAACCTGGTCGAGCGTGGCCGGCAGATGTACAGCGCCAGTCTCGAGCAATCGACCCTTGATGGAGTGCGAAAAACCGCTCCCGAGGCGCTGAAAAAATCGTTACAGCGGGTCAATCGAGAGTGGAATGCCTTGCACAACCTGCAAACGGCGCCGTATCAGGCCTACGACAAGGCGCCGGAAAAACTCCTCCAGGCGCTGTCTTCATGCAGCGCGAGCATTGGCGATTATCTCAACGATCACCCCCAGGGCCTGGACAGCGCCTTGCAGGGTTTCTACTTCGACATCCTGCAGTTCTGCCGAGTGGCCGAACTCTTCGATGAACAGTTTCTGTTTGACATCAGCAAACGCGACCTCGACCGCAAGCGTCACCTGTCCCGACTGTGCCTGCGCAACGTGGTGCCCGCCGGTTTCATTCGCCCACGCCTGACGGCCGCGCGCAGCACGGTGATGTTCTCTGCCACCCTCAGCCCTCGGCATTACTACGCCGACCTGCTGGGAACCCCGGCGAACACGGTGTGGATCGATGTCGAATCACCGTTCCATGCCGACCAGCTGAAAGTGCACATCGTCAGCCAGATATCGACCCGATACGTCCACCGCCAAGCATCCCTCGAGCCGATCGTAGAGTTGATTGCACAGCAATTTACCCAACGCCCGGGCAACTACCTGGCGTTTTTCAGCAGCTTTGATTATTTGCAGCAAGTGGCGCAGTTACTGGCCGAACGACACCCGCAGATCACTCTGTGGTCGCAGTCCCGGGGCATGGCCGAAGATCAGCGTCAGGCTTTTCTCGATCAATTCACGGCGCACAGTCAGGGTGTCGGTTTTGCTGTGCTGGGCGGAGCCTTCGGCGAAGGCATCGACTTGCCCGGCGCTCGCCTGATCGGCGCGTTCATCGCCACGCTGGGGCTGGCGCAACTCAATCCGGTCAACGAACAACTGAAGCACCGCATGGCCGCCATCTTCGGTGCCGGTTATGACTACACCTACCTGTTTCCCGGGGTACAGAAAGTGGTGCAGGCGGCGGGACGGGTGATCCGCACGCAACAGGATCAAGGTGTGGTGATGCTGATCGATGACCGGTTTGGCGAGAGCAAGGTCAGGCAGTTGCTGCCGCGCTGGTGGTCAGTCGAACAGGCGCCTTTTCTCTCGATGGTGTAGGAATTTTTACTTTAAAAACAGCTACATATCTTGAAAGACACACACATTTGAACAAACGCTGAAACAGCGCTTTATTCAGAGGACCGGCCAGCACTTCCCGCCGGCTCTTTGATAAGGAAATCAAGGTATGTCAGTTACGCCGAGTTACACCTACACCCCGGAGCAGGTCACTGCAGCGTTCAACGAAATCAAAGCGACCCTGTTTCGCGGTATCACTGCCGAGCAAACGCCAAAAATCCTGGTGGTTGCCGGGCTTCAAGGGTCAGGTAAAACCTTCCTGCTGGAAAAGCACCTGTTGCCTTCAAAGCGCTACGAAAAATACGTTCGTCTCTACCTGCCCGAATACCGCCAGAAACATCCTCAATACGCAGAGATGATCAAACTCGGCGTCTTGCACGCCTACGAGCACACGCAAGCCTTTGTAGAGGAAGTCAGCGAAAAAATCTTCACTGAAGCCTTTACCCTCAAATACAACATCATCATGGAGTGCGCGTTCGGCAGAATCGGTTTCGCCACGTTTCCACCCCTGGCCACGGCAGCCGGATATCAATTCGAAACGCATATCGTCGGCTGTACGCAGGAATTCGCCCACGTATCGAGCATCAAGCGGGCACTCAAGAGCCTGGAGAATCGGGAGCTCGAACGCTTTGTCAGCTACGCGGACCTTGATGCCAGCATGAGTCTTGCACAAGCGATCATTCTGGCCTTTGAGGTTGCCTCCAAAGCAGTCGACGGCTCACAAATCACCTTGTATGAGCGCGGGCCTGGAGCGTTGAAAGAGCGCCTCCAGCGTGCTCATTTCACCTACTCAAAAGCTGACATTCCTGCACCCACACCTTCAACGGCACCGACACCGAACAGCACCTATGCCAACATCATCAATAACCATGTCTGCACCCCGCGCGAACGTGACGAGATGGTAAAAGACTGCCATTTGGCGTTGCTAAAAGCCCAAACCTACGCCCAGCTTGTCCCTGACGTTGTCTACAACGATTTGTACGCTTACATCGTCAAATACGTTTACCGATAAGAAGTCGGACCCATTCAGCGGCGAACCGGTGGCAGTCTCCTGGCCAGCGAGCGGTCAACAACTGACCATCACGCACGACGAAGCCTCGCTGGGGTTCGTCCGCTGAATCACGGAGCGCCAGCAACGGGCCTCGCTGAAAATGCGCAGGGCTGGCGAGGGCGCCCGTGACCTCTGCTTCGACGGTTTGCGGATAGGTCCGGTAATAGCGTCCAAGCCAAGGGGCGGTGATGACCCAGGCCGGCAATTCCATGGTGCTGGCCAGCAAGGCAGTGACCTTGCGTCCATGCAACACCGAACGCCGGGTATCGGGATCGATGGTACGGGCTAGTAACAACACGCCGTGACACACTGCTGCCACGGGTTTGTCAGCCTTGAAAAAATGCAGGGCGATCCGTTGCGCCTGGTCTGACTCCAGCAGACTGCGCATGCCCTTGGCATGGCCGCCCGGAACCAATAGTCCGTCGTACTGATCGAAGTCGACGTCGGTATAGGCCATCGGCTGACGAAACCATTTGTCTTCGATCATGCGGGCGTAGTGGGCAAGATCGGAATCACGGGTCATCAGCAAAGGGTTCAACGGGCCGAAGCCAATGTTCACCAGACGTGAGTCGGCGTAGGCCGGCAGACCTTGGGGTGTTGCAAAGCGCACCTCGATACCGGCCTGGCGCATGGCTTGCCATACGACGCTGCTTTCGGTGGGATCGTAGTCAGACGTGGGCAACAGAATCAGGATCATCGGGGTGCCTTGTATCGGCCGGGGTGGCAATTGGCGTCGAGAATAGGCTGTGTGAGCGTTATGCTCCAGTTCTCAACCGTTTTCATGGTTTCTAAACCCACGGTTTGTCGCATACTCCATAACAATGATAATCACGGGTGTGATCGATGAGTGATAACCAGTCCAGAACCTATTCCATCGAGGAGATGCGCTTTCGTCTGCTGATCGATGCCGTGGTGGACTATGCCATCTACATGATTGATCCAGACGGCATCATCACCAGCTGGAACGCTGGCGCCAAGCGCTTCAAAGGTTATGAGGAGGCGGAGATTCTCGGCCAGCACTTCTCGCGTTTTTATACCGAAGAAGATCGCCAGGCCGGTTTGCCACAACGTGCGCTGGAAACGGCAATTCGAGAGGGTCGTTTCGAGGGCGAAGGCTGGCGTGTGCGCAAGGACGGTACGCATTTCTGGTCGCACGTGGTGATTGATCCGATTATCGACCCTTCGGGCAAGCTGTTGGGTTTTGCCAAGATCACCCGCGATCTGACCGACCGCAAAATGGCCGAAGAAACCCTCAAGCAAAGCGAGCAGCAGTTTCGCTTGCTGGTGCAAAGCGTCACTGATTACGCCATCTATACGCTCGCCCCGGATGGACGCGTCTCCAACTGGAATCTGGGCGCCCAGCGCATCAAGGGTTATCGCCCCGAAGAGATCATTGGCCAGCATTTTTCGATTTTCTATACTCCGGAAGATCGCGCTGCCGGTGAGCCGCAACGGGCGTTGGAGATCGCAACGCGCGAGAAGCGCTTCGAAAACAAAGCCTGGCGCGTGCGCAAGGACGGGACTCGGTTTATGGCACATGTGGTGGTCGACCCGATTTGGGGCGATACCGGCACGTTACTCGGCTTTGCCAAGATCACCCGTGATATCACCGAGGCTACTCAGGCGCAGCACGAACTTGAGCAAGCCCACGAGGCGTTGTTCCAGGCGCAGAAGATGCAGGCCATCGGTCAACTCAGCGGGGGGATTGCCCACGACTTCAATAACCTCCTGACCGTCATCCTCGGCAACCTGGAAATCTTGCGCAAGCGCGTGGGTGACGATCCGAAAGTCACCCGTCTGCTGGATAACGCCACTCAGGGTGCCATGCGCGGCGTGTCGCTGACCCAGCGCATGCTGGCGTTTGCGCGACGTCAGGAACTCAAGTTCGAATCAGTCGATTTGTCCGAGTTGGTGCAAGGAATCACCGGTCTGTTGCGTAGCTCGCTCGGGCCGTCAGTAACGCTCGAGACACGCTTTGCACCCGGGCTCGTCCCTGTCAGAGCCGACCTCAATCAACTCGAACTGGCGGTGTTGAACCTCGCCACCAATGCCCGTGATGCGATGCCCAAGGGCGGTCAGATCGTCATCAGTGCCAAGCTGGGAGACGCCAGCAATCAATCAGCCCTGCACCTGGCGCCGGGCGATTATGTTTGCCTCAGCGTCAGCGATTCGGGTGAAGGGATGGATGAAGCCACACTCGCGTCGGCGAAAGACCCGTTCTTCACCACAAAAGGCATCGGCAAAGGCACGGGGCTTGGGTTGTCGATGGTTCATGGGTTTATCGAACAGCTGGGCGGGCGGTTCATTCTCAAGAGCAAGAAAGACGTAGGCACTACCGCCGAACTCTGGATACCTGCCGCCACGACCGCGTCGGTGGCCAAACCCGTCGTGGAGTCGGCTCAGCCGCCTCCAGTGGAGCAGTTGTGTGTGTTGGTGGTGGACGATGACAGCCTGGTGTTGACCAGCACCGTGCTGTTGCTCGAGGATCTCGGGCACCGGGTCATCAGTGCGACATCGGGGGCGCAAGCGCTTGAGCAGTTCGATAACGAGCCGAACATAGACTTGCTCATTACCGACATGGCCATGCCGCAGATGAATGGAGCGCAACTGGCTCAGGCCATACGGTTCTTCAAGCCCGGCTTGCCGATTATTCTTGCTACGGGGTATGCCGAGCGGCTGGAAGGCTTCGCCGCCAAACTTCCGCGCTTGTCCAAGCCCTTTACCCAACTCAACCTGGTGGAAGTCATCGCCTTGGCCATGAAGTGAGTGGCGCTCGATGCGCCGCTGGAAGAGCGCGGGGCGGGCACTGTGAGATCCGGCTGAACTTTGCCCGGGTACGTTTCTTCTAAACGTTTTCCCAGACTCATGTGATTGTCGTGCCAAGAATACTGACCGAACCACCGGCTGAAGAGGCCCTGACCGAACACAATGCGAAGATGTTCGGCTCACCCAAGGAACGCCTGGATTTTTACCGCCGTGAGATCCAGTACGAAACCAGCATCCTCGCCAATCGAACCGACGCCTATCTGGCCGCGCAATCGTTTCTGGTGATTGCCTTTGCTTCCTGCATGTCCAACCTTAACCCGGAGTGGGGAAAACTCTTCACGCTGGTGGTACCGGCGTTCCTGGCGTTACTGGGGTTGCTCAGCTCACTCAACGCCTGGCCGGGCATCCGGGCCGCTTATGACATCATCGATCACTGGCATTTCAAGCAGAGTGAATTGCTGCGCGCCGAGCCATTGATGGGCTTGGCTTACGATGAATCTCCGCTGTTCAGCGAGACGGAGTCGTCCCACAAGGGGTATCGCAAGTCGTTGCTGTTTTCCGTGCGCACGCCGTGGATTTTCGCCACGTTCTGGGTGCTGCTGGGCTGCTACGCGGTGTACATCCAGGTCACCAACCCCGGCGGCTGATTCACGCAATAAAAAGGCCCGGCAGTTGCCGGGCCAGGTAAATCAAAGCTTTCCATCATGCCGCCAGGTTAGATGCGCTCAGTTCTTTCTTGTATTGAACCTTGAGCGTTTCCATCTGTGCCCCCAACTCTTCCAGAGTGGCGTTGCCCAGCAGCTTCTTGGCTTGCGGGAACATTTCCGTTTCCTCTTCTTCGATGTGGTGCTCCAGCAATTCCTTGACCACTTTGGCCCGACCTGCGAATTCCGGGGTAGAAGGATCGGTGGCTTTCAAGTCAGGCAGTACCAACGAATCCACGGTGCGATGCTCTTCCTTGGCTTCGTAGTACATGACGTCTTGTTCCTTGCCGCCCGCTTTTTTGAACGCGGGGTACAGGATTTCTTCTTCGAGGCGGGTATGGATGGTGATCTCCATTTCAAGCTTGGCCAGCAGTTCGGTGCGTTTTTTCACGCCCCGTTCGGTGGACTCGCTCAACTGGGTCAGGATGCCTTTTACGCGTTCATGGTCGGCTTTCAGCAGGTCGATGGCGTTCATGGTCAAATCTCTCAGGTAATCATTGGGGGGGCGCTATCGGTCTCAAGGCCGAAGGTCGCTTCCTGTACTGGAGCATTTGTCGTGCCGACTTTTTCACTCGCAGTATTTCTATGTAAAACAATGGGTTGAGCGCGCTGCTGGCGAACTGCATTCGTGCAGGCTGCATGAGTCCGGAATTTGACTCATGCACTTCGCGGGACTCAAAAGCCCGGCGTTTGTGCAAAATTTTGGGGTGGGTACATATCCGTTTTTTTGGTGATGGCGGATATTGGTTCCGCCCTGACGGCGGGTTACTTGGAAGAGCGCCAAGTAACCAAGCGCTAGCGCCCCTGACGTACGGTGCCTCGCTAAGGCTCGGCATTCCCTCACTCCGGTCCTGCTCCGTGGGCCCGCCGCCATCGGCCATCCATGGCCGGGGGCGGCTAACCCGGCATCCATGCCGGGTTGCCCACTACGCAGAACCTGCGTTCGGCCTCCCGACGGGGCAGATCAAGATCAAGATCAAAAGCGCAAGGCGAGCTAACGCTCGGCCTGAAGAGTGGTGAGGAGCCACGGGTGTACACCGTCAAATGTGGGAGCGAGCTTGCTCGCGATGAGGCCCTGTCAGTCGGAGGTGATGTTGCCTGTAATGCCGCCATCGCGAGCAAGCTCGCTCCCACAGGTATTGAGTACATCTGCCAAAGCCAGGTTGGCCGGAAGGCCCCTCGCGTTGCTGATCGTTCCCACGCTCCGCGTGGGAATGCATCCCGTGACGCTCCGCGTCACCATCGCGCAAGACTCAAGCCTGATGTCGACAGCGGAACGCAGAGCGTCCCCGGCGGCATTCCCACGCGGAGCGTGGGAACGATCACGACGCGCAAGCGTTGAAGAACCAGGCCGGCCCGTAGGCCGCCTCGTTTTGCTTTGGCGGTGCACGCCCCCTCGTGAGGCCGAGCGCAGGTTCTGCGCAGTGGGCAACCCGGCATGGATGCCGGGTTAGCCGCCCCCGGCCATGGATGGCCGATGGCGGCGGGCCCACGGAGCAGGACCGGAGCGAGGGCATGCCGAGCCTTGGCGAGGCACCGAACGTCAGGGGCAAGAGCCCTTTGGTTACTTTGGGCCGGGCCGCGCAGGCTTTTCCAAAGTGACCCGCCGTCAGGGCGGAACCCTAAGCCGCCATGACCGCAGAAACGGATATGTACCCAACCCCAACCCCAACCCAATCCCAACCGCATTCAAGCTCAAAGCTCAAGTGACTCACGCAACCGCTGTGAATGATTGGCACACACCGGAATCGGCGGAAAATCTTCATTAAGCAATCGCAGGTGCTCGATCGCTTCCTGAAACTTCTGATCAGCTTTTCTGCGCAACGCCCGATAACGCTCAAACAGCTCCACGTCCAGATCGCCGCCCTCAAGCATTTCAAAGGCACAGCGACTCAACAACTGGGCTTCTTCGAACAACTGTCGGTTGCGTTCCAGAGCGAACGTGCGGCAGGCCTTGATCTGATCGGGAGAGGAACATTGAGTCATGACGGGCACCTATTTCTTATCCGAGGTCCCTTTGAACGGCATCGTTGCCACAGTGGAACCGAACACTGTCGTTTCCTGCCTGCAAAACCGAGGCGGGTTTAACGTTGTGACTGTCGGGTTTCACAGGGATTTCAACTTTTTGAAGATGAAAATTCGATAGGTCAGCCAGAGATATTCGGTCGAAAAATCAAAAAACCTGTTTCTTGCTGCGTTCGTAATGGGCGAGGGTGGGTTGCGTGCTGACCCCGTGAATCAGAATGCTCAAGGCAACCACCGACAACGTCAGGTCAGTGCACAGGGTCGCCACCGAGTGATCCAGCCCGTGGTTCAAGGCATAGAACAGGTAATACAGACTGCCGATGCCACGTATGCCGAACCAGCCAATCAACATACGCTGCCGCCCGTCGAGCAGGCCGCCCCAGGGCATGACCACGACACTCAAGGGCCGAATCAGGCAAAACAACACCCCGCTGACCAGCAACGCACGCCAGTCCCAGTGCGCGATCAGCACTACGCCGAGCAGCGTCACCAGAAACACTTCCATCGCCCGTTCCACCAAACTACCGAAGGCAAGCATGTCACCCATCATGATCCCCGCCGCGACTTGGGTGTCCTCAAGATGCTCGGTGTCGCCATGCACGGCGTGTTGCGGTTCGACATTCTGATGACCGACAACGGGTTGAACCAGATGCTCGGCGGGCAGTTGTGATTCGCCGGTGGATTTCACCTCGGCTTGACGCAACCCCAGGCCGGCAGCGAATACAGACAAGAAACCATAGGCGTGAATGGACTCGGCGCCGACGTAGGCCAGGGCGATCAGGGCGAGGGCGAGGTAGTCGTTCGGGGACAGCGTGCTGTCGTCATTCTTGATTCGCAGCGATAACGTCAACCGCCCGATACCGCGCCCCATCCAGTATCCCGTCAGCAATCCGGCGGGAACTGCCCAGAGCACATTGCGCAGCACCCAGTCGCCGAGCCAGCCGGGGTTGCCATCGTGTTGCAGCAGAAGCAGCCCAAGGATCACGAACGGAAACGCGATGCCGTCATTGAGTCCGGCTTCACCGGACAGGCCAAAACGCACGCTGTCGTCGTCCCGCGCGTCGTTGACCTGGACGAGGGCGGCGAGCACAGGGTCAGTCGGCGCCAGTATCGATCCGATCAGCATCGAGGCACCCCAGGACAATTGCAGCCCGTAATGCAGCAACAGACAGAGGCCGCCAATGGTCAAGACCATGACCGGACCGGCGAGTCCGAAGGCGATCCGCCAGTTCTTTTCCTTCAGCGGCGAGCGCAATTTCAGGCCGCAAACAAACAAGGAAAAGAGCACCGCGACTTCCGTCAGGTGCTCCATCCAGGTAGACGCATCATTGGTGTCGAGTTTCAACAGCCCGAGCCCCGCCGGGCCGATGCCGACGCCCAGCGCCAGGCACACGGCAGACGTGGTCACCGGCATCCAGCGCAGGTACGACGAGGTCAGTGCCAGCGTCAGCAGCACGGCGCCCAACACGGCCACCCATAAAATAAAGCTCATGATCGGTACTCGTCAGGGGGCGCCGCGTTGGCGGGTTCAAGGTGATCAACCGAACGTTACGTCTGCCCGGTGAGGTGCAAGACGTCACGACAGGCGCGATCACAACATCGGCTTGCCGCCCGTGACGCCATAGCGCTGACCCGTGATGTAACTGGCCTCGTCCGATGCCAGCAGCACATAAATCGGCGCCACTTCCACCGGTTGGCCTGGTCGCCCCAGCGGGGGTTGGGCTCCGAAGTTCTGTACTTCTTCATCGGGCATGGTCGAGACGATCAAGGGTGTCCAGATCGGACCGGGCGCCACGCAGTTCACCCGAATGTTTTTCGGCCCGAGCATCTGCGCCAGGCCGCCGGTGAAGTTGGCGATCGCGCCCTTGGTCGTAGCGTAGGCGAGGAGGGAGGGTTTTGGCATGTCCGAGTTGATCGAGCTGGTGTTGATGATCGAACTGCCGGCCTTCATGTGCTTGAGCGCTGCCTGACAGATCCTGAACATGGCCGTGATGTTCACGTCGAAAGTCATGACCCATTCTTCGTCCGGGATGTCTTCGAAGTTCTCGTGAGTCATCTGGAAGGCAGCGTTGTTGACCAGGATATCGATCCGGCCGAAGCGCTCGACGGTCTTGTCGACCAGGGCCTGGCAATTCGCTTTGTGCGCAATGTCGCCGGGCAGCAGCACGCATTGGCGTCCGGCCTGTTCGACCCAACGTGCGGTTTCCTGTGCGTCTTCGTGTTCGTTGAGGTAGGCAATGGCGACATCCGCGCCTTCACGGGCGAAGGCGATGGCCACCGCTCGACCGATGCCACTGTCAGCCCCGGTGATCAGGGCGATTTTGCCGTCCAGCCGGCCCGAGCCTTTGTAGCTTTGCTCGCCGCAGTCCGGGTAGGGATCCATCTTCTTTTGCGAGCCGGGAACGGGCTGGCCTTGTTTCTTGAAGGGTGGTTTTGGGTAATCAATCATCGGGAAATCTCCGTTCTCAAGGCACAAGAGTCAAAGGGTTGACCTTGTGTCTTTGCCTTGAGTTCGGTTGGATTTCAGTGCCTCTCCCGATCGTTCCCACGCTCTGCGTGGGAATGATCAATCAAGCGAGTATCAGGCCTTGAGGTTGAGCAGGCTGCGCTCCATTCGCGCCAGGCCTTCTTCGAGCAACGCCCGCGGGCAGCCGAAATTCAGGCGCACGAACTGTTGGGCGTTATCGCCGAAATCCAGACCCGGGCTCAGGCCTACCTTGGCCGTGTCGAGGAAGAACTGCTGCGGATTGTCCAGCCCCAGGGCTGAGCAATCGAGCCACGCCAGGTAAGTCCCTTGCGGGATGTTCATTGTCACGCCCGGCAGACGGGTGCGAACCGCGTCCACCAGGTAATCCCGATTGCTTTGCAGATACGCTTTCAACCCGGCCAGCCACGGACCGCCTTCGCTGTACGCGACGCGTGTCGCTTCCATGCCCAACGGGTTGACGCTGTCGACCATGCCGCAGCGGGCGTGATTGACCCGAGCACGCACCGCGGCGTCCTGAATGATCATGAAGGAGGTTTTCAGGCCGGCGATGTTGTAAGCCTTGCTCGCCGACATCAGCGTGATGGTGCGCTGAGCGATCTGTGGGCTTAGCGAAGCGGTCGGAATGTGCACACGTCCGTCGAAACACAGCTCGGCGTGGATTTCATCGGAGATGATCCAGGCGTTCTGCTCCAGGCAGATGTCGGCGAGCGCTTGCAGTTCTTCCCGTGGAAAGACCTTGCCCAGCGGGTTATGCGGGTTGCTCAGCAGCAGCGCGCCACCGCCTTTGAGTGCCTGGCTCAAGGCGTCGAGTTGCGTGGCATAGGTGCCGTCGGCCAATGCATCGAATTCCAGTTCAACCTTGTTCAAACCCCAGTGACCCGGCGCGTGGCGCAGCGGCGGGTAGTTCGGGACCTGGACCACCACGTTCTGCTGCGGCTCGACCAGTGCCTTCAGGGCCATGTTGAAACCCGATTCCACGCCCGGCAGGAAGATCAGTTCTTCCGGCAATACGCGCCAGACGTACTTGTTCCAGAGGTCGGCAATGACGGCGGCGCGCAGATCATCCTGAGGCACGCTGTAGCCGACCATCGGGTGTTCCAGGCGTTTGCGCAGGGCTTCAACGATGACCGGCGGCGCGGCGAAGTCCATGTCGGCGACCCACATTGGCAACACATCGGCCGGGTAGCGGCTCCACTTGGTACTGCCGGTGTTGTGGCGGTCGAACACCTGATCAAAATCGAAGGTCATGCTCAGTCTCGTAGAAAGCGTGGTTGAACGTGGCGCAATGATAAACGCCAAGCCCTTGTGGGGGCGAGACAGTAATCGCCCGAACATCACATTCCCATGTGGGAGCGGGCTTGCTCGCGAAGAGGCCGGCAAGTCCAGCATTTATGTCGGCTGACACCATGCCTTCGCGAGCAAGCCCGCTCCCACAGGATTTGTGTGATGGCTGGAATCTGCGCACTGCCCGATGGTCGGTTTTCAGGCAGTCAGTTCTCCCATTGGCTAAAGTTTCAGATGTCGGTAGCCACGCTGCCGCCACCGTGATCGTCCAGAAAAACCCGGCAAAAATACCGGGTTTCCACCTGATCAGGAGTGCACGATGGACCTCAACCGTCGTCAGTTCTTCAAGGTCGCTGGTATCGGCCTTGCGGGCTCGAGCCTCGGCGCGCTGGGCATGCTCCCCGCGACAGCCTTCGCCGAGCAGGTACGCCATTTCAAACTCGCCCACACCCATGAAACCCGCAACACCTGCCCGTATTGCTCGGTAGGCTGCGGCGTGATCATGTACAGCCAGGGTGATACCGCCAAAAACGTCGCGCAAAGCATCATCCACATCGAAGGCGATGCCGACCACCCCGTCAACCGTGGCACCCTGTGCCCCAAAGGCGCCGGTCTGCTGGACTTCATCCACAGCCCCGGGCGCCTGCAATATCCGCAAGTGCGCAAGCCGGGCAGCACCGAATGGACGCGCATTTCCTGGGATGAAGCGCTGGACCGTGTCGCCGACCTGATGAAGGCCGATCGCGACGCCAACTTCATCGAAAAGAATGCCCAGGGCCAAACGGTGAACCGCTGGCTGACCACGGGGTTCCTGGCGGCGTCGGCGGCGTCCAACGAAGCGGGCTACATCACCCACAAGGTCATTCGCAGTCTCGGCATGCTGGGGTTTGATAACCAGGCGCGTGTCTGACACGGCCCGACGGTGGCAAGTCTTGCCCCGACGTACGGCCGTGGTGCCATGACCAATACCTGGACCGACATCGCCAACGCGAACCTGGTCCTGGTGATGGGCGGCAACGCAGCAGAAGCGCACCCCTGCGGCTTCAAGTGGGTGACCGAAGCCAAGGCGCACAACAAAGCGCGGCTGATCGTGGTCGACCCACGGTTTACCCGCACGGCCTCGGTGGCCGACTATTACGCGCCGATCCGCACCGGCACCGACATCGCCTTCATGGGCGGGCTGATCAACTACCTGCTGACCCAGGACAAGATCCAGAACGAATACGTGCGCAATTACACCGACGTGTCGTTCATCGTCAAAGCCGGCTATGGCTTCGAGGACGGCATCTTCAGCGGTTACGACGTCGCCAAGCGCAGCTATACCGACAAGTCCGGCTGGGGTTATGAACTCGGTGACGATGGTTTTGTAAAAGTCGACCCGACCCTGCAAGACCCGCGCTGCGTCTATCAATTGATGAAGCAGCATTACAGCCGCTACACCATTGAACTGGCGAGCCAGATCTGCGGCATGCCGGTCGATGCCATGCAAAAAATCTGGGACGAGATCGCCACTTGCGCGCAACCGGGCAAGACCATGACGATTCTCTATGCGCTGGGCTGGACCCAACACTCGATCGGCTCACAAATCATCCGCAGCGCCGCGATGGTGCAATTGCTGCTGGGCAACGTCGGCATGCCGGGCGGGGGCGTGAATGCCCTGCGCGGGCACTCCAACATCCAGGGCCTGACCGACCTCGGTTTGCTGTCCAATTCGCTGCCGGGTTATCTGACCTTGCCGGCGGATGCCGAGCAGGATTACAACGCCTACATCGTCAAACGCACGCAGAAGCCGCTACGTCCGGGGCAACTGTCGTATTGGCAGAACTACAGCAAATTCCACGTCAGCCTGATGAAAGCCTGGTACCGCGACAATGCCACGGCCGAGAACAATTGGGCCTATGACTATTTGCCGAAACTGGACATTCCCAACTACGACATCCTCAAAGTGTTCGACCTGATGGGGCAGGGCAAGGTCAATGGCTACCTGTGCCAAGGCTTCAACCCCATCGCCGCGCTGCCCGACAAAAACCGGGTGATGGCGGCACTGGCCAAGCTGAAATGGCTGGTGGTGATGGACCCGCTGTCGACTGAAACCTCGGAGTTCTGGCGCAATGTCGGGCCGTACAACGATGTGAAGAGCGCCGATATCCAGACCGAAGTGATTCGCCTGCCCACCACTTGTTTTGCCGAAGAGGACGGCTCGCTGGTCAACAGCAGCCGCTGGCTGCAATGGCACTGGAAAGGCGCCGACGGCCCGGGCGAAGCGCGCACCGATATCCGCATCATGGCTGAGTTGTTCATACGGCTGCGCCAGCGCTATCAAGCCAACGGCGGCGCTTACGCCGAGCCGATCCTAAAACTGTCGTGGCCCTACAAGATGCCCGAAGAGCCGTCGCCGGAAGAACTGGCGAAGGAAATCAACGGCTACGCGGTCAGCGATTTCACCGACGCCACGGGCACGGCGATCAAGGGCAACGCGCAATTGGCGGGGTTCGCCCAGCTCAAGGACGATGGCAGCACGGCGTCAGGCTGCTGGATTTTCTGCGGCAGCTGGACCGAGACGGGCAACCAGATGGCCCGCCGCGACAACAGCGACCCTTACGGCATGCATCAACATCAGGGCTGGGCCTGGGCGTGGCCGGCGAACCGGCGGATTCTCTACAACCGCGCTTCGGCCGACCCGCAAGGCAAACCGTGGGACGAGAAAAAACGCCTGGTGTGGTGGAACGGCAAAGTCTGGGGCGGCACCGACGTGCCCGACTACAAGGTCGACGTGGCGCCGGAAGCGGGGATGAATCCGTTCATCATGAACCCCGAAGGCGTGGCGCGATTCTTCGCCGTCGACAAGATGAACGAGGGGCCATTCCCCGAGCACTACGAGCCGTTCGAGACGCCAATCGGCATCAACCCGCTGCACCCGCAAAACAAGAAAGCCACCAGCAACCCGGCGGCCAGGATCTTCGATTCGGTCTGGGATTCGCTCGGCGTGGCCAAGGATTATCCGTATGCGGCAACGAGCTACCGGCTGACCGAGCATTTCCACTTCTGGAGCAAGCACTGCAAGCTCAACGCCATTGCCCAGCCCGAGCAATTCGTCGAGATCGGTGAAGTGCTGGCCAAGGAAAAAGGCATCGTCGCCGGCGACCGGGTCCGGGTCAGTTCCAAGCGTGGCCATATCGAAGCGGTGGCGGTGGTGACCAAGCGAATCCGGCCGCTGCAAGTCAACGGTCAGGTCGTGCACCAGATCGGTATCCCGCTGCACTGGGGCTTTACCGGGCTTACGCGCCACGGCTACCTGACCAACACCCTGGTGCCGTTCCTCGGCGATGGCAACACTCAGACCCCGGAATCCAAGTCATTCCTGGTCAACGTGGAGAAAGTCTAAATGGCCAGCCAAGACATCATCGCCCGTTCGGCCACCACCACCGTGCCGTCCTCGGTGCGCAATCAGGAGGAAGTGGCCAAGCTGATCGACACCACCAAGTGCATCGGCTGCAAGGCTTGCCAGGTCGCCTGCTCGGAATGGAACGAGCTGCGCGACGACGTCGGCCACAACCTCGGCACCTACGACAACCCTCAGGACCTCAGCGCCGACACCTGGACCTTGATGCGCTTCACCGAGCATGAAACCGACGCCGGCAACCTGGAGTGGCTGATCCGCAAGGACGGCTGCATGCATTGCGCCGAGCCCGGTTGCCTGGCGGCGTGCCCCAGCCCCGGCGCAATCATCAAGCACGCCAATGGCATCGTCGATTTCGATCAGGACCATTGCATCGGCTGCGGCTATTGCATCACCGGCTGCCCGTTCAACATTCCGCGGATCTCGCAAAAAGATCACAAGGCGTACAAATGCACCTTGTGCTCGGACCGGGTGGAAGTAGGGCTGGAACCGGCCTGCGTGAAAACCTGCCCGACCGGCGCCATCGTGTTCGGCAGCAAGGAAGACATGAAGGAGCACGCCGCCGAACGCATCGTCGACTTGAAGAGTCGCGGCTTCGACAACGCCGGCCTGTATGACCCCGAAGGCGTTGGCGGCACGCACGTGATGTATGTGCTGCACCACGCGGACACGCCGAGGCTGTACGCCGGTTTGCCGAGCAATCCGACGATCAGCCCGCTGGTGGAATTGTGGAAGGGCGTGAGCAAACCCTTGGGCTTGTTGGCCATGGGCCTGGCGGTGCTGGCCGGGTTCTTCCATTACGTGCGCATCGGGCCGCAAGTGGTCGAGGAGGATGAACTGCCGCCCTTCAAAGACCCTTCGGTGCATGAAGTCGATCCATCGGTGCATACCTATGATCCGAAACGGGAGGACCGGCCATGATCCGCAAACAGATCCTTCGCTACACCGCCAACCAGCGCACCAATCACTGGCTGGTGGCGATCCTGTTCTTCATGGCGGCGCTGTCCGGCCTGGCGTTGTTCCACCCGGCACTGTTCTGGCTCAGCCACCTGTTCGGCGGCGGGCCGTGGACACGCATCCTGCACCCGTTCATGGGCGTGGTGATGTTTGTGTTGTTCCTCGGTTTGGTGATTCAGTTCTTTCGGGCGAACTTCTTTATCAGCAATGACCGCTTGTGGCTCAAGCGCGTCGGGCGGGTGATCCGCAATGAAGAGGAGGGCGTGCCCCCCGTCGGCAAGTACAACCCGGGGCAGAAACTGCTGTTCTGGACGCTGCTGCTGTGCATGCTGGTGTTGCTGTTCACTGGGCTGGTGATCTGGCGCGCTTACTTCAGCGTGTACTTCGGCATCACCGCGATTCGCTGGGCGATGTTGCTGCATGCGCTGGCGGGTTTCGTGCTGGTGCTGAGCATCATCGTGCACATCTATGCCGGCATCTGGATCAAGGGCTCGATCAGCGCCATGGCGCATGGCTGGGTCAGTCGCGCCTGGGCGAAGAAACACCATGAACTCTGGTATCGGGAAGTGACCCGCGACGAGCATCCCGACCGGCCGATCAGCAAAAAAGGATAAGCCCTTGGCGACCATTCTTCAGCCTGGCGAAATCGAAGCGGCGGCGACTTCACCGCCATTTTTGCACCTGCCCCCGATCAACCTGTTCGCCTTGCGGGCGCAGCGTCTGGAAAAACTCGCTGACGGGCATCCACTCGCCGATTACCTGCGACTGGTGACCGACCTGTGCCGCGTCCAGCAAGACCTGTTGGACGATCCACCCGACACCGCGCCGCTCGATCCCGAGCGCCTGCACATCTGTCAACAACACGGATTGCCGCCGTTCGCCGCCGACAGCCTGGCGCGCGAGGACGCCTGGTTGCCGTACCTCGACGCCTTGTTGCAGCGCTATCAACCGCAGGCCACGTCCGCTGTGGAACAAGCCGTCGCTGCGTTGCGCAACGCCACCCCCGGGCAACGCAAGGCCTGGGCGATCGCCTTGGTCAGCGGTCAATATTCATTGCTGCCGGCAGCGCTGGTGCCGTTTCTCGGTGCCGCGTTGCAGGCTGCCTGGAGTCATTGGTTGCTGAGCACGCCCGACCTGGCGTTGAAACCCGGCGACAGTCTCAGCCAGTGCCCGGCCTGTGGGTCGCCGGCCATGGCCGGAGTGATTCGCCATCGCGGCAAATACAACGGGTTGCGTTATCTGGTGTGCTCGTTGTGTGCCTGCGAATGGCATGTGGTGCGGGTCAAGTGCGTGTATTGCGAGCACAGCAAAGGCCTGGAATACGTCAGCCTCGATGACGATCGCCATGCCGCCAATCAAGCGCCGTTGCGCGCCGAAACCTGTCCCGGCTGCCACCACTACCTGAAACTGCTTTATCTGGAAAACGACGCCGAGGCCGAAGCGCTCTCGGCTGACCTCACCAGCCTGATGCTGGACATGCGCCTGGAGCAGGAAGGCTACTTGCGCGCAGCACCCAATCTTCTACTCGCTCCGGGAGGCGATTAAGCACAACGACTACACTCAGGCGCGACGGTCAACGTTTGCGGGAGCGCCTGATGTCTGCCAGATCCGCCAGCCCAGCCTTGCGGCTGCCTTCCATCGACAGTTTGTTGCGTCATCCGGCGTGCCAGCCATTGGCCCAGCGTTATGGCCGGGATGCGCTGTTGGCCAGTCTGCGGCAATTGCTTGATGAGCTACGCGAGCAAGTGCTTTCAGGGCAGCTCGACGCCGTTGAAATCACCCCTGAGGTGCTGGCCGGCAGAACCGGCGAACGCCTGGCGATCCAGCAGCGTAGTCACGTGCGCCGGGTGTTCAACCTGACCGGCACGGTCCTGCACACCAACCTCGGTCGCGCGCTGTTGCCGGAGGAAGCCATCGACGCGGTGCAAATGGTCGCGCGCTATCCGCTCAACCTGGAATTCGATCTGCACAGTGGCAAGCGCGGTGACCGCGATGACCTGATCGAAGGCCTGATTCGCGAGCTGACTGGCGCCGAGGCGGTGACGGTGGTCAACAACAACGCGGCCGCCGTGCTGCTGACGCTCAACAGCCTCGGCGCGCGCAAGGAAGGCATTATTTCCCGGGGCGAACTGATCGAAATCGGCGGGGCGTTCCGCATTCCCGACATCATGGCCCGGGCGGGGGTCAGGCTGCATGAAGTCGGCACCACCAACCGCACCCATGCCCGCGATTACGAAGCGGCCATCGGCCCGCGCAGTGGTCTGGTGATGCGCGTGCACGCCAGCAACTACAGCATCGAAGGTTTCACCGCGCGAGTGCCGACCGCCGAACTGGCGGCGCTGGCGCATAAACACGGATTGCCGCTGCTCGAAGACCTTGGCAGTGGCAGTTTGCTGGACCTGACTCGCTGGGGCTTGCCCGCCGAACCCACGGTGCGCCAGGCGCTGATCGACGGCGCGGACATCGTCACCTTCAGCGGAGACAAGCTACTGGGCGGTCCCCAGGCCGGTTTGATCGTTGGCCGCAACGACCTGATCGCCAGGATCAAGAAAAACCCGCTCAAGCGCGCATTGCGCGTCGACAAACTGACCCTGGCGGCGCTCGAAGCGGTGTTGGGTTTGTACCGCGATCCGGATCGGCTGGCCGAGCGGTTACCGACTCTGCGCCTGCTGACCCGAGCGCAGGCCGACATCCTCGCCCAGGCTGAGCGCTTGCAACCGTCTCTGGCGCAGGCGGTGGGAGAGGGCTGGAACGTCAGCGCGGTGCCGGCACTGGGCATGATCGGCAGCGGCAGCCAACCGGTGGCGCGATTGCCCAGCGCAGCGTTGTGCCTGCGCCCGCTGGTCAGCAAACGTCTGCGTGGCCGGCAATTGCTGGCGCTTGAGGCCGCGTTTCGCCAATTGAGCATTCCGGTGCTGGGCCGGATTGACGACGACGCGTTGTGGCTGGACCTGCGGCAACTGGACGACGAAGCCGCGTGGTTGGCGCAACTCGATCAATTGCAGGTGCAAGAATGATTGTCGGCACTGCCGGGCACATCGACCACGGCAAAACGGCGTTGCTCCAGGCATTGACCGGCCAGGCCGGTGACCGGCGGCGCGAAGAGCGCGAGCGGGGCATGACCATCGACCTCGGCTATCTCTACGCCGCACTGGAGCCGGGCGCGGCATTGACCGGTTTTATCGACGTGCCCGGTCACGAGCGTTTCACCCACAATATGCTGGCCGGTGCCCAGGGGATCGACCTAGTGTTGCTGGTGGTCGCGGCCGATGACGGCGTCATGCCGCAGACCCGTGAACATCTGGCGATTGTCGAACTGATGGGCATCCCGCGGGCGCTGGTGGCCATCAGCAAATGCGACCGCGTCGATCCGGCCCGGGTGCAGGCGGTACGCGAACAAATCCTAACGTTATTGGCGCCGGGACCTTTTGCCGGTGCGCCGCAAATTGCTCTGTCGAGCGTGACCGGGGAAGGCGTCGAGGCACTGCGGGCGGCCTTGCTGCACGCACAACGTGAGGTCCATCAGCGCAGCACTCGCGGTGGTTTTCGGCTGGCGATTGACCGTGCGTTCAGCGTGGCCGGCGCCGGCGTCGTGGTGACCGGCACCGCGTTATCCGGACAGGTTGCCGTGGGCGACACGTTGACGCTCGGTCCGGTGGGCAAAGCGGTGCGGGTGCGGGGGCTGCATGCGCAAAATCAAGCGACAGACACGGCGGTGGCGGGGCAGCGTGTTGCGTTGAACCTCAGCGCCGAGCGCTTGGCGCTGGAGCAGATTCACCGGGGTCATTGGCTGGTGGCCGAGTGGCTGTACGCACCGACCCAGCGCCTGGATATCGACATGCGTTTGCTGGCCAGCGAAGCCAAGGCCTTCGAGCATTTTCAGCCGGTGCATGTTCACCTCGGCACTCAGGATGTCACCGGGCGAGTGGCGTTGCTGGAGGGTTCGAGCCTGGCGCCCGGTGAGCGAATGTTTGCGCAGGTCCTGTTGAATGCGCCGGTGCAAGCGGTGAAGGGCGACCCTTTGATTCTGCGCGACCAGAGCGCCCAACGCACCCTCGGCGGTGGCCGGGTACTCGATCCGTTCGCGCCGACCCGCCAACGCCGCAGTCCCGAGCGATTGGCGCAGCTAGAGGCGCTCGCGACATGCAGCGAGCTGGAAGACGTCTTGCCTGCATTGTTGGTGAACAGCGACACCGGGCTAGATCCGCAGCGCCTTGAGCGTCAGTTCAATCGTCCGCGCGACACCTGGATTTTGCCGGCCGATATCCGCTTGATCGATACGCGCCAAGGGTCGTTGCTGTTTAGCGCAGCACGCTGGGATGCCTCAAAGGCCACATTGCTGGAGCATCTGGCGCGCTTTCATCAACTCGAACCGGATCAAATGGGACCCGACCGCGACCGACTGCGGCGCTTCTCTGGAACATCGCTGGATCGACCGACGTTCATCCGCCTGGTCGAGGAGTTGCTGGCCAGTGGTACGATCCTGGCCAGTGGTCCTTGGCTGCATTTACCGCAACATCAGGTGCGCTTGAGCGAAGCGGATCAAGCCCTTTGGCAACGCCTGCAGCCGTTGTTCGAACAGGCCGGTTTCGACGCGCCATGGGTGCGCGACCTGGGCCATGACGAAGCGGCGGTGCGCCTGCTCTTGCGCAAGATGGCGAGGCTGGGGTTGGTGCATCAAGTCGTTCGCGACCTGTTTTACACCGATGCAGTCCTGCGTCGATTGGCGGCTATGCTTGTGCAACTGGCGGCGCAGAACACGGTGATTCAGGTCACGGCGTTTCGCGATGCCGTGGGCCTGGGACGCAAGCGCAGCATTCAGATTCTCGAGTACTTCGACCGGCTCGGCCTGACCCGTCGCATGGGCGACAAGCGCCATATACGCCTGGACAACGCCTTGGCTCAACCCAACGATCACTGACATCAAGGAAGGCAATCGCGCCCGGTGGCGCGGCCGGGCTTCAAACCCGGTTGGGGACGGCATCCGTTCCCGGGCCGGTTCGACTCCGGCTGCCTTCCGCCAATTTCCGCTCAGAGATGCCCCAGGTTCAGCGGGTACTCGATGACCACGTAAACCCTGTCGATATTATCGCCCGCCTGGGCCGCGTTGGCCCGATGCGACACTTGCGACAGTTGCAGGGACAACCCCTTGGCCGCACCGGATTGCACGATGTAGTGCAGGTCAATGTCGCGCTCCCAATGGCGTCCGCCGTCACCCTGTTGCGGCACGTATTCACCGGTCGACGCATCGAACGGGTTATAGGCGCCGCCCTGTGGGGCGTGGGTGCCGTCAATCTGGCTGCCCGTGACATACCGCGTCATGAACTTCAGGCCCGGAATCCCTAAGGTAGTGAAATCGAAGTCGTACCGTGCTTGCCATGATTGCTCGTGGGCGCCGTTGAAGTCGGCGTACTTGATCGAGTTGGCCAGGTAGATCGAATCGCCGCCAACGAAATCGAAGGGGGTGTCGCCGTTGATTTTCTGATAGGCGAGGGTGAAAGCGTGCGCATCGACCGTGTATTTGCCTGACAGGCTGAACGCGGTGTTGTCGATGGGGCCGGCCAGCGCTTCGCCGGTGTCCCGCGTGTGGTAGAGATTGGCGTCGAGGAATACGCCGGGTTGCTTCAGGTGCAGGTTGGCGTAGTACTGATGCCAGGTGTCGGTGAGATCGGAGGCATAGAGCGAGCCGCCGACAGGACTCTGAGTGAACAGGTCCGTACCGACAAAGCTGATACCACCAGCCTCGGTGTTGGCGCCGTAACCATAGAAGTTGCCCTTGCTGGAGGAGCTGTCCTGGTTCTTGAATGCCGTGAAATGACCGGCGACCAGATTGACGCCATCGATTTCGTGGCTATTGAGCAGAAAGCCGGTGGCGTACTCCGGTTGCAGGCGCTTGTCCGCAGTGTCGAACACAGGGGTTTCGACCATCATTTCACCGAACGCCAGGGTGGTGCGCGAAGCCTTGATCTTGAGCGCGCCACCGCCACTGGAATAGTTGTCTTCGCTGCGACCTTCATCGTCCACGGGCAGCAATCCCGTCCCGGAATGGCCCTTGCCGCTATCCAGTTTGAAGCCCGCAAAGGCATGGGCATCGAGTCCGAATCCGATTATTCCTGGTGTGAAACCAGATTCAAAAGCGCCGATAAAGCCTTGAGCCCACTCTTGTTTGTAGCTTTTACCAGTAGAAGAGGGTGTTCGGTAATCACTGTTCAAATAGAAGTTTCGACTGAGCACATCAAGTGTTGCACCGTCGAGAAAGCCTTGTGCGGATTCGTCAGCCAGCGCTGTGCCGGCGAACAGCGCGGGTATCCAGAAGGACAAACCGGCGCGAAAGTCTTGCTTGCCAAACTTCATCGATCAATCACCACGGGCGCAGCGACTGCGAAAAATCCGCAGCCGCTGGCTTTGCATGAAACCGCTTAATGGCCTTCGGAGGCGCCGAACATGGTTTTGGCGTAGATCAGGCCCAGACCGTACGAGCCACCGTTGGCGATCGAGGTTTTCACGGTTTCGTCGTAGGTTTCGGTACGTGCCCAGTCGCGCTGCAGTTCGAGCAGGTATTGCAGCGAGGTCATCGGGCGGGCGCCGATCTGGATCATGCGCTGCATGGCCATTTCATGGGCTTCGGTGCTGACGTCGCCGCAAGCATCGGCAATCACGTACACCTCAAACCCTTGGTCGATGGCCGACAGCGCCGGGCCGACGATGCACACGGACGTCCACAGACCGGCCAGGACGATCTTCTGTTTGCCGAACTTGTTGACTTCGACGGCGATGCGTTCGTCTTCCCAGGTGTTCATGCTGGTACGGTCGATAACGTTGTGTTCCGGGAACACCGACTTGATTTCATCGAAGATCGGGCCGGAAAAGCTCTTTTCCGCAACGGTGGTGAGGATGGTCGAGACCTTGAAACCACGGGCAGCCTTGGCCACGAGCGCGGCGTTGTTGCGCAGGGTAACGGCGTCGATCGACTTGGTCGCAAACGACATCTGCGACTGGTGATCGATCATGATCAGAGTGTGGTCAGTCGGGGTCAGCAGGGTTTTGCCAGGAACAGCTTTTGCGATAGCCATGACGATGTCCTTACGGGTGAATGAGGAGGCCATGGTTACGTAAATTCCGGCGGCGAGATTGAATCGGTGTGCTGTGTTTTTACCAAATCCGGGCTGGCACACGCGCTCAATAGCGCAGGCTCTCTTGTCGCATCCGTGCAAAGCGCGCCATTGCCGCGGCATCGAAGGCTTGGGCGGCCTGCGGCGCGGCGCCGTCGCGGATGGCTTGCCACACCGATGTCGAGCCGATCGAGCCGCGGGTTGCCACAAGATTGAATTGAGTGGGATACAGCGCGTGCAGGGTGACGAGCAGCGACAGTCCCAGGCTGGCGACGGGGCGTCGATCAGCGCTCTGGTCACGAACGATGCTGACGCCATGACACAGTTGACCGTGCCAGGTGGATTCGGTGGGGACGAAATCGATCGGCTCGAAATGCAAGCCAACCTGCAGTGCATTTAGCGCGGCTGCCAACCGTGTCGCATCGATCCACGGCGCGCCGAGCCACTCGAACGGGTGCGGCGTTCCGCGCCCCACGCTCACATTCGCGCCTTCCAGCAAGCCGACATCCGGGTACAGGTCGAGTTGGGCCAGCGTGCGCAGGTTCGGCGACAACGGCACCCAACCGAGCCCGGTGTCGGTAAAGGTCATGTCGCGCCGGTAGCCTTGCATCGGCACCACGCGCAGATCCGCCCCGAGGTGCTTGTGACGATTGAACAGGCTCGCCAGCTCACCGACGGTCATGCCCGGTTGCAGTGGCGCGGGGAAATAGCCGGTGAACGATTCGCGCTGACTGTCCAGCATGGGGCCGCCAAAGCGCTGCGCGCCGAGCGGATCGGGCCGGTCCAGCACAAATAACGGAATGTTTTGTGCGGCAGCCGCTTCAAGGGCGTAGCCGAGTGTTGTTTCATAGGTAAAGAAGCGTACGCCGGCATCCTGGATGTCGAAGATCAGCGCATCGAGTCCTTGCAGGGAGCCGGCCGGGAATCGCTGTTTTTCGCCGTAGAGACTGTGCACCACCAGTCCCGTTGCCGCATCGCGTGTGTCGCCGACCCGTTCGTCCACATCGCTGTCGAGCCCGTGTTCAGGCGAGAACAGCGCGACCAGCCTGACGCCTGGCGCATGGGCAAGCACGTCGATGGTGCGCCGGCCTGCAGCATCGAAGCCGCTGCGGTTGGTGATCAGCCCGACGCGCTTTCCGGCGAGCGGGGCAAACTGTTGCGTCTCGAGCACGTCGATCCCGGTTTGAACCGGTCCCGTGGAGATCGGCAGACGTTTGGCGGCCAGGAGCGCGGGCATCGCTGACGGCAGCGCCTGGCCGATCTGCATGGCGCTCGCCGGCGCCCCGTGACTGGCCAGCAACGCGAGCAACTGAGCGCGAAGCGGGCGGGCGTCGCCGCGATCGTCCGGGTACACACGGTTGGTCAGTATCACGATGAATTGACGTGTCACCAGGTCGATCCACAAACCCGTGCCGGTGTAACCCGTGTGGCCGATGCCGCCAATGGGCGGGAGGCGGTCATGGTTGGGCACCAGCGGTGCACTCAGCTCCCAGCCAAGTCCGCGCCAGGGTTCGCTTGTGAATGGCGAGGACGCAGCCGCCAGCGCGGCGATACTGGCGGGCTTCAGTATCTGCGCGGTGCCGGCGCGGCCATCATTGAGGAGCATTTGTGCGAAGCGTGACAGGTCATCCGCCGTTGAAAACAGCCCTGCATTCCCGGAGACACCCTCCATCCACCGAGCTATAGGGTCGTGCACACGCCCGCGCAGCAGGCCGGCCTTGTTGGCGAGGGTCGGTGCACTGCGCGCGACTCGCCCTGCGTCCGGCACAAAGAGTGTGTCGCGCATGCCGAGCGGTGCAAAAATGTGCGTCCGGCAATAGGCGTCAAGTGAAAGGTGGGTGATGCGTTCGACCAATTCGCCGAGGGCCACGAAATTCAGATCACTGTAGATGACCCGAGCACCGGGCTCGTCAAGCAGAGGTTGCGCCGCGATGGCGCTCAATACGCCGTTGCGTTCGCCCGACCGGGGCCGCGAGGGCAAGCCCGGGCGTAGTCCCGAGGTGTGCGCCAGCAGTTGGCGCACCGTCACGGCCCCTTTGCCACCCGAAGCAAAGGCTGGCCAGTAGCGGGCAACCGGTGCATCCAGGTCGATACGGCGGGCTTCGGCCAGTTGCATGATCGCCGTGGTGGTGGCGATGACCTTGGTGAGCGATGCGAGATCGAACTCGGTGTCCAGCGTCATCGGTTCGGGGGCGGGCGTCGTCATCCGTTGGCCGAAGGCCTGGCGATAGAACACGTGCGTGGCATCGCCGATCAGGACAACGGCGCCCGGCATGCGTCCGGCAGTGATCTGCGCTGCAACAATCTGTGCGGCTTGCAGGCGCGTCGGCGCGTCCAGATCGATGGCGACGGCAAACTGGGCGCACATTGCCAAACCGAGCAACAGCGCCCAGCGTTCAAGCGTACCGATCAATGATGCGGCAGATCGGCGGCTTCGTAATGATTGCGCGGGTTCCATAACATCCATCCATCAGTACCGGCCGCGTCGGCGGCATCAACCTGAGCCTTGATCGCCGCCTGGTCAAACAGCCGATGATCGAACGCATAGTCGCGAAAAGCCTGTAGCCAGGGACGAAAGCGTAGGCCGGGCAGTTTTGTGCGGTGCTTCGCCTCCGCCAGGGAACGCCTGACGATCTGAGCGGGATCCTCCGTCGGGTTGGTAAGGCCCGGCAGCCCCCAGGTGAAGCTGGAGGGGTACAACATCGGGGATATGTAGTCGAGGGCCGCGCCGAGCAATTCGATTTGCTGGCCGATGGCGGTGTCGTCGAGATTCCAGCAGACGTAGCCAAAGATATCCGCCGAGACAAAGACGTTGTAGGGCGCGAGCCGTTGACGCGCCTCCTTCAGGAACCCGACGATCGCCGCCGTCCGGTTGGCCCGGGTGTTGGGGAGCGCGAAACGTAGCCCGCTCTTGTCGGGAAAGCGCACATAGTCGAACTGGATTTCATCGAAGCCCATGCGCGCCGCCTCCTCGGCGAGATCAAGATTGTGCTGCCAGACCTCATGTGAAAACGGATCCATCCATTGCAGGTTTTCGCGATCTCGCCACGGTGTGCCGTCCGCGGCATGCACGCTCCACTGTGGGTGCGCGTCGGCGAGGGGATCGTCCTTGAACACCACAATACGGGCGATCAGATAGAAGTGCCGCGCACGCAACTTTGCCAGTAGCCCGGGAAAGTCTCGTGCTTGAGGTGCGGGGCGACTTGTGTGAGCCGCTGCGCCAATTGCCTCGCGGGCCGCGCTGCGATAAGGCGTCAAGCCGCGATCACCCTTGACGTCGATGACCAGCGCGTTGATGTCAGTGCTGTCGGCCAGGCTGACGACTCTGTCGCGTAACAGCGTACTGGTCACGCCGAACACCGACAGATAGACCGCTTTGGGGCGAAACGGGGTCAACGTGAGCACGCTGGGCGCTTCATCGGCCACAAGCGTTGCCTCGGTGCGCAGGTAGCCGGGGGCTCTGGCCGCGATGGTTGTGTCCGCAGAGTCGGTTTCGAAGTGCCCCAGTTCGTCGGTTTGCGTCACCGCGCCCGAGCTTGTGACCGTTGCGCCGGCAATCGGCCTTTGGGTGTCGGCGTCCAGTACGATGCCGCTGATGGCCAAGGCCTGATCAGACAGCAAGACAGCGATGAGCAGCAACGTTGGAGTCACCTGGTACCTCAAGGCACGGACGAAAGTCATCGTGTGCTCCCTGCGATGGGCAGCGGCCGGGTTTGCGGTTCGCCAAGCAGGCGGGCGAAGGTCTTGGCTCCGTAGGCGTCAATCATCAGATAGCGCGGCAGGGTGAGCAGGCGTGCGTGCCGGTCAGCCTTTTTTTCCTCCAGTGAAAAAGCCGCGATGTAGCCTTCGTCGGCGGCGAGTGCGATCAACTCGTCGTCATAGAGGCCGAACGGCCAGGCGAGCATGTCGACCGTGCCACCGGTTTGCGATTCGATCCGTCGCCGCGATTTGTCCAGTTGCAGGTGAACGAACTGGCGGAAATCGGCCGGGGAAAGGCGCCGACGCTCGATCTTGAAATTGGGATGCCAATAAGTGTGCGACTGGATGTCGACGAGGCCAGTCTGCTTCAACGTTCGCAACTGCTCCCAGGTCAACGCATAAGCGGCATTGGAAATCGCCGACGGATAGACAAACAGCGTCACGGGAAAATGCTCGCGCAGCATCACCGGCAGCAGCTTGTCGAATACCGAGCGATGCCCGTCATCGACAGTGATTGCGACTGGTTTGTCCGGTAACGTCGCATCGGGATTTCGCAGCCAGTCGACTACCGCGCGCAGCGTGACGAAGTGGTAGCCATGCGAACGCAAGACACCCAGCTGGCTGTCGAACGTACTCATGCGCACCGTCATTGAATCGTCCGCAGTGTCCGAGAACCGGTGGTACACCAGGATCGTGACAAGCGGTTCGGTGGGACGCGCTGCCCCCCAGGAAAACCCGCAGGCGCACATTAAAACGGCGAACAACAGAAGCCATGACACGACGCGGTCTTCGATCCACGACAGGATGTTCCCGTACATGTCAGCTCCCGCGATCGAATGCACCATTTTCCCGCAGGAAAGCGGCGGTCAGGGCAGTACTGTCGAGTATCTGCAGGTGGCGCGTCACATAATCAGCCGGCAGACGAAACGGCGGCACGGTGTCGGTGATCGCGATGTGTTCAAAGACCGGTGAGTCGAACAATTGACTGCGGGCGGTAAACAAACCATGGGTGGCGGCTGCGAACAAGCGTCCGGCTCCGGCCTGCTGGCAGGCAAGGCCGGCGCGTTTGAGCGTTTCCCCTGTGCTGATCAGGTCGTCGTAAATAATCGCGGTCTTGCCGCGTACATCGCCGATCAAGAGAGTGCCCGTCAGCGTGGTATGGGCACGGTGTTTTTCCATCACCGCGCTGCCGACCGAACGTCCCAGTTGTCGCTCCAGCGCCTGCCGAAATTGCTCGGCTCGCTTGGTGCCACCCGAGTCCGGGGATACGGCAACCACTTCTGTGTCGCCGACGTACTGGGCGAAATGCTCAGCGAACAGCTCCGCGCACTGCAGACTCCACGCCGGCTTGCGAAACGCGTTATCGAACGCGGCTGGATTGTGCACTTCAAGGGTGATCAGGCGATCCACGCCACTGGCTTCAAAGAACGCTGCCACGTAGCGCGTGATGGTCGGGTCCTGAGGCTGGCTGCGGCGGTCCTTGCGCCCGTAACAGAGGTAGGGTGCCATCACCTGCACCTGGCGAGCGCCGGCATCCTTGAGGGCGCCGCAGAAAAACAGCAGACGACACAGCTTATCGTTAGCGCTCTGCCGTTCATCCCCATACAAGGCATGGAACACCACGACCTCGCGCCCGTTGACCGAATCCAGCGGGCGGCATTTATGCTCGCCGTCTTCATAATCACGTTCCTCATGGCGCGCCAACGGGCAGCCAAGCCGCTGCGCGACGCGGGCGGCATAGAGCTCGCTGCCTTGCAGGGCAAACAGAAGCGGGGGCAGGGTAAGCATGCAGGACTCCTTCGAGGCCGTTGCCAAGTACGCATCATCTACCGTCAGCGAGCGGCGCCATGGCGCACAACCTCAATGCAAAACTCCTGCTCGAAGGGCGGCACGTTGCACTCGACGATGTCATCGGCGGCGACTTGCAGATGCACGCCGACGATGTCGGCCCGGATCGTCTGCTGGCAGACATATATTCAATCTAGCCCGGTCGGCACTGGCGCGATTGATATTGATAAATTTATCTCCTGCATACAACGGTTATGCGCCGCTGGTCAGTGATTGCTGGATTTTGGCGGTCAAGCAATCAGCGTTGGGCTTCGCACCGGACTTGTGATCGCCGGACCAGCACAGAGGAGGGCGCCCGCGGGTGCGCGATGCCCCGGCAGATGGTTTCCAGGCACAGGCCGTTATTAGCCATGTGGTTTGTTGATAAATATCAGAGGGCACCGCGGGTGACACTTGGATACTTGGCATGACTGACCGTATCAGGTCGGTATCCACCAAGGAGTCGATCATGAACAAGTGTTTGCCTGTTGCCTGGCTCGGCATTCTCCTGGCAACCACTGCCGGGTGCACGGATAAGTACGCCCAGGAAATCAGTGCACGCCTGGAATCAGCAGAAAACAAAGCGGCGATGGCACGGCTACGGGCCGATCAGGCTTACACCAGGGCATTACTGGCTGCGGAAGTAGCTCGAAAGGCACAACAAACTGCCGATGAAGCCAACAGCCGCACGGCCGGTAAAGCGACACGCAAATGAAGAGACGAGCATCAAGCCCTGACAGGAACGCAGGGTTGCAGCATCGCAGGTAAGCATTGTCAGTGAGGTGCGGACCGGGCTTGATAAATATCAACGACCGCGGGTCTGTAAAGAGCGTTCTATGACCTTTACACGAGCGATTCAGGAGACGGGCATGCGAATGACATTTCTCGGCGCCGCTGGCACCGTCACAGGCAGCAAGTACTTGCTGGAGCACCGTGACCGGCATGTGCTGATCGATTGCGGTTTGTTTCAGGGCTATAAGCAATTGCGACTGCACAACTGGGACCCGTTTCAGCTACCGGTTTCCGACCTCGACGCCATTGTGCTGACCCATGCCCATCTGGATCACAGCGGCTATCTGCCGGTGCTGGTGCGCAATGGTTATCGCGGACCGGTGTATGCCACGCCCGCCACCTGTGAACTGGTGGCAATCCTGCTACTGGACAGTGGACGTCTGCAGGAAGAGGAAGCCGAGTTTGCCAATCGGCACGGTTTTTCCAAACATGCGCCGGCTTTGCCGCTTTACACCGAGAAAGATGCCGAACGAGCCCTGAAACTGTTGCGGCCGGTGGAATTGCATCACCGAGTCGACATTCTTCCTGACTTTGCCATCCTGTTACGCGGTGCCGGGCATATCCTCGGCGCCGCCACGGTGGAAGTGACCGCCGATGGCATCACACTGCTGTGTTCCGGGGATCTGGGGCGTCCGGAAGATCCGCTGATGTTCGCCCCGGAACCCGTCGAACAGGCGGATTATCTGCTGGTGGAGTCGACCTATGGCGACCGTAAACATCCGTCGCAATCGCCGCTAGCGCAGTTGGCCGATGTCATCACCCGCACCACGTTGCGTCACGGCATTACCCTGGTGCCATCGTTCGCGGTGGGTCGTGCCCAGTTGCTGATGTACCACCTGTACCAACTCAAGCAACAACACGCGATTCCCGTCGTGCCGATCTACCTCAACAGCCCCATGGCCACCGACGTCACGCATTTGTATCAGCGCTTCGGCAGCGAGCACCGATTGTCAGCAAAGGATTGCGAAGGCATGTGCAGTGTCGCGCACTTCGTGCGAACGACCCGTGAGTCTATCGAGCTGGACCAGCAGCGCACCCCAGCGGTGATTATCGCCGCGAGCGGGATGGCCACCGGCGGACGGGTGATCCATCACCTCAAGGCGTTGGCCCCCAACCCGATCAACACCTTGCTGATTCCCGGGTTTCAGGCCGGCGGAACCCGTGGCGCACACATTATCGCGGGGGCGCCTTCAGTGCGTATCCACGGCAAGGACGTGCCGATCCGCGCTGAGGTGGTGCCGATGGAAACCCTGTCTGCCCATGCGGATGCCGACGAAATCATGCAGTGGTTGCGCGGCTTCAAACGACCTCCCAAACACACCTTCGTCGTGCATGGGGAGCCTAATGCCTCGGATGTGCTGCGCCGACGTATCAGCGTGGAATTGGGATGGTCGGTGTCGGTGCCGGAGTATCGCGAAAACGTCGAACTCACTCGCAACGATTCATCGCCGTAACGCCCGTTTGCACTCGCCTGTGCCGCGCGGGGTAGACATCAAAATCCTGATGATGATCGTCATCATCGCCTTCGTGGCACCGTATTGACCGACACAAAAGACGTTCAAGTCCTAAGCTCTACCTCGAAAGCGGCGGATGATTCATCGCGAGGGAAAGCCGCGTTTTCAAGGTGCCCACTTCAATGCTCAGTAAATGGCGGGACCCCATCCTGTTGCTGCTCACGACCCTGACGTTGCTGGCCGGTGGCGCTGCGCAGGTGGCGCAAAAGTCTGACTGGGCTTCGATGAGCTGGACCGCAGGCAGTCTGGTGATGGCGCTGGTGTTGCTCGTCGAGATCGTCGGGCGTCTGGCTCGGCGCGAGGCGGGGGTCGACCTGATCGCGCTGCTGTCGATTGGCGCCGCACTGGTGTTCAAGCAGACGCTTGTCGCCGCAGTGATTGCCTTGATGCTCGCGACCGGACGGACCCTGGAGTTTTTCACTCGCCAACGCGCCGAGCGTGAGCTACGTGCGCTGATCGACAGGGCACCGCGTTTTGCCTGGTTGCAGGAGGAGGGCGGCTTGCGCCAGATCCCTGTTGAACAAATCCAGCCGCATCAAACCTTGCTGGTACGCCTGGGGGAAGTGGTGCCGGTGGATGGTCGCCTGCTGAGTCCTTCGGCCATTCTGGACGAATCGGCGCTCAGTGGTGAATCGTTGCCGGTGACCCGCCGGGAGGGAGAGCCACTGCCCAGCGGCGTCTCAAATGTTGGCGCGCCCATCCTGCTGATCGCTACGCGAACGGCTGCGCAAAGCACCTACGCCGCAATAGTGCGACTGGCCGAGGCAGCACGCCGTTCGCGCGCGCCTTTCGTGCGTCTGGCTGACCGCTATGCGCTGGTCTTCATTCCTCTGACACTGCTGATCGCCGCATTGGCCTGGCAACTCAGTGGTGATCCCTTGCGTGCCTTGGCGGTGCTGGTGGTGGCGACACCTTGCCCATTGATCCTGGCGGTGCCCATTTCGATCCTGTCAGGGATTTCCAGGGCGGCGCGACGCGGGATCCTGATCAAGGACGGAGCAACGCTGGAGGCGCTGGCCGGGATCAAGCAAATGTTTTTCGACAAGACTGGCACATTGACCAGCGGGCATGCCCGACTGCAGTCGATCGAAGTCAACGGGGTGGCCGATCCGCAGCAATTGCTTGGCCTGGCAGCGTCGCTGGCACAGGCCTCGACGCACCCGATCTCCCAGGCGATTGTCGAGGCGGCGCACCAGCGCCAACTGCCACTCAGCGTCCCGCAGGAGGTGGAAGAAAGTCCCGGATCGGGTCTTTGTGGGTTGATCGATGGCCGGCGTGTGCGATTCGGCACGTTGTCTTTTGCTCACCGGGACTCCCCCGCGACCGATTGGGCCACCGTCATGCTGCGCCACATGGATTATCTGGCTTGCACCGGAAGCTTCATCGAGGTGGATGGACTACTTGCCGGCCTGCTGGTGTTCTCGGACAACGTTCGGCGCGAAACCCCGCAAACGCTGCGTCGACTGCGCAACCGAGGTATCGAGAGGATCGTCATGCTCACCGGGGATCGTCTGGAACCGGCCGAGATGATCGCGCTGTCTGCTGGAATTGACGAACTGCGAGCCGGGTTGACCCCAGAGGAAAAGGTGCGTGCCGTCCAGGAGGGTTGCCAGCGCACCAGCACGCTGATGGTCGGCGATGGCATCAACGATGCCCCCGCATTGGCGGCGGCGAACGTCGGCGTCGCGATGGGGGCCAGCGGTGCGACGGCTTCTGCGCAAGCTGCCGGTGTCGTGCTGCTGGTGGATCGTCTGGATCGCCTCGTCGAGGCGCTGGACATCGCCCGACGCACCCGCCACATTGCCCGTCTTGGCGTGCTGGCCGGCATGGGCATGTCGCTGCTGGCCATGGTGGTCGCGGCCCTCGGTTATCTGCCGCCACTGATCGGCGCCGTGGTGCAGGAGGGCATCGATGTGCTGATTATCATGAACGCCTTGCGGGCATTGGGGCCATTGTGGGGGCGCCGGCAGCAAAAGCTGACGGCGGAGCTTATCGATCGCTTGCAAGATGAACACCAGCAGCTGTCCAGCGTGTTGAGCGAGCTGCACCAGATGGCCAGTGACTTTGCCTGGCGCCCGGTTGAGCAAGCGCAGGCCGACTTGCTGGAACTGGTCGACAAGCTGCAAACCTCATTGGCGGACCATGAACGCGACGATGAAAAAACACTGTATCCGCTGCTGACGCAAAGCATGCCCGGCGAAGACCCGATGTCAGCGATGAGCCATGCTCACCGCGAGATTTTTCGCCTTATCCACCTGTTGGTGCGCATGAGCCGTGATTTTAGTGCTGATCCGGCAACGACGCCCGCTGACGAGATTCAGCATCAATTGATTCGACTGGATACCCTGGTGCGACTGCACTTTGATCAGGAGGAGGAGTTGTTCCGCTTTCTTGATGGGCGTTAGACGTCTTGTTCCAGCACACAGCGCCTTTGCGCAGTCTTTCCTCGGTGCCCATGAGTTAAGGAAGAAAATATGAGTCACGAAAGTCCGACCACCAAAGCCGAGCGTCTTCGCATTCCGCGCACGATCTGGGCGTTGGGCTTTGTCAGTCTGTTCATGGATCTGTCTTCCGAGCTGGTACACAGCTTGTTGCCCGTATTTTTGGTCACGACGTTGGGGGCGAGTGCATTGACCGTCGGGGTGATCGAGGGAGTTGCCGAGTCGACAGCCATGCTCGTCAAGATATTCTCTGGCGCGATCAGCGACTTCATTGGCCGACGCAAAGGATTGCTGTTGCTGGGATATGGTTTGGCCGCGCTGAGCAAACCCCTGTTTCCTCTGGCGCACTCGGTTGAAGTGGTCTTTACCGCACGTTTTCTGGACCGCATTGGCAAAGGCATTCGTGGTGCGCCGCGCGATGCCCTGGTTGCCGATGTTTCGCCGCCCGAGATCCGTGGCGCCTGTTTTGGTTTGCGCCAATCAATGGACACCGTAGGCGCTGTTCTTGGCCCGGCTATGGCCATCCTGCTGATGCTATGGCTTGCCGATCTCCAGCTCGTCCTTTGGTTTGCGGTGATACCCGCAACCGTCGCAGTGGCTCTGATTGTCGCCGGCGTAAAAGAACCCACACACGTCGCCAGCGAACATAAATTCCGATCGCCTATCCATTGGCGAGTCCTTCGCGAGTTCTCTGCTGGCTACTGGTGGGTCGTCATTGTCGGTGGGGTGTTTACACTGGCCCGTTTCAGCGAGGCATTTTTAGTATTGCGTGCGCAGGAGACAGGTCTGTCGGTCACCTGGATTCCGCTGGTGATGGTGGTCATGTCGATTTTCTACACGTTTTCCGCTTACCCCGCCGGCTGGCTGTCTGATCGTATGAGCCGTACGAAGCTGCTCTGCGTGGGGATGGGGTTACTTGTTTTGGCGGATCTGGTGCTGGCTCAGTCCAGCACTGTCATCACGATGATGCTGGGCGTTGCATTGTGGGGACTTCACATGGGATTCAGCCAAGGCATCCTTGCCTCGCTGGTCGCCGATACAGCGCCGGGGAAACTCAAGGGCACCGCCTTCGGCATTTTCAATCTGGTCAGTGGCGTGTGCATGCTAATCGCCAGTGTTCTGGCGGGCGGGTTATGGCAAAGCTTCGGGTCAGGCAGCACGTTCTTCGTGGGGGCGGTGATTGCCGCGACAGCGTTACTCTTGCTCTTACTGAAGAAGCAGTGATTCTTCAGATGAAGAGCAAGTCAGGCGCCAGCACCATAGGCTTCACTCAAAATATTTATCACTCTTCAACCACGACTCAAACTCTATCGCCGGCATCGGGCGTGCATAGAGATAGCCCTGTCCCTGGTCGCATCCGATGCTTCGCAGAAAAGAGCTCTGCTCAGCGGTCTCAACGCCCTCCGCAATAATCTTGAAGCCCAGGGCATGTCCCAACTCAACGACGGTTTTGGTGATGGCCACATCACTTTTGTCGTGAGGCAGATCGGAAACGAAGCTGCGATCAATTTTCAGACTATTGATGGGCAGCATCTTTAGATAGGCCAGGGATGAGTAGCCTGTGCCAAAGTCATCGATCGCCGTCGAGATCCCCAGACTTTGGAGCGTGCTCAAGACTTCTCTGGAGTGCTCTGGACTCGCCATCATCAAACTCTCCGTAACTTCTACCTCCAGGACGCTCGCGGGCAAATCATATTTATACAACGCCGCTCGAAGTGTCTCGACGTAATCAGTTCGGTCAATTTGTATAGCCGCCACATTGACAGCGACAATCCCGCAAGCGATATCACTATCGATCCAGCGTCGAATATCACGGCAGACCCTGTCGATAACTTGCTCACCTATCTGGATTATCAGCCCGGTACTCTCTGCCAGGGGAATGAAGTCCGCCGGGGAGATAAGGCCGTGAACCGGATCGCGCCAACGAACCAGTGCCTCGGCGCCTTCAACCTTATCGCTCATCAGATTGATCTTTGGTTGATACCAGACTTCAAACTCATGGTTTTTTACTGCACGTCGCAGGGAGCGCTCCAGGATCAAACGCTCCTGCGCGCGAAGGGTCATTTCAGGCTGATAGAAGCGATAGTCGTTGCGACCGCTTTCTTTGGCGCCGTACATGGCCGTATCCGCTTGACGGAGCAATTGCTCTGGCGTTTCGCTATCTTGCGGTGCTACTGCAATCCCGATGCTGGCTGTCAGCAGCGTGGAGTTTCCCCTTAGATCAAAAGGCTCCTGGAGAGACATCAGCAGTTTTTTCGCGACGACGATGGCATCGGTTGGCTGGCTGAGGTTGTTCAAAATGACTGCAAATTCGTCTCCGCCTATTCGAGAGACGGTGTCCTCAACGCGTACACACTGCGAAAAGCGAATGCCTGCTTGCTGCAGTAGCAAGTCTCCCATCGAGTGACCAAGGCTATCGTTTACCGTTTTAAAGCCATCCAGGTCCACCAGAAGCACTGCAAGTGCCTGGTCATAGCTTAAGGAAAGATCCAGTGAGTGCTGGAGTCTTTCCTGGAAGAGGAGACGATTGGGCAGGCCTGTAACCGGGTCATAATGCGCCATGCGGTCAAGCTCGCATTGCGACTGATTGATCGCTGATATATCTGAAAAAACGGCCACGTAGTTGACGGGCTGACCGAACTCGTCGAACACAGTGTTTATCGTCATCCACTTTGGATAAAGCGTGCCATTTTTTCGACGGTTCCAGAGCTCGCCACGCCAAAATCCATTGGCCTTGAGCGTCTCCTGGATATCGCGGTAGAAATCGAGATTCTGTTCCTCTGAAATAAGGATATAGGGCTTCAACCCTATAGACTCTTCTGCGCTGAAGCCTGTGATATCAGAATATGCTTTATTGATCGATACGATATGACCCAGAGCATTAGTGATAATCACGCCGTCGGCAGTGTTCTCCAGGACAACGCCCGCAAGTCTTAATTGTTCGGTACTTTGCTTGATTTCAGTGATGTCAGTAGAAATGCTGAGCACACCTGTTTGCTGGCCATCATTGTCGTAAAGAACGCACTTGGTTGTAAGGTAAATATGAGTAGTGTTATTTCTGTCGATCTGTTCCTCAAAGCGCATGGCGCTTCCAGTAGCAAGAACCTGTTCGTCATTTTGACGTTGGGTGTCAGCCTCTTCAGAGGTCAGAAAGCTTTCGCGCGGCCTGCCGTTCATCTCTGCAAACGATAAGCCTACTGCGCGCTCAAACATGAGATTGTAAAGTTGAAGATTTCCCTGGAGATCGAACACATAAATCAGCGACGGTGCATTATCCACAACATCCTGAAGCAAAGTCGTTTGAGTAAGTAATGCCTGTTCGGCCTTTTTACGGTCGGAGATGTCTCGAACCACCGCATACAGCATTAACTCCCCCGACAACGCAACGGTGGAGAGCGTTACTTCAGCTGGAAATACCACCCCGTCGGCACTTTTATGGAGCCATTCAAAACGATGAACACCTTTTTCCATTGCCATGTTCAACATGACTTGTGCTTTCTTTGTCGTGCATTGACCATCGCTTTGAAACGGAGGAGAAATATCAGTGGCTTTGACTTCATGTAGCGTTTCCAAGTCTTCATAACCGAATAACTTGAGGGCTGCGGTGTTTGCATCACTACAAATGCCGCCGCGACGCAGGATCCATATCGGATCTGGCGAGCGCTCAAACAGGGCGCGGAAGCGTGCTTCACTTTGTACTAGAGATAGTTCCGCAATCTCACGCTCTTCAATTTCCTTGGCGAGCTGCGCATGGCGCTGGCGAATAAGGCGGTGACTTCGGCTCAGTTGAGCAGCAAGAAAGGTAAAAAAGCCGGTGCAGGTCAGCGCAAAGATAAACAAAGGTGAGGTGAAGAGTGTGCCGTTCCTCCAGCCTTCCCGAGGAATCGCCGCGAGCTGCCAGGTGCCGCCTGGCACATCGACAGAGGTTGTAATGGCATCTTCTGAAAATACTGCTGGATTTCCCCAGATCATTTTTCCGTTGTTGCCTAATCCGTCTGCACCTCGTAGGGCCAGCTCAAGTGTCCCTCGCGCATTGATGCCACCGGCTTCAAGCAATGCATCAACATCAGCCACAACTGACGCGCTGCCCCAATAACGATCAGTACCGTCTTGGGTGGTGACAAACACCGGGCGCCGATGAATAAAACCTCGCCCTCCCTGGAAAAGGTCAATAGGGCCTGCCAGCACGGGGGCTCTTGACTCCCGAGATCTCAATACGGCTGCGTACTGGCCGGGCAGATTGTGGTAATCAACGCCTAAAACGCCTTCATTGCCTTTGATGGGATAGACACTGCGAATGACGTCGTTGGGAGCAAGCGCGATGTGATGGATGTGCGATTGCAGAGCCATTGCTTGCTCCGCCATTCCCTCAAAATGCGCAGTTGTTATGCCGCCGTCCAACCTCAATAGCTGAGCAATACCTTCCGTCGCATCAAACGTAGCATTTATTTGACCTTCTAAATGAGCTCGGACGCCCGTCAGTTTCGTAGTGACCTGCGCTCTATCCTTACTTGATTCTTGCTGGACGTCCAAGTGCCCTAGCGTTACGGAGAGCAACGTACCTAACAACAAGATGCTGATAGGGAGCAACATGGATCGAAGCGATCGTTTATGCGAAACAAGTGCAAATGGGTTAAATCCCGGGTTTGCCATCCGTAATTCTTCCAATGTTTAAACCCCGGTTATTTTGTGATGGGCAGGTCTTGATGTTTCTAACGTCTGCTTCGCAACTACGAATACAGTTGCTGATTTGCTTTCAAGGCCAGTATCAATACCTGTACAAAATAAAATTAATGTATAAGGGGTGGAAAAGGCATGGCATTCAATCATGGGTCAGATAGAAACTCCTGATATAGGCTCCCTGGCAAATTTTTCCAGAGCCCTTCTGTAGTGAGCTACTGGAAATCTTTCGTATTAACGCCCGATAAAGCGTTTGAGCTCAGAGGTACCGAAAGGTGCATTTTTTCTGAAATAAGACGTTTCGTCGGCTTCCTTGACGGGCTCGAACTCTGCTCTGTGGTGACCAGATACAATCGTCCACCCTTCATAGGCCCACTCGGCGTTTCGGTGATGGTGTCCACCTTTTTTGCCTATGCCCAACCTATGAGTCGAAATACCCGATGAGTGATTTTGAAGATACCGCGCGTGAAGTGCTTTCGTTCTTGCGGCACCGGCTGGGGTTCGATTTGTGGATGGTTACCCGGGCTGACGGCGACGACTGGACCGTTTTGCATTGCGAAGATCATGGCTATCAAATTCAGCCAGGCAAAGTCCTCATCTGGAGCGATTCTTTTTGCAGTCACATGGTCAAGGGGCTCGGGCCACGAATAGCGCCAAACGTCGGACTGGTGCCTTGTTATGCAGCGGCGCCCATTAGTCGCCAGCTCACCATCAACTCGTACATCGGGGTGCCACTTCTGCTGTCCGATGGCTCCTTGTTCGGCACCCTGTGCGCCATTGATCCATCGACTCAACCTGAAAAAATCAGGGAAGACCAGGAACTCATCGAAATGGTCGCCAAGGTGCTCAGCAAGATTTTGCAAATGGAGTTGAGGGCCGATGAAGAGGCGAGCAGAGCGGAGCGATTCGAAGCGCAGGCACTTAACGATGCCTTGACGGGACTTTATAACCGTGCGGGCTGGGATCAGTTGGCCACGGCTCAGGACATTCGAAACCGTCGTTACGGACATTCCTCAGCGGTTGTGATTATTGATATAGACGATTTGAAACTCATCAATGATGGCGAAGGTCATGCTGCGGGTGACAGTGCGCTCAAGAGTGCCGCTGACGCCTTGATTCACGCTTCGAGATCCGGCGATATCGTTGCAAGACTTGGGGGCGATGAGTTCGGAGTCATCGGTGTCAATTGCGACAAAGTCGGCGGCGAGGCGCTTCGCGAGAGGGTGTACGAGTCACTCCAACTGTTGGGCGTCAGTGCTTCTATCGGTTTAGCCATGGCTAACGCTTCCAATAACATAAGCTCGGCGATGACGCTCGCTGACAATGAGATGTATGAGCAGAAGCGCACGAAAAAAACTGGAGAAGTTGTTTCTCAAATACTTTGAGATTTACCGACAGGTACTTTGACCACGAAAGTGGTTCCACGCGCTCGGTCGGAAGTCACATCCACTGTCCCCGAGTGTGCGGCCACAATCTCGGAGGCGATGTACAGGCCCAACCCCAGCCCGGCGCTTGGGCCAAGACCACTGGTAGTGGACAGCGAGACACGTTCCATAGGGTTAAAGATAAAGGGCAGGATTTCTTCTGGTACAGGCTCGCCACGATTGTGTACAGAGAAAATCACGCTACCGTCTACTGGCTCCAGCGTGACCTCGATAGGAAACTGCAGATCACCATGTTGAACTGCATTGCTGAGCAGATTGGAGATGACTTGCTCAATTCGGGCTCCATCGAATTCACCACAAGCCGATGCACCTGAGTTGAATATGATCTTCGCGCCGGGATGAAACGTTCGAATCTCTTCCACCATGCGCGTGCACAGGGGCGTCAGGTCGATGTATTCCTTTTTAACGGGAATCCCTGGGCCCATCTGGCAGCGGGTCAGGTCCAGCAAGTCGCCGACTATCTGGCTGGCGCGTCTGACGCTGGTATATATCCCTGATGCAATTTTAGTCTCACGGGGCCCCAGATCGTCCGAGTTTCGCAACACATCGGCCCCCAGCAAAATAGCGCCCAGCGGCGTGCGTAAATCATGGCCGAGAATGCCCAGAAAGACATTGCGTGAGGCCTCTACAGCACTCGAGTAGCTAGCAATGGATTCGGCTAGCGCCTGGTCGATGGCTTCGTTGAAGCGGGTCATGTCATCCACTTCAAAAGCTGCCCCGACTTTCACCTGCCCCAGCCATTGGCCGACCACGCTCATTCTCAGCGCGCGATACTCCGACACCATTTGATCCAGGGTAAAGCCGGCCATTAAACGTGTGACGGCATGGATTTCCGCGGCGGTTTCCAACTCGTCCACAGGGGCATTCCCATGCGCCTTGGCGATCTGTTCCTGAGCGGACTGGTACGTGCGCATGTCTAACGCGATAGCGCGCAACATCTGTTCGGCATGATCGCGTAAAGCCTTGGAATCCAGAGCTTTGCCGGGGACCTCGATGGTTCTTGCAAAATCCTCCCAAGCTTGCAGTATCGGCTCAAGATTCTTGATGATGAAGTCTGACAAGCGCATGCCGATAGATCCTGGTTATTCGTAGGCCTTCGTCAGGCGTAACACCTCAGGTGTAAGGGGGGAGGGCATGGCGAATTTCATCGAGCTCATCCCAGGGTCGTGTCCTCGCCAAAGCTGCTCTCGAGCACGTTGTGGCATGGGGGAAATCGCTTTTTCTATCGAGTTCGGACTGCGTCGCCTTGCATGACTTGCAAGTGACGGTAGCCTGCGAAAGGCTCCAGTTTCCGTGCCAAGCGATAAGACTTTCCGAAGGAGACATGGTAATCAAAAACTCTACAGATTTTGTACAACTTTAGTTTCTTGTATAGGTTTTGGCGAGTTAATTTTGCATTTTTACTGGCTTGGCTGCTCAGAGGTGATTGGCGTCTGCCACGTGGCTGTAAGCCGCGCTCTCCTGGTGGTTGATCGATGCAATCCCGAGCAAAAGACCGACGATAAATAGCCGCACAGCCAAGCGTCGTGGCGATGGATAGAATCAGCAACCTTTGCCGAGTGACCGCGAGCGCTCCAAATAGAACCAGCTTTTTTTTGAGATCCGCCGGCCAGAAACTAAGTTAGAGTGCTCACAAGGGCTTTCCACTCGATTCGCATAGTTGCGCCAAGCGATTACAGCGAACGAATAGGGCAATAAAAACCGTTTATCTATCGTTATGTGAAGAATGAATCGTGCGCTGTTTGTTTCTCTGGATGGGCCCAAGGGGGCCGGCAAAACCACACTGTTGGAGGCCATCACGAAAGTACTGAGGGCCGACAACAAAAAGGTCATCCGACTTTGCGAGAAAAAAAGCGATCCCTGTCGAGGTGAAACCATGGCCCTCGTGAACAAACTCGTCAGAAATCCCACCCGGGAATTAGAGTTACGGGTTTGTGAGCGCCTTGCTGATAGCCGCACCTGGATTTCCCTGCACGTATTGGCTAAACAGCCACCAGACAGCATCATCCTGATCGATCGCTGGTATCCGTCTGATGCCGCGTTTCGCCAGCTAGTCCCGTTTGCAGAAATTCTGCAGTTGAACATTGATCGAAACGTGCAAGTGCCAGACCTGCATGTCGGCGTTGTCACCGACCCGGATATTTCGTGGGCGAGGGCAGCAGCACGATCGCGTGGGCTGAGCAGTACGGTCATGCATAAGCTGGAAGAACATGTCGCCTGCACCAAAGCGTTCGAGCGCGCGATTGCGGATCACGGCTGGGTGTTATGCCGTAATGAAGGAACGCTCGAAGACGCAACGATGCAGGTGGTTCGCGAGATCTATAAAGTGCTTCTCGGGCGCCATGAGCATTGCTAGCGTCATGTATGCGCGATGCGTTGTGACATGCTCGGCAGCTAACGCTATACAAGGCCGACAAACGAAAGAATGACCAGGACGATCACAACTGCTCCGACGATGTAGATAATATTGTTCATGAAAACCACCTCTCTCTATCTGCACAGGATTACGACGAACAAGGTCGCCTAATACAGACGACACCTTGATTCGCCGTTCCGTTCCACACACTGGTCTCAACGGCGACGCAATCACAGCAGAGCTCTCGATCCTTCCTGAAGGACGTACAGATTGCTTGGGCTGTGCGCTTATCCATGCGCGTTTGGTGATCAAGTTTTCTCACTCATCATTTCGTTGGAACTCCCCCATAACCCGCTCCGTCATTTGAAATGAGGGGAGCTGCGGGTATTTCGTGGCGAACCCGAATAACGCTTTTTCATTCAGAAGGCGAGGGACGACATGAATACTTCAGATAACAACACTGGGAGTCAGCCAGATAAACCCAATTCCGGAGGGCCAGAACAGAAATTTGAACACTTGAAAGAAAACGTGACTGAGGCGCTTGGCGACGCAAAACAACAGGCTGATGCGCAGTTTGGTCAATATCGAGATACGGCAGCCGACCAGATAGAGGCATTGGCAAAAGGTGCGAAATCGGTTGTTTCCGAACTGGAAAGCAAGGACACCCTTGGCATGTCCGACTACCTCGCAGACATGGCGGAGTCCATGAGCGGGCTGGCCGGGAATCTGCGTGGAAAAAGTGCCGAACAGTTGCTTCATGATGGAGCCGACCTTGCCCGTAATAACCCGGCACTGTTCATTGCTGGCAGTATCGCACTGGGTTTTGGCCTGTCGCGCTTTCTCAAGGCCGGGGTCGCGACTGCGGCGACATTCAGCAATGCCAATGATCCTGCAGCAGGCAACTCGATGCCTCCATCAAGTGGTTTTGGCGCTCAACGACGTTACGAAACTTCTGTTCCTTCACGTACCGATCAAAGCTCGTTGTCCACTGGCAACGCGGCGGCTTCGCCGAGTGAGCGGGAACATGTTTCGGACTTTGCAACGACCTCCACGCCAGGCTCGACGAACTTCAAAGGAGCACTGTGATGAACAGAGAAAACCCAGACTATCCGGGCTCAAGACCCGTCTCTGTGCCTGATCCCGACGCCTCGGTTGTCGGGCTGATACGCCAGCTAACCCGTGAAGTGCCCGCGCTGTTCACCAAGGAACTCGCGCTGGCCAAAGCTGAGCTTCAAGAAAGTCTCACGACGCTCAAGGCCGGCATTGCCGGTGTCACGGGTGGTGCGATTGTGCTGCTGGCGGGGTTCATCATCTTGCTGATGTCTGCTGTCTACGGCCTGAGCATGATCATGGCACCTTGGCTGGCAGCGCTGATCGTCGGTGTTGTGGTGATGATCGTTGGCTTCGTCATGCTGCAGTCAGCGAAAAAACAATTCGAACCGTCAAACCTCAAGCCTGATCGCACGCTGGATGCTTTAAACAAAGACCAGGAAGCGCTGCGGAGGAAAGTCTCATGAACAGTGAATTCGAAATCGAATCGCAGAAAAGCCCTGAAACCATCGAGCGTGAAATCGATGCGCAGCGGGCGAGTATCGGCAATATCGTTGATGCATTGGAAAGTAAGTTCACGCCGGGGCAGGTGTTCGATCAGGCATTGTCTTTTATGCAGAACAACGGATCGACGTTCCTGAACAACCTGGGCACCAGCGTCCGTAATAACCCGGTTCCCGCTGTACTGACATCGGTCGGATTGCTGTGGTTGATGCTGGGTCAGAATCGTCCACCGACCCCTCGTCCCGGCAATCAAATTGTCCCTGATCAAAACAGGGTGGGTGAGTGGGCCGAGGGTGTTGCTGATGGCATCGACAATGCCCGTGATCATCTACACCAGGCAGCAGACACGTTTAAGGAGGGCTACCAGACTGTCAAAAGCAAAGCGGTGAACCTGAGTGATGATTTGGGGGCTGCTACAGAAAACATCAGCCATGCCGTTCATGAGGCCAGCGACCGTTTGGTGCGCTCTACACAAGTTATGAGCAATCAGTTCAGCCATTTGCTCAAGGAGCAGCCTTTGATGGTCGCCGCTGCGGGAATCGCGTTAGGTGCGATGTTGGGGGCGGCGTTGCCTTCGACAGCGACTGAGCAACGCTACCTGGGCAAGACCAGCGCGGGTCTGGCGGACAAGGTCAAACAGCAGGCGCGCGAGGGATATGAAGCGGTGCGAGACACGGTGACCAACACGACTGATCATTCGGCCGGGGATGAGAACCCGACTCGTACAGCAACCGATACGTCGACTGATCTTTCTCGAGGTCTGGGAATGTCATAAGGGGTGAATGAAAGGCGGGAGGTTCGGCACTGTGTCCTCCCGCTGCCCGAACCCGCAACTCTCTCTCAACAACGTTGAGTGGTTTGCCAGAAGTATTCGGTGGAGCTGAAGTCGGTCGTGACAGCAGTTGAGATCAACCAATAAAAATAAGTTTTAATCGATTGCGAAATTGCACTCCACTTGACCACCCGCTTGCATTCGACCTGACCAGTCATTTGCATTCGTTCTGACCAACGATTTGCATCGGATTTGACCAGCAGGCTTTGTCACCATGAGCGGCAGAGAACGGCCAGAAGCCGTCGTGACGACCGGCAGAGAACGGCCATGAACTGCCTCCAGTGGATGTGACCATCTGCGTAATGCTGAGCTTCCATGCAGCTATCTCTGCAGGAACTAGCACGCCGACAACTGAGAGGATTTCCCCGTGGGAGCTTGCTAAGAGGACGGCACTCTTGGATCTGGCTCTTCGACGGAAGAGATCGCTGTCTGGTCTTGTTGTGCTGGGGGTGTCGCCGGATCCCAGCCTCCACCAAGAGCACGGAAGACCCCCACCGCGGCTCGTGCAGCATCAGCACGGTTCGCGTCGAGTTCATCGCGCGCCGTCAGCAACTGACGATCTGCGTCCAGGACATCGGTCAGGGTGATCGATCCTGCACGGTAAGCCTGCTCAGACAGATTCCGAGATTTTTCCAAGGCCTCCACCTGCTCCTGAAGCTGGACCACGTGGATCACGGTCTGACCCAACTGAATGAAGGAGTTCTCCACATCTTCTGCGGCCCGAAGGACGGATTGTCGATAAATGGTCAAAGCTTCGCCTGTATACGGCCTAATTCCTCCCTGCTCGCCTTTCCGGGCAGTTGCAAGTCGAGAAGTAATGAACGCTTCAGATCGACCTGACTCCAAGTCTTACCCCGACGCTCACATTCAACGTGTCGCGTCGATGGGTGTTCGAAACATCCGCCAAATCAAGGAATTCCCATGACCGACCCACGTAACGTCGCCCACGACAAAAAAGTACAGCAAGAGAAAAAGAACCACGGCGAAGAAATCGCGCCAAATGCTGAGCACACGCCCCAGCCTGGTATGAAGCCAGCACTCAAAGACGATGATGACAAGCAAGCCGACCAGGCTTGAGCAAGGCAGCAACCTGATTTAGAAACTGCCATTTGGCGGCGCTGGCTGAAGTCAGCAGCCGCTGCTTTGCCGCTAACTCACCATCTGCTGCCAAGCGTCCGCCGAGAGTGTCAGCAGTTGTTCGGGCGTGGTGACCGCAACTTCTTCCAAGGGACAACATGTGGGTCAAACGCTAGTAAAAGCGTTGGTCGCACATGCACCTCTGCGCTGTCAGAAGGTGCGTTTTTCCACCGATTCGTCCGAATGGGAACAGAGGATGTTGATGCTACCCATATCATGCTGCCAGGCGACGCCTGATGCAGGCAGCTAACGGCCAATAGCTGACCTTGCAGATCGGCTGCCAGAAAGCCACTTTTCCACTGCTATGCTAACAACGTCTGTTTCTACGCCAGAGACGAGCAGAATGGCAGCACAAGGCATTTTTTATTCATTGCACATCGTCAGAGGAACGCCCCGCGATGCGACACTCACTTAAGCATTCGAGACTTCGTTTTGGCTTTTTGCTGACTGTTATCTCAATGGGGCTTACCGCTTGTTCCAGTAACGACAATATCAATACACCTGCCACAGCCATTGCTCGACCACCGATCGATGATAGCGAGACGTCTTCTGTACGTGTCACTACCAGTTGGATACAACACTCGCTTAGTCAAGCTGAATGCCTGAAGCACGCTCAATCAGCGCTTACAAAAGCGAGATATTTTGTTGATGTCGGAGACAGGTCCGTTTTTGGGTTTCGTCAAGGGATGACTTTTTCGATCCGCTGCGACTACGAAGGCGTTGCATTTTTAGCAGTGGCTTATCGTCACAGACCCAGTGTTGAAACGCAGGATCGGATCTTGAATGAAATAACCAGGTTATTTTAAGGACTAGTGACAGGCAGCAAACGGCCAGAAGCGGACAGTTATATTAAGCAAGAAACCGATGAACTCTGCTTTTCTAACCGTCACGCAGTTTAAATACACCTGCGCATGCTGTAGATATTCGATATGTAGTGCGGAAAACCGCGTTAAATTATGGTAAAGAAGCACGTGTCGCCCGATATTGGGAAATCATCGTGAACGCCTTATTTAAGGCAGAGACGTAACCCATCGGCCAGTTCATTAAAACTACTGAGGGCGAACATATGAACTCAAAATTTGCAATGATCAGAAAGTACAAGAAAGAGGTGGTGAGGGCCGCTGCGCATTTTTACATAGGCTATTTAAATATGTGGATCGTCATTGGAGTCATCACTTCGGCATTAACCTTAGTTGCGTGCGGCAAATCTGAGCACAAAGATAATGCTGAGACAATGGGGGCTCAGCAGAACACTTGCATGACCGATGCATTAGTTTCGACTAAGGATAAATATAACATGAGCTACGATCAGCTGATTGGTCGTGATAAAATCACTCGTCATGCGTTCATTGGAACGGTGGAGTTTAAATCCCTCAAAACAGAGAAGTGGGCGTTAGAAAACATCTATCCTGACAATACGCTGAAAGATGGTTCGAAAATAGCGAGACCTGGAATCATGGCGGCGGCCCGCGTGCCCATGCGTACCATTAAAGAAATTTACCCAGATGTCATCCTAACCGAAGTTTCAAATCAACCTACTTCGCTGGTGGTTATGGTAACTTGCCGACCTGATTTGACAGCTGCACCAAGATCAAGGTCGGAACCGTCCACTACTTATACGACACTGAATCAAGAATTAGGCGTCTATGAATCCAAAAAAAATGGGGAAGTGATCAGTATTCCGATCGATGATGGCGACAGGTACCCGGATGGAACCGTCGTCGCGCTCAATTGTGAAGAGAACCTTACTAAAATATGCAGCAGTACCTTTGTATTAGTCCCTGGCGTGTTTGTTGAATATCGTTATCCTGTAGAGCAGAGAGCAGACTGGAAGCGGATTAAAAATTTCGTAGTATCTTCTCTTAATGCTTCAATGATAGTTAAATGATGAATTTTGCGCTGAAGCAGTTTGAAGAACCATTGAGGCTATCGCGTGTCTTGCATGCTCTTCGTTACACTGGTGATCAGCATCAATCTAGACAGTGCTTTGTGCGATAATTTTAGTGGAACGCACACCTCTCTATACATAATCGCTTAAAGTATTCTTCTGTTGTTGCACATCAGGGTGAGCCAACACGATGCTGCATTAAGTACTTCCGGCGGGGCATAGCACGTATTATGGGGCGGTACCTTCAAAGCAGATTCGCGTCGGACGCCTGCCTTTGTCCGATTTCTGGCTTTCTGTCACAGGCAGCTATGGGTCGTTTTCTCACTCTCGTGACAGGCAGAGAACGGCCAAAAGCGGCTTTTGAGCCCAACGCGCAATTACCGGCCAAGAGCGGCCACTCGATCTGCTTTTCTGGCACATAAAGCCGGGCAAAAAAACGAGCTATGAGTATGAAACATGAACTTTGGCTGGAACCCGATGGTTGCCAGACTTTCTGCCTGGCAGGTATTCACGGTGATGACGCGCGCAATCTTCTTTCAGCAAACCCCCAATTGATCTGGACGGTCGAAGCTGACAGCTACTTCGAGGCGATGACCAAATACTATTCCTTCATGGCATGGGGTAAATACCAGACAGACTTCCCCGATCAGGACCAAATTTCCTACGCAGAGCTAGGATGGGTTGAGTAACGGGTGCCAAGCGACAGGATAAGCAGCTCCGCGTTTTGAGCTCAAGACCGAACGTCCGGATTGGGTCGTTCTCTGCCGGTCATGTCCACGAATTGTGCTGGTCAAATCCGATGCAAATGACAGGTCAGGTCGAATGCAAATGGGTGGGCAAGTCCGTGCAATTACCCAATCGATTGCACAGTGACCGACGACTGGCGAGAAAACGGGTAATTTGCACGGTTAAAAACCGCCTGTCGTGATCCCTCGATCTTTTTAAAATTTTCTCCAAAGCATCCCCTTCAGATGACTGTGGGCGACGCATTCGGTCAATCACCGAATGAGCATCGCTCCTTTTTAGTCCTAAGGAGATTCGCCATGTTCTTACATAACAAACGACTTCAATACACCGTGCGCGTCGCCCAGCCCAATCCAGGGTTGGCGAACCTTTTGCTGGAGCAATTCGGCGGAGCCCAAGGTGAATTGGCGGCTGCGTCCCGATATTTCACACAGGCCTTGGCCGAGGATGATCCGGGAAGAAAGGACCTGCTGATGGACATTGCCACCGAAGAGCTCAGCCACCTTGAAATCGTTGGGTCGATAATTGTGATGCTCAACAAAAGCGCCAAAGGCCGCCTGGCAGAGGGCGTGGAAGAAGAGGGCGAGTTGTATCGCGCCATAAACGGTGCGGGCAACGACTCGCACATCACGAGCCTGCTGTACGGGGCTGGGGCACCCCTGACCAACTCTGCTGGCGTGCCGTGGTCAGCCGCCTACGTCGATACCATTGGCGAACCTACTGCCGATATGCGCTCCAACATTGCCGCAGAGGCGCGCGCCAAAATCGTTTACGAGCGATTGATGAATGTCACTGACGATCCGGGTGTGAAAGAAGCTCTCGGTTTCTTGATGACCAGGGAGATCGCCCACCAACTGTCCTTTGAAAAAGCCTTGCACTCGATCCAGCCGAACTTCCCTCAAGGCAAGTTGCCCGGCATGCCGGAGTTTACGAACGTTTACTTCAACATGTCCCAAGGTGAGGAAAGCATGCGTGGGCCATGGAACCAAGGCGACGATTGGGAGTATGTCGAGCAGCCAACACCTGCCGTCGATGGTGGTGACGGTACGGCGAGTGTTGAGCTGAGCGCCGAGGATGATGCGCTGTTGCTGGACATGAAAGCGCGGACGATGTCTGACCCGCAAAGCAACCCCATTACCGGTGCCGATCTGGGTGCTGGCATACAGGGAAAACCTGAAGCCTGACGAGGATCACCGCATGCGTTTGATGCGTGCGGTGCCTTTCAGTTGTTGAGTGAGGTGAATCAAATGAAATCCAATTCAAATACGATTTTCGCAGAGGCCACGCAGCGTTTTTCCGGTCTTTTCAAGGCCACTGCAAAAGCTTTCGAACGAGACGCTTTGCGAATGTCAAAGCAGATTCACAGGGCTTCACCGAGGTTCTCTCATAAGCACTCCAATGGAAAATAGGCGTGCTCATGTAGCGACATTCTTCGCCGATTATGCGTCGGCATTTGCTTATGCCCACGGCACCACGCTCATCCACCGCTGACTTTCCAGTGTTTGACATCATCGGCGAACACCATTTGCCGCATTTCATGAGCAATCCCATAGGACAGGGATTCGTGCGCGGCAATCACTTTTTCTTCTGCTGAAAGACAATGAAAAATATCAAGTTTGGTCTCTGCATCAGCTGTTTCGAGCGCAAAGATTTGCACATAACGCGCCAGGTCATTGTCGAGACTGGACAGATATTCTCTCAAGCGTTGATGGTCGACCGATTTCTGGCTGAAGTACCAGTTCATCGGATGAATCAAAAATCTGGCATGAGGGGAGGTGATTCTGCGACCAGCTGCCAGAAACATGATGATCCCCATCGATTCGATGTTGCCGGCATTGATGGCGCAGAGCGGTACGGGTAATGACTTCAGGAACGTGTAGAGCGTGAAGCCGAAGTTGGTGCTACCTCCACAGGTGGACAGATTCAGTAGCAGTGACGTGGCGCCTTGGTCGATGGCCTCAAGGCAGCAATCCCTGAAGCGCTCAGTCGTTGACTGATCGATCTGGCAATGAAAATGAACGATGTGTTCTGTCATCGACTGACCTCCTGAACTGGATGCGTGGAGGGCTCCTGCGAGTCTTCCATTCTATTGAAAATCGACGATTCGATCTAAAAAAAGAAGCGGTTGGTGCTCTTTAAACCGGCAGGCCGCCAGTCGGATGTGCGTGTTTTCGATGGAACCAAATCTCAAAATCCACTCATCCGCAAGTTGGATGTTTCGTTCAAACTTTCGATTTTCTACACCCTCCGAATTATACGGGCCAATGCTCGTGCTAACGATGTAGAGGTGATTGAAATGGCTAATACAGAAAATAAAAACCCGGGTAATTTTGCGAATGACCGGGACAAGGCTTCTGAAGCAGGCAAAAAAGGTGGAGAAGCCTCTGGCGGGAATTTCGCCAACGATCCACAACGAGCGTCTGAGGCGGGCCAGAAAGGTGGCCAGGCATCCGGCGGACAACCATCCCGCGATACTGATCGCATGTCCGGAGGCGGGCAGGGTACGGGTCGTGGAGGCGAATTTGCCGATGACAATGAAGGCGCCTCCAAGCCAGGCCAAAAAGGTGGTCAGGGCTCAGGAGGACGGCAATCCAAGGATACCGATCAAATGACCAGCGGTGGCCAGGGAAGTGGGCGCGGTAGCAATGTTACCGATGACCGTGACAAGTCCGAAGATATGAGCCGCAAGGGTGGTGAACAAGGTGGCGGTGGAGGACGCAAAGCCTGATGCGGTGTGTTCATCAAGCCCCGAGTTCGTTTCGGGGCTTGGTTCAAGAGCATTCGCTGATCAGGAATAAGGTTGAAGGGAGTATTCAACCGAGTGATACATCGTAAGCAGTGTCAAACCCAATATCGACTCATCGCACCATGCCGGCCCTGAACGGGATCCTGCTCTGGAAACTGCAGTTTTTGAATGCTTGCCAATTGCTCTGAAGTCGGTGCTTCGCGACAGATGTCCGCGTGCTGGCCCGGGGGGTAGGCGCCGACAACAAGAAAGTCACCGCTGGATGCGACATTGCAGTGACCGGTACCGGCAGGCAAGAGCAACACATCCCCACCGCTGACCTCCAATATCCGACCACCCGGCCCGCCAAGCATCAAACGAGCGTAGCCAGCGGCGACGCCGAGCACTTCATGACCTTCGGTGTGATAGTGGTGATAGTCATAAGCGCCGTAGCGCCATTGCGGCGGCCAGCCATTGTCGTTGAAGGTTTTCTCGAACAAGGCTGCCGGGTCGCTCCCTTGAATGGCAATCGCCTTGATGTAAATGAGTACAGGAAGGCGAGGGTTGTTAGGTACCCAATCGTTTGGTTCGAGGAGCAGCACTTGCACGGGAGCATCGACAACCTGTGACCTGACCATAAGAAGTCCTCCGCGTTCGAGTATGTGTCTTGAAGACAACTTTTAAAGCATCATCCATTAAGGACATTTGAGGCTCTTGAGATGTTCAAGAAACCTGCCTTTAAAAAAGCAGGAAGAGATCTCAGGCTTGCACATGAAATCTCGACCTTTCGCTTGATTAATCTCCTGAGCGATAAGGACTACAGATCTGCTGGCAAAGGCGTCTTACTGCCATTTGGAGTCAGGATAACTTTCCTGCAGTCATCCTCCTTCTTGTCGAACATCTTGTAGCCCTCTGCGGCTTGTTCCAGAGACATTCGATGGCTGATGATCACCTCGGGAGAAAGGCGACCAGCCTCGATATGTTCGAGCAGCTCTGGAAGATAGCGTTGAACATGGGTCTGCCCCATTTTAAACGTCAGGCCTTTATCGAATGCATCGCCAAACATGAAGCCGTGTATGAAGCCGGAGTAAACACCTGGCACACTCACGACACCACCGCGTCTTACCGCAGCAATGCATTGTCGCAAGGCTTTACCGCTACTGCCTTCAAGCTTGAGCGTGGCAAGTACGGTCTCTGTGGTACTGCCTTTGGCTTCAAAGCCCACCGCATCCACTACACCGTCAACACCACGCATACCTTTGGTTTGGCGAATGATGGTGTCGGCGGGATCATCATCTTCATCAAAATTAATCGGGATTACGCCGTAGGTTTTCTGTGCGTAAGCCAGGCGGTAGGGATGGTGATCGACCATGAATATTTGATCGGCACCGAGCATCCTTGCACACGCGGCGCTTAACAAACCAACAGGCCCGGCACCGTAGATCGCGATGCTTGAGCCCTTTCCAATGCCAGTGTTTGTCACGGCTTGAAAGGCGGTCGGCAAGATGTCCGAGAGAAATAGAACCTTCTCGTCAGAGAGTGTCCCCGGGACCTTGAATGGCCCGGTGTTGGCTTTCGGTACCCTTACATATTCTGCCTGGCCCCCAGGTACGCCACCGTACATATGGCTAAAACCGAAGAGAGCAGCGCCTGACGGAATAGACTTTTTATTCAGGATCGCACCACGACCTGTATTGGTCGTTTCGCACGCGGCAAACAAATCCATCTCACAAAAAAAACAGCTCCCGCAGGCGATAACGAAAGGTATCACTACACGGTCACCCGGCTGAACGGCGGTGACGGCAGAGCCTGCTTCCTCCACGATGCCCATGAATTCATGGCCGAAGATATCGCCGTGCTCAACGGTCGGAATTTTCCCGCGATACAGATGGAGGTCAGAACCACAAATCGCGGTGGCCGTGACGCGAAGAATGATGTCGTCGTTATCCTGAATCACTGGGTCGGGGACAGTATCGACTTTTACGCTATGGGCGCCGTGGTAGGTAAGTGCTCTCATGACATCCTGCCTCTCTCATTTGTTGGGTAATAAGAGGGAGAGGAGCGATGACGGATGGAAGTTCAGAGATATAGGGGCGAGATGTGACTGGCGGTATTGAAGCGGCCGTTGGTCTTTTGGCCCGGCCTTGTCTGTTTCATGACTCGAGCCTCTTTCGATGCGCTCGCTCCTTCGGGCTTCAGCCAGGGCATTGTGAAGAGGCGCCCAACCACGGCTGGGCGCCATTCGAATCAACCAGTGTGGTGACTCTTGGCAAGGCCATAGACGGATGTGTCGATGCCTTCGAAGCGCGCTTTTAACTGCAGCGCCAGATACAGCGAATAATGCCGTGACTGATGCAGGTTGCCACCGTGGAACCAGAGGTTTTCCTGCTGCGTTGGCTTCCACATATTGCGCAGTTCGCCCTCGTACGGGCCAGGATCATTGGTGGTTCCGGAACCCAGGCCCCAGCAGCGGCCGACCTTGTCAGCGACTTCCTGGGAAATCAGTTTCGCCGCCCAACCATTCATCGAGCCATAGCCAGTGGCGTAGACGATCAGATCTGCCGGTAGTCGGCTGCCATCGTTGAGTACGACGGCATCTGCTTCGATGCGTTCGACACCCAATCCCGGCGCACTCTTGAGCTTGATCGTGCCGTTGGCGATCAGCTCGCAGGCGCCGACGTCGATGTAATAACCAGAACCACGGCGTACATATTTCATGAAGAGGCCAGACTCGTCGTCACCGAAATCGAGCATGAAGCCTGCCTTGGACAAGCCCTCGTAGAAGTCCTTGTCACGCTCCTTGATCGCATCAAAGATAGGTTTATGAAAGCTTGGCATCACCTTGTAGGGAATCGAGGCGAACAGCATGTCGGCCTTGTCCGTGGTCAAACCCGACTCCAGGGCGTCTTCAGAGTACAGTCCGCCAAAGACCAGATCCATCAAGCTGTCTGAACGCACGATGTGGGTGCTGGAGCGTTGCACCATGGTGACCTCGACACCGTTCTCCACCAGGTCGGCGCAGATATCGTGAGCCGAATTGTTCGCACCGATGACCACCGCGCGCTTACCGCGCCAGGCATCTCCGCCGGGATGGCGGCTGGAGTGATGCTGCTGGCCATTGAAAACCTCGGCACCCGGATAAACGGGAACGTTGGGTACGCCGGACATGCCGGTGGCGAGGATCAACTGGGTAGGCTGTAACGTCACACGCTCGCCATCGCGCTGCACTTCAACCTTCCAGGTGCCGCTTTGCTCGTCAAAGCTGGCGCTCACGCATTCTGTACGCGGCCAATAATTGAGCTCCATGACTTTGGTGTACATTTCCAGCCAGTCGCCAATCTGGTCTTTTGGTGTGAAGACCGGCCAGTGATCTGGGAAGGGCAGGTAAGGCATATGGTCGTACCAGACAGGGTCGTGCAGGCACAGCGATTTGTAGCGACCACGCCATTGATCACCAGGACGCTCGGCCTTGTCGACGATCAGCGTTGGCACGCCCATTCGCTTGAGCCGAGCAGCGAGCCCCAGCCCACCCTGGCCGCCACCCACGATCAGGCAGTAAGGTTGGGTGGTGATGCCTAGCGCACCTTCTTCATCGCGACGACGCTCCAGCCAGTTGCGTTTGTCGGCGTGGGCGTGACCGTGACTGGCACCCATTGGACGACGGCGGCCGCTGGGTTCTTCAAAGCCTTTGAGCTCGCGCATGGTCGTCAACAGCGTCCAGCACAGACCGTCCTTTAGGCGCACGTAGCCTTTACCTCGCGCCGCTTCGGTTTCCAGGCTGATCCAACCTTCGAGCACACCGTCATTCAGCGTCGCTTCACCTTCCAGTGTCCATCGCTCGGGACGAGTCTGGTCGAGGCGTGTTTCAAGCATGTCTCGGATCGCAGGCTTGCCTTCGAGGGTCACCAGGTTCCAGCTGAAAAGTAGCAGGTCACGCCAGTGACATTCGTCGGCAAACAATTCCAGTACGCCGTCGACATCACGTTGGGCGAGACGCTCGCCGAGGTTTTCGACCCAAGCCGCGAGCTGAGCAGTTGGCGTGTGCAGAGGTGTTTCAACAGCGATGTTCATGGGGCATCTCCGATCTTGTTGTTTTTGTACCACTTGCCCCAGAGCAAGGCTCGGGCCACCTTCGCGAAAGCCCCGTTTCAGAGCGGCTGCCGGGGTGTTGCTCAGGCTTGGACTCGCAGATCTGTCACGAATATGGAAAGGGCGGGTGACAGAGTGTCACTCGGTGCAAAAAGCGCTGGTTGCGGTCTTTTCATATAAGCTGCAAACAGACCCGTGTCCTGACCGTAACGGAGAACAAGAATAATGAAGCCGGCCTTGATCAACGCCCATGCACAACAAGTGCTGCAAGCCGTGCAGGGCACTCACGCCACCCATGGCCCTATTGCTGACTTGGCCATCACGCGATCCTGGCGCCGGTGCCTGGATCAGTATCAACTCGATCCTGCCAGTCGCCGCGCACCTAGCGTGGTTGAGCATCCACGCTTGCAGGATCACCGCGCGCCACTGGAACACATCATCGCTGTGGCGCACTGGCAGATGAGCAACTTGCACCAACAGCTCGGACGTGATGGCCACGTGGTGCTACTGACCGATGCTCGCGGTGTGGCAATCGACAGTGTGTTTAACGAATCCGAACGGACCGAAGTTCAGCGCTCCGGGCTATGGCTCGGCTCGGTGTGGAGTGAAGATTGCGAAGGCACTAACGGTGTCGGCACCTGCCTGGTCGAGCGAAAGCACGTCACCATCCGTCGTGACGAGCATTTCCGTGGCAAACACGTCGGTCTGACCTGTTCGGCGAGCCCGATATTCGATGCGAGTGGAGAGTTGCTGGCCGTGCTCAATCTCTCTTCCGTAAGAGATGACCACAGCCTTCAGCAACACTTCCAGGCCATGGCGTTGACTAACCTGTCGGCCAAGTTGATCGAGAGCTGTTTTTTCCTGGGGCATGATCCGCAGCGATATTTGCTGCGCTTGCACCCTGAGGCAGGCTTCGTGGGAATGCTGGGTGAAGGTCTGCTCAGTTTTGACGAGAGTGCCCGTATTTGCTCAGTCAACAATGCTGCGCTGGACCTGTTGGGCCTCAGCCGTGATCAAGTGATCGGCCAGTCTCTGACAAGGCTGCTGGAAACACCTATTGAGCAGTTGATGAGCCAGGCCAGCGCTCAGCCGAGTGTCTGTTGGCCAGTGCGGCTGGTGGACGGACGCCAGTTCTACGGGCAATTGCGAGAACCCGTGCACCATGCGCCCTTGGTCATTCCCGCGACCGAAAAAATCAACGACGTGCACGTGTGCCTGGAAGATCCGCGCCTGCAACGCGGCTTTGCTCGCGCATTACGTGTGTTGGAGCGTGACGTCCCGGTGTTTTTGCAGGGCGAAACCGGCACCGGCAAAGAGGCTTTTGCTGCGGCGCTGCACCGCGCCAGCTCGCGAGCGAACCAGCCGTTTGTGGCGATCAACTGCGCAGCGATTCCAGAAACGCTGATCGAAAGCGAGCTGTTCGGCTATCGCGGCGGCAGCTTCACCGGTGCGCGTAAAGACGGGATGATCGGTAAGCTGGAACAGGCCCACGGCGGCATATTATTTCTTGATGAAATCGCCGATATGCCACTGGCTCTACAGACTCGCTTGCTTCGCGTGCTGGAGGAACGTCAGGTGGTGCCCTTGGGTGGCTCGACGGCACGTCCGCTGGATGTTCGCCTCATCAGTGCCAGCCACCAGGATCTGCACGCCTGCGTGGCCGAAGGGCGCTTGCGCGAGGATCTTTTCTACCGCGTTGCCGGGTTCGCCGTGCACCTTCCACCGCTGCGTGAACGTTCAGACAAGGGGCTTTTGCTCGACCTGTTACTGCGCGAGGAGGGGGCAGGGGGCAAGATTCGGCTAGAACCGGGTGTCAGAGAACGCCTGTTGACGCAGCCTTGGCCGGGCAACGTCCGTCAGTTGCGTACATGCCTGCGCACGCTGGCGGCGTTGGCGTTTGAGGGGCGCGTCACCCTGGACGATTTGGCAGAGCTGTTGCCGGCAACGCCAGCATCAGTTGCGCCAGCCGAAAATCCGCTGGGCGTGTCCGAGCGGCAGACACTGCTTACATTGATTGAGGCGGAACATTGGCATATCGCTCATGTTGCCGCTCGCCTGGGGATCAGCCGCAATACGCTCTATCGCAAATTGCGTCATCACGGTATTTCACGACCTGGTTGAATGCCCGATGACAATATCGCCATCGTCTGTAGCGCGATGTTCAGACAGGCCAGCCTCGGAGCCGGATCGACGGCGCGCTCAGGCATTGCAAAGGGGCGGTTGAGCGTGCCGTTGAAGTCGGACGAATCAGCGATTCATCACAACATTGTGCCGCTAGTTTAGGCAGAGCTTTTTCCTAGTCTTTGTTGCCGACCTTGTTCTGAACGACTTCCTTGCTCGCCGCATTCAACTGCGGGGGTTCGAGCTTGACGACAAGTCTGTGCAGTGTACCGGTGAACGCAAACGGCACTTGGTAATCCTTGTCATCCACGGGGGTACCGGTATCGGAGCCGACATCGAAGCTTTCATCGACACCGAAGACGAATGGGACGCTGTGGGGGATCGTATGACTAGCCAGTTGCTTGCCATCCACTGACAGTACGCCGGTGCCGCCTTTGCCGAATCCCGGCCCGGCATATTTGAAATCAAAGCTGATGCTGTGCTTTCCGGGAGTGAGCGCCTCGGTCCCTTCCCAGCGGAATCGCGCAACGCCTTCAAGGTTATAGTTGAAAATCGGCTTGCCTTTCAGCAGGTAAAGGGCGTAACCACCGAAGCGGCCACCGTCGGTCACCAGCACACCGTCGCCGCCATTTTCCGGGACAGTAATGTCAGCCGTAATGACGTAGGACTTGTTCAAGATGCTGGGTTCGTTGCCGGGAAGAATGCCGCTCACTGGCGACAGATAATCGAATTCGGTCCGCCCGGCCACGATGCTCGGCCTCTGCGCAAGGAGGCGCGCCGAACCAGAAGCGTCGAGCGGCAACACTTGGTACTTGTTTGCTTCCACCCAGAACAAGTCTTGCAGCTCCTTGAGTTTTTCAGGGTTGGTGGCTGCAACATCGTCGTTTTGTGTCCAGTCCTTGGTGATGTCGTACAGTTCCCATTTGACGCCATTGACGATGTCCTTGGGTGGCTGGGCGGTGAGGTCCCAAGGTGCGCGGAAGGGCGTCGTTGAAGCCATCCAGCCCTCGTGATAAAGCGCACGCAAACCAAACATCTCGAAATACTGGGTGATGCGTGTAGAAGGCTTTTCGGCACTCTGTTTGTCGAAGAGGTAAGCCATGCTCGTGCCTTCGATAGGTTTTTGCGCAATGCCGTCAACTTGCAGTGGCGCATCAATGCCTGTGGCTTCCAGGATCGTCGGTTCGATGTCAATGACGTGGTGGAACTGGTTACGGATCCCGCCGGCATCCTTGATCCGGTTAGGCCAGGAGATGGCCATGCCTTGGCGGGTGCCGCCAAAATGCGATGCAATTTGCTTGGTCCATCTGAAGGGGGTATCCATGGCCCAGGTCCAGCCCACGGCCATGTGCGGATACGTCTGGTCCGACCCCCAGGCGTCTAGATACTTCAACTGCTCGGCAACCGGTACGTCGATTCCGTTAAAGGTGGTCATTTCGTTTGGCGTGCCGTTAGGGGTGCCTTCTGCACTGCCGCCGTTGTCGCCACTGATGTAGATAATCAGCGTGTTATCGAGTTTGCCCATGTCATCAATTGCCTGGATTACCCGGCCGATTTCGTTATCGGTGTACGCCAGATAGGCTGCATAGACTTCCATCTGGTGGGCATACAATTTTTTCTCGTCCGCCGACAGCTCATCCCATTTCTTCAGGGAGTCAGGCCACTGCGTGAGTTGGGCTTGCGACGGGATCACGCCAAGGCGCTTCTGATTGGCGAAAATCTGGTCGCGCGCGGCATTCCAACCCATATCAAATTTGCCCTTGAATTTGTCAATCCATTCGGGGGGCGGATGATGTGGCGCGTGAGTACCGCCGGGGGCGTAATAAAGAAAGAAAGGCTTCTTCGGATCGAGCGCGTTCAACTCATGGACGTAGCTGACCGCGTCATCCGCCATCGCGGTGATGAGGTTCCACCCCGGTTTGCCGACGTAAGGATGGATCGGCGTGGTATTGCGAACCAGATTGCCCGGCTGCCATTGGTTGGTTTCTCCACCCATGAAACCGTAAAAATAATCAAAGCCCATCCCAATCGGCCATTGATCAAACGGACCGGCCTGACTGGCCTGAAATGACGGCGTGTTGTGGTTTTTGCCAAACCACGACGTTGCATAGCCATTGTCCTTGAGGATTCTACCAATGGTCACCTTGTCCTTGGTGATGACGCTGTTGTAGCCGGGATATCCGGTTGAAGTTTCCGTGATCATGCCGAAGCCGACGGAATGGTGATTGCGCCCGGTAATCAAGGCCGCGCGTGTCGGTGAGCACAACGCCGTCGAATTGAATTGCGTGAAGCGTAATCCGGCTGCCGCGACGCGATCCAGGGCGGGCGTAGGGATGAGGCCGCCGAATGTACTGGGCGCGCCAAAACCGACATCGTCGGTGATGATCAACACCACATTGGGCGCGTCTTTGGGCGGGACGACGGTCGGCGTCCAGTAGGGCGTGGAGTTCGCGGCGTCGAGGTTGATAACGCCGCCGAATGCCGCTGGAGGGTTAGGGAGGTATCGCCCATCGATGGTCGTGGTCGCGCTGGGAGAGCCGGGCGTGCCATTGACTTCTTGTGTCGCTGCATTGGCACAAGAGAACGCAAGCAAGGTAACGGCCAGTCCAGAACAGACTCGCTGGCTCAGCCATAAAGGTTTATTCCAGTGTGCAATGGCCATGGCCAGCTCCTGTAAACCCCCGATCCCCAAACTCGGAGTGTAGAACCGTTTTTTTCTCGCGCCAGTCCATCTCAACGTTGATCCGAATGGCCGTTGACTTTGGAGGAGTGCTGTCTATACCTGATCTTGATATCAGGCAGGTTCAGATTGGCCGCAGACTGAATGCAAGAGGGGCGCAAATGCTTATCAGGAAACCGCATTTTGCTATCGCCATCGTCTGCGCCGGGATCGTGTCGATTTGCCTGGCGTTTGCGGTATCTCAGCATATTCGCGGGCCTAAGCCTTTGACGCTGGGTGATGGGAAAAATGGGCCCCTGGAAATGGTCTGGCTTCCTGCCGGCGAGTTTTTGATGGGGAGCAATCATAAGCAGGCTCGTCCCAATGAGGGGCCGGCGCACAAGGTCCGACTTGAAGGTTATTGGATCGATCGTTACGACGTCACCAACGCCGATTTCGCCCGTTTCATTTCTGAAACGCATTACGTCACCACCGCCGAACGCACACCCAAATGGGAAGATCTCAAAGTCCAGCTGCCGCCGGGGACGCCTGAGCCGAATAACAGCGACCTGGTGGCTGGTGCAATGGTTTTTGTCGGCACAGACAGACCAATCCCGCTCAATGACTTCAGCCAGTGGTGGGCGTTTGTCCCAGGGGCTGACTGGCGTCACCCGCTGGGCCCGAACAGTTCCATCGAGGGCAAGGAAGCCCATCCGGTCGTGCAAGTTTCACATGAAGATGCAGAGGCTTACGCAAAGTGGGCGCATAAACGTTTGCTGACCGAGGCTGAATGGGAATACGCCGCAAGAGGCGGGCTGGAACAAGCGGACTACGCATGGGGGAATGATTTCACGCCCGGCGGCCAAAAAATGGCCAACACCTGGGACGAGGTACAACCGTTTCCAGTGACCGGGGCCAGCAATAAATTCAAGATTGGCACCAAACCGGTTGGAAGTTACCAACCTAACGCTTACGGGCTTTACGACATGTCCGGGAACGTTTGGCAGCGGGTCGCAGATTGGTATCGTGCCGACGCGTTCAGAGTCGGGCTGACGCGTCAGTCTGCCGGTGACATCGTCGTGAACCCAACGGGCCCCTCTGATAGCTATGACCCCGAACTTGGGGTGACGGCCAATGCGCCGCAGCGGGTCATCCGAGGCGGATCTTTTCTTTGCAGCGACAGCTACTGCACAAGTTTTCGAACCAGTGCCAGGCAGGGCGCAGACCCTATGAATTCCATGTCGCATCTTGGCTTTCGCACTGCGATGAGTAATGACCAATGGGAAAAGAACCGCTGACCCCAATTCTGACACTTGCGGATGGTAAATCCTGAGCAATCAGGGTGGGCAGGTTTTCGGCGAGATGATCTGTTACCTGGCTACCATTTTTCACCCATTTGGGGCGCGCTGAGCCATTTCGTAGCACACGGCGAGTCGCACGCTGATCAAAGACTCATCGGTTCCTGAGTCGAAACTCCTTTCCAATGAAGACCTTGAAGCCGTGCTAAGTAAAGTGGCACGGTTTCTGCTTTTTTGAATCCATGGATAATTGGATACAAAACTGCAAAAGGTGACTTTATGCAATTCGCTCCCACCTACGTTGAGCGTCAGCCACTGACCGCCGAGGAAGAGGCTTACAACTTTCTGCTGGAAGCGATCTGTGGCGGTCGTTACCGCAAGGGCGATCGGCTGATCGCGGAGGACATCGCCAGCGAAATCGGCATGAGCCGGATGCCGGTGCGCGAAGCCTTTCGCCGTCTCGATGCGCAAGGCCTGGTCACCCTGAGACCCAACCGTGGCGCCATCGTCAGCGGCCTGAATCTCGACGAATTGCACGAAGTATTCGAGATGCGCAGTGCCCTTGAAGGCCTGGCCATCCGCGTGGCCGTGACCAGGATCGGTGAGCGTCAGCTGGCGGCTCTGGAACGCATGCTGGACGAGATGGATGACTACCGCGACGAGAGCGCCGAGTGGGTCCGACTTCATCGTGCCTTCCATGAACACCTGTGCAGCCTCAGCGGCCGCCCTCGGCTGCTGAAGCAGATCTCGGCGCTGTATTCGTTGATCGAGGCGCCAATGCGCCTGTGGCTGCAACACAGCGAAAAACCCTTGAGCGCTCGCCAGGAGCACGCAGTGATCCTCGACGCCATCCGCTCAGGCGATGCCGAGCGGGCCGAGGCGGTGGTGCGCGAGCACATCGAGGGCACGGTGCCGGCGCTGATCCAGTTTCTGCAATCGGAAAAATAGAATCGGGCATCAACCCGACAGTGTGTTTTGACTTTGAGTGCTGCCCCGTTCCCCAACAAATGGAGTATCTCGTCATGCATAAACGCCAAATGTTACTCGCCGCTATCTCCCTCGGACTCTGTACACAGTGGGCGGTTGCTACGCCACAAGTGCCGGAGCGACTGCAAAAGGCTGACAAACTCACGTATTGCTCGGGCATGGATTCGCCACCCCTGGTGTCTTTCGATGAGGCGCAAAAACCCAGGGGCCTGACGGTCGACCTGGGGCTGGAAATCGCCAAACGGTTGGGAGACAAACCGGTGCAATGGCGGGTCATTCCATTCTCCGGGTTGCTGCCGGCATTGCTCGCCCAGCAGTGCGACATGATCGTGGATCAGCTGTTCGACAAGCCCGAGCGCCGGGAAGTGATCGACATCGTCAACTACATGTATTCCAGCCAGTCAGTGGTCGTTCCCAAAGGCAATCCCAAGGGCATCAAAACCCTGGATGGACTGTCCGGGCACAAGGTGGCCGTGCTCAATGGCTCGACGATCAAAACCTTGCTGGACGCCGAGAACGAAAAACTGACCAAGGCTGGCAAGCCCCCAATGAAACTGGTGGTCTACAACAGTGACACCGACGCCTTTCAGGCGCTGCGCATCAGTCAGGTGGACGCCTACGGTACTACCGTGGAAACCGCCGGTTACTACGCTGCCATGGCGCCCGATCTGTTCGAGGAAGGGGTGCCGGCCTTCAGCCGGATACTCACCGGTTTGGGCGTTCGCAAGGATGATCCGCAGCTCACCGCAGCGGTACAACAGATCATCAGTGACATGCGCAGCGACGGCAGTTACGTGCAGTTGCTGAGCAAATGGCATGTTCCCAGCGACACACTCGACTGAGGCGAACACTCGATGAATTTCAATTGGGATGTGTTCTGGCAATACCTGTTGCAGCCCAGCGGGGTGTACCTCACCGGACTTTGGCTGACTTGCCTGATCAGTGTGCTGGCAATGGCGTTGGGCTGTGTGCTGGGGCTGGCGGCGGCGCTGATGCGCCTGTCGCGCAATCCGTTGCTCAACCTGCCTGTGCGGTTTTATGTGTGGCTGATGCGCGGCACGCCGCTATTGGTGCAGATCGTTTTTCTCTACACCGCATTGGCCGCGGGCGGCATCTTCCGTTTCGAAGACGTGACGCTGTTGGGTTTGGTGGTGCCGGGCAACATCCAGGCAGCGATCATCGCCTTGGGCCTGAACGAGGGCGCCTACATGGCCGAGATCATTCGTGCCGGAATCGGCGCCGTGGACAAGGGGCAGTACGAAGCGGGGCGGTCGCTGGGCATGACCTTCGCCAAACTGATGCGGCGGATCGTTCTGCCGCAGGCATTCCGGGTCATCGTTCCGCCGTTGGGCAACGAATTCAACGTGATGCTCAAGAACACGACACTGGTCAGCGTGATTGGCGTGCAGGAGTTACTGCTGAGCACGCAAATGGTCACGTCGGCGACCTTCCGGGTATTCGAACTGTACCTGGTGGTGGCGATTTATTTCCTGCTGCTGACCACCCTCTGGGGCTTCTTCCAGCGTTGGCTGGAAGCGCGTTTCGGACAGTCCGATCGACCCGCACCGCCAGCGGCTGGTAGTCGCATGTTTGGCCGCGGCACGTTGAAATTGCTGAGGGGGCGTTAAGCATGGCGCACAAAAGTGAAGAACTGATCATCGAGGCGCTGGACATTCATAAGTCCTTCGGCGACCTGGAGATTCTCAAGGGCATTTCCTTGCAGGTGCGGCGCGGTGAAGTCGTGGTGTTGATCGGTGCCTCGGGTTCAGGCAAGACCACCTTCATTCGCTGCATCAATCTGCTGGAGGACATTCAGGGCGGGCGCATTCGCGTCAACGGCCGAGCCATGGGGTATCGCGAACGGGCCGACGGCAGCCTGGTGCGTGACTCCGAACGCAACATTGCTCGCCAGCGTCGGGACATCGGGATGGTCTTTCAACGATTCAATCTGTTCCCCCACATGACCGCGTTGGAAAACATCATTGAGGCACCGATCCAGGTGCTCGGCGTACCACGCGCTGAAGCGTTGGAACAGGCTCGCGCCTTGCTCGCGCGGGTCGGACTGGCGGACAAGGCCATGCATTACCCCTCGATGTTGTCCGGTGGGCAGCAGCAACGCGTGGCAATCGCCCGGGCGCTGGCGATGAAACCTCAAGCCATGCTGTTCGACGAGCCCACGAGTGCCCTCGATCCGGAAACCGTCGGCGAGGTGCTGCAGGTGATGAAGCAGTTGGCCGATGACGGCATGACGATGGTGGTGGTCACCCATGAAATGGGGTTTGCCCGAGAAGTCGCCGACCGCGTGGTGGTGCTCGACCAGGGCGAATTGATCGAGCAGGGACCGCCGGAGCAGATCTTCAGTCGACCGACACACCCGCGAACCCAGGCCTTTCTCAGCCGCGTGCTGTGACCTTCTCATTCGGGTTTTTCACCCGGCATGGAACCGGACACCTGCGGCCAACGAATCCTTGTTTGGAAGAGCTTTTGCCATGTTGAAATTTTCCGCCCACGAATATCCCTATCCCTCGCAACGTCAGAGTGTGTTTGCCCGGCGTGGCATGGTCGCGGCTTCACAGCCTCTGGCCGCCGAAGCCGGTATCGAAATCATGCGCAAGGGCGGTAACGCCATTGATGCCGCAATCGCCACGGCGGCAGCGCTGACTGTGGTTGAGCCTACCGGCTGCGGCTTGGGCGGCGATGCCTTTGCGCTGGTCTGGAGCAAAGGTCAATTGCATGGGTTGAACGGTAACGGACAGGCGCCGGCAGCGCTGACGATCGATGCAGTCAAGGCGGGCGGTCACGAGCAGATGCCGCTTTATGGCTGGACGCCGGTCACGGTACCCGGTTGCCCTTCGGCCTGGGCTGAATTGTCCAAACGGTTCGGTAAGCTGCCCTTTGCCGACTTGCTGCAGCCCGCCATCAGTCTGGCCAGGGATGGTTTTCCACTGTCTCCGGTGGTCGCTCGACAATGGCAGACGGCTCTGGAGGAATTCAGCCCCCATCGAGACCCGGTGCTCGACGCCTGGTTCGACACGTTCCTGATCGATGGCCGTGCACCCAAGGCCGGTGAAATATTTCGCAACCCCGCGCAAGCCCGAACGCTGCAAGAGCTGGCTGACACTGCGTGTGAAAGCCTCTATCGAGGCGCATTGGCTCAGCGGCTGGATGCCCATTCCCGCGCCACCGGAGGTTACCTGCGCGCCAGTGACCTGCAAGACTATCGCGCCCAATGGGTGGACCCGATCAGCATCAACTATCGCGGCTACGATGTGTGGGAAATCCCCCCGAGCGGGCAAGGATTGGTCGCCCTGATGACCCTGAAAATCCTTGAGGGCTTTGACTTCGATCACCGCGACAGCCAGCAGACCTGGCATCGTCAACTGGAAGCCATGAAGCTGGCCTACAGCGACGGCCTGCACTACATCACCGATCCACTGCACATGCGCGTGGCGGTGGCTGATCTGCTCAGCGATGCCTATAGCAGCCATCGTCGCCAACAAATCTCTGATCAGGCGCGTGAACCCAAACCTGGTGATCCCCATGCCAGCGGCACGGTTTACCTGGCCACGGCGGATGCGGAGGGCAACATGGTGTCCTTCATCCAGAGCAACTACCACGGCTTCGGTTCCGGCGTGGTACTGCCAGACAGCGGCATCGCCTTGCAGAACCGCGGACAGGAGTTCAGTCTCGATCCTGACCACGCCAACTGTCTGGCACCGGGCAAAAAAACCTTTCACACCATCATTCCCGGTTTCATCAGCAAAGGTGACGCGCCGGTGGGGCCGTTCGGCGTCATGGGCGGCTACATGCAGCCCCAAGGCCATGTGCAGATGGTCATGAACCTGGTGGATTTTGGTCTCAACCCCCAAGCCGCGCTGGACGCGCCGCGGTGGCAATGGCTTGGAGAAATGAAGGTCGGCATCGAACAGGGAGCATCTCGGGATCTGGCGGCTTCGCTGGCGCGGCGCGGACACCGGATTCAGGTCGATTGCGACCTGATTAATTATGGGCGAGGGCAGATCATCATCCGGGACCCGGAGACTGGTGTGCTGTGCGGCGGTACCGAGCCGAGGGCCGATTCACATATTGCTGTGTGGTAACGAAAGACGACTCGGCCGCTTCTGCACAATCAATATGCTCTGCGTCAGTTCGAGTAACGGATGCAGAGCGTGCCCCTGAGTCTCTGCGAATCTGTTTGGGCGTTCGGCCCGGTTTCATGCATGTCGTAGCGTCGTTGGCGATGCCGGCTGCCGGGCTTCTGTCCTTTCAAATGATTGGCACACGCTGAGGAGATGAAGATGAAAGGTTATCTAGTGATTTTCTTTACCCAGCAGAACCGTCGTTATCAGGGAAAGATGCTGGGCGAATGGATCGTCGACGTGGCTAAAGAGATGGGATTGCGCGGCGCGACCCTCTGCACGGGAATCGAAGGATTCGGGCACACAGGGAAATTGCACTCATCGCACTTTTTTGAGCTGGCGGATCAGCCGACGGAAATTCGAATGGCTATTACCGAGGATGAGTCCGAGAGGTTATTCAAGCGATTGGACGCTGAAGAAATCTCTGTGTTCTACATAAAAACTCCCGTCGAGATGGGCACCGTCGGCAAAAAGGCCAATCCTCCGAATCCTTCCTGACTCCGTGGAGATAAGACGGCCTAAGGGATCAAGTTCATATCGCGCAGTTTGTCGAACACATCGAAAAATGCTTGATCGCTCGCTTGGTAGTCGGTGAAACCCATAGCCCGGCTTTTTGACATATCGGTGACAACTTCGATGGGTCGACCGAGGTCAGCGTCGGTGTGCCACGGGGAGATCAGGCGCCCTATATCGGATTCTTTCAAACCGTGTTCCGCTACGATTTGCGTCCAGGCAACTTGATCGTCAGCCATTTGCTGTTCAAGTGGGGAGAGGGTGGCGGGGTAATCGGCCGGAGGCACGCCGAAATAGTCGGCGATTCTGCTCCACATCCATTTCCAACGAAATATATCGCCGTTGGTCACATTGAATGCCTGATTGGCCGCAGCCGGTGTGGTGGCTGCCCACATTTGTTGTTTCGCCAGCTGACGCGCGTCGGTCATATCGGTGAGGCTGTCCCACTGCACCCTTGATCCTGGAAACACAAAAGGACGACCGGTTTTTTTGCAAATCGATGCATAGACGGCGAGGGTGGTGGCCATGTTCATTGCGTTTCCTACGGCAACCCCGGTAACGGTATGCGGGCGGTGCACGCTCCAAGTGAAGCCGTCCTTTTCAGCGGCGGCGAAGAGTTCGTCTTCTTGGGCGTAGTAGAAATTTTCGATGTCCAGACGACCCTGCTCTTCGCGAAAAGGTGTTTGAGGAAGGCTACCTCTACCATACGCTTCGAACGGGCCGAGGTAGTGTTTGAGGCCGGTGACCAGTGCTACGTGCTCAACACTCTTGGCCGGGCGAATGGCGGCGAGTACGTTGCGTACCATGGCGGCGTTGACGCGAATATTCTCGGCCTCCGTGGCTTGCCTTGACCATGTGGTAATGAATACATGAGTGGGTTTCAAATCCGCCAGCGCATGTTCCAGCGACGCCGGATCCTGAAGATCTGCCGCGATAGGGATCATTCCGGGGGCCTGTGACGGATGCCGCGACAGCGCGGCGACCTGCCACTTGTTGTCGATCAGTAACTGACTGATGGCGCTGCCAACGATGCCGCTGGCGCCCACGACCAATGCTGTCTGAGTCATACGTTTCTCCTGGATGTTGAGTTGGGAGCCCGCATTAGCAGCAGAGGTTCAATCTAAGGCGGATACGCATTGGCGTTCCCTATGTACCTGGCAGATTATTCGCATCGAATAGTCGCTTGGCCAACCACCGCCTTCGAGTCCTGCCTGATGGTGATTGTCGGGTTGGGTACAAAAGGGCCCTTTGAGGGCCCTTGGTTAGTTGGGGAGAAAGAGGAGTACGAACGAGAGTTGGAAAGCAGCGATTGTCTTTGGCGGCCCAGGCAATCTGCGCCGGTGGTTCAGCGCGTTGGGACTATCGATTGAAGCGCTCGACCAACGAATATTGAGTTGCAGCTGTCTTGGTCAACTCCTTGCTTAGTTCTGCTGAGTGATGAGCTTGCTCCGACGTCTGATCCGCCAGCTGGGCGATGGTGGTGATGTTCCGGCTGATTTCCTCGGCGACGGCGGTTTGCTCTTCAGTGGCGGCCGCAATCTGCGTTGTCATATCAGTGATGTTGGCTACGGCTTCACTTATACCTACCAACGCCTTGTCCGCCTCGAGTACCCACGCCACACCTTCTTCGGCTTGACGATGACCTGTTTCCATTGTCTGTACGGCGTTGTTAGAGGAAGTCTGAAGCTTGGTGATCAAGTCATGGATCTGCTTGGTGGACTCAGACGTGCGTTGTGCCAACTGGCGTACCTCGTCGGCCACCACCGCGAACCCTCGACCCATATCGCCAGCGCGCGCGGCCTCGATCGCGGCATTCAGTGCAAGTAGATTGGTTTGATCGGCAATACCTTTGATTACGTCGACCACTGTTCCGATTTCATTGCTGTCCTTGGCCAACTGCGCGACGGTTTCCCCCGTTTCACCCACCACTGCTGAGAGGCGCTGGATCGCTTCGCGGGTATCTCGGGCAATTTCGCGTCCGCGTCCGGTCAGCAGGTTAGCCTCCTGGGTGGCGTCAGCGGTGCGCTGGACGTGGCTCGCAACTTCTTGCGTGGTCGCCGCCATCTGATTGACCGCAGCGGACACTTGCTCGGTCTCGACGCGCTGGCGATCAAGTCCAGTTGAACTCTCGGAGGCCAGTATGTCGGATCTCCCGGCTAGCCCACTGAGTTGCTCTGCGGTGTCTTGCAGGCGTGTAAGGCAGGTTTTCAGGCGCGCGGCCTGGCTCACAAAGGCAGTTTCCAAACGCGCCTGAGGCCCACGCTCATCACTGTACATCTGTGCAATCAACTGATCAGAAGTGGAGGGCTCAGCCATCCGCAACAAACGCATGGTTCCTTGCTTTTGCCAGCGAGAGGTCATCAGTCCGAGCGGAACGGATATACCTACTGTGGCGACAATAGCTATGGATGAATTGAGAGTCAGGCCACTCAAGGTGCCCACCAGGCCCATGACGACGTACGGCAAGCAGTCCAGCAGAGAAGGCAGCCACTTGTCACGAGTGGGAATGGCAGGTTTTCCCTGACTGATGCGCCTGTAGAGGGATTCCGCGCGTCGGATCTGCTCAGCGGTTGGTTTGACCCTGACCGATTCAAAGCCAACCACTTGGCTGCCTTCAAAAATCGGTGTTACGTAAGCGTTGACCCAATAGTGGTCGCCATTCCTGGAGCGGTTTTTGACGATCCCCATCCAAGGGGTGCCTAGCTTTAGAGCGCCCCACATATGGGCAAATACGGCGGATGGGACGTCAGGATGGCGGACGATGTTTTGAGGAGCTCCGATCAGATCAGCTCGGTCGAAACCGCTGATCTCGACAAAGTCATCATTGCAATAAGTAATCACTCCTCGAGCATCTGTTGCTGAGATGAGTTTTTGTTGAGGTGCTAGCGCAATTTCGCGCTGCGTTACTGGTTGATTGTTTCTCATTCCTACTGCTCCTTGTGTCCTGTTAAAAGCCATCGGCAGATGCCAGGAAAAGGTTAGTAGGTGTTTCAAAAAAATCTATTAATAACAATGAGTTGTATTGAGCTTTTTTTGGTTTTGATCGATCCGATTTTGGCCTTTTCTATATTCTTTTTATGTATTAGATAAGCAGCTTTTGGAGTGTCAGAACGCTTTTTTTTGGCCCTTTCGAAGTCCGTAACGAAACGGCGCGCCGTTAGGCAGGCGTCTCCCTTCTCCTGCCAACGTCCTTGTGGACAGCAGTAAAGCCATTCGTGGCGTTAGCCTGGAGTTCGCGATGCAGTGCCAGCGGCTCGGTTTATTGCGGGAGATTTTCGATCTGCTGGACGGTCATCTACATTCGTTGACAATACGAGCATGTGCTCTTAAATTAAATCACATAGGGGCATATGCTCTTATGTTGGATTTTCCAAGGAGCATTAGCTCCAGCTAACCGAGAGAGCCAAGATCATGAGCGCAGCTGAAATTCTTGTTAGTGGTGCAACGGGGCGTACCGGTGGAGCTACCATCGATGAGCTGCTGAAGTTGGGTAAACGTGTCCGCGCTTATGTGCGCAAGGACGATGATCGAGCCGCCGCTCTAAGGGCGCGTGGCGTTGAAATTGCCATCGGCGATTTCACCAATATCGATGACATTCGCTCTGCGATGGAGGGTATCCGTTCGGCCTATTTCCTTTATCCGTTGGCATCGGGAATCATCCAAGGGGCGGCGTATTTTGCTCAGGCCGCGAAAGAGGCCGGGGTAGATGCGATCGTGAACATGTCGCAGATTTCCGCGCGACGCGAGTCCAAGAGTCATCTGGCGCAGGATCACTGGATATCTGAGCGTGTCTTCGACTGGTCGGGTGTGCCAACCACTCATTTGCGTCCTACGTTTTTCGCCGATTGGCTCGCGTACCCTCATTTCGCCAAGGAAATCCGGGCCAGTAAAAAAATCGAGTTCCCCTTTGGAAATGGCCGTCACGCCCCCATCGCTTCGGATGATCAGGGACGTGTGATCGCCCATATCCTGGCCAAACCCGCAGGGCATGAGGGTAAGATTTACACTCTCCATGGCCCGGTCGAGATGAATCAAAACGAAATCGCGGCGGCCATGAGTGAAGTGCTGGGTGAGAAAATCGAGTACGCGCCGATATCGATTTCAGAGTTCGAGCGTAAAATGACGCACGAGTACCAGTTCCCGGCCGCTTTGACACAACATCTGGTTGAGGTCGCTCAGGATTACCAGGTTGGCGTTTTCGCCGGTGTGAATGACGTCGTTGAAAAGATTACCGGTACACCTGCCTTGTCCGTGCAGGCCTTCGTCGAAAAGTACCGGGACGCCTATGCGTAACCAGCCCCGGGCACTTGAAATAATTATCAGTGGTCACGAGGAAATACACACATGCTGCCGGTTAGCCAATCGTTAGGGATCGACCAGTGCAATTGTTCCGCGATAAGGAAAGCCAGCCGGCAGATCACTCGTTTTTACGATGCTCAGCTTGAGCCATCAGGTCTGCGCATCACCCAGTACCTGACCTTGGCCGCTCTCCATGAGATGGGGAGCGCATCCATCAATACCCTTGCTGAGCGTCTCGATATCGAGCGCACGGCAATGGGGAAAATGGCGGGTTTTCTGGAGAAGGGCGGATTAATTTTGGTGAGACCCTCACCCACGGACGGCAGAAGTCGCCTGGCAGAGCTAACCGAGGAGGGCAGGAGCTTGTTCAAACGAACCGCTCCTCTCTGGCAAGAAGCCCAGCGTCAGTTCGAGCAATTGAATGGCACTGAAAACGTGGCTTCGCTCCGGCAGGATCTGGCTCAAGTGAAAGTCGGTGATGTGAGAGGAATTTCGGATGAGTGAGATGCTTCTGGGTGACCAGGTATCCCGTGTCTTAGCGGTGCAAGTCCCCAATCCAGCGCCTAGCCTTCATCGGTGAATTTGGTCACCGCAACCTCGGGGCCGAATACTTCGCGGCGTACGATCTCGTCGTCATGCTGCGCGTCGGCCAGCACCGTTGGCTCGAAGTGCTTGGACTTGAAGATCGGGATGATCTTGTGGTGTTCAACTGGATTGAGGGCATTAGGGCGGAGCGTCTTCGCATAGACGTCACTCCTGTTTTTGAGCCATGGAGCGAGTACTTCAGTTTAGGAGAGGAGTGGCGCAGCGGTTGGTGTTTGACGATTTGGAATCCACGACGACGCTTGCTCAGCGCGATTGCTGCCTGCGGGGCTAGTCGAGAACAGTACGAACGACTTGATCACTTGCGTGATACGTAATGTGACCTTGGGAGGAGGGGATATTAATGCGGGTTACAGCTCGCCCCCCTTTTGGCGTAGTGCTTGTGCAGGCGGGGCCCCTCAAGCCGCCTCGCGCTCCTTGGCCAGGTAGATGGGGAACCAAGTCATAAAGAACCATGTGATCGAGGTTATGCAGTATTGGGCCAGGAAAATCTGCTTGGGATTTTGAAGGGATTGGGACAGTCGACATTGCGAATCACAGAGCTGGCTTGACGTAGGCTTCCCTGGGCGATGGCTCACCATTCGTCAGCAAGAGGCCGTGCCTCTTCTTGACAGCCATGTCGTCTGGGGAAATACTCGTCACAATATTCATATAGATGACTAGACAACAAGGTGAATAAAGTCGATGAATTCTCTATCCAGTGATGTTCGCCTGCCGCTTTACCAACGCCTGCGTGACCACTTGGCAGAGCAAATCGCCAACAATCGCTGGCGTCCGGGCGAGGCCATTCCCACCGAAGCCGCGCTTTCGGCGGAGTACCAACTGTCCACCGGCACTGTGCGCAAAGCGGTCGACGCGCTCGTCAGTGAGGGCATCCTTGAGCGTCAGCAAGGCCGAGGCACTTTCATTCGCCGGCCACAGTTTCAATCTTCCCTTTTTCGCTTCTTCCGTTTTCAGACCGCTGCCGGCGAACGCCAGGTGCCGGAGAGTCGTATCCTGTCGATCGAACCGGTGGCTGCGCCCTCGGCGGTGGCCCAAGCGTTAGGGCTGCCTGCCGACGCACCTGTCATCCGCATTGTTCGCGTGCGTTTGCTGGATGTTAAGCCGGTACTCGCCGAAGAAATCTGGCTGCCGCGCAACCGTTTCCAGCCGCTGCTGGAGATCGACCTGAGCCGCAAAGGGCCACTGCTTTATCCGATCTACGAAGAAGTTTGTGGCCAGGTCGTCGCGTCTGCCGAAGAAACGCTCACCGCCGAATCGGTGAATGAGGTGCACGCGCGATTGCTGCAAGTCCCGATCAACAGCCCTGTAGTAGTGATTGAGCGCCTGGCGCGTGATTACGCCGGAACGCCGCTGGAGTGGCGACGCTCTCGCGGACATGCCGAGCATTTCCGCTACAGCGTGGATATCCGCTAAACCCTTGCCTGGATAGTGGATCGCTCAGCGACGACTCGGTCGTTGCTGATTTCATTGTTTTGATTACCACAACTGGCCCGTAGCGGCGCGGTTTGTTCTCGGCTGCCTCCCGTTCCACTTATAAGGATAAGAATCATGTTCAGCTGGTATCGCCAAATCACTCCTCGGGAGCGCAAAACGTTTTGGGCCTGCTTCGGCGGATGGTCGCTCGACGCGCTGGAAGTACAAATGTTCGGCCTGGCGATTCCAGCGTTGATCGCCGCGTTCGCCTTGACCAAGGGCGACGCGGGGCTGATCAGTGGCGTCACCTTGGTCACATCCGCCATTGGTGGCTGGGTCGGAGGCACGCTGTCCGACCGCTACGGCCGGGTGCGGACGCTGCAGTGGATGATTTTGTGGTTCTCCTTTTTTACCTTTCTCTCCGCGTTTGTCACCGGTTTTAACCAGCTCTTGATCGTCAAGGCGCTCCAGGGTTTCGGCATCGGCGGAGAGTGGGCAGCCGGTGCGGTATTGATGGCCGAAACCATCAATTCGCAGTATCGCGGCAAAGTGATGGGCACTGTCCAAAGCGCTTGGGCCGTGGGTTGGGGGCTGGCGGTCGGGGTGTTTACGCTGATTTACACCTTCGTGCCCCAGGACATGGCCTGGCGTGTGATGTTCCTGGTCGGGTTGCTGCCGTCGTTCCTGATCATCTGGGTTCGTCGCAACGTCGAGGAACCGGACAGCTTCCAGCGTCTGCAAAAAGAAAACGCCATCCCGCAGAGTTTCTTCAAATCCCTGGCAGGCATTTTTCGTCCCGAGCTGATTCGCGTGACGTTGTTTGGCGGTCTGTTGGGGCTCGGTGCACACGGTGGCTATCACGCGGTGATGACCTGGCTGCCAACGTTCCTCAAGACCGAGCGAAACTTGTCCGTGTTGAACTCAGGCGGTTATTTAGCGGTGATTATCCTGGCCTTCTGGTGCGGTTGCGTTGTCAGCGGATTTTTGATCGACCGGATTGGCCGTCGCAAAAATATCGTTTTGTTCGCGCTGTGTTGCGTGGTCACGGTGCAGTGTTATGTGTTTCTGCCACTGACCAATACCCAGATGCTCTTCCTGGGGTTCCCGCTCGGCTTCTTCGCGGCCGGTATTCCAGCGAGCCTCGGCGCGTTGTTCAACGAGCTGTACCCGGCAGACGTACGCGGCGCCGGCGTCGGCTTCTGCTACAACTTTGGCCGAGTGCTTTCCGCGGTGTTCCCGTTCCTGGTCGGTCACATGAGCGACTCCATGTCGCTCGGGTCTGCGATTGGTATCGACGCCGGGATTGCCTATGGCGTGGCGGTGATCGCGGCACTTTGTCTGCCGGAAACCCGTGGACGCAGCCTCGAAGCTTCGAGTGCATCGGTGCCAGCAACGGTCAACGGCAACGAGAGTGCGCGGGCCTGATGCCCTTTACCTTCTATAGATGAACGCTATGACTGACACCTGTTCTACGCCGATCACCGGCATCGACTCCCATGCTCATGTGTTTAGCCGTGATCTATGTCTGGTCGGTGCACGGCGCTATACCCCCGATTACGACGCCACGCTTGAGCAGTATCTGACGCACTTGCACGCTCATGGCCTGAGTCATGGCGTATTGGTGCAACCGAGCTTTCTCGGCACCGACAATAGCTACTTGCTGGCGGCGTTGAGACAAGCGCCGCAGCAGTTGCGAGGCGTGGTTGTGCTGGAGCCAGGCGTCAGTCGCGCCATGTTGAATGACATGGATCAGATGGGCGTGGTCGGCGTTCGCTTGAACCTGATGGGTAAGGCGTTACCTGATTTTCGTAACAGTGCCTGGAGAGAGTTTTTCAGCCACATTGCTGATCTTGACTGGCATGTCGAGTTGCATCGGGAGGTAAAGGATCTGCCGGGACTGATCCATCAATTGACGCCGTTTGGTTTGAAGTTGGTGATTGATCACTTTGGTCGGCCGGATGCCAATTCGGGCGTCGAACAGCCCGGGTTTTGCGAGTTACTGGAGTTGGGATCGAAAGGTTCGATCTGGATGAAGGTATCGGGAATCTATCGTTTGGGAGGTACGCCGCAGCAGAACATCAATTTCGCTCGAATGGCATTACCGCTGCTGGAACAAAGTTTCGGCCTTCGCCAGTTGGTGTGGGGCAGCGACTGGCCGCATACGCAGCATGAGCAAAGCATCGGTTTCAGCACCGTAGTCGATCAGTTGCAAGCCTTGGAGTGTTCGACGCAGGTTAGCTATTCGTTGCTGGTGCAAGCCCCTCGAAGGTTATTCGGTTTTGCAAAAGGCGAAGGCTGAAACTTACGTCTGCATTTGCCGATGACCATTCATCTCACCCATTTAAACGAATACATACAGAACGTTCAAAGTGCGACGTTGCAGTCAAACCTCTCGTGCCGCATCGAGAAGTTCTGCGTAATAGCAGCTATTCCAATTACAAGAGAGTGGTTTCCATGAACACGTCATCCAATGCCGAAGTTAAAAGCCCCCAAACGATGTTTGGTTTATCACGTGCGCCGACAGGCGTTACGGTTTCAAACTTCTCTTTCAAATCTGAGTGCAGTTTGAGCGCCAGCCCAACCGAGATCCTTTCATGACTCCCTTAGATGTAGACCTCTTACTGACCGCATTGGTGAGCGTCCTGGTGCTGGTGGGGCTCATCGTGTCGCGTCTCAAAATGCACCCGCTCCTGGCCCTGCTAGTAGTTTCCGTTGGCGTTGGCTTTGCAACCAGTATGGAGCCAGAAACCATCGTCTCCCACTTGATCACCGGCGCCGGAAAGACACTGGGGGCAGTAGGGGTCGTAATCGCGCTTGGAGCGATGCTAGGCAAAATTCTTGCTGACGCAGGCGTCACAGAGCAGATCGCGGAGGTCATCCTCAAGCGAACATCGGATCGGATGATTCCTTGGGCCATGATGATGGTTGCATTTGTAATTGGCATTCCGATGTTTTTCGAGGTGGGCTTGGTGATCATGCTGCCGCTGATATTCAGCGTGGCGCGAAAGCTGGAAAGCCAGGCTCGCTTCAAAGGTTCAGCGTATGTGTATGTGGGTGTTCCGGTGATTGCGGCACTTGCAGCCATGCATGGGATGGTACCGCCGCACCCTGGCCCCTTGACGGCCATCGCCGCGCTCAAAACCTCGGTTGGGCCCACAATGCTCTATGGCTTCCTTGCGGCTATTCCTGCAATGATTTTAGGCGGCCCGCTTTATGGCGCATTCATTTCGCCGCGCATGAGCACTCGGCCCGATCAGGTTTTGCTGGATCAGTTCACCCTGGCTGAAAAAGCCGACGATCAACCAAGCACCAGCATATGCCTTGGCGTGCTGGCAGCCTTGCTGCCGGCGATCCTGATGCTGATTCATGCCGTCGCTGAGATGGTATTACCCAAGGACAATGCGATCCTGAAAATAGCTAGTTTCCTGGGCAATCCCCTGATAGCCATGCTCCTGGGCGTGCTGTTCGCAGGGGCAAGTCTGGTACTCGCACGGGGCGGCGATGCGGGGCAATTGCGCGACTCCCTGGGCAAGAGCCTCAAGCCAATCGCCTCAATCATCATGATCATCGCCGGCGGTGGTGCCTTTCAGGAGCTGCTGACCAGCGCCAAGGTGGGCGATGCCATTGTGCACCTGACTCAGCAGTCTGCGTTTCCTCCGCTGATCTTGGGTTGGTTGATCGCCATGTTGCTCTCGGTATCTACCGGTTCTGCCACTGTAGGCATCGTTGGTGCTGCTGGCTTGCTGGCGCCGCTTGCAGGTGCTGATCCCAGCCTCAACCTGCCTCTGCTTGCCTTGTCCATAGGCTGCGGCTCGCTGTTCTTCAACTATGCGAACCATGCGGGCTTCTGGATGGTGAAGGAATCCTTCGGCATGACTATGGGCGAAGCCACCAAGACCATTTCGGTGGTTCAATCCATCGTAGCCGTGGTCGGTTTGATTGTGGTGTTGATGTTGAATGCGGCTGTCACGGTGACTTGAGTCAGGATCTGTTCCCTGGCAGTAAAGAATGGAAAGCGGAACACGGCTCCGCGACCGTTGAATCCTGGCTAACCGAGTGATTTTGATTTGAGTACAAAAAGGCCCGTGAGGGCCTTTTTTGTTAAAACACGACGAGTGAATAGACTTAGGTATTGGTATCGTCTCGGATAGCCTTGTACGAGGCTGCTTTGATTTCACTAATCAAGTCATCAACGGCGGCAAGCATGAACTCAATCGTTTTTTCATCAATGAAGCTGCCGTCCTGGATCTTTTCATTGACACTCGGAATGACTATCTGAGGGCCGCGAATGACTCTGGAAAGGGTCGCTGATAGCGTCTCTCTCAATTGTGCCTGGGCGCGCACCCCGCCAAGCACGCCTGGTGAAGACGTCATGATGAGCACGGGTTTATTTTTCAACGGTGAGTTAAAGCCCGGGCGAGATGCCCAATCCAGTGCATTTTTCAGCACGCCGGAAGTGCCGTAGTTGTATTCAGGTGAGCAGATGATCAAGCCATCGGCTTGTGCGATAGCATCTTTCAGCACCGCCACCGAAGCAGGCAGCATCTGCGCTTCAAGATCTGAATTGTAAAGGGGGATCTCATTCAGTGCGAAGAGACTCATTTCTACCTGATGGCCCAACCGATTGGAGAGGGTCTTGAGTACCGCTGTATTGGTTGATTGTGAACGCAGGCTGCCTGAAATACCGAGTAGACGATGAGCGACAGTGGCCATAAAAATCCTTCAGAGAGATGGATAATCAAAAAACTACACGACCTGTTTCTCTGGAGATGACACGCCGATCATCACAAACAATGCTCGGGCAATCCCCTCACTTTTGTTTCGCCACGCGTGTCGTGTGCCATTTTGAATAACGATGTCTCCCGCCTTTACGAGACGACTTTGACCGTTATCCAGCTCCAGCCACATCTCGCCCTCCAGAATGATTCCGTAATCGATGGTGGCCGTGGTGTGCATACCCGGATTTTCCGGTTCAAAGCTTTCGATCAAGCCAGGCAGAGCCGCCCCCAACTCTTCATAGGCCCGCACACCATCGACGGGGTTCTGCATCACCGAGTCCGGTGGGAAATCGAACATGGCGATGCTGGTACCGCCCTGAGGAGGAATCAGTGAAGAGTTGCCTAGCGTGGGATCACGTTCCTGCTCGAGGCGTACCGGATTTGCTGGGGTCGCCCACAACTGCGCCATGGCATGTCCAGGGATTGAGGCAAAAGATTGAGTTCTTGGGGCGTAGTCATCTGAAACGAACACGGAGTTCCCTTGTTCGTCGTGACCGGTCACGATTCTTCTTATCTTCATTTGGATTACTCAACGAGAAGTCAAAGAGGCAGCGAGGGGAGGGCGAACCGCTCCACTCGCTGCGTGCGTCAAGGACAAATGACGTAGTTGCTGAAGCCGCCATGGCGGTTTTCGATACCGGTAATCGCGTTGTTGACGTCTTCTAGCTTGAAAGCCGTATTTTCAAAAAATGAAAGATCCAGCACACCGGACTCCACCATGTCAGCCATGGCTTGCCCTTGTCCGGCTGTGAACCAGGCTGACCCGCTGATCTGGATATCGTTGTCCATGATCCAGTGAAGATCGATGGGGACGTCGCCTGCGATGGCGCCGATATTAACCAGATGCCCGCCGCGGTGGATTGATTTAAGAGCTTGAGTCAGGCTCTCATGCGGCGCACCTGGGCCCAATGCATCTATGACGACATCAACACCTTCGCCGTGGGTCACTTCACTTACCCACTCGTTTGTAGGTATTGCGCCGAGCGTGTGAATTTCGATCCGACCCGGGGCTGCTAGGTCTTTTACCTTTTGGAATAGATCCTGGTTTCTGGCGGTACCGAGGATTTTACGAGCGCCCATGGCTAGCGCTAGGGCGACGGCGCCAAGGCCAAGTGTCCCGCTGATCCCGTTGATGAGCACGGTGCTGGTGGGGCCAACGTTGGCCTTTAGCAATGCTTTGTAGGCGGTTCCCAGATACCCCAGACGTGCAGCGGTTTCGAAGCTGAGGTTATCGGGCAGTTTGACCAAGCTGTATTGCGGCGCAGGGATGTACTCGCAAAGTCCGCCGTAAGGGTAGTCTTCGAACATCCGCGGGCTTTTGGCAGTAAACCCGAAGTAGCCATTGAAGGTGTAGGCGGTACAGGCAATGGTGTTTCCCGCGCGACAGGCACGGCACGAACCGCAGTGCCGGCCCGGGTTGACGTAAACCCGGTCGCCGATCTTGAAGTCGTAGACCTGAGAACCGACGGCTTCGACGACACCTGATGGATCCAGACCGAAAATGGCAGGGAGCTTAGGCAGCGGACTCTGTGGAAACCATTTGACCCAGTTGGTGAGGATGTTGTGCAGATTCGGCACGATACCGCAGGCCTTGACCTTAACCAGCACTTCGGTCGGACGAATCTCGGGTACGGCTACTTGCTCGATGACCATGGGTTTGCCGCCTTCATACAGGCGAGCGGCGCGCATAGTTTTTGCAGTCATGATGTTCTCCAACACATATTGTTTTTGTAGTGTTACGTAACCTTGGAGCACGCTTTAAATCATAGGTACTAACGCAATCCGTCTTCGCCCTTCACTTCGGAGGCAGCCAATCCACCCAATCGTGCATGGATCCGGCCGCCTGTTGCCATAGCTAGGCCAAATGCAATTTCCCCACGGCGAGGGCCGTCCCATACGGTCATCTCAGCTACGCCGAAGTGGCTACGAACATAGGCCGCCTGTATGTGCCCCAACGGAATCATGACCCGGCAACCTGGGCCGCCGATGGTCTTCGCCGCTGGCACGATCGCCTTCGGATTGCCGAGTGCTTCGCGCATTGCCCAGCCGCCCGCTTCGTGCCAGACCGCGCCGTGCTCGAGCTCGCCATCTTCACCGACGATTGCACCCTTGCCGTAAGCCTGGACGTGCTTTGCACCACCCAGCGCATGGATCAGTTGCTCGGATAGTTGTGCGCCTAAAATTCTCAATTCCTGCATAAACGGCAGTAGGTCTTCTACATATTTGCCTGCGTAGGGATTGGCGACCACGGCGGTTGCTACCGCAATCCTGAGTGGGACTGATGAGCGCGGCCCGCCCTCATGGAACACTTCTTCTATGTCCAGTTTGATCTTACGAACCATCACTAGCGACATGCGTAACCTCCAGAACCGAGAGCCTCATGGGCTCGCTATTTTTTTTAACCGGCCTTTTGCATTATGCATTTAATGATGTATGGTGCAAGAAGTTAGTTTTTATGCACAAAAATAGGAGAGGTAAGATGAAGCTAATTTCGTACCGTAAAGAAGGAGAAGCCCATTTCGGTGCCGTGTCCGGTGATGGAGTGGTTGAGCTGACCAACCGTTTCTCGGAGGTTCGAGATCTCGCGACATTTCTGAGCAATCCGTCCTTGCTTCAGGAGGCGCGCAAGATCCTTGATGCTGCGCAGCCTGATTACCCATTCTCGAGTATCCAGTTGGAGTCAGTAATCCCCAACCCTGGAAAGGTGATTTGCGTAGGCATTAACTATGTTGCTCACGCTGAAGAAGCGGGCCGAAAGGTCGGCGAGTTCCCAGTGATTTTTCAGCGGTTCGCCGAAACTCTTTTGCCCCACGGCGAACCCTTGGTAAGACCCCAAGTCTCTGAGCAATTTGACTTCGAAGCCGAATTGGCGGTTGTGATCGGGAAAGGTGGTGCACATATCGATCCGGTGAACGCGATGGATCACGTTGCGGGTTACACCTGCTTCAACGATGCCAGCGTCCGCGATTGGCAGTTCCATACGCACCAGTACGGTATGGGCAAGACTTTCAGAAAAACCGGTGCGCTAGGCCCATGGCTGGTTCCGGCTTCAGAAATTCCCGATTACCGTAAGCTGGTTGTGCGGGGGGTACTTAATGGCGAGCAACTGCAGGAAGGCAGTCTTTCGGAGTTGGCCTTCGACATTCCGCATTTGATTTCGTACGTCTCAAAGGCACTGCCATGGAACCCGGGCGACATTTTGGCAACCGGTACACCGAGCGGGATCGGCTTTAAGAGAAATCCACCCATTTTTCTGAAGCCCGGTGATGTTTTCGAAGTGGTGATCACCGAGATCGGAACGCTATCGAACGGCGTTATTGACGAAGCCTAAGCGTTGCCCTCTACACAATCATAAGAAACTGGAGGTTCCAAATGCCCGCGTTACCTACAATCAATTTCACCCACTCCGGCGTGTTTTGTGCTGACCTCGATCGCATGGTCGACTTCTACTGCCGTACTCTCGGCTTCATCGTGAGTGACAAAGGTGTCGCGTCAACAGGGCATCGGTTGTTTTTCATGACGCAGAACCCTGAGTTGCATCACCAAGTCGTGCTATTTGACGGTAAGCCTGTCGACTTACCTTTCAACCCGATCAATCAGCTGTCGTTTTTACTGAATTCGCTGGATGACTTGAAGACGTACTACCAATTCGCCAAAAAAAGCGGAATTGAAGGGATTGCTCAGGTGGATCATGGGAACGCCTGGTCGATGTACTTCAAAGACCCTGAAGGCAACCCAATCGAAATGTATGTCGATGCGCCGTTTTACACCGCACAACCCTGTAAAGAACCACTTGATTTGGAGTTACCGACTGAAGTCATTCTGGCCCAGACCGAAGCCATGTGCAGACGCCGTCCTGGCTTCCAGACTCGTGAGCAATGGATGGACTCAATTCGGTCGAAGATCGAAGAGCAGCGAGTTCGAATCAATTGATGGCGCAGGGAAGGGGTGAATAGCCCGTTCCGATTCTTTCGGTGTTGAAGTCTGGTTGATGGGCGTGAGCAAGTCAGTTCATCAACCGGAAGTCGCAATAGATAAAAACAAAAAGCGGAGTAGACGATGGACTACGATGTCATCATTGTTGGAATGGGGCCAGTGGGTGCTCTGTGCGCAAATCTCGCCGGCATGTGGGGGCTAACCGCTCTCGTCGTGGATAAGTCCGAAACGGTGTACACCAATCCTAGGGCTATGGGTTTTGATCACGAAGTGATGCGTGTATTCGGCAACATTGGTTTGGCCGATGACATTGCCGAACATGTCATGCCTTATCGTCCCTCTGAGTACCGCACTACAGGCTCTCAGCTGATCAAACGTATTGATGCCGCCAAACCTCCCTATCCGCTGGGTTGGGCGCCTAATTATGTCTTCTCACAGCCTCCCGTCGAGCGCGCCCTGCGCAGTAAGATTGCGGATATGAAGTCCGTCACCGTGGAACTCGGTTCAGAGGTTTTGTCGGTAGATTCCAACGGTTCACAAGCGGTTGTTCGCATCCAGGCGAAGGATGGAATCGAGCGTACAGTCACTGCGGACTATGTGTTGGCGTGTGACGGAGGCACCAGTCCAATCCGCACTCGCTTAGGGTTGAAAATGGAGGATCTAGCCTTCGACGAGCCATGGCTCGTGGTTGACGTAATCCTCAACGAAGGGGCGGGAGAGCATCTACCAAAGACCAACGTGCAATTTTGCGAGTTGGCCAGGCCATGTACCTTTGTCGTCGGGCCGGGTCAGCATCGACGTTGGGAGTTCATGATTAACCCTGACGAACAGCCGACGGAAATCTCACAACCCGAAGCGATCAAAAAGCTGATCGCCCGTTGGTTGCCTGAGGGCGACTATCAGCTGTGGCGTGCGTCTGCCTACCGATTCCATGCTCTGATTCTGGAGCAGTGGAAGTCCGACCGGGTGTTTTTCCTCGGAGACGCAGCGCACATGACGCCCCCCTTTCTGGCACAAGGCATGTGCCAAGGGATTCGCGACGCATTGAATCTGGTCTGGAAACTAGCGCTTGTTAAAGGAGGCCTGGCTGCTCCGGCATTCCTGAATACCTACCAGACCGAGCGTATTCCTCATGTCCGTCAAACCACGATGGCGGCAAAAGAGTTCGGTGGTGTCATTTGCGAGCGTGACAGCGAGAAAGCCGCTATCCGGGATGCGCGCTTGATTCAGCAGATGGAGGAAAACCCGGGAGGCACCATCAGGCAATCGCTGATTCCTGGCCTGAACCAAGGCTTTGTCGCCAATGTTCCACCTGCCGGCGAGCTGTTTCCGCAACCGATGGTGATCAACCATGCGGGTAAGAAGGCACTCCTGGATGAGTTTACCGGCCAATCCTTTCGAGTGGTCATTGCGCCAGGGTTCGACGCCAGCGCGCTACTGAGATGCCTGCGCAGTAGTCAATCGCTTAAAGGCCTGCCTATCCAGGTCGTGAGGTTGGTCAACGACCAACAGTCTGGCTCACGCGCTGTTGATGATTATGAAGAGGTCGACGGCGTACTGACGCAATGGCTTGAGCGTCGAGGCTGCAATGTGGTCATTGTGAGGCCGGATCACTACGTTTACGGCGGGGCGGTCACCGTCGCCTGGGCGATGGAGATGCTTGAGGGAATGGAACTTGCCTTGTGGTGCAAGGATCCTGAACAGGCTAGGCAAAGTAGCGGCGGAGCTTGCGACACGACAATCAGGTTTGCGCAGGCGTAAACCTGCAAGGGGCTGTAGAGCCTTCGCGTTGCACTGTCCACGAAAGCGGTTGTGATGCGAAGGTTTTTTTTGAGTTTGAATTCGACGCTGAGAACTCGAGTGTCGCCCCGAATGGGGGGGGCGACAGGCTATCGATTCAGTTATTGGAGCGTGGCTTGTTGGCGTTCGATAGCTTCGACAGTTCGGCCCAAAGTGCCTTGGATGTGATTGCGCAAGAGCGTCACCGCTTTGTCTGAATCGCGTGCAAGCGCAGCATCCATCAGTTCTTGATGCTCATTGCCCTTGTGCCTTGGTGTGATCCGTTGCTTGGCTGAAAAACGTCTGTAGCGTTCTGCCCGGTCAAAAAGGGAGTCCACCATTTTCAGCAGCAACGGTGACGGGCTGGCCGAGAACAGCGCAAAGTGGAAAGCCTTATGCCGGATAGACCACTCATCATCGAGCACGAGCACACCGCTTCCGAGTTTTTTCTCAATCAGATTGAGGCGGTGAAACGCACCCAGTACATCGGCTTCCCAGGCATCGTCGCCATACTGGATGGCATCGCTTAGTGCTTCGCATTCGAGCAGGCAGCGCAATCGCGTAATGTCGCGAAAGTCTGTCGTAGAAATCGGCGCGACCCTGAACCCCTTGTTATCGCTGGCTTCGACGACACCGTCCTGAGTCAGTCGATTGAGGGCTTCACGAATGGGGGAGCTACTGAGTCCATACGTTTTGGACAGTTCGGCCACTTTGAGCTTTTCGCCCGGGGCCAGCTCGCAACAAACAATCGCCTTTTTCATCTTCGTCAACGCGACATCGATCAGCGGGCTGCCGGGGGAGGTGATCATGGTCGGAGTCATCCTAAAATTTGCACTAAATCAATTTTATGCGCAAAACATCCTTTAGTGCAAAGGATGTGTGCGTGAATTGCGCGTAAATTTTCCCGAGCCGCATGCGAAGAATCGTTGGCCACTCTGTGAGCAGCTTTGATTCACCTGCGCCTCTATTGCTCCCGCCTGCGCCCCTCCCAGATCCACCTCTCTAGGTTGATTTCAGAATATTCCGTCCTTTGAAACATCCCCCAGTCGGTTGGCATCGGATGCCTTTTTCCCGTTTCGCCTTATCCATGTAGCAAAAAATGCGTTGGAGAATCTCCTTGACTTTAAATTTGCCCAGGATTACGTTTTGTGCACAAAGTGATTCGTAGTGCAGTAAACATGTTTTTATGCATGAATGAGTCATGTATAGGCTGACCACAAACCATAGGTTCAAGAGGGGCGTGATGAAAACGAAGCGGGTACTCGAGTTGGCTGACGCCGAATTGATGCTTGTGGCCTCCATGGAAAAAGCCACCCGGGAAAACTGGAAGGTTTCCATGGCCGTGGTTGACGAGGCGGGCTGCCTCATGACGTTTAGAAAGCTTGATGGCGCATCCGTCTCGTCTGTCCAAACCGCCATTGAAAAGGCCCGCAGCGCAGCTGTCACACGCCGACCGACGAAGTTTTTTGAGGACATGGTCGCCGAAGGCAGATCTGGCGCTTCGATGATCCATGGGGTCTTCCCCATCGAAGGGGGGCTTCCAATCGTTGTCGAGGGCGAGGTCATAGGAGGGTTTGCTGTCAGCGGGTTGAAATCTCAGCTGGACATCGTCCTTGTGGAGACGGGCTTACAAGCGCTGGCAGCTCATCAGGGACGGTAAGTGGTTAAGAAAGAAGCCGACAGCACCACGCAGTACGCAGATGTATTCGCAGCTGATGGTGCGAGTTGATGACCTTTTACAAAAACAAAAAAATCAGGAACATCTTCATGAAAACAGCTAACCAGCGGCTCTGCCCGTTGCCGGTTTCAAGCATCGCCTGTGCAGTCAGCGCAATGGCGCTGTTGAGTCTTTCTACTCAATCGCAAGCCTTCCAAATCGATACTGGTAACCCCGACCTTTCGGCGACTTGGGACAACACGATCAAATACAGCAATGCATGGCGTGTGAACAAGCTGGATCACAAGGTTGCGGCCGGCCCAGGCACTTCCAACAGTAATCCAAATCTGGATGACGGCGACCGAAACTTCGATCGTGGGCTCATATCCAATCGTCTGGATCTCCTGTCCGAGTTCGACATCAAGTACAAGGATGTCGGTGCCCGTCTCAGTGCGGCCTCCTGGTACGACAATGTTTACAGTCATGACAACGATAACGATTCACCGGCTACGGCGAACTCGGTGAGCGTCGATCACGATCAGTTCACCAGCGACACGCGTCGGATCCACGAAACGAACACTGAAATCCTCGATGCCTTCATCTATGGCTCGAAGGAAATCGGCAGCACTTCGTTGTCTGCCAGATTGGGGCAGTTCACCCAAATTTACGGTGAAAGCCTTTTCTTCGGTGCCAACGGTATTGCAAATGCGCAATCCACCGTTGACCTGGTGAAGCTGCAGTCGGTACCCGGCTCCCAGTTCAAAGAGATTCTGATGCCGACGAAGCAGGTCTCGGGCAACTGGCAGTTGAGCGATTCGGTCAGTGTCGGTGCCTATTACCAATTTGAGTGGAACAAAACTCGTCTTCCTGCAGCAGGGAGCTACTTCAGCGGTGCGGACTTTGTCGGCGAAGGAGGCGAACGTGTATTTTTCCCTACTGGTGCGCTACTTCACGGCAAGGACATTGATGCCAAGGACTCAGGCCAGTTTGGCGCTCAGCTGAAATTCGCTATCGAAGACTGGGAGTTCGGTCTATACGCGGCTAAGTATCACGAAAAAACACCGGTGTTTTACTTCCGACCAGCAGCACTGGTGCCTGGAGCAGATGACACTTTCGTCAACGTTTATCCCGAGGACATCAAAGTCTTTGGCGCAAGTTTCAGCACCTTGGTCGGCGAAGCGAACATTGCCGGTGAAACATCAATCCGGCTCGACACCCCGCTGGCGGGTGTTGGCGGCACCATCATTACCGGCCTGGATTCCGACAATGATTCCAACCCGGCTTACCCCATTGGTCGCTCTTGGCATGCTCAGGTGTCAGTGGTCAATGTCTACGGCGGATCGGCACTGTGGGACGGCGCTTCGTTCATCGGTGAGCTGGCTTTCAACCGGCGGTTGAGCGTGACCAAAAATGCCGACCAACTTGATCCGAATACCACTCGCGATGCCTTCGCGCTGCGTTTTACCTTTGAACCTCAATACTTCCAGGTCTTTCCCGGGATCGACGTTCAAGCCCCGATCACTCTTGGCTACAACCCGTCCGGACGATCTTCAGTTACGCCTCAAGCATTTGGCCCGGAGCATGGCGGTGACTTAACCCTGGGTCTCAAGGCTGATTACAAGAAGCAATGGTACGCCTCGCTGAGCTACACCAATTTCTTTGGTGAGGCGGGGCCAGTCATCAACTCCTCCAACTCGTTCACCTACCAGCAAAACATGAAAGACAGAGATTTCGTGGCGTTCTCGATCCAGCGAACCTTTTAAGCAAAGAACAGGCGGGCCCTGATAATGACAAAAATTAAACTGCTACTGCTTTCCACCCTGTCTATCTCAATGTGCGCTAGCACCGCATTCGCAGCCGTAAGTCCCGACGAGGCGGCGAAGCTCAAGACCACTTTGACCCCCATGGGCGCCGAAAAAGCTGGTAATGCTGATGGTTCCATTCCCGCTTGGACAGGCGGACTGACCAAGGAGGTGGCCGGGGCAAAATCCGGCGATATGCCAGCCGATCCGTTCCCTGGTGAGAAGCCGCTGTTGCAGATTACCGCGAAGAATGCGGCGCAGTACGCGGACAAGTTGAATGAAGGCACGAAAGCCTTGCTGGCGAAATATCCCGACACCTTCCATCTGGATATTTACCCGACTCATCGTACGGCCGCGGCACCTGACAGCATTTATCAAAACACGTTTGCCAATGCGACCCGCTGTAAGACGACCAGCAACGGACTGTCGGTGGAGGGGTGCTATGGCGGCATCCCATTCCCGATCCCTAAAACCGGCAATGAGGTGATCTGGAATTTCCTGCTGCGGGTAGAAGCGGAATCCATTCAGATGGGGTATGCCAACGTCATTGGCAATGCGGATGGAACTCGGACTCTGGCCAGCCGTGGTGTGGAGAATTGGCAGTACCCGTATTACTACAAAGACGGGAGCGCCGATAAGTGGTCAGGGCAATATGCCCTGCTGCGATTTTTGACTAACGAGCCGCCGTTCAAGGCCGGTGAGTCGCTGGTGACCCACGACAGCATAAATGCGCAAGAGCCGCGAGAAGCGTGGCAATACTTAGTAGGCCAACGCCGCGTGCGCCGTGCGCCTACCGTTGGTTATGACACCCCGGATTTTGTGGCTTCAGGCGCCAACTATTTTGATGAAGTACATGGCTTCATCGGTCACCCGGATCGCTACGAATGGAAGCTGGTAGGCAAAAAAGAGCTGTACATCCCGTACAACGACAACAAATTCAACGCAGAAAAACGCGACGATGCCTTTGTGGCCAACCACCTCAATCCCGACAAGGTGCGCTGGGAGCTGCATCGTGTATGGGAGCTTGAGGCCACTGTCGCCCCAGGCAAACGCCATGCCGTACCAAAGCGCAAATTCTTCATTGATGAAGACAGCTGGACGGTTTCGCTTGTGGATGGGTACGACGCCGAAGGCAAACTGTGGCGTGTCTCCCAAGTGCTTCCATTCGTTGTGCCTTCGATCCCGGCGGTGGTGGTGAAACCGGTGGTGATCTACAACCTGCAAGCCAAGACGTACAGCGTCGTGCAAAGCCTGAACGGCGAAACTTATAGCGTCATATCGCGCAAGCCCGAGAACTTCTTTACCGGTAACTCGGTAGCGTCCGGCTCGGTGCGCTGAACCTCGCAACAGCATGTTCACATTTGAATTCTGTGGACGCCGTGCCACTGACGCGGCGTCCACAGAACTGCATCATCGAGGCTCGAAAATGCGTATTCAAACTCCCAGGCTTTTATCTCAGCATGCGTTCAAGGCATTCATGCTGAGCGTGTCGATCATGACAGCGCTCACCGGCGCTGCGGCGGCACAAACCGATGGGCTTCCGATGCAGCCATCAATCACCAGCGCCATGGCGGCGCAGTCGGTCATGCTGAGTGTTGCCCGTGCCGGCGATCGACTTGTGGCCGTTGGTGAGAGAGGATTCATCATTGTCTCTGATGACAATGGCCGCACCTGGAAGCAAGTCAATTCTCCCGTCAGCATGACGCTGGTCAGGGTTCGCTTCATTGATGACCGCGAAGGATGGGCCGTCGGGCACGCAGGGGTTGTCTTGCACAGCCAGGATGGTGGCCTGAGCTGGAGCAAACAGCTTGATGGCGTCCTGTCGGCCGCGATCGAACTGCAGGAAGCCAGGCAGGCCATAGACAGCTCCACCGATGCCGACAAGGCTCAGGAGCGTCTATCTCAAGCACAACAACTCGTGGACGAAGGCCCCGATAAACCCCTGCTCGATCTACTATTCGTGGATGCCAAAAATGGGCTGGTGGTGGGCGCTTATGGTCTGGCGTTTGTCACCCATGACGGCGGGCTCAGCTGGCAATCGATCCGCTCCCGCATCGATAACCCAAACGGGTTACACCTCTACAGCATCGAACGGGTGGGGACGGATCTGTTCATCGCTGGTGAACAGGGCACGCTGTTGCGCTCCAGTGATGAAGGCCTGACTTTCGAGTCGCTGGCGTCACCTTATGAAGGCACTACCTTCGGTCTCCAAGCGACCAGCAGTGGTTCGATTCTGGCGTTTGGTCTACGCGGCAAAGCCTACGAGTCTAAGGATCGCGGTGATACCTGGCAGCGCCTTGACACCTTGCAGCCAATCACGTTGACCAGTGGCCTGCGTCTTGAGGATGGCACGGTACTGCTCACCGATGAGTCGGGAAGAGTGCTGCGCTTTAAAGAGGGCGATACCAAAGCATCTGTCCTGAAGATCACTCAACCCAGTTATTTCACAGGTATGACGCAGGCCGCGAACGGCAACCTGATCATCAGTAGTGCACGGGGCATGCTGTCGTCCGCAGGTGCAGTGGAATCGCCGGAGCATGATCAATGAATAGTTATACTCGTTCTGCAGAGCATCAAACCATCCCTAAGCCGGATGTATTCGATCCATCCTCCGGCACTCTGGTTGAACGGCTTTTGTTCAATCATCGCAGCATCGTCTTGGCCGTCTGCGTGTTGCTCAGTCTGATACTGGGCTACCAGGCACTGAGCTTGAAGCTCAATGCCGCCTTCGAAAAAATGATCCCAACGGATCACCCTTATGTGCAGAACTACCTGAAAAATCGCGGCCAGCTGGGCGAGGGGGGCAACACCTTACGCATTGCGATTGAGGCCAAGCAGGGCAGTATTTTCGATACTGCCTACCTGGAGACGGTCAAGAAAATCAACGATGAGGTATTTCTGCTCCCCGGCGTCGACCGTTCGTACATGAAGTCCCTTTGGACTCCCGCGACCCGTTGGATCGGCGTGACCGAGGAGGGCTTCGACGGCGGCCCGGTCATCCCTGACAACTACGACGGTTCTGCCGGCAGCCTGGAGCAGGTTCGTCAGAATGTCGAACGCTCGGGGGAAGTAGGACGGCTTGTGGCTGCTAACTTCAAGTCCAGCATTGTGCTATTACCTCTTCAGGACATCACGTCGGACGACGGCAAACCACTGGACTATAACGCGCTCTCTGGCCAACTCGAGCAGATCAGGGCCAAGTACGAAACTGAAAACATCAAAATCCACATCACAGGCTTTGCCAAAGTGGTGGGAGATCTGATTGATGGCATGCGTCAGATGCAGCTGTTTTTCGCCGCGACGCTGGTGATCTGCGGCATCGTGTTGTTTTGGTACACCAGATGCGTGCGCAGCACTTTGTTGGTACTGCTGTGTTCGATCATTGCTGTGGTCTGGTTGCTGGGATTGCTGCCTACACTGGGGTTTGATCTCGATCCGTATTCGATTCTCGTGCCCTTCCTAGTGTTTGCCATCGGGTTAAGCCATGGCGCGCAAAAAATGAACGGGATCATGCAGGACATCGGGCGCGGAGCTGAAAAATTCGTGGCCGCACGCTTCACTTTTCGCCGGCTATTTTTGACTGGCCTGATGGCGCTGGTGGCCGACGCCGTAGGCTTCGCGGTGCTGATGATTATCAAAATTCCGGTCATACAGGATCTGGCCGTCGCCGCGACGATCGGCGTTCTGACCCTGATTTTTACCAACCTGATTCTGTTGCCGATTCTGTTGTCATACACCGGAGTCAGCAAAGCGGCGGCTCAACGTGAAGCAGCAAACGACAAGTTCTCACAGCTGGATGCTCAACACGCCCGGCACCCATTTTGGGCTTTTCTGGATCGATTCACCGAACGCAAATGGGCGAGTGGTGCAATCATCGGCGCAGTGATACTGGGGGTAGCTGGTTTCGCTGTGAGTTTGCACGTGAAGATCGGTGATCTGAATCCCGGAGCACCAGAACTGCGGCCGGAATCGCGCTACAACACCGACAACCGCTTCATGGTCAGCAACTTTTCCGCCAGCAGCGATAAGTACGTGGTGATGGTGAAAACCCCCCAATACTACTGCGCCAATTACCAGACCCTGGTGTCAGTCGATGCGCTGGAAGCGCAGCTTCAGCAGTTGCCAGGTGTGGTGTCCACGACGTCTTTAGCCGCACTGAGTAAGCAGGCAGCGGCTGGCATGAATGAAGGCAGCATGACCTGGTACGAGATACCCCGTAACCAGGGATTGTTGAATGCAATCATCACCCGGGCGCCACGAGAGCTATTCAACCAAAATTGCGATCTGCTGACGGTGTATGTCTATCTGAAGGATCACAAGGCGGACACGCTCACCAGCGTGGTTCAGACAGTCGAACAGTTCGCGGCGACCCATAACTCCGATCAGATCCAGTTCCTCAATGCGGCGGGCAATGCCGGGATCGAAGCGGCGACCAATATCGTGGTGAAGCGTTCGAACGTGCAGATGCTGTTCATGGTCTACGCCGCCGTCATCGCCCTGTGCTTTATCACCTTCAGATCCTGGCGCGCTGTCGTGTGCACGGTACTGCCGCTGATGCTGACGTCTATTTTGTGCGAAGCCTTGATGGTAGGGCTGAACATCGGCGTCAAGGTGGCGACGCTGCCCGTGATTGCGTTGGGGGTAGGCATCGGGGTGGATTACGCGTTGTACATCCTTAGCGTGACCCTCACCAATTTGCGCAACGGCTCAAGCCTGTCCAATGCTTACTATTTGGCCCTGCTCTCGACAGGGAAAGTAGTGGTAATGACGGGGATTACCTTGGGCATCGCCGTACTGACCTGGGTGCTGTCGCCGATCAAGTTCCAGGCCGATATGGGCATTCTGCTCGGGTTCATGTTCATCTGGAACATGGTGGGCGCGCTGGTACTGGTTCCGGCACTGGCGCACTTTCTGCTCAAGCCAAAATCTTTTCCTGTAACAGCGTAATTTCCAAGCACGAGTGCGGATTCAGTGGCGCTGAATCCGCTTTTCGTAGTGCAACTCAAACACGATGGCTTGATTAACTGAATGATCAAATATGCAGCGAACCTCACCTTGCTCTTCACCGAATGGTCTTTCGAGGATCGATTTAGCGCCGCTCGGGATGCTGGCTTTGAGGCTGTTGAGTTCAGTTTTCCTCGCGACATGGCGGCAGCAGAAATAGCTGGGACTCTACGTCGCACAGGCCTTCAACAAGTATTGGCAACAGTACCACTACGACCTGGTAGTAAGGGGCTAGCTGCTCAGTCCGGAAAGGCTCGGGACTTTCGTGAGGATTTCAACCTGGGACTTGAATATGCCGTCGAAGGAGGAAGTCCACTGCTTCACGTGCTATCTGGAGTGGTTGAGCAGAAAAATTACGCTGTATCGGGTAGTCAATTTGTCGACAACATGAACTGGGCCATCGAGGAGGCTGCCCGCCATGACGTAAAGGTTGTGATTGAAGCCATCAATCAAATTTCAGTGCCAGGGTATTTTATTCGAACATTGGCGGGGGCCGTCAGCTGGACGCAAAGAATTGAAGGGCTAGGCCTGATTCTGGATCTTTATCATGCAGCGATGGAGCGGCTGGATCCTCTTGCTTGCCTCGATCTCCTTCTTCCTCAAACCGACCATTTACAGATTGCTGGCTACCCAGGGCGGCATGAGCCTAATATCGGTAATTTGAACCTGTCCGGAGTTCTTGATTCGATAAATTCACCTTCTTATACGGGGTGGGTTGGGTGTGAATATCAACCTGCTATCGGCACGCTCGAAGGTATAAGTTGGCTTGATCGTTTTTTTGCGAGTTAAGAAGCCAGTAAAGCGGGTTGTTGGTATAAGTGTGAAAATTCATCCGCAACAGAGAGTTTGGTTGACTGTGCTGTTTCTCAGTGACTAGGGAATACAACGATGAGCGCCAACCGCTACGCGCTTTGCTTGCTGAGTACGGCTACAGCTTGAAGGATGTGATCAATTTGCTGGATCCGCAGGCGGGCCGTCGCGCTCCAGCCGTTGAGTCCAAAGCCGGCAGCCGCAAGCCACGCCAAGTGAAGGTCTACAAAAACCCGCATACAGGCGAAGTCGTCGAAACCAAAGGCGGCAATCACAAGACCTTGAAAGAATGGAAAGCAGAACACGGCTCCGCGACAGTTGAGTCCTGGCTGACCAAGTGAGTTTGGTTTGAGCACAAAAGGCCCGAGAGGGCCTTTTTTTCTATGTGGATTTATTCAGAACCGGTCTTTACCTGGTCACTGATAAGTTGAGCCAGTATCTGCACAGGTTCGGTAAAACTTTGCCGAGCCCGATGGACGAGCCCAATATCACGGTGGAAGGTGTGCTGTCCGAGGTCGAGCGCTCGTACACCTGTTGGCCATTCCTGGTGGGGTGCTGTCTGCGGCACCAACGCCACACCAACGCCATTTTCCACTAGCTTGATGATGGCCTCCAATTCATCCAGTTCGCAAACCTCACGCAAGGTGAAATGCATCTGCCGCAGGAAGCGATCCACCTGCCTGCCCCCGAAGGATGATCGGTCATACCGAATGAACGGTTGGCTGGAAAGTAGTTCCGACCAATCTTCTCCCGGCACATCGCGTGGAACGATCAGACGGTAGGGCTCGAGCGCCAAAGTCGTCCAGCGCAGATCGCTTTGAAGCGAAAAGGGTGGGCGAATGATTACGGCCATGTCGATCTCGCCGGCATCCACGAGGTTGACCAACTCCATCGATAGTCCTGGGATTACACGGGTGCGGCACTGCGGGCACTGTTGGTGAAACGTGGCTAACGCATCCGGTAGATAGGAGCGCTGCACGGAAGCGATGGCACCGATGTTCACCAGGACGCTCGCAGGAAGTCCAGCCGTGGTGGAGCCCAGATTATCGTAAAGCCGAAGCAGCTCTTGCGCTTGCAGGAGTATCTGGTGGCCCATCCTGTTGAGGTGAGCTGAGCGTCCCTTCCTGTCGAATATCTCAAAGCCGAGTTCGGCCTCCAGACGCTGGATCTGGGCGCTCACCGCTGCCTGGGTGAGGCCGATTTTATTCCCGGCAGCGGCAAACGTACCTTCCCGTGCAACGGCGATGAGTGTCTTGAGTTCTTTGATCATTCACAAATATTAATTGTGTTTCTAAGAAATATATATTGATTTTTATGTTTTGTTTGCCGCTCTACGATGCGCCCATCCCCCGGCAACTGCCTGAACCCAAACGCCGATGTCGGTGGGACGGCGGAACTTGAAGCGTCGCACAAAACCAACGGCCGGCATTAATACGCTGCTCCGTCCTTCACCAACAAAAATACTGTCATTGGAGTTCTGATGAGCCTCTCGCCTTTCCACCTCGCAATCCCGGTTTACAACCTCGCTGGCGCACGCACCTTTTACGGTGAAGTGTTTGGCTTGGAGGAAGGTCGTTCCAGCACCCAGTGGGTCGACTTCAACTTTTATGGCCACCAGCTGGTTATTCATGAACACCCAAAAACTGCTTCCCAGGAGAGTGTCCACAGCAACCCGGTCGACGGCCACGACGTACCGGTTCCTCACTTCGGCATCATCCTTGGGTGGGAAGAATGGGAAGCGCTGGCCGAGCGTCTGAAGTCCTTCGGTACTGAGTTTGTGATCGAACCCTACATTCGCTTCAAGGGTCAGGTGGGCGAGCAAGCCACCATGTTCCTGTTTGACCCGTGCGGAAATGCCCTTGAATTCAAAGCCTTCAAGGATATGAGCCAGCTCTTCGCAAAATAAGAAACGTGTTGGCACAACAGCGTTGTGCCATTTGATCTCAAGTGAGCTGGAAGCTCATGACTCTAGCAACTGCCAATGAACGCAGTCCTTTCATTCCAACAAGAAGGCTAGACATGAAACGTATTCCCTTGGTGTGGCAAATCATTGCCGGGCTGTTGCTTGGCGTGCTCGTCGGTTGGTATTTCAATACCCATCCGCAGTATCAATCGTGGGTTAGCGCGGAAATCCTGAAACCGCTTGGCGATATCTTCATCAAGATGATGAAGATGGTCGTTGTTCCAATCGTGTTTTGTTGCATGATCCTGGGCATTGCAGGAGGCGGAGATAACAAATCATTTGGTCGCATGGGCATAAAGTCGCTGGGGTATTTCTTTGCGATTACTGGCCTGGCCATCGTGATGGGGTTGTGTTTCGCGAACATCTTCGAGCCTGGCACGGGCACTGATATTTCGGGCATTACGCATAGCTCTGCGTCCATCACAATGGAGCCTTCGAAGGGCGCTCTCGTGATTATGCAGAACATCGTCCCGGATAACGTCTTTGTTGCGATGTCCGAAGCGAAGCTACTGTCGGTGCTGTTCTTCGCGGTGCTGTTCGGCATGGCATTGAACTCGTTGCCGAGGGAGAAGAGCGCGCCGGTGGTCGCGGTGGTTCAGGGTATTTCGGATGCGATGTTCAAGATTGTCTCAATCGTCATGGCCTACGCACCGATAGGTGTATTCGGCATGATTGGCGCGACTGTTGCGACCTTTGGGTTCGCCTCGTTATTGCCCTTGCTCAAGTTGATTGGCGTGGTTTACCTGGCCCTGATTGTCTTTGCATTGGTGGTGCTTGGGGGGATCAGTTATCTGATCGGCGAGAACATCTTCAAGCTGATCAAATATTTCCGAAGTGAGCTGATTCTTGCGTTCTCGAGTGCTGCATCCGCAGCGGTCATGCCCCAACTGATGAGCAAGCTCGAGAGCTATGGTGTGCCGCGCCGGATCGTCAGTTTTGTGGTGCCGGTGGGGTATGCATTCAACCTGGATGGCGCATCGATTTTCCTGGGTGTGGCGACGATTTTTGTCGCTCAGCTTTATGGCATTGATCTGTCGTTGTCTCAGGAGATCTTACTGGTGGTCACCATGGTGCTGACTTCCAAAGGTGCTGCCGGGGTACCCGGATTTGCCATCATCATCTTGTCAGCCACGTTGGCGTCCGCCGGCCTTCCGCTGGAAGGCGTGGCACTGATCGCGGGCATCTTCAGGATTATCGATAGCGGTACCACCACCCTGAATGTGTTGGGTAATGCGATCGCACCGTTGGTTATCGCCAAGTGGGAGAGGGTGGCCCTTGAGCCTTCACGAGCCAAACCGATAGAGCAACATGCAACAGCACATCATTGATGTTGCGAAGTCGCTGATGACCCAAAAAGACTACAACGAGGTTCTTATCATGATTGATCACTCGCTCGACACCGATCTTTTCTCGCCCATGCGCATGGGCGCTCTGCAACTGGCCAACCGTATTGTCATGGCTCCCGTGACCCGCAGTCGGATGGCGGAGGACGGTGTACCGAATGAACTGCACGCCACTTACTATGCTCAGCGCGCCGGCGCGGGCCTGATCATTGCCGAGGCGACAAACATTTCGGCTCAGGGACGTGGCTACGCCATGACGCCGGGGATCTGGTCGGAAGAGCAGGTGGCAGGCTGGAAAAAAGTCACCGACGCCGTACACGCGGCGGGTGGCAAGATTGTCAGCCAGCTTTGGCATGTGGGCCGTTTTTCCAGCGTCGAGTTACAGCCTGATGGCGAAGCACCCGTTGCTCCGTCGGCGATCAAGGCCGAAGGTAGCACCTACACCGAGAAAGGCTTTGTCGAAGTGTCGATGCCCCGTGCGCTGGAGACTTCGGAGATTCCCGGAGTCATCGAGCAGTACAAGCGCGCCGCAGAAAATGCCAAGCGAGCCGGTTTCGATGGTGTGGAAGTCCATTCCGCCAACAGCTATTTGCTCGACCAGTTTCTGCGTGATTCCACCAATCAGCGCACTGATCAGTACGGCGGTTCCATCGAGAATCGCGCTCGTCTGACGCTTGAAGTCACCGAAGCAGTGGTTTCGATCTGGGGCAGTGACCGGGTCGGCATCCGTCTTTCGCCGGTGACGCCTGATGCAGGTAATACGCCTCCCGACAGCAATGTCATGGCGACTTACGGTTACCTGATTCAGCAGCTTAACTGGTTCAATCTGGCCTATCTGCACTTCGTCGAAGGCGCCACCGCCACCTCCCGCACTGTTCCTGAACGCGTTGATCTGGATGCACTGAGTGCTCAGTTCGAAGGGGCGTTCATTGGCAACAACAACTACAACCTGGAGATGGCATTGGAGCGTCGGGCGCAAGGTCAGATTGACGCGGTGGCGTTCGGTCGCTTGTTCATTTCGAACCCTGACCTCGTAGAACGCCTGCGTTGTGGTGCTGAGCTGACCATCGCGCCACGTGAAAGTTACTACGGCGGAGGCGCCACCGGCTACACCGATTGGCCAACGGCTAACTATTGATTTGTACCCCCTGCGCCAGCCAGGCGCGGAGAGGCTCCGTCGCGAAGGGCGTAAGGCTGCTCAGGAGCTGAACCGGATTGCCATTGCGCCTCACGATATCGCGCGAGCCGTGATTTACGCACTCAACCAGCCGGAAAACGTCACCGTCAATGATCTGATTATCTCGCCGACTCGCCAGGATTGGTGATCGTCAGTTGGCCATGCCGCGCCCACCTAGAACTAGCAGTCATCGGAACATCATTCAACCAGGAGTACATCATGAGCAATCCAACCTACGTCCAGGAATACAACGCAATCGTCGACGTGCTTAGCCAGTACAACGAGGGTGGAGCCAAGGCTGACAGCACTTTGATGAAGCCCGCGTTCAACGAGCAGGCCACCATGTTTGGGGTCGACAGCGGCAAGCTCGTCGGCGGCGCGATCCAGAATCTGTACGACGTCATTGACAACGTTTTCCGCCCATCTCCCGAAGCCAAAGCCGCAATCGTTCGTATCGACATTGTGGGCACTGCTGCCAGTGCTCGGGTCGATACCGACAACGTATCGGGATTTCGTTTCACCGACTTCTTCAACCTGCTGAAGGTAGAAGGCAAGTGGACGATCGTCAGCAAGATTTACCACACCCACCCGAGCGCTTGATCCCTCGATCGCCTCTGGCGAGGTGTGCTGAACCTCGCCTTCAATGAAAGGAGAGAGCCATGTCAAAGAACATCAAGGCAGTACCAACCTCCGAATACAACACTGTTATCGCCACCGCCAATCAGTACGTTGAAGGTCTACGGATAGCGCACGGCTCCGACAGTGTCGAGTCCTGGCTGACCAGGTGATTTTGGTTTGAGTACAAAAGGGCCCTTCGAGGGCCCTTTTTATAGGAAAAGATGGATTGAGGCCGTTAACCCTTAAAGTTGCGTTTTAAAGCGTAGGCGCGCTGATGTGCAATCGGGCGGTACGCTGACTTAAAGTGGTTGTTAATTATTGCGGAATTGCGAGTTTTGGGGCGTATGGGTGTCAGAGCTTGATCCACGTGGCTTTGAGCTCGGTGTACTTGTAGAAGGCGTTGACCGACGGTGTGGCACATCTCAATGACTTGCTCCAAGCTCGCGCTCAAGTCGAGCTTGAGGCGCAGAACACGCAAATTGTGGAGAGCCTCAACCAGCGCGCGCAAACGCAGATCAAGATTCAAAAGGCCGTGGAAGGGGTATCGGTGATTGCGATCACCTACTACCTGTTGAGCCTGCTCAAGCTGATCTACCAGGGCGGTGAAGCCCTGGGGTTGGTGCTTTCCAGTCAGGTGGCAGTCCTTATCTGCATCCCGGTGACTATCCTAGTGCTTTGGTATAGCCGGCATAAAATCAATAAGGTCTCAGACGGAGCAAGTCTAAGTCTAAGCGCCGGCATCCTCGGAGGCACCCAGCCTTCTTCGAATATGTGCCCTCCTGGAACTCGCTTGTTGTTCTGAAGCCCTGTCAGAACCGGCACGACGTAATCAGTTCACACGTTTCGTGCACCGTAACTGCAACCCAGCGTCCTTTTTTGCACCTTAGTCGTGCAGAACGTGATGCTAATCCGTACCTCAAACCCTCGATAAATGTGCAAATAGTACTCTGGCATGATGATTGCTTTGATGATCAAAATACGAACGACTGTTCGTACGGTTTTCAAAGCCATCCTCGTCGAGAAAGGAGCGCAAGGGCGCTCTTGCTAGGGAGAAAAGCCCATGTCAGCCAAATTTCCGACCGTAGCAATAGTGGGAAGCGGCCCCTCGGGTTGTTATGTCGCCCAGTTCCTTCAGAAGAAATGGAGCGCGGCGCAGATCGCGATTTTTGAGGCATTGCCCGTTCCTTATGGATTGGTGCGATATGGTGTCGCCGCAGACCACCAAGGCAGCAAGGCGGTAATCCAGCAATTCGAGCGGATGTTCGAAAAGGGTGGTGTTGTTTTTCAGGGCAACGTAAGCGTTGGAAGGGACATTTCTTTTGCGAAGCTAGCGGCGTCATTCGACGTAGTGGTGCTTGCGACGGGGCTTAACAATGACGCGGTTCTAGACATCCCTGTCGACCCGGTGGCGCCAGTGATGGGAGCGGGCGTCTTGCTGAAAGCTTTGAACGGCCACCCCCGGATTGAGCTACCAAAGAAAGCTGACGGAGTCGTTCGAGAACTGGGAAGAGATATCGCGGTGATCGGCAGCGGCAATGTTGCCATTGATGTCTTGCGCATGATCGCTAAGTCAGATCCGGAGTTGGTTGGGTCTGACATTTCCGATGGCACCCGGGCAGACCTAGGCACCAGTAAGGTTAGAAGCATAACCCTGGTAAGCCGTTCCGGTGCCGCCCAAGCTAAATGCGATGAATCGATGATGGTTGAGCTGCTAAGTTTGCCGGGCGTTGGTATTACTGTGGAAGGCCTGCGAGATAACGAGGAGGGACGTATTCCTGAACTTTTACTAGCCGCATCGAAATCTGCATCCTCTGATACGCAAACGCGCCTATCAATAAATTTTTTATTTAATGCGGCTCCACTCGAGATAGAAAAATCTGCTGGGGGCGCTCAGTTGACGGTTACAGATAAGCTTTTTGAAAATAGTGAAAAGCTAGAATTCGATACGATTGTAACTGCAATCGGATTTAGTAATGGCTCAGCAATCGAATCAACTATCCCACCTTCTAGCCTCAGTGGAGAGTCGATCTATACCGTCGGCTGGTTAAAGCGTGGCCCCAGCGGAACAGTTGCAGAAAATAGGAAGGATGCTAAATCCGTCGCGGATAACATTATTTCAGATTTCGACAGTGGAGTTCTCAGAGCTGGGAAGCTAGGTCTGGTGTCGGTGGCCCATGAGCTGTCTTCGGGCACTGTCACGCATGCAGATTGGCGCCGGATTGATGAGTATGAAGTGATGAGCGCCGGGCCTGGAAGGTGTCGGAAGAAGATTGAAAAAGTCAGAGATATGTTGAGAGTCGCTCGTGGTGGTGATGTCTCTCTTCGCTCAGTGATCGAACAAAAGAACCATATCGAAGAACTGGTGTAATGGTAGGGGTTGATAAGATGTCTGATATTTTGGTTGTTTATGGGACTGAGAGTGGTAACTCTGAAATGGCTGCTGATGATATCGCTGCGTCTTTTAGTGGTCGAGGCGTCACCGCAGAGGTGAAGTCAATGGAAGATGTTTCGGTTTCTGATCTGAGTTCGGTCTCACAGTTGGTTGTCGTGACCTCTACCTACGGTGAGGGGGAGTTGCCAGAAACTAGCGCGCCATTTTTTGCCGATCTGGAAGCAGAGCAACCTGATTTGAGTGGTGTGCGTTTCTTTGCATTCGGTTTGGGTGATAGTACTTACACCAAGTTTAACAACGCCATCGATATTATGGTGAGTAAGCTTTTAGAGCTTGGGGCTGTACAAGTGGGCGAAACGGGCCGTCATGATGCCGCAAGCGGGAAGTCCGTGACTCTGGTTGCAAACGCTTGGGTTGAACAAGTTTATAACTAATTTTTTTGGTAGGCTGCAATGAATATTACACATGAAGTTCTTCCTTGGGCTCATCCAGATTTTCGCCGCAATCCTTATCCATGGTATGCCCGGCTGCAGCGTGACTATCCGATCTATCAAGAGAGCGAACGTTCCTACATTGTATCTCGGTATGAAGACTACATTAAGTTCGTGAAGCATCCAGCCATGAGTATGGTAGAGCCCGAGTGGGTACAATCGCACCATTGGCGCGTATTTTTAGATACCATTTTGTTCTACGATCCACCTAAACATACAGCAGTGCGTCGACATACGAATAAGTGGTTTACTCCTAAGCTAGTGAAAGAATGGGTGAAACACACAACGGAAGTTACTCGTGAAGCTCTTAAGTTGATTGAGGAGGATGGCTACATTGAGGCTCATCATCACATTTGTGTTGTGCCTACGCACATCACCATGTGCCGGGTACTGGGCATTGCGGAAGATGACATTGAGCTGGCAACACTCAATGCATTGAAGATCGTAGGGATGCAAACACCTGCGGCGACACAGGGTGATAAAGATCGTGCTAGGGAGGGGTTCGACTGGCTGTTCTCGAAATGCCAAGCGATGATCGAGGAGAAGCGGGCGAACCCTGGCGATGGCCTACTGGACGCGATGCTGGCACTTCAGGATTCCGGCGATATGAGCCCTGAGGAAGTAATCCAGACATTGGTGCTTTTTTATTTCTCGGGTGCACCGAACCCTGCCTATGTTCTCGCGTCCATCCTGGAGCATTTCGCGAGGGAGCCACATCTCTACGATCTCTACCGCAATGAGCCTGAGTCTCGATCTGCGATGATCAACGAGTTCATCCGGTTGAATCCTCCAGAGCAGTCTTTCACTCGCTATCCGACTGAGGAAGTAGAAATTCGAGGAGTTAAAATCCCTGCGGGCTCTTCAATTCGCTTTATGACTGCGGCGGTGAATCGTGACGAGACCGTCTTCAAGCGGCCCAACCAGTTCGACCACACCCGTCCTCAAGAGGCTAGCCAGCATGTTTCGTTCGGTATCGGCGTTCATGCGTGTGCGGGCCAGGTGATCAGTAGGGCAGAGATTGAGGCGTCGTTGAACGTTATCGTGGAGGCCTACTCTGGAATCGAATTGGCAGAGGAACCTGTAACCTTGAATGACGATCGTATTCGGAACTACATCACCCTGCCTTTGATATTCAAAAAATAAAAGTACAACACGTATGTGCGCTCCTTCTCTTTGTGGGGGATTGTGGAAAATCATTGGTGATCATTTCACGTCTTGTGATGTGTGAGGGAACTATGAGCGATATGCTAAATTTAGCCTGCAAAGGGAAGGCGCTGTTTTTGCAATACATGCGGATGGTTGTGTCAATAATGATGTGCGAAGTGTATTCAAATCTTCGCTAGCGCGTGTTCTAAAAACAACAAAGATAGTTTGAAAATCTCATCTGCCAAAATTCGTTCACGAAAGTTATCCTGGGAGACTTCAGCATGACGATAACTGCAGAGGCAAAGGTAGTGGAGAGTTCTTCATCCTCGAATCATGTAAAGCTTACAGGGCAGATGGGGGCCTTCAGCTTGGCACTGACGGTGCTGGCATTTTCAGCTCCGCTCACAACAGTATCTGGTTATATTCCGGTTGCATTGTCATTCGGCGGAATCGCCAGCCCTCTGGCCTTCATGTTTGTTACCGCAATGATTCTGATTTTCGGAATTGGCTACGTGACATTGAATGCGGCTGTGAAGCGCCCTGGCGATTTTTACGCATTCATAAGCTACGGCTTGGGGAAAGAAGCGGGGCTGGGATCGGGATTGATGGCTGCTGTGTCGTATTTTCTCATCCTGACTGGGGTTGCCGCATACTTTGGAGTGTCATGTGCTGATCTTCACCAGGAAATCTCTGGATTCTCTCTACCTTGGTACTGGTACGCTCTGGGCTGCTGGCTGGCAGTGGGAGTTCTTGGCTACCTGAACGTTGAGCTGTCGGCGAAGGTCTTGACCTGGGTGATGGTGGCTGAGGTAGTGGTATGTTTGATCTTCGCAGTGGGCGTTCTCAAAAATGGTGGTGACTCCACCATAGCTACGGCTGCGCCATTCTCCGTGGGAGAGCTTGAGAAGCCAGGTGTGAATCTCCCCTTTGCGATGCTTTTCGTAGTTTCATTTTTCATGGGGTTTGAAGCGACCGCACTTTTTCGCGATGAAGTACGCCTTCCAGATAAAACTATCCCGATCGCGACATACGGAGCGATTATTTTTATCGGTGCAATCTATACTTTCTCCGCCTATGCGATGATCATGGCATACGGCAGCAATGTCCAAGAGGTCGCTGCACAGTCTCCTGCCAATATGTTCACGATGGCGTTCTCTAAGTTTGTCGATGGCCGGTTTCATGTATTGACATCCGCCTTGATTTTGACATCTGCTTTCGCTTGTATTCTGTCTATCCATAACGTGTTGTCACGCTATTTATACAACTTGGGCACTGATGGCGCACTTCCGGGCTTTTTGAAGCGAGTGCACCCAAAGCACGCATCGCCTTACAAAGCCTCCGTGACAGTTTCATTATTGGTGCTGGCGGTGCTCTGCCCATTCATTGTGCTTCAAGTTAAGCCTGAGCTTCTATACGGACAGCTATCTGGGGTAGGGACAGCGGGGGTGATATTTCTGCTGACGCTGGTGAACTTTTCTGCTTTGACATGGTTTTTCAGGAAGGGACGGCATGAAAAGGCGAGTATTTTGAAGTCATTCATGGCACCGGCTATTTCTTCAGTCTTCTTCGTTAGTCTTGTCGTGCTAGTTGCCAAGAATTTTGAATTGTTGGCGGGCGGTGAGCCCGGCGAACGCGTCTGGATGCTGTACAGCTTATTTTTTGTTCAAGTCATAGGTATGTTGCTGGCTTGTTACTATAAAAAAGCCAAGCCAGAAACATTCGAGAAACTGGGGCGAGCGCATAACTGATAACGCTTGATTATCAGGACTGAGTGAGGCAAGTTCTCACTCAGATTTAATTCTAAAAGAGTATACGATGACCTTCGTCTTGCATGAGAGGGTATGGTAGCGTACGACCCAAATAGATGAGTGTGCGTAAAGGCGGTGTAGGGAGCATGGGTGGGATTGAGAATACGACTGGTATGTTGACGCGGCTTGATAAGTACCTGCATACCTTTGATTGGGATGGCCTGACTCGGAGCAAGCAGGTCATCTTGGACTCGTTCCTACGTGTCGCGACACGCGAGGGGATTGCAAGCGTCTCCATGCGAAGTCTCGCAGCTGCGGCAGGTGTCAAACCGCCTACCATCTACTCTCATTTCCCAGAGGGGAGAGATCAGGTAGTCGCTGCGGCGATGCGTTGGCACTACAATAATTTTGCGCAGTCACTGTGTGAGACATTGAGCCGGTGCCGTACAGCAGAAGAATACTGGGCCAGCTTAATTGGTTTCCACGTACGACAGCAGCTCCAGCGACCTGAAAACGACATATGGGATGCTCTCATTGCGACAGATAGAATCGCGAAGGTGCTTCCGGACTCTTTACGTAAAGAAATCGATGACTGGGAAGATTTTTGCGACTACATGTACTGCTCAATTGCTCAGGATCTGGGCGTTGAGGACGCCACTCTGGATGCTAGAGCTTTAAGGAAACTTATCGATAGCATCGGAGCTTGGTGGCGCTGGGATGGCACTGAACATAGCCTGGAGGCAGCGGTTGTCCACGCAGTTGAGTTGTCGAAACGCTTGATGAAAATATAGTTTGGCCGATGTCATGCACATGCTGCATGGCAACTTGATTGCACTGAGCAGTAAAAAGCGCTTGGCTTCTTCCATGAGCATATTCAGCTCGGTGCTTTCATCCTTCCTGTTTTAACTCGGCATTTTATAACTGCCAAGTGTTCTGTTACTCGCTATTCTGTGAGGGAAGCATCGTGTCCTGGTTTCGAAATAAGCAATTTCTTGTTGAATTCGCCCTCATCGTAGGTGTGTTTTCGGTCTGCACAGGTGAATTCGCAATGATGGGTCTAATATCCACATTGTCGGAGGCGTTTCACCAACCAGAAACCAGTGTTGCCCATCTGATCAGCGCCTATGCAATTGGCGTTGTGATTGGTGCTCCCGTCATGGTGTTCGTGGGCGTCTATCTGAAAAAGAGAAAGTTGATTATTTTTCTGCTGGCTCTTTATACCTGTGCCAACGCGCTGAGTTTGATGTCCCCTAATTATGAGCTGTTATTGTTTTCCCGACTGCTCGCCGGGTTTCCTCACGCTGCGTATTTCGGCGTGGCCGCCGTTGTTGCTGCGTCGATGGCACCGTTTAATAAGCGAGGCAAAGCAGTTAGTCGGATTCTTCTAGGCGTGACCGCTGCGATTCTCGTCGGTGCGCCTGGTGCCACCTATCTTGGGCAGGTCTGGGGATGGCGGACGGTTTTCGCAGGCATCACAGTGTTTAGCCTGTTAAGTCTGGTTCTGCTCTACAGGAGCGCTCCAGAGGTCGAGGATGATCGGCCATTGAACGTCAAAGAGGAGCTGGCTTCTTTCACTAGCGTGCAAGTGTGGCTCGGGCTTGCGATCGCAGCCGTTGGCTTTTCGGGAATGTTTGGTGTCTACAGCTATCTGGCACCGATTCTCTTGAATGTCACAAAGCTGGGAGAGCATTGGATTGCGCCGATGTTGGTGCTTTTCGGGCTTGGGACGATGATCGGGAACATCGCAGGCGGCTGGCTCTACGACCGAGTGAAGTTCTTGTCGGTGAAGTACATCATGTTGTTCAGCTTCGTTGCGTTATTCGCTTTCCCTGTATTGTCTCAATCGCTCATCGGGATTTCGGTGGCGACGCTGCTTTTGGGGTGCATGGTTGCGCTGTCGCCTGCGCTTCAGATGAGGTTGATGGACGTCAGTAAGCACGGGCAATCATTGGTTGCGGCTTCGAACCATGCAGCACTCAATTTCGCTAATGCGCTCGGGCCCTGGATGGGTGGGCTTGCCATCAACGCCGGCTGGGGCTGGACGTCCACTGGGTACGTAGGGGCCTTTATGGCATTCATTGGGTGCTTGATTTACTGGTTGGCCCAACGTTTGGAGCATCGTACTTCCTGATTAACAAACATCCAGGCTCGTCGCTCGCCAAGCCGTCACTAAAAGCCAAAGGCAATGAAAAATGGCAAAGAGGAATTTCGAGAAGCCAGCATTGTCTGCGTCGAACCCAATTGCAATTTCGACCCAAGACAGCGCCGGGTTGGAGAGCCATCGCAATAGAATGGCCGGTGCTTTGCTTGGCATCTCGATCGTTTGGGTGGCGACCGTCGTGCTCGTTGCGGTACATGCTCCTGAGATTATGACCAGGATCAAAGTGCTCAACACGGGCGTTCAGGTCTGTTACGCGGTCATTGCATTGGCATTTATCCTGCATCGGCACCACTTGAGACGGCTGATGGTGTCGGCATCGACGTTCGTACAGGGTATGAATACCGATATCGGTATGGCCAAGAGATTCAATAACATTGAGCTCCTGAAGGCTGTTACCACCTACGCCTTGGTCTTTGTCCCCGCGTTACATTTTTCAGGATTATTCGACCCGGTGTTCATCTACTTTGGTTTTACTCCTTCGTCGGTTACTAATAGCGCAGTGCAATGGCTGACCAGCGCGATTGCGTTTTTTGCGAGTAATGCTTTGGCAGGCATCATTGGTGGTATCGCTTATGACCATTTCAGGCGTAATCCCCCAAAGTCTGCTACCGAGTGACGAAGCTCATTAGATACGATCTAGATTTCTTCTGCTTGAGGGGTAACTAGCTTGTGAAGAGTAGAAACCGAATAGCCTAACCTCGTGCAGGTAAATAGACAGTTTGGGAAAAGTTGGTGCCTGGGATCTATAACGTTATGATTTTGAGTTAGGATGAAGGGAGAATAGCTCTTTGAGCATGTGGTTGCGCCCTGCCAGCTATGACAGGGCGGTGGGTTGTCCTTTGGTCATGCTATCGATTACATATGAAAGCTTCGCAATCTACAGCTTTATTTTTTGATATAGTCATACACACTTTTAGCGATATTTGAGAAGTGCGTGCTTTTTTCCAAGAGTTCCACAAAAAATTTTTGATCAAAAGGCCTCTCTGGGTACAACGCGACCTGAGGATCTTCATACTCCCTTACGTATCCCATGCTGGCGGCTCCCATCTCGTAGCCAATAAGGCGCTGGAGGTCTTCCGGGAAACTCCTGGCTACTTCCAAAGGAATTGAGAGATACTGGTTTTCTTCTTGGCGTACCCATCCCACGCAATAATCAATATTAAGGGCGCGACGACTTGCTTGCGACTTATTTTCTCCCCCTCCATGGATCGTTTTTCCGGTGTAAACCAACACTGAGCCTTTTTTCATTTCTGCAGCAAGAGAGTCTGCTTGGGTGAAGGAGAGCGGCAAGAGATTATGCTTGTGACTGCCAGGGATAACGCGCGTCGCCCCATTTTCTTCGGTGAAGTCATCCATCGCCCAAATAGTGCTAACTTCCACATGGTAGTGAACTGGAAAGTGATCGTACCAATCCCATGCTCCCTCATCACGATGTAGGAATTGCGCCTTTTGGCCTGGGTCGATACAGATCAGTTGAGTGAGGTTGAGCTGAATGTTTGACGCGTTACGTCCGAGAAATTGGCGCGTTGCCCCAAGGACAGTCGGGTGCATGACCATTGCATGAGAGGCGGATGACCTGGCTGGAATCGCACCGCATCGGCGTGTGAGTTTTCCGATCGCATTATTTTCACCTTCCGGCGTACGCTCGAGATAGGGTTGAATTTGATCGTTTACCGCGTCGATGATCTCGTCAGATACCGCATTATCAATAATGCAATATCCGTCAGTATCGAGCGCTTTTACTACTTCCTCAATTGACGCATTGGACGGTAAGTGAATGAGCGACATTTAAAGTGCCTATACAGGTAAGTGATGGTTGTCGTTCTGCCGATTAGGCTGACCTAAGTAAACTAGCTGGATGTTTTTTTTATTGCGTCAACCGAAAGGTGGAGATATAGGGTAGTGATGTGTGTGGCACGTATCATGCTGGAAGGAGCGTCATCACATTTTCCGTTAATGGAACTGAATAGATTGCACTGATACAGAGCGCTCAGGGCAGATCACGCTCGTAAATGAAGCGCCAGCATGAGAGGGGTAGGATTTTGAACGCGAACCCAAAACTGAGCACAAGGTGTAATGAATATGCGCATCAGACCGTGTCTTTTCTGAAGCGCTCCACGCGCTCCTCCGCCGTTGTGTTCACTTGGTATGAGCCCGGGGCGGAGCATCCCCCTCATATCCAGTTAGGCGCGGACGAGCGGATGATTCGTGAATACTACGAACTCTACTATCACAAAGATCCAATGCGTGCTGAGGTGCTTATACGCGGTGAAAAAACCGTCGAAACATTCGAGAATGCCGTGCTCAGCTGTGATCAAAACCTTCTCGAACAATATCGTCCTTTTCTGCGTAAGCATAGCGTGGTTGATGAAATTGATTTCGTCTTGTGGGCAGGGGGAAATGCTGTCGGATCGGTCGCGCTGTTATTCCACCAAAGCGACACACTCAGTGTTTCTAAGGAAAGCCTTGCGGGTATGCAGAGCTATTTGCAGTATGCCTTCTCTTTAATGCCTGCTGTCAAAGCTCTGGAGCTCAAGTCAATCCTTCAAGATACCTACGGCCTGACCACAAAAGAACGTGAGGTCGCTGAGTTGATGATCATGGGGGAGTCTAACAAGGGTATAGCGAGCATGTTGGGGGTGGAGTTGGCGACAGTTAAAACACATTTAGTCCATATTTTTCAAAAAATGGAAGTTAAAAGTCGAAGCAAAGCAATCGCGTTGCTTGTGGCTGAGTGAGTGCTCGATAATGGTTCGTTTTTGTGTGGATTGCTCTGTGATGGGGCGTGTTTGATTTTGTGAGCTAAACCTTTTGGTTGATGTGCTGTGGGTGGTTGTGCATTTAGCATGAGCTTGCTCTAACTGTTGCGGTTGATAATTATAAGAAGGCCGTGCGTGCACAAGACAAATTAACCTACTGCCATCTACCTACCGCTCCACAAAGGTATTGCGCATGACGAGTTTGGATTCTAATCAGACGATAGCCGCTGCTACTAATTCATTGGTATCGGGAACTACACCAGTTCTTCAAGGAAAAATGACAAGTTGGGAGCTTTTGTGCTCCGTACTGGCTTTTGCAGCGCCAGTTACTTCGGTAAGTAGCCTGATTCCATTTGTTGTACAGGGAGGCGGGATTGGAGCGCCAGTAACTATCCTGGGGGCAATGGTTCTCATGCTGGTATTCAGTGTTGGATTCCTTGCAATGACAGGGAAGGTTACCAAGCCTGGTGCTTTTTACGCTTATGTAATGGAGGGCTGTGGAGTTAAGATGGGGCAGGGGGCGGCCTTCGTGGCGGTGTTTGGCTACTTCACGTTAGGATTGTGCACCGCTGCACTGTTAGGGCCAACAATCTCTAGCTTCGCTAGCGAGGTGCTAGCGGTAAAAGACATACCTTGGTATATCGGTAGTGCTTTGGCAATTTCTCTTAGTGGCTTATTGTCGTATCTAAGGATTGATCTATCGGCTAAGGTTTTGACAGTTGCAATGTTTGTAGAGGTTACGATAGTTTTGCTGTTTGATATCGTTATTCCTGTTTCTGACAAGTCCCCATCAATCTCGTTTCAGCCACTTTCTCCAAGTCATTTCTTTGATGGAAATTTTACTGTTGCGTTTTTGTATGCAATCATCATATTCATCGGATTTGAATCTACTGCGATATACAGAGACGAAGTCAAAAATCCCCAAGTTGTGATTCCTAGGGTGACGTATATAGCAGTTGTTTTTATCGGTGTTTTCTATGCCTTGAGCGCCTGGATGACAATCGCCGCGTTTGGGGATGTTGCTGCGGTGGCGGCAGCTAAGGATGATGCGGCTAATATGTTCATGCTGGCGATGAATAATTACGTCGGTAAGGTAGGAGTAGATGCAACCAAAGGTATTCTTATTTTGTCTGCATTTGCTTCACTTCTCTCTCTACACAATGTGCTGGCTCGATATATCTATTCGCTTAGCCGTAATGGCGCTATTCCTGCTCTTCTTGGAAAGACACACGCAGTCCATAAGTCCCCATATGTCGGCAGCCTAGCTTGTACGCTGGGGTGGGCGGTAGTGCTGATGATGTTGTTAGGTAGTGATCCTTCAACTCTCTATGCAAAGATAGGTGGAGTGGGGACTTATGCAGTTTTAATCTTGATGCTGCTGACTAGCTTTTCCGTCATCATGTACTTCTGGAGGCGGCGTTCGTTTGGATTCCAGACATTTTGGAGCCCATTGATAGCATTCGCTGGACTTCTCGCTTTCACAGTACTCACTACGTTCAATTTTCAGTACCTCATTGGCGGTGAGAGAGGCGATGGGGTGTGGCTGCAACTGCTGATATTGGGGATGTTCTTCTACGGCTATTTTATGGCTAGCGCTCAGGAGCGTAAAAGGACGACACCGCTCGATAACATCGCATGAGTTCGTGATGCATGAATGCGCCTCGGCAGCATTGCACTGCCGAGGCGCTGGCTTACCAATTACACCAAGTGGTAAGGGAACCCGCCTGTCGGTCAGCTATTCAAGCTGAAAGATAGCCTCAATCTCTACTGCCATGCCGGATGGGAGTGACGACGCGCCAGTAGCGATTCGTGCATGCTGGCCTGCGCTACCCAACACCTTTGCGATGAGATCCGACGCGGCGTCCAGTACCTGAGAATGCGCGGTGAAATCTTCAGCGCTGTTGACCACGCCGGCCAACCGAACTGCGGCAACCACCTTCGATGGATCGTCTCCAGTTGCGTAAGCCAGATGACTGAGCACGTTCGAAGCGCAAATCTGCTTGGCTTCCCGCCCTTGGTCGATCGACAAGTCTCGGCCGACTCGGCCAGAGAATTTCAATTCCCCGTTTACGCGTGGAGCCTGCCCTGCGATGAAGAACAGGTCGCCTGCTTTCGCTGCAGGAACATAGCTGCCACGAGGCTGGTTGACGGCAGGAAGAGCCAAGTTCAGTTCTTTCAGTGCTTCAGTAAAGGTGCGGTAACTCATTTGATCTGCCTCCAGTCGCCTTGATCGCCTTTCCAGTTAATTGAATGCCCCATCGCACGCATGACGCTGCCGCGCAGAGATCTCACCATTCCTTCGTACTCACGCATGGCGATGCCGTCGTGGGCCGGCTCCGGCCCCATGAACATTCCATCGACACCTCCGTGCCAAGTGCGCCAAGCGACATTGGCGGCCCAAGCCGATCAGCGTTTGGCTACGTTCACGAGCAATGGGTAGTTGATGCGGTTGCTCTCTCCACTGCCTAGAATTAAGCCCTGGCTATCCATGACGTTGACGTTATAGGGCAGTATCGTCATTGCGCGATCAACAATGTCCTGGGCTAATTGGTGATCGAGTTCGAACATTTGGGGTGCTTTGCTCAAGTGGCGTTTGTCCCCAAAATACATCAAATATCCCTTTTGTCATCGCGCCAAACGGATTTGATTTGAAGGCCACGTGGGCTCCTCTCTCCCCAAATGCTCCAGCCTGAGCTGAGACAATTTATTACAGGGCGCAATGATTCTCTGCGTGAGGACAGAGACTTCGTGGGAGGTGGGAGGGGGAGGTTGTGTTCAACTCATTGTGTGCGAGTCATTGCATGCCCATAGCTAAGCAGGAGGGACGTAAATGGATAGGTCGCTTCTTTGGGCCAATGGGCCCGGCTCACCTAATCAGCCGAGCATCTCCTTAACTGTGGATGCAACGTTCCTGGCATCATCGATTCCTCGGTGATAGGTACCATGCCAAACCAAATCCATCTATTTGCGAAGGAAGGGCTACCACCGGATAGCCCCACTTAAGACTGTCGAATGTACTCACGCGCGTCGCTTTCGACAAAACCTCAACCACGAAAAGATTGCTAACCAAGCCAACAAAATGTGAGGGCCGCTAGATTATGTGACTGCCGTTACTCAGCGCATCGGTTCATGCCGAAGGAGCTTCGCAAGAACTTCAGCAACGTGCTCGGGTTCAAGGCCGCTGACGTTGCGTATTTGACCTCTACAGCTAAAGCCGTCGGCCACCACCTGAGCATCCTCAGGAATTGCGTCCAAGTGAGGTTTGAATTCATTAAGCCCAATGGATTTAGCTACTGGCGCAGTTTTTTTGTGGTATCCGTACGCTCCTGCAACTCCACAGCATCCTGTGGCCATAACCTTCCCATCGCCGCCCAGAAGTTTCAATAGATCTTCCTCTGCACCCATACCTCCGCATGCCTTTTGGTGGCAGTGGCCATGAACACGTAGGCTCTGAGCGGACTCAGGAAGCTCGACCTTTTCTCTGACCAAAAACTCGCTGATCGTTTGGATAGACTTTGAAAGCTGTTTAGCTCGCAAGTCAGTCGGAAAGAGATCTGGCATTTCATCTCTGAATACCGATAAACAGCTTGGCTCTAGTACTACAATCGGAAGCTCATCGCTGAGAGCAGGCGCAAGCTGAGTCAAGATCGCCTCAAGATTCAACTTCGCTTGGTCGAGCATTCCCACGTCGTAGTAGGGGCGGCCGCAGCAGACGTGTTTTTCCATGAGCAGAACGGTGAACCCCAACTTTTCCAACACTTCCACTCCGGCCTCCAGCACCTTCGGTGTGAAACCATTGTTGAAGCTATCAACCCAGAGCAGAACCTCTTTTCTTTGACCTTGCTTGCCCTTACGACCCAGCAACCGCTTCGCAGTGGTGCTGGACAAAAAGCTCTGAGAGGCGATCACAGGAAACTTCACATCGGGAGCCAAACCAGCCATGCCCCCAATCATTCGGAAGAGACGGTTTTTCATCGCATAGTTCAATGGCGCAGCAATGTATGTGGCGAGGGGCAGCCATTGCCCGATCCGACCGATCACTGCGTCCATCAACGGGCGGCTTCGTTTGGCGTAATGCCGATACAAGAATTCAGACTTGTAACGAGCAATGTTCACGTTTGTGGGGCAATCGGTCTTGCATCCTTTGCAGCCAAGGCACAGTTCGAGCGAGTCCTTCACCTCTCTGCTGTCCCAGCCGTCTTGAATCACTTCGCCCTTGAGCATTTCAAAAAACAAGCGTGCCCGCCCCCTGGTCGAGTAGCGCTCATCACGGGTGGCTCGGAAGCTGGGACACATAGTCCCACCCTCGAGCGAACGGCATTTTCCCATACCGATGCAGCGTTCAGTCTCTCGGGCAAAGCCTTTTTCTCCCAGCTTTTCGTTGTAAGTAAATAGGCTTGGGATTTCCCGGCGCTGATAGTCTGGGCCCTGCCGAAGATTGCTGTCGACGCTCATAGCATCGATCAGTTTCCCAGGGTTCATCTTGTTCAGCGGATCCCAAATACCTTTGAATTTCCGGAAAGCTTCCATGATGACTGGCGAATACATGATGTGGAGATACTCGCCTTTGGCCTGACCATCACCATGTTCTCCCGAGAGCGAGCCTCCAAATTTCACTACAAGGTGAGCGGCTTCATCCAAAAAGGCGCGCCAGTCAGCGATACCTTTGTCCGACTTCAAGTCGAACGTTATTCGAGAGTGGATACAGCCATCACCAAAATGGCCGTAGAGATTAGTTTTGTATCCGTAACGGGAGACCAGCGCAGAAAACTCTCGCAGGTACGCCCCCAATTGGACGGGTTCGACTGCTGCGTCCTCCCAGCCCACCACCGGATCAGGCTCGTTAGGGTCTAGACCCAATGATGTGGCGGATGCACCTGTTTCTCGGATAGTCCAGATGCGGTTCATCAATCCGCTATCCGTAATTAGTCGTGCAGAAGGCGACCCGGGTAGATTGGCCTGGATAGCCATCAACTTCTGAGCAGCACTTATCGCGGCGTCCGTGGAGTCAGCCCCAAACTCCACCATTAACCAAGCCTGACCCTCAGGGAGCTCTGCGATGTCGTGGAGCTTCATTCCCCTCAGTCGTAATCCCCCCACGATCCCTTCGTCCAGGCCCTCCATTGCGATAGGGCTTAGGGGGAGAAGTTGGGGGACGGAATCGGCAGCGAATACGATGTCGGTGAATCCCAGCACGACGAGCACGCGATGGGTCGGATTTTTAACGAGTGTCGTCTCTGCTTGCAGGATGGTGACGCAGGTGCCCTCGACCCCAACCAGGGCGCGTGCAATATTGAAACCGTTTTCGGGCAGCAACTGGTCGAGGTTATAGCCAGATACCCGGCGCTTCAATTTGGGAAACCCAGCCCGGATTGCCTCTTCGTTTTCGTCAACCAGTGATTTCAGGGATTTGACAATCTCGGCTCTTCGTCCACCTGCTCGCATGTGCTCCGCATAGGCCGCTTCGTCTGTTGGCCCAACCCAAAATCGCGCGCCGTCATAGGTGAGGATTTCCAGACGCTCGATGTTTTCAACCGTCTTGCCGGCCATTACCGAGTGTGCGCCGCAAGAGTTGTTCCCAATCATTCCACCAAGGGTACAGCGGCTATGTGTCGCCGGATCAGGGCCGAAAGTAAGGCCTAACCCGACCGCTGCTCCTTTCAACTGATCGCAAATAACCCCAGGTTCGACTACAGCTGTTCGCCTTGACTGATCCATATGCACGATACGGTTTAGGTATTTAGACGCGTCAATGATTACAGCCGCGTTCACCGACTGCCCACACATTGATGTACCAGCGCCTCTTGGCAAGATGGGCAAATTGGCTTCTTTGCAGAATTTTACCGCTAAAACCAAATCATCCAACGTCTTGGGAATGACAACTGCAATGGGTAATTGGCGATAGTTTGAGGCTTCGGATGCATAAACGGCGCGAGTCGCCGAATCAAACCTAACTTCGCAAGTTGAGCTCTTTTCCAGGCCACCTCTTAGTCCTAGCAAAATATTGAGGTCGGGGCGAGCGGTAGCGGGCGATATCGAACGGGAAACTGGAGTAGTTTCTTCGTCTTTAGTCAGAGAGGCATTGTTTAGCATCTTCAGAACCTACAATCAGGGTAAATTGGCATATACGGCGCTTTATGGATAAGAGCCCGACGTCAATATTTCGCTATCCACCCAATGCAATCACTATGCCTGGATCAAGAGTTAGAAATAATGCGCCAGCTATCGTAAAAATATAATCGCTTGCATGTTGAATTCTCTCACGAGAAGTTCGAGTCTCGGAATCGACGATAGTTTTATGAACTTTAAGTGAAAGGTAGCGCTTGGAATGAGAGTATAAAGATGCAGGTCACCCAACCGGTTTGTGTTGCCGTAGGTCAAGTGACGGCGGGACTATTTACCTAGCAAGGCCATAGTCCCGCCTTGCAACTCAGAAACTAGCGAATACTGCCTCTACGGTTTCCAACAGACGGGTCGCATCTTTCTCTTGGAAGATCAAAGGCGGTCTGATTTTGAGGATGTTGGCATCAGCTCCGGTCGCGGAAATAAGAACGCGATGCTGTCTGAGTCGGTTGACAGCAGCCAGGGCTAGATCCATATCCGGTTGCTTTCCACCCCGATCCTTCACCAGCTCAACGCCGAAGTACAAGCCCGCACCGCGAACATCGCCGATTGCCTCGTAGCGGGTGCCGATATCACGCAGTCCTTCCAGGATGAACTGGCCCATTCTATGGGAGTTCTCCATGAGTTTTTCCTCTTGGATAACATCTAAGGTTGCCTGCGCTGCAGCAATGGCAACGCTATTGCCGCCAAAGGTATTGAAGTAGCGCATGTCACGACCAAATGCGGAGACAACATCCTCTCTGACAACCACGCCTGCTACAGGATAACCATTGCCCATCGGTTTACCCATGGTGACAATGTCCGGATCGACCCCATGGCGCTGGTAACCCCACATGTGGGTACCGCTTCGACCAAAACCGGATTGGACTTCGTCCGCAATGAACAGTCCACCCGCTGCCCGAACTACCTCTGCGACCGGAGCAAGCAGGTCTGTAGGTTCACTGTACAAACCGTCTGACGAGAATAGGGAATCAGCGATGAACGCAGCTAGCCCACCGCCATGACGCTCCATGTCCTCGATTTGACGTTTCACATTTGCCGCCATCCACTCGCCCATTCCCTCACGAGGGATTCGATAAGAGTCCGGCGCGGGTACGACCCTGACGAATGGATCAAGCTTCGACTTGCGGCCCAAGGATGGCGAGAACCCGGCAGTAACCGCCGAGTTACCGTGATATGCCTCAGCTGTGACAATCACGCCAGTCTTGCCGGTATGGTAGCGAGCAATACGCATTGCAAGATCGTTTGCTTCTGAACCCGTACAAGTGAACATAGTACGGCCTTCGCTACCAATACGGCCGTGATGGGTGTTCAGCAGTTGCTCAGCGTAGTTAAGCAAAGGTTTTTGAAGATATCGGGTGTGGGTGCACAGAGTCTGAACTTGCTGAGTTATTGCCTGTACTACACGAGGGTGGCTATGCCCTACAGATACCACGTTGTTGTAAGCATCGAGATATTCGTTACCTTGGCTGTCGTAAAGATAAGCACCTTGACCGCGCGCAATTTCTACAGGGTCAGAGTAGAACAGTCGGTAAGCTGGGCCCAGCAAATCCTTGCGCCGCTCGATGTGCTTCTGAGTGACAGCGTCCAAGTGTTGTACTGCGCTTGGATCCATGCCGTTGGCCATGTCGCCACGGTAGCCTTTCGGAATATTGCTCATGATCATATCTCTTTTGTTGATCTAAAAATTTCAGCTTCGAAGTGCTGAGCACGTTCGGAAGAGGGATGCGTTCTTGGATATCTCCTAGATCTCCAAGCCCGCTACCGTAAGTAATGCGGCTTTCGGATTATTAAATTAGACTTTGACTAATCATAAGCCGGTAGTCCTGGCTGCAGATGTGCTTACTCACGCCATTTGATCGCCCAGTGAAGACTCTAAATGCTTATATTTCTTCGGCTCAAAGACTTTGAGATACCAAGCCCCAATTACTCCAATGGCAAAAGACCCAAGCATCATCGCCTTGAAGATGTAATCCAAGACCCCTTGAACCCCGAGAAGCACATCAAAGCTAGTAAGTGCTACGTAGAGCAAAGGCAACAGCCCGGCGACACTAAGCAGAGGCGCAACGAACGTATGCCAGGGACGGTTATCAACTTTGTTTCGGCGGAAAAATACGAAAATTGCGATACTTGCTAATGTTTGGGTCATGATGATCCCCGCAGCGCCAACTCCTGTAAACCAGGTGAACAAAGTCTCGTATGGGCTCAATTGCATTATCGCAAAGAACGCGACAACTACAGCGACCATCACCGTTTGCACGTAACACGCAATGTGCGGAGAGCGCTGCACCGGATGAGTCAGTGCAAGTGCTTTAGAAATCAGTCCCTGACGCCCAAGTGCAAACAAATAGCGAGCCACGTTGTTGTGGAAGGTGACAATGGCTGCGAACAAACTTGTGATAACCAACACTTGGAAAACCTGTGATGCATATCCTCCAAGTACTTGATTGCTTACATAAAAAATCAGTTCGCCCGATTGCTGCTTCCCAATTTCTACGGCATGTTCTACACCCATTGCGTTGATCAAAAGCCACGCTGTGACGGAGTAAAATACACCCATGAAAATAACGGCCACGTAAGTCGCGATTGGTACTGTTCTTTTGGGATTACGAGCTTCCTCGCCGTAAATGGCAGTCCCCTCAAATCCTATAAAAGATGCGTGAGCAAACATCATAGCAACGCCAATTGCTCCAGAAAACGTTGCATTCAAGCTGAACGGTTCGAACGAGAACGTACTGACAGCAGGTGTGTTGTTGCTCATCAATATCCCAATGTCGAGGACGAGAATTACCGCGGTCTCCAATGTCAGCAATATCGCGAGAACTACAGCGCCAGCATGCAGTCTGCGCAGCCCCAACCATAGACATGCAGCCATTGATGCAAAGGAATATATCCACCATGGTAAATGTATTCCTGCACTTTTACTTAGTAGTTCATTCAAGTAATAGCCAATGCCACCATACAATCCTAATTGAATGGCGTTGTATGAGAAAATCGCCAATGAGGCGGCACCCAAACCAACAGGGCGACCTAGCCCTTTAGTGATATAAGCATAGAAAGCACCAGCATTAGTAATATGACGACTCATGGCGACGTAGCCGAAAGAGAAGAGCAGCAATATTAGGGCTACGGTCAAAAATGCCCCGGCAATGCCGATGCCGTTCCCAGAGCCAATAATGACCGGAAACAAGGCAACCACCACGGTTAGAGGCGCGGCTGCAGCGATAACAAAGAATACTATTCCCATAATGCCGACGCTGTTGCGCTGTAGACCTTGCGCAGAGGCGTTCGCCGATTTTTCGTCTATCGAATGGAGCATCGAGCCCCGATCCGCTTTGTTGCTAATATTGATCGACATGGGTGAAACCTCGTGTGTGATTTTATTGTAAATCGAGGCAGAACTAATTTTTTCTGTAAGGCACTTAAAAAGTGCCTTATCTCTAGTATTTCTTTTTTATAAGGCAATACTTACCCTGAATGTCTTTAGGTGCTAGGGCTCCTCATTAAAAAGTTCTGTTCGAGTGAGTTTTGTGGATACAAACTTAACGTCCATATATTCCTGCAAGCCCCACGGGCCGCCCTCTCGACCAAGCCCGCTGTCCTTCACACCGCCGAACGGGGCCTGTGCGGTAGATGGTGCGCCGTCGTTGATTCCAATCATCCCGTAGTCCAACGCTTCAGCTACTAGGTAGGCCCTGGTGAGGTCACGCGTCCAAAGGTAGGCTGCCAATCCATAGGGAGACGCGTTCGCTTTCCGCACCACCTCTGACTCGCAATCAAAGACGATCAACGGTGCAACTGGCCCGAAAGTTTCTTCGCTCATGATGAGCATTTCTTCGGTAACACCGATGAGCACTGTAGGCTGCACGAATAACCCATCGAGAGCTTTGCCGCCCGCCACCACGGAAGCTCCTTTCCCTATAGCATCTTTGATGTGCGCTAGTGCTTTGTCCCGACCTTGAGCGTCCACCAAAGGCCCGATACGAGTGTCCTCTGAGAGCGGATCACCGACCTTCAAGTCTGATACTGCATGTCCTAGCTTGTCGGCAAACTGATTTGCAATAGAGCGGTGAACGTATATTCGGTTGGTGCAAACGCAGGTCTGCCCCGCATTGCGGAATTTACAAGAAATGACTTCCGCGACGGCAGCATCCAGATCAGCGTCTTCAAAGATGATGAAGGGTGCATGCCCCCCTAGCTCCAGCGACACACGTTTCAGCGTGTTTGCCGACTGCCGATAGAGTGCTTTGCCGACCTCAGTGCTGCCTGTAAATGTGAGCTTCCGAATACGGGCATCATCAAACATGACTTTTGAAACCGCCACAGGGTCATTAGTTGTAATGACCTGTAATGTCCCGGCTGGGCCTCCGACTTTTTCCCAAAGCCAAGCTAGGTACAGTGCAGTCAAAGGTGACTGCTCTGCCGGCTTCACTATTGCGGTGCAACCGGCCCCGAGCGCAGGGGCGAGTTTGCGAGTGATCATCGCTGCTGGGAAATTCCAAGGAGTGATCGCGTAGACTGGGCCTACCGGTTGGTGCCAGCTAGCCAATCTCTTGTCGCCCGCGTGGCTAGGGATTACATCGCCTGCAGTACGTAGTACTTCACGAGCATAAAGCTCAATGAACGAAGCCGCGTACCGCACCTCACCGCGCGCTTCCTGGATAGGCTTCCCCATCTCCATGGAGATCGTGAGTGCCAGTCCCTCGATGTGTTCGAGCATTGCAGCATGCCATGCTTTCAGCAATTCACTTCGCAAATAGGGAGTAGTACGGCGCCAGACTTCAAAAGTGGAGCTAGCTTTTTCTACGGCCTGGTGTGCCACATCAGCGTCGGCTGCAGCGACATTCGCTATCACCTTGCCCTTCGACGGCGAATAAACTTGGAAGAAACGGTCAGTAACTCCCCAGGTTCCGCCGACGAAGAATGAGCATTCAATTGGGGCCGCGTTGTCATTTGGGAAAATTGGGAATTTCATTGGAATACCCTTCGCTTACTTGCTCAAGCGTTCAGTCAAACTACGGAAAATCCGGGAGCGGGCCACTTGATATCCGAGCTTCTGTCCCACTTCGGTTTTCAGTAAGCCATCCAAGAAGCCGCCTTGATTTTTCTTGATCTTGCGACCTGCCACGGTGTCAGAGTTACCTGCAAGGTCGGCCAAAATGCGCTGCGCCGCATTGTGGCCTGGCATTCCGCTGACACCGCCTCCAGGGTGACTTCCTGAACCACAGAGGTAATAGCCAGGTACAGGTGTACGGTAGTGAGCCGCTTCGGGAATCGGTCGCTGGTCGAACAGGTTATTCAAACCGATCATCGATTGATGAAAGATGTTCCCACCCGTGATGTTGTACTCGCGGTGCAAATCCAACGGGGTGATGACATGCCGAGCCAGGATGTGATTACGCATATTGGGGGCATACCGGAAGTAAATTTCGAGAACCTTGTCTGCCCATTCTTCCTTTCTGCTGTCCCAGTCACCATGCGCCAAGTCGAATGGCAGTTGCTGAACACCGAGAGACAACGTGTGAGTACCAGGTTTCGTAGCCAATCCTGGATGTGTCACTGATGGAATCAACGCTTCAACGACCATGTCGTCTGGAAACTCACCTTTCTGCTGAGCCTGCCATGCCTTCTCGTACAATGCTGGAGAGGGCCCGAGGATATTTAGACCTTGGTGTTGGGGGCCAGTAGATCCAGGTTCGAACCCGACGTAGTCGGGCAGGGCGTCTACAAGAAGGTGGATTCGAGCCATAGAGCCGCGCTGGTCAATGTTTTCAGCCGACGCGCGGACGTGTGGCTGCAGAGCTCCATCTGGCAGAAGGCCAACCAGGGATCGCGTAGGATCGGCGCCGGAAACAACTAGCGAGGCGCTTATCGTGTCCCCACTTGCTAGCTTTACACCGACAGCCTTTCCGTCCTCGACCAAGACTTTTGAGATAGCAGCAGACAGTCTAACTTCACCACCATGGGCGACCAGGCCATTGACCATGGACTGACTGATCATGCCCATACCACCTTCCGGCAACCCGTAACGGCCGAATGAACCTTCAAACTCGCCAAGCGCGTGATAACCGTATACGTACGCTGTACCTGGAGTGTTTGGGCTACCCCATGTGGACACAAGCCCCATGAACATCATGAAGCCACGCAGCCGGTCAGACTGGATGTACTTCTGAAGCAACTCTTCTGCCGAAGCTTCCATGAACTCGTCGTAGAGTTCGATCTCACCTGCTGTTTGGAAGATCTCGCGCAACTGCGCTTGGCTGGGAGGATCGCTCAGCTGAATTTCGTGCGTGAGATCGCCGAAGCGCTTTAGGCGAGTGGCAAAGCGCATGAAGCCTTCGCCATCAGCCTTATTGTGCTTTTCAACGGAGCGCAGGGTCTTGTCGATCTCCTGCCAGAGCATGACGTTGTCACCATCATCCCACAGGGCCATTTCCTGCATCGCAGGGGAAACCGAATTCAACCCGAAGCGTTTCAGTTCGAGATCGTCGACCACCTCAGAACGAAGCATCATCTGAATGTACGAGCACGAGGAGAAGGTTGCTCCGGGTATCAGCTCTTCAGAAGTGCAAGCGCCGCCAATGATGTTGCGAGCTTCTAGGACAACTGTCTTCAAGCCTGCCCGCGCAAGGTAGCTAGCGCAAACCAAGCCATTGTGTCCTGCTCCAATGATTACCGCGTCGAACGTTTCATGTGTCATTTTCATGATCCCCATCAGAACCATAATGTGAGCCAGTGCCCTTGGTGGAAGTGCCGAGCGCGGGCCGCTTGTTCCTGTCAGCTTGGCAGGATCAGCTTGAATACTTGGTGATCTGTGAACGTGTCGTCAGGATTACCCACAAAGTTGCCGGTGACGGTGCCCGATGCGCCTTCAAAAATCCCGCTACCGCCTAGCACCCGCCAAGTGATCGAACCGGTCACGTAGCCATTTGGTTGAGAAATGATCTTGCCTGGAACGGATGTTTCAACCGTTAGTTCACTGTCAATGCCTTTAAAATACACCTTGCCGCTTTCATAGCTGGTGTCGCCTATCACAGTCACAACAGTGTCGAACTGGGCATGCTTCGCTGGTACCTGAAGGGTGCCTTCGTCGTCCAACGCACTCTCATCAGTGGACGCAAGGACAAGCCCATCTGCTCTTGAGCGCACGACCCCTTGAGCATGACCAATCGGCTCGCCACGACCGGTGAAATAAATGACCATAGTGTAAGTTTTCATATAGCACCCTCAGATTGGCGGCAGGTGTTTCGAAGGCAGGCGGTTGCATCCTCACGGCGGATGGCGGACAGTCTTTCTAAGCCCTCCCAAGCAACTCCTGTATTTTTTAGAATATATTCACGATTCTCCGGATATCGTCTTGCTCGAAATTCTGTAATAGCTACAGCCACGCAGAGGCGTGTAATTATTAAGTCATACAGCAGATTGATTTCTTCGTCTTCCAATGGCAGGACGCTGTGGTAAGCACCGACCAGCTCTGCCACTTTACTAAGCGGGTTTGGCCCAGCTGTTTGATAGCTGGCGGCAATAGCAACATCGTTCACCAAAGCGGTATAAACCATGTCACCAAAATCCAGAATCCCCGATACGACATCCGTATCGTTTGGGTTCATCAGTATGTTGTGCGGGTTGTAGTCCGCATGAATGACCTGATGCCTAACTTTTTCAAGTTTGCCCAAAACATTCTCGACAAAATTATCCAGGCCTTGGCGGACAAGATTCCAGCGCGGCTCATCAACCGTGGTGCTGGCGTCTGGAAGCATTGCTCGGCAACTACCTGCCTGTTGAATATTCCATGCAAGTTCACGGATTGCACCCGGATGATGGAAGTCCTTCAGCGCAAGCCCGAGCTTAGCCAAACTGACACCGACATTGTGAAGCTGCCTAGTGGTGGTCGGCGTACGGGCCAGAGCCGGCCCTTCCAAAAATCGCGTCAAGCATGCGGTTCTTGGCGGGTTCTCGCCTGCCTCTACACTTATCACCAATGAACCATTGGTCAAAGGCACAACACCCGGTAACGGTAGGTCAGGTGCATGGCTGTCGATCCATTCCAGTGCAGACACTTGCAAGTCAATAACAGTCGGATCATCCGCGGGGTTAGATAACCGCAATATAAAACGCTCGCCCTGTTTACTGGAGATCAAGAAAAGCTCATCTCGCTCACAGCTAATACGCGAACTGTTGCTATGTAAACCCCAATGCTGATTCACCAGTAGGTCGATTTCAGCAAGTGCGGTGGGCGACACACTGGTCGTCATATTTTTATATGACTTCGCAACATTGCTTTGAGTCATCATAATCTCGCCAAATCTAATCTCAGGGCGAATGGGAGCACCAGCTGTAATAGCCAAGTGCTCCAATCGTTTAAGACGCAGGGTAGAAAGTTAGTGGTCAGTCTTCGAAGTTCATCATGACGTGACGGATCACGGTGTAGTCTTCCAAGCAATAAATTGACTGATCTTTACCGTAACCGGACATTTTCATCCCGCCGTGAGGCATTTCGCTCAGCAGGGTGAAATGTTGATTGACCCAAGTAGTACCATATTGAAGTCGGGCACTTACTTTGGCGGCTGTTTTCGCGTCACGTGTCCAGACAGAAGAGGCCAAGCCGTAACGACTGTCGTTAGCCCACGCCAAGACCTGATCCACGGTATCGAACTGAGTAACCGAGACGACTGGCCCGAAAACTTCCCGCTGAACGATTTCGTCTTCTTGGCGCGCACCGACTACCAAAGTAGGTTCGTAGTAGAAGCCATCGCGAGCCGGTGCTTTACCGCCTGTTACGATGGAGATATGTGATTGCTGCCGCGCACGGTCGACAAAACCGGCAACACGGTCACGCTGACGTTGGCTTACCAGCGGGCCGAGCTCAGTTCCTGCCTTATCCGTGTCACCCAAGCGAATAGATGTCACGGCTTCTTGCAGCTTGCTTACCAGGATGTCGTGTACGGAAGAGTGCACGTAGATTCGGCAAGCGGCACAGCAGTCCTGGCCAGCGTTGTAGAAACCAGCAGCGCGTACTGTCTCGACTACTTTATCCAGATCCGCGTCAGCCATCACGATGACTGGCGCTTTACCACCCAACTCCAAGTGAGTGCGCTTAAGGTTGCTGGCCGCGGCTTGAAGTACCTTCTGGCCGGTGGTTACATCGCCGGTCAAAGACATCATAGCTACGCCTGGATGATTACCAAGGTAGGCGCCTACGGTGTCACCACGACCTGCCACGATGTTAACAACGCCTGGTGGCAGCATTTCTGCCAGCAAAGCACCAAGTTTCAGTGCTGTGAGTGGAGTGTTCTCAGAAGGCTTCATTACCACGGTGTTCCCGACGGCGATTGGAGCGAAGATCTTCCAAGTGGCCATAGCGAGGGGGAAATTCCAAGGTGCAATGGCGCCAACGACACCGACTGGATCCCTACGGATGATGCTGGTGTGGTTCGGCACGTATTCCCCAGCCGCAAGGCCACTCAGAACTCGGGCTGCGCCGGCGAAGAAACGGATGTTGTCCACGACACCTGGAATCTCGTCCTCAAGCATGCGTTCGTAAGGCTTACCAACGTTCTGGGATTCAATGGTTGCGAAAGCAGCACCTTCCTGCTCGATTCGATCTGCGATCTTCAGGAGCAACGCGGCCCGCTTGCCTGGGGGAAGTTGCGACCAGGCTGGAAACGCTTGACGCGCAGCAGCAACTGCTTCGTCAACCTGTTGTTCCGACGCTTCGTTGACTTCACCAAGAACTTTGCCGGTCGCGGGGTTGAACAGGGTTTCCGCTTTGCCTTGACCGGGCACCGCGCGGCCGTTGATCAGCAGATCGGTGATGAAAACGGGTTGGTTGCTCATGATAAAACCTCTTAGAGACATCGAATCAGGCACGCAGTTCGTGCCTTCGTGTTGAGCCAATTTATGACAGAATGGCTAGATCCGGTATGTCCAATAGGGAATAGGTTGTATGTCCACTTTTGACCCCAATCTGCTTTCGGAACTGATCCTGCCAAGCTTACGTTCTGACCCAAAAATCTCGCTCCAGAAGCAGATTTACAAAGCGTTCCAGCAGGCCATTTTGTCTGGAGCCTTGGGCGCCGGGCACCGGCTGCCCTCTACTCGGCAGTTGGCGCTGGAGCTAGGGGTATCTCGGATCACGGTGACGCTCGCTTACGACAAGCTAAGCGCCGAAGGCTATATAGCCACCGCTAAAGGCAGTGGGACATTCGTGACGGATACACACCCACTGATTCATCGAGAGCTAACCGCTGCACACCCGGAAACGCGGGATCTTGATGAATGTGGCCTTTCCACACGAGCTAAGCGCCTGGTGCGAAGTACCCATGGAGGTAATCAGCAATCAGGAGCTTTCGTGCCGGGCATTTCGGACACTCTTCACTTCCCATTCCACCTGTGGCAGCGGATGCAGAATCGCTACACAAAAAAACCACATTCCGCTCTAACTGGGTATGGCACCGGCGGCGGTTACGCTCCCTTACGCCAAGCTCTTGCTGAGTACCTGCAAATTTCCCGTTCGGTTAAATGCACGCCCGAGCAAGTAATCATCACCATGGGCACGAATCAATCGCTGGATCTGTGTGCACTGATGTTGGCAGATGCGAAAGACGTCGCATTGATAGAGGAACCGTGCAACTGGAGCACTGCTTTGATTTGGCGCGCCGCGGATCTTCAGGTCGAAACCCTAGGGCTGGATGAAGACGGTTTGAGGCTGCAGGACTTCCCATTTGCAGACACCCAAGCTTCACATCATCCGAAATTGGTGTTCACGACGCCATCGCACCAATACCCAATGGGCGGCGCGATGAGCCTGCAAAGGCGTAGGCTTCTGATCGAGCTGGCGCGGCGGTATAACTTCTGGATCATTGAGGACGATTACGACAGCGAGTTCCGGTATGACACAAACCCACTGCCGTCCCTGCAAGGTCTTGACCACCACGAGCGGGTGATCTACTTGGGCACATTCAGCAAGGTAATGTACCCGGGGTTGCGCATGAGCTACCTGGTCGTCCCTCAATCGTTGGCGCAGTCGTTTTCGAGTGGACTCAACCAACTTTTTCGCCCCGGGCAGCTGAGCCTTCAGGCCGCAATGTCGGACTTCATTACAGAGGGATATTTTGCAAGCCATGTCAGGCGTATGCGGGGCATCTACGCAGAGCGCCAGCGCGAGCTCAAGCGATCACTCGATAGTCACTTCAGAGGCTCCATTCAGATCTCCGGAGGGAATGCAGGACTGCATCTGACTACCCGTTTCAACAACCCGGTGGACATAAGCCGGATGACTTCATTCTGTGATTCGAAGGGGGTTGCCCTCAGGGATTTATCGCTTTATTACCAAGGCAAGAGTCCGATGGCAGGCTACGTTTTAGGCTATGGCGGTATCGCGACAGATCAAGTGGAAGCGGCGGTTCAAATAATGGCTCAAGGATACGACCTAGCCACGCGTTAGCGTCGGTGCGGGGGGATCCATGACGCTGGGGACTCACCAGTCTTACTGGATGCGTGGACTTTAAGCCCAACAACGAATGCTTCGTCCGGACACCTGAGCGTGACTCGCCTTGATGCAGTCTTCGTGCCTGCACGTAGACCGCTGGCATCACTGTATGACCGGGAAGAAGGTTTCGATACGGTCTGTAGAAAGGACGGGCTCCAAGTAGACCATCTTCTCCCTCAGTGCGCATCAGGCGGCTACGGTAATAGGTGATACAAGCAGGTTGCTGGCTTACCGGCGTGGTATCAATTCAATGTTCTCGGCGAAAAATTGGACTTAATGAGTTTTTAGAATTGGACGTAGGCTCGGGCGACAGATTGTCATAGCTTGTGGCCATGAGCGAAGAGCTCAGTACTGCTTCGTTAGCCCGTACATACTCAGCTGATCTCATGGTGGCCGGTTATTAAGATACTGCCATCTACAAAAGTTGGTTTTAAGAAGAGCTACAGCTAGTACTGCATCGCACACCTTCCTGAGTGAATCTCAATCCGTCTTGAGTATCTATATTTTGGCCAACCTATCAATTAAAATCCGTATCGCGGGGCTAGCGGGGTTGTGCATGCTAGGAACCGTTGGTGTACTGGCTTCATTCTCCATTAAAAGTATTAACGATGTTGCGCTGTTTGCTAATGAATACAGTTCGAAAACCTTGGGCGATAGCGCTATCCAGTACATGCAGGAACTGGGTAAAGAGCAAGCCCAGGCCGTGAGTCAGCGCTTTTCATCTGCTCAAATTTTCGGTGATGCATTAATGCAGCAGGTTAGATATCACCGTCTATATAGCCAGAAGCTGGAGATGGATCCGGTATCGACCAGAAAAGGCTTGAGCGAGCTCCTTCTATATCAAGTTAAGTCGAATCCTACCTTGTTGGGTGTAGGTATTGGATTCGCACCCAATGCTCTAGACGGATCTGACGCAGCGTTCGTGAACAACAAAGATGCAGGGGGTAACGAATCGGGCCGATTTGCTTCATATGCGTCGACGCAAGTGCCTAGTTACATAATGAGCGATAAGGAGATGGCAGATGATGGTTCCCCAGGCACCTTCTGGTACACATGTGCGATGAAGAATGGAAAAGATTGCGTGACAAATCCGTATTCATTCACTAATCCGGAAGGCGTGACGACGTTGATGTCCACGGTCTCTATTCCGATTCTAGACGGAGAGAATCGCCTAGGTGCAATCTGCATCGACTTAAGCCTCAGTAGTCTTCAAAAGATAGTCGATGACTCAAGCCAGAGGCTCTACGGCGGCGAGTCAAAAATAACCTTTATCAGTGCGGATGGCGTAGTGGCAGCGCGCAGTGGGGAGCCCTTATCTGCAGGGAAGAAATTTCTGCAAGTCGATCAGGTCACAGGTGAACAAATCACTAAGCAACTTGGTAATGCAGAGCTTGCGGTGGTTAAGGCTGTAGGCCAGACAGCGGTGATGGCGCCGTTTGCCCCTATCCCAGGCGGTGGTAATTGGACAGTGGTGATCCAAGTTCCTGATTCACTACTCTTTGCATCCTCTAATTCACTACGTGAAAAGCTGAGCGAGGCAAGTAAAGCGGCGACCACTTTACAGGCTGTTGTCGGTTTGGCCGCAGCATTGCTAAGTATACTAATCCTATGGATGATGGCGGGTACGATCACCCGACCAATCTTGCGCGTAGCTAGCGTTTTCAAGGACATAGCTAGCGGCGGTGGTGATCTAACGCGTCGGGTAGATTACGATCGAAATGACGAAGTTGGAAATCTTACCACTGCCTTCAATGAGTTTCTGGATAAGCTTCAGCCCATCATCCGACAAGTGAGCCTCTCTGCTGATAGCACCCGAAAAACCGCCAGCGATGCAGCCGACATTGCTACTCAAACCAGTGCGAGGATGCAAGATCAGTTGCGGGAGATTGATCAAGCGGCTGCCGCATCCCAGGAGATGAGCGCAACCTCCCAAGACGTAGCTCGTAACGCAGCTTTGGCGGCAAACGCAGTGCGGCAAGTTGATGCTGCAACGAGGCAGGGGCAAACCACCGTAAACCAAACAACCGAATCAATCGCAAAGCTCGCATCTAAACTTGATCTAGCTGTTCAGCAAGCCGAAAGCTTATCTGCAACCAGTTTGAAAATAGGTGGTGTGCTTGACGTAATTCATTCCATAGCTGAACAGACAAACTTATTAGCTCTCAATGCTGCTATCGAGGCTGCAAGAGCTGGTGAATCTGGTAGAGGGTTTGCTGTTGTAGCCGATGAGGTGAGGCACCTGGCGAAGCGTACTCAAGACTCAGTCGCAGAAATTCAAGTGGTAATTGAAAAATTACAATATGGTACCGGAAGCGTGGTTTCCTCGATACGTGACAGCCACACACAAGCCGGAGAAAGCGTCAAAACTGTTGAGGTCACTGTTCAAAAATTCCAGGATATCAACCAAGGAGTAGAGGTTATTAGTGATATGGCGCTTCAGATTGCGAGTGCAGCGGAAGAGCAAAGTGCGGTGTCAGAAGAGGTCAGTCGAAACATCTCGGCGATACGAGACGTTGCACAGTCGCTGACTATTAAGGCTGGGGACTCTGCTAGCATGAGTCAGTCCCTTAGTCGCCTCGCAACTGAACAGAAGGCGCTTATGTCAAATTTTCAAGCTTAATCTGATGATCCAATAGGATGGTGCTATGAAAGGGTTCCAGCGAAGTCGTAACCAGGAAATGGAGCGTTTGTTGGATGAGATTGGTAGGCTCTAAAATCAGTTCTCTTCTGCAATTGCAGCGGTGTTAGGCGGCTCGCATAGCCGAGCTCGAACGGCGTCCTGAATCGCTCGACCAACTGAAAACTGAATTGCGCTAAGTCAGATTCTGAAAAAGAAAAATTTGTTCAATCAGCTATTAGCAAGCCTAGATAGTAGTGTGAGCGAAATGAAAACGTTGATTACCACTAGCGTTTTAGTCTGGCTGATATTGCGTCTTGAAGGCTGACCATGAGTCACTATGCCAGTGAGCGGTTAGATGCGATGATCTCTGAATCGGGTCAGAGCAATACTCAGTCATACCAGCAGGAAGCCTGCAACTGTTGGGTCTCATGCTTTTGAAGCGACAAAGGTCTTTACCTGCGGTACTCAACCGTTTCTCAGCGTATGGAGTGTGCCCGAAGGTAACGCCGATCGAGCACTTATACATTCTGATTCTGCTCTACAGATTTTCAATCTGCTTACGTTCAGCGCAATCGACTAAAAATACGGGACGCAATGCGCTCTAATAAAGTGAAAGCTCGCGACATTACGCCCTCAGGTTTTACAGTTAACTCTTGCTGGTCTTCTAGCCCTGCATCTACTGAATTGAGGCGGGTGCCGTCTATAGCGAAGCTGAAGCCGTTAGGCATTTCGTCCTGTACATGATATCCCCTGATACCGACGACAGAATTGAGTGAGTGCATAGACACCTCGAATGCATGAAATGGTAAAAAGGGTGACATAGGTTGTATAGCAAAACTTCTGCCAAGTGTTCCACTTAGTGATTCAGTTATCTTGATTTGCGAAACGTTGTGAGATCCGTTTAGGATTGCCAATCCTCAAAAAGCAAGACACCGGCATAAGGCCCGTGTTGTGTCATTGCGTCGTATTCACCTGACCAAGTGATCTTTGTTATCGAGCCAGGCGATCTGGTCATTGGCGATGACGATGGCTTGCTGTGCGTACCGTTTGATCTTCTGAACATAAGGCTTACCGAGCGAGCTGCATCCAAGTGGCTGGAGCAATTGGATTGTCCGCCTGGAACCGCTCATCTTGTTCTTACCCGATTAGAGCATGAGGCACCAAACAACTGGCAGCTGGAGCTGAGTCGGCAGAGCATGAAGTTGCTAGTCCGGTAGGCCGGTTATGAGCTCGTGATCTTGCTGACAAACCCTGCCGCGTGCCAACCGCTACAAGCGGCTTAGGGATGTTGCATGGGAGGTGAGCGCTGTGCGAACAGCGCTCAGGATGCAAGAGGCGCTACGGGAGGCCTGTCTAGCGCTTGCCCATTCGACACCGACACGGCAAATCGTTGAATACGGCAGTGCCTTCGAAGAAGCGTTCTGGCTGCCCGGTGATCTCGAGCAAGCCAACAGAATGTATCGTCGGGGCGTTGGCAGCCTGATTCACTACGATGTTCAAAACGGAGGTCAGCTGATCCACACCTTGCGGGTGTTCCTGGAGCGGAATCGCTCGTGGCGAAAGTCCTCGCAGAGTCTCAATGCTCACAAGCAGACGTTGATTTATCGTGTGCGCCGGATTGAGGAAATCACCGGGCGATCGTTGGACGACACGGAAGGCGTGGTCGAGTTTTGGATTGCGTTGCGTTCGATGGACATAGCCGCAGAATCACATCCATAGGCCATCGTGTGTAGGTGAGCAGGGGAGACCGATCAACAGGCCGAACTCCCCTGAGAGAAGCTAGCCGGCACCAATTTTTTCAAATGGCAATCCGAGTCCTTTCGGTTGTAGTGCGGGAGTTAGCGTCTTAGACGCTTCAACAATCGCATTCAGCATATATGGCTCCATAGGACTTGCCTTCCGCAGCTTGGTGTCAACGTGGAGCATCATATGTTCCCCTGTCGCCACTGTGATATCTCTACTGACATCCACGACATACGTGTACAGGTGCAATCGAACATCATCGAACCCGATGATTTCCGTAAACACCTCAAGAGAGGTGCCAACTGTGCATTCTTTCAGATTTCGCTGCTGACCCTGGACGTTGAAAAAGCTATAGCCTTTGAGTCGATACTCTTCTGTGAAGCCTACCTTCCTGAGGAACACCTCTCCTGCATCGGCCATGACTTTGTAATACTGCCATTCAGTCATGTGACCGTTGTAGTCGATCCAGTCTTCAGGAATCGTCATTTCCAATGCCTTAAAGGCATTACCCTGCGGTAGGTCGTTTGCAGCGACCTCTGGGAGAAGGGTGCTCATCATCAATCCACCCCTAGGATGTCATTGTCCATTTCGATGAAGTCGCCCTTGGAAACATTTATCTTCGCAACGACCCCGGCAACTTCGGCAATGATGGACTGCTCCATTTTCATCGATTCCATGATCGCTACGACGTCGCCTGCCGAGATCATATCGCCTTCGCTTACAAGCATTTCCAGGATGAGGCCCGAAAGCGGTGCTTTGATACCTACTCGATAGGTGGGCGCTTCTTCCTCTTCCACCTTAAACGCCTGTGCATCGTTAACTGGAGGCTCCCGGCCTGGAACGTTTACTTGTTTGTAAGCTAACGCCGCCTCGCATAGCGTAGGGAGCTCTGCGTCAATCCAGCGGGTATAAACTTGAAAATCTTCAGGTGACGCTGCGACGAACTCCGCTCGGTCGAGGATAGTTCTGTGAAGCGGTAGGATGGTTTTGATCCCTTCAACTGAAAGCTCAGCCAACGCACGTCGTGAACGTGAAATTGCTTCTTCACGGGTGCTACCTGTGACGATGATTTTACCGACCAACGAGTCGTAATACGGCGGGACTGTGTCGCCTTCGAGGTAGCCGAAATCGATACGCACGCCAGGCCCTGCAGGTAATTGCAGTCGTTTTATTTTCCCAGGAGCAGGGGAGAAATCTGCCCACAGGTCTTCTGCGTTCAGACGAAACTCAATCGAATGTTGCTTGATGGTTGGCAACACGATGTCCAGTCTTTCACCCTCTGCGATCTTGAACATCTGACAGATGATGTCTACACCCGTGATCTGCTCGGTGACTGGATGTTCCACCTGGACACGCGTGTTCACCTCAAGGAAATAAATATCACCCTCAGGGGTAACCAGGTATTCGACCGTAGCGGCCCCTTGGTAGTCGACCGCCTTAAGAATCGCGATCGAGGACTCGGTGAGTTGGGACACCTGGCGATCACTCAAAAACGGAGCAGGTGCCTCCTCGATGAGCTTTTGTTGGCGACGCTGCAGACTACAGTCCCTAGTGGAAAGCACCACAACATTGCCGTACTGATCGGCAAGACACTGCGTCTCCACATGGCGTGCACGCTCCAGATATCTCTCTATAAAACACTCAGGTCGGCCAAATGCGATTGTCGCTTCGCGAACTGCGGCTGCAAACTGTGGCTCCAGCTCCTCAAAGCCACGAGCGACTCGCATACCACGACCACCTCCGCCGTTCTGGGCCTTGATGATTACGGGGAATCCGTGTTCCTCAGCAAATGCCTTGGCTTGCTCGATAGTGAGATGCCCGTCGTCTACGGACGGGAGTAATGGTGCCCCCACTTTTTTGGCGATGCCACGGGCTGCAACTTTGTCACCTAAAAGATCGATTGCTGAAGCAGACGGCCCAATCCATTTAAGGCCAGCGGCCTCTACGGCTGCCGCGAACTCTGCGTTTTCAGACAGTAGTCCATAGCCTGGGTGCACCGCGTCCGCGCCGGATCTCGCAGCGATATCAAGGATGGCTTGCTGATTGAGGTAGGTCTGAAGCGGTGAGGTTCCGCTTAATGCGTGCACTTCATCCGCTAGTCTGGCAAACAAAGCTTGGCTGTCCGCTTCAGATGCAATGGCGATAGAAACGTAGCCGGCGTCTCGGCAAGCTCGGATGATACGAACGGCAATTTCGCCTCGGTTGGCCACTAGAATCTTTTTCACCGTACTCTCCTACAAGTCAGTTGTTAACAAGAACCGAAGCGCTGTGCTTCCAGGTAATCCAGGCGGGTTGGCCAGGGGTAGGGATATCTGCTTTTGCACATTCCACAGTCATGTTGCCGCCGTTGCCCGTGCTGATCGTCACTAGGCTCCGGCTTCCCAAAAAGAGCTCTCTTTCAACAACTACTTGAATAGGAGTTACAAATTCTTGGGATGCCACGTTCGAGGCTTGGAAGCGCAAATCTTCAGGCCGAACAACAACTGCCAGGTCGCCTTGGCCTATCTGAGCTTGAGAGTTCGCTATCTCTAAAGCGCCCAATGCCGTAACCGCACTGACGCGGCCGTTACCCAGACGATTTACGGCGCTCACATCAATCAGGTTCGCCTCACCCAAAAATTTGGCAACAAACCGCGAAACCGGTCGGAAGTAGAGATCACTAGGGGAGGAGTACTGCAGAATCTCACCATGGTTCATGATCGCCACGCGGTCGGAGAGAATGAAAGCCTCCTCCTGATCGTGCGTCACATAAACGGCCGTGATACCTGTGCGCTGCTGCACATCCCGCAGGTCTGCGCCGAGCTGCTGACGAAGCCTTCGATCCAAGGCACCCATTGGTTCATCTAGAAGTAGAAGGGATGGTCGATATGAGAGTGCACGGCCAATCGCGATGCGCTGTTGCTGACCGCCACTAAGTTCACCCACCAGTCGTTCAGCGGCGTGGGTGAGCTCGATGAGTTCCAATACCTCTTTGACCCGTGCTTTTCGATCAGCGGTTGACCATTTATGCAGCGTCAACGGGTATTCGATGTTTTCCGCCACATTCATATGGGGAAAGAGAGCGTAGTTTTGAAACACAAAGCCGATGTTTCGAGACTGCACAGTGAGTTTGGTGACGTCAGAGCCACCTATGAAAATTTTTCCCGTAGTCGGCGTGATCAAACCTGCAATGGTGCGCAGCAGAGTCGTTTTACCAGAGCCTGATGGGCCTAAGAGGGTGCAGAACTCTCCGTCTGCGATTTGCAGGCTGGTCTCTTTCAGCCCGACATGACCGTTGAGAAATGTTAGGCCGACACCTTGAATATCGATGCTATTGGCTTTCGCTTTCATCTGGGCTGGAGCAAGTGAAGCTGCTGGATTTTCGGGCGAGCGCTGAAGCGCTGTTTGAGAAACTGCCATGGATCCTCTCCGCTTATTGGATTGTGATTTTTGAGGATGGATACGCATGGGGGCACTTGGCACCTGCTCCCCACCTTGATCCTTTGTACCTTGGGCTCCTGATTTATTCAAGACAGCTGTATTAAAAAAAACCGTAGATGCTTGCTGGTAACGATTTTATTTGGTACATCTGTAATACATAAACGGTCATCAACGGTCGCGAGGGTGGGGTTATGAAGCAGATTTTCAAACAATTACAAACAGTTGGGATTTCTTCCCTCTTCTGCTGCGGGGTGGCTCACAGTGCGTTTGCAGCCCCGGTTCTTCCAGATGCGGTTCGCTCTCAGCTTTCTGGTACGGTGGTTTGGCACGACGCTTCTGGTGGGGCCACTACCCGATCCAGGGATGAGACAGTCATTAAGGATTTCACTGAGGAGACAGGCGTCAAGGCTAAAGCCGACTTCAACTCAGATATGACCAAATTCTTTGCGACGATGGATAACGGTGGGAAAGTGCCTTGGAGTCTGGTTGAGTTTCCGACAAAGGGCGACTTCTTGAAGGCGAGAGACGCTGGCTACCTTGAAAAGCTCGATCCTTCGATCGTCGATACCTCCAAGCTGCGCCCTGGCTCATATGATGAGTATGGGGTTGATGTTTTGCGGTATGGCATCGTGTTTACTTACAACACGAAGAAATTCACCGCTGAAAATGCACCCACTAGCATCCGCGATCTCTACGATACGAAACGCTACCCCGGCAAGCGCTGCCTGTTCAAATACCCGCAGTTTGGTGCCGTTATTGAGTCGGCTTTGCTGGCAGATGGGGTAAGCCCTGAAAAGTTGTATCCTCTTAACCTCGACCAGGCCTTCAAAAAGCTCGACAGTATCAAATCCGATATTGTGTGGTGGTCGAACGGAGATGATGCAGTGCGCTTGCTTTCTAGTGGTGAGTGTTCAATGGGGGTTGCCTGGAGCGGCAGGGTGTACGGCGCTGTCGTCAAAGACAAAACGCCACTTGCCATTAAGTGGCAAGATTCTCTCTACGCAGAAGCCGTCTATGCCGTGCCCAAAAATGCCCCGAATGCGAAGGCAGGCCAAGCCATGATTGCGCATTACATTACAGATATTGAAGGACAAAAAGCTCTTGTCCAGTCGATCCCTTACACCACCGACATCAAGGCACTTGATGAGAATTCTTACGGCCCTGCTCTGATCCCATGGATTGTTGCTGGTGAAAATCAGAAAGTGGCAATTCATGAAGACGCTGAATACTACTCAAAAAATATAACCGAACTCGTTGACCGGTTTAATCGCTGGATTTCTCTAAAGTAAGAGGCTGCTGCACATGCCAAGAATTGTAGATCATGAAGAACGGCGTCGTGAAATTTGCGATGTTTTGCTTGACCTCATTGCTGAGGTCGGGGTGCCTAACGCAACCATTAGAGGGGTGGCGGGTCGTTCGCGATGGTCTGTTGGTGTGATTGCTCATTACTTTGCTAATCGACAAGATTTACTTTTGGGTGGATTGCGTCGTGCGGCTGAAATCCTTGCAGAGCACAACACTTCCATTATGCAGAGCTTGCAAGGATTGCAAGCTCTAGAGCAGATTTTGGAGGGAAGTATCCCGCTGGATAAGCGACGGTTAGCGCTCGCTCGCATTTTCTTCTTTTTTTATGTCGAAGCCATGAATGATGAAAAATTGCGGAAAGAAGTTGAAAGCTATCTATTCGGCTGGAGGAAGTCGGTAGCCCGAGCAATTCATCAAGCTCAAGCGAAAGGCGATTTGCCTGCGGAGTTGGACGCGATACAAGTATGCGCAGACCTAGTGGGGCTAGCTGATGGTATGAGCATACATGCGCTATTAGATAGTCGGGTAATGCTGCGTTTGCGTGAGCAATCGCCAGTTCGCTTTTGGATTCGTCGTTTAAGTGATCGGTCTACGACTAGCCTGGATGACTTTTCACTTCCAGTCCCGGGAATTAGCGTAGTCTCCTAAAAGTAATTATATCTTCGCGAGATCTGCAACATGGCATATGCAAGTACATCGGAACTTGGATGGACGGTCTCGTCAATTCTAGGCGATTTCGGGCCCCAGGCTTTGCATAAAAAAAATGCATTGGCATTAGTCTGGGAACATGGTTCGAGAACATATGAAGAACTCAGAAATAGAGTTCTGCGGATCGCGCAAGCATTGCGTCAAAATGGGCTGCAAACAGGTGATCGCGTGGCCTCGCTCCTCTTTAATCGCGGGGAAATCTTTGAGCTCTATTTCGCATGTGCCCATGCAGGTTTGACGTTCGTGCCGATTGGTTTTCGGCTGACAGCCCCGGAGATTGCGTCAGTCATCGAAGACGCCGAGGCAAAATTTATCTTCACCGAAACAGAGCTGAACCATGTGTTAGATCAGGCTGTAAAGTCACTTTCTTATCAGCCGTTAAAGTTGGTTCTTGATTCAGATAAAGGCGGCGCCGCTTATGAGAAGTTTGTAACTTCTACCTCGCCTATTAATAAACCGATCGCCACCGACGTCCAGATGATCCTGTATACATCAGGCACTACAGGAAAACCTAAAGGCGTCGTCATGCGTGGTACGGCGGTGATGTGGGCAGCTCTACAGCAAGTCGCACAATTCAAATCATTAGACAACAAAGCAGTTATGCTGCTCAATGCCCCGATGTACAACACTGCCGCGATGAACGAGAGTTCAATCCCGACATTTTTGGTTGGGGGCACAGTTGCTATACTTCCTAGTCGGGGATGGACGGCAGAAAGATTTTCCTATTTCGTAAATAAATGGAAAGTTACTCATGCGCTTGTGTTTCCTTCCATGTTCAAACTTCTGTTCGAGCACGATAATACTTCTACATTGCATCTTGAAACTATGAAATGGTGGTATACGGGGGGAGAGAATTGTCCGCCTGCATTAGTGGCTGAGGTTATGAACCGTTGGTCGCACGTACATCTCGCAATCGCTTACGGTTCAACCGAATCGGGAATACCAACTCTGATCGAGGGTGACGATATCGTTGCCCATCCGGGTTCTGTAGGTCGCTGCACACCCGGTCAAAGCATCAGGCTTCTAGACGCCGAAGGCAATGATGTTCCAACGGGTGATGTTGGTGACGTCTGGACGTCCGGGCCGGCTGTAATGCAGAACTATTGGCGAGCACCCGCTCTAGATGCTGAGACCGTTAAAGACGGTTGGTTGAAGATTGGCGATCTGGCACGAATGGATGAGGACGGGTGGATCTACATCGTAGGTCGTAGCAAGGATTTGATTATTTCCAAAGGTCAAAATATCTATCCTGCAGAAATCGAAAATGCGATCCGCCATTTCCCTGCTGTATTAGACGTTGCTGTAGTTGGTCTTCCTGACGAAGAGTACGGTGAAACAGTCTGCGCAGCTGTTGTGCTACGAACGGGAATGACAGCAACAAAAGAAGAGATTTTATCATACGTACTACAGCGATTAGCATCTTATAAGAAACCTAAATACATCGTATTTGTTGAGGGTTTCCCTATCAAGAACTCGACCAAAGTTGACAAAAACGAACTGGCCAAAATTTGTGCCGAAATACTCTTTGTCTGAGCGAAGGAGACCCTCATGTCCATTGAACATCTGCCTGAGTGGGCACCACTACTCGAAGATCTCGAACGCCGTCGTGAAATCGCCCTGGCTGGCAGCGGCCCTAAAAAGATCGAGCGTGAACATCGTTATGGCCGCTCCACCGCGCGTGAACGAATTCATAAACTTGCCGATCCTGACACATTTCTCGAGTTTGGCACATTTGTGCTTACTCCTACCGAGGACGGCTCACCGTTAGCGTCAACCTTCATCTGCGGGATTTGCGACATCGATGGGAGAACTGTAGCCATAGGCGCCGAAGACTATAGCGTCGAGGGCGGAGGCACCGGAGTTCATCTAGCGCGTTACAAGGGGGGTTGGGGGGGATTTGTCGAGGAGTTCGCGCTCGGCTACAAGATCCCATTCGTAATGCTTATTAATGGTGTGGGCGGTTCAATTCTGCTCCAGGATGAGATTGGCTACCCAGAGCTTCAGTCGTCCAATCCGACTTTCCCCATGTTCGATTTGTTGGAGCACGTGCCCGTAATCGCTGCTGTACTTGGCCCTACTGCCGGTAGTTCTGCAGCGCGCGCCAATATTTCTCATTTTTCGGTGATGACTAAGGATAACGGGTGCCTCTTTGCAGGTGGGCCACCTATGGTCAAACAGGCGCTGGGACTCGAAGTAGATAAGTTTGCACTTGGTGGTGCAGACGTCCACACGCGCTCCTCAGGTCTAATCGACAACCAGGTTGCAAATGAGGACGAAGCGCTCGCTACGGTAAAGCGAGTGCTGAGCTACCTGCCAAATAACGTTTCTAGATATGCCGCGATAGTCAGCAAGTGGGAGTCATCGGATCAGGATAGACTCCTAAGCATAGTTTCTCCCAGTATGCGCCGGGCCTATGACTCGCATGCAATGATCAACTGCATCGTGGATAACGAAAGTTTCTTTGAGATCGCCCCTGACTATGGTCGCTCTCTTAGAACAGGTTTCGCCCGCATTGAAGGACATGCAGTAGGCATCCTGGCCTCCGACTGCCGCTTTATGGCTGGATCTTTAGATGTCCCGTCTTCGCTCAAACAGCAGAAATTCGTTGAGCTCTGTGATCGTTTCAACATTCCAATTGCTTACTTTGTCGACGTCCCCGGATTCTTGGTCGGGCCTAAGGCGGAGGAAGCGGGGGTGCTCAGATTTGGTGCTCTTGCGTTGAAAGCCATTCAACAGGCGAAGGTGCCAGTTTATACCGTACAGGTTCGAAGGTCGTTCGGCTTGGGGGGCGTAGCAACTGGCTGTCGTAACCCTTTGAGTGTCCGTCTTTGCTGGCCGAGCGCTGCATGGGGTGACATGCCGATTGAGGGTGGTGTTGAAGCCGCCTTCAAAGCTGAGCTTGACGCTGCAAAGCCTGAAGAGCGAGCAGCTCTCAAGCAGGCGCTTGCGAAGCGTTTCGAAGAGCAGACGTCAATCTGGCGCACCATCGAGAAGTTTGGGGCGGAGGAAATGATCGACCCTAGAGATACAAGGAAATATCTCGCTCGTCTAGTTCGCTTGGCCTATCAGGTTCCTTTGCCAGCTTTTCGGCCGTGAGGTACAGATTATGATTATGAGATCTTCTATGGCCACGCCTCGCGCGGCCATATCGAGGTTAGCGCTTCTCGCGGCGCCGCTAGCGATCCTCTTTATTTCCCTGATATGGCCGCTTTCCAACGTCTTGTTGAGAAGTATTAATGAGAAGGGAAGGGCGGCCTTAGAAGGGAATATATATTTCGGGCATTACTTCGCGCTGGCACAGGATGAGCTGTTGCGGCAAGTGGCGATACAGAGTTTGAACTTGGCCTGGATGTCTACGGCAATCGTCGTGTTACTGGCATTCCCAGCCGCGTATGTTATTTCGCGGCTGTCCAAACAACTTGCATCGCTCATAATGGTTCTGATCCTGATGCCTTTCTGGGTATCCATTATTGTCAGACTGTTCGCTTTTACGACAATTTTGGGGAACGAGGGTATCGTTAATACCATCGCTCAGCAGTTTGGCGCTGGGCCTTTCCCTTTGATTTACAACAGTTTCGCAACGGTAGTGGGCATGGTTGCTTACTTGCTCCCATACATGATTTTGATTCTTGTCTCTTCCATGAGTGCAATTGATACATCGTTGTTGACCGCTGGTAGAACTATGGGGGCGTCTGAGAAGCGTGTGTTTCTCGATATTTACTTCCCCCAAGTAAAGCCAGCGCTACTGGGAGGCGCCGTAATAGTTTTCGTTCTCGCTCTCGGGTTCTTCTTGACCCCTGCAATTTTGGGAGGCCCGGAAAACATCACCATTCCTGTCTTTATCCAGCAGCAGGTTCAGGTGTACCAGTGGGGAAAGGCTTCGGCGATGGGGATTGTTCTCCTGATCGTTTCTATCTTGGGCTACATGGTGGCGCTCCGTATCGGTGGTAGGGGCATGCTATCACCGGTACAGCAAGGTTCGAGGGGAGCTGTGGCAAGAGAACCACTTAAAGCCACGAGTGTAACTGCACTCTGCCTGTCGATCCTCGTTATAGACCTGGTGCTTCTGATTCTCCCGCTGTTAGTGGTGATTCCAACAGCATTCACGGAAACAACACAGATTCAGTTTCCACCTGTTGGATTCACAATGAAATGGTTTGAGGAGGTTATCCATTCTGATATCTGGATTGATTCTTTCTTAAAAAGTATCCGAGTTGCGATAGCAACAGGTATTTGTGCAACCTTGTGCGGATTAGCTTTGGCACGAGTAGTGACGCAGACGGGATCAGCGGCACTTAAAGCCGGTATCCAGGTAATGGCAATTACGCCGTTGATTGTGCCAGTCATTCTATTAGGTATCGGTATTTTCGATATTCAAAGTCGTACTGGCCTGCTCGGCACAGACGTGGGGCTCGTGATTGCACATACCATCTTGTGCATGCCCCTGACATTCTTGGTGCTCGGTAACGCCATTTCAGCTGTGGACAGTTCACTTGAGCAGGCCGCTTGGACTATGGGGGCAGGGAACTTTAAGGCATTTCTAGGTGTGGTAATTCCAAGTATTACGACAGCCTTAGTTGGTTCGATGATTATCTCGTTCGTGACATCCTGGGATGAAGCGGTCTTGGCGATGTTTCAGACGGATATCGATAAAACGCTTCCGGTAACCATCTACTCCTTCTTGAAGAGCGGGATTACACCTGCTGTATCAGCAGTTGCAACAATCGTCATCGTGCCCGTGCTTGTTGCGATTACTTTCATTGCTTGTAAATCTTTACTCGGTCTTCGTCGACATAAGTAATTGGAGAAACATATGGCCAGAGAATTTCCTAGTGGTGTTTGCAGCATCGTTGGGGCCTTTGAGTCGCCGAGACGCAAGGCCCCCGGCATTCATCCTTACCAGATTCATGCTGAAGTCATTGCTGGTGCGCTTGCAGATGCTGGGTTGACCTTGGCGGATGTGGATGGCTTCGCTACCACCGCCATCTTTCCTGCTGAAGCTGGCTGGCAGCTGAGCGCAGTTGAAGTTGCGGAGTACGTGGGTATCCAGCCTTCGTGGGTCTGCAGTACCGACATTGGTGGCGCAGCTCCTTTAAGTCATGTCGGGAACGCGGTCGCAGCCATTCAGGCAGGCCTATGCGAAGTGGTTGTGGTCAGCTACGCGTCTGCGGGAAGATCCTGGCCGCTCCATGCCACTGATTTCAATACCGGTCAGACCGGCCCTGGGCAGTTCGAAGTCCCCTATGGCATGTCTACGATCAGCGCTTACGCGCTAGCAGCGGCGCGTCACATGCACGTATATGGTACACGACCTGAACAACTGGCTCAGGTTGCCGTTCAGTCCCGAGCAAATGCGCACAGTAATCCCCATGCCATGTACCGCGATCTCATAACTGTGGATGACGTTTTGTCCTCGACGATGATTTCGAGTCCTTTACACAAGCTTGATTGTTGTGTGGTCACAGATTCGGGGGGTGCCATCGTTGTCACCTCCCGGGAGCGCGCGAAAGATACCCGTCGTGGCGGGCCTTCCGTACTCGGTTTCGGCGAAGCAATTAGCCACACGCAGATGAACCAGATGGCTGATCTCACAACGACCTGCGCCGAGCAGGCGGGGCGGCGCGCGTTTGCGAGCGCCGGTCTCAAACCTGCTGATATCCGTGTCGCTCAACTTTACGATTCTTTCACTATCACCGTAATCCTGACATTAGAAGCTCTCGGGTTCGTGCCAAAAGGCGAAGCTGGAGCATTCATCAGTGATGGTGGTATCAGCCCTGAGGGGCGTCTACCTATCAATACGGACGGGGGCGGGCTGTCTTCCAATCATTCGGGCCGTCGCGGTATGTACGCAATCATCGAAGCGGTTAGACAGTTGCGAGGTGAAAGTCCTGGTGTGCAACTTGCCTCACCTGAGTTTTGTCTTGTCAATGGTACTGGTGGATGGCTATCCGCCGTTGCAACACTCATTCTCGGGAGGGATGTCTAATGAACCTTAAAGACGTTTGGCCGGTTGAGGATGACAGCTCTTCAGCGTGGTTTGAAGCAGTACGCAACGACAAACTCTTGCTGCAGAAAGATGCGTTGACTGGCGCCGTCCAGTTTTACCCTCGTGCTTGCGTGATTGGATCTCCAGAGCGGACGCCGGTGTGGTTTGAGGCAAGCGGCAATGCCACGCTTTACTCATTCACTGTTGTTCATCGCTCTTTTCATCCTCAGTTTGCGGCGCTCACACCGTTCGTAATCGCATTGTTAGAACTAGAAGAAGGTGTGCGGATGACCGCTTGGATCGTAGACGTTCCTCATGAGAGTCTCAAAATCGACATGCCGCTTAAAGTTGTTTTTCGCGAGATTCTTCCTGGCTTAAAACTGCCCTGCTTTACTGAGGTTTAGAAAATGGAAGTGACATTTGATTCAATTCAGATTGGAGCGACGTACCGATCTGCCGGACGTACCATCATCGACGCAGATATTGTTAACTTTGCCGGCTTGAGTGGTGATTTCAATCCATTGCATATGGATGAAGTTTGGGTGCGTGAGAACACCAACTTCCCATCTCGTATTGCGCACGGGCTACTTGTGCATTCAATAGGGGAAGGGCTTGCATGCCCTGGCGTTACAGATTGGAAGATTCTTGCATTTCTCGAGACACAACGTCGGATGGTAAAGCCGGTTCTACCTGGCGACCGAATTGTCCAGCAATACACCGTGGCGGCCAAAGCGCCTAGCACTAAAAATCCTTCAAAAGGAGTTGTCGAAGTTCATGTCTCTGTTTTGAATCAGGCAGGTGAGGTTGTTCAAGAAGGTTACAACAAATACCTGATCGGAGGAGCAGAGTGATGCGTGGACTTAAAGACAAAGTAATTATTGTTACCGGGGCGGCACAGGGAATCGGCCAAGCTATCGCTGAGCGCCTTTTTGAGGAGGGCGCGAAAGTTGTCATTGCAGACCGTAATAAATCGGGCGCCGATGATGTTGCACACTCGATCCAGAGTCGCAATGGTGAAGCACTGTCAGTCGACCTTGATGTTAGTAGTCGCGAGAGCTGGGTGGGTGCGATTCAAGCCGTTGTGGGCCACTACGGTCGTGTTGATGGCCTGGTGAACAACGCTGGTCTCACGCGCGATAGCACCCTGCTCAAAATGAGTGACGACGATTGGGAGTCGGTAATCGGCGTAAACCTGAAGGGTACCTGGCTGGGCTGCCAACTCACAGTACCTGAGTTGAAAAAGCAGGGTGGTGCGATTGTGAACCTCTCTTCCGAGTCTCGCTGGGGGGCATTTGGTCAATCCAACTATTCCGCTGCAAAATCGGGGCTTATTGGTCTTACCCGAACCGTCGCATTGGAACATGCTCGCCACAGTATCAGGGTAAATGCCGTAGCTCCTGGCACGACACTAACCCCGATGGTCGAGGCAGTGCCTGAAGAGATTCGTGCTGGCTGGATGTCGTCAATTCCATTGCGGCGCGAAGCAGATCCGTCGGAAATTGCTTCGGCAGTCGTATTTCTGCTCTCGGACGACGCAAGTTATATAACTGGTCAAATACTAGGTGTCAACGGTGGTTCGGCGTTGTAAAACTTATGGTTGATTATGCTTGAATCAAGTAGTACGGGAGTGTTCTTGTACGTCGATACGGATGTGATGAAGTAATTGTGACAGTTTAAGTGTATTGTATCGAATTGAGACTTTCAATTTTGTAAATTTATCGATGCTTTGACGAAGGCTGCCATAAGTTGCAAATTTGTAATGCGCGCCTATCTGATAATGTATACATATCGTTCATAGATGAAAATTTTGAGAGGCTCTGCTCGACATTTTTGCATTCGCTGAAGCGCAGTTGTACGCCGCAAGTGCAGGTTCAATAATACTAGCATCAGCGACTGTTTCTATATTTGTATCATCATATAATCGCCTTATAACATTGTACAAAAACAGTCTTTATTTTCTGACGAAGTCACAATTGATTGGTTACCTTTTTCAGCTGAAATTAGACATATCGATAGACTCACATACAGGCCAATAAAAATGAAGCGTTCGCTGTGGTTGGAGGAGATTTCCTCCGAGCTGACTCCTTTGCCTTCGCTGGAAGGCAATCATGTGGCGGATATCGCCATTGTAGGTGGTGGTTTCGTGGGCCTATGGACTGCGTTGCAGATTGTCGAGCTAGATCCTGAGTGCAAAGTAGTCATCATTGAGCGCGACATCTGCGGCGGTGGCGCTTCCGGTCGTAACGGGGGCTTCGTGATGTCCTGGTGGCCGAAGGTCAGCTCATTGTCGGCGCAATGCGGTAAAGATGAAGCGGTGCGCCTGGCCCGTGCCTCTGCGGCTGCCATTGGGGAGATCGAGCGGTTCTGCATCGACAATAACATTGATGCACACTTCCGCCGCGCAGGGTGGCTCTGGACGGCCACTACTAATGCTCAACGTGGTGCATGGAAGGATGTGGTCAACACCTGCCAGCGCCTCGGTGAATCTGTTTTCCTGCCGCTTTCGAACAAAGAGGTCGCCCAGCGTGCTGGCTCCAGTAAGCACCTTGAAGGCGTACTTGAAGTCAGCAATGCCACAGTACAACCCGCAAGACTGGTTCGCGGTCTACGCCGTGTAGCGCTTGAAAAGGGCATTAGAATTTTCGAGAACACCTCGATGGACAGCCTTGATCGCTCGGCTCCAGCAGTCCTAAAGACTCCCAAGGGCTCGATCACCGCCAACCGCGTCGTGCTTGCCCACAATGCGTGGGCTGCCCAGATACCTGAACTGCGTCGAATAATTCTTCCGGTTACGAGCACGATCGTTGCCACTGCACCTATCCCGGATCGTCTGAAAAAAATTGGTTGGACAGGTGGAGAGGCAATCACTGACTCCCAGCTCATGGTTGATTACTACCGTACCACTAAGGATGGCCGTATCGCATTCGGCAAGGGTACCGGCATGATTAGTTACGCTAGCCGCGTGGGTGGGGGGTATGACCACGATCCAAATTTGAGCGAAGACACCGAGCGCGATTTCCGCCGCACCTATCCGGAGCTCAGCGATGTACCAATCACCCACTCCTGGTGTGGCCCAATAGATCGTACCTACGACAGCTTGCCCGTCTTTGGAAACCTGGGTGGTACCGGGCATATTTTCTACGGAGTAGGCTGGAGCGGAAACGGGGTTGGCCCGAGCCGCCTTGGCGGGCGTATCCTGGCCAGCTTGGCTCTTGGATTGAAGAATGAATGGAGCCAGTGTGGTTTGGTAGGACGTGAACCTAAACAATTTCCTCTGGAGCCTTTCCGCTACTTTGGTGGCTTGATGGTTCGCGGTGCAGTGCAGCGTAAAGAGGCCGCCGAGGCTGTAGATGAAATCCCGGCTTGGCTTGATCGCAAACTCGCAGGTCTAGCTCCGGCGGGCCTTGAAGATAAAAACCTCTGAGATTGGAGCTGTTAATGCCTCAACCCATCATTCTGTCCAATGCTGTCGGTTTTGAACTGCCTGGATCCAAACCCGTTTCGCAGCCCTACGGTGATCTGTTGTCGGAAACCTCCACTTATTCGGTGGAGGGGCCGGATCAGCTTCTGACAGGAATCTGGGAGTGCACGCCGGGAAGGTGGCGCCGGCAGGTGCTTTCGCGAGAGTTCAGCCATTTTGTGGCTGGTCATTGTTTCTTTATCCCTGATGAGGGAGAGTCGATCGAGCTCCGTGCCGGTGACGCTGTCCTGTTCCCTGCAAATTGCAGTGGCGAATGGGATATTCGTGAGACTGTCCGTAAGAGCTTTTTGATCATGCCGTAATTGTTGGGAGTGATCATCCCCTAGTTTGTCTCCGGCCTTACCACCCGGAATTCATTGCCGCCCCCAGGGCGGTTTTTTTTCGCAAATTGGATGAAGTTCGATTCCCGGCAGGCAATTCAGCCATCAATCTCCACGGGCATGAGGCCATTATAGATCTCATTCCATGACTGGATTGCGCTTCGCATCTTGATGCGTTTGCCGAGTGCGACATCCCTCAGTACCTGGCAGACCTCGCGGGCGGTGAGAGGAGAGGTTGTGTTCAAGTTATTCTGCGTCTGAGTCATCTCTTGTCTAAGCTGAGCTGCGGGGTGACCTATAGGAGAGGTCGCCTCTTCGGGCCAATAGGCCCGGCTCACCTAATCAGCCGAGCATCTTCTCCTTAATGATGGATGCAACGTTACTGGCATCATCGATTCCCCGGTGATAGGTACCTTGCCAACCATGTTCAGCGACTCTACCGTCTGCTTAAGTGATTTAGGCCGATCATATATGCCCTCTTGATTATGTAAGCTGTCCAATCTATGAGTTGAGAGCGGTTGATTTTACAGATCGGGATAATCATTAAGCCTAAGACTAAGGGACGTCGAGTCTTCCGGCTCGCTCTTAGGCACACGTATCACTCCGGATTCAGCATCTGCCCGCAGTTGCTCAAGCTCTTTGTAAAATGCCTTGTCCTGAACCGTGGGTTTGCTGGTGTAGGGTTTTCGGTCAGGTACAGGCTGGGCCGCATAGGTCGTTACTGCGTCTGGGTCGTGCTGTAGTTTCTCTTGGACTTGCGACTCCAGCATTGCACGGAGTGCGTCTTTGTCGGGACGAGTCAGCAATTTCTTACTCCTATTAGAAATCCAGGCACCCACTGATCAACTGATCCAGTGGCCGGTAGGGAAACATTCAATCGATCGTGTCGCGAGTTTGGGCTGCAGATACAGCCACAGGACTTCGGATCGAAGAGAAGAAGCGGATCATCAATTTCTTCCAACACGGCGATTGTGTCAAATTGGGTAGATGCGTGGGATGATTTCGTAATCGCCAGGAACGCTGGATGTATTGCTCATGGACTTATGTATGGCTGCTTGCTGTACGTAAGGATATGCTGCCCCCCCGACTCATGTATGCCAATAAAAAAACCAACCATAGTGACGTTATGAGCCAATCAGAGACGCGTGCGACTGCCCTAGCGCTGTATCCAGAGGACTCCCGCGAGGCGGCGGCTCTGCTGAAACAGGCCGTACCACTAATGGTGCGTCACAACATTCCACCAAATCCCGTCCACTATGCTCTCTGGTACACCTACAGCAAAGGTCAGGAGCCAGAGCTTAATCGCCATCTGGACAGGATGGTCAAAGACTTCGACTATTTCCCTGCAGAATCCGCTACGAAGCTTTTTCGCGACTACATCATTCGTGACGAATTGGAGGAGGCGCGGGCAGGGCAACAACAAGCGATCAAACTGGTCGACAATATGGAGCGCGATGTCTCGCGTAGCATGAATGGCAGCGTCAACTTTCAAACCAGTCTTTGGCATTGCCTGGAAATGCTCGAAGAGCCGGTTGACAAGAGGTTACCGGCCATACTCAACGAACTGCAACAAAGCACCCAGCTCATGCAGGATCAGCAAGCGCTATTTCTTTCTCAATTGCACTCTGCACAAAAGGAGATAAAGAGCCTAAGAGAAAAACTGGAGCTAGCGCAATTGGACGCGACGCTGGATGGCCTGACTAAGGTGTTGAACCGATCCACTTTCACTCGTCTGTTGGAGCAATTGCTGAAAGACGCACCTCAAGGGGTGGCGTTGATCATGCTGGATATCGATCATTTCAAGCAGTTCAATGATCAGTATGGTCACCCGTTGGGCGACCGCGTACTTGTGCATGTTGGTCAGGTGTTACGGAACTCGCTCCCACCTCAGGCCCAGGTGGCACGCTATGGTGGTGAAGAATTCTGCGTAGTCCTGCAGGAATGTTTTGAGCTCGCCAGTGCTCACACATTTGCAGAGCAATTGCGCCTAAAAATTCAGTCGCTGCGGATTAAGGCACGTGGCACGGATAAGGTGCTCGACACTGTAACTGCGTCCTTTGGTGTCGCCCTTGCCAAAGCTGGTGACGATGTGGAAAGCCTTCTGACTCGTGCTGATGATGCGCTCTATCGAGCCAAGCGCAGCGGGCGCAACCGAGTGAACTGAAACTGGGGTTCGGACACTTGCTGCAAGCGCAAAAGCGCTAGGAGCGCTAGGAGCGCTAAAGAACTCCCCATAACGGTGTAGATCCCAAGCGCGCATACTAAATAGCGACAAGTTGACCCTGAACCGCCAGAAAAGTGAGGGGGCTCAGGTTTTTCTCGGGTGGACCACCGAACGACATTGGTTGTTACCGCCGCAAACGAGTGACATCAGTTAAACGCTCGGCTGTATCGATGAGGCGTGCTTGAACGCCTCAAAAGCGATATCTGTATATCCGGCTCGATTTCTTGTACTGACGGGGCAAAACTTTCATGCATACATCAGGGACCGAAGTCAGAAAGGACGTCCAACGAGAAGAGCCTGAACGTCTGCAAAAATCGAAAAGTGGTGGCGCGTGACCTCAAGCACATGTGACCGTCCGCCAATAACCGGAGTCCCTTAACTCATTGATTAATTACCGTTTCCGTTTATTTTTTAGCGGTTTACCGGAAAATCAACAGAATATTCAGCCGTTTTTCCGAGTATTAAGTATGCGTACCGCGCCAACCATTAAAGCCACTATTGAATAGAAAAAAGCGACACAGCATATTCTCCCCCGTGTGAAGAGGTGGATCAGACACACACAAAAGCACCGTCAGCGACCTCCAAAAAATGCCCGACGTCCGGATCTTGTTACTCACCGAGAACTTCAAAAAGCAACAGAGAAAAAGCACCTGGTGCAGTTGTTACGCGTGGGCAGAAAACAACCGGCTACGTCGAGTACAGACGCAGCCAGTTAAATGTACAGGTGATCAATGAAGACACGCTGTTGGTTTGATTCTGTCGACGTGTGGGACGCGGATTGGGCGATATATGTGCGAGAGATGCTGAGCTCAATAGAGATTGTGTCGCAAGGTTATTCGACCAACATCTACCGCGTCGCTGGAAGGTTCAATTGACTAAATAGCGTTAGAAATAGACCAATGAAGAGACTAAAATCTAACATTCGTATTGTACGGATAGAACTGCCTCAAGAAGCCAAAGTGATAGAAGATCTTTATTGCTAGACTTTAACATTGGAATTTATCAATGGCTGATTTGACATGGCTGTAGGGGCATCGTTGCTCCTACAAATACTGAATAGGGTTTCCTCAGCGTTTGTTGAGATTGAGAGGTTATATTGTTTGATTTGGTTTTGAACCAATCTCATCGCTTGATTGGATGAAAATTTCCAAGGGCTTAGCAACGGACTAAGGTATTCGGGCGGAATATCTAATAATGCATCAAGGAAGTAATCCGAACCAATTGATAAATTTATTTTCAATGCGCTGTATTTTTTATGATCTATCACCATTTGTTTTGGTTGGTAAGGATCCCAAGGAGAACACCTGAAAAAATGGCTGTAACCCTTAGGGTTTTCCATCCATGTGTCAAGGACTTTTAGGTTTTCACGAATATGAATATTTAGTAAGCTGGCTGATTGCCTGCTGGGCCTGCTGTTAAGCAGGCTATAAGCAATTACGATTTTGTTTATGGTTGCGTAGAGAATATACACTTCTACACTTGGAATGCCGAAGTTGTCTGTAATGACAAGGCCAAGGTTTAAATACTGAAGATTTATCTTATAAAAATTCTCAGCCATTTTTGAACCCGTCGATAAAATTTAGATACTGACTAGCGGTGATAAATGGTATTAGATCTATCAGTCGACGTAAAATACCAGAGTGCTCTAAGTCGACAAAAACATTACTGTGCTTACCTATGTCGTATGCGGACCATCCATATAACAATCCAAACTCATTCGAAATAAATGCTAATGTTTGCAAATCACGATCTGAATAAAACCCGATGATGCACCCTGTTAATATAAGCGCGCACATCCGTTCGAACGCCGAGCATGAAAATGGACCTATCATCATTAATGCGCGACCTCCAAAGTATTTAAACGCGCCGCGCTGGGGTGATGATCGCGAAAGAGTTCTACAAGCGAGCCCTCTCGGTTCGCCAGCGCAAAGAAATAACTCGATCAAAAATTTGAGTGCCTTTTGAGTCTTATGATCAGCAAACGTTGTTGATATTTCCAAGCTATTTATAAATTTCTGAAACTTAAGCGCAAGCAAAACAACAATTTGAAGATTTGGCTCATTTAGCCTGCACTTGTGAGTTTGAGTAAAATCGCTGGACAAAACATGGATGTGATAGCGGTCTCCATATGGTAGCTCGTTTAACAAGCACTTATGGATGTCACAAATAGGGTTGGCGAGATATCTCCATCTTTTTTTGTAAACAAGACATTGTTGATCGGCCAAAGAATCGACCAAGCACGCCTTGCATGCAAACTGAGTGGCAGAATATGGAATTATCCATTCAGAATGTGAACGGAAGTGATTCCAAATTTCTTCGGGGTTTGCATTAATTACATTGTGTACAGCTGTGGAGGTTAAAATTTCTTTGGAAAAGTCAGGGTCCTGACTCGGGTAGCACTTAAGCTTGGATCTAGTAAGGGCCTGTATACTTTCGACAGAGATGCAGCGGTGCGAAAGCTTTATTTCGCATCTGTTAATCCATGATGTGAAAGACTCATCATTAACTGGATTCAATACTGAATAAATATGCATTGTTCTGAAGTGTAGCCTTTAAGGGTGGGAATTCATTCGATAGTGGAGCCTGGGCGGGGCCAGTAAGCAGTGCGTGTATGGCATGTTCCTTTAGAAGGTAAAACAGATTTCCAGTGTTACCTGAACATAGTTTGAAAATGGTTTCAGCATGGGATCTGAGATCAATATTTATTGTATGCTTTTCGGAGAGAGTATTTTCAAGGATCCCCATAAAAGATGAAAAACCTACGCCATTTTCCCATTCTTGTATGCAATGAATAGACGTCAGTATATCGTCAGTGCATGTTGCTCCATAAGCACGCTTCGTCGTGCCAATAATTATATTTATAGACATCGGTGTGCGCGCTAAACTTAGGCAGGCGTTTATCAATTGCTGCTTTTTTACCCGCGTAATTACACCCTCTAAAAAGTCATTTAGGATGATGCAGTCAATTTTAGCGTGACGAATTAAGTTTAATATGAAATATGGGATTATTTGATTTTTCGTAGATTGTAGTTTCGCTCCTTGGTAAGTGAATCCGTAATACTCTAGTAATGCTTCCCATGGATTATTTCCATCGCTGAAGGCGCGGGGACTAAGCACTATTGTATTGATCGACCTACGGAGAAGGATGTCTTGGCACATTTTTGTCGCAGTTGAGACGCCACAGCCAGATTCTCCGAGGATAATATGTAATGAGCCTCTTCCAGTGTTTACCGAAAGCATTGAATCTATCGCAGCCACAACATTTTTTACTTGAGGAGTTGGTAAATTGAACTCCTCGTAAATTCGATTAATTTCATTTATTAGATGAGATTGAGGCATTGAATTTCATCGCTTTTTATGGCGCAATAGAGAAACTCCATATTTCGCAGCTAAAAATGGAGCATTATCTATAATGGGGAGAGTGATCTTTTCTAACCCTAACGATATAGCTTCGGCAGCGCATACCTGAATGATTTTTACCACGTTATCCATGACGCCATTCGCGTGCTTGAGTATTGCAGTAGCCAAATCTTGACTGTGCAAGAATGACGGAAGTTTTAATGGAAGAGTGCGTTCATACGCGGCAATAAATGCCCTAAAATCTTCATCCAATTTCCACTTTTCTAACGGCCATTGCAAGTAGCGCCTTTCTAATTGAGGGTCTAGACGGAGAGCTTCGCTGGCCTTGTCTACGCCAAAAGCAAAGACACAAAGATTGTATTGATCGCCGGACAAATTTTTTAGTAATGAAAGATTAATTTTCTGTTGCATTGTCGATAAGGTTACAGCGTCATGAATTTCATCAATGACAATCCCCTTGACATTATTTCGCTCGACGGTACGCGCAAATTCTTTGGAAGCATTATATCCGCTGTACTTTTTGGTTACCTCCATCCCGAATGCCTCCAATAGAAGCTCCCTGAGATTATAGTTATTCGGGTTTTGCCTGAAGCTCATAAATACCAATTTTTCGGTTTGATTTTTATTTGATTCTTTTACGCGATTTATGATGCTTGTTTTTCCATAACCTCCGCTGCCCCATACCAACATACATGGTGCTTGAACCTTGTTTTCAGTCCGAAGCATAAAGTGCATGGCATTCATTATTGCTTGGGCGTTGGGGTATTCAATGAATACATCTTGCAGGCATATCATGAGTCGTTCTTCTGTGGAAAGGTCTAATAAGTGGCGTCTGGATTGACGTACGTGGCTTGTGTCTGTTGGTTGATTAGTCATTTTGGTCGAATAGTTGGGGGATTAATGAGAAGTTTACTTCCGGTTCCGAAGCGACTGAATCTTCGCAATTGCTAATATGGACATTCCACACGGCGTTAGGAATTCCATGCTTATTTCTGTCTCTGTGATGCATAACTCCCTCTTGGTGTGCTTTTGCTAATTTGGCACTGCGTGTGTCGCGCTGGCTATTTTTTACCAATGCATTATTGGTCCGAATCTGCCTGAGTGCGTCGTCATCAGTTACTGTGCCGACTGGTATCTGCTTATTGAACTCACGGTCGCAGCGGTAGTCTTCGTAACTTGAAAACTCACTAACTAAAGACACTTGCGGAACTCGCACATACACCCCTTCGATATTGACCCATACTACGGTCAAATCAAACGGATCGAACTTTACAATTACCTTGCCTCTTCCTTGGACTCGATTTAATTTTGGCGTGTAATATCGCCTAGTATTGAGTGTTATTCCATTGTTTCTCACGGGTTTTATTTTTTCTGGTAAGAAATCCAAATAGAGCGTTTGCGGATTTACGACCAATTCGGGCGTAGTTATTTGCTTTTCGCGAAATGCCTGTTCCCATGCATCTTTTGGGGATTTTTTTAACTGAGAATGAACGGTGCCGTGATAGATAAGCACTTGTCCTGCGAACCAGGTGCAAAACTCCTTAAAAGTTAAAGCAGAATGTTTTTCACTGTCATAGTCACCGCGCTGCTGTGTGTTGGAGAAGGTAGTTCCTGGTAGAAAATGCACTGCAGAGGTCATGAAAGTCCCGATCAAACGTTCAATATGACCGCCCATATGCTTTTTGCCAATGATTCGCCACTCGGGATTTATTTTATATTTGCGCAATGTAGCTTCAAGTATCGGAGATCGAAATTCAGACGCGTTATCCATCAACAATCTTTCGGGAAAACCAAAGTATGGATAATGATTTGATTCACTAGCTAACTGAAAATAACCATTGCTTTTAGGGAGGATTGCCATTCCCATTGCTTGCTGAACAGAGATAAGTGAAGGAGCAAACATTGTCAGGTAATAACCTAGGATGACGCGCGTGTGCACGTCTATAATTACTGTGAGCCAAGGTCTTCCTATAACTTGCGTGCGATCATGTTCTGCGCGAAGTATTAAATCTACTCGTGTGTGGTCCATTTGTGCTACTTGAAGAGGGCAGTCTGTAAAGACGATTCCAGGGCGAGATTGATAGATCTGATTCGTCGCATCACTGCCGTGCTTTTTTAGAAATGTTTCTTTTTCATCTATGCTCTTGATTATTTTTTTTACAGTTGCAAGACTTGGGCACATCAACCCAAGTGCATGGCATGCACTTTGTACTTGCCGCCATACATTTGCGTACGAAGCTGATTTTCCGTGATAGTGTTTGTCATAGCATTCTTTAATGACGTGTATAGTTTCAGTATCAGTTCGCATACTGCCTGGTTGAGGGCCGGGATTATTTTTTATTAGTGTGACGGGGCCTAAGTCTGGGCTGTACCTTTTAACGAGTTCATAGAATGCGCTTTTTTTTACGCCTAACAATGATGCGGCGTCTTTTGCTGTACGTAATTTATTAATAAATAATTCAATAACGGATGACCTTTCGCCCGCTAGTATCATTTGCGAGGCGCTGCGTTCCGTTATGTGAGTTACGTTACGTTTATTGTATTCAGCGCTGTCGCGAGATTGTGGGATAGGTTGGATATTCGCGAGATCGACTACTGATACGGTCCCAATACCATATTCAGTGACCGTAACGGTTCCCTGCGATCCTACCTCCATTACTACGGATAACTTACCATTGGCCACCACAAGGTGACCGCACTCAATTGCGATCCTCAAAAATATCTCCCTTTAGGGCCTTTACCTTTCAAGTTGATGCTCGGCACTAAATGTGTACGGTACGGTCTGTATTCACCGCACCATTGATACCGGCCCCGTCGGCGAAATACTATCGATCGACCGTGCATGATTCCTAGGGTCTAACAAAAAAATGACTCTCATGTCCGAACTCAATAAATACAGGGGTTTGAAGCACGAAAAAGTTTGTGCATTGGCGACGTGAAGAAAGCCTTGATTCGGTACGGTGGATTGCAGAATGATACTCACGCATTTTATGAGGAAGTGGCATTCAAATGGGGCGTAAGAACAAAACACTTTTGCAGACGCTGAAAGCAGCGGTCTTAGCTGAAAGACTTACAGAACTTGCGGGCATCCAACCCAATGGTTATCAATTGTCACGTTGGTATGAACGGAGACTAGGACTTGCCCATGGTTCGCAAGAGAAGCGCTCATGGGACATGTTTTTAAAAGGCCAAATGCCTCAGCATGACAAACTGGCGATAATTATCGATTTAGAGCCGAAATTGCGCGACTTATTGAACCATCCATTCTGGATGATTATGGACGAATCAAGTGCTCACCTTGATATTCACCAAGTGCTCCAGAAGGAGGTATATCCAGCAAATAAATTATATTTGAAAGTTCTTTGGGATGACTTGAGCTTGATGCCTGTACTAGATCGCATCACGTTCCTAGTGGCCATGATAATTTTTCCAAAACCATACGAAATATGGACTGCATACATCACCGATTGGCTAGCTGAGAGCTATGCTCAGCTTATTTTAGAGTCGTTATGGAAGCCCTTCGCTGATTTTTTATTGGAAGTAGTGATGGTGCGGTGTGAAAGCAATCAAGCGTTTTCCCCTACACGATTATGTTCATCTATCAGTGCGGAAAAACTTCAATCGTGGAGCATTGTCTCTGAGGATTATGCGACGTACCAATCCGGCCAGGCTCCCACAGCATGGGCGGCGTGGTGCAGCGCCATCTGGCGCCTCAATTGGTCCGAGCGAGAATTATTTATGCAATATATAAATAATCGTGCCTCATTCCGTTCCGGCGACAAAACATCTCCTGAAAAGAAAATTTATAAACGAGTGCGCGACCTACGATACAAACTCCTACAAAAAAGTCCGAAGCTAACAATCTGCGTTTTAGATCGCTATGTTTAAATTTTTGCCGTGACATTCAATGCATCAATGACCTGTCGTTGAAAATATTTTAATGAGCTAAGTTCATTTTTTACCTTAATATTTTCTTGTTTCAGGTCTGCAATTATTTTGCAGAGCTCGTCTATTAGTTCTGGGTATTCCTTGGTAGTGCCATATTTGTGCAATATTTTTAGCAGGCGAGCGAAATCGTTGTGCTGACTCCATAGACTCGATGAATCCTGAGATTGGAATTGACCATTGTTTATCTCCTCGTTAGATTTAGAGCGTTCCGCGGATTGATTTAGTTCTTTAGATTTTAAAGCTCGTAGGTGTTTAACTATCGTGGTTTTTGAACCGTGATTACCCATTTCTGTACGAACCGCTTCCAGCGTCGCTTTTACACCTTTTTTTCCAAACTTATTAATGCCCGTTTAACTAAGGCTTCGCTAATAATGGGCTTCATGACCTAATCCACTACAAAATTATAAAAGCAGCTTATCATATGCGCATTTCTGCGCGAGTGGGAATCGATATCCGGGCTGCGTTGATCCCTAGCGTCGTGATAACTAAATTTGCATCTGGTCCAGTTCTGGGTGATGGCTAATGTAATGCATTTTTAGCTGTTGCTGATGGAGTAGTGTAACGCGCATGTTTCAGATTACAGTATCTCCTCTCTTTTTAGGTTCCTCCGTTAACAGGCGTACCCCACGCATGACTGGAATCACCTCTAAGCAGATGAAGCCCTGATCTCGTTTCGAGGCAACTGTTAACAAATGTACGCTCTTTGATTTGAGGCGCGTAATAGTCATCTCGCGCTTGGGTTTCACCCGTGAGGATCTTAATAGTCACCTTTCAGAGCTAAATGCTAGCAGCCTCGTGCCCAACAGAAGACTCTAGCTGGCAACCTTTCCGCGCTTGCGAACGCCCTAGGCATTTAGAAATCTGTCAGAGATGTTATCGGTGTCGATGCGATTTACCGAGCACTGAAAGACGATGGCTGACCGTGTTGAACGCCAGCGACCCCAACCTGGCCTTGACCCGGGCGGTGACGAGTGCCGCGTCGATTGACGGGGGTAGCAGGAGCGCCCAGCCGCCGTCGGCCAGCGGCCGTGCCAGATGGTCAACGACAAACTGAATCGCCACCGCCGGCGGCAGCGGCGCGTTGCTCAATGCCTGGCCATAACGCAGTTGCAGCCAGGCCGAGCAAATAGGTGAGGGCGCTGCGGTAACTGCGCACGGTGTTGGCCGCGGTGCCGGCGGTGATAAAGGCCGCCGCCGCTTCCTGGGCATTGAGTGCGAGGAAATGTGGGGTCGAGCGGGGTTTCGTCGACCAAAGTTAACTGATCAGGCTGGCAATATGCAGGGCGTCGTCCATGTGCAAGCTCCAACAGGCTTTTAAGAAAAGGCTATTAGTCAGTTGGGTGGTCCCGGTGGGCCGTACAACATTTGGAAAAACCAGACGATGAAGCCGTAGCCGCCGACGATAGCGACCGATAGCAACGGAAAGAGGCAGACGACAAGAAAGAGAAACAGCCGGGTTTCCTTGCTGCGTTCAGGTTTGCGTTCTTCAGCCCATGACATTGGGGAATCTCCAGCCGAACCTTCGTTCATACTAGGTCACGATGTTTAGGCAGGCCGCCTATCGGGTATTTCTCTCGACCAACGGTAAAAACGATCGCTCCTGCGCGCTCGATAATAGTCCTGTCATACTGAGTGATCGTCCCCCCTGGCTTGCCTCCCATGTTCTTCTGAACTGGATGATGCCGCCCGGTGAGTATGGGTTTTGTGGCTTTCTTGATCGATGTCAACCGTATGGATCGGACGGCTCTGTAGTCTCCAGAGACCGACATCCCGTGCGCTTGTGCCATAACGGGTTGCCTTGACTCAAGGCGAAACCACCATGATCTATCCGCTGATTCTGACCTTGCACCTGTTTGCCGCGCTGATCTTCATCGGCACGGTGTTCTTCGAAGTCCTGTTCCTGGAAAGCATCCGCAAACAGTTACCCGCCAGGGTGATGCTGCTGGTGGAGCAGGGCATCGGTCGCCGGGCTCGCTCGCTGATGCCGTGGGTGCTGCTGGTGTTGTTCGGTGCGGGGCTGGGCATGGTCTGGTTACGCTACTTGCCAGCCCTGGCCTCACCACTGACCTCATCGTTCGGCACACTGCTGGCGTTGAAAATCGCGGTGGCCGTGAGCGTGCTGCTGCATTTCCTCGGCGCCATGTTTTTGTTTAAAAGCGGGCGGATGAGCCCACGATACCTGCACTTCATCCATGGCAGCCTGTTCTGCCACATGGTCGTTATCGTGCTGCTGGCCAAGGGAATGTTTTACCTGACGTGGTAATCGGGGCTGACCGGTGGTCCGTTGTGCAGACACTTTGCTTGCGCTTGACGCAAATCAAGGAGCATTGATGGTTAAACCCGGAGACTGAAAGTCCGCAGCCAGTCTCGGAGACCGTCATGCTCGATTTATTTCACAGCCCAGGCGAGATCGCTCGGTGCGATCAAGGAGTGCTTGACCCTAACTGTCATGCCGACACGCGAAAATTTCATGACGGTATTGGCTCTCTGGACCTGCTTCGTGCACTGCGCGTCAGCCGCCAGAAGTGCCGTCCGCTGTCCCTGAACGTGCAACTGCCTTCCAGTCTCAAGCCGTCTTCATGTTCCCCGCGTGATATCGCTGGTGAGCACAACGGTATTGAGCAATATCTTCAGCATCTGGAACGTGAAATCGACCTCGTCGGTTGTCACCTCGGCGCGGAGCAACGGGTCGAGCAGTTTCATCTAGGGGGTGGAACACCCACGCCTGCCCATCTGCAACGGTTGATGAGTCATCTGCGTGGCCGGTTCAATTTTCTCGAACACGAAGGCGGCGACTATAGCGTCGAGGTAGACCTTTACCACACCGACTGGTCGACCATGGGATTGCTGCGTGACCAGGGATTCAATCATGTGAGCATCGGCGTGCCGGATATCGACGCCGACTGTGACAGATCGGTGGCCTGCTACCAGAACCCAGCGCCGATCCAGTCGCTCATGGATGCCGCGCGCACCTTTGGTTTTCGATCCATCAACGTCGATCTGGGCTTCGGCCATGCCTGGCAGACGCCTGACAGTTTTGCGCTGAAGCTGGCGAGCATTATCGAGCTGGAGCCGGACCGGCTGATGGTGTTCGATTATGCCCGGCCACCACGGCGCTATCGTCCGGTGCTCGGTGACAAAGTCAGAGAGCTGTGCAGCAAGGACGATAAAGGCGCGATGCGCCAGATCTGTTTCGAACAATTGCTTTGCGCGGGTTATCACTACATCGGTCTGGGGCAGTTTGTCCGGCCTGATGATGATCTGGCTGTCGCTCAGGAGCGAGGCCGGTTACGCCGTACCTGTGAGGGCTTCTCCCGTTATGGCTATTGCGATCATGTTGGATTTGGCTTGGGCGCCATCAGCCAGATCGACGATTTGTACACGCAAAACACCGACGAGATTGAACGCTATCAGCAGCAACTGGACATGCGGCAATTGCCGACGTGTCGAGGCTGGCGCTTCGAGGCGGGGGATCAGATCAAGCAAATGGTCATGGAGCGTCTGGCCTGTGATCAGGAGCTGGATATCCGCGCCATCGAGCGGCGCTATGGTCTGGTTTTTTCAAAGTACTTCTCCACCGTCTGGCCATTGCTGGAGCAATTGAGTCGGGACGGGTTGATCGAATTATCAGACCGTTTCATCAGCATCCTTCCCGCCGGTCGGCCGGAAGTGGATGCCATCTGCAACCTGTTTGAAAAGGATTTGGGCGGTGCGAAGCATTAACCCCATTGCGAGTTGATCGATCATGAACACGACATTTGATTTCAATCGCGCCCTAGTCGAAAAATACGACCGCCCGGGGCCGCGCTATACCTCTTACCCCACGGCCCCCCAGTTTCATCAGGCGTTTGCCGTTGACGACTATCAGCGTGCTGCCCGTGACAGCAATCAGGTGGCCGCGCCGAAACCGTTGTCTGTGTACATCCACATTCCGTTCTGCAAAAGCCTTTGTTACTACTGCGCCTGCAACAAAATCATTACCCAGAAAGCCCATCGCGCCGTTGAGTACCTGAAGTACCTCAAGCGTGAAATCGCGATGCAGGCGGCCTTGTTCGAGGGCGCGCGCAAACTCACTCAGTTGCACCTGGGGGGCGGTACGCCGACCTATTTGACCAGCGAGCAGCTGGCAGACCTGATGGACTGCCTGCACCAGGCGTTCAACATGGATGACAGCGATGACCATGAGTTTTCCATCGAGGTCGACCCGCGCACCATCAGCACCGAGCAGATTCAATCGTTGCGCCAGTTGGGCTTCAACCGCCTGAGCTTCGGCGTGCAGGATTTCGACCCCGACGTGCAGGCGGCGGTCAATCGCCTCCAAAGTGAGGAGCAGATTTATGCGCTGGTCGCGGCGGCGCGTGAAGCGCAATTCAAGTCGATCAGCGTCGACCTTATCTACGGTCTGCCTCTGCAAACCGTACAGAGTTTCGACGTCACCCTCACCAAGATCATCGCGCTGCGCCCGGACCGGATTGCCGCCTACAGCTACGCGCATTTGCCGGAGATGGTCCGCGCGCAACGGCTGATTCGCCCCGCCGACATGCCGCCACCCGAGCGCAAGCTGGAATTGCTCGAGCTGACCATCCGCCGTCTGACCGAGGCCGGTTACGTCTATATCGGCATGGATCATTTCGCCTTGCCGGAGGACGAGCTGGCGCTGGCTCGGGCCAATGGCACCCTGCAGCGTAACTTTCAGGGCTATTCCACCCATGCCGACTGCGATTTGATCGGCCTAGGGGTGTCGTCGATCGGCAAGGTCGGCGACAGCTACAGCCAAAGCGTCAAAGAGCTTTCGCAGTACTACGCGCGTATCGATCAAGGGTTGTTGCCGGTGCATCGCGGTTACCGCTTGAACGCCGACGACCTGCTGCGCCGCGAGGTGATCAGCGACCTGATGTGCCATGGACGTATCGCGTTCGACAAGTATGAGGCGCGGCATGGCATTCGCTTCACCGAGTATTTTGCCGAGGCGCTGGCGCAGCTGGGCGAGCATGTGCGCGATGGGTTGCTGCAGATTCACCGCGACGAATTGGTGCTGTTGCCACGAGGGCATTTGATGATGCGCAGTGCCGCGATGGCGTTTGACGCCTATCTGGGTGGTGAGCAAAAAGGTCAGTTTTCACGCACGGTTTGAGGCAGCGTGTGCTCAATGGACTCAAGTTGATCTCAATCAAGGGCAGGGGGCGCAACGCTCCCTAACATGACCGAAAGCCCTTTCGAATCAGCGAGCCCATGACAATCCATCAGCCTTCGATACACGGCAACCTGCGCGCCTGGGGCGTCGGGCTGGTGGTCATGCTGACACTGATGCTCGCCACCTTCGAGGCGGTGCAAGCCAAGCAGTACGGCGACATCGAGCAGCAGCGCATCGAGAAAACCTTCCCTCAGACCGATTCCGTTTCCGCCCCCGAAGGCCGGTTCAAGGTGCGCACACTGTCCGCCGCCGGCAAGGTCATCGGTTATGTGTTCCAGAGCCTGGACGTGGTGGATATTCCGGCCTACTCGGGCAAACCGATCAACACCCAAGTGATTCTCGACACGACCGGCACGATTCAGGATGCCTATGTGCTGGAGCACCACGAGCCGATTCTGTTGATTGGCATTCCTGAGGCAAAACTTCACGGCTTCAGCGCCAAGTACAAAGGCATCAAGGTCAGTCAGCGGGTCGTCGTCGGCCATTCCAGCGACCCGAACGCCGTCACAGTCGATGCCATCGCCGGTGCAACGGTCACCGCCATGGTAGTGAACGAGGTCATCATGCGCGCCGCCCATGAAGTGGCCGTATCGCTCAAGCTGGTCGAGGACTCGGCCGGTGTGGCGCGCAAGCCCGCCATCGTGCGCCAGGACTATTTCGAGCCTGCCACCTGGGAACAACTGACCGGCAACGGAGCCATCCGCCGCTTGAACCTGACCCGTGGCCAGGTCGATGCCGCCTTCAAGGGTACCGAAGCTGAAGGTCTCGACAATGCGCCCGCCGATCAGGTGGATGAGACCTTTATCGAGCTGTACACCGCCGACCTGAATCCGCCGACCATCGGCCGCGCGCTGCTGGGCGACAATCAATATCGCTTCCTCATGCAAGACCTCAAGCCCGGCGAGCAGGCCATCGCGGTGCTGGGTCGTGGGCTGTTTTCCTATAAGGGCTCGGGGTATGTGCGCGGCGGGATTTTCGATCGGGTGCAATTGCGTCAGTTCGGCAACGTCATCAGCTTTCGCGACATGGACCATCAGCGGCTTTCCGACGTGTTTGCCAAGGGCATGCCGGAATTCACTGAGATGTCGATTTTCATTGTGCGCGAACCGGCGAAGTTCGATCCGGGATCGCCCTGGTCTCTTGAGCTATTGGTACGTCGCCAGACCGGCCCGGTCAGCGGCACGTTCAGCAGCTTCGAACTGGCCTATCAATTGCCCGAGCCCTACCTTGAACGGCCACTGCCCAGCGCCGAAGAACTGGCCGCCCTCGAGGAAGCCAGTCGGCCAATGTGGTTGAACATCTGGTACCAGAAACACTTCCAGATCGCCGTACTCGGCACCGCGTTGCTGCTGCTGACGGCGATCCTGTTTTTGCAGGATAAGTTCACCCGCCGGCCGCATTTTCTACACTGGCTGCGTCGCGGTTACCTGGTCTTTACCGTGGTGTTTCTTGGCTGGTATGCGCTGGGGCAGTTGTCGGTGGTCAATGTCCTGACCTTTGTGCATGCGCTATTCGAGCACTTTCGCTGGGAGCTGTTTCTCACTGATCCGCTGATCTTCATGCTCTGGGTCTTCACTGCAGCGAGCATCCTGCTGTGGGGCCGCGGTGTGTTCTGCGGCTGGCTGTGCCCGTTCGGCGCCTTGCAAGAGTTGATCAACGAGGCCGCACGCAAGCTGAAAATCCCTCAATACGAATTGCCGTTCGCGGTGCATGAGCGCTTGTGGGCGATTAAATACATCATTTTGCTGCTGCTGTTCGGCATCTCTCTGGAGTCGATGTCCACCGCCGAGCTGTTCGCCGAGGTGGAGCCGTTCAAGACCGCCATCACCCTCAGGTTCGACCGCCAGTGGTGGTTCGTGCTCTACGCCGTGGCGCTGCTGGTCATCAACCTCTTCACGCGCAAAGTCTATTGCCGCTACATCTGCCCGTTGGGTGCAGCGCTGGCGATTCCGAGCAAATTTCGCCTGTTCGACTGGCTCAAACGCCGCAAGGACTGCGGTACGCCTTGCCAACTGTGCGCCAAGGAATGCGAGATCCAGGCGATTCATCCCGACGGCCGGATCAATGCCAACGAGTGCCACTACTGCCTCGATTGCCAGATGACTTACCAGAACGACAACAAATGCCCGCCGCTGATCAACAAGCGCAAGAAGCGCGGCAAAGCGGCCCCCGCCGTTGTGCAACTGATACCTGTCGTGGAAGTGACCGCTCTGGAATGAACCCCGCGAGCGCCTGTCCGCAGTGACCGTTTTTATCCCTTCAAGGAAAACACCTGATGAACGACACAGAATCCAAAAAAACCACTGAAGTGCCGGAAACGACCGGCTTCAGTCGTCGCGGCTTCCTGGGCACCAGTGCGTTAACCGGCGCGGTACTGGCCGGTGCCACGGCCATAGGTGGCGCGGTCTTCACCCGTGAGACCTGGGCGGCGGCGGCCAAGGACGCGCAACTGAAAACCCACGTCGGGCCGGGCGAACTGGATCAGTACTACGGTTTCTGGAGCGGCGGCCATCAGGGTGAAGTGCGGATCATGGGCATTCCGTCGATGCGTGAGTTGTTGCGCATCCCGGTGTTCAACGTCGATTCAGCCACCGGCTGGGGCCTGACCAACGAAAGCAAACGGATCATGGGCGACAGCGCCCATTTCCAGAATGGCGACTGCCACCACCCGCATTTGTCCATGGTCGACGGCAAGTACGACGGCAAGTACCTGTTCATCAACGACAAGGCCAACAGCCGCGTCGCGCGTATCCGTCTGGACATCATGAAGTGCGACAAGATGCTCACCGTGCCCAATGTGCAGGCGGTTCATGGCCTGCGCCTGCAAAAGGTGCCGCACACGAAGTACGTGTTCGCCAATGCCGAATTCGTCATACCGCACCCCAATGACGGCAGCACCTTCGACCTGCAGGACAAGAACAGCTACACCATGTTCAACGCCATCGATGCCGAGAAAATGGAGATGGCGTTCCAGGTCATTGTCGACGGCAACCTGGATAACACCGACGCCGACTACACCGGCAAGTACGCGGCGTCGACCTGCTACAACTCGGAGAAGGCCTACGACCTGGGCGGCATGATGCGCAATGAGCGCGACTGGGTGGTGGTGTTCAACATCGAGCGCATCGAAGCGGCGATCAAGGCTGGCAAGTTCATCACCTTGGACGGCTCCAAAGTCCCGGTGGTTGACGGCCGCAAAAACGAGGGCAAGGACAGCGCGTTCACGCGTTACATCCCGGTGCCGAAGAACCCCCACGGGATCAACATGACGCCCGATGGCAAGTACTTCATTGCCGCCGGCAAACTCTCGCCCACTTGCACGATCATCGCCACTGCGAAGCTGGATGATCTGTTCGACGACAAACTCAAGGACCCGCGTGACGCGGTGGTCGGCGAGCCGGAACTGGGTCTGGGCCCGCTGCACACCACCTACGACGGCCGCGGTAATGCCTACACCACGCTGTTTATTGACAGCCAGGTGGTGAAGTGGAACGTCGAGGAGGCGATTCGCGCTTACACCGGCGAGAAGGTCAACTACATCAAGCAGAAACTCGACGTGCAGTACCAGCCGGGCCACAACCATGCGTCGCTGACCGAAACCCGTGAGGCCGACGGCCAATGGCTGATGGTGCTCAGCAAGTTTTCCAAAGACCGCTTCCTGCCGACCGGCCCGCTGCATCCGGAAAACGATCAGTTGATCGACATCTCTGGCGAAGAAATGAAACTGGTGCACGACGGTCCGGCGTTCGCCGAACCCCACGACTGCGTCATGGCCCGTCGCGACCAGATCCGGACCAAAAAAATCTGGGACCGTAACGACCCGTTTTTTGCCGAAACCGTGGTCATCGCCGCCAAAGACGGGATCAAACTGGAAACCGATAACAAGGTCATCCGCGACGGTAACAAAGTCCGCGTCTACATGACCTCGATGGCCCCGGCCTACGGCCTGCCGGAATTCACCGTCAAGCAGGGCAACGAAGTCACGGTGACCATCACCAACATCGACCAGATTGAAGACGTGACCCACGGCTTTGTCATGACCAACCATGGCGCGAGCATGGAAATCAGCCCGCAGCAGACGTCCTCGATCACCTTCACCGCCGACAAGGCTGGCCTGCACTGGTACTACTGCAGCTGGTTCTGCCATGCGCTGCACATGGAAATGGTCGGCCGCATGAAGGTCGAGAAGGCCTGACATTGCCCATCGACAGGAGCCAAGCAATGACTGATAGCAAGGGAAACCCGGTGAAGGTCATTGCGCTTGCGCTCCTGCTGATGTCCGGCAGCGCGCTGGCGGTGCAACCCATCACCACGTTGCCGTTGACGGTGGACGCCGAGCAACGCTGGCACCTGCCGGCGGGGGACTACCGTGGCTCGTTCAGTGTCGATCAACCGATGCAGATTGTCTGCGAGCCGGGCGCGGTATTTCAGGGCGAGGGGCAGGGCAACGGCTTGATCATCAGTGCGCCGGATGTCGGTATCGAGGGTTGCACGTTTCTGGACTGGGGGCACGACCTCACCGCCATGAATGCGGCGTTGTTCATCCAGCCCAAGGCCCATGGCGCGGTGATTAAAGGCAACCGCATGCAAGGCCAGGGTTTCGGTATCTGGGTCGACGGCACTCAGGATGTAAGCCTGATCGACAATCGCATTCAGGGTGATCCGACAATGCGCTCGCAGGATCGTGGCAACGGCATTCATCTGTATGCGGTGCATGGCGCCAAGGTCATTGGCAACCAGGTGCGCGACACCCGCGATGGCATCTACATCGACACCTCTAACGGCAACCTGCTGCAGGGCAATACCCTGGAAGACCTGCGCTACGGCGTGCATTACATGTTCGCCAACGATAACCAACTGATCGGCAATATCACCCGCCGCACCCGCACTGGCTATGCCTTGATGCAAAGCCGCAAGCTCACGGTGATCGGCAATCGCTCCGAACAGGATCAGAACTACGGGATCCTGATGAACTACATCACTTATTCAACCTTGTGTGACAACTTCGTCACTGACGTGCGCGACGGCTCGACCGGCGACAGCATGATCAGCGGTGCCGAGGGCAAGGCGCTGTTCATCTACAACTCGCTGTTCAACAGCATCGAACACAACCACTTCGAGCACAGCGCCGTGGGCATCCACCTCACCGCCGGCTCGGAAGATAACCGTATCGCCGACAACGCTTTTGTCGGCAACCAGCGGCAGGTCAAATACGTCGCCACCCGCTTGCAGGAATGGTCAGCGGATGGCCGGGGCAATTACTGGAGCGATTACCTGGGCTGGGACCGCAACAACGACGGCCTCGGCGATATCGCCTACGAACCCAATGACAACGTTGACCGTCTGCTGTGGCTGTACCCGCAAGTGCGGCTGTTGATGAACAGCCCCAGCATCGAGTTGCTGCGCTGGGTGCAACGGGCCTTTCCGGTGATGAAATCGCCGGGGGTGCTGGACAGCCATCCGCTGATGAAGTCATCCACTCAAACCCTGATCCAGGAGCCCACCTCATGAACGTCATCGATATCGAAGGCGTCAGCCAGCGTTATGGGCACGCCACGGTGTTGCATAAGCTCAACCTCAGCCTGGCGGAAGGTGAAGTGCTGGGCTTGTTCGGGCACAACGGCGCGGGCAAGACCACCAGCATGAAACTGGTGCTTGGCCTGCTCCAGCCCAGCGAAGGGCAGGTCAGGGTGTTCGGCCGTTTACCCAGTGATCCCCACGTGCGGCGCTTGCTCGGTTATCTACCGGAAAACGTCACGTTTTACCCGCAGCTGAGCGGTGTTGAGACCTTGCGCCATTTCGCGCGACTCAAAGGCGCCGCGTTCTCTCAAGTGGACGAACTGCTGGAGGAAGTCGGCCTGGCCGGTGCGGCGCATCGACGGGTCAAGACCTACTCCAAAGGCATGCGTCAACGCCTGGGGCTGGCGCAAGCGCTGCTCGGCGAGCCGCGTTTGTTGTTGCTCGACGAACCGACGGTCGGCCTCGATCCCATCGCGACCCAGGACCTGTATCGGCTGCTCGATCGCCTGCGCAGCCAGGGCACCAGCATCATTCTTTGCTCCCACGTGTTGCCGGGCGTCGAGGCGCACATCAACCGCGCCGCGATTCTGACCCAGGGCCGCCTGCTGGCCCTCGGCAGTCTGCGCAGTTTGCGTGAGGAAGCCGGATTGCCGACGCTGATTCGCGCCAACGGCCTCAAGCACGCCGGGCCCTTGCAGCAACGCTGGAACAACGCCGGGCACGTCACCGAGCGCTGGGGCGTCGAAGGGCTTGAAGTGGCCGCGCTCAATAGCAGTAAGGTGGGGCTGTTGCGCCAACTGTTCAATGAAGACGAACCGGCCGACGTGGAAATCCATCAGCCATCGCTGGAAGATATTTACCGCTACTACATGAGCCGGGCCGGTGCGGCGCCGATCGGGGAGGCCGTATGAACGCTGTCTGGAACATGGCTCGCAAGGAATTCAGTGATGGTTTGCGCAATCGCTGGTTGTTGGCGATCAGTGTGTTGTTCGCGGTGCTGGCCATCGGCATCGCGTGGCTGGGCGCCGCGGCTTCCGGGCAATTGGGTTTCACCTCGGTGCCGGCCACTATCGCCAGCCTCGCCAGTCTGGCAACGTTTTTGATGCCGTTGATTGCGTTGCTGTTGGCCTATGACGCCATCGTCGGCGAGGACGAAAGCGGCACGTTGCTGCTGTTGCTGACGTACCCGTTGGGTCGCGGGCAGATTTTGCTGGGCAAGTTTGTCGGCCACGGGTTGATCCTGGCGCTGGCGACACTGATCGGTTTCGGCTGCGCCATGCTGGCCATCGCGGTGCTGGTGGACGATGTCGAACTGAGCCTGCTGCTCTGGGCTTTTGGCCGGTTCATGGCGTCGTCGACGTTGCTGGGTTGGGGCTTTCTGGGACTGGCCTATGTGCTGAGCAGTGTGTCGGCCGAGAAATCCACGGCGGCCGGGCTGGCGTTGGGTGTCTGGTTCTTCTTTGTGCTGGTGTTCGACCTGGCACTGCTGGCGCTGTTGGTGCTCAGCGAAGGGCAGTTCAACCCCAAAGTGCTGCCCTGGTTGCTGCTGCTCAATCCCGCTGACATCTACCGCTTGATCAACCTCTCCGGTTTTGAGCCCGGCGCGGGCACCACGGGTGTGCTGACCCTGGGCAGCGATTTGCCGATGCCGGGCTCGATGCTCTGGCTGTGCCTGTCGCTGTGGGTGGCGGCGCCATTGGGCTCGGCCTGGCTGTTGTTTCGTCGCCGGGCGACATGAATTTTCACTTTGGTTTTTAGGAGCAGTTGACGATGAATACGTTTTATCTGACGACGATGCGCGCGGTGGCGGGCCTGATGATGTGCCTGTTTCTGACGGCCTGTGACAACCCGGCGCAAGCCACCTACAGCAATGCGGCCGCAGCCTTTCATCCCAGTGATGAATGCCACGTCTGCGGGATGATCATCAACGGATTCCCCGGACCCAAGGGCGAAGTCGTCGAGCCGAACGGGGTCAAGAAGTTCTGCTCCACGGCAGAAATGATCGGTTGGTGGTTGCAGCCGGAAAATCATCATGGCAATGCCAAACTGTATGTCCACGACATGGGCCGCAGCCCGTGGAACGCGCCGGATGACGCGCACCTGATCGATGCCAAAGACGCGTTTTACGTGGTCGGCACCCAACTCAAAGGCGCCATGGGCGTGGTGCTGGCGTCGTTCTCCAGTCGTGAGGCCGCTGAAAAGCTTGCCGCTGAACAGGGCGGTCGCTTGCTGCGCTTCAGCGAGATCACTCCGGCGCTGTTGCAGCAACACTAACGCCGTAGAGAAAATCTGATCGCCGTCAAGTCGGTATTTCTTCATCTGCTCAAAGATAGGGGCTCGCTATGTCCCCAGTGCTTGGCATCCGTGATGCCCAGGAGTAAATGATGAAAACCGAGTTTCAGGATCGTTTGGCGGTGGTCACGGGTGCCAGCTCCGGGATTGGCCTGGCACTGTGCGCCGCGCTGTTACCGCGCGGCGTCAAGGTGCTGGCGATGTCACGGACCCTGGGTGAACTGCCGGCGTTGCAGCAGATCTACGGCGAACGGTTGCAATGGTTTGCCGGGGACGTCACGAATCAGCAAGACCTGCGCGAGCTGGCCGAGCGCGCTGCGGCGATTGGCCCCGTGGACTATCTGGTGCCTAACGCGGGGATTGCCGAAATGGCTGACAGCCTGGATATGCAGGCCTTTCAGCGCCAGTGGGCGGTCAACGGTGCCGGGGCGTTGAATACGCTGGCGGCGTTGCGGGGTGAATTGGCGAGCCCGGCTTCGGTGGTGTTTGTCGGGAGTTTTCTGACCGGTTCGAGCTTTCCGGGGTTGGCTGCGTGCATTGCCAGCAAGGCTGCGCTGGCGGCTCAGGCGCGGACGCTGGCGGTGGAATTTGCGAGTTTTGATGTGCGCATTAATCTGGTCTCGCCGGGGCCGACGGCTACCTCGATGTGGGATCACTTGGGGTTGAGCGAGGGGGAGCTTGGCGATGTTGCAGACACGCTTGGTAAACGTCTGTTGCCGGGGCATTTTCTCGATGCGGCGGCAGTGGCCAATGTGATTGTTTTTCAGCTGTCGCAGGGTGCTCGGGGTGTTTACGGGCAGGACTGGAAAGTCGATAACGGATACGCCTTGGGTTAAAGGGCGAAGACAAACCTGTGGCGAGGGAGCTTGCTCCCGATCGGCTGCGTAGCAGTCGTAAAACCAGCGCCTGCGTTTAATCTGAATGTACCCAGTGACGGATTGTAGGGGCGCTGCGCGCCCCAGCGGGAGCAAGCTCCCTCGCCACAAGTGCGATGTATATTTCGGTATTGGGGCACAAGGCCTAATGCGAAGTCCCCTCGGCAAACTCAATCTTGTTCCCCACGTTGTACTTGCCCGAAGGCTTGTTCATTGGAATGCGTTTGATCTCCTTGAGGGTGTCGCTGTCGTACACAATCAGCGCGCCATCGGTGGCCCAGATGCTCAGCAGCAGGTAACGACCATCACGGGTGAACTCAACGTGTGCGGCGGTCTTGCCGGGCATCGGGCGCAAGGTGTGGGCAATTTCCAGGGTCTGTTTGTCGATCAGGTGGATCGCATCGTTGTCGGGCCCGAAGAACACGTCGGTCCAGGCATACCGTGAATTGACGTGACTACGCATGAAGAAACCCGGCCCCAGGGTCGGGATTTCCTTGATCAGTTTCCAGGTCTTGAAGTCGATGACTGAGATCAGCCCCTTGCTGATATTCGGCGTGGCGAACACCCACTCGCCGTTGCGTTTCCAATAAGTCCCCGAGCCCAGATGCGGCATGCCCGGCAGCGGGATGTCGGTGACCACCTTGCCGCTGTCGAGGTCGATGACCTGGCCGCCCTGGGCCTTGCGCGACGTGGCCAGCAGCTGTTTGTAGTCCGGTGAAAAAGAGAAGTCGTCGAGAAAATCCCCGGCCGAGATCCGCCGTGGTTGGATATCCGGTGTGCCGGCCCAGGACAGTTCCCAGACTTCCTTCACGTCCTTGAGCGCCACGATAAAACTGTCGCGCGGCGGGGCGGAGTAGACCGCGCTGACCCGTGACTCGGTACCGTCCTCACCGATGGCGGGAATGGTTTTGACCAGCGACAGATCGCGGGCATCGAGCACTACAAGATTGCCGGGCAAATAGTTGCCCACCAGCACCCAGCGTCCATCCTTGCTCACCGCCAGGTTGCGGGTATTGAGGCCGGCGCGGACTTCGGCGATCAACTTCAGGTTGTGCAAGTCATACAGGCTGATCCAGCCGTCACGGGAGGCGAAGTAGACGAAGCGTCCGTCCGGCGAGAACTTCGGCCCGCCATGCACGGCGAAGTGCGAAGCAAACCGCGCCAGCACTTCAAAGCGGTCGCCGTCGAGGATGTCGATGTGATGGTCGCCGGCTTCCACCACCACGAACAGGTTCAGCGGGTCGGCGCCATGCTGGGGCGTGGTGGGCAGCTTGCTGAGGTCCGCGAGAATCGAGTGACTGCCGCGAATGTCGTCATTGCTCCAGGTGGGCGGGGTGGCGGGCGGTTGCTGAAGGTAGTCCACCAGTGCGTCGATCTGTGCGGGGCTGAACACAGTGGCATACCCGGCCATTTGGCTCGCGGGGCGGCCGTTCTGGATCACGCTGCGGATTTCATCAGGTTTGATCCGGCTGAGGCTCTCCGGCAACAACGCCGGCCCCGCACCGCCGAGACGGTTAATGCCGTGACAGCTCTGACAATGTTGCTCATAGTTTTCCGCCGCTTGTTCAAGCGCCGGAACCACTGCGCCGGCCTGAGCCGCGCTGATCCATAACAGGTGGGCAAGGAGCATGCGCCTCATATCGCCACCTTGGCGCGGCGTTGCAGTGCTTGGGCCGGGTAAAGCCGCGCCGGGTATTCCAGCTGTTCTGCGGCAAACAGATCGACCACTGTGCCGATCACCGTCAGCGTCGGAATCCCCGGCGGACAATCCAGCGCCAGGGTCGGCAATTGGTGCAGCTTGCCACGGGCGACGTGCTGGTCGGGGCGCGTGCCGTTGCTGATCAGCGCCGCGGGTGTATCAGCCGACATCCCTGCTTCGATCAAGCGTTGAGCGATGATCCCCAGGTTCGACAAGCCCATGTAAAACACCAAGGTCTGGCTACTGTCGGCGAGGCTGCTCCAGGGCAGCGACAACTCGCCATCACGCTGCAAATGGCCGGTAATGAACCGGCAGGAATTGACCAGGTCGCGGTGGGTCAACGGTATGCCTGCGTAAGCGCTGCAGCCCGACGCGGCGGTAATGCCCGGCACCACCTGACAGTCGATGCCGCGTTGCAGCAGGTACTCCAGCTCCTCGGCACCGCGACCAAAAATGAACGGGTCGCCGCCCTTGAGCCGGACCACGCGCTGCCCTTGATCGGCGAGGTCGGCCAGCAGTTCGTTAATCTGTTCCTGGGGCAGGCTGTGGCAGCCGCTGGCCTTGCCGACGTAATGGCGGGCGCAGGTCAGGGGAATCAAGGTCAGCAGTTCGGGGCTGATCAGCCGGTCGTAGACCACGGCGTCGGCCTGCATCAACAGGCTCCAGGCGCGCAAGGTCAGCAGGCGTGGGTCGCCGGGGCCGGCGCCGACCAGGGCAACTTCGCCCGGCCGGAACGGTGACTCAAGTGAGGCCGGTATAGCAATCGATGGAGGCATGGGACGTCCTTGGTGCTTCATCAGGTTGCCCGGCTCCAACCTTTGTCAGGTGGTTGGCCGGACGGGCTATTCAGTGGGTGATGCAAGGGATGGTGGGTAATGGCGGCAGACCGATTTCGTCATCGCTGAGATGGCACCCGGGGTCCTGGCCCCATAGATCACCCTCGGCCCAGGCGCGTGTGCGGGTGTTGCCATTGCAGATGGGCAACCAGCGACATTGCGCGCAACGACCGCCGACGGCGCGGGGATGTTCACGCAGGCGCAATAGCAAGGCATCCGGCCGATCCAGCCACAACGCGCGGAACGGCGTGCGCCGGACATTGCCCACCGAGTGCTGCCACCAGTAGGTGTCCGGGTGCACTTCACCGGTGTTGTCGATGTTGGCAATGCCGCTGCCCGACGCGTTGCCACCCCATGCGCGGAGCATTTTTTCCAGTCGTGGGTAATGCTCCGGAAGACGAAGTCCTGCCCATTGCAGCAGCAGAATGGCGTCGGCATCGTTGTTGCCGCTGACAAAATCGCTGTCGCGGCCCTGTTGAATGTCTTCCCAGGCGCGCTCGAAGATCAACGTCATCGCCTCGCGGCTCATCTGCTGGTGCGCGTCGAGTTTGCGGCTGCGTTTACCGCGTCCGCTGTAGTTGAGGTGCGACAGGTAAAACTTTTGCACGTCGTACTCGCGCATCAGCGCGAGCAGTTGGGGCAGTTGCGGGTGGTTCTCCTGGGTGAGGGTGGTGCGCAGCCCGACGCGAATGCCCTGTTCGCGACAGAGCCGGATCGCGTGCATGGAGCGGGCGAAGCTGCCCTTGAGTTGTCGGAAGGCGTCATGGGTGGCTTCCAGGCCATCAATGCTGATTCCGACGTAGTCGAAATTCGCCGCGCTGATCTGTGCGATGTTCTGCTCATCGATCAGCGTGCCGTTGGTGGACAACGCCACAAAGAAACCCTTGGTCCGGGCGTAGGCGCTGAGCACAAACAGATCCTCGCGCAGCAGCGGTTCGCCACCGGAAAGAATCAACACCTTGACCCCAGCATCGTGCAGGTCGTCGATCACGGTCAGCGCGGCGGCCGTATCCAGTTCGTCGCGAAAGACGCTGTCGGCCGAGGTGGCGTAGCAATGTTTGCAGGTCAGGTTGCAGCGTCTGAGCAAGTTCCAGATCACCACCGGCGCCCGATTACTGCCCGGTGGACTGGTTCTCGGCGCAGGCGACTGGCCGGCCAGTGCACGCAGGTATTGGCTGATCCTCAACATGCCACTCTCCTTGAGTCAGGGTGTGTTCAGCGCGAAGCGGGCGGCAGGCGCAAGCCGGTTTTTTTCAGGATGCGGCTGCTCACCAGCATTTCGTCGGCCCCACAGGCGTCGCCCAGCAAGTAGCGCAGGTGCTCGCGGTAGCCGTTGATTTCATCGCTGCTGCGGCCATGAACCATGGCGAACAGGTTGTAGCGCCATTCGGTTCGGCGCGGACGGCGATAGCAGTGGCTGACAAAGGGTTGCGCGCCGATCAGCGCGCCCAGGCGCGGCATGTCGGTGTCGCGCACATCCCAGACCGTCATGCCGTTATGGCGATAGCCCAGCCGGTAGTGATTGGGCACGGCAGCGATACGCCGAATCGCGCCCTCGGCCTGCAAGCGTTTGAGCAGATCCAGGGTGGCTTCGATGTTCAGCCCTAGCTGTTCGGCGAGCCACGCCCACGGGTCGTCCAGCAGCGGCAGACCGGCCTGGGTCAACACGATCAGACGCTGGACGAGGGTATCTTCAGGCCGGGAAATACAGACCAACATGGTAGGTCTCCTCTTTGGGCAGGTTGAGCAGCGGCAGGCCGGTCAGGGTTTCTATGCGAAGAAGGGTCTCGGTCAGGTCATGTTCAGTTGCGCAGGCGAGCACGAACCACATGTTCCAGGCGTGCTCGCGTCGATAGTTGTGCGCCACTTCCGGCAGGCCCTGCAGTTGCTCGGCGACGTCTTCAAAACGTTCTTCCGGGACCGCCAGCGCGGCGAGGGTGAAGGCGCCACCCAGGCGTTCGATGTCGAACATCGGGCCGAAGCGCGTGAGCATTCCGTCATCGAGCAGGCTATGCAGCCGGCCGAGTAGTTCAGTGCTGCTGGTTTCCAGTTCGGCCGCCAATACCCGCCAGGGGTGGCGCACCAGCGGCAGGCCCAGTTGCAAGCGGTTGATCAGGCGACGGTCGAGGTCATCCATGGGTCGGTGCTCCTGTTCGCGACGGCGCAAAGCGGCCGCCGCACTGCTTGAAGACCTGGGTGCTGAACAGCAATTGATGGGGTAGGTCGCTCAGCAGATGCTCTTCAAGCAATGCCTGAATCTGCGCCTCCACCTGGTCACGTTGACGCCCGTGCACCATGCAAAACAGGTTGTATCGCCACTGCGGCAAGCGCCGGGGCCGTTGATAGCAGAGGTTAATACCGGGGGCTTGCCCCAGGCGCTGGCCGACTTCGTCGATCAGCGCATCGGGAATATCCAGCACCAGCATGGCGTTGGCGGTAAAACCCAGCGCGCGATGGTGCAGCACCAGGCCGATACGGCGAAACAGCCCTTGATCGGTCCACTGGCGCATTTGCTCGAGCACCTGGGTTTCGTCAGTCTTTATCCGCTCGGCAAGGGCCTGATAAGGGCGCGGTACCAGCGGCAAACCGGCTTCCAGGTGCCGACGCAACGCCAGCGCTTGTTGGGGGCTCAATCCGGGTTTCATGGGTTGTCTCCAAGGTCAAAGCCCAGGTCGATGCGGTAAGCGGTCAGCATCGGCAGGTCCAGCGGCATGAGACCGGTGTCGTTCTCAAGTTCCTTGAGCACACGGTCGATGTGTTGGCGATCAGGGCCGGTCAGCACAAACCACAGGTTGTAGAAATGCTCCCGTGCGTAATTGTGATTGACCTCGGGGTACTGACTGACACGATCGGCCACCTGTTGCAGACGTTCGGTCGGGACGGCGAGGGCGGCGAGGGTGCTGGCACCGGCGCGGCTGTGTTCGAACACCGGGCCGATCCGGGAAAGGGTGCCGGCCTGATCCATCTCTTGCAGGCAGTCCATCACTTGCGATTCGCGGCAACCGAGGATCCGCGCCATTTCCTTATAGGGAGCCGCGCACAGCGGCATGCCGTGCTGGAAGCGTTCGATGAGTTGGCGGCTGAGCAGTTCAAGGTTCATTTCAGTACCCCATTTTCTGCGCGCGACTGCTGAAGAAGATGCCGCTCGGCGCACTGGCGGGCAGGGTACTTAGCAACTTCAGGCTGTACGGATCCCAAACCTGAACCTGATCGCCGTCGCGTAACGACAGCCACAGTTGGTCACCGCGCGCGGTGAACTCCATGTGCAGCACCGCCGGCCCCGGCTTCAGATCCGCGACCACGGCATGGGTTTCGGTGTCGATGACCTGAACCCGGTCGTTGTCCGGGTAGGCGAAGTTGACCCATAGCTGCCGACCGTCCGGGCGCGACGTGACGAACACCGGTTGACCGGCCACCGGAATCACAGCGGTCTGCTGCCAGGTACGTGAATCCATCACCAATACCTGATGACGGCCGACGGCGGGCACGAAGGCCTGGTTGTCGGCGACGGCCCAGCCCTCCAGGTGCGGCATCTTGTAGACCGGGAGTTTCGCCTGGCCGCGTCCGTAGTCGCCGAGTACTCGCTGCACACCGCGCTCTGGATGCCAGAGGTCGAGTTGCGCCATGCCGTCTTCACCAAACAGGCCGGCCATGTAATAGCGCCCATCGGGGGTAATCAGGGCGTCGTAGGGTTGCTCGCCGATGCCGGTGAAACGGCTGATCTGCGGTGTGTTGCCGTGACTGAAATCGGCGGTCCAGATCTCGCCGGTATCGAACAGGCTGAACACAAAACGTTGTCCCGGCGCGTCGACCAGGCCGACCACCCGGGAGCGCTTGGTGCCATCGGCCAGGGGCGTCGCCGGAATATCGGCCACCTGTTGCAGGGTGTCGGCGTCGAACACCTTGACTCCGCCAGGCACGTAGTTGGACACCGCGATCAACTTGCCGTCCTGACTGATGGCGCCGCCAATGCTGTTGCCACCCTGGATGACTCGATGATCGATACGGCGGGTCAGCAAATCGATTTTGCTCAACCCGCCGTCGCGCCCGAACACATAGGCGAAACGCTGGTCACGGGAGAACACCACCGAGGCATGGGAAAGGTCGCCTAAACCCTTGAGTCGGGCCAGCGCTGTGTGGGTGTCGCTTTCGATGATTTGCACGCTACCGGTGGCGCGCTCCACGACCACGCCCAAGTCGCCGGTGCCGCGCAACGGTGGTTGAACGCAAGCGGACAACAACAGTCCGGTCGCTGCTGACAGCAAGATTGAACGGATCATGGTGCGGGATATCCCTGGAGAAGATCGACCAGCCAACGGATGTCGTCGGGGCTGAGCAACGGAGCCCAACCGGGCATCGCGGTGCCGGGCCGGCCTTGGGTGACGGTGGCAATCAGGCTGTCCCGTGACTTGCCGGCCAGCGCTGCGCGCGTCAGTTCGGGGCCCAGTCCGCCGGTCAGGTGCAGCCCATGGCAGGCGCCGCAGTCCTGGGTCAGCAGGTGTTCGAGTTGCGCCTGACGCTGGGCGTCAGGCGCCGCAACCGCGGTTGCGCAAATGAGGAGGAGGGCCGCCAGAATCACAGCGTGTCGATAAACCATCATGGCGCCCTCCAGGCGGTTATTTGAGTGTCAGTACCCAGGTCGCGAGAATTTTCGCTTCTTCTTCAGTCACCGGGTTTGCCGGCATTGGCATCGGGCCCCAATTGCCTTGTGTGCCGTTCTTGATGTGGCCGGCCAGGGTGTCCACGGCCCCGGGTACGCCACCGTTCTTGGCCGCTACATCCTTGAGCGCCGGGCCGACAATCTTGGTGTCGATGGAGTGACAGGCTGCGCAGGGTTTGCTCTTGAACAGCTCCAGCGCGTCTTGGGCCATGGCCGGCTGCGCGCTCAGCGCAGCGGTCAGGGCGAACAGTGAGAACAGAGTATTTTTCATGGTGTTTCCTTGCATTGATGGAGCTCAATAGATGTCGTGTTGGGTGTTGTAGACGTTGAACTTCCCGGTGGGTGTGATCAGTCGTTTGTCCTTGATGACTGACTTGAGCTTCAGTGTTTTGTCGTCGATCACCACCAGCGCAGATTCGTCTGCCTGACCACTCCAGACGGAGAACCAGACTTCATCGCCGGCCGTGTTGAATTCCGGTTGCACTACGCGCATGGCGCCTTGCTTGATGCCCGCGTATTCAGCGATGGGCAGCACGGTGTAGCCGGCGTCGAGTTTGTCGATGTTGAACACCGCCACCGACTGGCTGAGCTTGGCGTCCGGGTTGAGGGTGGTGTCGACGTACAGGTGACGAGACTTGGGATGGGTTTTGATAAACAGCGATCCGCCGCCCTGGCCCTTGAGTGAGCCGACTTGCTTCCAGGCGTATTGCGGGTGTTTGGTCGGGTCGGTGCCGATCAGCGAGATGCCGTCATCACCCAGATGGCTGGTGGCCCAGACCGGTCCGTAGGTCGGGTGATTAAAGTTGGCGCCGCGACCCGGGTGAGGGGTTTTGCCGACGTCCACCAGCGCGGTCAACTTGCGCTCCTTGGAGTCGATCACGGCGACCTTGTTGGAGTTGTTGGCGGCGGTCATGAAGTAGCGGTGCGTGCTGTCCCAACCGCCGTCATGCAGGAAGGGCGCGGCGTCGATGTAGGTGACGGTGAGGTTTTTGATGTCCTGGTAGTTGACCAGCATCACCTTGCCGGTTTCCTTGACGTTGACGATGAACTCCGGCCATTCGTGGGAGGCGATGATCGCCGCGACCCGGGGTTCCGGGTGGTATTCCTGCTTGTCGACGGTCATGCCGCGGGTCGAGACGATCTGTTTCGGCTCCAGGGTTTCGCCATCCATGATGGTGAATTGCGGAGGCCAGTAAGAGCCGGCGATGGTGTACTTGTCCTCGTAGCCCTTGAACTTCGAGGTCTCGACCGAGCGCGCCTCGATGCCCACTTTGACTTCGGCGACCTTGGTTGGCTCGACCGGCCACAGGTCGATCATGTCGATCCGCGCGTCTCGACCAATCACCAGCAGGTAGCGACCTGAGGCAGAGATCCGCGAGATGTGCACCGCATAACCGGTCTCGATGAGTTTGACGATTTTCTTGCTGTCACCGTCGATCAGGGCGATCTTGCCGTCATCGCGCAACGTCACCGAAAACAGGTTGGGCAGGTTGAGTTTGCTCAGCTGCTTCTTCGGACGGTCCTCGGGTTTGACCAGCACCTTCCAGGTTTTCAGCGTCTCGGCCATGCCCCATTCCGGCGGAGTCGGTGGCGTGTGCTGAATGAACTTGGCCATTGAGGTGATCTGATCCTTGGTCAGCGCATTGGAGGTCCCCCAGTTCGGCATGCCCGCCGGAGAACCGTAGGTAATCAAGGCCTCCAGATACGGCTGTCCGCGGCTCTGGGTGATGTCCTGTGTCAACGGTTTGCCCGTGGCCCCTTTGCGCAGCACACCGTGGCAGCCTGCGCAGCGCTGGAAGTAGATTTCCTTGGATGAGTCGAACTCGGCCTGGCTCATGTCGGGAGCACCCGCGGTTTTGACCATGGGCGGGGTAGCCGCGGCGGCGGGCTCTTCAGCGCTGGCGGCATGACTCACCGACAGGGCCAGTGCCGAACAAAGCGTGGTCAGGGTCAGGGCAAACGTTTTTCTATTGCTGATCAGCATTCCATTTCTCCTCAGGCAAGACCTTTGCGATGTGCTGAAACGGCAGCGCAGAACGCAGGTTCTTAGTGCCGTGCAAGGCTATGCCCGAGCAGGCCAATGTTCGCTTGACGACGATCAAGTTTGCCGGCCATCTCACTTGCCAGGTTGTCGCAGGGGCCCGTAGCGTGTTCCTTGAATCCGCTTTTGGAACAGGCAGCCCATGGACCGTACCCAGTCTTGCGAACACCCGATCGAACCCTTCTACCAACCGCTGAATAATGAGGAGGCGCTGTTCGAACAAGCCTGGAGACATGGCATGCCGGTGCTGATCAAAGGCCCGACGGGCTGCGGCAAAACCCGTTTCGTCCAGCACATGGCCCATCGGCTGAAACTGCCGCTGTACACCGTGGCTTGCCATGACGATCTGAGCGCGGCCGACCTGATCGGCCGTCACCTGATCGGTGCCCAGGGCACCTGGTGGCAGGACGGACCGCTGACCCGCGCGGTGCGTGAAGGCGGCATCTGTTACCTCGACGAAGTGGTCGAGGCGCGCCAGGACACCGTGGTGGTGTTGCATCCACTGGCCGATGATCGTCGCGAGCTGTTTCTGGAACGCACCGGCGAAGTGTTGAAGGCGCCGCCGTCCTTCATGCTCGTGGTGTCTTACAACCCCGGTTACCAGAACCTGCTCAAAGGCATGAAACCCAGCACCCGCCAACGCTTCGTGGCGATGCGTTTCGGCTATCCGCCGGTGGCCGATGAGGAACGCATCGTTGCCCGCGAGGCTCAGGTGGACAGCGCACTGGCGGTGCAAGTGGTGCGGCTGGGCCAGGCACTGCGCCGGCTCGACCAACATGATCTGGAGGAGGTCGCCTCAACGCGACTGCTGATTTTTACCGCGCGCATGATCCGCTCCGGCATGAGCCCCCGTGAAGCGTGCATGGCCTGCCTGGCCGAGCCGCTCAGCGATGATCCGCTGACCGTCGCGGCGCTGATGGACGTGGTTGATGTCCACTTCGGCTGAGTCCACGGGCGTTACGCAACGCCACTTGCCGGGCGATCTGGCGATGTGGTTTTTCATTCTGGCCGAGCTGTCGGTGTTCGCCATCCTGATCCTGGCGTTCGCCGTGACCCAGGCGCTCAAGCCGCAGATGTTCAGTGAAAGCCGTCTGTTGCTGAACACCTCCACCGGGCTGGCGATGACCCTGAGCCTGCTCACCGCGGGCCTGTTCGCCGCGCTGGCGCAGGAGCAAGTCAGGCGCTCACGATCCCGTCACGGCGCCGTCTTCCTGCTGATGGCGTTGCTCGCCGCCAGTGTCTACGTGGTGCTGAAGCTCACGGAATACCGACACTTGCTGGCCTCGGGGCTGGGCATGGAGCACAACACCTTTTTCACCCTGTACTGGATCGTTACCGGTTTTCATTTTCTCCACGTCTTGCTCGGCATGTTCATTCTCGGATGGCTGGCCGAGCGCTGTCGCCGCGGCCTGTACGACGCCAACACGCGCAGCGGGTTTGAATCCGGCGTGCTCTATTGGCACATGGTCGATCTGATCTGGGTCATGTTGTTTCCGCTGGTCTATGTGCTGAGTTGACGAGGTTCTCATGACTGTTTCCAGGGTATTGCTCGTCTGTTGGGCAGCGCTCGCCACGTTAAGCGTGTGCACCGTGGTGCTGGCGCACGTTGGCGCGACATCGCTGCTGTCGATTGCCATTTTGCTGGTGGCGGTGGGCAAGGCCTGGCTGATCACCGACGGTTTCATGGAGATGCGCCACGCGCCGCGGCTGTGGCGCCGGTTGATGTTGAGCTGGGCGCTGGTGTTGGCGACGGTGGTAGGCCTGACGCTGGTGTCGTTCCGTTAACCAATCCCTGTAATTGGATGGACTCGCCCAAGCCGAGGCGTCAATGCGCCACGGTGGCAGTCTAAACAGCCAACGACAGCGAGGGCGAGTCCATCCAATTACATGGACCGAGTAGGGCTCAAGTGTAATACCCGACCAAAACCATCTGACTTTCTTGATCGCCATCAAGCAGGTTTCAACCCTTCGCTTCCTATGATGGACGGGCCTAGCAAAGAGGAAGCGACCATGTCAGACACCTTCACCAAAGGCATGGCCAGGAACATCTACTTCGGAGGAAGCATTTTCTTCTTCCTGATATTCCTGGCTTTGACCTATCACACGGAACAGACCTTTCCAGAGCGCAGCAATGAAGCGCAGCTCACCGAGTCAGTGGTGCGCGGCAAGTTGGTCTGGGAGCAAAACAATTGCATCGGCTGCCACACGCTGCTGGGCGAGGGCGCCTACTTTGCGCCTGAGCTGGGTAACGTGTTCCAGCGGCGCGGCGGGGAGGCGGGCTTCAAACCCTTTCTGCATGCCTGGATGAAAATGCAGCCACTAGGCGTACCAGGCCGGCGCGCGATGCCTCAGTTCAAGTTGAGTGACCAGGAGGTGGATGACATCGCCGAGTTCCTCAAATGGAGCTCAAAAATCAACACCAATGGCTGGCCGCCAAACAAGGAGGGCTAAGCGATGAGCATTGCTAATCCGCATCTGAAATTCGCCTCGCAAGCCGTAGCCAAACCGTACTTCGTATTTGCCCTGATCCTGTTTCTCGGCCAGGTGCTGTTCGGTTTGATCATGGGCCTGCAATACGTGATAGGGGACTTTCTGTTCCCGGTCATTCCTTTCAACGTGGCGCGGATGGTGCACACCAACCTGCTGATCGTCTGGCTGCTGTTCGGGTTCATGGGCGCCGCCTATTACCTGATTCCGGAAGAAGCCGACCGCGAACTGCACAGTCCGAAACTGGCGATCATCCTGTTCTGGGTATTCGCCGCCGCGGGTGTGTTGACGATCCTCGGCTATCTGCTGGTGCCGTATGCCGGCCTGGCCAGGCTGACCCACAACGAACTGTTGCCGACCATGGGCCGGGAGTTCCTGGAGCAGCCGACCATCACCAAGATGGGCATTGTGGTGGTGTGCCTGGGCTTCCTCTACAACATCGGCATGACCCTGCTCAAAGGTCGTAAGACCACCGTCAGCATGGTCATGATGACCGGGTTGATCGGGCTCGCGGTGTTCTTCCTGTTCTCCTTCTATAACCCCGGCAACCTGGCCCGCGACAAGTTTTACTGGTGGTGGGTGGTGCATCTTTGGGTGGAAGGCGTGTGGGAACTGATCATGGGTTCGATGCTCGCTTTCGTCCTGATCAAGATCACCGGGGTAGACCGGGAAGTCGTGGAGAAATGGCTCTACGTGATCATCGCCATGGCGCTGATTACCGGGATCATCGGCACCGGTCACCACTTCTTCTGGATCGGTGCGCCTGAGGTCTGGTTGTGGGTCGGTTCAATCTTCTCGGCCCTCGAACCGCTACCGTTCCTGGCCATGGTGATCTTCGCCTTCAGCATGGTGAAGAAACGTCGGCGGCAACACCCGAACCGCGCCGCGACCCTGTGGGCCAAGGGAACCGTCGTCACAGCATTCTTCGGCGCTGGCGTCTGGGGTTTTCTGCATACCCTGGCTCCGGTCAACTTCTACACCCACGGTTCGCAGCTGACCGCGGCTCACGGTCACCTGGCCTTCTACGGTGCTTACGCGATGATCGTGATGACCTTGATCAGCTACGCCATGCCACGCTTGCGGGGTTTGGGTGAAGCCGGTGACGAGCGTTCGCAGACCCTCGAAATCTGGGGCTTCTGGTTGATGACGCTGTCGATGGTGATGATCACGCTGTTCCTCACCGCTGCCGGTGTCGTGCAGGTCTACCTGCAACGCTGGCAGGTCGATGGGGTTGCTTTGCCGTTCATGTCCACGGTCGAACACCTGCAGGTGCTGTTCTGGGCCCGTTTTGGTGCCGGTCTCGGTTTCCTCGCAGGACTGCTCTGTTACCTGTTCAGCTTCAAGCAACGTGGCCGCGCAGCCTTGCGCGCTCCGGCTGCCGTGGTTCCTTCATGAGCCGGTGTAACGGCTAGAAAAGGTCGGCCCGGCTGATACAGCGGGCCGTTTTTTTGGTTTACAGAAAAGGGCAAATGTCATGGCCTTTACCGTCGAACTGGAAGAATGGGTGGGCAGTGTCTGGCACCGTTTCATCACCCGGCGCGCCAGCCCGGATTTCCCCGAGGCGCGTGTCGAACTGGCCAGCCAGCAACGTCCGCTGGCGCTGCTGTTTCGCGCCATGGGCGGCGCCAACGGCGTCGGTGTCGAAGCCGCCAGCGACCGCGATCTGCTGCTGCGGCGCAACGTACTGCAGCAGATCGCCGGCACCTGCAAGCAAGTGCCCCTGGCGTGGTGCGATGAGACCAACCTTCGTCTGCCGTCGAGCCTCGCGGTGTTTCCTGAAGTCGCACTGAACGAGGAACTCTATCGTTGGCTCGCATTGCTCGCGGCGCAGGCCGGGCAGATGCGGCATTGGGGTCGGGACAATCAACGCTGGACGCAACAGCTGTTGCGGCGCTATCCCGCGTTGCGTGCCCGGTACAAACGTTTGGTCGATGCTCATCTGCAACTTCGCCCGGATCCGGCCACATTGAACTCCGGCGAAGCGGCCCTGGAACGGGCGTTATGTCAGGCGTTGCGCGACCCAGGCAGTGTCGAACATTTCCCCCGCAGCGAACGGGCCGCCTGGCCGCTTCCGCTGTGGTTGTACCCGCCGCAAAACCTCGCGAGTCCGCAGGCTGCAGACCTGGGGGACGAGTCGGAAGAGACGCTGACGACCCCGCCCGGTGAGCAGAAAGGCGCAAGCAAACGCGCCAAGCGGATCGATGAAGGCAGCCGCGACGGTGGGTTGTTGATCGTGCGTCTGGAGAACCTGTTCAGTTGGACCGAACACGTGGACCTGGATCGCTGGTCAGACGACAGCGAAGACCCGGACGCGGCCAGAGTCGCCGAGGACCTCGACGAGTTGAGCTTGTCGCGCACCCGTCTGCGCAAGGGCGGCGGCCTCAAGCTGCACCTGGATTTGCCGCCGGCCGATGTCGACGATATCCCCTTGGGTGAGGGCATCAAGCTGCCGGAGTGGGATTACCGCAAACAGCAGATGCAGGACAGCTTCGTCAATCTGCAAATGATGGTGCCCCGCGACTGTGAGGCGCAGCCACTGCCGCCACGGCTGAAAGCCTCGGCGCACCGTCTGCGCCGCCAGTTCGAGCACCTGCGCAATGATCGCCAATGGTTACGCCAGCAACCCCAAGGGTCTGAACTGGACATGCAGGCCTGGCTGGATTTTCACGTTGAACGCGAGCATGGCCAATGTGCGGAACGAGGTCTGTTCATGGAGCAACGGCAGACGCGTCGCGACCTGGCGTGCCTGTTACTGGCCGATGTGTCGATGTCCACCGACGCGCACTTGAACGATGAGCATCGGGTGATTGATGTGATCCGCGACAGTTTGCTGCTGTTCGGCGAAACCCTGTCGATGCTGGGTGATGATTTCGCCCTGTACGGATTTTCCTCGCTGCGTCGTCATCAAGTGCGCATGCAGGAACTCAAGTCCTTCACCCAGCGTTATGACGACAACACCCGCGGTCGCATTCAAGGGCTCAAACCGGGTTATTACACCCGCATGGGCGCCGCCATCCGCCACGCCACCCAACTGCTGGGCAAGAGCAAACGACGCAGCAAACTGTTGCTGCTGCTCACGGATGGCAAACCGAATGATCTGGATTTGTATGAGGGGCGCTACGGCGTTGAAGACACCCGCGAGGCGGTGCTGGAGGCGCGGCGTCAGGGGTTGACGCCGTTCTGTATCACGATTGATCGCGAGGCCGGGGATTACCTGCCTTACATGTTCGGTGCCAATGGCTACACCTTGATCCGCCAGCCCGAGCAATTACCCCTGCGCTTGCCGCAGTTGTATCGGCAGTTGACCCAGCCTTGACCGACACGGTCTGTAGCAGCTGCCGAGCGTGCGAGGCTGCGTCCGGCTGCGCAGCAGTCGTAAACCCAGTCCCCGCGGTGTGTTAGGTAAAAAGGGGACTCAGGATTTACGACTGCTGCGCAGCCGAACGCAGGCTTCGCCAGCTGCTACAGGGGACTGTGTGTCTTCAGGAGATGCTGCGTGGCAGCCAGAAAAACATCGTCACGCAGAAAATCGTCAGGCCGATGCAGAACCACATGAATTGGCGCAGCCGGCGTTCCCCCGCCTGTGCGGCGAATGCCGGCAGGGGCATGCCGCATTGGCGGCACTCGGTTTCTTGTGCGGGGTTGGCGTGTTGGCAATACAAACAGACGGGCATGGCACTCACTCGAACTGTTCCAGACGCAGACGATCGAGAATGGCGATCAGGCGGCCGTCCTGGGTGATGATTTTTTCATCGATCAGGCGACGGATGATCCGCGAAAAGGTTTCCGGCTGGATCGACAGATGTCCGGCAATCAATTGCTTGGCCATCGGCAGTTCGAATTGGCTGTCAACGGTTTGCTGGCGCACCAGTTGCGTCAGCAGATAGCGCACGACCCGGTGGGTGGCGTTTTTCAGGGACAGGGTTTCGATTTCGTTGACCCGTTGGTGCAGGCGAACGCAAAGCTTGCCGAGCAGTGCAAAGGTCAGCCGGCTATTGCTCTGCAGCAGGCGCATGTAGGTGTTGTTGGATAACCGATAGAGCTGAGTCGGGCAGATCGCTTCGGCCGAGGCCACATAGTTCGGGGTGTCCATCAGCATCATCGCCTCGGCAAAGGTTTGCCGATCACCAATGACCTCAAACACTTTCTCCTGCCCATCCGGTGTCAGGCGGTAGATTTTCACCGCCCCGGCAATCACGAAATAAAACGAGTCTGCCGGCTCGCCCTGGCGGAACAACGGTTCGCCTTTGTCGATGCTCAACAAGTGGCTGGTACTCATCAATTCATCCAGCTGTTCTTCGTTCAACGGCTCGAACAAGTGATGACTGCGCAGAATCTGGTGATGGACGCGATGAAGCACCATAAGAATTCATCCTGAAGATTGAGGAGGGGATGGCGGTCAAGTCAAACGAGGCCCAGCGAGACGCCGCTGGCCAACGCCAGAACCGAGGTCAACACCACAAACCAGGCCAGTGGCTGGATGACTTTTTTCATGACGACTCCTGGGGATCGAGAGGGATCAAGGTTTCTTTGATTGCTGAAAGCTTGAGCAAGACGCGGGCCATGCCCGGAGGCCTTTGTTTATTAGGCTTGTCAGATAGGAGGGTAAAAACGACCACGAAGTTTAGGGTTTAAAAGACCATTAAGGGGTCATTTATACCCTGAATGGATTTCATCGGCGGCACGCGAGGCTTGCTACTGGCGCGGATCAGCATCGGGGCACGCCCCTTGCACACTTGATCTGCGACAAAGGCAATTGATCGTCAATACCCGATGATTGCCCCCGGACTTACCTTGACGCGTACGGGTTGGAGTCAGGTCAGCAGCAAGGTAAAGGAGTGGCTTTATGCAAGTGCTTGACCGCCGTAAAGCGATGGCTATCGCGCCGCTGTTACGTTTGGCCTTTCGGCCATTTTTCCTGGCTGGCTGCCTGCTGGCGGTGCTGGTCATTCCGCTCTGGCTGGCCGCCTTCAGTGGTGGGCTTTCCGGCTGGCAGCCGGCGGGTGGCTGGTTGGGCTGGCATCGACACGAATTGTTGTTCGGGTTCGGCTTGGCGATCATCGCGGGCTTTCTGCTGACGGCGGTGCAGACCTGGACCGGTCGTCCCGGCATCAGCGGGCGACCACTCGCCGCGCTGGCGTTGCTGTGGTTGTTGGCGCGCGTGGCCTGGCTGGTCAATGCACCGTTGCCCGTGCTCGCGGTGCTGGAATTGGCGTTCCCGCTGGCGGTGGCCGCGCTCATGGGTTTCACCTTGTGGAAGGTGCGGCAGAAACGTAACTACCCGATTGCGGTGGTGCTGCTGTTGTTAACGGCGGCCGACGGGTTGTCCCTGTACGGCCTGGTCGAAGGTCATGAAGGCTTACAGCGTCAAGGCGTACTGACCGGCCTCTGGCTGGTGGCGGCGATGATGGGCTTGATCGGCGGGCGCGTCATTCCGTTCTTCATCCAGCGCGGCCTCGGCAAGGTCGAAGGCGTTACTCCTTGGCCCTGGCTGGATTGGCTGCTGCTGATTGGCTCACCGATGGTGGCGTTGTTGTACGCCGCCGGACCTGCGCTTGACCCCAATCTAGGGGTGGGCCTGTTGTTCGCCGTGTTGGCCGCCGGGCATCTGGTACGCCTGGTTCGCTGGCATGATCGCGCCCTCTGGCGTGTGCCGCTGCTGTGGTCGTTGTACCTGGCTTATGCCTGGTTGGCGGTGGCCTGTCTCGCAATGGCGCTGTGGCATTTCGGTGTGCCGATTAACCCGAGTCTGGCGGTGCATTGCCTGACCATCGGCGCCATGGGTGGCTTGGTGCTGGCGATGATCGCGCGGGTCAGCCTGGGGCATACGGGCCGCTCGCTGGAGCCGCCGTCGGGCATGACTCTGGCGTTCATTTTGCTCAACCTGGCGTGCTTGAGCCGGGTCGTGTTGATCTTGTTCTTTCCCTTGCCTGCGTTGTGGCTGGCCGGTCTGTGTTGGGCGCTGGCGTTTGCGCTGTATGCCTGGCGCTATGGGCCGATGCTGCTGCGGGCCCGGGTGGACGGTCATCCAGGCTAAGCAAGTGAATTGATGGAGGCTGCCGGTGTTATATCCCTTTTTACTGGTCACCCACTTGCTGGCGGCGATTGCCTTCATCGGCACGCTGTTTTTCGAGGTGGTGATCTGGCACAACGCCCGCCAGCAGGTGGCGGTTACCGCGCAAACGAGCGCCGATCAAGCGATTGCAGTGCGTTCACGCAAGGTGCTGCATGGCGTGGTGTTGCTGTTGTATGGCGCCGGCATCAGCTTGGCGTGGCAACACCGTGGTGTATTGAGTCAGCCGCTGGCGAGCAGTTTTGGCATGTTGCTGAGCCTGAAGATCTTGCTGGCCCTGAGCATCATCGGCCATTACTTCCTGCTGGCGTATTGGCTGAAAAGCGCACGACTGACCACGACCCGCGCCAGCTGGATTCGCCGCAGCATCCTCGGGCACATGGTGTTGATCGTGATCCTGGCCAAGGCCATGTTCTATTGGCACGGTTGATCGCCCGACATCCCAGACAGACAAAACCCGCGTCAACCGATGGGCTGGCGCGGGTTGGGTGTGAGCGGCAATCGATCAATGGCGAGGTTTAAGGGCGTTGACAAACAACACGTTGTTTTCCAGATGGATGTGTTGCATCAGGTCATCACGAAACTCCAGCAGCCCACGATAAAGGGCGCGCCAAGTGTTACAGGCATCGGCCGGCGGGGTGATGTTGTTGGTCAGCGCGAGCAACCTCTCCAATGCTTCGCCATGTTGATCATGTTCAAAGCGCAGCACCTGGATCGGCGGGGCAGCTTGAGGGCCGATGCCCTGTTGCAGCATCGGGAAGAGCACTTGTTCTTCCTTGAGCATGTGGCCTTCGAGTTCTTGTTGCATGTCGGTCAGCAGATCGGCCAGGCCGTTGGGGCAGCTGCTGCGCGCACCGTGGACCTGCTCGACGCGACGGGCCAGGCGAATCAGTTCCGGCAGTTGCTCGCGATGGCGGGCGTGGTAGCGGGCCAGAAGATGGGCGATCAACAGTTCCGACGGTTCGTTGCGCCAGTCGTGTTGGGTTTCGCCGGTGTCTTGCAGTCGGTGCAGCGCATCGGCGATCAGGGCCGGATCGAGGTCTTTGCCAGCGGCTGCTTCGCGCAGGCTTTTATGCCCGCCACAACAGAAGTCCAGTTTGAAGGTGTGGAAAATCCGCGTGGCGCCGGGAATGTCGCAAGCCAGTTGGCCGAGGCTTTGTTCCAGTAGGGTCAGGCTCATCAGGGGTTCCTTGTTTGGATTTCAACGGTTCCCCAAATTCATTGCACCCGGCATGCCATATTTAACGTGTTGAAAAATATCACTTATTTTTTAGTTGTGGTGATAGGCACCCGGACGCATTAGGGTGAATCCAACCATAGAGGGTAATAACTACCATGCTGCGTGAAAGCCTGGCGGCCGACCTGATTGTCGAGTTGCCCAATGCTGTGCGGTTGCAACGACTGGTCCAGACCCTGCGCGAGTACTTCAACAGTGGCGCCGTGGGATTGCTGCGTCTGGATGACGACAGCCTCAGGCCGGTCGCGACGGTGGGGCTGGTGCATGAAGCGTTGGGCCGCCGGTTTGTCATCGCCCAGCATCCGCGGCTGGCGGCGATCATGGCGTCGCGCGAACCCACCTGGTTCGAACCCGACAGTCGCCTGCCGGACCCCTATGACGGCTTGCTCGACAATCACGCCGGCGAACCGATGCCAGTGCATGACTGCATGGGCGTAAGCCTGTATGTGGAGGGGCGGATCTGGGGCGCTATCACCCTTGACGCGCTGCACGCCGGGACCTTCGACAGCCGTGCGCGGGAAGAACTCAAGCGCTGCACCTTGCAGATCGAAGCCGCCGTGCGAGTCACCCGGCTTGAGCAGGAAAACCGCAGCCTGCGCTTGTCCCGCAGCGATATTCAAGACGTGCGGCGGCCAGCGGATGAGGGCGAAATCCTCGGGCAGAGTGAGGTGCTGCATCAGTTGCTCAATGAACTGGACGTACTGGCCGATTCCGAGCTGCCGGTATTGCTGCTGGGCGAGACCGGCGTCGGCAAAGAATTGTTCGCAAGGCGCTTGCATCGTTTGTCGCGCCGCAGTCATAAGCCGCTGGTGCAGGTCAACTGCGCCGCGTTGCCGGAGTCTCTGGCAGAGAGTGAATTGTTCGGCCATGTCAAAGGCGCATTTTCCGGCGCCACCAGCGACCGTGCCGGACGTTTCGATGCGGCCAACGGTGGCACGCTGTTTCTCGACGAAGTCGGTGAGTTGCCATTGGCCGTGCAAGCGAAGCTGCTGCGCACCCTGCAGAACGGCGAGATCCAGCGCCTCGGCGCCGACAAACCGTTGCATGTCGATGTGCGAATCATCGCTGCGACCAACCGGCACCTGCCGGACAGCATCCGCGACGGCTTGTTTCGGGCCGATCTGTATCACCGGCTCTCGGTGTACCCGGTGCCGATTCCGCCGCTGCGCGAGCGCGGTAACGACGTGTTGATGCTGGCCGGGCATTTCCTTGAACTCAATCGGACGCGGCTCGGCCTGCGCGGTTTGCGTCTGTCGCCGGCGGCCGAGCGAGTGCTGCTGACTTACAGCTGGCCGGGCAACGTGCGCGAGCTGGAGCATGTAATCAGTCGAGCCGCGTTGAAGCAGCTCAGTCGCGGCAGCAGTCGCACGCTGATTATGACGCTGGAGCCCGAGATTCTGGACCTCGACAGTGCCATGGCCGGGCAGGGCGCGGTCGTCGAAAGTCCCCTGGACGTGACGGCGGATGAGCCGTTCCAGCCCTTGGGTGAAGCGGTCGACGATTACCAGCGCAAAAAGATTCTCCAGGCCTTGAGCCTGTCCGGGGAGAACTGGGCCAGCGCCGCGCGGATTCTGGAAGTCGATCCCAGCAACCTGCACAAACTGGCTCGGCGTCTGCGTCTCAAATAAGGTTGATGGTGGTCAAGGTGGTCTTGCGCAGTACATCGCACACTGGGCAGAACATTTTTGGAGATCACCGTCATGCCCCTTTCCCTGGCACAGATGCGCCGCAACTACACCCTTTTTGGCCTGCAAGACGAGTCGGCGCTGGACGACCCGATGGCGATGTTCCGGCAATGGCTGCAACTGGCCCGCGACACCGAGCGCGCGCCTGTCGAAGCCAACAGCATGGTGTTGGCGACGGTTGACAGTGAAGGGCGCCCGCACTGTCGCGTCCTATTGCTCAAGGGGTTTAGCGATGAAGGCTTCACCTTTTTCGGCAATTACCAGAGTGACAAAGGCGAGCAACTGGCCGTTAACCCGCATGCGGCCATGACCTTTTTCTGGCCGGGGCTGGAGCGTCAGGTGCGCATCGAAGGCCAGGTCTCCAGGCTCGACCCGACGCTATCGGATGCGTACTACGATTCCCGCTCACAGGACAGTCGCCTGGGCGCCTGGGCTTCACCGCAAAGCCGGCCGCTGGCCAATCGGGCCGAGCTTGAATCGCTGTTGATACAAACCACCCAGCGTTTTGCCGGCAAGACCGTTCCGCGGCCCGAGCATTGGGGCGGTTACTGCCTGCACCCTGAACGTCTGGAATTCTGGCAGGGCCGTGCCGACCGCTTGCATGACCGTCTCGATTACCGTTTGCGCGATGGCGCATGGCAACGCAACCGCTTGGCGCCTTGAATAGATCGAGTAGCAATGGAGAACAATGTGGGAGCAAGCTCGCTCCCACAGGTTTTGTGTGCGCTACACAATCTTCTTATGTCCCTGACGAGGTACCTCCTTGGAGGAATAGGCTCACTGCGGATTCCGGTTCAGGCTTTGTCCCATACCCTCATTTACGGGAAGGCTTGGATATGGCCCATCTGGCGCAACGCACGTTTGAACCCCTGAACATTGCCGTGCTGACCATCAGCGATACGCGCACCTTTGACACCGATACCTCGGGGCAGACCCTGACGGATTTACTGCAAACGGCCGGGCATGTGTTGATCGATCGTGGTCTGGTCAAAGACGACATTTATCAGATCCGCGCCAAGGTCTCTCACTGGATCGCCGACCCTCAGGTTCAAGTGATACTGATGACCGGCGGCACCGGCTTCACCGCGCGCGACAACACACCGCAAGCGGTTTTGCCGTTGCTGGACAAACACGTGGAAGGCTTCGGTGAACTGTTCCGTCAGGTGTCCCTGGCGGAAATCGGCATGTCCAGTTTGCAGTCACGGGCATTGGCCGGGATGAGCAACGGCGTGCTGGTGTGCTGCGTGCCGGGTTCGCCGGGCGCGTGTCGAACCGCCTGGAACCAGATCCTGCTCGAACAATTGGACAGCCGCACAGGCCCGTGCAATTTCGCCCCGCATTTGAAACCGCAAGGGCAACGGGTCATCGACGCCTGCGAGACACGCTCATGACTGGCCGGGTGTGTGACCTTGGCAGCTTGATGCCGGTAGACGAGGCCATCAGCCGCTTACTGAATCAGGCACCGCCGCCTCCCCTGGCGCAAAAGATCGGACTGGAGCAAGCCTTGGGGCGGGTGCTGGCAGCGGACATTCATTCCCCTGTCAACCTGCCGGCCTGGGACAACAGTGCCATGGACGGTTATGCCCTCAGGGCCGCAGACCTGCCACCGGACGGTGGCTATTTGTCGATTGGCGGACGAATTGCAGCGGGGGATCAGGCGTGCTCGCCCTTGCTCGCGCAGCAGGCGGTGCAGATCTTTACCGGCGCGCCATTGCCGCCGGGTGCCGACACGGTGGTGCCGCAGGAGCGCTGCCGGATCGATGGCGAGCGCGTCTGGTTCCCGCCCGTAACCGCGGGCGATCACGTACGCAAGGAAGGCGAGGAGGTTCGCCGGGGAGACCTGTTGCTCCAGACCGGCAAACGCCTGCGTGCGCAAGAAGTGGGGTTGCTGGCCGGCGCTGGCATTGCGCGGGTCGAGGTCTATCGACCGTTGCAGGTGTGCTTGCTCAGCAGCGGCAATGAACTGCGTGAGCCGGGCGATCCATTGGCGCCCGGGCAGATTTACAACAGCAATCGTTACTGCCTCGCGGCGTTGTTGAGCGGTTGGGGCGTCGAAGTGCATGACTATGGCGTCATGGCCGATGAGTTGGCGACCAGCCGGCATGCCTTGAGCCTGGCGTCCTCGGAATGCGACCTGTTGTTGAGTTCTGGTGGCGTCTCGGTGGGCGAGGAAGATCACCTCAAACAGGCCATCGAGGAACTCGGCAGCCTGGACTTCTGGCGGCTGGCGATTCAGCCGGGTAAACCGCTGGCCTTTGGCGAAGTGGCCGGCAAACCCTGGATCGGCATGCCGGGCAATCCTTCGGCAGCGCTGATTACCGCGTTGGTGGTGGTGCGTCCGTTCCTCCTCAGGGCCCAGGGCGTGCAAGACGTGTTGCCGGTGCCATTGGCCGTGCCCGCCGGGTTTGACTGGTTGCAGCGCAACAAACGTCGGCAGTACCTGCGGGCACGGTTGACGCCGGGTGCTGACGGCCAGCTCAGTGTGGAGCTGCACCCTCAGCAAAGCTCGGCGATGTTGACGGCCGCGTGTTGGGCCGACGGGCTGGCGGTGATCGAGTGCGAGCAGCAAGTGCTCAAGCACGACAACGTGATGTTCCTGTCCTTCGCCGACCTGATGCATTGATGGCAATTGATTGCCGTCAAGGCTCTGCCTGCCGGTCTCGCTAGACTGGCAGCGCGTTTTTCCATGAGGATTACCCATGCAACTGGTCTGCCCGGCAGGGAACCTGCCTGCGCTGAAAGCGGCGGTGCGCGAAGGCGCCGATGCCGTCTATGTCGGTTTTCGCGATGACACCAATGCCCGGCATTTCGCGGGGCTGAACATGGACGACAAACAGTTCGACGCGGCGGTCGCTCACATCCGCCAGCATCAACGCAAACTCTACGTCGCGGTCAACACGTACCCGCAACCCAAGGGCTGGGAACGCTGGCAGCGGGCGGTCGATCGTGCCGCCGATTACGGCGTGGATGCGTTGATTGCCGCCGACCCCGGGGTGCTCAACTACGCCAGCCAGCGCCATCCGCAATTGGCGTTGCATCTGTCGGTCCAGGGTTCGGCAACCCACGCTGCGGCCCTGGAGTTTTATGCGCAACGCTACGGGATTCGTCGCGCGGTGCTGCCGCGGGTGTTGTCGTTGGCGCAAGTGCGTCAGGTCGCCGCGAGCAGCCCGGTGCCCATCGAAGTCTTTGGCTTCGGCAGCTTGTGCATCATGGCCGAAGGGCGTTGCCATCTGTCGTCCTACATCACCGGCGAGTCGCCGAACCTGTGCGGCGTCTGTTCTCCAGCCAAAGCAGTGCGCTGGAGCGACGACGCCGACGGCTTGAGTGCACGGCTCAGTGAAGTGCTGATCGACCGTTACACCCCTGATGAGCCCGCCGGTTACCCAACCCTGTGCAAAGGCCGTTTCCTGGTCGGCGGCAAACGCTTTCATGCGCTGGAAGAACCCACCAGCCTCGACACCCTGGATTTGCTGCCGGAATTGACGGCCATTGGCGTTGAGGCGGTCAAAATCGAGGGCCGGCAACGCAGCCCGGCCTATGTCGAACAAGTCACCCGCGTCTGGCGCGCCGCACTGGATGCCCATCGTGGCTCGCCGGGCAGTTTTCGGGTCAAGGAGGAATGGCGCCGGGTGCTGGCCGGTTTGTCCGAAGGCAGCCAGACCACCCTGGGTGCTTACCATCGATCATGGCAATGAGGGAGGCGACATGAAGCTCAGCCTGGGACCGGTCCTGTTTTATTGGGACAAAGAGCAACTCAGCAATTTTTACGCCGAGATGTCGGCTTTACCCCTGGATGTGATTTATCTGGGGGAAACCGTGTGCTCGAAACGCCGGGCCTTTTCACTGGATCAATGGCTGGGGCTGGGGCGCGAGTTGCAGGAATGCAGCCAGGCACAGTTGGTGATCTCCAGCCTGACGCTGATCGAAGCGGCGTCCGAGCTCTCCAGCCTGCGGCGGCTCTGCGACAACGGCCAATTGCTGGTGGAGGCCAACGACATGGGCGCGGTGCAGTTTTTGGCCGAGCGCAAGTTGCCGTTCGTGGGTGGCCCGGCGCTGAATGTGTACAACGGTCATACGCTGGCGCAACTGCTGGACTGCGGGATGACCCGTTGGGTGCCGCCGGTGGAATGCTCGGCGGCGTTGATTGGCGATGTGCTTGATCAGGTGCGCGAACTTGGCCGTGAGGTGCCGGAAGTCGAGATCTTTGCCTATGGGCATTTGCCCTTGGCTTATTCCGCACGCTGCTTCACGGCCCGAGCGGAAAACCTGCCCAAGGACGATTGCCGGTTTTGCTGCCTCAACTACCCCGACGGCCTGCCTCTTACCAGTCAGGAGGGGCAGGCGCTGTTTACCATTAACGGAATACAAACGATGTCGGCCGAGGTGACCAATCTGCTGGCGGACTACGCCGGGTTGGTGGCCTGTGGGGCCGATGTGTTGCGTCTGAGCCCTCGCGCTCAGGGCATGGCCGAGGTCATTGGCGCCTATCAACGGGTTCGTCTGGGCGAGACACCGCCGCTGTTCGTCGACGGTTGTAATGGCTACTGGCATGGCCAGGCCGGCTTGTTGCGCGTCGAGGAGGTCGGCCTGTGTTGAACCGAAAAAAGTGGCTGCTGAAAGGCGCCGACCGGTTACTGCCGCTGGTGCGTCGAGTGCCCTTTGCGGTGCAGCGCCTGGCGTTGCAGCAGGCGCTCAATCGCTGCCTCGCCGAGCCTTTGCGCGATGGTGAATTTGAAGTGTTGCGCGGGCGTTGGTTGTGCCTGCGGATCCCGGACCTGGGGTTGACCTGGTTCTTGACGCTGACCCGTCAAGGGTTGCGAATTGCTGAACACGCCACGGCGCATGTGACTATCAGCGGTAACTGGCGAGAGTTTTTATTGCTGGCGAGTCGTCAGGAAGATCCGGACACGTTGTTCTTTCGCCGGCGTTTGGTGATCGAGGGTGATACGGAGTTGGGGTTGGCGTTGAAGAACCTGATCGACAGTCTTGATCCTGATGTATTGCCGGTGTGGTTGTGGCGCAATCTGGAGCGGGCGGGGAAGGGGTTGGCGGCGGGATGACCATAGATGTGGGAGCGAGCCGCCTCGCTCCCACATTTTGATGAGTGTGTCCGCAATATTTGTGCCCAACGCATAACCCTGTGGGAGCGGGCTTGCCCGCGATGGCGGTTGTACATTCAACATTGATGTCGGCTATTCCACTGCTATCGCGGGCCCGCTCCCACAGGGTTTTTGTTGTTCTTCAGGCCATCGTTTCCTGGCGGTTTTCATGCTGCCGAGCATCACTCGCAATTCGTTGCCTGATCTCTTCAAACAACTCATCACTCTCTGCCTGCGTGCAGTCCTCGCCATAGCGCTTACGCAACCCGTAATGGCTAAGAATCAAATGCACATCCGCGTGCAGACCATGCTGCTTCAAGCAGTTTTCAACGCATTGCAGCGGGCAACCGTCCAGCGCAAAAATCCGCCGTCCCGAGCGTGCCTTGTTGACCAACGCCGCCACATGCCCGCCGACCCCGACGATGCAGGACATTTCCGCCAGGCCGCTGCGATCAAGCCGCACGGCCAGGGTATTGGCCAGTTGGGCGACGTTGGAGCAGCCTGAGCAGGAGTAAATCAGGGGCAAGGTTGAACGGGACATGAGCGCTCTCCATGGGTGGACTTCTTCAGTGTGCAAGGCCGGTGGCATTGCGCATTGACTGCGGTCAATTCCGTCTATTGGAAGGCCGCGAGATCCTCTTCGGCGAGGATGCTGATGTTGCGTCGTTCCATCGCGATCAGACCGCTGTCCACCAGGCGGTGCAAGATCCGCGAAAAGGTTTCCGGCTGAATACCCAGCTTCGAGGCGACCAGGCGTTTGGACACCTGCAAGACAATCAAACCGCTGACCGGGTTGCGCTCCTGGAGCAGAAAATTGATCACCCGCCGGCTCGCGCTGGCCATGGTCAAGGTGTCGATGTCCCGCAGACGCAGGTGCAAGTGCACACTCATGCTCGCCAGGATCGCCAGGCAGACTTTCGGCTGGTCTTCCAGGGCGTTGCGGTAATGGCTGCCTTCGATACTCACCAGCACGCTGTCCTTCAGCGCCGTGGCGCTCACCGGGTAGAGACGGGCCTGGCTGAACAGCAACGCTTCGGCAAAGGTCTGGCCGGGCTGAATGATCTCCACCAGGTTTTCCTGACCTTCGCCGGTAAGCCGGTACAACTTGATCTGGCCGCTGACCAGCAGGAAAAAGCGCTTGGCCGGATCCCCTTGGTGCATGAGCGTGCTGTGACAGCTCAGGCGCTTGAGCATCGCCAGGCCGCAGACTTCCTCGAAGATTTTCTCCGGCAGTTGGCTGAACAGATGGTGACGACGCAACGTTAAAACGATGGAAGGGTGGGTCAGCATGGCGTACCTCCGCTGACGCTCATAGTAGAGAGCGCGAGCCGGATGACCTATGCCTCTGCCGGCCTACCTCTAAAGAGGCATGCTCCTCAGCCCGCATTGCGCAAGTGCTCCATGGCCCACACCGCCGCCTCAACCCGAGAGCGCAAACCGAGTTTGTGCAGCAGGTTTTTCACGTGAACCTTGACCGTGCCTTCGGTGATGCCCAGCTTGTGCCCGATAACTTTGTTGCTGAAGCCGCTGGCGATGGTTTTCAGCACCTGACGTTCACGCTCGGTCAGTTCCACCACGGTCTGGCGCTGTGGTGAACGCAGTGCCTGGGCCATGACTTGGGTCAGACCCGGACTGATCACCAATTCGCCGTTCAAGGCATTGCGAATGTACTGAATCAACAGTTCGGGTTCCATGTCCTTGAGCAGGTAGCCGTCGGCATCCAGACGCAATGCGTCGCGAATATCGTCTTCGGCATCCGAGACCGTAAACAGCAGCACCTTGCCGGTGTAGTGCATCGCCCGTAATTGGCGCAGGGTTTCAATGCCATTCATCAGCGGCATGTTGTTATCGAGCAACACCAGATCCGGTTGCAGCGGCTCGATCAGACTGAGTGCTTCTTCGCCGTTGTTGGCTTCACCGACGATCAGGAAATCATCTTCGAGTTCGAGCATCTGGCGGATGCCGTGACGCATCATCGGGTGGTCGTCGACCAGCAGGATGGTGTGTTGCAGGGACGGGTTCATGTGGCGCTACCTTCTGTTTGCTGCCCGAGAAACTCCGGTTGGAATTCCAGTTGGACGAGGGTGCCTTGCGGCTCCCTGGACATTATTTTGAGTTGACCGCGCAAGCTGCGGGCCCGCTCATCCATGATTTTCAGGCCGTGGTGTTCGCGCTGGTCGACGTCGCCGCTGAAGCCACGCCCGTCGTCTTCGACGACGAGCCTCACGGTTTCACCGTCCTGACGCAGTTGCAGCCAGGCGTTTTGCGCGTGGGCGTGGCGTAGGCAGTTGGAGAGCGCTTCGCGGGTGATCTGCAAGATGTGGATTTGCTCGCTGGCCGATAACTGAAAGGCCAGCGCGTCGACGTGCAGGTGTACCTGGAATTCCCCGCGCCTGGAAAACTCCTCGGCGGTGTCCTTGAGCTCCTGCACCAGTCCCGCATCGTGAATCTGCAGGCGAAAAGTGGTCAGCAACTCGCGTAACTGACGGTAGGCATTGTTCAGCCCTTCGCGCAGTTCGGCGGTGACGTTTTCCAGGGTTTCGATCGGTTCGCCACGGCGCATCAGGGTTTGCAGGCGGCTGACTTGCAGCTTCATGTAGGACAGGGCCTGGGCCAGTGAGTCGTGCAGTTCGCGGGCAATGATCGTGCGCTCGTCGAGCAGCAGCAGGCGATGATCCTGTTCCCGTTGGCGTTTGAGCGACAGCGAGGTGCCGATCAGATTGGCCAGGGCCTGGATCAATTGGGTTTCCCAGGCTTGCGTCGGGTGCCCGTCGACAAAGTGCGCCTTGAGTTCACCCAGTTCACTGCCCTGATTGCTGATGCTGAACGTTTGCGGGCTGGCTTTATGGTGCTTCTGACACGTGGCGCAATCACTGCTGGCGCAGACTTCCCGGATGTTCGCGCCGTGGAGGGCGAGCAACTGCTGGGCCGGTGCCTGCATTTGTCCTTGCAGGCACAGCGACAGACGCAAGCCGGGCAAGCGTTGCTGGAAGCGTCGGATCAACTCATCCAGCCCTTCGGCATTGGCCAGGCGTGTGGCCAGGCTTCGACTGCTTTGGTACAGCAACTCGAGGGCGGCATTAGCTTGTTGCAGGTTCAGGGTTTTTTGCTGGACCTGACTCTCAAGGGTGCGATGCGAGTCTTCGATCGTCTCGGCCATGGCGTTGAAGCTCGTGGCCAACTGGCCCAGTTCGTCCTGGGACTGATGATTGACCCGCACCTTGAAATCGCCGCGACGAAAGCGCTGGGTCGCGTCCACCAACTCTTTCAAGGGCATGACGACCCCGTACTGCAATTCGTAGAGGCCAATCAGCAGGACGAACAGGGTGGTGAACAAGGCCAGGCCCTGGATCACCTGTTGCCAGCCTTGCTTCTGTTCGCTTTGGCGCTGCAACAGGTTGACGAACTGGTTCAGTTGTTCAACGAAGGGCAGGGCCTGGACCTGAAAGTAGGCGGCATCGCCGCGCTCCAGTGCCGGGTGCAAATCCTCGTCCCATTGCTGCTGGATTTGCCCGTAGCTGATTTGCAGGGCGGCGCTTGGGCCATCCTCCAGCACCGCCTTGAGTGACTGGCTGGTGAGTCGGGTTTGCAGGCTGTCGGTGATGGCGGCGATTTCTTCGTCGGTTGCCCCCGCGGCCAGTTTCCAGCTCAGGTGGTAAGTCTCCATGCGCACCGAGCCTGCGGTGTTGATGGCGGCCGCATCGCCCTGGCTGAACCAGGCGATCAGTCCGGCGCTCAACGAACTGGCGAGAGCGAGCACGGCGATCAGGATCACGGCTAGCCCGGCGCGAGCGGGCAGGGAGCTGCGCAACCAGCGAATCATCAGCGCAGGTCCCGGAAAAAATCAGGAAAACAGAGCACGTGGAGCTCCAGGAAGGGGTTTTGTCGCCGATCCCGGGCGCGCTACCTCTAAAGAGTTGTCGACTGATCCTTGTCAGCAAAAACCTTGGCAGAAAACCTTAAGACGCTGATAAACAAACGGTTTTAGGGTTTTCCTGTACTACCTCCTTAGAGGTAGACCGCACAAGCATAGGCCTATGCCCCCTAGGGCTTCGTTGACATGGATCAAGTTTTTGCGGGGTTCGCCTCTCTAGTCTGCCGCCATGGCTAATTGATTGGAGAGCATTTGTGAACCAACCGCGTGTACGACAAGGCTTGGTGCTGGGCATGAGCACGCTGGCCTTCACTATGTGTTTCATGGTCTGGATGATGTTTGCCGTGCTCGGTGTACCGATCAAGGACCTCCTCCAGCTCAACGAAACTCAGTTCGGCCTGCTGGCCGCGACCCCGGTCCTGACCGGCTCGCTGGTGCGGTTGCCACTGGGCCTGCTGACCGACCGCTTTGGCGGGCGCAGTGTGTTCTTCCTGCTGATGCTGGCCTGCGTGACGCCGCTGTACCTGATCAGTCACGCCACCGCCTACTGGCAGTTCCTGGTGCTGGGCTTGTTCGTCGGCCTGGCCGGCGGCTCGTTCTCGGTCGGGATCGCCTACGTCGCCAAATGGTTCGACAAAGAGAACCAGGGCTTCGCGATGGGCATCTTCGGCGCCGGTAACGCCGGAGCTGCGGTGACCAAGTTTCTCGCCCCGGCGCTGATCGCTGCTGGCAGCTGGCAGCTGGTGCCGAAAGTCTTCAGCGCGATCCTCTTTATTACTGCGTTGTTGTTCTGGTTCCTCAGCGCCGAAAACAAGGACCACCGCAGTGCTACCGGCGCCACCTTGCGTGAGCAACTGAGCTCGCTGAAGGACCCGGCGGTGTGGCGCTATTGCCAGTACTACTCGATCGTCTTCGGTGGTTATGTCGCCCTCGCGCTGTGGATGACCAAGTACTACGTGCAGGAATACGGTTTCAGCCTGCAAAGCGCGGCGTTGCTGGCGGCCTGTTTCTCCCTGCCTGGCGGCGTGCTGCGCGCGGTCGGCGGCTGGATGTCGGATCGCTGGGGTGCGCAAAGCGTGACCTGGTGGGTGTTGTGGGTCAGCTGGATCTGCCTGTTCCTGCTCTCGTATCCGCAAACCCAACTGCAAGTGCAAACGATCAACGGCCCGGTGGATTTCCACATCGGCCTCAATCCCGCGCTGTTCACCGTGCTGCTGTTCGTCATGGGCATCGCCTTCGCGTTCGGCAAGGCCTCGGTCTTCAAGTACATCGCCAACGACTACCCGAAAAACATGGGCGCGGTGTCCGGCATCGTCGGCCTCGCCGGTGGCCTGGGCGGGTTCGTGCTGCCAATCCTGTTCGGCGCCCTGGTGGACCTCACCGGCGTGCGCTCTTCCTGCTTCATGTTGATGTACGGCGTGGTCTGGGTCTCCCTCACCTGGATGTACTTCAGCGAAATACGCAAAAGCGCGGTGCTGGGTAAAACGCCGCTGCTGACCCCGTCCCCGATTTCCAGCATTGCCCTAGGAGAAGAACATGTCCGTTCTGCAAAAGCCTGACAAAGGCCCGGTCATTCATGACTGGCGCCCCGAGGACCCAGCGTTCTGGGGACGTAGCGGCAAACAGACCGCCACGCGCAACTTGTGGATTTCCATTCCTGCGCTGCTGCTGGCCTTTGCGGTGTGGATGGTCTGGAGCACGGTGATCGTGCGCTTGAACGCCATCGGTTTCACCTTCACCACCGACCAGCTGTTCTGGCTGGCGGCGTTGCCGGGGCTGTCCGGGGCGACTTTGCGCGTCTTCTATTCCTTTATGGTGCCGATCTTCGGTGGCCGTCGCTGGACCGCCCTGAGCACCGCGTCACTGTTGTTGCCCTCTATCTGGATGGGCTTCGCCGTGCAGGACCCGAGTACCTCCTACAGCGTGTTCGTGTTGATTGCCTTGCTCTGCGGTTTTGGCGGCGGCAACTTCGCGTCGAGCATGTCCAACATCAGTTTCTTCTATCCCAAGTCGCAGCAGGGCACGGCCCTTGGCCTCAACGCCGGGCTGGGTAACCTGGGCGTCTCGGTGATGCAGTTCTGTGTGCCGCTGGTGATTACCTTTGGCGTGTTCGGTTTCATGGGCGGTAAGCCTCAAGCCCTGCCGAACGGCGGTCAGTTGTGGTTGCAGAACGCCGGTTTCATCTGGGTGCCGTTTATTGTCCTGGTGACGGTGCTGGCCTGGTTCGGCATGAATGATTTGTCCAGTGCCCGCGCTTCTTTCAGCGAGCAGGCGGTGATCTTCAAACGCAAACACAACTGGCTGATGTGCTGGTTGTACCTGGCGACCTTCGGTTCGTTCATCGGTTTCTCCGCCGCGTTTCCGCTGCTGATCAAAACCTCGTTCCCTGATGTCATCGCTTTGAAATTCGCCTTCCTCGGCCCGTTGGTCGGTGCGCTGGTACGCCCATTGGGCGGCTGGCTGGCGGACAAGCTTGGCGGCGCGAAAGTGACCTTGTGGAACTTCGTGCTGATGATCGTGATGGTCTTTGGCGTGTTGCACTTCCTGCCGCAAAACGGCACAGGCGGCAACTTCTACGGCTTCCTCGGCATGTTCATGCTGCTGTTCATTACCACTGGCATCGGCAACGGCTCCACCTTCCGCATGATCCCGGTGATCTTCCGCACCCAGCATGAAAAAGCCTCGGCCGGAAAACCACCCGCCGTGCGCGAACAAGCGCTGAAAAATGCCGGTAAAGAGTCAGCCGCGGTCCTGGGCTTCAGTTCGGCCATGGGCGCCTTCGGTGCGTTCTTCATTCCCAAATCCTTCGGCACTTCGATGGCCCAGACCGGCGGCCCGGAGATGGCCTTCTACATGTTCGTCGGCTTTTACCTGAGCTGCATCGTCGTGACCTGGTGGTGGTACGCGCGCAAAGGCGCCGCGACACCCTGCTGAGTCGAACCGAATCTAACCATTGCGTGGGCGGGGCACAGACTCCGCGACAAAGCCTGAGAGGACTACACCGTGAGTCATTTACTGGATCAATTGCGGTTTTTCAATCGCAAGCAAAACGAGTTTTCCGACGGTCATGGCGAGACCCGCAAAGAGTCTCGCGACTGGGAGAACGTTTACCGTTCACGCTGGCAGTACGACAAGATCGTGCGCTCCACCCACGGGGTGAACTGCACCGGCTCCTGCTCGTGGAAGATCTACGTCAAGAACGGCCTGATCACCTGGGAAACCCAGCAGACCGATTACCCGCGTACCCGCAACGATCTGCCGAACCATGAGCCCCGTGGCTGCCCGCGTGGTGCCAGTTACAGCTGGTACATCTACAGCGCCAACCGGCTCAAGTACCCGAAAATTCGCAAGCCGTTGCTCAAGCTTTGGCGCGATGCGCGGCAAACCATGGCGCCGGTGGAAGCCTGGGCCAGTATTGTCGAGGACAAGGTCAAGGCCGACTCCTATAAAAGCAAACGCGGCATGGGTGGCTTCATTCGCTCCAACTGGGAGGAAGTCAACGAGATCATCGCTGCGTCCAACGTCTATACGATCAAGCAATACGGCCCTGACCGGATCGTCGGCTTCTCGCCGATCCCGGCCATGTCGATGGTCAGCTACGCCGCAGGGTCGCGTTACCTGTCGCTGATCGGCGGCGCCTGCCTGAGCTTTTATGACTGGTACTGCGACTTGCCACCGGCCTCGCCGATGGTCTGGGGCGAGCAGACCGACGTGCCGGAATCGGCCGACTGGTACAACTCCAACTACATCATTGCCTGGGGCTCCAACGTCCCGCAGACCCGTACCCCCGACGCGCACTTCTTTACCGAAGTCCGTTACAAGGGCACCAAGACTGTGGCGATCACCCCGGATTACTCGGAAGTCGCCAAGCTCACCGACCTGTGGCTGAACCCTAAACAAGGCACCGATGCGGCGCTGGCCCAGGCGTTCAACCATGTGATCTTCAAAGAATTTCACCTGGACAAACCGAGCGCCTATTTCACCGACTACGCCAAGCGCTTTACCGATTTGCCGGTGCTGGTGCTGCTCAAGCAAATGGTCGACAAGGCACCGGGCGCCGGTTACCAGCCGGACCGCTTCCTGCGCGCCAGCGACCTGACCGACAACCTTGGCCAGGAAAACAACCCGGAATGGAAAACCATCGCCCTGGATGTCAGCGGCGAACTGGTGTCCCCTCAGGGCTCCATCGGTTATCGCTGGGGCGAGAAGGGCAAGTGGAACATCCTGCCTCGTGAAGGCGGCGAAGGCCGTGAGATCGATCTGAAACTGAGTCTGATTGGCGATGACGTCGCCGAAGTGGCGTTCCCGTATTTTGCCGGCGAGTCCCACGAGCACTTCCAGCACGTGGCCGGCGATGCTGTGCAATACCGTCGCGTGCCGGTGCATAACGTGGTGCTGGCGGACGGAAGCGTGGCCAAAGTGGCCACCGTGTTCGACCTGTCGGCCGCCAACCTGGCGATCGATCGCGGCCTCGGTGGCGAAAACGTCGCCAAGGATTACGACGACGCCTCGGTGCCTGGCACCCCGGCGTGGCAGGAGCAGATCACCGGCGTCAGCCGTGAGAAAGCCATTCAGATTGCCCGTGAGTTCGCCGACAACGCCGACAAGACCAAGGGTCGCTCGATGATCATCGTCGGCGCGGCGATGAACCACTGGTACCACATGGACATGAACTACCGCGGGCTGATCAACATGCTCATGCTCTGCGGGTGTGTCGGCCAGACCGGTGGCGGTTGGGCGCACTACGTTGGCCAGGAAAAACTCCGTCCGCAATGCGGCTGGCTGCCATTGGCGTTCGGCCTGGACTGGAACCGTCCGCCTCGCCAAATGAACGGCACCAGCTTCTTCTACGCCCACAGTTCGCAGTGGCGTCACGAGAAAATGAGCATGCACGACGTGCTCTCGCCATTGGCCGATAAATCACAATTCCCCGAGCATGCGCTGGACTACAACATCCGCGCCGAACGCGCCGGCTGGTTGCCCAGCGCACCGCAACTCAACACTAACCCTTTGCACATTTGTCGCGACGCGGCTGCGGCCGGCATGGACCCGAAAGACTACGTGGTCAAGTCGTTGCAGGACGGTTCGCTGCGTTTTTCCTGCGAACAGCCGGACAGCCCGGTCAACTTCCCGCGCAACATGTTCATCTGGCGTTCCAACCTGCTGGGCTCCTCGGGCAAGGGCCACGAGTACATGCTCAAGTACCTGCTGGGCACCAAAAACGGTGTGATGAACGAAGACATCGGCCAGGTCGGCGACTGCAAACCCGAAGAAGCCGAATGGGTGGACGAGGGCGCCATCGGCAAGCTCGATCTGGTCACTACGCTGGACTTCCGCATGTCCTCGACCTGCGTCTATTCCGACATCGTGTTGCCGACCGCAACCTGGTACGAAAAAGACGACATGAACACCTCGGACATGCACCCGTTCATTCACCCGTTGTCGGCTGCCATCGACCCGGCGTGGGAATCGCGTTCCGACTGGGAAATCTACAAAGGCATCGCCAAGGCGTTTTCCAGTATGTCCGAAGGGCACCTGGGTGTTGAGAAGGACCTGGTGACCATCCCGCTGATGCACGACAGCGTCGGCGAATTGGCCCAACCGTTTGGCGGCACCGACTGGAAAAGCGCCGGCGTGGCACCGGAGCCAGGCAAAAACGCGCCGAATCTGCATGTGGTCGAGCGTGACTACCCGAACATCTACAAACAGTTCTCGTCCCTCGGGCCATTGCTGGAGAAACACGGCAACGGCGGCAAGGGCATCAACTGGAACACCGAAGACGAAGTGAAATTCCTCGGTGAACTCAATCACAAAGAAGGCGATGCCGGTATCAGCCAGGGTCGGCCGAAAATCGACACGGCCATCGACGCAGCTGAAGTGATTCTGTCCCTGGCGCCGGAAACCAACGGCCAGGTGGCGGTCAAGGCCTGGGCTGCACTGTCGGAATTCACTGGCATCGATCACAGCCACCTGGCGCTGTCCAAGGCCCACGAGGCCATCCGGTTCCGCGACATTCAGGCACAGCCGCGCAAAATCATTTCCAGCCCCACCTGGTCGGGTCTCGAAGACGATCACGTCAGCTACAACGCCGGCTACACCAACGTTCACGAAGGGATCCCATGGCGCACCATCACCGGTCGCCAGCAGTTCTACCAGGATCACCCGTGGATGCAGGCGTTCGGCGAACAACTGATGAGTTATCGGCCGCCGGTTAACACCCGCACCATTGAAGGGGTGAAAGGCAAGCGCAGTAACGGCCACAAGGAAATCGTCCTGAACTGGATCACCCCGCACCAGAAGTGGGGCATCCACAGCACCTACAGCGACAACCTGCTGATGCTGACCCTCAGCCGTGGCGGGCCGATTGTCTGGCTCTCGGAGAACGACGCGAAAAGCGCAGGCATCGAGGACAACGACTGGATCGAGTGCTTCAACATCAACGGTGCACTGACTGCCCGTGCGGTGGTCAGCCAACGGGTCAAGGACGGCATGGTGATGATGTACCACGCCCAGGAACGGATCGTGAACGTGCCCGGTTCGGAAACCACCAAGACCCGTGGCGGGCACCACAACTCGGTCACCCGAGTGGTGCTCAAACCGACCCACATGATCGGCGGCTATGCCCAGCAAGCCTACGGTTTCAACTATTACGGCACGGTCGGTTGCAACCGCGATGAATTCGTCGTGGTGCGCAAAATGTCCAAAGTCGACTGGCTCGATGGTTCAAGTGGCGATGACTTGCCGCGTCCACTGCCGACCGATATTGAGGAGAACTGAGATGAAGATTCGCTCACAAATCGGCATGGTTCTGAACCTGGACAAATGCATCGGTTGCCACACTTGTTCGATCACCTGCAAAAACGTCTGGACCAGCCGCGAAGGCATGGAATACGCCTGGTTCAACAACGTCGAATCGAAACCCGGGATCGGCTACCCGAAAGAATGGGAAAACCAGGACAAGTGGAAGGGTGGCTGGATCCGCAATGCCAACGGCACGATCAACCCGCGCATCGGCGGTAAATTCCGCGTGTTGGCGAACATTTTCGCTAACCCGGATCTGCCGAGCCTCGACGACTACTACGAACCGTTCGACTTCGATTACCAGCACCTGCACACCGCGCCGCTGGGCGAGCATCAACCCACCGCGCGCCCGCGTTCGCTGATCTCCGGCAAGCGCATGGAGAAAATCGAGTGGGGCCCGAACTGGGAAGAAATCCTCGGCACCGAATTCGCCAAGCGTCGCAAGGACAAGAACTTCGACAAGATCCAGGCGGACATTTACGGCGAGTACGAAAACACCTTCATGATGTATTTGCCGCGCCTGTGCGAGCACTGCCTCAACCCGACGTGCGCAGCGGCTTGCCCGAGCGGGGCGATCTACAAACGTGAAGAAGACGGCATCGTCCTGATTGACCAGGAGAAATGCCGTGGCTGGAGGATGTGCATCAGCGGCTGCCCGTACAAGAAGATCTATTTCAACTGGAAAAGCGGCAAGTCCGAGAAATGCATCTTCTGCTACCCGCGTATCGAAGCCGGGATGCCGACCGTTTGCGCGGAAACCTGCGTTGGGCGCATCCGCTACCTCGGTGTGCTGCTGTATGACGCCGATCGCATCAGCGAAGTGGCAAGCACCGCCAATGAGCAGGACCTGTACGAGAAACAACTGGAGATCTTCCTCGATCCAAATGACCCGGCGGTGATTCGTCAGGCTCTGGCCGATGGCGTCCCGCAGTCGGTGATCGATTCAGCCCAACGTTCCCCGGTCTACAAAATGGCTGTGGATTGGAAACTCGCACTGCCGCTGCACCCGGAATATCGCACCTTGCCGATGGTTTGGTACGTACCGCCGCTGTCGCCGATCCAGAACGCCGCCACTGCTGGCACCGTCGGTATGAACGGGGTGATCCCTGACGTCGACAGCCTGCGTATTCCACTGAAGTACCTGGCGAACCTGTTGACCGCGGGCGATGAAAAGCCGGTCAAGCGTGCGCTTAAACGCTTGCTGGCGATGCGCGCCTACAAACGTTCCGAGCAAGTCGACGGCGTTCAGGACCTGCAAGTGCTGGCGGATGTCGGCTTGAGCGTGGCCCAGGTCGAGGAGATGTATCGCTACCTGGCAATCGCCAACTACGAGGACCGCTTTGTTGTACCGAGCGCCCACCGTGAAGACGCCATGAGCGACGCCTTCGCTGAGCGTTCCGGGTGTGGTTTCAGTTTCGGCAGCGGCTGTAGCGGCAGCTCCGACACCAACATGTTCGGCGCCAAGAAAGCCAACCGCCGCGACATCCTGAAAACCGTCCAGTTGTGGGAGGAATGAGCATGCAAATTCTCAAAGTGATTTCGCTGCTGCTCGATTACCCGACCGAAACACTGATTGGTGGTCGCGACGAACTGGAGCAAGCGATCATCCAGTCACGGGAAATCAGCCCGACGCAGCGCGGTGCGTTGTTCGAATTGCTCGAGCTGATCTGCGCCAATGACCTGATGGACGGGCAGGAGCACTACGGTGCGCTGTTCGGTCGGGGGCGCTCGCTGTCGCTGCTGCTGTTTGAGCATGTGCACGGTGAATCCCGCGACCGTGGTCAGGCGATGGTCGACATGATGGCGCAATACGAAGAAGCCGGTTTTGCCATCGGCGTCAAAGAGCTGCCCGATTACATCCCGCTGTACCTGGAGTTCCTCTCCACACGCGAAGACATCGAGGCCCGCGAGGGCCTGGCGGATGTTTCGCATTTGCTGGCCTTGCTCGCTGCACGTCTGGAAGAACGCGAAAGCGCCTATGCCAGCTGCTTCCGGGCGCTGCTGCAAATTGCCGGGGCCGAGCCGCATCAAGTGGTCGCCGACCTGCGGGCGCAGGTCGCGGCGGAACCTCGCGACGACTCCCTCGAAGCCCTCGACAAGATCTGGGAAGAGGAGGCCGTGGACTTCCTCCAGGCTGAACAGCAGGACCGTTGCAGTTCGCTGCCAAGCGCACCGGGCAAGGCCCGTGAGGAAAGCGCGGTGCCGTTGCATTGGGTGGATTTTCAGCATGAAGAGTTGGCAGCCGTGCCAGCCAAGGAGGTAGGCAATGTCTAAATGGAACCTGTTGTTGTTCGGGGTCTATCCCTACGTCGCCCTGGCGATTTGCCTGATTGGCAGCTGGGCGCGCTTCGATCTGTCGCAGTACACCTGGAAGGCGGGCTCCAGCCAGATGCTCAATCAGCGCGGCATGCGCGTGGCGAGCAACTTCTTCCACATCGGTGTGTTGTTCGTGCTGGCGGGGCATTTCGTCGGCCTGCTGACCCCGGCGTCGATTTATCACCACGTGATCAGCACTGAGAACAAGCAGTTGCTGGCAATGGTCTCGGGCGGGCTCTTCGGTTTGTTATGCCTGATTGGCTTGCTGATGCTGGTTAACCGGCGGCTCAGTGATCCTCGGGTACGCGCCACCTCCAGTCCTTCGGACATCCTGGTGCTTCTGGTGTTGCTCGCGCAATTGCTGCTCGGTCTGCTGACCATCGTCGCGTCTACCGGGCACATGGATGGTTCGGTGATGGTGATGCTCGCCGATTGGGCGCAGAACACCGTGCTGTTGCGTCCGGTGGAAGCAGCGGCGTCCATCGAGCCGGTCGGGCTGATCTACAAGTTGCATGTGTTTCTCGGTTTGACCCTGTTTGTCCTGTTCCCCTTCACCCGTCTCGTACACATGATCAGCGCACCGATCTGGTACCTGGGGCGTCGTTATCAAATCGTTCGTCAGAAGTACTGAGGAGACAATCATGTCAGGTGGATGTGGATGTGGTGGTGGTAACGGGGGCAGCGGTGGCTGCGGTTCTTCAAAAAAAGCGGAGGCTGCTCTCGACATCGCGCCGGTCGCACAGGCGCAGTTTGAAGCCCTGCCGGTTGAGCCCGCAGGGGCCGATGACGCCCCGGCGCAGTTGATCGCCAGCAGTGAACAGGAGTGGCCGATCATCAGCGTCAACGAGGTGTCGATCACCCCGGAAGCGATGGCCCAGGAGCTGCAATATCACCCGGCCGAAAGCCGCGAGGAGGCGGTCTTCCTGGCCGCCAGGGCGCTGGTGATCCGCGAGTTGTTGCAGCAGCGCATCACCGAACTCGGCGTGTCGCTGGAAATCGGCGCCGGTGAAAACGAAGAAGAAGCGGCCACTCGCTTGCTGCTCGAACGTGAGGTGAAAGTGCCTCAGTGTGACGAGGAGTCGAGTCTGCGTTACTACGAAAACAATCGCGGGCGCTTCCACAGCGCGCCGTTGCTGGCGGTGCGGCACATCCTGCTCGAATGTGCACCAGACGATGTCGAGGCCCGCGAGCTTGCGCAGGGTCAGGCCGAAGTCCTGCTGCAGCAACTGGATGAGTTTCCCGGCAGTTTCGCCGAGCTGGCCGTGAAATATTCGGCCTGCCCGTCGAAGGCTCAGGGCGGTTCTCTGGGGCAGATCAGCAAGGGCCAGACCGTGCCTGAACTGGAACGTCAGCTGTTCACCTTGGCACCGGGCCTGGCCAGCAAACCGCTGGAAAGTCGTTACGGCTGGCATGTGATCAGTGTCGATCAGCGAATCGAAGGCATGCCGTTGCCCTATGAAGTGGTGTCGACGGCGATCCGCACACAGTTGCAGCAAGGCGTCTGGCAGAAAGCGCTGGTGCAGTACCTGCAAACCCTGATCGGTGCTGCGGATATTCGCGGCATTCACTTGCAGGGCGCCGACTCACCGCTGGTGCAGTGAGCATCGAGGCAAACCGGGAGAAGTGATGAACGCTGTGATGCAGGATGGTTTTGGACGGCAGATCGATTATCTGCGGATGTCGGTGACGGACCGCTGTGATTTTCGCTGTGTGTATTGCATGGCGAAAAACATGACGTTCCTGCCGCGGCAGCAGGTGCTCACACTGGAGGAATTGCAGCGCTTGGCGACGCTGTTCGTTGGCCTGGGTGTACGCAAAATCCGTCTGACCGGCGGCGAGCCGCTGATCCGTCCCGGCATTGTCGGACTGTGCCGCAACATCGCCGCTTTACCCGGTTTGCGCGAACTGGTGATGACCAGCAACGGCTCGCAACTGGGCCGTCTGGCCCGGCCATTGGTCGACGCCGGGGTCAAGCGGATGAACATCAGCCTCGATAGCCTGGACGGACAGAAGTTTCGGGCGATCACCCGTAACGGCGATCTCGACCAGGTGCTCAACGGCATTGAAGCGGCGCGGGACGCTGGGTTCGAGCGGGTCAAACTCAACTGCGTGGTGATGAAGGGGCGCAACTTCGATGAAGTCCCGGCGTTGGTGCAGTACGCTATCGACCAGCGCATCGACATCAGTTTTATCGAAGAAATGCCTTTGGGCGACGTCGGTCGTTCCCGGGGCGAATCGTTCTGTTCCAGCGACGAAGTGCGCACGCTGATCACCAGCCAGCATCGGTTGCTCGACAGCACCGAAAACAGCGGCGGACCGGCGCGTTATGTGCGTCTGGAACGCCATTCTGATACCCGGATCGGTTTCATTTCGCCCAACAGCCACAACTTTTGTGGCAGCTGTAATCGGGTGCGGATGACTGTTGAAGGGAAGTTGTTGCTGTGCCTGGGGCAGGACGATGCTCTGGATTTGCGGGGATTGCTGCGGCGTTATCCACTGGATGACCAACCGGTGATCAATGCAGTCCAGCGGGCCCTGCGTGGCAAGCCACTGCGCCACGATTTCAGTCCCGACGGGGAGGTACAGATTGTCAGATTCATGAACATGAGTGGCGGTTGATCCCTAAAACACAGCAAATCAAATGTGGGAGCGAGCTTGCTCGCGATAGCGGTAGACCAGTCGACATCACTGTTGAATGTGCTGCAGTCATCGCGAGCAAGCTCGCTCCCACATTTGATTCTCGCTGGCCCAAGTGTTTTTTATCCACCCTGCATTCGGGCGTTTCTTTCGCCGGTAAATCTTGATATCGATCAATTGCAGATCAGCACTTTGTCCGTAGCCTTTACTGCATGTTGTGGTTTTAAGTTTGATCAAGTCTATATGTAGTGTCTGGAGGCCAAATGCAGAGCACGCTGATCGCAGTAGGATGTAACCGCTTGCACAAACGCGATGGCAGTCAGGTCGCCTTCGATGCCGACAAGATCCGTCAGGCATTGATCGCCGCCGGCAAGGCGACAGGGGAGTACGGCGAGGTTGAGGTTGAAGGCTTGCTTCAGGCGGTATTGGCCAGGCTCGAAGGGTTGCCAAGACTCCATGTCGAGCAAATCCAGGACCGTGTTGAACGGGTGTTGATGGACGCCGGTTTTTTCCTCGCCATGCGCGCCTACATCGTCTACCGCGAGCAGCACGGGCGCTTGCGCCGCGACCGCCGGACCATGGTCGAAGTGGCGACCTCGATGAACGAATACCTGGACCGTGAAGACTGGCGGGTCCAGGCCAACGCCAATCAGGGTTACTCATTGGGCGGACTGGTGTTGAACGTGTCGGGCAAGGTCACCGCCAACTACTGGCTGGACGAGGTGTACAGCGAGGCCATCGGCCAGGCTCACCGCGAGGCGGATTTGCATGTGCACGACCTGGACATGCTCGCCGGTTACTGCGCCGGCTGGTCGCTGCGCACCCTGTTGCACGAAGGGCTCAACGGTGTGCCGGGGCGTGTCGAAGCCGGTCCGCCGAAGCACTTGAGTAGTGCCCTGGGGCAAATGGTGAATTTCCTCGGTACCCTGCAAAACGAATGGGCCGGCGCCCAGGCGTTCAGCTCGTTCGACACCTACCTGGCGCCCTATGTGCGCAAGGATCAGCTGAGTTTTCAGGAGGTACGCCAGGCGATTCAGGAGTTCATTTATAACCTCAACGTGCCTTCACGCTGGGGCACCCAGACGCCTTTCACCAACCTGACCTTCGACTGGGTGTGCCCGCAGGATTTGCGTGACCAGATACCCGTCATCGGCGGTGAGGAAATGCCGTTTGCCTATGGTGACCTGCAAGTCGAAATGGAGCTGCTCAACCGCGCCTACATCGAGGTGATGCAGGCCGGCGATGCGAAAGGGCGGGTGTTCACCTTTCCGATCCCGACCTACAACATCACCCACGACTTTCCATGGGACAGTGAAAACGCCGACCGCCTGTTCGAGATGACTGCGCGTTACGGCCTGCCGTATTTCCAGAACTTCCTCAATTCGGACCTGCAACCCAATCAGGTGCGCTCGATGTGCTGCCGTTTGCAGCTGGATGTCCGCGAGTTGCTCAAGCGGGGCGGCGGCTTGTTCGGCTCGGCGGAGCAGACTGGATCGCTCGGCGTCGTGACCATCAACTGCGCGCGGCTCGGCTATGTGTTCAAGGGTGATACCAGCGGTTTACTGCAGCGTCTGGACACGCTGATGGAACTGGCGATGGAAAGCCTGGAGGTTAAGCGCAAGGTGATTCAGCACCACATGGATGCCGGTTTGTACCCGTACACCAAGCGTTACCTGGGCACCTTGCGCAACCATTTTTCCACCATAGGCCTCAACGGCATGCATGAAATGCTGCGCAATTTCACCGGCGACGAGGAGGGCATGCACACCGAGCACGGCCGGCAGTTTGCCCTGAAGATGCTCGATCATGTGCGTGCCACGTTACTGCGTTTCCAGGAAGAAACCGGTCACATGTACAACCTGGAAGCGACGCCGGCCGAGGGCACGACCTACCGCTTCGCCAAGGAAGACCTCAAGCGCTACCCCGACATTCTCCAGGCTGGCAGCGTGCAAGCGCCGTATTACACCAACTCCTCGCAACTGCCCGTGGGCTACACCGAAGACCCCTTCGAGGCCCTGGAACTTCAAGACGAGCTGCAATGCAAATACACCGGCGGCACGGTCTTGCACCTGTACATGGCCGAGCGGATTTCTTCGACCGAGGCCTGCAAGCAACTGGTGCGCAAAGCCCTTGGCCGCTTCCGCCTGCCGTACCTGACCGTGACCCCGACATTCTCCATCTGCCCGGTGCACGGCTACCTCGATGGCGAACATGAGTTCTGCCCGAAATGCGACGAGGTCCTGCTACTGCAAGAACAGAAGCTCGGCACCGTTCATTGATTTCGATCCACTCAACTGCAAGGAGCTTCACCATGACTGCATCGCAAACATTGCCCCAGGCTCAACGTCAACGCTGCGAAGTCTGGACCCGGGTGATGGGCTATCACCGCCCTGTGTCGGCGTTCAACCCGGGTAAACAGTCGGAGCACCGCGAGCGGGTGCACTTCACTGAAAGCGCGGCGCTGGCCGGGCGCCAATGAGTCGAACGCTTCGGGTCGGGGGCATGGTGCCCCTGACCACTATCGACTATCCGGGACAGCTCGCCTGCGTGTTGTTTTGCCAGGGTTGCGCCTGGCGTTGTCGTTACTGCCATAACCCGCAGTTGATCCCGCCTCGTGGCACAGACGAAGTGGATTGGCGGCGGGTGTTGGCGTTTCTGCAACGGCGTCAGGACCTGCTCGATGCGGTGGTGTTCAGTGGCGGCGAGCCGACCTTGCAGGACGGTTTGCTCGGCGCCATGGATGAAGTGCGGGCGATGGGATTTCGCATCGGTTTGCACAGCGCCGGCATCAAGCCCGCAGCGTTCGCCAAGGCACTGGCCGGGGCCGATTGGGTTGGTTTCGATGTCAAGGCGTTGCCCGAGGATTGCCAGGCGATCACCCGGGTCGAGGGCAGCGGAACGGCCAACTGGCGCAGCCTTGAGCATCTGCTGGCCAGCGGTGTCGACTACGAATGTCGCACCACGGTGCATTGGCATCTGTTCGAGCCGGCGCGTCTGCTGATCCTCGCCAAGCGCTTGAGCGAACTCGGCGTCAAACGCTTCGCCGTGCAGTTGGTTCGCACCGAGCGGATGTTCGATCCGCTGCTGCCGAGTGTTTCGGCACAAGCCTTGCTACCAGAGCTGTGGGAGGCCATGCGCGAGTTGTTTCCAGCCTTCGTGTTACGGGGGTAACAGAGGCTGAGGTTAAACGTTTAGCGGTGAGATCCACCATTAGGTTTTCAAATGCGCTGCCAATCGGCAGGTATCAAACGGGGAGCATTTGATATGGCCAAATTAACGACAGCACAACGTATCGTCATCGGCTTTGCCATTGCGCCGCTGGCATTGATGGGCATGGCGTTTTACGCGTTGCACGATCTGGCAACGCTCAAGGATCAGGCAGTGGTCATCGTCAAGCAGGACTGGCCGAAGATCGATCCGATCATGGTCATCGCCACCGGCGTGCGTGATAACGCCAGGAACACCCGGGATTTGCTGATCGATAAAGACAATCAGCAAGTGCAGCAATCGATCGACACCACCAAGAAACGGATCACTCAGGCACTCGAAACGCTCGAGCCGTTGTTCTATTTGCCCGAGGGCAAAACCGCTTATGCCGCGCTGAAGAAGAATCGCGAAGCCTACGTGGCGGCGTTCACTCAAGTGCAGGTTTTGATCCGGCAAGGTGCCTTCGATGACGCCATGGCACAACTGAAACAAAAGGTCGTGCCGGCCGAGCGCGAGGTTTATGGCAGCCTGGATCAGTTGATGGCGCTGCAAGGCAAAATATTCGCCGACCGGGAACAGTCTGCGCAGGAACTGTACAGCGATGCCCGACGCAATATGCTCGGGTTGTTTTTGTTCTGTGTGGCGCTGGTTATTGCTGCTGCGGTGATCGTCACGCGCAGTGTGACCCGTCCATTGGGCGGCGAGCCGGATGATGCCGCACGGTTTTTGAGTCAAATCGCTCAAGGTGATTTGACGATTCAGGTGCCCGTGAACTCAAGTGTTGGCGGCAGCGTGATGATGAACATGCATCAGATGCAGCAAAGTCTGAATGCCATGGTCAGGCACATCGCGATATCGGTGGACCAGGTGGCCAACTCCTCCGAAGAACTGAGTGCGGTCAGCAGCCAAACCAGCAGTAACCTGCAATTGCAGGGGCTGGAGATCGAGCAGGCGGCCACCGCAGTGAACCAGATGACCGCGGCGGTCGATGAAGTGGCGCGCAATGCGGTAAGCACCTCCGAGGCCTCGCGGCAGTCCGAGCAAACCGCGCAACGCGGGCGTGAGCAGGTTCAGGAAACCGTGGTTTCAATCGGCGCACTGGCCGATGGCGTCACCGACACCTCACAGCGCATCGAGCAACTGGCGGGCCGGGTGCAGGACATCAGCAAGGTGCTGGACGTGATTCGCAGCATCGCCGAGCAGACCAATTTGCTGGCCCTCAACGCCGCCATTGAAGCGGCCCGTGCCGGTGATGCCGGACGCGGTTTTGCCGTGGTCGCCGATGAAGTGCGCGCCCTGGCGCATCGCACTCAAGAGTCCACCCAGGAGATCGAGCAGATGATCGGCAACATTCGCCTCGATACCGGCCATGCGGTGACTGCCATGCAAAGCAGCAGCAACCTGGTTCGGGCCACCCTTGAAGTGGCGAAACGGTCTGGGGATGCACTGGATGAAATCACCCGGTCAATCTCACAGATCAACGAGCGCAACATGATGATTGCCAGTGCTACGGAAGAGCAGGCATTGGTGGCGCGGGAGGTGGATCGTAATCTGATGGGGATTCGCAACTTGTCCGAGCAGGTCTTGCTGGGGGCCCAGCATACTCACACGGCGGGTCACGATTTGGCGCAGATGGCCGGGGCGCTGCACCAGACGGTGGCGCGTTTTAAGGTCTAGGTAATTCGGGCTGGTGGTTGTGGATGAGGGCGCTCAGGACCAGCCCCAGAACTGCAACCACCAGCCGAACCCTACCAAGCCGATGGCGAGTAACAGGCAAGTGCTGCCAGCGCAGCGACGAGCCTGGGACAGGCCTTCGCGGTTAAGCCGTTTCCATCCCAGCAACAAGCTCCAGCCCATCGCGGCCAGTAACAGGCAGGCCCTGGCCGGTTGTACCCATTCCAGCAGCAGACCTTCGTAGCGCAGCAATTTCACCGTCGTGGCCGACAGCCCGAGAAACAATCCCGCACCACCCAAGGGCGTCAGTGTCAGCGCCAGGGGCCAATACAGTGCAGGATCTTGCGCCAGTCGCGCCGTCAGGCGCAGAAGGATCATCAACGCCGTGCCCAACACCATCGAACTCAAACTCAAGTAAGCGACGATGCTGAAACCGTCGAGCCAGCTGAAGCTGTCGTTGAGCTGTGGGTAATGGGTGAGCAGCCACCAGGGCGCGTTGTCTTGCAGCGTCCAGAGTTGGTCGTGCTCGACCAGCCATTCGGCGAGGGTTTGTTTGAGGACGACGAACCATGGGCTGACCGTCCACTGAAAGGCGCCCATCGCCAAGCCGATCACACCGAACAGCAATAGACGCGCGTCCCACGGTGAAAGCGTTTGCGCCGTTGCGTGAAGAATCTCCTGATTGCCGGAGCGGGCGATCAGTTGAACGGCACCGCGTTGGCCGCTGCAGCGTCCGCAGGCATGACAGTCACTTGCGCCTTGCATGCGACGAATATCGAGCAAGGGGGCGCAGTTGGGCGGCGGCAGGCGTGGTGCGGAGTTTTCCATCCAGCGTTGTTCGTCTACCTGAAAATGCACGGGCGCCAGACGGGCGAGCAGGGCGAAGACGCCGCTGACCGGGCACAGGTAACGGCACCAGACCCGCTTGCCCCGGGCGAACAGCAACCCGACGACGACTGCCGCGACCGTCGACCCGCCCAGAATCAACAGCGCCGCTTGAGCGTAGTCATAGACGCTGATCAATTGGCCGTAGAGGGTCGTCAGGCAGAACGCCAGGGTTGGCCAGCCGCCCCAGCGCAACCAGCGCGGTACACCCAAACCTTTGCCGTAATGGCTGGCCCATTCGCTGAGTGAGCCTTCCGGGCACAAAACGCCACACCAGAGTCGGCCGAATAGCACAATCGACAGCAGCACGAACGGCCACCAAATGCCCCAGAACAAAAACTGCGCGAACAGGGTCAGGTTGTCGAGTAGCCGTGCCTGGCTGTCCGGCAGCGGCAACACCGCCGGGATCACCAACAGCAACGCGTAGAACAGTACAACGGCCCACTGCACGGCACGAATGACGGGCGCGTGACGACGCATGCCGTCGCCCAGGCGTTGCAACCATCGATTGTGGCGACTCAGCTCAGGCATGGGGCTTTTTCCGCAGTACGTTGACGCAGCCAACCGCCGACGGCCAGCCAATAACCTGCCAGCACCAGTAACGTCATGCCGCTAGGTGTTGCTCGATAACCGGCGAAACCGGCTAGAAAACCACCCAACCCATGGCTGTCACTGAGCAAGGCACTGCTGTCCCAAAGCGCATCACCTACGAGGCTGTACATCACCTCCGGTAAATCCATGGCGAGTAATTGGCCGCCGATTCGCTCGGTGCCGCTGACCAGCAATGCCGCGCCGAGCACCAGCAAAACAGCTTCGCTGATGGCAAAGAATCGTTGCCACGAAATGAACCGGCGACTGCTGTGCAGCAGGGCAATGGTCAGCGCCGACAGTACCAGTCCCATTGCGCCACCGATGGCAAACCAACCGAGCTGCGGACCTCGCAACTGAGCACCGGCGCCATAGAGAAACACCACTGTTTCACTGCCTTCACGGCTGACGGCGAGCATGGCCAGCAGTAACAGACCTGCGCCACCTTGCCGGGCCAGGTGGCTATCGGCGTGTCGTTGTAAGTCGTGCTTGAGCGTGCGTCCGTGGCGGTGCATCCAGCCGACCATTTGCACAATGAGCAGGCTGGCCACCAGCGCGAGCGCGGCCTGGAACCATTCACTGGCTGAGCCGCTCATGGCCTCACCGGCAAACAGAATCAACACCGCCAGCAGGCCCGAAAGCATCAAACCCAGCACCACACCCGCCCACAAATACTTGGCCAGACGAACGCCCTGACTCTGCTGACTGAGCCAGGCCTGGAGAATGCCGATCACCAGCAGCGCCTCGACGCTTTCGCGCCAGACAATGAACATTGATTGATTCATGAAAACTCCGTGTTTGAACGGGTTATTTCGCGAGGATGCCGCCCTCGGGCAGTTGCGGATTGAACTCGTCGAAGAAGGGGTAGTGACCGGGCCTGAGGGGGTGAATGACCACGAAGGTCGTCACACCCGGCGACAGTACTTTTTCAACCCGCAGTGGCGTGCTCTCGAACTCGGCTGGCCCTTGGCCGATATTTTTGAGGACGATTTTGAAGCGCTGTCCGGCTGGAACCTCCAACAGGGCGGGGGAGAAGTGGCCATCGCTCAGGCTCAGCTCGTAGCTGGGTAACTCGGCATGAACCGTCAATGGCACCACTGCTCCGGCCAGCATCAGCCAGGCTATGTGCAGGCGCTTCATTCAATAACCGCCTTTTTTACCAATGCCGGCGTAGATGAACTCATAGTGCAATTCGCAGCGTTCAAACCATGGGGCTACGCCGGTTTCCTTATCGGTATGGCGGCCAAGGGACCCATGATCGCCGGGTGGCAGGACGGTGAAGGTCAGCTGATATTTGCCTGGGCCGAGCAGTTTTACATTGTCGCCATAGTGCGGACCGTCATTGGCGACCATGGCGTGGAAATCGCCTTTGAGTTCGTTCTCGTTGCCCTGTTTTTTCAGGTTGAACGAGACATTGAGGTAAGGCACGAAACTGCCTTCCTGAAAGCCCTGTCGATTGTCCGCCGTGGCGCGAATGTCGGCTTCCAGATGCACATCGGAATCCGCGGTGGCGCGCATCATGCCGGCAGGCGCCATCTCGATCGGCTGCAAATACACCGCCCCGACTTCCAGCCCCGGACACAACTGGGGTTCCCCGATCGGGTATTCCTTGGCCTGAGCCAACGGTGTGAGCAAGAGCAGGGCAAGCGAAAGCGACAAGGGGGTACGCATAATTTCTTCCTGGGCATTGACGAGTAGGAGCCCGAGTCTAGGAAGCTTTGCTGCGAACAATAATGATTAGTATCAAGTTTCGAGCAATTAAACCGATGGCTCGTCACGTTGGCGAAATCGCTGGGCGCGCTCGACGCTGTAGATCATCTGTTCGGCTGCGTGAATGGTCAACGGATGCTGAGTAAAGCCGGGTCTGGGGGAAATGTAGGTGGCCATCTCCCGGGCAACGGCGAGCTGGTGTTCCGAGCCTTCGGCCAGCAGGGCGATGGCCAGGTTCTCCAGGGCAATCACTCGGACACGCAGATGAACCAGTTCGGCGTTCGTCAAGGCTGGCGGAGCGGCAAAAACTTCGTCATCGAGAGATGTTGCGGCGTTTTGGTTGTCCCAGGTCGACAGGGTTGGATGGCCGCTTGGGAAAGGATTTTTATTGAGCATGAGAAACGTCTCCAAGTTTATTCAGCCGTTAGCTTAGCCCCGGGATTACGAAGGAGGTAGTCGCCCGATGTCGATTCTTGATGTGTATCAAGGCTAGCTTTGCGCAAGGGCTGTAGGTTGGAAGAACGCCTCTCAATGATCGGAGATCGGCATGGCCAAGAACTTCCCCGTCAACCCCAAGCACCCCGAACGGATCTGTTGGGGGTGCGACCGGTATTGTCCGGCGAAGTCCCTGGCCTGCGGCAATGGCTCCGACCGTACGATGCATCCGGCCGAGCTGTTCGGCGAGGATTGGTATCTGCCTGGTGACTGGGGCCTCGAGACGCTCATCACTACAGACAAGCCGACGGAGGACGTAGCGGACCCCTCGACTGGCAGTCAGAGCGAGTAGCTGGTTGCTTGTCCGGGGTGGTTGTCCTGCACGCCGGCGATGAGCTGCAGTGGCATCTGTTGCGTATCAATGGACGGGACTTCCAGACTGCCCACAATTTGCAGGTGTCGCTCCCTCAGTTCGGCCGACTCTTCTGCCTTTGCCATAGCCATACTCGCGTGGTTCGCTGCGATTTCATTGAGTGAAGATGGAATCGATGCGGATCATCGCAACAGGTTTCGCAGGAAAGCAGAACACGCCGCCGCATTCTCTGCAGATCGACCGCTTGAATACTGCCGTGGATGACACTGGATTTGATCGACACGAGTTGAGAATCCTGGTCAAGCGGACTCGCTACCTCACGGAGGCTTTTCCCGAAATTTCACCGCTTTCGCGCAAAGCGGCGAGTTCTCTGAAAGCACTTCAATCGGCTTTAGGTTCCTGGCATGACCATTATAAATGGTGCCAAAAGGTGCTGATCGAATCTGATCTGCGTTCGTTGGAAAAAAATTGGCAGAGCTGCGCAGCTACTGGTTTCCTGTTGCCAACATCATCAGGCAAAAAAAAGCCGTCTGAAGGGGGATCAAGCCATCACCAGCCTCTTGATCCATTCCAGCAGCGCGCTGGGCAACAGCTCCGGCCTGGGCAGTAAGACGTACTGCCGCAATCCGAACACTGCTGGTAGATAGTTCGCTGCCTGGCGGTCGATGGTCAAACAAAAAGGGTGCATGCCTTGTAGCTTGGCTTCGGTCACGGCTTGACGCATGTCTTCCACGCCATAGCGACCTTCGTACTGGTCAATATCGTTCGGCTTGCCGTCGGAAAGTAGCAACAGGAGCCGGTGTGTGGCCGCTTCGCGCATCAGCAATGTGCTCGCGTGACGAATGGCAGCGCCAGCCCGGGTATAACGTTCCGGTTCGAGTGCGGCAATGCGCCGGCCGACTTCACTGCTGTAGCACTCATCGAATGCTTTCAGGGTGCGTATCGTGACACTTTGTGGCCCCTCGCCGGAAAACGCCAGCACGCTGTAAGGCTCGCCCAGGCTCTCCAACGCCAGACAGACCAGCAGCAACGCCTCGCGCTCGACATCAATGACCCGGCGATGGCAGGACAGCCAGCTGTCAGTGGAGCCGCTGACGTCGATCAGCAACATGATCGCCATGTCGCGCCGGCCCCGGCGCTGGGTCTGATACAGCGCCTGCGGCATGCTCAGGCCGGCGCGGGCCTCGGCGCAACCGTCGATATACGCCTCCAGATCGATATCGTCGCCCTCCCATTGTTTGCGCAGCCTGACCCGTTGGGCCCGCAGGCTTTCGAATTGCCGGCGGATGGCATCGAGCACCGGACGGTGAGTCTCGAGGGTTCGCTCGACCCACTGCTGTGGGCCTGCCAGGGCGGGACACAGTTGCAGGGTTGCACCCGGATCACGGTAGACCTGCCGGCGGTAATCCCACTCGGGGTAGCTGATTGCGTTGCTGGCAAGATCCTGTGCACCGTGCTGAGCACGGGTCTGTGGCAGATCGTCAGACAGCAGCACTTCTTTCGTGGGGCCGGCCGTGACCACCAGTCGGGCTTCCTCGAGTTCGGCCAATGACTCGGCAAAATCAGCCGCCGGGGTGTCGGTATCCCGGTCGGCAGGGCGCTGCATTCCCATGGGGTCTTCGGCCTTTTCCAGCGGCTCGGCGGGCTGCACCATCCACAGGCCTTGTTCCTGATCGTCGTCCTCGTCGGCATAGGCTGCACGCACATTTGGCTGGCGTTCAAGACGTGCGCTGCGTGGCTGGGTGTCGGCGGTGTCGATTTCGCCGGGCAGCGTCGGGACCGCCCGTCGCGCCGACGGCTCGCGCAGATCGCCGGTCCAGGCATCGAGCAACAGCCAATTGGCACCGAGCTTGCGAGGTTCTTCGGCGGACATGAGGCGTGCCGCGAGGGTTGCTGAATGGCGCAGCGAGTCGGCCGTTTTGGCAGGTATCACCAGTCCCTCCAGAGGCTTGCCGCATTCACTGCTTAGCAGTAACCGAAGGAAGTTTTCCAGGGGCTGTCGCTGGCGGGGAAATGCGTGAAGAGGGGGGCGCATGGCAAATGCATGTTGACGCAACCCTTGGATCGATGCGGCCAGTCCCGGCAGCACTCGCACCAAATCGGTATCGGCAGCCCAGGCTTCGAGGAGCAGATAGACGCTGCGCTGCATCGGGTTGGCAAGGGTCGGCAGGGCGGCGGCGCTGCCTCTTTGCGCGCGCATCGCTTGTTGCAAGGCGAGGGTTCGATAACGTTCCCGCATGAGTGGAACATCATCGCTGCCCAGGTGCTCCGGCAGCCAGATAGACACACCATCGGTAGCCGGGATCGCGCTTTGCCGACAAGGTATTTCGCTACGCTGTAAAAGCCTTTTTAACAATGTGGGTGGCGAGGGTGGTTGCGCGACACGCAGCGAATAGTGGGTGTTGAACACCGCCTTGATCAGTAAGTCGAGGTGTTGTGCGACATCCCCTAGGGTGACGATTTTTGCAGGGGGCGAGGGTGCCTGGTGACGACGCCACAACGCATGTGCATACACCGTTGCGTGGCGTGCGACATCGGTGATGAGGTCCTCGGCTTCGGCCATCTAGATAAACGTCAGGTCGACGAGGTCGCGCATGGCCGCGACCAGTATCGCGTCATCGGACAGCGGCGAGATCAACGCGACCCGGCACGCGACGGGCGCAGCAATGCCGTGGGTGATCAGCCGCGCAGTGGCGATCAGCAGACGGGTACTAGGGACTTCCGCCAGGCCTCGGTCCTGCAAGGCACGTAGCCGCTGGGCGAGGGTGACTAAGGCGTGGGCGGTGGCGTAGTCGGTTCCACCCTCATGGATGATGATAGAAATTTCGCGCTCGGGCGGCGGGAAGTCAAAATCCAGCGCCACAAAGCGCTGTCGGGTACTCGGTTTCAAATCCTTGAGAATGCGTTGGTAGCCGGGGTTGTAGGAGACCACCAGTTGAAAATGTGGTGAGGCTTCGAGGATCTCGCCGATTTTGTCCAGCGGCAGAATGCGTCGGTGGTCGGTCAGCGGGTGCAGGACGACAATCGTGTCTTGCCGCGCTTCGACCACCTCGTCCAGGTAACAGATAGCGCCTTCGCGCACCGCTCGAGTCAGTGGGCCTTCCGTCCAATGGGTGCCCTGGTGACCGATCAAGAAACGCCCGACCAGGTCGCTGGCACTCAGATCGTCATGGCAGGAAATGGTGATCAACGGGCGTTTGAGGCGCCAGGCCATGTGTTCGACAAAACGGGTCTTGCCACACCCGGTGGGTCCTTTGAGCATGACGGCCAGTTGCTGCGCATGGCATTGCTCGAAAATCGCGACCTCGTCGCCGCTGGGCTGGTAATAGGGTTCAGCTTGCAGCGGTGCGGGTTCGGCGTGCATCAGCGAACGTTCCATCACAGCGCCGCGCCTGAGGCATGAGGTGTGGCCTGGACCGGATCGGCTTCATCGACATTGAAGTCCGGCGCATGGCGGAAAAACTCGAAGATGAACAGCCCCGCACCCAGGCTGAACATCGATGCTGTCGCCACCAGCATCAGGAAGTGCACCTGAATTTTCAGCTGCACGTCCAGGTAGCCCAGGCCGAGAATGCGCTCCAGGTACACCTGACCAATGCCCGCGGTGGCAAATGACAGGGTCATGCCGAACATGCCTCCCAACTGCAGCCAGAACGCCCAATAGCCGATACTGCTTTCCTCCACGGGACGACGGGTCAGGCCCGGCAGCGCATAGGTGATCATCGCCAGGACAATCATGGCGTAAGCACCATAGAAGGCTGCATGGCCATGCATGGCGGTAATCAGGGTGCCGTGGGTCCACTTGTTGACGTCGGGGAAGGTGTGAGCCAACCCCAGCAGGCCGGCACCGAACATGGTGAACACGGCACTGCCCAAGGTCCAGTGCAAGGCCAGTTTGTTCGGGTGAGACAGGCCCGAGCGGCGCATCGCGTTGTAGGCATAGATCGCCATGCCGATCAGCGCCAATGGCTCTAGCGCACTGAAGAAGCCGCCCAGTGGCAGCCAGTAATGGGGAACGCCGATCCAGTAATAATGGTGTGCGGTGCCCAGAATGCCGGCAATAAACACCAGGCCGACGATGACGTACAGCCACTTCTCCATCACCTCGCGGTCAGCGCCGGACAGCCGGATCAGCAGATAGGCAAGAAAGCCGCCCTGGATCATCTCCCAGACACCTTCGACCCACAGGTGGATGGTCCACCACCGGTAATAGATCGACACCACGTAATTTTCATAATGCAGCAGCGCTGGCAGAAAGAGCACGGCGGCGCTGGCCAGGCCTAGCAGCAGAACGCCCTCGGTGGCGGTGAAACGCCCGGCTTTCTTGATCGTCATGCCGATGTTGTAGAGAAACATCAGCATGCAAATCACGATCACGATTTTGTGGGGCAGCGGCTGTTCGAGCAACTTGTTCCCGGTGCCATAACCGAACAGGTAACCCAGAACGGCGGTGACGCCCATGGCCGTCCACAACCCGAGCTGGATGTAGGCCAGTTTGGTGCTGTGCAACTCGCCACGGGACTCGTCCGGCACCATCCAGTAGGTCGCCCCCATGAACCCGGTCAGCACCCAGACGATCAACAGATTGGTGTGAATGGACTTGGTGACATCGAATGGCAAGAGGTTCAGCAGCGGATCCGGCCCGAGGTATTTCGCCGCCGAGAGCAGGCCGAAAACCAATTGCAGGCCAAACAACACCATGGCAACGGCGAAATACCAATAGGCGACGGATTGAGATCTGTAGCGCATGGTCATCCCCTGCGGTTACTGGAACGACGCCAGATAGGCGACCAGTTGATCGATCTGTTCGGGCGTTAGCGATTTGGCGAAGGTGTCCGGCATGAAGGACATACCGTTGGCGGAAAACATGTCGCCCGGATGCAGGTAGGCACTCGGCGTAACGATGGATTCGCGGATGAAACCTTCGGCATCCTTGGCCTTGCCCTTATAGTCAGGCGAGGCGATGACCTGCTTGGCCCGATTGGCCAACCCGGCCAGCGATGGCCCTGCGAGGTTGACGCCCGGCGCAATCGAGTGACAAGCGCTGCACACCGGGGTGGCGGTTGTTCGAAACAACGCCTCGCCCAGGGCGATCGGGTCTTCCTTGCCGGACATTGGGCGGGCGGCGGGAGGGGGTTGGTCGCCACCGGTCGCATTCTGCTGTGCCACGGTGAGGTCCATGCCGGGGATCGACGCACCGGTCACCAGAATCGGGCGCGGCGGCCAGCCTTGATTGTCGACCTTGCTCACCCAGTCGAGGAAGGCGATCAAATCGGCGATTTCCTCATCGCCGAGTTTCAGGTTCGGCATCAGTCGGCGATGGCGTTTCTCGTCATAGAACTTTGAGGGGTCTTTGAGGAACGCAGTGAGGTAAGGGGCGCCGCGCTGCTGGGTGATTTTCGTCAGGTCCGGGGCGTAATAAGCACCCTCGCCGAACAAGGTGTGGCAATTGATGCAATTGTATTGATGCCAGACATCCTTGCCGCGAGTGACCTGGGGCGTGATCTGTTGAGCGTTGGTCAGTGTGGGAAACTGCCGGTGACTATCAACAGTCATGCCCAGAAACACCACAGTGGCGATAGCCGTCGATATCAGCGCGAATGAGCGTGTCTGGCGTTTGTTCATTGCGAACTCCCTATACGCCGATGCCGGTCCAATAGGTGATGCCGATCACTCCGGCATAGACGACCGCGCTGGCCATCAGCACGAGCACTGCATAGCTGACAAGCTTCAAGACTTTTTGCACGACTGCCTCCCAATGTGAAAATGCAGGTGGAAAGTTCCTGGGATAACGCTCTGCCGGGTGGGTATTAATCAACAGGAAGAGTGTTAGGCGCACGCACAGCGGCTTTGCGGTGCTCGGAACAAGGCAGGCGACCTCGACTTCTGCTGCACTGACGATTGCCTGAGGTCAGGATTCAAATAGCCGAGAACAGGCACTAATTATTAACAATACCAAGCGCTGCATATTTGAGTGCCGTGGTTCAAGTTGGGAAGTTGAATGATCTTGAGGGTAGTAGACTTCGCATAGCTGTCAAGAAATTGAATAAAATTTTAACCAGTCGTAGTGGCGGTCACACAGAAGAAATTGAAATAATCGAGGCTAAGTAAATAATCAAATTATCTCTATTGAGGATGGAGGCGCATGGTATTCAGTCATGATCAACCGTAAGTGCTTGATGGCGTCAGGATATTTGAGATCGGTATTTCGTCTCTTCTCATGATACTGGCTGAAAATTTCCAATCCAGATAGAGCCGATCGAGAAGATCAAGGGCGGCGCAGCTCAAGCGATGTGCTTCGCTGAACAGCTGGTTGTTAGGTTCAAGCATCAGCTTTAGACATACTTCGGCTTGACCGGAAATCCTCGTGTCGTTCATTGCTGTGCCTTCTTGCTTGACCTGTTCTTATTTTTTTGCGCCCAATCCTGCTCTCTGATTTGGAGGCTGGCTGGGCGAGAAACGTCGAAGTACACGCAAAGCTACTTCAAAGTTGTGCCACGAAGCAGGGCTTCTCGATTCCACCTTTGCATACTGAATGCGTTTACCGATTGATCTTGTCTTTGGTGTTGAGCCATTGTTGGCGGTATTCAAGTTACTTGTTGTCTGCTCCGTTTTGAGTTCCGAGAGCTCATGAAGTACCATGCATCAAAAATCGCTCACTATTAGAAAGCTGATCGATCATCGAATTCGTTAATAATACATTTCAAAAAACGACTTAAAAAAAGACCCGCAAGCGGGCCTAAAAAGCAGTTCTATTTAGTCACATGAAACTGTTTCAGCTTCTTACTCCTCAGATGCCACCAGTCGCGCACCTTTACGCGTGACCTGCTGCCCGACTTCAAAAATCGCATTGGGTGAGCGCACCGTACTAATCTCGCCTTGCGCGTTTTTCACTTCATAAGCGGCTTCAGACTTGCCAATGCCTGCTTGCACCGCACTGCCGGCGAAAAAACCGCCAGTTGCGCCGATCAGTGCACCAATCGGGCCGCCTGCCGCGCCAACCATCATTCCGGTCAAGGCGCCGAAACCCCTGCCAGCGGTTGTGTCGGGGACTTCACGGATTATCTGGTCTGCCTGGCATAGCGGAGACAGCAGTGTACACAGGGTAAAACTGAGCACGATTGAACGAGTCATGACATTGTCCCTTTGGGTTTGCGTTAAGTTCGCTATTCAATACACAAAACGGGCCAATAATTTTATTGATTAATATCAACAACATAAGTATACGACGACAAACTGATTCTTGCCACGGGTGCGCAAGCCATCGTTCCGCCGATTCCTGGACGGGAGTGGATGGTGACTCTGAACAGTCAGCAAGAATACCGTCATGCACAACATGCTCTGAGAGCGGCAGAGCGCGTACTAATTCTGGGGGCCGGCTTGATTGGCAGTGAACTGGCCATGGATGTCAATCGTGCCGGAAAGCAAGTGGTACTGATGGATAAGTCCTGCAGCCTGCTGGCCTCGTTGCTGCCTGTTGAGGTGAGTAGCCGCTTGCAGCATCGGCTATGCCAGATGGGTGTGGAAATGGTGTTCAACCAGGCTTTGGAATCCATTGAAAGGAGAGACGATAGCCTGTTGGCGACTTTGTCCAATGGCCGGCAAATCTCCACCGATGTGATCCTTGCCTCAATTGGGTTGAAACCTGATACGACGTTGGCGGCGCAGGCTGGTTTACGGGTGGATCGTGGCATTGAAGTTGATGAACGCATGTGCACCTCTGACCCACACATATTTGCCGTCGGCGATTGCGCGCAAATCGAGGGCAAGCTGCTGCCGTTTCTGCAACCCATTCAGTTAAGCGCCATGACCCTGGCTCGTAATGTGCTGGGTGGCGATGAGCAAGTGAAGTTCCCGGCGATGCTGGTGAAGATCAAGACCCCGGAAATGCCACTGCACCTGGCCGGAGAAACCAACCGGAAGGACTTGCAATGGCAGATCAGCCTTGAGTCACAGGGGCTGGTAGCCAAAGGGCTGGACATGGCAGGGCAGCTACGGGCGTTCGTCGTCAGCGAAGACCAAATGAAGCAGGCCTTTACATTACTACGGCAACTCTCGTTGTAAATCACATTGGCAGAGCTCACCCGGATCGACCAATCGAATCGCACTATGCAGAAGACTTTTGCGAGCTGGAGTATGGCTACCCATGTGAACCTCATCTGGCCCTAGGGTTTTCCAGCAACCGTCAACGCTTGCGGGTGGGGAACAGCTGATGAGGTGAGCGGCTGACCTGTCGCCAATGCTCCAAAGGAATCTGCCGTGTCGATGTAGCGTATGGCGGATTTCATGTCCTTCCAACCGACGTAGGTCATCAGTCAAGGTGAGTTCAAGCGATTCGGGTTTTACACGTTACTGGGGGAGGTACGGATTTTCCCACGCTAGACGATGCCGTTGGCAGGTATGTGCAGAGTCATCCGGTTGATCTGGCGGATTGGGAGAACGAGGGGACAGTGAGTGGTGCCGCCGTTGCAACCGGATGACGCGGCTATCAAAAAAATGCGCAATCTCGGGCCCCTTGCCCCCCGGCTCAATAAGCATCGTGTAAATTTGAAACTGTAGCCATTGAGCATAGGACGCGAGGCACAGGCTCGATAGTCGGTAAAGCCGCCATTCGAATAATAAAAGGAACACTGATGCGCCCAGGAGATATGCCATGAGATCGCAACCGGTCCAGCAAAAATCTCAGCAAGCAGGATTACAGAGCGTTTCTGTCACCGACGCCAATGTGCTGGCGAACTCTTTGTCGGAGTGGCAGCAAGAGTACCTGCAGATAAGCCCGGGGCAATTCGCAGGTTCGGTCACTGAAATTTCCGTGGGTGTGGTGCAGATTTTCCGTGAGGTGATGAATCAAGCGGTGGATCAACATGGGCAAACCCTGCCTGGCAAGTTTGCCTTGGGCATTCCCATCGCGTTGCGCGGCCACGGTTACTGGTGCGGTAAAGAGCTCGATTGCATTGATTCCGTGTTCTTTCTCCGGCCGGATTCCGAACTCAAATTCAAGACCCCCGGCTATTCGGATATTTATGGTGCATCCGTCGATGTTGAAGCCTTCAGGAAATACTCGCTGGATGATGAGTTTGATGACAAGAGTGTCATCGCGCTGACCAAGGAAGTCAGTGCACTGGCGCCCGAAAAATGCGCAGCCTTTCGGCAAGGCTTTGATAACTTTTTCCGTGCCGTCGAGGACAATCCTTCAATTCTCGAATCGGCGTCAGCCAAAAAACAACTCACCTTCGACATCATGCAATTGCTCCTTGGCATGACAGCAGACTTGCCCGTATCGAAGAAATCTCACGCAGAGCAGTTCATTCATCGCCATGTTGTAGACAGTGCACGCAATTATATTCTTTCAAGAAAAAGTGAAGCGTTAACGGTGACCGATTTGTGTGAGGGGCTGCGCACCAGTCATCGTTCGCTGCATTATGCCTTCAACAAAGTCTTGGGTATCAGCCCCGTGACTTATCTGCGCTACATACGTTTGAACGGCGCCAGGGCGGAACTTGTCTCCAGCGATAAGCCAACCTTGATTAGTGAAGTGGCCGCCAATTGGGGTTTCTGGCATATGGGCATGTTCAGCGTCTACTACAAACATCTGTTTGGCGAACGGCCGTCCGAAACACTTAAAAACCATCGGTCGACGGTAATTACTTAATACCTGATTGTGAAACAGCATGCCCGGGGACACGACCCGGGCATGACGGGATTTTTTTGTTCAAAAAAACCGGAGGACATCATGAGTAAGTTGAACGGGAAAGTGGCCTTGATTACCGGGGCTTCAAAAGGAATGGGAAAATCTCATGCCAGCATCTACGCAAAATATGGGGCCAGCTTGATCCTGGTTGATCTTGATGAGTCGATCCATGAAGTGGCAGCAGAGATTCAAAATACCTACGGCGTGGAAGTACTTGCGCACGTCGGTGATGTGACCGATCCGCAGGCCATGCGCCTGATTGCCGAAAAAGGCATGCAGCGTTTTGGCCGCTTGAATGCGCTGGTCTGCAATGCCGGCGTTTGCCGACTGGCGAAGTTTCTGGATTCCAGCGATGCCGATCTCGACTTGCACATCAACGTTAACGTCAAAGGTGCATGGCATACCGCCCGGGCGGTTCTGCCGCACATGATCAACTCCGGCGGCGGTGCGGTGGTCGTCATGTCGTCCGTCACCGGTGACCTGACGGCCGATCCGGGTGAGGTGGCCTATGCCTTGTCCAAGTCCGCGCTGATTGGCTTCACCAAGGCGCTGGCGGTGGAAATGGCTCCCCATCACATTCGGGTCAATGCCATTTGCCCGGGCTTCATATGGACACCGATGGCGGAGCAGGTCGCCAGGCAAGTCAATCCGGACGATCCGAAGTCGGTTCTTGATGAACTGGCCACAGCCATTCCCATGAAACGCCTGGGCAGGCCCGATGAAGTCGGTGAGTTGTCGGCATTCCTCGCGTCCGACGAGTCCAGTTACATCAACGGTGCGCAAATCGTGATCGATGGTGCCAGCACGCTGCCTGAGACAGTCAGCATCGGGATGTAACCCACGTTGAGTTTTCAGCAAGGACGCTACTGCATCGACCCATTGGCGTGATCCATAACAATAAAAGAGTGGAGCTTTTGTGATGACAGAGCTAACCGAATCCCTGCATGAAGAGGCGCCTATAGTCAGTGAAAAGCTGAAGGGCAACCTGGGTACTTATCAGATCGCATTGTTGGTGATTGCCGCCGCTGCACCTTTGGGCGCTGTTCTCACAGCCGCGCCCATCGGCTTTCAACTCGGCAACGGTCCGGGGCTGGCCGGAACATTTTTGGTGGCCGGATTCTTGATGGTTTGTTTCTCGGTCGGCTATGGCGAGTTAATTCGCGCGATCCCGGGTGCAGGCGCGTTTTACAAGTATCTATCGGTGGTGTTTGGCCTGCGAGTTGGCGCGGGCGCGGCATGGGTAGCATTGGCGTCCTACCTGGCAATTACCATTGCCCTGGCCATTGTGTCGGGCTACTACACCAATTTGACCTTGCAAACATTTGGCGTGGATATTGGCTGGACGTCATGGACATTGTTGCTCATGGCGCTGACATCTTATCTAGGCCGGGCGAACATTGATTTTGCCGCGAAGATCCTGGTGCCATTGGTGCTTGCTGAGTTCTTCATGCTGTTTCTGCTCGGTATCTCCATTTTCATGGATAAAGGCCTCGCTGCGTTTCCAGTTGAAGCGGTATCGATTGATGCAATAACGTCGCCCGGCCTCGGGGTCGGAATGATGGTCGCGCTGGCAGCGTTCCTCGGTGTCGAGTCCGCAGCGCTGTATGCGATGGAAGCCAAGCGGCCGGAAAAATCCATTCCGGGTGCCACGCGTCTCGCAGTAGCCTTGGTGGCTGTCGCTTACTTTGTGATTATCTGGCTGATTGTAGGTGGCATCGGGGTAGAAGCGATCAAGGGCGAAGCGGCATCGACGCAAGGCGAACTGATCATCAACCTGTTCTCGACACGCCTGGGAGGCACAACGGCCACCCTTGTTTCGATCATGCTGTGCACCAGCAATTTTGCCTGTTTGTTGTCGCTGCACAACGCGGCCACTCGCTACGTGCATGTGCTGGCCAAAGATAAACATTTGCCGCGTGTGCTATCGAACATTCATCCGCAAAAAAACTCCCCGGCCAATGCGAGTCTTCTAGTAACGGTGGTGGTTGCAGTCTGCATCGCCGTCCCATCGTCGCTGGGTTACGACGCGTTTGTCTTCCTTTTCCCGGTGACGCTGGCTTTGGGAACGATTGGGCTCATCGGGCTTCAGGCATTCATTTCGCTGGCGGTGGTTGCCCATTTCAAGAAAGTCAGCTCTCGCAAGTATCTCAAAGTCTTGGTCAGCCCACTGGTTGCACTGGCGGGGCTTAGCGTGGCGGTTTACTTGATCTATGAGAACTACGGGCTGCTGACCGGCAGTGAATCCGCTTGGGTGAACGGAACGCCATTACTTCTGGTGGTGCTGTTTTTTTACGGCGTGATTAAAGGCCATTCAAATAACAATTAATTCAACAGTCCGTCGGACGCTGTAAGCACCGCATTAGTGCAGGTTGCTCTTTGATAGTGCGAAGTGATGACTAAAGTCTGGATAGCTGGAACGCGCAGGAGGGTTGCCGACCTGACCGCAGCGTTGCCGGATCATTTATCCGCTGTGCCTTGAGCGATTAAAAAGCCAGAAACATGCCAGCTCTTTTAGTTTGGCGAGTGCCCGCTATGTTTCTGCCAATTTGTGTTAATGCGCCTGCGGTAGTTGGTCGTAGTCTTTATAGGCCGACTTACCGCAGTGCTGCAGTTTCTTCATCGTCTGAATGCCTTTAAACCCAAAAGCACATTTGACTGGAAGAGTACGAAGCATGAACGTTAATCTTAAAATAACCACCGCGACCCACCCGCTTGACCCGCTTTCGCTAGAGGAGCTTGCTTTGGCGAGCAGCATCCTGAAACGGGAAAAAAACCTTCACGACAAATGCCGCTTCCCGTACCTGCATCTCGCCGAGCCGGATAAGCGTGAGGTATTGGCCCATGTGCCAGGCCAGGCATTTTCCAGGCGTGCATTTGCCTTGGTGCTGGACAAATTGACGGGCAACACCTTCGAAGCGCTGGTTGATTTGAACAGCCAAACCCTTGTCGATTGGCAAGCGGTCGACATTGAAACCCAGGGTCATGCACCGATCATGATTGAGGAGTTCGACCTGTGCGTGGAAGCTGTGCAAAACGACCCCGCGTGGCGTGCGGCTGTCAAGCGCCGGGGCCTCACCGATGCCGATATTGAAAACGTACAGATCGATCCCTGGTCATTCGGGCATTTCGGCGATGATGAACGTTATCAGGGCAAGCGGTTGATGCGCGGTGTCGCGTTCTACCGTGACAAGCTGACCGACAACGGCTACGCCCACCCGATCGAAGGACTGGTTGCTATCATCGACCTGAACAAAGGCGAGGTCATCGAGCTGTTGGACGACGGTCGCCTGACGCCGATTCCCAAAGCCACGATCAACTACGATTCCGCGTCCCTGGGCCAGCCGCGTGACGGACTCAAACCGTTGCACATCACGCAGCCTGAGGGCGTGAGCTTCACCGTCGATGACTGGAAAGTGAGTTGGCAGAACTGGGAGTTCCGCGTCGGCTTCACGCCGCGCGAAGGTCTGGTTCTGCACCAACTGGGCTACAAGGACGGCGACGTCGTGCGCCCGATCCTCTATCGCGCCAGTGTCACCGACATGGGCGTTCCCTATTCGGACAACGAGCTCAATCATTACTGGAAATGCGCGTTCGATGGCGGCGAATACGGGCTCGGTCGTCTGGCCAACCAACTGGAGCTGGGCTGTGATTGCCTTGGGGCGATTCGTTATTTCGATGTGCCTTCGGTCAATGATCAGGGCGAACCTTTTGTCATGAAGAATGCTATCTGCATGCACGAGGAAGATTACGGCACGCGGTGGAAACACTATGAGTTTCGTACCGGTGTGTTCGAAATGCGTCGCTCCCGGCGCCTGGTGATCAGCTTCTTCTGCACCGTGGCCAACTACGACTACGGGTTTTTCTGGTACCTCTATCAGGACGGTACGATTCAACTCGAAGCCAAGCTGACCGGGATCATCCAGACCGCCGCGTTGGCTCCCGGTCAACGCCCCGCCAGCGGTGGCGGCATGGTCACACCCGAGTTCTATGGCCCGACCCACCAGCATTTTTTCAGTGCGCGTTTGCACATGATGGTGGATGGCGAGCACAACTCTGTGACCGAAACCAATTTCCAGTCGCGCCCGCAAGGCGAGGGAAATACCTGGGGCAACGTCTTCGACAGTGTGACCACCACGTTTACCCATGAGCTGGACGCCGCCCGTGAGGCCAACGGCCAGACCGGGCGCTTCTGGAAAATCATCAATCCGAACGTCAAGAACGCCGTCGGCAATCACCCCGGCTACAAGCTGATGGCCGAGCACAATCCGGTCATGCTCGCCCAACCCGACAGCTCGTTTGGTCGACGTGCAGGGTTTGCCAGCAAGCACCTGTGGGTGACGCCTTACGCGCCCGGCGAGCGTTACGGCTCCGGCGATTACCCCAACCAGCATCGGGGTGACGGCCTCCCGCTGTACACGCAGAACAACCGCGAGATCCAGAACCAGGATCTGGTGGTATGGCACACCTTTGGCCATACCCACATCTGCAAACCGGAGGATTTCCCGGTGATGCCGGTGGAATACGTCGGGTTCAAACTCAAGCCCAATAACTTCTTCAACGGCAACCCGGCCATGGACTTGCCGGCGAGCAGGGACCACGCCAGTGTCCAGGACGGTCAGCCGGCCAGTTGCTGCAAACACAACGCCTGATCAGGTCTCTATCGATGAATGCCCAAGCGCTCTGCGCTTGGGTCGAGGGTGGTTGTCATGTCTGGATTTTCGAGTTGGGCCTGGCTGGAGTTATTGCCGATAGCCGTGTTTGTTTGCTGGGTGAGCGGAGGGCCTAAGGGTTGGAAGCGTCAACCGTTGTTGCTGGGCGGTGCTGCGCTGGTGTTTTTGCTGGGCATGCAGCCGGCGCTGGACGCCGCTGCGCGCCACAGCGTATGGCTGCACTGCCTGCAAAGTGCCTTGATTCATCACCTGGCGCCGATCCTTTTACTGTTTGCCGTCGCCCGGGAGCCGGCCAGTGAAGCGGGTTTCACAAAGGAAGGGAGGGCGGTGCGAATTTGGGTGGTGATCGCGTTTGGTGCAATGAGCGGCGTATGGATGCTGCCGCAATTGCATCAACGATTGATGGACGATGCCACGCTGTATGCGCTGATGAAATGGGCCATGGCCGTGAGTGGGTTGTGGTTGTGCCGGGTAATGGGGCGTTATTGCCAGCGCGCGGATGTTCCCTTGCGCAAGCAGTGGAGCTTCAGCCTGGGGGTGGCGCTACCGCAAGTGCTGGTCGGTGTGATGCTGCTGCTCAGTCCACCTCTGTATCCCATGCACGGTCACTCGATGATGCACATGCACGATGTCGGGAACATGGGTGCTCAACTGGATCAGTTTTTGGGGGGCGCGCTGGTGTGCCTGTCGGCGTTGCTTCTGCTGTGGGTCGATCGTGTTATGCATCGCAAACCTGTGCCGACTATCAACGCCGTTGGGCCGAGGGTGAATGGCCAAACAGGCGTTTGTACTCCTGGCTGAAATAGCTTTGATGGGTGAACCCCCAGCGGTACGCCACATCGGCGACGCTGGGGTCCGGGTGCTCGGTAAGGCTGCGCTGGGCGGCGTTCAAACGGACGGCGCGCAGATACGTCAGAGGCGAGCTGCCGGCGATTTTTTCGAAGCTGTAATGCAGCGTGCGGCGGGGGGGCTTCAACTCCCTGCACAAGTTCAGGATCGACAGCGATTCCCCTGCAGGGCTTTGCAGCACGCGCTCATGGCAGTATTTGACAATGTGCTGGCGGCTGCCGCCCAGTCCCTGTAAGCGCACCGGGTTTTGCGGCTCCAGCAAGTCGAGCAGCGTATCGAGTACGCAGTTCTGAAGGGTTTGATCATTGAGGTCGTCAAGGGTTTGGAGCTGATCAAGCAGGCCGGTCATGGCAACCTGGGCACCTTGTAGACCCCCGGCACACAGCTTCATCCCGTAACCCCTGGGTCGACGGTAGAACAGTTCAACGTCCTCAGCGACCAACAGTTGTTCAAGCACCTGGCAATTTAACGAAATCACAACGTAGTCAGTGTCCGGCGGTGTGACGAAGAAAAAATCGTCGTCGTAGGGCAGGAAGTTCAGCCCGTCGGCAAGAAGGCTTCGATTCGGCGCCACGTCGGGCTGACTCGGCAGGTTCACCGGCAGCAGCAGGTTTATGCACTGGGCAGGCGTGTGCGTGTGCTGGGCAACAGCGCTGCTCAGGGTTTCACGGAACAATCGGACGCCGTTCAGTTGCACGTCCTGCAGGGCACCGTGAAAAGCACCGGGCGTCAGCTTGTCGTAGTGTTGCGACCAGTGCGCCAGTGATGCGGCGTGTTCGATGATTTCGTCGAAGTGTTGAGTCTGCCTGTGCATCGTGCGGCACGGCTACGCCTGTCGCTTGTCCTTACAGCAGCAATCCGGACGCCAATGCCCGGAAACTTTCGGCGGCTTTTTCAGAGGCGGTCTGGGGATCCTCAGCATGTGCAATCCACAAGGAAGCGCCGAGCAGGGCACCCATGATCAGGCGCGCCGTCGCTTCGGTGTCGACCACGCGGATCGTTCCTTCGTCAATCAGCTTTTGAATGCTGCGTTGGGTGCTTCGGATGCACGCGTTCTGGCTCGGCCATTGCGACGGGTCGCCCAGTACCGCTGGCCCGTCGAGGAAGAGAATGCGCTGGATTTCAGGTTCCAGGGACATCTTGATGTAGGCGATGGACTCATCGATGAAGCCGTCCCAGGTTGTGCTGGCCTCTTCGATAATGACCGACAACCGTTCCATCATTTCTCCATCTATCTGGGCGATGACGGCCTGTAGCAAGCCCTTTTTGTCGCCAAAGTGATGGTACAGCGCACCCCGGGTCAGACCCGCTTGAGCGGTGAAATCGTCCATCGAACTTTCCGCATATCCCTTCGCAGCAAATGCGTCTCGCGCCGCCTTGATCAGTTTGCCGCGAGTCTCCGCAATCATGTCCGCACGCTTCTGCGCCATCGGTCGTGTTCCCTATAAAGAATTTAACATTCATTGCGTATGTAAGTTGACATACTTCGCGTATGTCGTATTGTGTATCACATACGAGGCGTATGCAATGAGTCTGAGCTGTGTGCTCTCAGCCTCGGGAGCCCCGCCATTTCGCACAGGATACCGAGCAATGCGTGAACAGCGCGATTCCGATATTTCACTGCACCCCGCAGGTCAGGGGAAAACCCTGGGATTTATCCTCAACCCGGTCGCCGGAATGGGCGGACGCGTGGGGCTAAAGGGCACCGACGGGGTCGAGGTTTTGCAGGAAGCAAGGCGCCGCGGTGCGCAACCCGTTTCAAGCGATCGGGCCTTGATCGCGCTCAAGCGTCTGGCGGCTTCGACGACGCCATTCCGGCTGATCACCGGCTCGGGTGAGCTGGGCGAAGATGTCGCGCGCGCCGCCGGTCTCGACCCGATTGTCGTCTATACGTCGTCGCCGGGAGCGAGCCGGCCCGATGACACCCGCAATGCCGCGCTCGTCATGGCGCATGCCTCGGTCGATCTGCTTTTGTTCGCCGGCGGAGATGGCACCGCGCGCGATGTGCTGGAAAAGGTCAGTGATCGTGTACCGATCCTCGGTATCCCTACGGGTGTGAAGATGTATTCCGCCGTGTTCGGCACTAATCCGCAGAACGCTGGACATCTTGCGGCACGCTTCGTTGCCGGCGACTCGTCGGTGCGCTTTCGCGAAGCCGAGGTCATGGACATCGACGAGGCTGCCATGCGCAACGATCAGGTGTCGGCGCGGCTGTATGGCTACGCCCGCAGCCCGCACCAACGTCACCTGACGCAAAACGCCAAGGCCAGTTCCTTGGCCAACGAAAACATGGCGCTCGACGCCGTGTCCCGACAGGTTGTCAGGGACATGAAACCCGGCTGCCTATACCTGCTGGGACCAGGCACCACCACGCGACGCATTATGACTGAGCTCGGCCTGCCGTCGACGCTGTTGGGCGTAGACGCGGTCATGGACGGTGCGCTGGTGGGTGCCGACCTCAATGAACACGCGTTGATCGGTCTGATGGAAGGGTACGAGACACGCATCATCGTTGGCGTTCTGGGCGGTCACGGCAGCTTGTTCGGCCGTGGCAACCAGCAGATCAGCGCCGAGGTCATCCGCCGGGCAGGGCGCGAACACATCATCGTGATCACCTCGATGGACAAGCTCCTTTCCCTCGATACCGGCTGCTTGCGCGTCGACACGGGTGACGCCGAAGTCGATGCCATGCTCAGCGGCCACATACGCGTGCACACAGGGCCTGACCGGTCCGTCTTCTTCAGGGTTCGATCCTGATCAATTGTTTCATCCGATAAAAACGAGGATAACCCCATGAGTAATCATGTCGCCCACCCCTACATGGCGAACTCTGTTCCTGCACTCAAACAGGAGATGCTCGACTCGATCGGTGTAGACAGCATTGAGGAGTTGTTCCAGCAAATTCCCAATGAACACCGCCTGCAACGTCCGATTGATTTGCCGCCGGCGCTCAACGAGAGCGAGCTGCGTCGGCATCTGCTCAGCACGCTGTCGAAAAACAAGACCTGCGAGCAAAACCTTAACTTCCTGGGCGCCGGCTGTTGGCAGCATCACGTTCCGGCAGCGTGCGACGAAGTCGTGCGCCGTAATGAATGGCTGACCTCGGTGTTTGGTGAGCCGAGCTCCGACCACGGTCGCAATCAAGCCTGGTTCGAGTTCTGCAGCCAACTCGGCGAGCTGCTGAACATGGATCTGGTCGGCCTGCCAGTGCGCAGCTGGGGTTGCGCTGCGGGTCACGCCATTCGCATGGCAACCCGAATTACCGGGCGCAGCGAAGTGGCGGTGGTCCGTGCCATCGATCCTGAGCGGCTTTCCATCATCCGCAATTACTGCGAACCCGTGGAAATGCCGGGCCACATCGTCGTGCGACTCGTCGACTTTGACCCGAAAACCGGCTTGCTCGATATTGATCACCTCCGTGCCTCGATCGGTGCGCAAACGGCTGCGGTCTATTTCGAAACACCGTCTTATTTCGGTGTGATCGAACAGCAAGGGGCCGAAATCGCCGCCATTGCCCATGCAGCGGGTGCCGAAGTCATCGTTGGGGTCGATCCGATCTCCCTCGGCGTGCTGGCCGCACCGATTGATTTCGGCGCCGACATCGTGGTGGGTACCACTCAGCCGCTCGGCGTGCATATGAACTGTGGTGGCGGGGTCAGCGGCTTCATTGCAACCCGCGACGAAGAACTGTACGCCCACCAATACCCGACGCTGTTCATCAGCATCGCCGAAACCACCAAGCCCGGCGAATATGGTTTTGGCCTGAGCTTGTTCGAACAATCGTCCTACGGCTTGCGTGACAAGGGCAATGACTGGACCGGTCATTCGGTCTACATGTGGGCCATCGCCAATGCCGTCTACATGGCGATGATGGGACCAAAGGGCTTCGAGGATGTAGGCAATCTCATCCTGCAACGTGCTCACTACGCGGCGAAGTTGCTGAGTGAAGTTCCGGGCCTGGCAGTGACATTCCCTTCTGGTTTCTTCAAGGAGTTCGTGGTGAATTTCGACGCCACCGGGCTGAGCGTGAAGGACATCAACAAGCAGTTGCTCGCGCTCGGAATCTTCGGCGGAAAAGATCTGACTCACGACTTTCCGGCGCTTGGGGCCAGCGCCCTGTACTGCGTCACCGAGATTCACACACAAGCCGATATTCAGCGCCTGACTGCTGCACTTAAAGAGGTAATCGCACAATGAGCACTCCACTCAAGGAATACCATGCTCCCGTCTGGAGCGAACCCGTCATTCTGGAGATGGGCTATCCCGGCCGTCGCGGTGTGATTTTTTCCGACGTTGAGGCTGACGTGCAAGCAGCTGTCGGCAGCGCCGTCGATTTGATTCCCGCGAACATGAGGCGCTCCAGCAGACCGGCGTTGCCGGAACTGTCCGAGCCCGAGGTGTTGTATCACTACTTGCGCCTGTCGCAGCAGACCCTGGGCATGATGAACATCAGCCTGTTCGGCACCTGCACCATGAAGTACAACGCGCAGATCAACGAGGCGATGGCATGGCGCCCTGAAATTACTCACGTGCATCCACATCAGGACGAGGACACCCTGCAAGGCGCGCTCGAAGTCGTGCATGGCATGGACACGATCCTGCGCGAGTTGTCCGGGATGGACCAGTTCATCTTCCAGGCAGGCGGCGGTGCTGACGCGGCGTACACCAGTTGCGCGGTGACCCGTGCCTACCATGCTTCCCGTGGCGAACTGGAGCAGCGTGACGAGATCATCACCACCATCCAGACGCACCCCAGCAGCGCCGCGACGGCAGCTGCCGCCGGGTTCAAGGTCATCACCCTGATGATCGAAGAGAACGGTTACCCGTCGCTCGAATCCCTGAAGGCCGCCGTGTCCAACCGCACGGCAGCGCTGATGGTGAACAACCCCGACGACATGGGCGTGTACAACCCGGAAATTCGTGAGTGGGTGCGCGTGGTGCATGAAGCGGGCGGTCTGTGCTTCTACGACCATGCAAACTTCAACGGCGCGATGACTAAGATTCGTGCGCGAGAGCTCGGTTTCGACGCGTGCATGTTCATGCTCCACAAGACGTTCGGCGCACCGAAAAGTGGAGTGGGAGGCCCGGCAGTGGGCGCCTATGGTTGTTCGGCAGAACTTGCATCGTTCCTGCCGGCACCGGTGGTGGCCTTTGACGGTGAACGATACAGCCTGGATTACGACCGTCCGCAGAGTGCCGGCAAGATCCGCGAGTTCTGGGGCAACGTTCCGGTCATCCTCAAGGCCTACGCTTGGTCCCGCGCCATGGGCGCAAAAGGGATGGCTGAGGCGTCGGACATTTCGGTACTGGCCAACAACTACATGGAAAAAGGCTTGCTGGCGATTCGTGGCGTGACTCGTTCACACCCTGAGGCTAAAAGCCACCGGATGGAGATGACGCGCTACAGCCTTGAGCAACTCAAGGAGGAAACCGGAGTCGACGTCCATGACGTGCAAAACCGCATGAGCGATTTCGGTATTGATCCAATGTGGAGCAGTCACCACCCGTGGCTGGTACCGGAGCCGATTACCCCCGAGGCAGGCGAGATGTACGGTAAAGAGGCGCTGGACACCTGGATTGCGGTGCTTGCGCACATATCCGACGAGGCTTACTCGAATCCGGCGATCGTCAAGACCTCGCCGCACAACCAGGCTATTCACCGCTTGAAGAGCGCACCGCTGGAAGACCCGGCTCATTGGGCCATGACCTGGCGTGCGCACCTGCGCAAAACCAAGCAACAGACTGCTTGAACCTGGCGTTTGCACGCAGCGGCCCCGTTGATCAGGCGGGGCCGTTTTGAAACCTGATCAGAGCTAACAATCAGCCATCGGAGGTTTCCAGCACAGTAAAACAGGCTGGTGATTTCCCCCACAGGATAACCTCATGTCGATTTTCGAAACGGGCCTGGCGCCCTCGGCAGTTAACCATATCGCCCTTTCTCCGCTGAGCTTCATCGAGCGCACAGCCTCTGTCTACGGTGAGTATCCCGCCGTGATCCACGGCGCCATCCGCCGCAACTGGCAAGAGACCTATGAACGTTGCCGGCGCCTGGCTGGCGCACTAAGCCAGAGGGGTATCGGCAAGGGCGATACTGTGGCAGTGATGCTCCCCAACATCCCGGCCATGCTCGAAGCCCACTTTGGCGTGCCGATGATCGGCGCTGTACTCAATACCCTGAACGTGCGGCTGGATGCGCGAGCTATTGCCTTCATGCTTGAGCACGGCGAAGCCAAGGTGTTGATCACCGATTGGGAGTTCCACGCTGTTATTCGTGAAGCCTTGAGCTTGCTCTCTCATCCGCCACTGGTTGTCGATGTGGACGACCCGGAGTACGGCGAAGGCAGCGCGGTTAGCACGCTGGACTATGAAGCCTTCCTCGCTGAAGGTGATCCACAGTTCGCCTGGCAATGGCCTGAGGATGAATGGCAAGCCATCTCGCTCAACTACACATCCGGCACCACGGGGAATCCCAAGGGGGTCATTTACCACCACCGCGGGGCCTATCTCAATTCACTGGGAAATCAGATGACTTGGGCCATGGGGCACCACCCGGTGTATTTGTGGACCTTGCCGATGTTTCATTGCAACGGCTGGTGCTATCCATGGACGGTGACTGCGTTGGCTGGGACTCATGTATTCCTGCGTCGGGTCGATCCGCAGAAAATCCTCACTTTGATTCATCAACATCGGGTCAGCCATTTGTGTGGTGCGCCGATTGTCCTCAATGCGTTGGTCAATCTGCCAGACTCGTCCAAGGCTGCCTTCGATCATCCGGTCGACGCCATGCTGGCGGGCGCCGCACCGCCGGCCAAAGTCATCGGTGCGGTCGAGGAGATGGGCATCAAGGTCACACACGTCTATGGGCTGACTGAGGTTTACGGCCCGGTGACCGTTTGCGCCTGGCATGACCAGTGGGACGAGCAACCGCTGAATGAGCGCGCAAGGATCAAGTCGCGCCAGGGCGTGCGCTATCCGACCCTGGAAGGGCTGATGGTTGCCGATCCGAAAACCCTTGAACCGGTCCCCTTGGACGGCACAAGTGTCGGCGAAATCTTCATGCGCGGGAACACGATCATGAAGGGCTATTTGAAGAACACCGAAGCGACAAGTGAAGCGTTCGAAGGCGGCTGGTTCCATACCGGCGACCTGGCGGTGCGTCACCCTGACGGTTATGTCGAAATCAAGGATCGCCTAAAGGACATCATTATCTCGGGCGGCGAGAACATTTCCACCATCGAGGTCGAAGACGTTCTCTATCGTCACCCGGCAGTACTGGAGGCCGCAGTGGTCGCCCGTCCGGACGAAAAGTGGGGCGAAACTCCTTGCGCCTTCATCAAGCTCAAAGTCGATTATCAGAACACCCGGGAAGCCGATATCATCCTGTTCTGTCGTGAACATCTGGCGGGCTTCAAATTGCCGAAAACCGTGGTGTTTATCGAGTTGCCGAAAACATCGACAGGCAAGATCCAGAAGTACTTGTTGCGCGATTGGGCCAAGGCACTCTGAAAAGAGTGCCCAAGTTTAGAGCGCGTTAGCTGGAGTAGCCGGCAAAGGCTATCAGCCTCTCTCCAGTTTAAATGGAGAAGGCTGATGGTTGGCTGAAGGCTTCAGCGTTTGCAGATCCTGTTCGCAGGTTTTATTGGCGTGGAGGACGCCAAGCTCGCCGACCTCTTCCTGCATCAACGTATCGCAGGCAAAAAAATCAGCGGGTCGGCAATACTTCTCAAGCGAAGCATTGTCGAGATGGAAGGCATAGGTTCTTAAAAAAGGCATCTGGGCCTCCGGTGCAATACCGATGGCAGGTGTTCCAACAATTATGGAGTTGAGGTGTTGGAAGGGCAGGTACATCTACCACGGGGCGAGTGCGCGTTTTTACGCCTTTGAACACATCCAGCAGTGCAGTCTTTGCTGTATGTATAGGCTCGCCATTGTGCAGGGGTAACGAAGAAGAGTAACGATCCGATATGACCTAAAACAACTAGTCCATTGAAGCGCAATAGTCCTGAAAACGAGTATTAACCGATTAAGACTGCATGCCATTAAGGGCCAAAAAAAAAGTTAGGAGAACCGGCTTTTTCGTCCGAGCCAATGGCCGTATTGAGTGGGTAGAACCTCTGCAGCATTTTCAACGCCGAGTTCGTATGCCGCGAAGCTGGCCCAGTGCGGATTGGCCAAGTGCGCACGTCCCACCATGACGAGGTCGAGTTGCCCATCGGCGATCACTTTTTCGGCAACGGTGGGTATGCCCATGCCCCATGCGGAGGCAACGGGAATGCCTGCTTCTTCGCGCACTCGCTGTGAGACATCGGCCAGGAAAGGAGTGCCCCAGGGAATGTCGATGTCAGGGATGGTAAAACCTATGCTGACGCTGAGCAGGTCCAACCCGTTGGCTTTGAATTGACGAGTCAGGTCGATGGCCTCGGCCAACGTCTGTTCGTCCCGTCCGTCATATTCGATGACGCCCAGGCGGATGGTCAGCGGCAAGTGTTCGGGCCATACATCGCGCACGCCGGCCAGCGTCTCGAGGAGAAACCGAGAGCGGTTTTTAAACGAACCGCCGTAAGCGTCATCGCGTTTGTTCGCGTAGTCGGACAAAAAACTCTGCGCCAGGTAGCCGTGGGCAAAATGCAATTCTAGCCATTCGAAACCCGCTTCCAGCGCCCGGCGTGCGGCACTGACAAAATCATCGCGAACGCGGGCAATCTCCGTGACCGACATGGCCATCGGAGGGGAGGGCATGTTGGCGCCGAACGCAATGGCCGAGGGACCGATGGTTTGCCAGCTACGCGGATCTTCTTCGGGCATCTGCCCGTAACCCTCCCATGGAAGCATCAGGCTGGCCTTGCGTCCGGCGTGTCCAAGCTGAATGCCAGGGACGGCGCCGGCAGCCTTGATTGCCTGCACCACGGGCACAAGCGCCTGAGCCTGTTCGTCATTCCATAGGCCCGTACAAAACGGCGTAATGCGCCCCTCCGGCGAAACCGCGGTGGCTTCCACAATCACCAAAGAAGCGCCGCCACGGGCCATGGACGCCAGATGGACGAGATGCCAGTCGTCGACGACTCCGTCATTGGCCGAATACTGGCACATCGGGGCGACTGCGATGCGGTTACGCAGGGTTATACCCTTGAGGGTCAACGGCTGGAATAGTGCGGACATACTGAGTTATCTCACGGGACAAAACGCTAGGTTAGGGGCCCCGCGTTGGCGGAAAAAGCGGCTCTGGCTCCGTATTCCACGGAGCTAAACTTCCGCAATCAGCGATGAGTAACAGTATTGCAATCATTCTTCAGTGAGCGCGTTCACCTGGAGGTCATAGGACTGGCGCGCATTGCGAAAACCCTCGGCGTTTTCAATGACCCACGTCCATAGCGGAATCATCTGCACCAAGAGGCCCATCCCGATTTCCGACAATTCATATTCAACGCGTGGTGGAACCTCGTGATGGTCATGACGCACCACCAAACCGTCGCGCTCGAGTTGACGAAGCGTGCGTGTGAGCATCCGTTGTGTGACACCGTGCATGCGCCGGCTGATTTCTGCATGTCGCAACTTGCCCGCTACGCCCAGCGTATGAACAACACCCAGAGACCAGCGATTTCCGGCATGTGTCAGCACTTCGCGCTTCAACCCGTCATCCTCTGCGCTCAGGGCGTCACAGGCGGCTTGAGAGCGTTTTAATACCTCTGATCTGTTCAATTGTCCTCCGGTATCACCGGTGTGCCTTCTTATGAGCGAACTCCTAGTGTGCCAGCATCGGCAGCGCCTCAGAGGGGGCAAATCAATAAGGGGAGATGGTTATGCAAGATGACACACGTACGACGGATCGCGGAATCCTTGTCCTTGGCGCAGGTGAATTGGGTATGTGCGTTCTTCGTCAGTTAGCCAGACTGGCGGCGACGCCCAACGGTACACGCGTGACGGTTCTGTTACGTCCTTCCACGCTGGAGTCCAACGAGTCGAGCAAGAAAGCGTCCATCGACGAGCTACGTGCCTTGCGCATCGAATGTCTGCCGGGTGACTTGATGTCTGCTTCGATTTCCGAGCTCAGCGCGTTGTTTGCCGGTTTCGATACGGTGGTCAGTTGCATCGGTTTCGCGGCGGGCAAGGGGACGCAAGTCAAACTGACCCGCGCGGCAATCGAGGCCGGCGTCCGGCGTTTTGTTCCGTGGCAGTTTGGCGTCGATTACGACGTCATCGGCCGGGGCAGCGCTCAGGATTTGTTCGATGAACAACTTGATGTGCGAGATATTTTGCGCGGGCAGGAACGAACCGAGTGGCTCATCGTTTCCACCGGAATGTTCACCAGCTTCCTGTTTGAACCGGTATTCGGCGTGGTGAACCTTGCTGAAAATACCGTCAACGCACTGGGCAGTTGGGACACCGCTGTTACCGTCACCACCCCCGAAGACATCGGCTTGCTCACCGCGGAAATTCTCTTCGCGAAACCGCGTTTGAAAAATCAGGTGGTGTACACCGCCGGTGACACGCTGACGTATGGCGAGTTGGCTGACAAAGTGGATAAGGTGCTTGGACGCCATGTCCTGCGAGTGGAGTGGAGCGTTGCCAAGTTGAACGCAGATCTGGCATTCGACTCCGATGACGCCATCAAAAAATACAGGGCTGTGTTCGCGCAAGGGAAGGGCGTCGCCTGGGATAAAAGCTGCACGTTCAACCATCAGCAGCATGTTGAAGTTATGGATGTGGAGCGATGGATGCGCCTTAACCTCAGCTAAGGCGTTCACCTGACGCAGGGTTTCCCTGCGCTCAGTTGAAGTGGACCAAGTCGCGAATTTTCAATACGGCCTTATGGTCGGCAAGTACTTCGGGTAACGAGTTTTTCAGGTATTCCACCCAGGTTTTTATCTTGGCATCCAGAAAATGCCGAGACGGGTAAATGGCATACAGACCCAGCTCTTCCAGACGATACCTGGGTAACACGCGTACCAAGGTGCCATTGCTCAACCCTTTGATGGCGGCATGCACCGGCAGTATTCCGATCCCCATGTCGTTGCTGATTGCAGTTTTCATCGCGTCCACGGAGTCCACCAAAAAAGGAGAGGAGGTGATAGTCACCTCCTCGTGCCCGTTCGGACCGTCGAAGGCCCATCGTTCCAGAGGAATAACCGGGCTGACCAAGGTTAAGCAGGCGTGATTGAGCAGGTCTTGAGGCCTGTACGCTGCGCCGAATGCTTTCACGTACGAAGGAGAGGCACAGACAATGCTGTAAGTCTCACCCAGCTTTTGCGAAACGTTTGTGGAGTCTGGCAAGTCGATGGCCAAGATAATCGACACATCGAAACCTTCGTTGACCAAGTTGGGAATCCGATTGCTCATACTCAGGTTAAACGTGACATCGGGATAATTTTTCCGATAACGGGCGATCGCGTCCACCACATAGTGCTGACCTATGCCGGTCATCGAGTGCACATTCAGCTGTCCCGTAGGTTGCGTGTGGGCATCACCCGCTTCGACCTCAGCCTCTGCCACCGATTTGAGTATCTGTTCGCACCTGAGCAAATACCGCTTGCCGGAGTCGGTCAGCGCGATTCGCCGCGTGGTGCGATTGAACAGGCGAGTTCGCAGGTGTTTTTCGAGCTGCGAAATCCCGCGAGAGATATTTGCGGTGGTGGAGTCAAGCTGTACCGCGGCGGCAGTGAAGCTGCCCGCTAACGCCACGCTTCGGAAAATTCGCATGTTTTGCAGGATGTCCATTGGGACTCTCCGAGTAGTCGAAATTTAGTGTGGCATAAAGTAACAGGGCGCCGTAAACCCTATTTATTGTCTTTTTTAAAGCAACAATCATTCGCTTTTCTGATGACTTATCGGTGTATTTATTAGCCTCTAGACTCCCCGGCCCTTAGCGCTATTCAAGTCGGGAGTCATTCACGGTGCCGCGATTCATCAGCCAAAATTTCAAGTTCCAATGCGTCCTCTGGTTAGGTTTGGCTACCAGCGGCTGCATCGGAACCCAAGGCATTGCTCCTCAAATGAAAGCGCTTCACGCCAACGACCTAGACTCGGGCAAGGCAATTGCTCGAGCAGCAAAGGAAGCCAATTGGCCGTCATTTCAATGGTGGCGTGACTTCGGTGACGAGCAACTCAATCAGTGGCTGGAGCTCGCCCTGATGGACAGCCCGAGCCTGGCTGCGGCATCTGCGCGTGTTCGCCAGGCCAGGGCGATGGCTGAGATCGCTGAGTCTGCCGAGTCATTGCACATTGACGGCAATGCCTCAATTAAACGTCACCATTGGCCAGCCGACCCGTTTTACGGCCCCGGCGACTTGTCCAATAACAGCACGTGGGACAACAGCTCTTCGCTGGGACTTAGCTACCCACTGGATATATGGGGGCTGGAAAGCAGCAGGACCGAACAAATGCTGGACAGTGCCCACATGAGCGCAGCCGAAGCACGTCAGGCTCAGCTGGAATTGCAGAATAATGTGGTGAAGGCCTACATACAATTTTCACTGAATTTCGCTCAGCTCGATATCGCCAATGAAGTCCTCGCTCAACAGACGCAAATTCTGGAACTCGCGCAGCGTCGATTGAAAGGCGGAATTGGCACTCATTTCGAGATCAGTCAGGCGCAAACCCCGCTGAGTGAAACACATCGACAAATCGATTCGCTGGAAGAAGTCATCGCACTGAATCGCAATCAGTTGGCCATGCTGGCGGGGAAGGGGCCGGGTGCGGGGGCCGTCCTGCGACGGCCGGTTTTGTCGTTACAACAAGCCATAAAGTTGCCCGCTGTGCTGCCTTCCGAACTGATCGGTCATCGCCCGGATGTGGTTGCCAGTCGATGGCGGGTGGCAGCGAATGCGCGGGGTATCGATGTGGCGCACGCAGCCTTCTACCCTAACGTCGATCTCGTCGGTGGCATTGGTTACATGGCCAGCGGCGGCGGGATGCTTGAGTTTATCGCCGGCAGGAAAATCAACTACAACGCAGGTGCCGCAGTTTCCCTGCCGATATTTGATGGCGGTCGCTTGCGTTCCGAATTGGGTGAAGCGTCGGCGGGCTATGACATAGCTGTTTCGCACTACAACCAGTCCTTGGTCCACGCACTGAAAGATATTTCTGATCAATTGATACGCCGGGCATCGATGGATCGCCAGCAGGTGTTTGTCACCGAGTCGGTGGCATCAGCCAAGCGTACTTATGACATTGCACTAACCGCCTATTCTCGCGGTTTGACCGACTACTTGAACGTTCTGAATGCACAAACCGCGTTGTTTCACCAAGAGAGCATTCAGCAAAAGGTCGAGGCTGAACGGTTGACGGTGCATGCCGCATTGATCGTGGCGTTGGGCGGAGGGGTTGCCAGCCAGTTGGATACCCCTGTCGAACAACAGATGACTCCTCGCAAGCCCCAGGCCGTACTGCACGCCCTTGATCAATTGATGAGCCAACCATGATGGCATTACTTCAATTAAAACGACGGCTCGCTTCGCTGGAACCTCGTAGAAACCTCGTCGAGTGGATCAACAATGAAGGGTTTACCGCGATCTATTTGTTCAAGGTGCTGGTCGCTTCTTTCCTGACCTTGTGGCTTGCCATGCGCCTGGAACTGCCGCAACCGAGTACGGCAATCACCACGGTTTTCATTGTCATGCAGCCACAAAGCGGGCACGTCCTGGCCAAGAGTATCTATAGATTTATCGGTACGTTAGTCGGCTCCGCATTCATGGTTTTTTTAATGGCCATGTTCGCGCAGCAGACGGATTTGTTTCTGGCCGGGCTGGCGATTTGGGTCTGCATTTGTTCTACAGGCGCTGCGCGAAATCGCAATTTCCGCGCCTATGGTTTCGTGCTTGCCGGGTACACCGCAGTAATGGTTGGCTTGCCGGTGGTTTCTCATCCTGACAAGGTCTTCATGGCCGCCGCATGGCGGGTGCTGGAAATCACGCTTGGGATTATCTGCGCCACACTGGTCAGCGCCACACTGTTGCCCCGCACCGCGAGCGCCAGCATGCGCAACACGTTGTATCAGCGCTTTGGCAATTTTGCGGAGTTTGTCGTTGCCGGCATTCGCAGTACCATCGACCAAAAAGCATTCGAAAGCGGTAACGTTCGATTTATCGCCGAAGCGGTCAATCTGGAGGTTCTGCGCAGTATCACCATCTTCGAAGACCCACACATGCGTCGGCGCAACGGTCGACTGAACCGACTGAATAGCGAGTTCATGGCAATCACCACTCGCTTCAACGCGTTGCATCAGTTGATCGAGCGGTTACGTCATCGTGGTGGCGAGTCTGTGGCGCTGGCAATCGACCCAGGGCTACGAGAATTGGCAGATGCATTGGAGCAGTTTGCGGGACACTCACTGACACCCGCCGATGCCGAGTTACTGGCCCTGCGTGCGCAAACCTATAAGGCAGGCTTGCCCGAGCACGTGCGTCACCAGCGTTCGGCGTTAATGCAGATCAATCC